>NZ_LWBU01000057.1 GCF_001646665.1 Streptomyces noursei | reverse complement strand
CTCGCCCCCCCCCCCCCGCCGCCCGAACCCCCCCCCCCCCGCCCCCCCCGGGCCCCCCGCCCCCCCGCCCCGCGCCGCCCCCGCCCCGCCGGTCTCGTCCGCCCCCCCCCCGCCCCCCCCCCCGCCCCCCCCGCGCCCGCCCCCCGCCGGGCGCCGCCCCCCCCCCCCCACCCGTTCCCCCCCCCCCCGACCGTGCCCCCGCCGACCCCCCCCGCCGCCCCGCCCCCGCCGCACGGCGCCCCGGCCGCCCCGTACGGCCAGCCGCCCCAGCAGCCGGTCCCGCCCCAGCAGCCGCAGTACGGTCAGGTCCCCGGC
>NZ_LWBU01000056.1 GCF_001646665.1 Streptomyces noursei | reverse complement strand
CCCCACCCACAACCAACCCGCCATGAGCGTCGACGCCTCCGTCAGTGCTCAGCGGGCTGCCGGATGGAGCCTGGCTGAGGCCTTGTTCGGCATAAACGTGGCGTCTTGCTCCCAACTGAAGGCGGGAAGACGGCAGGACTGTCACCCACTCGGCCTGGATTCAGGAAAGGAGAGGCCTCTTTGGGGGCTGACCTCGTTACAGTGACGTTAAGTCAGGTCTGTTGCTACGGAGGCCCCATGAAGATCACCGTGACGATCGACGATCCCACCGGTGACTTCCAGAAGCGGCTACTCGACCTGCTCGCTGAGTATGCCGCGGACGTCGAGACCGACACCGCCTGGACCGCTGAGCGCGCGCAACGCTACTACCTGGCGTTGCCGGCCCGGGCTCGCCGCATCGTCAAGGAGGCTGCCAGCCGCGGCGGGTACGTCGATGCTGCCACGCTTCGCGACGGTGAGGACAGGAGCCTCCGGGGACATAGCGCCTCGCTCAAGTTCACTCTCGACCGCGGCGTGCGCAGCGGATGGTGGCCTGAGGGCATGGAACCTCCGATCAAGGCTCAAGGCCCTGGGTTTGGCAAGGTCGCCGGCTACAGCATGCCGACGGATCTCATCGGCGTCTTCCTCGCCGCAGCCAGCAAGCCTGCCCCCGGACTGCAGTGACCCCACTCGTCTTGCGGGTTGGTTGTGGGTGGGG
>NZ_LWBU01000055.1 GCF_001646665.1 Streptomyces noursei | reverse complement strand
CCCCCCGGCGCCGGCCCGGCCCGGGGTGCGGTGGGGGGCGGCCGCGTGGGAGAGCGGGGCTCCGTGGATGCCGGGCACGACCGCGGACAGGCCCCGCAGGCCCCCGCCCGGGTCGAGCGGCGCGGGGCGCCCCCCCCCCGCCGTACCGACGCGCAGCAGCTTCATGGTCTTCTCCCTGTGGTCGAGGTAGGCCCCGGCCGATGGGGTGCGGCCATCGGAGGATTGGTCGATCCTCCAAGAACTCGGTTCACCCCGCAAGACCCCGTTCACACCGTGGACGGCTCGCGGTACAGGTAGGCGCGCTCGGCGGCGGTCCACACGGTGCTGGTGACGACGTAGAGCG
>NZ_LWBU01000054.1 GCF_001646665.1 Streptomyces noursei | reverse complement strand
TCACGCCGAACTGATCGGGGACCGGGGACCGCGTGAGGAGGGGGGACCGGTCCCCGGAGCCAGGGAACATGACGCGGGGCCCGAGAGCGGCGACGCGGGGCCCGCGCCCGTTGGGGCGCGGGGACCGCCCACGCCCGGCCCCGGCTCCGAACCCGCCAGGACGGAGCCCACCGACCAGGACGGTGAGGCGGGGACCGGCTGCCCGCCGGTCGAAGTGCCTGGTCACGCCCAGGTTTGCGACCGGGGACCGAAGGGCGCCGAGTCGGGGACCGGCCCGACCGGGGACTGGGGACCGACCGACACCGACACGGGGACCGGCCCCACCGGGGACCGGGGACCGACCGACACCGACACGGGGACCGACCCCACCG
>NZ_LWBU01000053.1:95030-134547 GCF_001646665.1 Streptomyces noursei | reverse complement strand
CCGGCCCGCCGGCCGCCCCGCCCGCCGGACAGCCCTACTGGGCGCCGCCCGAGACGCCCGCCGAGACCACCACCCGTCTGCGGCCCGTGCCCGGCCGGCACCCCGCCCGCGCCGCCGCGGCCGTCGCCTGCCTGGTGCTCGGCCTGGGGCTCACCGGCGGGGCCGCCGCCGGGGCCTGGCTCGTGGGCGACTCGGCCGCGCAGTCGTCGGACCACTACGCCGAGGCCCGCCGCCTGTGGCACAGCGTGCCGGTCGACACCCTCTTCCCGCGCACCCTCGACGGCGAGGGCGCCGGACCGGGCCGGGCCGACCGCACCTGGACGCGCGTCGCCGTCGCGCCCGACGGCCCCTGCGCCGGCGCGCTCGACCCGCTGCTGACCAAGGCCCTGCGCCCGGTGGGGTGCGAGCGCGTGCTGCGCGCCACCTACACCGACGCCACCTCCACCAGCGTCACCACCGTCGGCATGGTGTTCACCGACGCCGACCGCCCCGGCATGACCGCGCTGCGCGAGCGCTTCGCCGACGAGAGCCTCGACGAGCGGACCGACCTGCTGCCCCGGACCCTCTCCGCGCCCGGCACCGTCGCCGCCCGCTTCGGCGACGCGCAGCGCGCCAGCTGGCGCGTCAGTGTCCTCACCGACGCACCCGTCGTCGTCTACGCGGTCTCCGGCTTCGCCGACGGCCGCACCGTGGACGACCCGCAGCCCGCCGCCGAGGCGATGGCCGAGGGACAGACCAGCACGCCGGCCCAGGCGGGCCTCGGGCACGACGCCGACGGCATCGCCGACCGGATCGAGCGGGGCCTGCGGACGACGGCTCAGACCGGCGGCAAGGCCACGCAGGAGCCCCGATGACGAACCGCCGCCGCCGTACCGCCGTCACCGCCGCCCTCGCCGCCACCGCGTTCGCCGTGCTCCCCGCGACCCCGGCCCGCGCCGACGGCATCCGCGCCCAGCAGTGGGGCCTGGAGGCCCTGCACACCGAAACGGCCTGGCGCACCACCAAGGGCGCCGGCGTCACCGTCGCCGTCCTCGACACCGGGGTCGACGACAGCCACCCCGACCTCGTGGGCAACGTCCTGCCCGGCAAGGACCTCATCGGCTTCGGCGCCGGCCGCGGCGATCGCCCGTGGGCCCGCCACGGCACCTCCATGGCCGGCATCATCGCGGGTCACGGGCACGGACCGGGCCGCGAGGACGGCGTCCTCGGCATCGCGCCCGAGGCGAAGATCCTCCCCGTCCGCGTCATCCTCGAAAGCGGCGACCCGGCCCGCACCAAGGCCCGCAACACCCGGGGCACCGCCCTCGCCCAGGGCATCCGCTGGGCCGTCGACCAGGGCGCCGACGTCATCAACCTGTCCCTCGGCGACGACAGCAAGTCGGCCCACCCCGACGCGGGCGAGGACGCCGCCGTCCAGTACGCCCTGTCCAAGGGCGCCGTCGTCGTCGCCTCGGCCGGCAACGGCGGCGACAAGGGCGACCACATCTCGTACCCCGCCGCCTACCCGGGCGTCATCGCGGTCACCGCCGTCGACCGGTACGGCACCCACGCCGCGTTCTCCACCAGCCGCTGGTACGCCACCGTCAGCGCGCCCGGCGTCGACATCGTGATCGCCGACCCGGACCGGAAGTACTACCAGGGGTGGGGCACCAGCGCCGCCTCGGCGTTCGTCTCGGGCGCCGTCGCCCTGGTCAGGGCCGCCCACCCGAACCTCACCCCGGCCCAGGTGAAGAAGCTCCTCACCGACACCGCCCGCGACCGCCCCCGGGGCGGCGGCCACGACATCGACAAGGGGTACGGGACGGTCGACCCGGCCGCGGCCATCGCGGCCGGCGCCAAGCTGCGCCCCGCCGACCTCAAGGCCGCCACCGCCGGCTACGGCAGGCGCTACTTCGGCACCGGCCCGGCCGCCGCCGGCGGCGCGGACGAGGGAGCCGGCCTGCTCGCCCCCGTAACCGGCGCCCTCGGCGTGCTGCTGCTGGCCGCCGCGGTCGTCCTGTGGCGCGGGGGCCGCGCCGCCGGGCGCTGACCGGCGCCGTTAGGCTCGTCGCGTGGCCCTCAAGAACATCCCTGACCCCGGTTTCTCCGACGACGACGGCACCGCCGACCCGAGGCTCGCCGAGGCCCTCGCGGCCTGGGCGGAGGACCGGTCCGCCGAGCCCCGCGTCCTCGCGGCCCTCAAGGACGCCCGGCTGCTCGTCCCGGTCGTCGCCGTGCTCGGCGAGGTCGAGGAGGACCCGGAGACGGGACTGCGCCGCGAGAAGACCAGCGACATGGCCGTGCCGACGCTCACCGCCGGCGACCGCCGCGCCCTGCCCGCGTTCACCTCACTGGCGTCCCTGGCCCTGTGGGACCCGGCCGCCCGTCCGGTGGCCGTACCGCTAAACCAGGCCCTCCAGGCGGCCGCCCACGAGAAGGCCGACACGCTCGTCCTGGACCTCGCGGGCCCCGTGCCGTACCAGCTGACCGGCCCGGCGCTGCTCGCCCTCGCCGAGGGCCGCACCTCCGCCGACCCGCTCGCCGACCCCGCCGTCACGGCGGCGGTCCGCGCGGCCGTCGCCGCCGAGCCCGGGGTGCTCCGCGCCCACCTGGGCCCCGGCACGGCCGACGGCACCCTGGCCCTGGTGCTGGCCCCCGACGCCGCCCCGGCGGAGGCCGCCCGGCGCGTCGCCCGCGCGCTGGCGGCCGACGAGACACTGAGGGCCCGCCTGGTGCGCGGCCTGGACCTGGCACTGCTGCCGGCCACGGCCACGCCCCCGGGCGAGCCCTTCTACGTACGGCCCTGATCCACGCAGGGCCCCGGGATCAGCCGAAGACCGGCCCGGTGTACTTCTCGCCCGGGCCCTGGCCCGGCTCGTCGGGCACGAGGGACGCCTCGCGGAAGGCCAGCTGGAGGGACTTCAGACCGTCCCGCAGCGGCGCCGCGTGGAACGAGCTGATCTCCGTGGCGCCCGCGTCCAGCAGGCCCGCCAGCGCGTGGATCAGCTTGCGCGCCTCGTCGAGGTCCTTGTACTGGTCGCCCTCCTCGGTGAGGCCGAGCTTGACCGCTGCGGCGCTCATCAGGTTGACGGCGACCGTCACGATCACCTCGACCGCGGGGACCTCCGCGATGTCGCGGGTCATGGTCTCGAAATCGGTGGTCTGTGCGGCGGAGGCGTTGCTCGGCGTGGCGTCACTCATGACGCCCACGATATGCGGCCCGTCCCGGTTAGCCGCACCCGGCCGGAGCTGGTAACCTGGTGTGACGACCGGCTGGGCACGACAGGTGTTCCAGCCCACAAGTGGAGGCTCCGATCTCCCACCTGGCCGTCCCTCGGGACGGCGGGTCACCGGTCAGGTGGCGACCATCGTTCCGTACGGACGATGGAGCCGCCCGATGTGCGCCCCGCGGTACGCCGTGGCGGTGCTCCGGTAGCACGTGGAGCCCCGCCTGTGTCCCGTCCGGGGCATTTTTCATGCGCCGGCGCGGTTGGTCTTACGAAACAGACGTTACGCGTCCGTCCGCCAGGCGGTCGCGTGGTGCTACCGAGGAGGATCCATCAGCGCCGAGCCCCGCATCAACGACCGGATTCGCGTTCCCGAGGTGCGACTTGTCGGTCCCAGCGGCGAGCAGGTCGGGATTGTTCCGCTTGCCAAGGCCCTGGAGCTTGCGCAGGAGTACGACCTCGACCTCGTCGAGGTCGCGGCGAACGCCCGTCCTCCGGTCTGCAAGCTCATGGACTACGGGAAGTTCAAGTACGAGTCGGCCATGAAGGCCCGTGAGGCGCGCAAGAACCAGGCGCACACGGTCATCAAGGAGATGAAGCTCCGGCCGAAGATCGACCCGCACGACTATGACACCAAGAAGGGTCACGTCGTCCGGTTCCTCAAGCAGGGCGACAAGGTCAAGATCACGATCATGTTCCGTGGTCGCGAGCAGTCCCGGCCGGAGCTCGGCTACCGACTGCTGCAGCGGCTCGCGGAGGACGTCCAGGACCTCGGCTTCATCGAGTCGAACCCGAAGCAGGACGGCCGAAACATGATCATGGTTCTCGGACCGCACAAGAAGAAGACCGAGGCCATGGCCGAGGCCCGCGAGGCGCAGGCCGCCCGCAAGGCCGAGCGCCAGGGTCAGCCCGCCCAGGCGGACGAGGACGTCCCCGCGGACGCGCCCGCCGACGAGGCTGCCGAGGCCTGATTCCCGGGCAACCGCCCAGGATTCAACCGACACACATGACGCTCCCGCTCGCCGGTCCCCGGACCGGCTGGGAGCGCCACTGACGAGGAGAGAACGGCGCTATGCCGAAGAACAAGACGCACTCCGGTGCCAAGAAGCGCTTCAAGGTCACCGGCTCCGGCAAGATCCTGCGCGAGCGCGCCGGCAAGCGCCACCTGCTCGAGCACAAGTCGTCCAAGCTGACGCGTCGCCTCACCGGCAACGCCGAGATGGCCCCGGGTGACAGCGCCAAGATCAAGAAGATGCTGGGCATCTGACTGACCTCCGCCCCCGGCCGACGGGGGCAGCCCGACACCGGGACCCATATCGTTTCCGGGCCGTGTGAGTCCAACCACGGCCCCGCTACAAGGAGTTAACAAGTGGCACGCGTCAAGCGGGCAGTCAACGCCCACAAGAAGCGCCGGGCGATCCTCGAGCAGGCCAGCGGCTACCGCGGTCAGCGTTCGCGCCTGTACCGCAAGGCCAAGGAGCAGGTCACCCACTCGCTGGTCTACAACTACAACGACCGCAAGAAGCGCAAGGGCGACTTCCGTCAGCTGTGGATCCAGCGCATCAACGCCGCTGCCCGCGCCAACGGCATGACGTACAACCGCCTCATCCAGGGTCTGAAGGCCGCCAACATCGAGGTGGACCGCAAGATCCTGGCCGAGCTCGCGGTCAACGACGCCAACGCGTTCGCCGCGCTCGTCGAGGTCGCCCAGAAGGCGCTCCCGAGCGACGTCAACGCCCCGAAGGCCGCCGCCTGATCCTCAGGCCGCAGTTCTTCCCCCCGGACCCGCAGGCCCCGCGCCTGCGGGTCCGGTCTGTTCCGCACCCACCACGAGAGAGCCGCCGACCACCATGGGCACCCCTGAGCTGATCTCCCCCCGTTCCCCGCGCGTCATCGCGGCGCGGCGGCTCGCCAAGCGCAACTTCAGGGGCAAGGAGCGCCGGTTCATCGCGGAGGGCCCCCAGGCCGTGCGCGAGGCCGTCGCGCACCGCAGCGGCGGGGAGCCGACCCTGCTGGAGCTGTTCACCACCGTCGAGGCCGCCGAGCGGTACGCCGACATCATCGAGGCCGCCCGCGCCACCGGCGCCCGCGTCCACCACGCCTCCGACGCCGTGCTCGCCGAAGTGTCCCAGACCGTCACCCCGCAGGGGCTGCTCGGCGTGTGCCGGTTCCTCGACTCGCCGTTCGAGGAGATCCTGGCCGCCCGCCCCCGGCTCGTCGCCGTCCTCGCCCACGTACGCGACCCCGGGAACGCAGGAACCGTGCTGCGGTGCGCCGACGCGGCCGGCGCCGACGCCGTCGTCCTCACGGACGCCTCCGTGGACCTCTACAACCCCAAGGCCGTGCGCGCCTCCGTCGGGTCCGTCTTCCACCTCCCGGTCGCCGTCGGCGTCCCGGTCGAGGACGCCGTCGCCGGTCTGAAGGGCGCGGGGCTGCGGGTCCTCGCCGCGGACGGGGCGGGCGAGGACGACCTCGACGCCGAGCTGGACGCCGGCACCATGGGCGGGCCGACCGCCTGGATCTTCGGCAACGAGGCGTGGGGCCTGCCCGAGGAGACCCGCGCCCTCGCGGACGCCGTGGTGCGCGTGCCGATCCACGGCAAGGCCGAGAGCCTGAACCTGGCGACCGCCGCGGCCGTATGTCTCTACGGCTCCGCGCGTGCGCAGCGTGCTGCCGGAGGGTGCCGCTCCGTCACCTCCAGCTAGTAGGGTGGCGGGCTCGGGGGCCCACTGCGTCACACGGAGGGGTGGGAATCGGGGATGACGGTCGGCACCAGCAGGCCCGCGGCGCGGGAGGGCGCCTTAGTGGGCAGGGGCGCGGGCGCTTCCGCCGGTCACGCCGCGCCGGGCACCGGTGTGCCCGGGATCGCCCCCGACGACCTTCCCGACGGGCTCGTCGTCGCCGACGAGGACGGCCGGGTCGTCTGCTTCAACACCGCGGCCGAGCGCCTCACCGCCGTACCCCGCGCCGAGGCGCTCGGACGGCCCCTGGAGCAGGCGCTGCCGCTGGAGGACCTCAAGGGCCGGCGCTGGTGGGCGCTGACCGACCCGTACGGCGGACTCGCCATCCGCGGCGGGCAGCCCGAACGCAACCTGCTGCTGCCCGGCAACCGCGAGGTGCTCGTCGCCGCCCGCTACGTGCGCGACGAACCGCTCGGGCCCGTGCGGAAGGTCGTCGTCACCCTGCGCGGCACCGAGGCACGGCGCCGCACCGAACGCAGCCACGCCGAGCTGATCGCCACCGTCGCCCACGAGCTGCGCTCCCCCCTGACCTCCGTCAAGGGCTTCACCGCCACGCTGCTGGCCAAGTGGGAGCGGTTCACCGACGACCAGAAGCGGCTGATGCTGGAGACCGTCGACGCCGACGCCAACCGCGTCACCCGGCTGATCGCCGAACTCCTCGACATCTCCCGAATAGACTCCGGGCGCCTCGAGGTGCGCCGCCAGCCCGTCGACATCTCCGCGGCCGTCGGCCGCCACGTCCAGGCGCACACCGCGCGCGGCCAGTCGCCGGACCGGTTCTTCGTCCGCGTGCGCCGTCCGCTGCCCGATCTGTGGGCCGACCCCGACAAGATCGACCAGGTCCTCGGCAACCTGCTCGAAAATGCGGTGCGCCACGGCGAGGGAACCGTCACCATCGAGGTGGCACCCACCGGCCCGTACGACGACGAGAAGGGAACGGCCGTCACCGTGAGCGACGAAGGCCCCGGCATCCCCGAGGAGTCGATGGGCCGTGTCTTCACCCGCTTCTGGCGGGGGAGCAAGCGCGGCGGGACCGGCCTCGGCCTGTACATCGTCAAGGGCATCGTCGAGGCGCACGGCGGGACGATCACCGTCGGCCGCGGCCCCGCCGGTGGCGCCCAGTTCCGATTCACCCTGCCCGTGGGCGCACCCTCGTACCTCACGTGACAGAGGGTCCAGGACGTCCACGGGCTGATCCGCGGCTCATCAGCCCGCCCCCACCCCGTTAGACTCGTCCTTTGGCACCTTTGCGTCCTCGGTCGTCGAGCGGGGGCCCCAGCCAGCCCATCGGAAGTACGGGAAGAGATGTCGGCACCGAACAAGTCGTACGACCCAGTCGAGGTCGAGGCACTGAAACCGGAAGAGATCGAGCGCATGCGGGACGAGGCGCTCGCCGCCTTCGCCGCCGCCGGTGACCTCGACGCGCTGCACGAGGCCAAGGTCGCCCAGACCGGACCCACCTCGCCGCTCGCGCTCGCGAACCGGGAGATCGGCGCACTGCCGCCGCATGCCAAGGCCGAGGCCGGCAAGCGCGTGGGCCAGGCCCGCGGTGCCGTGAACAAGGCACTGGCCGCCCGCCAGGCGGAGCTGGAGGCGGAGCGCGACGCGCGCGTGCTCGTCGAGGAGGCGGTGGACGTCACCCTTCCGCACGACCGCACCCCGGCCGGCGCCCGCCACCCGCTGACCACCCTCATGGAGCGCATCGAGGACATCTTCGTCGGGATGGGCTACGAGGTGGCCGAGGGCCCCGAGGTCGAGTCCGAGTGGCTCAACTTCGACGCCCTCAACATCGCCGTCGACCACCCCGCGCGCGGCGAGCAGGACACCTTCTTCGTCGCCGACGCCCGGGGCACGTCCGCCTCCGGCACCGTGCTGCGCACCCACACCTCGCCCGTCCAGGTCCGCTCCATGCTGGACCGCGAGCCCCCGGTCTACGTGATCTGCCCCGGCCGGGTGTACCGCACGGACGAGCTGGACGCCACGCACACCCCGGTGTTCCACCAGGTCGAGCTGCTCGCCGTGGACGAGGGCCTCACCATGGCCGACCTCAAGGGCACGCTGGACCACATGGTCCAGGCGCTCTTCGGCGGCGAGGGCATGAAGACCCGGCTGCGGCCCAACTTCTTCCCGTTCACCGAGCCGTCCGCCGAGATGGACATGGTCTGCTACGTGTGCCGCGGCGAGTCCGTCGGCAACCCGGACCGTCCCTGCCGCACCTGTTCCAGCGAGGGCTGGATCGAGCTCGGCGGCTGCGGCATGGTCAACCCCAAGGTGCTGACCGCCTGCGGCGTGGACCCCGAGAAGTACAGCGGATTCGCCTTCGGGTTCGGCATCGAGCGGATGCTGATGTTCCGCCACAACGTCGAAGACATGCGAGACATGGTCGAGGGTGACGTCCGGTTCACCCGGCCGTTCGGGATGGAGATCTGATGCGGGTCCCGCTTTCGTGGCTGCGGGAGTACGTCGACCTGCCGGCGACGGCGACCGGCCGTGACGTACAGGCCAAGCTCATCGCCGCCGGTCTCGAGGTGGAGGCCGTCGAGCAGCTCGGCGCCGGCCTGACGGGCCCGCTCGTCGTGGGCCAGGTCCTCACCATCGAGGAACTGACCGACTTCAAGAAGCCCATCCGCTTCTGCACCGTCGACGTCGGCGGCGCCAACGGCACCGGCGAGCCGCAGGAGATCATCTGCGGCGCCCGGAACTTCGCCGAGGGCGACAAGGTCGTCGTGGCCCTGCCCGGCGCGGTGCTCCCCGGCGACTTCCGGATCGCCGAGCGCAAGACGTACGGCCGGATGTCCCGCGGCATGATCTGCTCCGGCGACGAGCTCGGCATGGGCGACGACGGTTCGCACGGCATCATCGTGCTGCCGCCCGAGATGGAGATCGGCACCGACGCCGCCCAGCTGCTGGAGCTGTACGACGAGGTCCTCGACATCGCCGTCACCCCCGACCGGGGCTACTGCCTGTCGATGCGCGGTGTCGCCCGCGAGGCGGCCACCGCCTACGGCCTCCCGCTGCGCGACCCGGCGCTGCTCGACGTGCCCGCGCCCAACTCGTACGGCTACCCGGTCGAGGTCACCGACCCGGCCGGCTGCGACCGGTTCACCGCGCGCACCGTCGTCGGCCTCGACCCCGAGGCCCGCTCCCCGATCTGGCTGCGCCGCCGCCTCCAGAAGGCGGGCATGCGCCCGATCTCCCTCGCGGTCGACATCACCAACTACGTGATGCTGGAGCTCGGCCAGCCGCTGCACGCCTACGACCGCACCCGCGTCCAGGGCACGATCGGCGTGCGCCGCGCCGAGCCGGGCGAGAAGATCACCACCCTCGACGGGGTCAAGCGCGTCCTCGACGCCGGCGACCTGGTGATCACCGACGACCGCGGGCCGATCGGCCTCGCGGGCGTGATGGGCGGCGCCGACACCGAGATCGCCGACTCCGTCACCGACCCGGAGACGGGCGAGGTGCGCGGGACGACCGAGGTGGTCATCGAGGCCGCGCACTTCGACGCGGTCTCCATCGCCCGCACCGCGCGCCGCCACAAGCTGTCCTCCGAGGCGTCCCGGCGCTTCGAGCGCGGCGTCGACCCGCAGGCCGCCGCCGCTGCCGCGCAGCGCACCGTCGACCTGCTGGTCCTCCTCGCGGGCGGCACCGCCGAGGCCGGCGTCACCGAGGTCGTCGCGCCGTCCGCCCCGCGCACGGTCACCATGCCGGCCGACCACCCCGACCGCGTCGCCGGTGTCGCCTACGGCCGCGAGACCGTCGTACGCCGCCTCCAGGAGGTCGGCTGCGACGTCTACGGGCAGGACGACCTCGTCGTCACGCCCCCGTCGTGGCGTCCCGACCTCGCCCACCCGAACGACCTCGCCGAAGAGGTCATCCGGCTGGAGGGGTACGAGAACCTGCCGTCGACGCTGCCGCAGCCGCCGTCCGGCCGCGGACTGACCGCCCGGCAGCGGCTCCACCGCCGTGTCGGCCGGGTCCTCGCGGGCGCCGGGTACGTCGAGGCGCCGAACTACCCGTTCGTCTCCGAGCAGGTCTTCGACCAGCTCGGCCTGGCGGCCGACGACCCGAACCGCCGCGTCGTCAAGCTGGTCAACCCGCTCTCCGACGAAGAGCCGGCGATGCGCACCACGCTGCTGCCGGGTCTGCTCGGCGCGCTGCGCCGCAACGACGGGCGCGGCACCCACGACCTGGCGCTGTTCGAGACCGGTCTGGTCTTCCACCCGGCCGCCGAGAGCGGCACCGCCGTGGCGCTGCCGGTGGACCGGCGTCCCACGGACGAGGAGATCGCGCGGCTCAACGCGCCGCTGCCCGAGCAGCCGCGGCACGTCGCCGTGGTCCTCGCCGGGGCGCGCGAGCAGGCCGGCTGGTGGGGCGGGGGCCGCCCGTCCGACTGGGCCGACGCGGTCGAGGCCGCCCGGACCGTCGCCCGCGAGGCCGGTGCCGAGCTGATCGTCCGCCAGGGCCAGTACGGGCCGTGGCACCCCGGCCGCTGCGCCGAGCTGGCCGTGGTGGTGGACGGCGAGGAGCGGATCGTCGGTCACGCCGGCGAGCTGCACCCGCGCGTCGTCAAGGCGCTGCACCTGCCGGCCCGGACGTCGGCCATGGAGCTGGACCTCGACACCGTGGAGCGGGCGTCGGCCGGTGCCGTGCGCGCGCCCCGGATCTCGACGTTCCCCGTCGCCACCCAGGACGTCGCCCTGGTCGTGGCCCGCGACGTGCCCTCCGCCGAGGTGGGCCGGGCCCTGCGTGAGGGCGCCGGTGAACTGCTGGAGGACATCCGCCTCTTCGACGTCTTCGAGGGCGAGCAGATCGGTGAGGGCCGGAAGTCCCTGGCGTACGCGCTGCGGTTCCGTGCCGCCGACCGGACGCTGACCGTGGAGGAGGCCTCGGCCGCGCGTGACGCCGCGGTCGCGGTCGCCGCCGAGCGGACGGGCGCGGTGCTGCGCGGCGCCTGACCGGTCCACGCGTGAGGAGGGGCATGGCCGGAACACCGGCCATGCCCCTCACTCGTTCGAGTGGGAAGTCTGGTGGACTTTCCCCCTCGCCATGGACGATCGACTCAATCGTCCCGACCGCGAGGAGGGGCCTGGAGAAGGGCGGTCCGCATGCTGCGCACGCGAACCTGGATTCGTCGCCTCGCCCCGCTCGCCCTGCCCGCCCTGTGGGGCGCGGTCGCCGTCCTGTGGAAGCTCACCTGCCCCATCGCCCAGCAGGAGGGTACGGCCGCCCGGATCGCCACCAGCGTCGTCTTCTTCACCGTCGGCACCGGGCTCGTCCTGGGCCTGCGGTGCGGCCTGGTGAAGGAGCTGAAGCAGGTCCGCGCGGTCGCCCAGGCCGCCCAGCTGGTCCTGCTGCGTCCCCCGCCGCCCCGGCTGGACGGCCTGTCCCTCGCCGCCGCCCAGCTGTCGGCCGCCCGGGGCGCGGCGGTGGGCGGCGACCTGTACGAGGCGGCCGGCACCCCGCACGGCGTGCGGATCGTCATCGGCGACGTACGCGGCCACGGGCTGCCGGCGCTCGGGGCGGTCGCCGCCGTGCTGGGCAGCTTCCGGGAGGCCGCCCACGACGAGCCCGAACTCGGCGGTGTGCTGCGGCGGCTGGAGCGGGCGCTGGGGCGGCACCTGCGGGAGCGGGCGCGGGACGAGCACCCGGCGTCGGGCGGGTGGGACCCCGACAGCCCGTCGGCGGAGGAGTTCGTCACCGTCCTGCTGCTGGAGATCCGCCGGGACGGTACCGTGCTGGCCCTCAACTGCGGGCACCCCTGGCCCTATCTGCTGGGCGGCGCGGGCGCCGAGCCGGTCCCGGCGGGGGAGCCGCTGCCGCCGCTGGGGGCCTTCCCGCTGCCGGACGAACTGCCCGTGCACCGGTGCGTGACGCTGCCGCCGGGCGGGGCCCTGTTCCTGCACACGGACGGGGCCGAGGACGCCCGGGACGCCTCGGGGCGGTTCTTCCGCCTCCGCGACGTGCTCGACCAGGCGGTGCGCGGGGCGCCGGTGCACCCGGCGGCCCTGATCCACCGGGTGCACTCGGCGCTGCTGCGCCACACCGGCGGGCGGCTCACCGACGACGTGGCTCTGATGGTCGTGCGCAACGACCGCTGCCGGGTGCCCGCGCAGTCCGGCGACCCGGGACCCTGCCGTACGCGGCCCGCACCCTCTCCTCGCTGACACCTCCCGTTCGCGTCGTGGACCTGGACGGTGCGGCCGGCGCCGTCCGCCCTGCCGCGGAGTGTCGGGCAGATCGGGCAGGACGGACGGCGCCGCACGGGCCGCCGCACTGTACGAGGGGGAGCCGGCGGCCCGGCCGCCTCTGGTGAGAGACCGCCCAGTCAACCGGCGCGGCGGGCATGGCGGCAGAGCGCGCGGGGCACGGATACGGGCATTCCGTTCACACCCCGTGCGAACCGGGCTCCACTAGTCTGGGCACACCGAGTCACCGGAGGGGCCCATGCAGCCCAACACCCTGCTCGACGCCCTGCTCGACGAGGCGGGGATATCGCACGCGGGCCTGGCCGCCCACGTCAACCAGGCCGGCCGCGCCCGAGGTCTGGCGCTGCGGTACGAACACACCGCCGTGGCGCGCTGGTTGAAGGGCCAGCGCCCGCGCGGCCAGGTGCCGGACCTCATCTGCGAGGTGCTCGGCGCCCGGCTGCGCCGCCCCGTCACGCTCGACGACATCGGGCTGGGCGTCCCCGGCGGGGCGGGCGTGACGCACGGCTCCCCGCTCTCCGGGTTCGTCGAGCGGGCGACCGCGCTGTGGCGCTCCGACGAGCAGCAACGGCCGCACATACTGGGCGCGGCGGCGGTGACCGGGACCCCGGCCGTGATGCCGGTCTGGGAGTGGGAGAACCCCCCGGAGGACGCGGACGTGTCGCGCGAGGGCCGGACCCGGGTCAGCATGTCCGACATCACCATGCTGCGCGCGGCCCGCGCCCACTACGAGCTGATGTACCGCCGGGCGGGCGGCATCGCCACCCGCGCCCGGATCGTCGGCTTCCTGAACGCCGAGGCGGCGCCGCTGCTGCGCGGCGGCTACAACGACGCCCTGGGCCGCCAGTTGCACCGGGCGACCGGCGGGCTGGTGGCGGTGGCCGGCATCTGCGCGTACGACTCGGACGCGCACGGCCTGGCGCAGCGCTATTTCCACCAGGGGCTGCGGCTGGCGAAGGCGAGCGGCGACCGGGGGCTCGGGGCGTACGTGATCGCCCTGCTGGTCAACCAGTCGCTGTTCATGGGGGAGTTCCGGCAGGCGGTGGCGTTCGCGGAGGCGGCGCTGCGGACGGCGGGCCGGCAGATCACCCCGGCGCTCGCCGCGGACCTGTACGCGATGCAGGCGAAGGCGTACGCACACATCGGCGACGGTTCCGGTGCGCTGAGATGCATCCGGCGGGCGGAGGCGGAGGCGGAGCGGATCCGGCCGGGGCACGAGCCGGACGAGACCGGTTACGTGCAGCCGGGCCTGGTCAACGTCCAGGTCGCCGAGGCGCTGTTGAGCCTGGGCGACCTGAGCGGCGCGCGGGAACACGCGGCGGCGGCCGTGCGGACCCGGGCGCACGACCGGGGGCGGGTGCACCGGCTGGCCATGCTGAGCCAGATCGAGCTGCGGCAGGGTGAGGCGGACCGGGCGGCGCGGACGGCGGCCGAGATGGCCGAGCGGGCGCGCGGGATGGAGTCGCAGCGGTTGCGCGACCGGCTCCGGGAGGTGCGCGAACACCTGGTGGCGAGTGGGTGCAGAGAGGCGCAGGAGGCGGCCGGGCTCATCGACGGAGCGCTGCGCGTGCCGCTGTGACCTTCCTGTGCGACGTTCCGCCCGGCGCGGAGGCCTGCTGCGATATTGCCATCTACTTGTCGGAAGGTGGCAGAAAAGTGCAGTGGACGAACCTGAGCGAACAAACCGTCTATGAAAACCGCTGGTTCAAGGTCAACCTCGCGGATGTCGCACTCCCCGACGGCCGGCACCTGGACCACTTCCTCATCCGGATGCGCCCGGTGGCCGTCGCCACGGCCGTCAACGAGGCCAACGAGGTGCTGATGCTGTGGCGGCACCGCTTCATCACCGACAGCTGGGGCTGGGAGCTGGCCGCCGGGGTGGTCGAGGACGGCGAGGACGTCGCCGCCGCGGCGGCCCGCGAGATGGAGGAGGAGACCGGCTGGCGCCCCGGCCCGCTCCAGCACCTCCTGACCGTCGAACCGTCCAACGGCCTGACCGACGCCCGCCACCACCTGTACTGGTCGCAGGAGGCGACCTACACGGGCCATCCCGAGGACGACTTCGAGTCGTCGCGCCGCGAGTGGATACCGCTGAAACTCGTGCCGGACATGATCGCCCGTGGAGAGGTCCCGGCCGCCAACATGGCGGCCGGGCTGCTGATGCTGCACCATCTCCGGCTGGGCTGACCCGCCCGGGTCACCTGCCGAGCGCCTGCCAGACCGCCACCGCCAGCGCGCCCACGGCGGTGAACGCGGACACGGCGGGCAGCGGCCACCTCGCCTGCTCCAGCGCGGTGACGCGGGCGGCCAGGTCGGTGAGATCGCGGTCGATCTGGCCGTGGCGCTGGGCGAGCAGCGCGAGCTGCCCGTCGATCCGGGCGAGCCCGACGTCCAGACAGCGGCGCAGCTCGGCGAACTCCTCGACGGCCGTTAAGTGTTCGGGGTCGGTGGTCACGGTTCTCCGCTCCTCCTCGTCGTCGACTGATCGGTTCCGAGTCAACTCTTCGAGGCGGAGCGGAGGGAGCGTGTGCGCAGGGCATATGCGAACACGCTCCGCACACCCCGTGCGAATGTTCGTCGCTCTGCGTCACGAACCGTACGGGTAGAAGCCGGATCCCGTCTTCCGGCCCAGGCGCCCGGCGTCCACCATGCGCTGGAGCAGCGGGGGAGCGGCGTACAGCGGCTCCTTGTACTCGGCGTACATCGAGTCCGCGACCGAGTGGACCGTGTCGAGGCCGATGAGGTCCGCGAGCTTCAGCGGGCCCATGGGGTGGGCGCAGCCCATCTCCATGCCGTTGTCGATGTCCTCGCGGCTGGCGATGCCCGACTCGAACATCCGGATCGCGGAGAGGAGGTACGGGATCAGCAGCGCGTTCACCACGAAGCCGGAGCGGTCCTGGGCGCGGATCGCGTGCTTGCCGAGCACCTTCTCGACCACGGCCTGGGAGCGGCTGATCGTGCCCTCGGAGGTGGTCAGCGCGGGGATCAGCTCGACGAGCTGCTGCACCGGGGCCGGGTTGAAGAAGTGGATGCCGATGACCTGGTCGGGGCGGGACGTCGCCACGGCCAGCTTCACCAGCGGGATGGAGGAGGTGTTGGAGGCGAGGATCGCGTCCTGGCGGGTCACGACCTGGTCGAGGACCTGGAAGATCTCGGTCTTCACCTGCTCGTTCTCGACGACCGCCTCGATGACCAGGTCACGGTCGGCGAACTCGCCGAGGTCGGTGGTGAAGCTGAGCCGGGCGAGGGTGGCGTCCCGCTCCTCCTCGGTGATCTTCCCGCGCTGCGCCGCCTTGGTGAGGGAGTTGTACAGCCGGGTACGGCCGATCTCCAGGGCCTCGCCGGTGGTCTCGGCGACCTTGACCTCCAGGCCGCTACGGGCACACACCTCCGCGATGCCCGCGCCCATCTGGCCGCAGCCCACCACTCCGACGCGTTCGATGTCGGTCACATCGTGCCTTTCGCTGATCTTCCATGCGGCAGGTCCCCCGTGTGATTCCGGCGCCCGCCTCGACCCCACGACGTTACTCCGTTCGCGCGGGTGGAGGGCGGTCCGGGGCGGGCATGCTCTGCGAGGAAAGGGAGACACCGGGAGCAAACCACTGCTAAGGGGCATATGAATGCGGCATATCGGCAGACGGAGCCTGGGGGCGGCCGCGCTCGGAGCGGTCGCAACGCTGTGGGCGGCGGCGGACGCGGGCGCGGCGGCGCGGCCTCAGCGCGAGAACGGCAAGGGCCACGGGAAGCGGAAGCGGAGGCGGCGGAAGGCGGGCCGCGAGTTCCGCGGGATGTGGCTGGCGACGGTCGCCAACCGCGACTGGCCGTCCCGGCCGGGCCTGTCGGCCGACCGGCAGCGCGCCGAGCTGCTGGCCTTCCTCGACACGGCGGTGGAGCGGCGGCTGAACGCGGTGGTGTTCCAGGTGCGGCCCACCGCCGACGCGCTGTGGCCCTCGCCGTACGAGCCGTGGTCCCAGTGCCTCACCGGCGTCCAGGGCCGGGACCCGGGCTGGGACCCGCTGGGCACAGCGGTGGCCGAGGCGCACGCGCGCGGCCTGGAGCTGCACGCCTGGTTCAACCCCTACCGGGTCGCCAACCACACCGATCCGTCCCGGCTGGCTGACGGCCACCCGGCGCGGATCCACCCGGACTGGGTCCTGCCCTACGGCGGCAAGCTCTACTACAACCCGGGCCTGCCCCAGGTGCGGCGCTTCGTCCAGGACGCCATGCTCGACGCCGTACGCCGCTACGACATCGACGCCGTGCACTTCGACGACTACTTCTACCCCTACCCGGTCGCCGGCCAGCCCTTCGCCGACGACGACACCTACGCCGCCCACGGTGCGGGCTTCCCCGACAAGGCCGCCTGGCGGCGGGACAACATCGACCGGCTGGTGCGGGAGATGTCCGAGTCGATCCGGGAGATCGACAAGGACGTACGGTTCGGGATCAGCCCGTTCGGCGTGTGGCGCAACGTCGCCACCGACCCGCTCGGTTCGGACACCCGGGCGGGCGTCCAGACCTACGACCACCTGCACGCCGACACCCGCAAGTGGGTCAAGGAGCGCTGGATCGACTACGTGGTGCCGCAGCTCTACTGGCACATCGGCTTCGCCCCGGCCGACTACGCCAAGCTGGTGCCGTGGTGGGACGACGTCGTGCGCGGCACGGGCGTCGAGCTGTACGTGGGGGAGGCGCTGTACAAGGCGGGCGACCCCGCCCAGCCCGCCGCCTGGCAGGACCCGGCCGAGCTGTCGCGCCACCTCACCCTGGCCGGGGAGTACCCGAGGGTGCGCGGGCACGTCTTCTTCTCGGCCAAGGAGGTCGTGACGGACCGCGCCGGGGCGATGGCCAGGGTCGTGGCCGACCACTACCCCGCCCCGGCCCGTCCGCCGGAGTAGGGCCGGCCTTCCGGAGCCGGCCGGACCGGGGACCCGTGTGCGGCTCGCGCCGGAGACCGGCCCGGTCCGGACGGAGGGTCCCCGGTCGTGTCCGCACAGTCCCGCGTGGTCCGCGGCGCCCTGCTCGCGCGCACCGCGACCCCCGCCGTCCGGGCGGGCGCCGGTGCTGTGCGGACACTTCCTAGCCGGGCTCCTTGTGGCGCACGACGCTGTCGGGGCCCGGGGACATCACGGTCTCGTGTCCGTCGTCGAAGCGGACGCGGTACGGAGGTGTCCCGTCCGGCCCGAGCACCTCGATGACCTCGGCGGTCCTGTCGTGCTGGCCGACGACCCTGCCGTGCACCAGCAATGTGTCGCCCACGGTCGCGTGCATCGAGTGTCCTCCTCGCACAGGTTTACCCTGTTTGTCGTTCCGTAGGGGGAGTCTACGTCCGAGGGTGTGGTCCGCGTCACCCGGAGCAAGCCGCTCGGGTGCCCGGTCGGTTGAGCACGCAACGGAAGTGTCCCGGACCACTGACAAAGGTCCCCCGCCCTGCCAGAGTCCGATCATGGACGAGACGACGACGACCCTGGACGGGTACGAGATCTCCACCGACGCCGCCCGCCTCGACCGGGCCCGCGTCCACCACTGGCTCTCGACCGACGCGTACTGGGCCCTCGGCCGCAGCCGCGACAAGCAGGACCGCGCCATCGACGGATCGCTCAACTTCGGCGCGTACGACACCGCTTCCGGCGAACTGGTCGCCTACGCGCGCGTCGTCACCGACCACGCGACCTTCGCCTGGCTCTGCGACGTCTACGTCGACCGGCCCGCCCGGGGTAAGGGACTCGGCACCGCGCTGGTCGAGGCGGTCCGCGACCACCTCGCCCCCCTCGGCATCAAGCGCATCGTCCTCGCCACCCACGACGCCCACGGCGTGTACGAGAAGACCGGCTTCCAGCCGCTGGACGTGCCGGAGCACTGGATGGCGCTCCGGTTCCGGTAGCCCCCCGCCCACCGGCTAGCCTGGGCGGACAATGAACCGTCTGACCACGTCATGGGGCGCCTGCGACCTCGCCCGCTTCCCCGAGGACCCGCGCGACCGGCTGCGCGCCTGGGACGCCTCCGACGAGTACCTGCTGAACCACCTGGAACAGTCCCCGCTCCCCGCCACCGGCACGGTGGTCGTCCTGGGCGACCGGTGGGGCGCCCTGGTCACCTCGCTCGCGCGGCGGCACCCCGGCCGGGTGGTCCAGATCACCGACTCGTACCTCGCCCGCGAGGCCACCCGCGCCAACCTCGCCCGCAACGGTGTCGACGAGAGCGCCGTACGGCTGCTGACGACACGGGACACGCCGCCCGAGCGCGTCGACGCGCTCCTCGTCCGCGTGCCCAAGAGCCTCGCGCTCCTGGAGGACCAGCTGCACCGCCTCGCCCCGGCCGTGCACCCCGGGACGGTCGTCACCGGCACCGGCATGGTCAAGGAGATCCACACCTCCACACTGGCGCTCTTCGAGCGGATCCTCGGCCCGACCCACACGTCCCTGGCCGTGAAGAAGGCCCGGCTGATCTTCTGTACCCCGGACCCCGGCCTGCCCCGCACCGGCAGCCCCTGGCCGCACCGCTACGCCCTGCCCGCCGACGCCCCCGGGCCGGTCGCCGGCCGGACCGTGGTCAACCACGCCGGCATCTTCTGCGCCGACCGGCTGGACATCGGCACCCGCTTCTTCCTCCGGCATCTGCCGCGCGGCCTCGGCGACTCCCGGGTCGTCGACCTCGGCTGCGGCAATGGCGTCGTGGGCCTCGCCGTGGCGCTGGCCGACCCGGACGCCCGGCTGCTGTTCGCCGACGAGTCCTACCAGGCCGTGGCGTCGGCCGAGGAGACGTTCCGGGCGGGCGCCGGGCCCGGCGCCGAGGCGGAGTTCCTGGTGGGGGACGGACTCGACGGCGTGCCCGCCGGCTCCGTCGACCTCGTCCTCAACAACCCGCCCTTCCACAGCCACCACGCGACGACCGACCTGACGGCCCGCCGGATGTTCTCCGGGGCCCGCAGGGCGCTGCGCGCCGGCGGCGAACTGTGGGTCGTCGGCAACCGGCACCTCGGCTATCACGTGACGCTGCGCCGCGTCTTCGGCAACTCCGAGGTCGTCGCGAGCGACCCGAAGTTCGTCGTCCTGCGGGCCGTGAAGAAGTAGCCCCCGGCCGGCGGGCCGGCCCGGTGGTACGACCGCCTCAGCCGGCCGGCAGCCGTGATCCGCACCGCCCGCAGAAGCGGACGCCGGACTCGGCGGGCGCGAGCCGGCCGCACTCGGGGCACACCCGGTCCAGCAGGCAGGCGGCCTCGCCGCCCTCCCGCTCCCCGCCGGCCTCACGTGCGGCGTCGGCTTCCGGGGCGGCGGCGCCCGGCGGAACCGCCCCGGCCCGCGCCGTACCGGCATCCGCCGTACCGGTACGCGCCGTGCCGGCACGGGCGGACGCCGTACCGATGGACAGCCCCGGGCGGCGGCGGTGCACCGTCAGGTACGCCAGCCCCTCCGGCCCCGCCGCCATGCCGCGCCGCGAGCCGTGCGGCAGCCACACCAGGCACCCCGCCTCCACGGGCTGTCCGCCCTCGGCCGTGTCGAGCCGCCCGGTGCCTTCCACGACGTACAGCAGCACGTCCAGGTCCGGCTCGACGTGCACGGCGACCCGGGTGCCGGCGGCCAGGCGCACGACGTTGGCGTCCAGTTGACGGCCGTCCTCGGCGAGCCGCCACAGGGCACCGCTCCGGTCGGCGGGCACGTCCCGCGTCACCTCCGGCATGCGGGCGAGCACACCGGCCACCGGGTTCGCCGTCACCTTTCCTCCTGCGTCGCGCCACGTGGTCGAAGCAGCGGATACTACCGGTCGGGCGGTCTCCCCAACGGGTGAACACCAGCGAGGCGTCGTGGCCGCCGAACCCGAACGAGTTCGTCGGCGCCGCCGTCAGCGCCCCCGCCGGGGCGCGCCCGCCACCACGTCCGGCTTCACCTCCGGGTCCAGGACGTCGAGGTTCCGGGTGGCCGGCACGACCCCGTCCCGGACCGCGAGGACCGCGGCGAGCGCCCCCACCGCCCCGCCGCCCCGAAGAGGTGGCCGGTCATCGGCGTGGTACGGCCCGCGGGGCGGCCCCCGGCACCGTGGGATGCTGGGCACATGACCCTGGAGGACCTGGTACGGCTGCGCCGCGCCCGGGACGTGATGGACCGCGACTACGCGCGGCCGCTGGACGTGCCCGCGCTGGCGCGGGTCGCCCTCATGTCGCCGGGGCACTTCTCCCGCAGCTTCCGCGCGGCCTTCGGGGAGACGCCCTACAGCTACCTGATGACCCGCCGCGTCGAGCGGGCCAAGGCCCTGCTGCGGCGCGGCGACATGAGCGTCACCGAGGTCTGCTTCGCGGTCGGGTGCACCTCGCTGGGGTCGTTCAGCTCACGCTTCTCCCAGCTCGTCGGCGAGAGCCCCAGCGCCTACCGCGCCCGCCGCCACGACGCCGGAGCGGCGATCCCCGCGTGCGTCGCCAAGATCTACACGAGACCGGTCAGGATCGGAGAAGCGGGATCCCCCGCCGCCTCGTAGCGTCGGGGGCATGGACATCAAGCTCGCACAGTGCTTCATCGCCGTCGACGACCACGACAAGGCCCTCACCTTCTACCGCGACGTCCTCGGCCTGGAGGTGCGCAACGACGTCGGGTTCGAGGGCATGCGCTGGGTGACCGTCGGGTCGCCCGCCCAGCCGGACGTGGAGATCGTCCTCGAACCGCCGCTCGCCGACCCCAACGCCTCGCCGGCCGACCGGCAGGCGATGGCGGAACTGCTGGCCAAGGGCATGCTGCGCGGCGTGATCTTCACGACCGACGACGTCGACGCCACCTTCGAACGCATCCTCGCAGCGGGCGGGGACGTGCTCCAGGAGCCGATGGACCAGCCGTACGGCGTGCGCGACTGCGCCTTCCGCGACCCGGCGGGCAACATGCTCCGCTTCAACCAGCCCCGCAAGCAGTAGCGACCGCCCGCCGCACCGGGACCCCGGTCCCGGCGCGGCCACAGCCTGGTGCGGCACCGCTGTGCGGCACCGCTGTGCGGCACCGCTGTGCGGCACCGCTGTGCGGCACCGCTGTGCGGCACCGCTGTGCGGCACCGCTGTGCGGCACCGCTGTGCGGCACCGCTGTGCGGCACCGCTGTGCGGCACCGCTGTGCGGCACCGCAGTGCCGCGCCGACGGTGCCGCGGAAAATCGGACGCCCGGACCCGCACCGGTCGGATAATCGAGCCACGCGAGGCCGAGGGGGGACCGCGCAGGCGGCCCCGTCCGACAGATGGAGACACGATGAGCACGGCCAGGAAGGCCAGCAGCACCGGCGTGCAGTCACCTGCGCGGCACGTCGCCGACAGCCACGACATGATCCGGGTCCACGGCGCCCGGGAGAACAACCTCAAGGACGTCAGCATCGAGCTCCCGAAGCGCCGGCTGACGGTCTTCACGGGTGTCTCCGGTTCCGGCAAGAGCTCGCTGGTGTTCGACACCATCGCCGCGGAGTCGCAGCGGCTGATCAACGAGACGTACAGCGCCTTCGTTCAGGGCTTCATGCCCACCCCGGCGCGGCCCGAGGTCGACGTCCTCGACGGGCTGACCACGGTGATCACGGTCGACCAGCAGCGCATGGGCGCCGACCCGCGCTCCACGGTCGGCACGGCCACCGACGCCAACGCGATGCTGCGCATCCTGTTCAGCCGGCTCGGCGAGCCGCACATCGGACCGCCCGGGGCGTACTCGTTCAACGTCGCCTCGGTCGAGGCGAGCGGCGGGTTCCGGGTCGACCGCGGCGCCGACCGGACCAGGACCGAGAAGGTGACCTTCCGTCGCACCGGCGGCATGTGCACCCGCTGCGAGGGCCGGGGCACGGTCTCCGACATCGACCTGACGCAGCTGTACGACGACACCAAGTCGATCGCCGAGGGCGCGTTCACCATCCCCGGCTGGAAGTCGGACAACGTGTGGACGGTCGGCATCTACGCCGAGTCGGGCTTCCTCGACCCCGACAAGCCCATCCGCCGGTTCACCAAGAAGGAGATGCAGGACTTCCTCTACCGCGAACCGACCAAGGTGAAGGTCAACGGCGTCAACCTCACCTACGAGGGGCTCATCCCCAAGATCCAGAAGTCGTTCCTGTCGAAGGACAAGGAGGCGATGCAGCCGCACATCCGGGCGTTCGTCGAGCGGGCCGTCACCTTCACGACCTGCCCCGACTGCGACGGCACCCGCCTCACCGAGGCCGCCCGGTCGTCGCGGATCGGCAAGCTCTCCATCGCCGACGCCTGCGCGATGGAGATCAGGGACCTGGCCGAGTGGGTCCGCGACCTCGACGAGCCCTCGGTGGCGCCGCTGCTGACCGCGCTGCGGCAGACGCTCGACTCGTTCGTGGAGATCGGGCTCGGCTACCTCAGCCTGAACCGGTCCTCCGGCTCGCTCTCCGGCGGCGAGGCACAGCGCGTCAAGATGATCCGGCACCTCGGGTCGTCGCTCACCGACGTCACCTACGTCTTCGACGAACCGACCGTCGGCCTCCACCCGCACGACATCCAGCGCATGAACAAGCTGCTGCTCCGGCTGCGCGACAAGGGCAACACGGTGCTCGTCGTCGAGCACAAGCCGGAGACGATCGCGATCGCCGACCACGTCGTCGACCTCGGCCCCGGCGCCGGCGCGGGGGGCGGCACCGTCTGCTTCGAGGGCAGCGTCGAGGGCCTGCGGGCGGCCGGCACCATCACCGGCCGCCACCTCGACGACCGGGCCGTCCTCAAGAAGACGGTCCGCGAGCCCACCGGCACCCTGGCGATCCGCGGCGCCACGGCGAACAACCTGCGCGACGTCGACGTGGACATCCCGCTCGGGGTCCTCACCGTCGTCACCGGCGTCGCGGGATCCGGCAAGAGCTCCCTGATCCACGGGTCGATCCCGACGGACGAGGGCGTCGTCTCCGTCGACCAGACGCCGATCCGCGGGTCGCGGCGCAGCAACCCGGCGACGTACACCGGGCTGCTCGACCCGATCCGCAAGGCGTTCGCCAAGGCCAACGGCGTGAAGCCGGCGCTGTTCAGCGCCAATTCGGAGGGCGCCTGCCCCACCTGCAACGGCGCCGGCGTCATCTACACCGACCTGGCGATGATGGCCGGTGTCGCCACTCCCTGCGAGGAGTGCGAGGGCAAGCGGTTCCAGGCGTCGGTCCTGGAGTACCGGCTCGGCGGCCGCGACATCAGCGAGGTCCTCGCCATGCCGGTCACCGAGGCCCTGGAGTTCTTCGCCGACGGCGAGGCGCGCACCCCCGCCGCGCACCGGATCCTCGGCAGGCTCGCCGACGTGGGGCTCGGCTACCTCACCCTCGGCCAGCCCCTGACCACCCTGTCCGGCGGTGAGCGGCAGCGGCTCAAGCTGGCCACCCACATGGGGGACAAGGGCGGGGTGTACGTCCTCGACGAGCCGACCACCGGCCTTCACCTCGCCGACGTGGAACAGCTCCTCGGGCTGCTGGACCGGCTGGTCGACTCCGGCAAGACGGTCATCGTGATCGAGCACCACCAGGCCGTCATGGCCCACGCCGACTGGATCGTCGACCTCGGCCCCGGCGCCGGCCACGACGGCGGCCGGATCGTCTTCGAGGGCACGCCCGCCGACCTGGTCGCCGACCGCTCCACGCTCACCGGCGAGCACCTCGCCGCGTACGTCGGCGCCTGACACCGCCCTCCCACACCCGGGGGCGGGGCGACCCGGGCGGCCGCGGATCCTGACGAACGGGCCGCGGCCGCCCCGGCCAGGTACCCGCCCCCGCCACCGGACGGGGCGGGGGCCGAAGGGGGCGGCCGCGGGGAGGAAGCGTCACCGTGCCGCGCGCAGGCGCAGGAGGTACGCGGCGGTCAGCGCGACCGCCCGGTCCTCGTCGTGCGCCAGCTCCGCGAGGGCCCGCGACGCCGCCCGCCCCGGGACGTCCGCCAGCGCCTGGGTCAGCCGGCCGCGCGCGGCCGCCGGCGTGGCGGCGTGCGCCAGGCGGTCGACGAGCCCGGTCGTGATCCGCTCCGCCGCCGCCGGGTCGGCCGCCAGCACGCCCAGCGCGTCGGCCGCGTCCGTGTCGTTCCTGCCCGCCACCACCATGTCGACCAGCGTCGGGACCGCCTCCGCCACGCCACGCGTCCCGAGCGCCAGGGCCGCGTACCCGCGGACCGCGGCATCGGGGTCCGCCAGAGCGTCCCGCAGATGCGCGGTGGACTCGGCGCCGGGCATTTCGGCGAGGGCCAGCACCGCGCGTCCGCGCACCGCCGCCTCCGGGGAGGCGAGGCCGCGCGCCAGCAGCGCCGGGCCGTCGCCGCCCGAGCGCGCCAGCGCCCACCGCAGCGCTCCCGCGACGTTCGGCTCCGCCTCGCCCAGCGCCGCCTCGACCAGGGCCTCCACCGGCACCGGATCCTCCCCGGCCGCGGCGAGGGTCGCCCGCTGCCGCGCACCCGCGCTCTGCGAGCCCAGCCCCTGGAGGAGCGCGACGGCCTGGAGGACGTCCTCCCAGCCCGCCGGGTCCGCGGCATCGATCCGGCGCAGCCGGGTGAGCAACTCGGTCTCGGCCGCGATGCGTTCGCGCGTCCGGCGGACGAGGTCGCCGACGAGCGCGGAGGGGGTGAACCCGGGATCGTCGAGCGCGCGCCCGATCTCGCGCAGCGACAGCCCCAGCGACCGCAGGCTCTCGATGTGGAAGATCCGCCGGATGTCCTCGCCGGAGTACTCCCGGTAGCCGGATCCCGTGCGGCCCGAGGGCCGCACCAGGCCGAGCGACTCGTAATGGCGGAGCATGCGGGCGCTGACCCCGGACCGCCGTGCCACCTCACCGATCAACACGCCCTATCGTCCCTCCCGCCCGGCCCCGCCGAGAGCCACGACGCGCTTGGCCTCCTCGATCGCGGCCGCGAACCCGGTGTCCGGCTCGCGCAGCAGCCGCCGGGTGGCGAGCGCGTGGGCGCGCACGTCCGGATCGCCGGCCGTCGCCGCCGCCCGCAGGGCCGGCACCATCGCCTCACCCAGCGCCACCAGCGCCCGGCTCAGACTCAGCCGCGTCTCCCGCCCACCGCGCCCCAGCTGCGTCACCAGCACCTCGGCCAGGGCGGACTCGCCGTCTTCCGGCACCAGCACGACCGCGGCCCGCCAGGCACTCCGCGCCACCTCCTCGTCGGCGTCCCGCAGCAGCGCCGGTGTGATCGCCGGCCAGGCCCGCCGGTCCCCGATCTTGGACAGTGTGTGCAGTGCCTGACTGCGCGCCTGCGCGTGCTCCGAGCGGACCTCGCGCACCAGCACGGGAAGCGTCGAGGCGACCGGGTGGCGGGTCAGCGCCCAGGTCAGCATGTCGCGGACGAAGAACTCCGGCTCGACGCCGCACCGCTCGACGAGCCTGTCGACGAAGCACGGATCGGGTGCCGTCCCCATCGCCAGAGCGGCCCGCAGCCGCACCGACGCGCGCCCGTCCTCCAGCCCCCGGCACGCGTGCGCCGCGTCCGCGCGCGCGCCCGCCTCCCTACCCGCACCCGTACCCGCGCCCGTGTCCCGTCCCATGGCCGTCATCGAGACCACCTCCTCGCCGAGCAGTGAACGCCTTGTCACCGTGTCAAGGTCAACCACGCCGCCCCCGCCCCCGCCCCGGCCGCGCGAGCGGCCCCGCACGGCCGGAAAATCTTTGCATAAAAGTGCGACGCTGCGTATAGTCATGCCATCGACGAGGAGGGTTCGATGGCAGTACGAGCAGCAGTGGCAGGGGCGAGCGGATACGCGGGCGGAGAGGTGCTCCGTCTGCTCCTCGGCCACCCCGAGGTCGAGGTCGGCGCCCTGACCGGCCACTCCAACGCCGGCCAGACGCTCGGCGGGCTGCAGCCGCACCTGGTGCCGCTCGCCGGCCGGGTGCTCGAGCCGACCACCGCCGAGGTCCTGGCCGGGCACGACGTCGTCTTCCTGGCCCTGCCGCACGGACAGTCCGCCGCCGTGGCCGAGCAGCTCGGCGACGACGTCCTGGTCGTCGACATGGGCGCCGACTTCCGGCTGAAGGACTCCGCCGACTGGGAGCGCTTCTACGGCTCCCCGCACGCCGGGACCTGGCCCTACGGTCTGCCGGAGCTGCCGGGGGCCCGCGCCGCCCTGGAGGGTGCCAAGCGCGTCGCCGTGCCCGGCTGCTACCCCACCGCCGTGTCGCTCGCGCTCTTCCCCGCGTACGCCGCCGGCCTCGCCGAGCCCGAGGCGGTGATCGTCGCCGCCACCGGGACCTCCGGCGCGGGCAAGGCGCTCAAGCCGCACCTGCTGGGCTCCGAGGTCATGGGCTCCATGAGCCCGTACGGCGTCGGCGGCGGCCACCGCCACACGCCCGAGATGATGCAGAACCTCGGCGCGGTCGCCGGCGAGCCGGTCACCGTCTCCTTCACCCCCACCCTCGCCCCCATGGCGCGCGGCATCCTCGCCACCTGCAGCGCCAAGGTGAAGCCGGGCACCACGGCCGAGGACGTCCGGGCCGCCTACACCAAGGCGTACGCCGACGAGCCGTTCGTCCACCTCCTCCCCGAGGGCCGCTGGCCGGCGACCGCGTCCGTCCACGGCTCCAACGCCGTGCAGGTCCAGGTCGCCCTCGACGCGACGGCCGGCCGCGTCATCGCGATCAGCGCCATCGACAACCTCACCAAGGGCACCGCCGGCGGCGCGGTGCAGAGCATGAACATCGCCCTCGGACTCCCCGAGGACACGGGTCTTTCCACGATCGGAGTCGCACCGTGAGCGTCACGGCAGCAAAGGGATTCACGGCCGCGGGCATCGCCGCCGGGATCAAGGCGAACGGCAACCCGGACCTGGCCCTCGTGGTCAACCAAGGGCCCCGACGCGCCGCCGCGGGCGTCTTCACCTCCAACCGCGTCAAGGCCGCGCCGGTCCTCTGGTCCGAGCAGGTGCTGAAGACCGGCGAGCTGCGGGCCGTCGTCCTCAACTCCGGCGGTGCCAACGCCTGCACCGGCCCCAAGGGCTTCCAGGACACCCACGCCACCGCCGAGAAGGTCGCCGAGGTGCTGGAGATCGGCGCGGGCGAGGTCGCCGTCGCCTCCACCGGCCTCATCGGCGTGCTCCTGCCCATGGACAAGCTCCTGCCCGGCGTCGAGAAGGCCGCAGCGGAGCTGTCGGAGCACGGCGGCGAGAAGGCCGCCATCGCCATCAAGACCACCGACACCGTCCACAAGACCTCAGTGGTCACCACCGCCGGCGGCTGGACCGTCGGCGGCATGGCCAAGGGCGCCGGCATGCTCGCCCCCGGTCTCGCCACCATGCTCGTCGTCCTCACCACCGACGCCGACGTCGACGCCCCGACGCTCGACAAGGCGCTGCGCGACGCCACCCGCGTCACCTTCGACCGGGTCGACTCCGACGGGTGCATGTCCACCAACGACACCGTGCTGCTGCTGGCCTCCGGCGCGTCCGGCGTCACCCCCGCGTACGCCGACTTCGCCGAGGCCGTGACCCAGGTGTGCGGCGACCTCGGCCGCCAGCTCATCGGCGACGCCGAGGGCGCGTCCAAGGACATCCGCGTCGAGGTGGTCAACGCGGCGAGCGAGGACGACGCCGTCGAGGTCGGCCGCTCCATCGCCCGCAACAACCTCCTCAAGTGCGCCATCCACGGCGAGGACCCCAACTGGGGCCGCGTCCTGTCCGCCATCGGCACCACCGGGGCCGCGTTCGAGCCCGACCGGCTGAACGTCGCCATCAACGGCGTCTGGGTCTGCCGGAACGGCTCCGTCGGCGAGGACCGCGACCTGGTCGACATGCGGTACCGCGAAGTGAAGATCACCGCCGACCTCGCGGCCGGCACCGAGTCCGCGGTCATCTGGACCAACGACCTCACCGCCGACTACGTCCACGAGAACAGCGCGTACAGCTCATGAGCACGACACGGAAGCACACCGCCCTGCCCAAGGCGCAGATCCTCATCGAGGCGCTGCCCTGGCTGACGCGCCACCACGGCAAGACCGTCGTCATCAAGTTCGGCGGCAACGCCATGGTCGACGACGAGCTGAAGGCGGCCTTCGCCCAGGACGTCGTCTTCCTGCGCCACGCCGGCCTGCGGCCGGTCGTCGTGCACGGCGGCGGCCCGCAGATCAGCGCCCAGCTGGACAAGCACGGCCTGGTCAGCGAGTTCAAGGCGGGCCTGCGCGTCACCACGCCCGAGGCGATGGACGTCGTACGGATGGTCCTCGCCGGGCAGGTGCAGCGCGAGCTCGTGGGGCTGCTCAACCAGCACGGGCCCTTCGCGGTCGGCATGACCGGCGAGGACGCCCACACCATCACCGCCACCAAGCACCGGCCGCGGATCGAGGGCGAACTCGTCGACATCGGCCGCGTCGGTGAGATCACCCGGATCGACACCGGTGCCATCGAGGCACTGCTGGACAACGGCCGCATCCCGGTCGTGTCCTCGATCGCCCGTTCCGAGGACGACGGACATGTCTACAACGTCAATGCTGATACGGCGGCTGCGGCACTCGCTGCGGCGCTGGGTGCCGAGACCCTGATGGTCCTGACCGACGTCGAGGGCCTCTACGAGGACTGGCCCCACAGCGACGAGGTCATCAGCCGGCTCACCGCCGGCGAGCTGGAGAAGCTGCTGCCCGAGCTGTCCAGCGGCATGGTGCCCAAGATGGAGGGCTGCCTGCACGCCGTACGCAACGGCGTCACCACCGCGCGCGTGATCGACGGGCGCGTGCAGCACTCCATCCTTCTGGAGATCTTCACCGACGAGGGCATCGGCACGATGGTCGTGCCGGACGCACAGGGGGAGTCATGAGCGGCAACGAGCACCTGACCGAGCGCTGGCAGGGCGCGCTGATGGACAACTACGGCACGCCCCGGCTGCCGCTCGTCCGCGGAGCGGGCGCCAGGGTTTGGGACGCCGACGGCACCGAGTACCTCGACTTCGTCGGCGGGATCGCCGTCAACGCCCTGGGCCACGCGCACCCGGCCGTCGTCGAGGCCGTCACCCGGCAGATCGGCACCCTCGGCCACGTCTCCAACCTGTTCGTCGCCGAGCCGCCGGTCGCCCTCGCCGAGCGGCTGCTCCAGCTCTTCGGCCGCACCGGCAGGGTCTTCTTCTGCAACTCCGGCGCCGAGGCCAACGAGGCCGCCTTCAAGATCGGCCGGCTCACCGGCCGGACCCACATGGTCGCCACGACCGGCGGCTTCCACGGCCGGACGATGGGCGCCCTCGCCCTCACCGGCCAGCCCGGCAAGCAGGAGCCGTTCCTGCCGCTGCCCGGGGACGTCACCCACGTGCCGTACGGAGACGTCGAAGCGCTCCGGTCCGCCGTCACCGACCGCACCGCCCTCGTCGTCATCGAGCCCATCCAGGGTGAGAACGGTGTCGTCGTCCCGCCGCCCGGCTACCTGAAGGCCGCCCGCGAGATCACGCGCGCGACCGGCACGCTGCTCGTCCTCGACGAGGTGCAGACCGGCATCGGCCGGTGCGGCCACTGGTTCGAGCACCAGGCGCACGGCGTCGAACCGGACGTCGTCACCCTCGCCAAGGGTCTGGGCGGCGGCCTGCCCCTCGGTGCGACCGTCGCCTTCGGCCCGGCGGCCGAGCTGCTGCGGCCCGGCCAGCACGGCACGACGTTCGGCGGCAACCCCGTCGCGTGCGCCGCCGGGCTCGCCGTGATCGACACCCTCGCCGCCGGTTCGGCACTCGACGAGGTCAAGCGCCTCGGCGAGAGGCTGCGCGACGGAATCGAGGCCCTGGACCATTCGCTGGTCTCCCACGTCCGTGGTGCGGGCCTGCTGCTGGGTATCGTGCTCACCGAGCCCCTCGCACCTCAGGTGCAGCAGGCGGCTCAGGACGCCGGCCTCCTGGTGAACGCGCCCGCCCCCGATGTCGTACGGCTCATGCCGCCACTGGTCATCGGTGACGACGAGGTGGACGCCTTCCTCCGGGCCCTGCCCGGCGTCCTCAGCAGCGTGAACGGGGAAGGACGAGCCGGAGAATGAGACGACGATGACCGATGCGCAGGACCTCGAGCACGGCGGGCCGTCCGTTCCGCAGACCCGCACCGCGCGCCACCGCAGGATCGTGGACATCCTCAACCGGCAGCCCGTGCGGTCCCAGAGCCAGCTCGCGAAGCTCCTCGCCGACGACGGGCTGAGCGTCACCCAGGCGACGCTCTCCCGCGACCTCGACGAGCTGGGCGCGGTGAAGATCCGCAACACGGGCGGCGAACTGATCTACGCGGTGCCCAGCGAGGGCGGCTTCCGCACCCCGCAGGCCCCCCTCGGCGAGTCGGCCAAGGAGGAGCGGATGCGGCGCCTCTCGGGCGAGCTGCTGATCTCCGCGGAGGCGTCGGCCAACCTGGTGGTCCTGCGCACCCCGCCCGGCGCAGCCCAGTTCCTCGCGTCGGCCATCGACCAGGCCGAACTCCACGCCATCCTGGGCACCATCGCGGGTGACGACACCCTGCTGCTCATCTCCCGCGACCCGGCGGGCGGCCAGGCCCTCGCCGACCACCTGCTGCGGCTCGCGCAGAAGGAGCGGTAGGAGACCCTCGCGCCAGACCTCCCCCGGAGGGCGGCGGGGCGTACGCCACCGGCCGGCCACCCGGCGCCCCTCAGTACCGGGTGAGGGCGGTCGGCCCCGACACCGTGCCGATGGCGATGTGCGGTCGCCGCGCGGGATCCGCCCAGGCCAGGATCCGCCGCATCGCGCGGGCCGGGACGGCGACGCACCCCGCCGTCGGCCCGCGCCCCGCGACGTGCAGGAAGATGCCCGCACCGCGCCCCCGTACCGGGCGCGCGTAGTTGAAGCCGATCACCAGGGCGTGCGCGTACCGCCGCCCGTAGGTGACCAGGTGCTCGGCCTCGGAGGCCCGGCAGTCGCGGGGCAGCCCCTCCACCCAGCGGTTGTATGCGCGCGACCGGTTGTCCTGGCACCACCACGAGTCGCGCGTCACCCGGCGGTACCGGACGTCCGTGCCCGGCGGCGCGGCGTCGATGCCGAAGGCGTACGGCAGCCGGTACAGGCCCGTCGGCGTCGTCGACGTGCCCTGGCGCCGCCGGCCGCCCTCGACCAGCCCGTTCGCGCCGAACCGCGCCGCCGTCGACCCCACCCGCACCCAGCGCCCGCCGCGCCGGTCCCACCAGCTCACCGTCCCGGTGGTGGACCGGGCGCCCGGCGCCTCGGCCGTGATCAGCTGCGTACCGCCGCCGGTGCGGGCCATGCGCGCCGGCAGCGGCGGACCGTCCCCGGCGGCTGCCGGGCCCGGCGGGAGGACCGCGGCGAGCGCGGACGCGAGGACGGCGGCGAGGACGGCGGTGACGGGACGCGGGCGGCGCATGCCCCGGACCGTACGCGCGCCGCCCCTGCCGCGCCGCCCGCGCGCGGCCGAACGGGGGCCGGCCCCGGCCGCGGGGCCCGGCCGGGAGCCCCCGCACGGACCTCTCGAAGGCGCGTTGACAAAACATACGGCACTCTGCATAGTTATACCTGTCAGTGAATGCACCGTAAGGAGAAACCCGTGACCGAGCGCGTCGTACTCGCCTACTCGGGCGGACTGGACACCTCCGTCGCCATCGGTTGGATCGCCGAGGAGACGGGTGCCGAGGTCATCGCCGTCGCCGTGGACGTCGGCCAGGGCGGCGAGGACCTGGACGTCATCCGCAAGCGCGCGCTCGCCTGCGGTGCGGTCGAGGCGGAGGTCGCCGACGCCCGGGACGAGTTCGCCGACGAGTACTGCCTCCCGGCCATCAAGGCCAACGCCCTGTACATGGACCGCTATCCGCTGGTCTCGGCCCTCTCCCGGCCCGCGATCGTCAAGCACCTGGTGGCCGCCGCCCGCAAGCACGACGCCTCGATCGTCGCCCACGGCTGCACCGGCAAGGGCAACGACCAGGTCCGCTTCGAGGCCGGCATCCAGGCCCTCGGCCCCGACCTGAAGTGCATCGCCCCGGTCCGGGACTACGCCATGACCCGTGACAAGGCGATCGCCTTCGCGGAGAAGGCCGAGCTGCCGATCGCGACCACCAAGAAGTCCCCGTACTCCATCGACCAGAACGTCTTCGGGCGGGCCGTGGAGACCGGTTTCCTCGAGGACATCTGGAACGCGCCGATCGAGGACATCTACGAGTACACCTCGAACCCCGCCACGCCGCGCGAGGCCGACGAGGTCGTCATCACCTTCAAGGAGGGCGTGCCCGTCGCCATCGACGGCAAGCCCGTCACCGTCCTCCAGGCGATCCAGCAGCTCAACGAGCGCGCCGGCGCCCAGGGCATCGGCCGGATCGACATGGTCGAGGACCGGCTCGTCGGCATCAAGTCCCGCGAGGTCTACGAGGCCCCCGGCGCCATCGCGCTGATCACCGCCCACCAGGAGCTGGAGAACGTCACCGTCGAGCGCGAGCTGGCCCGCTACAAGCGGCAGGTCGAGCAGCGCTGGGGCGAGCTGGTCTACGACGGCCTGTGGTTCTCGCCGCTCAAGCGGGCCCTGGACGGCTTCATCAACGAGGCCAACCAGCACGTCTCCGGCGACATCCGGATGACCCTGCACGGCGGCCGCGCGGTGGTCACCGGCCGGAAGTCCGACGAGTCGCTGTACGACTTCAACCTCGCCACGTACGACTCGGGCGACACCTTCGACCAGTCCAAGGCCCAGGGCTTCATCGACATCTTCGCGCTGTCGTCGAAGATCGCCGCCAAGCGCGACCTGGCGTGACCTGACCCGCCCCCGACTCGTTCCACCAGCCGCCTCCCCGTTCCTCGCGGCGGACGCGGGCCCCACCGGGCCCCGCCCCGCCCCGGGGGAGGCGGCACACCCATCCTCGTGAGGAGCAATCCGCAGTGAGCAGCAACAACGGTGACGTCCGGCTCTGGGGCGGGCGTTTCGCCGACGGCCCCGCCGAGGCGCTGGCCAGGCTGTCGGCGTCCGTGCACTTCGACTGGCGGCTGGCGCCGTACGACATCGCCGGCTCCCGCGCCCACGCGCGCGTGCTGCACAAGGCCGGGCTGCTCACCGCGGACGAACTGACGCGCATGCTGGAGGGGCTCGACCGGCTGGAGGCGGACGTCGCCGACGGCACGTTCACCGGCACCATCGCCGACGAGGACGTCCACACCGCCCTGGAGCGCGGTCTGCTGGAACGGCTCGGCCCGGACCTCGGCGGCAAGCTGCGGGCCGGCCGGTCCCGCAACGACCAGGTCGCCACGCTCTTCCGGATGTACCTGCGCGACCACGCCCGGATCATCGGGGGCCTCCTCGCCGAACTGCAGGACGCCCTGGTGGGACTGGCGGAGGCACACGCGGACGTCGCCATGCCGGGCCGTACGCACCTCCAGCACGCCCAGCCGGTGCTCTTCGCCCACCACGTGCTCGCCCACGTGCAGTCGCTGTCCCGGGACGCGGAGCGGCTGCGCCAGTGGGACAAGCGCACGGCGGTCTCCCCGTACGGCTCCGGCGCCCTGGCCGGCTCGTCGCTCGGCCTCGACCCGGAGGCGGTCGCCAAGGACCTGGGCTTCGAGAACGGCAGCGCCGGCAACTCGATCGACGGCACGGCGTCCCGCGACTTCGTGGCCGAGTTCGCCTTCATCACCGCCATGATCGGCGTGAACCTCTCCCGGATCGCCGAGGAGGTCATCATCTGGAACACGAAGGAGTTCTCCTTCGTCACCCTGCACGACGCCTTCTCCACCGGCTCGTCGATCATGCCGCAGAAGAAGAACCCGGACATCGCCGAGCTCGCGCGCGGCAAGTCCGGCCGGCTCATCGGCAACCTCACGGGCCTGCTCGCCACCCTGAAGGCCCTCCCGCTCGCGTACAACCGCGACCTCCAGGAGGACAAGGAGCCGGTCTTCGACTCCTGCGACCAGCTGGAGGTCCTGCTGCCCGCCTTCACCGGCATGATGGCCACGCTCACCGTCAACCGGGAGCGGATGGAGGAGCTCGCCCCGGCCGGCTTCTCCCTCGCGACCGACATCGCGGAGTGGCTGGTCAGGCAGGGCGTGCCATTCCGGGTCGCCCACGAGGTCGCGGGCGAGTGCGTCAAGGAGTGCGAGGCGCGGGGGATCGAGCTGGACCAGCTCACCGACGACCAGTTCGCCAAGATCTCCGAGCACCTCACCCCCGAGGTACGGACGGTCCTGGACGTCCCCGGCGCCCTCGCCTCCCGCAACGGCCGGGGCGGCACCGCCCCCTCCGCCGTGGCGACCCAGCTCGCCGAGGTCAAGGCCGACCTCGTCATCCAGCACGCCTGGGCCACCGCCAAGCGGTAGTCCGACCGAACCCAGCGCCGCCGCCCGGTCCGCGAGCGCGTCGAAGCCCGGCCGCATCGGCGTCCGGCCGCATCGGCCCGACGCGCCCCGACCGGGCGGCGGCGAGGTCTTTCCCGCGCCACGTGCCCGTGCCGCGTACCAGCGCCCCGCACCCGCGCGCGTACGCCGCCGTGAAGGTCCTTGGGGCGCGGGGCCTTCGCCGTCCCTTCAGGCGATGCGGTCCAGGAAGCCGAGCACCCGGCGGTCGACCTCCTTGGCCGCCCGTTCGTCGTAGGACGGGAGGCTGCTGTCGGTGAACAGGTGCCTGTCGCCGGGGTAGAGGAACAGCTCCGCGTCGGCAGCCGTCCCGACCAGCGCGCGGGCGGCGTCCACATCGCCCTCCCCGGCGAAGAACGGATCCGCGTCCATGCCGTGGATCTGCACCGGGACGTCCCCGGGCCAGGCGCCGCCGAACTCCGCGACCGGGACGCATGCCTCCAGCAGCAGCGCCCCCTTCGCGCCGGGGCGGGTCTGCGCCAGCTTCTGCGCGGGCAGGACGCCGAGCGAGAACCCCACGAGGACGATCTCCCCGGGCAGCTCCTCCGCGGCGGCGGTCCCGCGCGCGACGACCGTGCCGAACCCGATGTCCCCGACGTGGGCCATGCCCTCCTCCAGGCTGTCGAACGACCGCCCCTCGAAAAGGTCCGGAGCGTGGACGGTGTGTCCGGCCCGCCGCAGACGCCCGGCGAACGCGCGAACACCGGCGGTCAGCCCGTGTCCGTGGTGGAACACCAGTACCTCGGCCATGTCGCTCCCCTCGTGCCGCGGTGCCCGGGCGGCGCCGTGGCACGAGTATGACCTGCACCACTGACACGTCGACCGTCGCTATTGAGACACTGATGTCTCACTTGGGTTATGGTTGTCTCATGACAGTCGATCGTGAGCAGGTGCTGCGCACCGCCGCAGCCCTCCTCTCCCGCAAGGCGACCGCCACCATGGACGAGGTCGCCCGCGCCGCCGGCATCGGCCGCGCGACCCTGCACCGGCACTTCGCCGGCCGGGACGCGCTGGTCAGGGCACTGGAGGCGCTCGGGATCCAGGAGTTCGAGGCCGCCCTCGACGCCGCCCGCCTCGACGACGGCACCGCGGAGGAGGCACTGCGCCGGCTCGTCGCCGGAGTGGAGCCGGTCGCGGGGCTGCTCGCGTTCCTCGTCACCGAGAACCAGCTTTTCGAGGGCGACCAGATGAACGAGGGCTGGGCCCGCCTCGACGCACGCGTCGCCGCGCTCTTCCGCCGCGGCCAGGAACAGGGCGAATTCCGGATCGACCTCACGCCCGCCTGGCTCACCGAGGCGCTCTACGGCCTCGTCGGCACCTGCGCCTGGGCCGTGCAGGACGGGCGCGTCGCCGCCAAGGACTTCCAGTACATGATCGCCGAGCTGCTGCTCGGCGGAGCACGCAGGAGCGTGGACCGATGACCCGTACCGATCAACCGACCAAGGAAGCGGAGGTCCTGCGCCGCCCGGGCCGGTGGCTGGCACTCGCCGTACTGGTCCTGGCCGTGCTGCTCGTGGCGGTCGACGCCACCGTGCTGGGCCTCGCGACCCCCTTCCTCAGCGAGGACCTCGAACCGACCGGCACCCAGCTGCTGTGGATCGGCGACGTCTACTCCTTCGTCATCGCCGGCCTGCTCGTCTCCATGGGCAGCCTCGGCGACCGCATCGGCCGCAAGAAGCTCCTGCTGACCGGAGCCGCCGCCTTCGGCGCCGTCTCCGTGCTGAACGCCTACGCCACCAGCCCTGAGATGATGATCGCCGCCCGCGCGCTGCTCGGCGTCGCCGGCGCGACCCTCATGCCGTCCACGCTGGCGCTCATCCGCAACCTCTTCCACGACCCGCGCGAGCGCAGCTTCGCCATCGGCATCTGGGGCGCCATGGCGTCCGCCGGTGCGGCCGTGGGACCGGTCGTCGGCGGGTTCTTGCTGGAGCACTTCTGGTGGGGCTCGGTCTTCCTGATCAACCTGCCGGTGATGGTCGTCCTCGTCCTCGTCGGCATCAAGTACATCCCCGAGTCCAAGAACCCGGCACCGGGCCCCTGGGACCTGCTCAGCGTCGCCCTCTCCCTCATCGGCATGATCGGTGTCGTGTACGCGATCAAGGAGATCGCCGCGCACGGCCCGAGCGCCGACATGACCGTCGCCGCCGTCATCGGCGCCGGTGCCCTCACCTGGTTCGTCCGGCGCCAGCTCCGGCTGGACGCCCCCCTGCTCGACATGCGGCTGTTCCACCACAAGGGCTTCTCCGGGGCGGTGCTCGCCGACCTGCTGACCATCCTCGGTCTGTCCGGGCTCGTGTTCTTCCTGTCCCAGTTCCTCCAGCTGGTCCAGGGGCGGTCCCCGCTGGAGGCGGGCCTCGCCGAGCTGCCCGCCGCCATCGGAGCGGTGACGGCCGGCCTGATCGCGGGCAACGTCGCCCGGCGCTTCTCCGTGCGGTCCGTGGTGGCCGGCGGCCTCGCCGCGGTGGGCCTCGCGCTCGCCGTGCTCACCCTCCTCGACCGGTCCACCGGCTACCCGATGCTCGGCGCGTCCCTGCTGGTCGTCGGTGTCGGCGCGGGCTTCGCCTTCACGGTCACCGCCGACGTCATCCTGTCGAGCGTGCCGCGCGAACAGGCGGGCGCCGCGTCGGCGGTGTCCGAGACGGCGTACGAACTCGGCGCCGCGCTCGGCATCGCGCTCCTCGGCTCCATCGTGACCGGCGTCTACAGCGACTTCGTCAGCCCGCCGGGCGTCCCCGCGGACACCTCCGCGGCGGCCCACGACTCTCTCGGCGGGGCGGTGGAGGTGTCCGCCGGCCTGCCGGACGAGACGGCCACGGCGCTGGTCACCGCCGCGCAGGACGCCTTCGTCGAGGGCCTGCGCATCGCGGCCGGCGTCGGAGCCGCCGTCCTGCTGGCGACCGCCGCCGCGGCCTGGTACCTGCTGCGGGGCCAGAAGCTGGCGGAGGGCGTCGAGCACCCGTAGCCGCCGCGCAGCGCGAAGGGCCGCACCCGGACGGGGTGCGGCCCTTCTGCGCGTACGGCCGGAGGGCCCCTCGTACCGTTACGCCGCCTTCGCCTTGGTGGCGTACATGTCCACGTACTCCTGGCCGGAGAGCCGCATCACCTCGGCCATCACCGAGTCCGTCACCGCCCGCAGCACGTACCGGTCACGGTCCATGCCCTCGTAGCGCGAGAACTCCATCGGCTCGCCGAAACGCACCGTCACCCGGCCCGGGCGCGGCAGGCCCGCGCCGCCCGGCTGCAGCTTGTCCGTGCCGATCATCGCGAACGGCACCACCGGCGCGCCCGTCATCAGCGTCAGGCGCGCGATCCCGGTCCGGCCGCGGTAGAGGCGGCCGTCGGGGGAGCGGGTGCCCTCCGGGTAGATGCCGAAGACGTTGCCCTCCTCCAGCACCCGGCGGCCCGTCATCAGCGCGGCCACACCGCCGTTCGCGCCGTCCCGGTCCACCGGGATCATGCCGACACCGCTGAAGAACCACGCCATGAGCCGGCCCTTGAGCCCCTTGCCCGTGACGTACTCGTCCTTGCCGATGAAGAAGACCTGGCGGTCGCAGACGATCGGCAGGACGATCGAGTCGATGAACGTCAGGTGGTTGCCCGCCAGGATGACCGGCCCGTCACCGGGAATGTTCTCGGCGCCCTCCACCCTTGGGCGGAACATCAGGCGCATGACCGGGCCGAGCACTGCCTTGATGAGCGCGAAGCGGGACAACGAGTCCTCCGTCGAAGTAGCCGACCACGTACGTGACCAGTATGTGCAGGTGAGGACGATACTCGTGGGTCCCACCCGGGCGCACACCGGGTTCACCGAGTCGATACACGCTGTTGACGCGTGTTTCCCCGGTGTTCGGTCCTATGCCTCCCCCGGGCAAGACCACACTGCCTACGATCGGGCCCTCGCTCGACGACCACTCGGCCGCCGCTCGACAGGCCGCCGAACCGCTCACGAAGGAGCCTCCATGACCCAGGGTGCGCACACGAGTCCCGGCCGGCGAACCGTGCTGGGAGCAGCGGTACTCGGCTCGGCCGCCCTCTCCGCCGGGGCGGGTGCGACCGCCGCCCAGGCGCACGGCCGCCCCGCCGGCGCGCACCCGCGCCTGCCCGTCCCGACCGTCATCGCCCACCGCGGTGCCAGCGGACACCGGCCCGAACACACCCTCGGCTCCTACCAGCTCGCCCTCGACATGGGCGCCGACGTCATCGAGCAGGACCTCGTCCCCACCAAGGACGGCCACCTCGTCTGCCGCCACGAGAACGACATCACCGGGACGACGGACGTCGCCGACCACCCCGAGTTCGCCTCCCGCAGGACCACCAAGACCGTCGACGGCACCGCGCTGACCGGATGGTTCACCGAGGACTTCACCCTCGCCGAGCTGAAGACCCTCCGCGCCAAGGAGCGCATCCCCGGCACCCGCCAGGAGAACACCGTCTACGACGGCCGCTGGGCCATACCCACCTTCGAGGAGGTGCTGCGCTGGGCCGAGAAGGAGGGCCGCCGCCGCGGCCGGCCGGTCTGGCTGTACGTCGAGACCAAGCACCCCACCTACTTCCGCAAGCTGGGCCTGCCCCTGGAGGAGCCGCTGGCGAAGCTGCTGCGGCGGTACGGACGCCACGGCGCCGACTCGCCCACCTTCCTCCAGTCGTTCGAGCCCACCAGCATGCGGCGGATGGCGAAGCTCGTCTCCACGCCGCGCGTGGTGCTGCTGTGGACCGCCGACGACCGCCCCTGGGACTTCCGCGAGACGGGCGACCCGCGGACCGTCGCCGACCTGATCACGCCCGCGGGGCTGCGGTGGATCGCGTCCTTCGCCCAGGGCATCGGGCCCCTGCTGGACCTGGTCGTCCCCAAGGACAAGGACGGCAGGCTGGGCGAGCCGACCACACTGGTGCGCGACGCGCACGCCAAGGGCCTCGTCCTGCACCCCTACACGCTGCGCAACGAGAACGGCTTCCTGCCGGCCGACTTCCGCCGCGGCACGGACCCGGCGGCGTACGGGGACGTGTTCGGCGCGTACCGGGCGTACTTCGCCACCGGCATCGACGGCATCTTCACCGACCAGCCGGACACGGGCCTGCTCGCGGCGGCGGACTTCCGCGCCGCCCGCCGCTAGGGAGTGTCCGCAAAG
>NZ_LWBU01000053.1:50403-94918 GCF_001646665.1 Streptomyces noursei | reverse complement strand
GGCGCCGCGGGCCAGGCGAGACTTTGCGGACACTCCCTAGCCCCTGACGGCAGCCTCGCCCGGTCCTCCCTGCTCGGCCGCCGGCGGGGCAGGTGCCTGGGCGCCGGCGGTGCGGGTGCCGCCGCGGGTGCGGGGTGGTTGGTGCGGGTGGGGGCGAGCGGTGCGGGTCCCGCCTGCGGGTTCCGGCGCGGGTGCGGGCGGTCGGGGCCGGTGGGTGGGGGCGGGGCCCCTCCGGGCTCGTCTCCTCGGGGCCGGCGGCCCGGGGCTCCGGCACGGGAGCCGTCACGGCGCCGCCGGCCCCTGCGGGGACGACCCTGCACGGCCCCACCCCGGCCGGTGGCAGTCTGCGGCACGTGATGCGACGGGGCGGGTGCGCGGGCCGGTGATCCGGGTCCGCCGTGGGTGCGGGGCGGTCGGTGCCGGCCCGGGCCCCGGCCCGGGGCCGTGACGGCACGTCAGGGGCGTCAGCGTGGCGGGGCCGGCGACCCCCGGACGGGCGGTTTGGGGCCGGGGGCGCAACCGGTGGGCGCCGGGGTTCTGTCATGGCCGGCATGACACCCCCCGAACACGACCGGCCCCGCCCCGCGGAACCCGGCGCCCTCGCCGAGCTCGTCGGCGCCCTCGCCGGCCTGCTCGCCGCCGAGTCGGCGGCCGAGGCCGCTGCCGCCGGCGTCGACCCCGGCGACCTCGAACAGGCCGTGTGGCTCAGGCTCCTGGAGCGCCTCGACGGCGGCCCCGGCGTGCCCCGCCGGCCCGCCGACTGGCTCCGCCGCGCCGTCCGCGCCGAAGTCCGCCGCGCCCGCCGGGCCGTCGTGCGCGAGTTGCCCTACCCGCACGAGCCGGCGTCGGACGCCCAGCCCGAGCACGCCGCGCTCGTCGCCGAACGGCACCGGGCCCTGCGTACCGCCATCGCCCGCACGCCCGTCCACTGCCGGCGTCTGCTCGCTGCGATGCTGTCGCCCAACGACCCCACCTACCGGGAAATCGCAGGAGAGTTGGGTATCTCACAAGGCAGTTTGGGGCCCATGCGTTCCCGTTGCCTGGGATGCCTGCGCAGAATGCTCGCGGCAGAGGTTGCCGCTCCCACGCATCGGGGAAGGGAGCGGTAGACCCACAGGGTGGACCAGGTGAGCCGGAGGCATGCATACATGGGCATGAGCGTGACCATCTCAGCGGCGAGCGCGCAGGACGCGGAACACATCCTCAAGCTGCAGTACCTGTGCTACCAGAGCGAGGCCGAGCTGTACGGCGACTACGGCATCGAGCCCCTCACCCAGTCCCTCGACGACCTGAAGGCCGAACTCGACCGCGGCCACGCCCTGGTCGCCCGGCTCGGCGACGAGGTCATCGCCTCCGTACGCGGCGAGCTGGACGACACCGGCACCGTCACCATCGGCAAGCTCATCGTCCACCCGCGGCTGCGCCGCCACGGGCTCGGCAGCCGCCTCCTCGACGCCATCGAGGAGCACTTCGCCGCCGGCCGGACCCCCGCCGCCAAGCGCTTCCAGCTCCTCACCGGCCACCGCAGCGAAGGCAACCTGCGCCTCTACCGCCGGAAGGGGTACGAAACCGTCGCCACCCGCGAGGCGGGCCCGCGGCTGACGCTCGTCACGCTGGAGAAGGCCGCCTAGCCTTCCGCAGCCACAGGATCCCGGTCACCGGCAGCAGCACCGGGATGAAGACGTACCCGTACCCGTAGTCGGACCACACCGTGGCGTCCGGGAAGGCGCCGGGATCGACCAGCGTCCAGGTACCCACGGTCAGCACGCCCACCAGCTCGGCGGCGCAGCACACCAGCGCCGCCTTGCGGGCCGTCTCGCCGCCCCGGACCAGCGTGTAGGTGATGAACACGTAGACGACGGCCGCCAGCGCCGACAGCGTGTACGCCAGCGGCGCCCGGTCGAACTCCGTCGCGATCTGGAGCACCGACCGCGACACCGCGCCCACCGACATCACGCCGTACAGCCACACCAGCAGCATGCCCGGACCCCGCGCCAGACCGCGCCCCGCCATCTCAGCGCGTCCAGATGTCGTAGAGGCGCACTTCGAGCACCGCCAGCACCAGCGCGCCGGCCGCGACGGTCGCCGAGCCCCAGCGGGTCCGCTCCGCCAGCGACAGGAAACCCGCCGCCGGCACCGCGCACACCGCGCCGATCAGGTACGCGAGGAAGATCGCCGTACCCTCGTCCGCCTCCCCGCCGCCCGCCAGCCGGACGATGCCGACCACCAGCTGCGCGAGGGCCAGCACCGACACCACCGCCATGCCGATGAAGTGCCAGTCCTTCGTCGGCTGGTCGCGGTACGCGGCGAAGCCGCACCAGGCGGCGAGGGCGAGCGCGGCCACGGAGACCGCGACCGTCAGGGCGTCAAGCATGGGCCCGAGACTATTACGGGCCAAAAGACCCGGTGCGACCGCCCCCGGTAGCGGAAACGTAGGCTCCGTGACCATGAGGATCCACGCCGAAGCCCTGCTGTTCGACAACGACGGAACCCTCGTCTCCACGCTGGAATCCGTCCACCGCTGCTGGACCAGGTGGGCCCGGGAGTACGGCATCGCGGCGGACGACTTCGCCCGCGTCGAGCTGCACGGCCGCCCCGCCGTCGAGATCATCACCGAACTGCTGCCCCCCGGCCGGGCCGCCGAGATACCCGCGGCACTGGCCCGGATCGAGCGCCTGGAGATCGAGGACGTGCCCGGCGGCGTGAAAGTGCTGCCCGGCACCGGCGAACTGCTCGCCGCCCTGCCGGCGAACCGCTGGGCCGTCGTCACCTCCGCGACCGGACCGCTCGCCGAGGCCCGGCTGCGCGAGGCCGGCATCGACGCCCCCGTCCTGATCGCCGCCGACGACATCACCCGCGGCAAGCCCGACCCCGAGCCCTATCTGCTCGCCGCCGCGCGCCTCGGCGTCGACCCCGCGCGGTGCGTGGTCTTCGAGGACGCCCCCGCCGGGCTGGCGTCCGGCCGCGCCGCCGGCATGCGGACCGTGGCCTTGGCCACAACACACGACCGGGACCGGCTGGTGGCCGATGTCGTGGTGAGCGACCTGTCCCAGGTGTCCGCCCAGGTCACACCGGACGGAGTGGCGATCGTGGCGTCCCCCTGACCCGGGCCCGGATGTCCGCATGATGTGAAGGAACAGTCCGCTATTCGGACAGCCGCCCGGCCTCCGACAGGGCGTCTGGTTTACTGGCCCGCATGACCACGACGAGCAACCGCACCCTTGCGACCGAGGCGATGACGACGCCCGGTGCTCGTTGTATGTGTCGAATGTGCGCCTTCTGAGGGCCCCTGCCTGAGCCTCGCGCCCCGAAGCGAGACCCGACAGCCACGCCGTGCTCCGTACGCGATCGAACGGAACACGCCTGCCCCGCGCACGCGCCGCTCCCGGCCCACCGGCCGAAACCAGCCGTGCCGCGCGTCGGAACGACGAATGCCCCGTGCCCGGCGGACACCGCGCCGCGCACTCGACAGTGACGGAAACCCCTGTGATCACCACCAAGGGCCTGACCAAGGTCTACGAGTCGCGAGGCCGCCAGGTCACCGCTCTGGACGGCGTCGACCTGCATGTCCGTGAAGGCGAGGTCTTCGGCGTCATCGGACAGAGCGGCGCCGGCAAGTCCTCGCTCATCCGCTGCGTCAACCTCCTGGAGCGCCCCACCTCCGGCACCGTGACGGTCGACGGCACCGACCTCACCGCACTCGCCGGGCGCGGCCGCCGCGCGGGCAAGGACCTGCGCCGGGCGCGCAGCCGCATCGGCATGGTGTTCCAGCACTTCAACCTGCTGTCCTCACGCACCGTCAAGGACAACATCGAGCTCCCGCTGGAGATCCTCGGCGTCGCCGGCGCCGAACGCTCCCGCCGCGCCCTGGAACTCCTCGACCTCGTCGGCCTCGCCGACAAGGCCAAGTCCTACCCGGGCCAGCTCTCCGGCGGCCAGAAGCAGCGCGTGGGCATCGCCCGCGCCCTGGCCGGCAACCCGAAGGTGCTCCTCTCGGACGAGGCCACCAGCGCCCTCGACCCCGAGACCACCCGCTCGATCCTCCAGCTGCTGCGCGACCTCAACCGCCAGCTCGGCCTGACCGTCCTGCTCATCACCCACGAGATGGACGTCGTCAAGCAGATCTGCGACTCCGCCGCCCTGATGAAGAGGGGGCGCGTCGTCGAGTCCGGCACCGTCGCCGAACTGCTCGCCACCCCCGGCTCCGAGCTGGCCCGCGAGCTGTTCCCGGTGACCGGTGACGCCTCCGCCGACGACCGCACGGTCATCGACGTGACGTTCCACGGAGAGGCCGCCACCCAGCCCGTGATCTCCCAGCTCTCCCGCACGTACAACATCGACATCTCGATCCTCGGCGCCGCCATGGACACCGTCGGCGGCAGGCAGATCGGCCGCATGCGCATCGAACTGCCCGGCCGGTACGAGGAGAACGTCGTCCCCGTCGGCTTCCTGCGCGAACAGGGCCTCCAGGTGGAGGTCATCGGCGAGGAACCCCAGCGGCCCGCGCAGGGCCTGGTCAAGGAGATCGCGAAGTGACCTGGGAAGAGATGCGGCCCCTGCTGGAGCAGGGCACCATCGACACGCTCTACATGGTGCTGTGGTCCACCGTCGTCACCGTCATCGGCGGCCTGCCGCTCGGTGTCCTGCTCGTCCTGACCGACAAGGGCGGACTGCTGCAGAACCGGCCGGTGAACAAGGTCATCGGCGCGATCGTGAACATCGGCCGCTCGCTGCCGTTCATCATCCTGCTGGTGGCCCTGATCCCCGTCACCACGCTCGTGGTCGGCACCTTCATCGGCCCCACCGCCATGATCGTGCCGCTCTCCATCGGAGCCATCCCCTTCTTCGCGCGCCTCGTCGAGACCGCGATCCGCGAGGTGGACCACGGACTCGTCGAAGCCGTCCAGTCCATGGGCGGCGGCATACCTACGATCGTCGGCAAGGTACTGCTTCCGCAGGCCCTGCCGTCACTGATCGCCGCGCTGACGACCACCGTGATCACGCTGATCAGCTACTCGGCGCTGGCCGGCGCGGTCGGCGGCGAGGGCCTCGGCTCCAAGGTCATCACCTACGGCTACCAGCGGTTCGAGACCGGCTTCATGCTCATCACCGTCGTGCTGCTGATCGTCATCGTCACGGTCGTCCAGCTCCTCGGCGACCTGGCCGTACGCCTCCTCGCCCGCCGGGGCCGCACCGCCTGAACCCCCTGAAGAACAGCCCGCACTCCTTGTCCGGGCGTTGTCCGCACCACCAGAAAGAGGCACTTTTCGTGCGTAAGAACATCAAGCTCACCGGCGCCTTCGCCACCATCACCGCCCTCGCCCTCGGCCTCACCGCCTGCGGCACGGCCTCCGACCCGTCCTCCTCCAAGGGCGGCTCGGGCAAGGCCGACGCGTCCGCGCCGCTGGTCGTCGCCGCGTCCCCGACGCCGCACGCCGACATCCTGACCTTCGTCAAGGACAACCTCGCCGAGAAGGCCGGCCTCAAGCTGGAGGTGAAGGAGTTCACGGACTACGTCCTGCCCAACACCGCCACCCAGAGCGGCCAGGTCGACGCCAACTACTTCCAGCACAAGCCGTACCTGGACGACTTCAACAAGAAGAACAAGACGACCATCGTCCCGGTCGTCAACGTCCACCTTGAGCCCCTCGGCCTCTACTCCAAGAAGCTCAAGTCCCTCAAGGACCTCAAGGCCGGGCAGACCGTCGCCGTCCCCAACGACACCACCAACGGCGGCCGCGCCCTCAAGCTCCTCGCCGACAACGGCGTCATCACCCTCAAGGACGGCGTCGGAGCCAACGGCAAGCTCTCCGACATCAAGGACAAGAAGGGCCTGGAGTTCAAGGAGCTGGAGGCCGCCACCGTGCCCCGCGCCCTGAACGACGTCGACGCCGCCGTCATCAACGGCAACTACGCCATCGAGGCCAAGCTCAGCCCCGCCAAGGACGCCCTGGCGCTGGAGAAGGCCGAGGGCAACCCGTACGCCAACTTCCTCGCCGTCAGGAAGGGCGACGAGAAGGACGCGCGCGTGCAGAAGCTCGCCGAGCTCCTCAACTCGCCCGAGGTGAAGAAGTACATCGAGGACACCTACAAGGACGGCTCCATCGTCTCCGCCTTCGGAGCGGTCAAGTAACCCTCGCCGCACGGCCCCCGGCCCCGCGCACCCCCTTCCGGTGCGCGGGGCCGCGCCATGTCGACGCATCGACGAGTCGACGTATCCGTATCGACGAATCCGTACCGACCCGGCCATGCGCACAACCGGCTGCATGCTGCATGCTGTGCGTTCACGGCCTTTACGGACGGTCCCCGGCATGGAGCTGCGCATGACTACCACCTTTCCGGACATCTCCATCAGCACGGAACGGTTGGTGCTGCGCCCCTACGAGGACGCGGACATCCCCGCGCACCTGGAGATGATGAACGACGAGATGGTCGTCGCCTGGACCTCCGCCCCCCACCCCTACACCGCGGCACACGCCGAGGACTGGGTCCGCAGGATCGCCCCCGCGGAACGCACCGAGGGCCGCGGCGTCGTCCTCGCCGTCACCGAGTTCCTCACCCAGCGCCTCGTCGGAATCATCCACCTCCGGAACACCAACTGGCGCACCCGCGCCACCGAAGTCGCCTACGTCACCGCCCCCTGGGCACGCGGCGAGGGATACGCCACCGAATCCGTCCTCGCCGTCGCCCAATGGCTCTTCCGCGACCAGCACTTCGAACGCCTGGAACTGCGCACCGCCGCCGACAACACCGCCTCCCAGCAGGTCGCCCAGAAGATCGGCTGCATCAGCGAGGGCGTCCTGCGCAACGCCTGGATAGCGCGCACCCAGACCGAGGACGGAGGCTGGACCGACATCCGCACCGACCTGATCGTCTGGAGCCTCCTCCCCGAGGACCTGGAAGGCGCCGCCGACCAGCTCGCCGACGCCGGCTACTCCTCGTTCACCGACTGGAACTGAGACCCGGTACGCTCACCAGCACTCCACTCGACCCCCCACCGACACTCCAGGAGACAGACGAAGATGGCCGACCGGGTCACGGTGATCGGCTGGGACGGTTCGCCCCTCACCACGGCCGCCAGGTCCGCCCTCTCGGCCGCCACCCTGGTGGCCGGAGCCGGCCACCACCTGGCACTCCCGGAGATCCCGCCCGCCGCCGAACGCGTCCGCCTCGGCAGCGTCGACCTCGCCGCCCGCCGCATCGCCGGCCACCGCGGCACCGCCGTGGTCCTCGCCGACGGCGACCCCGGCTTCTTCGGCGTCGTCCGCACCCTGCGCGCACCCCAGCACGGCCTCGAGGTCGAAGTGGTGCCCGCCGTCTCCTCCGTCGCCGCCGCCTTCGCCCGCGCCGGCATGCCCTGGGACGACGCCCAGGTCGTCGTCGCCCACACCCGTACCCTGCGCCGCGCCGTCAATGTGTGCCGTGCCCACCCGAAGGTCGCCGTGCTGACCTCCCCGGGCGCCGGCCCGGCCGAACTCGCCCTCCTCCTCGACGACGTGCACCGCACCTTCGTCATCTGCGAGGAACTCGGCACCGAACGCGAGCAGGTCACCGTCCTCACCTCCGACAAGGTCGCCGACCACACCTGGCGCGACCCCAACGTCGTCATCGTCATCGGCGGCACCGGCGCCACCCAGGGGGGCGGCGGATGGCTGATGGGCCGGGACCCCGGGTCGGTACGCGGCTGGGGGCTGCCCGCGCACACCTACGGCGGTGACCTCGGCACCGGCGAGTCGGACGGCCTCCGCTCCGCCCAGCTCGCCCGCCTCGGCCCGCGCTCCGGCGACCTCGTGTGGGACATCGGCTGCGGCGCGGGCGCGCTCGCCGTCGAGGCCGCCCGCTTCGGAGCGGCCGTGATCGCGGTCGACGAGGACCCGGCCGCCTGCGCCCGCACCGAGGCCGCCGCACGCCACTTCGGCGTCCAGGTCCAGACGGTGGCCGGACGCGCGCCGCACGTCCTGGAGCGGCTGCCCGAACCCGACGTCGTCCGCGTCGGCGGCGGGGGAGCGGCGGTCGTCACCGCCTGCGCGGACCGCCGCCCCGAACGGATCGTCGCGCACGCCACCACCCGCGACGACGCCGAGGCCATCGGCGGGGCCCTGAAGGAGGGCGGGTACGTGGTCGAGTGCGCCCTCCTGCAGTCCGTCGACCTCGACCCCGGCACCTGGACGGAACGCGACCGCTCCGTCGTCTTCCTGCTCTCCGGGCACCGGCCCGCACCCTCCCCGTGACCATGTCACTACGGGACGGCAGGTAGGCTGGCCGATCGTTGTACGGCGGCCGGGCGGTCGGCGAGGGATCGTCGATGTCCGGAAAAAAGGGACCCGAGAGGGCACCCGGCGCGGTACGGCGTCACCGGGGGGTTGCGCAACGTGGCGCAGTCCACAGCCGACGGCGGCGGATCCCGCTGCCACGGCGGCAGAAGGCCGCGACAATACGTGATGTCCGCGTGCCGTTCGTGCCGCGCGGCGCGCATGCTCGTTCTTGTTTGCGGGCGACGGTCTGAAGGAGCACAACCGATGGGCGAGGGGTACGCATGACTGACACCGGCCAGGTCCCGGGCGAGGGGCAGCCGGAGAACGCAGGCATGGTGGAGCAGCCGGGCATCCCCGCTCCGGGCGCGTACACCTTCCTGGACCCCTCCGAGAACACCGCCGAGGACGACGACCTGCTGCTGATGCCCGGATCCCAGGGGGCCTGGAGCGAGCCGCACGCCGGCGTCGCGCCGGCGCCGGCCGCCACGGCCGTGCCCCCGACGGTTCCGCCGGCGGTGGACCCGGTGGGCGCGGCGGTCATCGCCGAGCAGCAGGCCCAGCAGCTCCAGCAGGCGCAGCAGCAGGCCGGGTACGACCCGGCGGCGCAGGCGCCGGTGGGGCACGAGGCGGCCGCTGCCGGCTACGAGCCGGTGGCGCACGAGGCGGGCTCCTACGAGCAGACGGCCTATGAGCAGGTCGCGTACGAGCAGGCGGCGTACGAACAGGCCGCCTACGAGCCCGCCGCCCAGCAGCCCGCCTTCCAGGAGCCCGCGGTGCAGGACGCCGCGGTGCACGAGCCCGGTGCCGAGGCGCACGGGCCCGTGGCACCGGAGCAGGCCGTGCCCGGGACCGGGGCACACGCGCAGGTCGCGGCGGAGCCGGTGGCGACGCAGGAGCCCGCCCCGCAGGAGCCGGTCGCGCACGAGGCCGTGGTCCATGAGGCCGGCGCCCACGAGGCGGGTGGCCGTGACTCCGGCTCGGTCGACCTGTCCGGCGTACGGCTGCCCGAGCCGGCCCCGGCCGCCGCTCCCGAACCCGCGCAGGCCCCGGCGCCCGCGCCGGCCGCCGCGACGGCACGCCGCCCGCTCCACATGGGCCCGCCCGTCCCCGACACCTCCGGCGGGGTCGTCCGCTCGCTCGCCGACCGCGGGCCCGCGAACCCCGGCCCGGCGACCTCCGGCGGCCTGGAGTACCTGGACGTGCCGCGCGAGGAGCCGGTGTCCGTGCCGGCCGGCCCGCAGCTCGGGGAACTGCCGCCGCAGAGCGCGGAGCCGTGGTCCCCGCAGCCACAGGGGCCTCTGGTGACGCCTCCTGCCACAGCAGAAACGGTCGTTCCGGACCAGGCGCCCGCGCCCGTCGGGCAGTTCGTCCCGGTCGAGGGCTCCGTCCCGACCGCACCGCACCTCGCCCCGACCGTGCCCGCCGCCGCCCCGCAGGCCGCCGCCGAGCCGGCTCCCGAGCCCGCCCCGGAGGCCGTCGACGCGGCCGTGCCGCCCGTGCCCGACGCCGTCACCGTTCCGGCGCCGCGCGACGGCGGTGCCCCGGCCGTGGCGGAGCCGGTCCAGCAGCCCGCACCGGCCGCCGAGGCCCCGGCTCCCGAGGCCCCGGCTCCCGAGGCCCCGGCACCCGAGGCCCCGGCACCCGAGCCCGTCGCGCAGGAGCCGGTCGCCTCCGAGCCGGTGGCCGCCGCCGAGCCGGCCGGGGCCCCCGCCGAGCCGGCGGCCCCGGAAGCCGTCGCCGCCGAACCGGTCGCCGACGCAGCCGTGGCCGAGCAGCCGGCACCCGCCGAGCAGCCGACGGCCGAGCCCGTGGCCCCCGCACCGGCGCCCGAGCAGCCGGCGCCCGCCGAGACCGCCGCTCCGGAGGCGCACGCCCCCGAGCCGGTGGCCGAGCAGCCGGCACCCGCCGACGAGGCCCCGGCCGCCGAGCCCGTGGCCGAGGAGGCCCCGGCCGCCGAGCAGCCCGTGGCCGAGCAGCCCGTGGCCGCCGAGCCCCAGCCCGAGACCGTGGCCGCGCCGGAGCAGCCCGAGGCACCGGAGGCGCAGGCCCCCGAGGAGCCCCCCGCCCCGGAGACGGCGACCGCCGCGGAGGTCACCCCGGCCCCGGACTCCACCACGGCCGCCCCGGACACCACGGACGCCCCCGACACGCCGGAAACCCCGGAGGCCGCCGAGGCCCCCGAGGCCGCCGTCCAGGGCGCCCCGGCCCCCGCCTACGACGACGTCGAGCGCGAGGCCGTGCTCCGCGTCATGCGCGAGCGCCGCGACATCCGCAACGGCTTCCGCAGCGACCCCATCCCGCACGAGGTCCTCCTCCGGGTCCTCGAAGCCGCCCACACGGCACCCTCCGTGGGCCACTCGCAGCCCTGGGACTTCGTCGTCATCCGCTCCGCCGAGACGCGGCGCTCGATGCACGAACTCGCCCAGCGCCAGCGCGAGGCGTACGCGAAGTCGCTGCCCAAGGGCCGGGCCAAGCAGTTCAAGGAACTGAAGATCGAGGCCATCCTCGACACCCCGGTCAACATCGTGGTCACCGCCGACCCGACCCGCGGCGGCCGGCACACCCTGGGCCGCCACACGCAGCCGCAGATGGCCCCGTACTCCTCCGCCCTCGCCGTCGAGAACCTGTGGCTCGCCGCCCGTGCCGAGGGCCTCGGTGTCGGCTGGGTCAGCTTCTTCGACGAGCGCGAGATGGTCCGCGCCCTCGGCCTGCCCGAGCACCTGGAAGTCGTCGCGTACCTCTGCGTGGGATACGTCGACGAGTTCCCCGAGGAGCCCGAGCTGATGCAGGCCGGCTGGTCCAAGCGCCGCCCGCTGTCGTGGGTGGTCCACGAGGAGACGTACGGCCGCCGCGCCCTGCCCGGCGAGGAGCCGCACGACCTGCTCCAGGAGACCGTCTCCAACATCCGCCCCCTCGACGCCAAGGCGCTGGGCGAGGCGTGGGAGCGGCAGAAGCGCATGACCAAGCCCGCCGGCGCGCTCGGCATGCTGGAGATCATCTCCGCCCAGCTCTCCGGGCTGTCCCGGATGTGCCCGCCGCCCATCCCCGAGCCCGCCGCCGTCGCGATCTTCGCCGGCGACCACGGCGTGCACGCCCAGGGCGTCACCGCCTGGCCCCAGGAGGTGACGGCCCAGATGGTCGCCAACTTCCTCGGCGGCGGCGCGGTCTGCAACGCGTTCGCCAACCAGGTGGGCGCCGAGGTCTGCGTGATCGACGTCGGCGTCGCCGGCGACCTGCCCGCCACCCCCGGCCTCCTGCCGCGCAAGGTGCGCCCCGGCACCGCCGACTTCACCACCGGTCCCGCCCTCAGCCGCGAGGACGTCCTCGCGGCCGTCGAGGTCGGCATCGAGACGGCCCGCGACCTGGTGGCGGCCGGCAACAAGGCGCTGCTCACCGGTGAGATGGGCATCGCCAACACCACCACGTCCGCCGCGCTGATCTCCGTCTACACCGACGTCGACCCGGCGGAGGTCACCGGCCGGGGCACCGGCATCAACGACGAGATGCACGCCCGCAAGGTGGACGTCGTACGGCGCGGACTGGACCTGCACCGGCCCGACCCGGCCGACCCCATCGGCGTCCTCTCCGCCGTCGGCGGCCTGGAGCACGCGGCCCTCGTCGGCTTCATCCTGGGCGGCGCCTCGCTGCGCACGCCGGTCGTCCTCGACGGCGTCAGCGCCGGGGCCGCGGCCCTGGTGGCCCGGGCCATCGCCCCCGAGGCGCTGGCGGCCTGCATCGCCGGCCACCGCAGCGCGGAACCGGGACACGTGGCGGCCCTCAACAAGCTGGGCCTGCGCCCCCTGGTGGACCTCGACCTCCGCCTGGGCGAGGGCACCGGCGCGCTGCTGGCCCTCCCGGTGATCCAGAGCGCGGCCAGGGCGATGCACGAGGTGGCGACCTTCGACTCGGCCGGCGTCACCGAGAAGTAGCCGCCCGGGCGGCGGGCACGCGGGTGCGGGGGGCAGCAGGTCCCCGCACCCGGGCACCGGCCGGTACCCGCCACCCGCGCGGCGCGTCACCGGTGGGCGGCGCCTCCGCGGACCCGGAGCGCCGCCGCCCTCCCGCAGCACCCCCGCACCGGAACCCGGTCCGGCACGGCGACCGGCCGGACCCCGCGCCCCCGGGGCCACCGCCCCTGCCCGCTCGGCGGGGCGCACCGTATCGTGGTCGCAGCGTCCCCAGCGCCGCGCCCCCCGCCCCACCAGCCGCTTCACCGTCGCAGCGGCTCCGCACACCGCACCACGCCTCGCCGAGGAGCCGCACCGCCATGGCCGAGAACGCCGAGCACCCCGCCTACCCCGTCGGACTGCGCCTGACCGGTCGCCGCGTCGTCGTCATCGGCGGCGGCCAGGTCGCCCAGCGCCGCCTCCCCGCCCTCATCGCGGCCGGCGCCGACATCACGCTGATCTCCCCGTCCGCGACGCCGTCCGTCGAGGCCATGGCGGAGGCCGGCGAGATCACCTGGACGAAGCGCCGGTACGAGGACGGGGACCTGGCCGACGCCTGGTACGTCCTGGTCGCCGCCACCGACCCCGAGGCCAACGCCCGCGCCTCCGCCGAGGCCGAACGGAACCGTACCTGGTGCGTACGCTCCGACGACGCCGAGGCGGCCACCGCCTGGACCCCCGCGACCGGGCGCAGCGAAGGCGTCACCGTCGCCGTCCTCACCGGCCACGACCCCCGCCGCTCCGCCGCCGTGCGGGACGCCATCGTCGAGGGGCTGCGCGACGGCTCCCTCGTGGCACCGCACCACCGCGACCGCACGCCCTCCGTCGCCCTGGTCGGCGGCGGCCCCGGCGACCCCGACCTGATCACCGTGCGCGGCCGCCGCCTGCTCGCCGAGGCCGACGTGGTGATCGCCGACCGTCTCGGCCCCCGCGACCTGCTCGACGAACTGCCCCCGCACGTCGAGGTGATCGACGCGGCGAAGATCCCGTACGGCCGGTTCATGGCCCAGGAGGCCATCAACAACGCCCTCATCGAGCACGCCAAGGCCGGCAAGTCCGTGGTGCGCCTCAAGGGCGGTGACCCGTTCGTCTTCGGCCGGGGCATGGAGGAGGCGCAGGCGCTCGCCGAGGCGGGCATCGCCTGCACGGTCGTGCCCGGCATCTCCAGCTCGATCAGCGTCCCCGGAGCGGCCGGCATCCCCGTCACCCACCGGGGCGTGGCGCACGAGTTCACCGTGGTCAGCGGCCATGTCGCGCCCGACGACCCGCGCTCGCTCGTCGACTGGGCGTCGCTCGCCAAGCTGACCGGCACTCTCGTCGTCCTGATGGGCGTCGACAAGATCGGGGCGATCGCCGAAGCGCTGATGGCGCACGGCAAGGCCCCGGACACCCCGCTCGCCCTGGTGCAGGAGGGCACGACCTCCTCCCAGCGGCGCGTCGACGCCACCCTCGCCACGGTGGCCGAGCGGGTCGCCGCCGAGGACGTCCGCCCGCCCGCCGTGATCGTCATCGGCCCGGTCGTCGCCGAGGGCCCCCACAAGAGCACCCCGTAACCCCGCCGGCATCCCCACACCGACAAGGCGAACCACCCCGTGGCCGAACTCCTCACCATCGACGACCCCGACGACCCGCGCCTGCACGACTACACCGGTCTGACCGACGTCGAACTGCGCCGCAGGCGCGAGCCCGCCGAGGGCCTGTTCATCGCCGAGGGCGAGAAGGTCATCCGCCGCGCCCTGCAGGCCGGGTACGCGATGCGCTCCATGCTGCTGTCCGCCAAGTGGGTCGACACCATGCGGGACGTCATCGACGAGGTCCCGGCGCCCGTCTACACCGTGGCGCCGGACCTCGCCGAACGCGTCACCGGCTACCACGTGCACCGGGGCGCCCTCGCCTCGATGCAGCGCAAGCCGCTGCCCGCGGCGGACGAACTGCTCACCGGCGCCCGCCGGGTGGTCGTCATGGAGGGCGTCAACGACCACACCAACATCGGCGCCATCTTCCGCAGCGCCGCCGCCCTCGGCATGGACGCCGTCCTGCTGTCGCCGGACTGCGCCGACCCGCTGTACCGCCGGTCGGTGAAGGTCTCCATGGGCGCCGTCTTCTCCGTCCCGTACGCCCGCCTCGACACCTGGCCCCGCGGGCTGGACGCGGTGCGGGACGCGGGCTTCCGGCTGCTCGCCCTGACACCCCACGAGAAGGCCACCGGCATCGACGAGGCCGCCCCGCACCGCCTGGAGCGGGTCGCCCTGATGCTGGGCGCGGAGGGCGACGGCCTCACCACCAAGGCACTGAGGGCGGCCGACGAGTGGGTCCGCATCCCGATGGCCCACGGCGTCGACTCGCTCAACGTGGGAGCCGCGGCCGCCGTCGCCTTCTACGCGGTGGCCACCGGACGCCCGGAGTCCTGACCGGCCGCGCCTTCCGGACCCGGGCCCGGAAGGCGGGGCACCGTCAGCCCTGAAGGCCCTGCGCGGCCGCGATGCCCAGCAGCACGATCAGGGTCACCACCACGAACACGAAGATCCGCTGCCGCAGCAGCCGGGGGTTCGCGGGCCTGCGCGAGCCACCCGCTCCGGTGCGGACCCCGGGCCTCGACGCCGTCCGGCCGCCGCCCGTCCGCGACGGCGGGCGTGCCGGGTTGCGCGGTGACGAGACACGCGGCGGCTGCGCGCCCCGCGCGCCGGGCGCGGGCGTCCGCTGGACCCGCCCCTGCGTGCTGCGCTCCGTGTACCGCTCGGTCAGCCGTCCCGTGGGCCGCTCGTCCACGGCCCTCCCGGACGGCCGGGGCGCCGACGCCCGGACGTCGGACAGCCCCTGCGCCTCACGGGCGGCGATCTCCTTCAGCCGCATGGACAGTTGCAGGGTGCTGGGACGTTCCTCCGGGTCCTTGGCCAGACAGGCCCGCACGAGCGGCGCGAGCGCGTCCGGCACACCGTGCAGCTGCGGCTCCTCGTGCACCACCCGGTACAGCATCACCTCGGAACTTCCGTGCCCGAAGGGCGAGTCCGCCATCGCCGCGTACGCCAGGGTCGCCCCCAGCGCGAAGACGTCCGTCGCCGGCGTCACCGCCGCGCCCCGCACCTGCTCCGGCGCGAGGAAGCCCGGCGAGCCCACCGCCGTACCGACGTGCGTGAGCGTCGACGCGCCGGTCGCCCAGGCGATACCGAAGTCGATGATCCGGGGGCCCTTGGGCGACAGGAGGATGTTCGACGGCTTCAGGTCCCGGTGGACCACCCCGGCCTCGTGGACCGCGACCAGCCCCTCGGAGAGCGCCGCACCGATGGCCGCCACGTCCGCCGCCGACAGCGGACCCTCCTCGGCGACCTTGTCGTGCAGGGAAGGACCGGGCACGTACTGCGTCGCGAACCAGGGCCGGTCCGCCTCCAGATCAGCCGCGACCAGCCGGGCCGTGCACCCGCCGCGGATCCGCCGCGCGGCCGACACCTCGCGCGCGAAGCGCGACCTGAACTCCTGGTCCTCGGCGAGATCCGGCCGGATCACCTTCAGCGCCACCCGCTGGCCGCGCCGGTCGGACCCGAGGTACACGACCCCCATGCCGCCCGCGCCGAGCCGCCGGTGGAGCCTGAATGAGCCGACGACACGCGGATCCTCGCGCCGGAGCCGCATCATCGCCATGTCCGTCCCCTACCTACGGTGGGGAGGCCCCACCCTCGCTGCACCGGTGTCCGTTTGACGTGGCACAGCTTACGTACCCGCGCCCCGGCGCGCTCATAGGCCGCGCCCTCGCGGGCCGATCGATTGTCGGTGCCCCCGGGGGCCCCGGAACGGGTCGTCGCCCCAATGACCGCCGCCGTCAAGGGCGTTGACCCCACGGGGTGACGGACCGTACGGAAGGACGGACCGGACGTGAGGGACGTCACCCGGCCCCGGCGGCCCCTCCGGAAGACCCCTGACCTCCGGTGGACCGTCTCCAACCAGGGGAGTACGCCACCGGCCGGCGGCTCATCCTCCGGGAGGCCCGGCAAAGGGTACGCGGGCATGACGTGCCCGGCCCGCCGCTTCCCTAATGTTGAGGTCAAGCGGCGGGTGCAGCACTCGTCCCCCGAGGTCCAGCACCCGCCGCTGTCGGAATCGACGGGAGAAGGAACCATGGCGGACACGGCAACGCGGACGGTGATCCGCACGCAGGGACGCAAGGCGTACGCCTCGTTCGGCGACCGCCCGTCCGGTCGGCGTCACCCCCTGGTGGCGACGGCGATGGTCCTCCCGCTGGCCGCCCTCCTGGTCGTCGCCTTCGGCGGCTGGGACGCGGTGGTCACACAGGCGTCGTCCGTGGGCGTGATGCTGGGGCGCTGAGCGGCGCCCCGGACCCGGGAGAGCGGCCCGGGTCGGGGACATCCGGCCAACAACCCCGTGGGGACGGGGGTGCGGCGGACGGCAGCGGTGGCCGGCAGCTGGGGAGCTGCCGGCCACCGCTTTCTCCGCCCCGGTACGGTGCCTGCCCGGTGGTGGCGATGCCCGGCCCCTCCGAGCCCGGCCCTCGGCTTCCCGGCCGTGGCCACGTATCGGTTGCTGCCGGTGGGTCTGGGGCGGGCCCCTCCGGGCTCACCTCCTCGCGGTTGGCGGGGCGCCCAGCCGGTCCAGTGACCGTCACTCGCCGCCAATCCGCTGCGGGGGCGACCCTGCACGGCCCCTCCTCGCCGAGTCCGGGAACACCCGTCACCCGTCCGGCAACCGCCTACGCGCCGGTACCAGGCCATGCCCTACCGGCCCGCACACGAGCGACGGCCCGAGGCAGAGCCGTGCCCACCGGCCTGCAGACGGCGTACGGCCCGGGGTGGGGCCGTGCAGGGTCGCCCCCGCAGGGGTTGGCGGCAAGGGGCGGGCTCCCTTACATCTGGCCCAGGGCCGCCGGCCCCGAGGAGGTGAGCCCGGAGGGGCCACACCCCACCACCGCCGAACAGGCACCGCTGGCGGACGAACCGCAAGCAGGCCGGTCGCCGGACCCCCAGGAACCAGTCGCAAGGGGGCCGCACCGCACAGGGCGGAACCGCGCGACGGCGCCTCGCCCCGGCCCACCGGCGGCAACGGACACCCGGCCCGGCCCGCAGGGCGCACCGAACCGCACCGCACCGCGCCCCGGTGCGGCAGGCGGTCGTGCGCGGGCGGCGCGGGCCCGTAGGGTCGGGGGGTGCAGCAGCAGAACGACGCCCTCGTGCGGGAGCTCGACGTCGTGGCCCGGCGGGCCGCCCACGCCGGGGCGCCCTGCCGCGCCTGCGGCGGCTCCGGCGCCGTCCTCGCGGACCGTCCCGACGGCACCGTGGTGCGGCACGGCGACGCCGTGGCCAAGGCGCACGCCCCGGACACCGAGGCCGCCGCCCACCGTGCCCGGCTCGCCGCGGCCGCCCACCCGCGCCTGGCGGGCATCGTCCTGCCGCCCCTGCCGGCGACCGTGCAGGAGGCGGCCGGCCGCCCGGTGAGCGCCTGGCCGTACGGCAGCCCCGTCGACCCCGGCGATCCGGAGGCCGCGCCGTGGGAGGAGGCGGCCGTCCTGCTCGCCCGGCTCCACCGCGTACCGCCCGGTGAGCTGCCCGGCCCGCTGCCGGCGATGCGCGGTCCCGCCAAGGCGGCGCGGGCGGTGGCGCGGATGGCGGCGGCCGGGCCGCACCCCGCCGCCGGGCCGGTGCGCGCCGCCTGGCGCGGCCTGCCGGCGTGGGCGAGGGACGAGGCGCCGATGCTCGGCGGGGGCACGGTCTGCCACGGCGACCTGCATCTGGGCCAGCTGGTCCGCCACCCGGCCGTGGGCGGCGCGTGGCTGCTGATCGACGTCGACGACCTCGGTCTGGGGGTCCCGGCCTGGGACCTGGCCCGGCCCGCCGCCTGGTACGCGGCCGGACTGCTGGCGCCCGACGTGTGGGGCCGGTTCCTCGGCGCCTACCGGGAGGCGGGCGGACCGGCCGTACCGGCCGACGGCGACCCGTGGCCCGGGCTCGACGTGCCGGCCCGCGCGCTGACGGTGCAGACGGCGGCTCTCGCGATCGTCAAGAGCGCCGCCGAGCAGCGGGACTTGGACGACGTCGAGCTGAGCGTCGTCGACGCCTGTGCCCGAATTGCGACACTCCCGGCTGAGTTGGACGCCCTTGGTCCGTCGTAGGGTGAGGACACCATTCGTACGGCGAGGAGTTGAGCCGAGCATGCAGTGTCCCAAGTGCCACGCGCCCATGCACACCTACAACCGCAACGGCGTCCAGATCGAGCAGTGCAGCGGCTGCCGGGGGATCTTCCTCGACTACGGCGAGCTGGAGGCCCTGACCCGCCTGGAGGCGCAGTGGGTCCAGCAGGCCCCGCCCGCGCCGCCGGCCCCGCAGGCCTACCCGGCCGCTCCGGCCCCGCACGCGCCCGCCTGGGGCGCACCGCACCACGGGCACCACGGTCACCACCGGGGATTCGGTCGGATGCTGTTCTCCTCCTGAGCGGAGGGACGACGACGGAGCCCCGGCCGCGAGACGCGGCCGGGGCTCCGGACCATGTGGACGATACTGGGATTGAACCAGTGACCTCTTCCGTGTCAGGGAAGCGCTCTCCCGCTGAGCTAATCGTCCTCGGGACCACGATCCGTGGATCATGGGCACTGCGTGCGCGATACTGGGATTGAACCAGTGACCTCTTCCGTGTCAGGGAAGCGCTCTCCCGCTGAGCTAATCGCGCGGGGGATCCGAAGATCCAGTGGACGATACTGGGATTGAACCAGTGACCTCTTCCGTGTCAGGGAAGCGCTCTCCCGCTGAGCTAATCGTCCTTGGAGGTGGAGACGGGATTTGAACCCGTGTAGACGGCTTTGCAGGCCGTTGCCTCGCCTCTCGGCCACTCCACCAGGAGTGCAGGGGTTCGGGAAGGATCCCCCACTTCGAGCGGACGACGAGATTCGAACTCGCGACCCTCACCTTGGCAAGGTGATGCTCTACCAACTGAGCCACGTCCGCTTGTCGGTTCCGGCCCGCTTGCGCGTCCCGGCGACGTGTTGAACTCTAGCGGATTCCCGGGCCAGCACAAAAACGCGTTTGCCCAGCGTGCTGCGCCGACCCCGGTCCGCGCCGTCCCGCCCGCCACCGCCATAGACTCGCATCCGTGCACGACCTCGCTCCTCTGGCCCGCTTCGGCGGCCTCGTCGCAACCGACCTGCGGGATGTCACCCGTGACCCCGAGGCCCTCGATTCGTCCGGCTTCTGGGCCGTCTCGGCGGACTTCGAGGGCCGCCTGACCTGCGCCCGCTTCGGCGACGTACGTCCCGCCCCGGTACCGGCCCCGGTGCCGGGGGCCTGGCGCGGGCCCGCCGCCGGTGACTGGAAGTCCTCGCTCGACCGCGCCGCGTACATAGCGGGTGTACGGCGGATCCGGGAGCACATCGCGGCCGGCGAGGTCTACCAGGCGAACCTGTGCCGGGTGCTGTCCGCACCCCTGACGGACCCGGACGCCGACGTGGACGCGCTGACGGCGCTCCTCGCGCGCGGCAACCCCGCCCCCTATGCCGGAACGATTCGCCTGCCGGCCCACGGGGTGGAGATCGCCACCGCGTCGCCCGAGCTGTACCTGCGGCGCGACGGCGCCACCGTCGAGTCCGGCCCCATCAAGGGCACCGGAAGGACGGCCCAGGACCTCCTGGACAAGGACCGCGCCGAGAACGTCATGATCGTGGACCTCGTCCGCAACGACCTGGGCCGGGTCTGCGCCACCGGCTCCGTCACCGTCCCCGAGCTCTGCGCCGTCGAGCCGCACCCCGGCCTGGTGCACCTCGTCTCCACCGTGCGGGGCGAGCTGACGCCCGGGGCGGGCTGGCGCGACCTCCTGGACGCCACCTTCCCGCCCGGCTCGGTGACCGGGGCGCCGAAGTCCAGCGCCCTGCGGATCATCGAGGCGCTGGAGAACGCCCCCCGGGGGCCCTACTGCGGAGGCATCGGGTGGGTCGACGCCGACCGCCGCACCGGCGAGCTGGCCGTCGGCATACGCACCTTCTGGATCGACCGCCGCGAGGGCGGAGCGGTGCTGCGCTTCGGCACCGGCGCGGGCATCACCTGGGGCTCCGACCCCGAGCGCGAGTGGGACGAGACGGAACTGAAGGCCTCCCGGCTGCTCGCGGTAGCGTCGGGAACGTACGAGGCGAGCGGAAGGACCATCGGGAAATGAAGCTGTGGGTCAACGGCGGGCTGCACGACGCGGACGCCGCCAGGGTCTCCGTACTGGATCACGGCCTGACCGTGGGCGACGGCGTCTTCGAGACGCTCAAGGCCGTGGACGGCCGGCCCTTCGCGATGGAGCCCCACCTCGACCGGCTCACCCGCTCCGCGCGCGGCCTCGGGCTGCCCGACCCGGACCTCGACGAGGTGCGCCGCGCCTGCGCCGCCGTGCTGGAGGCCAACCCCATGCCGCTGGGCCGGCTGCGCATCACCTACACCGGAGGGCTCTCCCCGCTCGGCTCCGACCGCGGGGACGCCGGCCCGACCCTGGTCGTCGCCCTCGGCGAGACCAGCCACCGCCCCGACACCACCGCGGTGATCACCGTGCCCTGGACCCGCAACGAGCGCAGCGCCCTGGCCGGGCTCAAGACCACCTCGTACGCCGAGAACGTCGTCGCCCTCGCCCGGGCGCACGAGCGGGGCGGGAGCGAGGCGCTGTTCGCCAACACGGTCGGGCAGCTCTGCGAGGGCACCGGCTCCAACGTCTTCGTCGTCCTGGACGGACAGCTGCACACCCCGCCGCTCGCCTCCGGCTGCCTGGCGGGCATCACCCGCGCCCTGACCGTCGAGTGGACCGGCGCCCTGGAGACCGAGCTGCCGATGGACGTCCTGGAGCGCGCCGACGAGGTCTTCCTGACGTCCACCCTGCGCGACGTCCAGGCCGTCCACCGCGTCGACGGGCGCGAGCTGCCCGGTGCGCCGGGACCGGTCACCGCCAAGGCCATGCGCATCTTCGCGGAGCGTGCCGCGCAGATGTGAGCCGGTGGTCGCGGGGTGGGTAGAAGACTGGCGATGACCACCACCCTGCGGCCGGCCGGGCCGCTGCAGCAGACTCCCGACGGCGCCCGCTCGCGCACCTACGACGTGTGCGTCAACAGCCGCCGCGTGGGCACCGTCGAGCTCGGCACCCTCGCGGAGGCCGGACGGCGGGCCGCCGGGACGATCCGTTCCCTGGCCGTCGACGAACCGGACCGGCGGCGCGGGCGGGGCACGGTGGCCGTGCTCGCCGCCGAGGAGGTGCTGCGCGGCTGGGGCTGCGACCAGGTCACCGCCTCCGTACCGGCCGACGCGGCGGTCGCACTGCGCATGGCGACCGCTCTCGGGTACACCGAACGCAGCCGCACGATGGCCAAGGACCTCGCCGGTCCGCCGCCCGGACCGCCCGGGCGGCTCGACGTCCGGCCCATGACGGAGGCGGAGTTCGGGCCGTGGGCGGCCCGCTCGGCGGAGAGGTTCGCGGCCGGCTGGGCGGCGCACGGGGTGCCGGAGGACCGTGCCCGGGCCAAGGCGGAGGCGAGCCGGCGCCGGTACCTGCCGGACGGGCTCGCCACCGACGGCGCGTCGCTCCATGTGGCGGTCCGCGACGGCGTCCCCGTGGGGCACCTGTGGACCGGGCGCGCCGATCCCCCCTCGGGGGAGGAGGGCGCGTTCGTGTACGACATCGAGGTCGCGGACGCCCTGCGCGGTCAGGGCCACGGGCGCGAGCTGATGCTGTTCGCCGAGCGGGTCGCCCTCGACGCGGGGGAGCACCGCATCGGCCTGCACGTCTTCGCGGACAACACCCCGGCCCTGCGGCTCTACGAGTCGCTCGGCTACCGGGCGACCCGCGTCCACTGCTTCAAGCCGCTGCTCTAGGGTGCCTCGGCCCGGGGAGCGCCGCGTCGATCAGGCGGCGCCGCCCGGCTCGGCCAGCAGCCGGTCGGCGATCTCCTCGATGCGCTCACGCAGCCCGTCCTGGCTCTTGCCGCCGTCCAGCCGCTCACCGCCGATCACGTACGTGGGGGTGCCGGTGACGCCGATCGCCTTGCCCTCCGCCTGGTCGGCGTCGACGATCAGCAGGTGCCGGCCGTCGATGAGCGCCGTGTCGAACTCCTCGGCGTCGAGGCCCAGTTCGCGAGCCGTGTCGATGAGGACGCGTTCGCCCTTCGCCGCCAGCTCCGCGGTCCTGGCCAGTACGGCCTCGGCGTAGGGCCAGCCCTTGCCCTGCTCGACCGCCTCCTCGGCGGCCTGCGCGGCGGCGTAGGCGTGCTTGTGCTTCTCCAGCGGGAAGTGGCGCAGCCGTACCTCCAGGCGGTCCCCGTACCGGGCGCGCAGTGCGCGCAGGTCGTCCAGGGCGGCGTGGCAGTCGGGGCACTGGAGCTCGCACCAGACGTCGAGGACGACGGGCGGTGCGGTGCGGTCGGTGGTGGAGTCGTTCATGGGGGCAGTCTCCCAGCCGGGCGGGCGACGCCCCAACCGGGACTTCGGGAGGAGGGCGTCCCGGAGATGTCCCGGAGATCTCCGCGGGGCGGGTGGACACCATGGCCCCGGTGGGGCCTCGCGGTGCAGGATGGAAGGGACGTATCGCCCCGCGCCCGCCAGGAGGACCGGATGCTTGCCGAGACGATTTGCTCCGCCTTGTCGGCGGCCGGGCTGGGCATCGCGGCGATCACCGCGTACCGCCGGAAGTTCCTCGCCGCCGTCCGGATCACCGCGTACGCGCTGGTGCCGGCGGGTCTGGTGATGACCGGAGCCGTGGAGTGGCTGGCCAGGACCGCCTTCAGCCCGGTGGCATGGGCGGGGTTCGGTGTCCTCGGGCTGTCCTGGCTGCTGTTCGTGACGACCCGGGCGGTCGAGCGGCGCCGGAGCGGCACCGGGCGCACGGATCGCGGGGAGCGTGCGGGGCGCGAGGAGCGCAGGGTGCGCAAGGGGCGTCAGGAGGGGCGTGCGGCGGTCGCGCCGGCGGCGTCCGCTCCCTCGCCGGGGGCCGGCGGCCGCGGCACGGCGAAGCCCGCCGACGACTTCAGCGACATCGAGGCGATCCTGAAGAAGCACGGGATCTGATCACCGGACGCCCCCGGAGCCACGGGATGGGGTGAACTGCCCCGCCGATCCTCGGCGTTCACCGTTCACGGGACGCCGCGTTGCGCCATGATCGGCACCGAGATGCTCGAAACCTCGCGGGAGTCGTCCCCCGCCCCCACCGATGCCGACCGTACAGCCGCAGAGGAGCGACGCGGATGCCTCTTCGCGCTCTCCCAACCACCCTTGATGATCTTCCTCGCGGTCATCGGCTGCCTGCTGCTGATGGCCGCCGTGCACGACCTCTTCGTGCTGTGAGCGCGGACCGTCCCGCCCCGGCCCGCTCAGCCGGCCGCCGCCTCCTTGCGGCGGGCCCGGTACGCCGCCACATGGAGCCGGTTGCCGCAGGTGCGGCTGTCGCAGTAGCGGCGCGAGCGGTTGCGTGAGAGGTCGACGAAGGCGCGTCCGCAGTCCGGCGCCTCGCAGCGGCGCAGGCGGTCCTGCTCCCCGGCGACCACGATGAACGCCAGCGCCATCCCGCAGTCGGCCGCCAGGTGGTCGGCGACGGACGCGCCCGGCGCGAAGTAGTGCACGTGCCAGTCGTAGCCGTCGTGGTCGGTGAGCTGGGGCGTGGTGCCCGCCGAGGCCACCAGCTCGTTGATCAGTTCGGCCGCGGCCCGCGCGTCGGTCGCCGCGAAGACGTCGGCGAATCGATTGCGCACGTCGCGCACGGCCCGCAGGTCCGGTTCGCCGAGCTCGCCGACACCGCTGACGTCGTGGCTCCGTACGAACGCGTACAGCGCCGCGACGTCCCCGAGTCCGTCGCCCCGCCCGCCGTCGGGCGCGGTGTTCACCAGATCGACGACCGTGTCGAGCGCGATCCGGGTGTCGTGGGGGATCAGCACGATTCCCTCCCTGAGCCTGCCGCGGGCGGGCGCCCGCCGGATGGCGCCGACTCTAGCGGCTCATCCGCGCGGCCCCCGAGCGGTGCCCGGTGCCCGCGGGGCCCGGGGACGGCCCCGGCCCGGCGCGGGGAGGGCCCCGGAAGGGCGCCGGGCGGCCCGCGAACACGCCGGCGCCGTCACCGCGGTGGTTTCCGCGGTGACGGCGCCGGCGTCGCCGTGTCCGGCCGCTCACGGCCGTACGAGCTCTCCGCGCGGCGCCGTCGCCCCGAGTCGGACGGCGCCGTGCGGCTGGCGGCCTGGCCTCAGCTTTCGGCCAGGATGTGCGAGAGCTCCGTGTCGAGGTCGAAGTGACGGTGTTCGGTGCCGGGCGGCACCGCGGCGTCGGTCCGCTTCAGGAACGACTCCAGTGCGCGCGCCGGGGCCTCCAGCAGGGCTTCGCCCTCCGGGGAACTCAGCGCGATGCAGACGACGCCCTGACCGTGGCTGCGGGACGGCCAGACTCTGACGTCGCCGGTGCCTGTGGGGCGGTGGAGCCCTTCGGCGAGAAGGTCGCGGGCAAAAACCCACTCGACCGTCTCCTCGGCTCCGGTGTGGAAGGTGGCGTGCACGGCGTAGGGATCGGCCGTGTCATACCGCAGGCCCGCCGGTACAGGCAGTGAGGACTCGCTCGACACAACGAGGCGCAGGTGCAGCTCGCAGCTGACCGTGGTGTTCATAAGCGCCAGGGCCTTTCGCTCAGTGTGCGCTCGGGGATTCGCACGTCGGCGAAATCGACATGCCACCTACGGTGCCGTTGTAAACCCCTCTGTCTGTTTTGTGGCCCTTGAGGTACCTCGTATGGCGGTGTGCAAGCGGCTGTTATGCGTCCATTCCGGTGCCTCGCGAGCGTCGGGTAGGTTGGGCATCATGAACGCGGAGAGTGACGAGCGGGGCAAGGTCGCCCGACCGGTGACCACAGCGCCCGCAACGGGGGACGTGACGGAAGAGGTGACCGCCGAACCGGCACTCGGCTCGCGGGCGCCCGACTTCATCAAGGCGCGCAGGACGCTCCACGTCAGCTGGCAGGTCGGCGTCTTCGTCGTCGGCCTCGCGGTCGTGGCGGCCGGCGCCGCGATGCTGGTGCTGCCGGGGCCCGGCTGGGTCGTGATCTTCGGTGGCATGGCGATCTGGGCGACCGAGTTCGTCTGGGCGCAGCTGGTGCTGCGCTGGACGAAGCGGAAGGTGACCGAGGCGGCGCAGCGGGCACTCGACCCGAAGGTCCGGCGGCGCAACATCATCCTGACCACGGTCGGTCTGGTGATCATGGCGGCGCTGGTCGGCGTGTACCTGTGGAAGTACGGGTTGGTCATGCCGTGGAACGTCGGCAAGTGACCGGCTGAACCGGCCCCACGTGGTCGGGAGCACCGCTGACATGCGGTAATGTTTGCGGTGCGCCCGGGCGATTAGCTCAGTGGGAGAGCGCTTCGTTCACACCGAAGAGGTCACTGGTTCGAACCCAGTATCGCCCACCACCCGGACCGAAGGCCCCGGAGACATCGTCTCCGGGGCCTTCGGCGTATCCGGGGTCAGCCCATCCGGCCCAGGGTGTCGCGCAGCCGCCGGGCGTCCCGCAGCCGCTGCTCGTACGTCGCGCCGACCACGAGCAGCAGCAGCCCGGCCATCGCGGGCGGCAGCCAGCGGGGCAGCGCGCCGACCGCCTGGACGACGTGCGGAGCCAGCTCGTGCAGCCCGTCCAGGGCCAGCACCGCCCCGCCCAGCAGCAGCGGTGCCTGGAGCCGCAGCCGAGCGCCGAGGAGCGTGACGGCGAGCGCCACGAGGCCGAGCAGCAGCGGACGCGGCCAGCCCGGGTCGCCCCACGCGGCGAACAGGCTCGGCACGAGGGCCGTGCCCAGACCCGGTCCGTACGCCACCCAGGACGACGCCTCCGGGTCGTGGCGCCGGCGCAGCACGCCCACCGCGAGCGCGGGCACCGCCACCGGCAGCGCGTACGCCTCCGGGGACGACACCCCCGAGGCGGCCAGCCGCACCCAGGTCGCCGCCACGAACAGCGCGGTGGCCGTGTACCCGGCCGCCGGGCGCCGCTCCGGGCGTACCGCCGTGGCCGCCGCGACGACCCCGGCGAGGGCCAGCACGAGCGCCAGGGCGGCGGGGCGGGCGGAGGCGAGGGCGGCCGCCAGGGCGCCGGCCGCGGCGCCGGCCAGCTCCACCGGCACGGCGACCGGGTGGCGCCGCAGCGCCGCGCCGACCGCCGACGTGGCCACCGGGACGGCCAGCAGCGCCACCCCCGCCAAATGGACCGGCAGCCCGGCCGCGGCCGACGCGGCGCCCGTGAAGCCGGTCGCCGCCACCACGGCGGCGCACGCCGCGACCGTCCGGTGCCTGCCCCGTGCGGCGACCGCCCCGCCCGCGAGGAGGACCGTGAGCGCGCCGAGGACCGCGACCTCCGCCGCATCGGAGCCCCGCGCCCCGGCGGCCGCCACCAGCGCGCCCAGCAGCGCCCCGCCGAGCGCGGTGTCCCCGAGCGAACCGTCGGCGTCCCGCGCCCCGTCCCGCCCGGCGGCCGGCCGGGACAGGCGTACCGCCAGGACCAGGAACCCGGCCGTCACCACGAGCCGCGCCACCGACGCCGCCGCGTCCGGCAGGGCCAGCGCCCCGGGCAGGGCCGCGGCGGACACCCACGCCAGGGCGAGCGCCCCGCAGCGCGCCGGCCGGGACGGGAGGGACGCGAGCACTCCGGCGACCGTCACCGTCACCGCCACCACCGCCCACGGCACACCCGGCCGGACGCCCACCAGGGCGACCGCCACCTGCGGCAGCGCCCACGCCACCGCCAGCGCCTGCGCGGCCACCGACGCACCCGCCAGGCCGCGCCGCACGCCGCGCGGCACCCCGCCGCGCACCGCGACCGCCCCCACCGCCACCGCGGCGGCCAGGTACCCCGGCACCACCCACTGCACCGGCACCGCCTCCCGCACCAGGCCGCCGCCCCCGGCCACCGCCACCGCGCCGGCCACGACCGCCCACGCCACGGACCAGGACTCCGCCCCGGCCGCCGTGCGCCACGCCCCGTACCCCGCGAGCGCGGCGGCCGCCAGCAGCGGGGCCGCCGGCCCGGCGCCCCCGTCCACCACCGAGAACCAGCCGGCGATCAGCACCGCCCAGCCCCCCGTCACGCAGGCCGCCGCGCAGGCCACCGGCCGGACCCCGGTACCCGGCCGCGGCGCGACGGCGACCGCCACGTCCAGACCTGCCGTGACCAGCAGCGCCCAGCACACCGGCAGCGCACCGGCGTCGGACGCCAGCGCCCAGAGCGGCAACGGCAGCTGGCCCGCGACCACCGCCGCCGGCAGCGGCACCCGCAGCCCGCGGGCTGCCGCGCCGTACGCCGCCCACAGCGCCGCCAGCACCGCGGACGCGACCGCCGCGTACCCCACCGCGTCCGCGCCCGGCACGCCCACCCGGTGCACCGCGTACGCGTCCAGCACCGTGAGCAGGAGACCCAGCGACGCCACCGCCCGCGCCGTCGACGCCAGCCGGCGCCGCAGCAGCACGAGCGGCGCGGCCAGGGCACCGGCCGTCACCGTGGCGAGCACCGCCGCCCGCCCGCCGATGCCCAGACTGCCCCAGCTGACCAGGGTGAAGGCGATCGCGGCGACCGCCAACAGCACACCGCCCAGCGCCAGCAGCACGTTCTGCGCGCTGCGCGGCGCGGTCCCGGCGCCGGGGCGCGACGGCGGCACCGCCGCGGCCGGCGCGTACAGCACGCTCAGCAGCCACGCCCTGCGGGCCAGCAACTGCGAACGCCGGGCGTCGAGTTGCGCCAGCTCACGATCCAGGAGCATCAGCTCTTCCGCCGGTGGCGGCACGTTGTCCATGAGCGGAGTGTGGCCCCGCCCCCAGGGCGCGGCATGAGCGTCCCTACTCAGATGCCGCGTAGGTACGGCTCCCGGCGAGCACACTGACGACCATGAACTGGTGCCACTACCGCTTCCGCAGCGTCTGGGAGCTGCCGGCCCCGCCGGACACCGTCTTCACCGTCCTGGCCCGGCCCGAGGAGTACCCCCGCTGGTGGCCGCAGGTGCGCGAGGCCGCCCGGCGCGACGAGCGCTCGGGCACCGCCCGCATCCGGTCCGTCCTCCCGTACGACATCGTCGTCACCCTCACCGAGCGGCGCCGGGACCCGGTGGCCCGCGTCCTGGAGACCGCGCTCGCCGGCGACATCGAGGGGTGGGCGCGCTGGACCCTCACCTCGCCGGGGGCCGGCCGCACACGTGCGCTCTACGAGCAGGAGGTGGACGTCCGCAGGCCCCTGATGCGCCGCCTCGCGGTGCCCGCCCGGCCGCTCTTCCGCGGCAACCACGCCCTGATGATGCGGGCGGGGCGCCGGGGGCTGGCGGCGCACCTGCATTCGGTTTGAAGGGAACGGGCCCGGACCTGTATGGTTCAGTGCGTTCCCGGGCGATTAGCTCAGTGGGAGAGCGCTTCGTTCACACCGAAGAGGTCACTGGTTCGAACCCAGTATCGCCCACCGGGGAAGGCCGGTCCGTCGATGACGGACCGGCCTTCACACATGTGGGACCCGGTCCGCGTCACGCGGCGGCGGGCATCTCCGGGCGCAGCGGCCACGCCGGATTCACCGCCTCCTCCGACCCGTTGCGCGCGAACCACGCCTGGAGCCCGCGTGCCTGCGCCGCGTGCCACACGGCCTGGAGCGAGTGCAGCTCCGCCGGCGAGAGCCGTTCCACGCGGGACGCGAACCGGCGCCCCACCGCCCGGACGACCTCCAGCGCCGCCGTCGCGTCCGCCGCCGCGTCATGCGCCCCGTCGAGGTCCACCCCGTACTGCGCGCACAGATCGGTCAGCGTCCGGCGGCCCTTGCGGTACCGGTCCAGGTGCTTGTCCAGCACCCGCGGATCCAGTACGCACAACGGGGCGTTCTGCAGATAACGGGAGAGCGACGAGGCCCGGTGGCGGCGCAGCTCCCGGTCGAGCAGCGTCAGGTCGAACGGCGCGTTCATCACCACCAGCGGCCGGCCCGCGGAGCAGTGCTCGGCGAGCTGCCGGGCTATCTCCTCCATCACGGGCGAGGGCCATCGCCCGTTGCGCCTCAGGTGATCGTCCGTCAGACCGTGCACCTCGGTCGCGGCGGGCGGCACCGGTATGCCCGGATTCACCAGCCACCGGGTGGCCCGGACCCGCCCGCCCGCGGCGTCCTGCACGACGACGGCGGCGGACACGATCCGGTCCTCCTCGACGTCAACTCCCGTGGTTTCCGTGTCGAATGCGGCCAGGGGCCCCTCGTACCAGAGCGTCATACCCCGAACTCCTCGCGCGTGCTCGGCAGATGGCGTGATCCCCCTGCCCGAAACGGTGATACCCGCGCCGTTTGCACCGTACGCAACGTGGTGACAACACAGGTGAGGGGCCGTCGAACTGACACCCCGTCGTCGGCCCGGGAAGGCATGAGGAGCCATGGCGCTCGCGCAGCCCGAACCCGGTGGGCTGCTGCCCCAGCAGGTCGCACCGCTGCGGGGCGCACTCGCCACCACCGCCTGCATGGAGACCCTCCAGGTGGGCTACCTCCACGCGGTCGCGGCGGCCGCCGGGTGCTCGCTCTCCCAGCCCTTTCCGGACAACGGCATCGACTGGCACGTCAGCCACAGCGCCCCCGGGCACACCGTGGACGACGAGGTCACCATCAAGGTGCAGCTCAAGTGCACGTACCAGATCCCGCCCCGGCCGGCGGGGCCCACCTTCTCCTTCACCCTCGACAACGACCACCTGGTGAAGCTGGCCCGCACACCCGTCTCGGTGCACAAGATCCTCGTCGTGATGATCGTCCCCAGGACGCGGGAGGACTGGCTGCGGGCCGGCCACGACCGTCTCGACCTGCGGCACTGCTGCTACTGGACCAACCTCGCGGGCCACCCGGTCACCGGCCGGCGCCGCACCACCGTGCGCATACCAACGAATCGGATATTCGACGACCGGGCGCTCTGCGAGATCATGACCCGGGTCGGGGCGGGAGGAAGACCCTGATGCACCGGCCGACCGGCGAGCCCATGCGGCCGCACCCCACGCCCACGCCCGGCCCGTTGGCCCACGACGGCCCCCCGGACCCCGCCCAGGTCGACCCCCGGGTCCTCGGCGCGCTGCTCGACCGGCACGGATGGCGCCGCCGCGGTGGAGCCCCCGGACGGTACAGCCGCTGGACCCCGCCCGACCCCGGCACCGGTGCCACCAGCCTGCTGGTCCCCGAGAGCCGGGCCTTCCCCGACTGCGAGGACCTCATGGGCGAGGCCCTCACCGCCCTCTCCCGCTGCGCCGCGCCCTCCGCGCGCGAGGTCCTCGTGGGCCTGACCGTGCCGAGCGACGAGGTCCGCTGGTGGCGGGACGTCCCCCAGGGGCCCTCCGGCACCGCCGCCTGGACCGTGCAGGAGCAGCTGCGCTCCGCCGCCCGGCAGGTCCTCCTGGCCGGCGCCCTCGCGGCGCGCGGCCGCACCGGCTACCACGGCGCCCGGCACCGGCGGCAGGCCCAGGCCTCGCTGGAGGGCGTCCTGGTCGGGAACGCGCAGGGCGGACGCGGCCTCACCGCGTTCGTGCCGGTCGACCCCGGCCGGGTGGTCACCGCCCGGCTCCACCACGCGCTGCACGCCGCCCGCGAGGCCGTCGACTACCAGCGGGCCACCGGCAGGCCGGAGGCGTTCGGCTCCGCCGTCGAGGCGGGCGTCAGCCGGGAGCTGACCGAGGCGCTCGTCTCCCTGGTGCGCGGTACGGAAGGGGCCCGCATCGCCCTGGCGTGGGCGCCCGCCGCGGGCGTGCCGGAGGGGTGCGCGGCCCGGCCCGAGCCGGTCGAGTTCTCGCCGGGCGACCTGCCCGCGCTGCGGGAGGCGGGCGCCCGCTACCTCCAGGACGAGCCGTCGGTGCCGGTGCGCATCACCGGGACGGTGGTGCGGATGCGCCGGTCGGGGCCGCGGGGCGCGGGCACGGTGCGGCTGCGGGTGCTGGCCGGGGCGGAGGTGCCCTACGTACGGGTGGCGCTGGACGAGGAGTCGTACCGCACCGCCGGGCACGCGCACCTGGTGGGGCTGCCCGTCCGGGTGGCCGGCCGGCTGGAGAGCCGGGGCGGCTTCCGACGGCTGACCGACGCCTCCGGGGTCGTACCGGTGCAGGTCGACGAGGCGGAACGGGACCGGCTGATGAAGTCCCTCCACGAGAACCTGGGCTTCTTCGGGGAGGCGTGCGGGCCGGGGGACTGAGACCGGGGGAGGGGGAAACCGTTTCGCGGCGGGGCCGGGCGGCTCGGTACCATGCGGTACGGCGTGCGCGAGGTGAACGCGACGCTTCCCCTTCAGTCAGGAGAGACCGGTGTCAGACGTCCGTGTGATCATCCAACGCGATTCCGAGCGGGAAGAGCGCGTGGTGACGACGGGCACTACGGCCGCCGACCTCTTCGCCGGTGAGCGCACCGTCGTGGCCGCCCGGGTCGCGGGCGAGCTGAAGGACCTGACGTACGCGATCAAGGACGGCGAGACCGTCGAGCCGGTCGAGATCTCCTCCGAGGACGGCCTGAACATCCTGCGCCACTCCACCGCGCACGTCATGGCGCAGGCCGTGCAGGAGCTGTTCCCCGAGGCCAAGCTGGGCATCGGCCCGCCGGTCAAGGACGGCTTCTACTACGACTTCGACGTCGAGCGCCCCTTCACCCCCGATGACCTCAAGGCCATCGAGAAGAAGATGCAGGAGATCCAGAAGCGCGGGCAGCGCTTCTCCCGCCGCGTGGTGACCGACGAGGCCGCCCGCGAGGAGCTGGCGGACGAGCCGTACAAGCTGGAGCTCATCGGCATCAAGGGCTCGGCGTCCAGCGACGACGGCGCGGACGTCGAGGTGGGCGGCGGCGAGCTGACCATCTACGACAACCTCGACGCCAAGACCGGCGAGCTGTGCTGGAAGGACCTCTGCCGGGGCCCGCACCTGCCGACCACCCGGAACATCCCGGCGTTCAAGCTGATGCGCAACGCGGCGGCGTACTGGCGCGGCAGCGAGAAGAACCCGATGCTCCAGCGCATCTACGGCACCGCGTGGCCGTCCAAGGACGAGCTCAAGGCCCACCTGGACTTCCTCGCCGAGGCCGAGAAGCGCGACCACCGCCGCCTCGGCACCGAGCTTGACCTCTTCTCCGTCCCGGACCAGATCGGCTCCGGCCTCGCCGTCTTCCACCCCCGGGGCGGCATCATCCGCCGCGTCATGGAGGACTACTCGCGCCGCCGGCACGAGGAGGAGGGGTACGAGTTCGTCTACACCCCGCACGCCACCAAGGGCCGCCTCTTCGAGACCTCCGGCCACCTGGACTGGTACGCCGACGGCATGTACCCGCCCATGCAGCTCGACGAGGGCGTGGACTACTACCTCAAGCCCATGAACTGCCCGATGCACAACCTGATCTTCGACGCGCGGGGCCGGTCCTACCGTGAGCTGCCGCTGCGCCTGTTCGAGTTCGGGACCGTGTACCGGTACGAGAAGTCCGGCGTCGTGCACGGCCTGACCCGCGCCCGCGGCTTCACCCAGGACGACGCGCACATCTACTGCACCAAGGAGCAGATGGCGGAGGAGCTCGACAAGACGCTCACCTTCGTCCTGAACCTGCTGCGCGACTACGGCCTGAACGACTTCTACCTGGAGCTGTCCACCAAGGACCCGGAGAAGTTCGTCGGCTCGGACGAGATCTGGGAGGAGGCCACCGAGACCCTGCGGCAGGTGGCCGAGAAGCAGGGGCTGCCCCTGACCCCGGACCCGGGCGGCGCGGCCTTCTACGGCCCGAAGATCTCGGTCCAGGCGAAGGACGCCATCGGCCGTACCTGGCAGATGTCGACCGTCCAGCTCGACTTCAACCTGCCGGAGCGGTTCAACCTGGAGTACACCGCCCCGGACGGCTCCCGCCAGCGGCCGGTCATGATCCACCGCGCCCTGTTCGGCTCCATCGAGCGGTTCTTCGCGGTGCTGCTGGAGCACTACGCGGGCGCCATGCCGCCGTGGCTGGCCCCGGTGCAGGCGGTCGGCATCCCGATCGGCGACGCGCACGTCGAGTACCTCCAGGAGTTCGCCGCCGAGGCGAAGAAGAAGGGCCTGCGGATCGAGGTCGACGCGTCCTCGGACCGCATGCAGAAGAAGATCCGCAACCACCAGAAGCTGAAGGTGCCGTTCATGGTCATCGTCGGTGACGACGACATGAGCGCCGGCACCGTCTCCTTCCGCTACCGGGACGGCTCGCAGGAGAACGGCATCCCGCGCGACGAGGCGCTGGCGAAGATCGCCGACGTCGTGGAGCGCCGCGTGCAGGTGTGATCCCTGCCGAGGGGCGGTCCCGGTGCCACCAGGTCACCGGGGCCGCCCCTCGGCGGTTCCCGCTCCACCGGCGGCGAATATGCTGGCTCCCATGACGACTGAGCCGGAGCAGCAGATCGGAGTCGGGACGCCTGACGCGTTCCAGCGCCTGTGGACGCCCCACCGGATGGCGTACATCCAGGGGGAGAACAAGCCGACCGGCCCCGGCGCCGACGACGGCTGTCCCTTCTGCACCATCCCGGCCAAGTCCGACGAGGACGGCCTCGTCGTCGCGCGGGGCAGGAGCGTGTACGCGGTGCTCAACCTGTACCCGTACAACGGCGGGCACCTGATGGTCGTCCCGTTCCGGCACGTGGCCGACTACACGGAGCTGGACGACGCGGAGACGGCCGAGCTGGCGCTGCTGACCAAGCAGGCCATGGCCGCGCTGCGCACCGCGTCCGGGGCGCACGGTTTCAACATCGGGCTCAACCAGGGCAGTGCCGCCGGCGCCGGGATCGCCGCCCACCTGCACCAGCACATCGTGCCCCGCTGGGGCGGCGACACCAACTTCATGCCGGTCGTCGGCAACACCAAGGTGCTGCCCCAGCTGCTCGGGGACACGCGGCGGATGCTCGCCGGGGCCTGGCCGGCCTAGACCGGCCCGTCGGCCCGGCCCGGCCGGCGGGCGATCCGCGGGCCGGACGCGCGGCGGCCCGCGGGCCGCCCGCGGTCACGCGTCGTACGTGTCGGCCTTCTTCGGCATCGGGTCCTGGACGAAGCCGCTGAGGACCATCGACCGGTTGCTGAAGCGCTCGGTGTCCACGCCGTGCTCGTCGAGCATCTTGATGGTCGCGGCGTGCACCGCGCGCATGACCGGGGTCGCCGCGCGGATGGCGTCGTCGGCCATGAAGCGGTGGCGCCAGGGCTGAGCGGCCCAGGCGTGCCGCAGGCCGAAGGGCTCTGGCAGGACGAGCTTGCCGCCGAGGAAGTCGAGGACCGGCGGGAACCAGGTGAGGGGGGCCCGCACCGCCAGGCGTACGACCTCGTCGTTGTCGATCAGCGGCAGCGGGATCTCCTTGGTCTCCCAGAACCGGACCGTCTTGGAGACCACCTTCTTCTTCGGCTCCGGCTTAGTGGTGAACAGGCCGTGCACGGGGCCGAGGGCGTGCCCGGTGACCTCGATGCGCAGCGTGTGCAGGAGCGCCGTGACGGTCACCATCATCGTGAGGACCAGCTGGCCGTCCCAGAGCACGAACTGCACGCCCAGGTAATGGCGGTTGCCCTTGCCGAACTGGTTCTCGTTGCACACGCGCTGTATCTCGTGCGGCTTCACCTGGAAGGCCACGACGTCCTCGCCCTCGGGCCGGGCGACCTCCTTCGCCCCCTCCCCGACGGGCGTGACGATCCAGTGGTTGACGGACGGGGTGGGGAACCCGGTCTTCAGGGTGCCGCGCTCCAGCAGCTTCAGCTCGTCGTGGATGGGGCGGATCACGTCCCAGGTGCGGAAGGCGTGGATCTCCTTGCCCTCCTTGGGGACCAGCTCCTCGGCGAGGTGCCAGCTGCCCCAGCGGGTGCCCATCCCGAGGATGCCCTTGGGCCCCGCGTAGAAGACCACGTTGGAGCGCTGCTCGGCGGTGAGCTTCTCCAGCTGCTGGCGCAGCTCCTCGGCGGCGGTCTCGTTCGGGTCGTGCGGCACCGCTTCGGGGATCTTGGGCCCCATCCCTCCGCCGCCGCTGAGCAGGGAGTCCCAGCGGGCCCGCAGGTCCTTCGCGGTGGACTCGCAGATCCGCTTGGCCAGGAACCAGCCGAGCACCGGGGCGACGAACATGGCGCGCAGGTAGAGGGCCGGCAGGCCGGTGAACGGCAGCCGGAACAGGAAGAGGAGGGCCAGGATGCCGACTCCGACGAGCAGCAGGGTCCCCATGGCGCCGGAGCGCTTGCCGAGCGTGCCGCCGGCGAGGGTGCGGCGCAGCTGGAAGACGGTCAGCCAGACCAGCGTGCCGGGCAGGAACAGCACCCCGAACAGCAGGGTGATGAGCGTCAGCCGCTTGTCGCGCTGCTTGCGGATGTTGGTGGCGGCCAGGCAGTGCTCGACGACCGGCTGGGGGTCCGTGCCGAAGGACTGGATGAGCGGTTTGCGGGCGCCGCCGAGCATCCGGACCTGCACGGCGCGGGAGAACGCCTCGCCGAGGGTCGGCTTGAAGAGCGAGAACCTGCCCTTGGTGACGGTCGACTCGTGCCACTCGTTGTTGGCCTTGAGGATCTCCTCGACGTCGACGTTCTCCCGGTACGCGGCGGAGGCCAGCGCGTGGGTCGCCACGGTCTGCCCCGCCGAGCCCTGGAGCGGGACCTGCGCCCCCGGACCGAAACTGTCCATTGTCACTTCGCCGCCCCCATCGCCGCGTGTGTCCGCACTGCGGTCTGTTCCCAACCCCCGTGCCCGGCACACCTGGTGAGCGGGGCACTACAGCCTATCGAGGACGTCGGCCGCGCGCCGGTGGACGGCTCGATGCCGCCCGCCGCGGTGGAGCGGGCGGGCGGCACGGCCGGTGCGGGTCAGGCTCCGGTGCGTTCGCGGACCTTCTCGGCGACCTGCGCGGGCATCGCCTCGTGGCGTGCGTAGGAGCGGTCGAAGCGGCCGGTGCCGTGGGAGATGGAGCGGAGGTCGACGGCGTACCGCCCGATCTCGATCTCGGGCACGTCGGCCCGTACGAGCGTCCGTCCCTGGCCCGCCTGTTCGGTGCCGACGACGCGTCCGCGCCGGCCGGACAGGTCGCTCATCACCGGGCCGACGAACTCGTCCGGAACGAGCACCTGGACCTCGGCGACCGGTTCGAGGAGGTCGATGCGGGCGTCCGCCGCCGCCTCGCGCAGTGCCAGGGCGCCGGCCGTCTGGAAGGCCGCGTCGGAGGAGTCGACGGAGTGCGCCTTGCCGTCGCGGAGGGTGACGCGGACGTCGACGAGGGGGTGTCCGGCGGCGACGCCCTTGGCGGCCTGGGCGCGTACGCCCTTCTCCACGGACGGGATGAACTGGCGGGGCACGGCTCCGCCGACGACCTTGTCGACGAACTCGATGCCCGAGCCGGGCGGCAGCGGCTCCACCTCGATCTCGCAGATGGCGTACTGCCCGTGCCCGCCGGACTGCTTGACGTGCCGCCCCCGCCCGGAGGCCGGGCCGGCGAAGGTCTCGCGGAGCGACACCCTGTGCGGTACGACGTCGACCTGGACGCCGTAGCGGTTGCGCAGCCGCTCCAGCGCTACGTCCTTGTGCGCCTCGCCCAGGCACCACAGGACGACCTGGTGGGTGTCCTGGTTCTGCTCCAGGCGCATGGTGGGGTCCTCGGCGACGAGCCGGGACAGCCCCTGGGACAGCTTGTCCTCGTCCGCCTTGCTGTGCGCCTGGATGGCCAGCGGCAGGAGCGGGTCGGGCATCGTCCAGGGCTCCATGAGGAGCGGGTCGTCCTTCGCGGACAGGGTGTCGCCGGTCTCCGCGCGGGACAGCTTGGCGACGCACGCCAGGTCGCCGGCGATGCAGCGGTCCAGCTGCCGCTGCTGCTTGCCGAAGGGCGCGGAGAGCGCGCCGATCCGCTCGTCGACGTCGTGGTCCTCGTGGCCCCGGTCGGCCAGGCCGTGCCCGGAGACGTGGACGGTCTCGTCGGGGCGGAGGGTGCCGGAGAAGACCCGTACCAGCGAGATCCGGCCGACGTACGGGTCGGAGGAGGTCTTCACGACCTCGGCGACGAGCGGCCCGTCCGGGTCGCAGGTGATCAGGGGGCGCGGTGTGCCGTCGGGCGTGGTGACGGCCGGCGCCTCGCGTTCCAGGGGGGTGGGGAAGCCCCGGGTGATCAGGTCCAGCAGTTCGACCGTGCCGAGGCCCTGCTTCCCGCCGGGGGCCGCGGGGGCGGCGGCGAGGACGGGGTGGAAGGTGCCGCGGGCGACGGCCTTCTCCAGGTCGTCGACGAGCGTCTTGAGGTCGATCTCCTCCCCGCCGAGGTAGCGGTCCATCAGGGACTCGTCCTCGCTCTCGGCGATGATCCCCTCGATGAGGCGGTTGCGCGCCTCCGCGATCAGCGGGCGCTGGGCGTCGTCGGGCGGGTTCTCCTGCCGCTCGCCCGAGGAGTAGTCGAAGATCTTCTGCGTGAGCAGGCCCACCAGTCCGGTGGCGGGGGAGTGCCCGTCGGGCGCCTGCGCGCCCAGCACGGGCACGTACAGCGGCAGGATGGCGTCGGGGTCGTCGCCGCCGAAGATCCGCGCGAGGACCCGGGTCAGCTCGTCGAAGTCGACGCGCGCGGTGTCGAGGTGGGTGACGACGATGGCGCGGGGCATGCCGACCGCGGCGCACTCCTCCCACACCATGCGGCAGGAGCCGGCGATCGCGTCGGCCTCCTGGGCGGCCGAGACGACGAAGAGGGCCGCGTCCGCGGCGCGCAGACCGGCCCTGAGCTCCCCGACGAAGTCGGCGTATCCGGGGGTGTCCAGCAGGTTGATCTTGTACTCGCCCCATTCGAGCGGGACGAGGGAGAGCTGTACGGAGCGTTGCTGGCGGTGTTCGATCTCGTCGTAGTCGGAGACCGTGCCGCCCTCCTCGACCCGGCCCGCCCGGTTGACCGCTCCGGCGGTCAGCGCGAGGGCCTCCACGAGGGTCGTCTTGCCGGATCCGCTGTGGCCGACCAGCACCACGTTCCGTACCGATGAGGGCTGGTCGGCCGTTATCGCCCTGCCGGCGGCCCCGGGGTGTGCGTTCGCCTTGTCGCCCATGATTCTTCCTCCTGATCGCGAGTGCACGGGGTGCGTGCACGGTGGAGGTGGGGGGCGCGGGCGCGGGGGAGCCTCCTTGGGCAGCTCCGGCGGTGCCCGCGGTCGTCCTTCGAGCTTTCCACTCAGGCCAGGTTGCGTCCATACGTCCGACACCGCGACGGGAGCAGGGTGCCCGGGGGTGGCGGGTGCCCCCGCCTGGCTACGATGGGCCAGCCGGTGGCCGTTGGGGCCGCGCGGCCCACCGACCCTCGGGAAGGCCATGCTGAACAAGTACGCGCGTGCATTCTTCACGCGTGTTCTCACACCGTTCGCCGCGTTTCTGCTCCGCCGCGGGGTGAGCCCCGACGCCGTCACGCTCATCGGTACGGCCGGTGTGGTGGCGGGCGCGCTGGTCTTCTTCCCCCGGGGGGAGTTCTTCTGGGGAACCATCGTCATCACGCTGTTCGTCTTCTCCGACCTGGTGGACGGCAACATGGCCCGCCAGGCGGGGATCTCCAGCCGCTGGGGCGCCTTCCTGGACTCGACGCTGGACCGGGTCGCCGACGGCGCGATCTTCGGCGGCTTCGCGCTGTGGTACGCGGGCAACGGCGACGACAATGTGATGTGTGCCGTGGCCATCTTCTGCCTGGCGAGCGGCCAGGTCGTGTCGTACACCAAGGCGCGCGGCGAGTCGATCGGCCTGCCGGTGGCGGTCAACGGCCTGGTCGAGCGGGCGGAACGGCTCGTGGTCTCGCTGGTCGCGGCCGGCGTCGCCGGGCTGCACGGCTTCGGTGTGCCGGGCGTCCAGGTACTGCTGCCGATCGCCCTGTGGGCGGTCGCCGTGGGCAGTGCGGTGACGCTCGGGCAGCGGGTGGTGACGGTGCGGCGCGAGTCGGCGGAGGCGGACGCGGCTGGTGCTGTGGGTGGTGCCGACGGCACCGGCGGTGCCGCTGGTGCGAGGGGGAGTGAGGCGACGTGAGCGCGGTGGGTGACCGGCTGACCGACACGCTGTACGGGCTGGGCTGGAGCACGGTCAAGAAGCTGCCGGAGCCGGTGGCGGCCGGGCTGGGCCGGCGCATCGCGGACACGGCGTGGAAGCGGCGCGGCAAGGGGGTGCTGCGGCTGGAGGCCAACCTCGCGCGCGTGGTGCCCGACGCCTCCCCGGAGCGGCTGGCGGAGCTGTCGAAGGCCGGGATGCGCTCGTACATGCGCTACTGGATGGAGTCGTTCCGGCTGCCGGCGTGGAGTGCCGAGCGGGTCGGGGACTCCGTCGCCATAAAGGACGTGCACTACCTGACGGAGGGCCTGGCCGCCGGCAGGGGCGTCGTCCTGGCGCTGCCGCACCTGGCCAACTGGGACCTGGCGGGCGTATGGGTCACCCGCTCGCTGGGCGTGCCCTTCACGACGGTCGCCGAGCGGCTGAAGCCGGAGACGCTGTACGACCGGTTCGTGGCCTACCGGGAGTCGCTGGGCATGGAGGTGCTGCCGCACACCGGTGGTGCGGCGTTCGGCACCCTGGCGCGGCGGCTGCGGGCCGGCGGGCTGGTGTGCCTGGTCGCCGACCGGGACCTGTCGGCGTCGGGCGTCGAGGTGGAGTTCTTCGGCGAGAAGGCGCGGATGCCGGGCGGCCCGGCGATGCTGGCGCAGCAGACCGGCGCGCTGCTGCTGCCGGTGGCGCTCTGGTACGACGACACGCCGGTGATGAAGGGCCGGGTGCACCCGCCGGTGGACGTGCCGCCGGCCGGGACGCGCGGCGAGCGGACGGCCGTCATGACGCAGGCGCTGGCCGACGCCTTCGCCACCGGCATCGCCGACCACCCCGAGGACTGGCACATGCTGCAGCGGCTGTGGCTCGCCGACCTGGACCCCGCGAAGGGACCCGAGGCGTGAGGATCGGCATCGTCTGCCCGTACTCCTGGGACGTTCCAGGAGGCGTCCAGTTCCACATCCGGGACCTGGCCGAACATCTCATCGGCCTCGGCCACGAGGTGTCCGTGCTGGCGCCCGCCGACGACGAGACGCCGCTGCCGCCGTACGTCGTCTCCGCGGGCCGCGCCGTCCCCGTGCCGTACAACGGCTCGGTGGCCCGGCTGAACTTCGGGTTCCTCTCGGCGGCGCGGGTGCGGCGGTGGCTGCACGACGGCACGTTCGACGTGATCCACATCCACGAGCCGGCCTCCCCCTCGCTGGGGCTGCTCTCCTGCTGGGCCGCACAGGGCCCGATCGTGGCCACCTTCCACACCTCCAACCCCCGGTCCCGGGCGATGATCGCCGCGTACCCGATCCTCCAGCCCGCGCTGGAGAAGATCAGCGCGCGGATCGCGGTCAGCGAGTACGCCCGCCGGACGCTCGTCGAGCACCTGGGCGGCGACGCCGTCGTCATCCCCAACGGCGTGGACGTCGACTTCTTCGCCAAGGCCGAGCCCAAGGCCGAGTGGCAGGGCGGCACCCTCGGGTTCATCGGACGGATCGACGAGCCGCGCAAGGGCCTGCCGGTGCTGATGAAGGCCTTCCCCCGCATCCTGGAGGCCTGCCCCGACACCCGCCTGCTGGTCGCGGGCCGGGGCGACGAGGAGGAGGCCGTCGCCTCGCTGCCGGCCGGGATGCGCGGGCGCGTGGAGTTCCTCGGCATGGTCAGCGACGAGGACAAGGCACGGCTGCTGCGCAGCGTGGACGTGTACGTCGCGCCCAACACCGGCGGCGAGAGCTTCGGCATCATCCTGGTCGAGGCCATGTCCGCCGGCGCGCCGGTGCTCGCCAGCGACCTCGACGCGTTCGCGCAGGTGCTGGACCAGGGCGCGGCGGGCGAACTCTTCGCCAACGAGGACGCGGAGGACCTGGCCAAGGCGGCGGTCAGGCTGCTCGGCGACCCGGTGCGGCGCACGGAGCTGCGGGAGCGGGGCAGCGCCCATGTCCGCCGCTTCGACTGGGCGACGGTCGGTGCGGACATCCTGGCGGTCTACGAGACGGTCACCGACGGTGCCGCCTCGGTGGCCACGGACGAGCGGCTGGGGCTGCGCGCCCGGTGGGGCCTGGCGCGGGACTGAGGCGGTCCGGCAGGGCCCGGCACGGGCCGCTGAGGGGCCGGGCCGCCGGCGTCGCCCCCGGCCCGGCCCGACCGCCCGCCCCCTGTCGGCGCCGCGCACGGACCGGCAGCATGGCCGCATGCGGATTCACCGACTGGACCTGGGCCACTTCGTCCGCTCCGCCGCCGAGGCGGGCACCCGCCACGCGCGCGTGGAGCCCGTCCTCGCGTACCTGGTGCGGCACCGCGAGGGGCTGCTGCTCTTCGACACCGGCATCGGCGAGGGGGACGCGGAGGCCGAAGCGCGGTACCGGCCACGGCGCAGGGGCCTGAAGGAGGCGCTCGCCACCCAGGGGGTCGCCCCGGACGACATCGACGTCGTGGTCAACTGCCACCTCCACTTCGACCACTGCGGCGGCAACCCCCTCCTCGCCGGCCGCCCCGTCCTCGTACAGCGCACCGAACTGGCCACGGCCCGCGCCGGCGGCTACACGATCGACACCCTGATCGACTTCCCCGGCGCCCGGTACGAGGAGCTCGACGGCGAGACGGACATCTGGCCGGGCGTGCGGGTCGTCCCCACGCCCGGGCACACGGCCGGCCACCAGTCGCTGGTCGTGTCCGGGGCGGACGGCACGGTGGTGCTCGCCGGGCAGGCGTACGACTTCGCCTCGCAGTACGCCTCGGACGAGATGGCGCGCGCCTCCGGGCACGCGGAGGTGCCCGTACCCGCCTGGCTCGGACGCATCGCGTCGTTCGCCCCGCGCCGTGTGCTGTTCGCGCACGACCGGTCGGTGTGGGAAGGGGACGCGCCGGCGCCCCGGTAGCCTTTCCGCCCGTGATCGAAACCCTCATCTGGATCGTCGTCGGCCTGGTCGCGATCGGCCTGTACCTGAGCTGGACCGCGGGGCGGCTCGACCGGCTGCACGCCCGGATCGACGCCGCCCGCGCCGCGCTCGACGCACAGCTGCTGCGCCGCGCCTCGGTCGCCCAGGAGCTGGCCACCTCCGGCGTCCTCGACCCGGCCGCCTCCATCGTGCTGTACGAGGCCGCGCACGCCGCGCGGCAGGCCGAGGAGGAGAACCGGGAGGTCGCCGAGAGCGAGCTGAGCCAGGCGCTGCGCGCGGTGTTCGGCGAGGCCGAGCAGATGGAGGCGGTACGGGCGGCCCCGGGCGGCGAGCAGGCCGCGGGCGAGCTCGCCGCGGCGGTGCGCCGGGTGCCGATGGCCCGCCGGTTCCACAACGACGCGGTGAGGGCCGCCAGGGCGCTGCGCCGGCACCGCAAGGTGCGCTGGTTCCGGCTGGCGGGGCACGCTCCGTTCCCGATGGCCTTCGAGATGGACGACGAGCCCCCGACCGCCCTGGCGGACCGGCCCGGGAGCGGCTGACCGGCGAGGCGGATCATCGGGCGCGCCCGGACGGGGCCGCCGCGCGCCCGGCCGGTGACGGCCCCTGAACGGCCGCGAGGCGCGGGCCACTCGCCGCCTCCGGACAGCCGCACCGCGCACCGGGTCACCCGGCGCAGGGGCCACCCGCCACCGGCCCGCCCACCGGAAAACGAGCCACCGGCTCATCATTGGCCCTTGATGTGGCCCGGGTGGCCCGGGTTTCCTCGGTCTAGTTGAAACCACCCCGTTTCTTGAGTGAGGTCCCTCCGTGTCCAGCACCAGCACCCCGCAGTCCCCCGAGACCGGCACCGCCCGCGTCAAGCGCGGCATGGCCGAGCAGCTCAAGGGCGGCGTGATCATGGACGTGGTCAACGCCGAGCAGGCCAAGATCGCCGAGGACGCCGGCGCCGTCGCCGTCATGGCCCTCGAGCGGGTCCCGGCCGACATCCGCAAGGACGGCGGTGTGGCCCGGATGTCCGACCCGAACATGATCGAGGAGATCATCGACGCGGTCTCCATCCCGGTCATGGCCAAGTCCCGCATCGGCCACTTCGTCGAGGCGCAGGTGCTGCAGTCCCTCGGCGTCGACTACATCGACGAGTCCGAGGTCCTCACCCCGGCCGACGAGGTCAACCACTCCGACAAGTGGGCCTTCACCACCCCGTTCGTCTGTGGCGCCACCAACCTGGGCGAGGCCCTGCGCCGCATCGCCGAGGGCGCGGCCATGATCCGCTCCAAGGGCGAGGCCGGCACCGGCAACGTCGTCGAGGCCGTCCGCCACCTGCGCCAGATCAAGAACGAGATCGCCAAGCTGCGCGGCTTCGACAACAACGAGCTGTACGCCGCCGCCAAGGAGCTGCGCGCCCCCTACGAGCTCGTCAAGGAGGTCAGCGAGCTGGGCAAGCTGCCGGTCGTGCTGTTCTCCGCCGGTGGTGTCGCCACCCCGGCCGACGCCGCGCTGATGCGCCAGCTGGGCGCCGAGGGCGTCTTCGTCGGCTCCGGCATCTTCAAGTCGGGCGACCCGGCCAAGCGCGCCGCCGCCATCGTGAAGGCCACCACCTTCTACGACGACCCGAAGATCATCGCGGACGCCTCCCGCAACCTGGGCGAGGCCATGGTCGGCATCAACTGCGACACCCTCCCCGAGGCCGAGCGCTACGCGAACCGGGGCTGGTGATGACCACTCCGCTCATCGGTGTCCTGGCCCTCCAGGGCGACGTACGTGAGCACCTGATCGCCCTGGCCGCGGCGGACGCCGTGGCCAGGCCGGTCCGGCGTCCCGAGGAGCTCGCCGAGGTCGACGGCCTGGTCATACCCGGCGGCGAGTCGACCACCATCTCCAAGCTGGCCGAGCTGTTCGGCCTCATGGAGCCGCTGCGCGAGCGCATCGCGGCGGGCATGCCCGTGTACGGCACCTGCGCCGGCCTGATCATGCTCGCCGACAAGATCCTCGACCCGCGGTCGGGCCAGGAGACGCTCGGCGGCATCGACATGATCGTCCGCCGCAACGCCTTCGGGCGCCAGAACGAGTCCTTCGAGGCGGCCGTCGAGGTCGCCGGCATCGACGGCGGCCCCGTCGAGGGCGTCTTCATCCGCGCCCCCTGGGTCGAGTCCGTCGGCGCCCGGGCCGAGGTCGTCGCCGAGCACGACGGCCACATCGTCGCCGTACGGCAGGACAACGCCCTCGCCACGTCGTTCCACCCGGAACTGACCGGCGACCACCGGGTGCACGCCCTGTTCGTCGACATGGTGCGCGCCGCGGCCTGACCCGATCCCGGTAGGATCTCTGGGGTTCGTTCAGAAATGGGTTACGCGAAGGAGACAGGCAGATGTCCGGCCACTCTAAATGGGCTACGACGAAGCACAAGAAGGCCGTGATCGACGCCAAGCGCGGCAAGCTCTTCGCGAAGCTGATCAAGAACATCGAGGTCGCGGCCCGCACCGGCGGCGGCG
>NZ_LWBU01000053.1:18693-50314 GCF_001646665.1 Streptomyces noursei | reverse complement strand
CCGGCCTGGAGGCCGGCGGCGCCGACTACGAGACGATCATGTACGAGGGTTACGGCCCCAACGGTGTCGCGGTGCTCATCGAGTGCCTCACCGACAACCGCAACCGCGCCGCCTCCGACGTACGCGTCGCCATGACCCGCAACGGCGGTTCGATGGCCGACCCGGGCTCGGTGTCGTACCTGTTCAACCGCAAGGGCGTCGTCATCGTCCCCAAGGGCGAGCTGACCGAGGACGACGTCCTGGCCGCCGTCCTGGAAGCGGGCGCCGAGGAGGTCAACGACCTCGGCGAGAGCTTCGAGGTCCTGAGCGAGGCCACCGACCTGGTCGCGGTCCGCACCGCCCTCCAGGAGGCCGGCATCGACTACGACTCGGCCGACGCCAACTTCGTCCCGACCATGCAGGTCGAGCTGGACGAGGAGGGCGCACGCAAGATCTTCAAGCTGATCGACGCGCTGGAGGACAGCGACGACGTGCAGAACGTCTTCGCCAACTTCGACGTCTCCGACGACGTCATGGCGAAGGTCGACGCCTGATCCACGCACACGCGGCGGGCCNNCCCCCGCCCGGGGGGGGGGCGGGGGGGCCCCCCCCCCCCCGCCGGCCCGCCGCGTTGTCGGTGCCACCCGATAGCCTGCACAAACAGTTGAGCGAAGGAGGGGTGGCGTGCGCGTCCTGGGGGTGGACCCGGGCCTGACCCGGTGCGGTGTCGGCGTCGTCGAAGGCGTGGCCGGACGCCCGCTGACCATGCTCGGCGTCGGCGTCGTCCGCACGCCCGCCGACGCGGACATCGGCCACCGCCTCGTCGCGATAGAACGCGGCATCGAGGAGTGGCTGGACGCCCACCACCCCGAAATGGTCGCCGTGGAGCGCGTGTTCAGCCAGCACAACGTGCGCACGGTGATGGGCACCGCCCAGGCCAGCGCCGTCGCCATGCTCTGCGCCTCCCGCCGCGGCATCCCGGTCACCCTGCACACCCCCAGCGAGGTGAAGGCCGCCGTCACCGGCAGCGGCCGCGCCGACAAGGCCCAGGTCGGAGCCATGGTCACCCGGCTGCTCCGGCTCGACGCCCCGCCCAGGCCGGCCGACGCCGCCGACGCCCTCGCCCTCGCCATCTGCCACATCTGGCGCGCCCCCGCCCAGAACCGCCTCCAGCAGGCGGTCGCCGCACACCACGCACGGAAAGGCCACACCGCATGATCGCCTTTGTCTCCGGCCCGGTCGCCGCCCTCGCCCCGACCACCGCCGTGATCGAGGTCGGCGGCATCGGCATGGCCGTCCAGTGCACCCCGGACACCCTGTCCGGCCTGAGGGTGGGTCAGGAGGCCCGGCTCGCCACGTCGTTGGTCGTACGGGAGGACTCGCTGACCCTGTACGGCTTCGCCGACGACGACGAGCGGCAGGTCTTCGAACTGCTCCAGACCGCCAGCGGGGTCGGACCGCGTCTCGCGCAGGCCATGCTCGCCGTGCACAGCCCCGACGCCCTGCGCGTCGCGGTGGCGTCCGGCGACGAGAAGGCCCTGACGGCGGTGCCCGGCATCGGCAAGAAGGGCGCGCAGAAGCTGCTGCTGGAGCTCAAGGACCGGCTCGGTGAACCGGTCGGCGCCCACATCGGCCGGCAGGGCGTCGGCACGGCGGTCACCGCGTCCTGGCGCGACCAGCTGCACGCCGCCCTGATCGGCCTGGGCTACGCCACCCGCGAGGCCGACGAAGCGGTGGCCGCCGTCACCCCGCAGGCGGAGGCGGAGGGCGGCGAACCGCAGATCGGCCGGCTCCTCAAGGCGGCCCTGCAGACCCTGAACCGCACCCGATGACCCTCCTCCACCCGTGCGGCCCCGCCGCCCTGACCATACGAGGCATTCCGCAGTGAACTGGGACGACGACACCGACACCAGCACGCCGGCCGCCGGCTCCGCCGACCGGCTCGTCGGGGCGTCCGCCGACGGGGAGGACCAGGCCGTCGAGGCGGCCCTGCGGCCCAAGTCGCTCGACGAGTTCGTCGGCCAGGAGCGCGTGCGCGAGCAGCTCGACCTGGTGCTCAAGGCCGCCCTGGCGCGGGGCGCCACCGCCGACCACGTCCTGCTGTCCGGCGCCCCCGGCCTCGGCAAGACCACCCTGTCCATGATCATCGCGGCGGAGATGGGCGCCCCCATCCGCATCACCTCCGGCCCCGCCATCCAGCACGCCGGCGACCTCGCCGCCATCCTCTCCTCCCTCCAGGAGGGCGAGGTCCTCTTCCTCGACGAGATCCACCGCATGTCCCGGCCCGCCGAGGAGATGCTCTACATGGCCATGGAGGACTTCCGGGTCGACGTGATCGTCGGCAAGGGCCCCGGCGCCACCGCCATCCCGCTGGAGCTGCCGCCCTTCACCCTCGTCGGCGCCACCACCCGCGCCGGCCTGCTGCCGCCCCCGCTGCGCGACCGCTTCGGCTTCACCGCCCACATGGAGTTCTACGCACCGGCCGAGCTCCAGCGCGTCATCCACCGCTCCGCCCAGCTGCTCGACGTCGAGATCGACACCGACGGCGCAGCCGAGATCGCCGGCCGCTCCCGCGGCACCCCCCGCATCGCCAACCGCCTGCTGCGCCGCGTCCGCGACTACGCCCAGGTCAAGGCGGACGGCCTGATCACCCGCGACATCGCCGCCACCGCCCTCAAGGTCTACGAGGTGGACGACCGCGGCCTGGACCGGCTCGACCGGGCCGTGCTGGAGGCCCTGCTCAAACTGTTCGCCGGCGGACCGGTCGGCCTGTCCACCCTCGCCGTGGCCGTGGGCGAGGAGCGCGAGACGGTCGAGGAGGTGGCCGAGCCCTTCCTCGTCCGGGAGGGACTGCTGGCCCGCACCCCCCGCGGACGGGTCGCCACTCCGGCCGCGTGGACGCACCTCGGCCTCGTACCGCCGCAGGCAGGCGGCCCGGGAGGGGGACAACAGGGGCTCTTCGGGGCGTGACGGCGAGGAGACTCGCCGGGGCAGGAACCGCGGTGCCATGCTGGGCGTTGTTCCATTGATGCGGACTCGCCTAGACTCCGCCGATGCCGACCCTTCAGGCCGGCGTACCCACCCCCGAAGATCAGGCCGCGGCACTCCCCGCGACCGTGCGAAGGATTTGTCGTCCCGTGAGTATCGTGACTCTCCTGCCGTTCATCGTCCTCATCGGGGCCATGTTCCTGATGACCCGCTCTGCGAAGAAGAAGCAGCAGCAGGCGGTGGAAATGCGCAACCAGATGCAGCCCGGAACCGGCGTACGGACGATCGGGGGGATGTACGCCACCGTCAAGGAGGTCGGCGACGACACGGTCCTCCTGGAGGTGGCTCCGGGAGTTCACGCCGTCTACGCCAAGAACGCGATCGGGGCCGTCCTCGACGACGACGAGTACAACCGCATCGTCCACGGCGACGGTGACCTCAAGACCGACACCCCCGTCGTGCCGGACGACGCCTCCTCGCTCACCGTGGACGACGCCGCCGCCGACGACGACGTCGCCAAGATCGACCTCGGCAAGAAGGACGCGGCCGACGAGCCGGAGACCGCTCCGGAGGCCGAGGGCGCCAAGGCCGACGACAAGCGCGACGGCGACACCGACGCGAAGTAAGGCGTGCAGACGGGCCGCGGCGCCGACCGGCGTACGCGGTCCGTTCCGTGCCGACACACGCGGGGGATTCCCCACACCACTTCGTGGCCGCCTCGACGCCCACCAGGCGTAGTGGCGGTTGGACAGGGAGAAACGAGAAGGTGGCAGCACCCAAGAAGGGCCGAGGGCCGGCATCGGGGGGGCAGGGCAAGCCGGGGCGCGCCCTGGCCCTGATCCTGATCGCCATCGGCGCCCTGATCGGCGGGATGTTCTGGTCGGGCGAGACCACCCCGCGCCTGGGCATCGACCTCGCCGGCGGCACGAGCATCACGCTCCGGGCCGAGAACCAGCCCGGCAAGCCGGACTCGATCAACGACACCAACATGCAGACCGCGATCGGCATCATCGAGCGCCGCGTCAACGGTCTGGGCGTGTCGGAGTCCGAGGTCCAGCAGCAGGGCAACCGGCACATCATCGTCAACATCCCCAGGGCGACCGACTCCGAGAAGGCCCAGAAGCAGGTCGGCACCACCGCCGAGCTGTACTTCCGGCCTGTCCTCGCCGTCACCGGCAGCGCGCCGCTCCCCGAGCCCTCCGCCGGCGGCTCCCCGAGCGCCACGCCGAGCGGCAAGCCCAGCGGCAAGGCGTCGTCCTCTCCCAGCCCCAAGGCGAGCGCCACCACGCAGGGCCGCGCCGTCCCCGAGGCCCTGAAGCAGGACGAGTCGCCGTCCCCCAAGGCCAGCGCGTCCGGCAAGCCGGCCGCCACCCCGCCGGCCCCGCAGCCCTCCGCCTCCGGTGCCGCGGCCGTCGCCGCGCTCGAGAAGCAGTTCACGGCCCTGGACTGCACGCCGAAGAAGGACACCAAGGAGGTGCCCAACCCGGCGCAGAACGCCGACCCGGCCAAGCCGACCGTGGCCTGCGGCCAGGAGGGTGACGCCAAGTACATCCTCGGCCCGGCCGACGTCGCCGGTACGGACGTCGACGAGGCCCAGGGCATCCTCGACCCGCAGCGCGGCCGCTGGATCGTCCAGCTCGGCTTCACCGACGCGGGCACCAAGAAGTTCGCGGACAGCACCGGCAAGCTCGCCGGCCAGGCCCCGCCGCAGAACCAGTTCGCGATCACCCTCGACGGCCAGGTCGTCTCCGCCCCGTCCGTCAGCAGTGCGATCGGCGGCGGCAGCGCCGAGATCTCCGGCAGCTTCGACCAGCAGTCGGCCACCGATCTCGCCAACATCCTGTCCTACGGCGCCCTGCCGCTCTCCTTCGAGCAGGAGAGCGTCACCACCGTCACCGCCGCCCTCGGCGGCGAGCAGCTCAAGGCCGGTCTCATCGCGGGCGCCATCGGTCTCGCGCTGGTCGTGATCTACCTCGTGGTCTACTACCGCGGCCTGTCGATCATCGCCCTCCTGAGCCTGCTGGTCTCGGCGGTCCTCACCTACGCGCTGATGGCGCTGCTCGGCCCGGCCATCGGCTTCGCGCTGAACCTGCCGGCCGTCTGCGGAGCGATCGTCGCCATCGGTATCACCGCCGACTCGTTCATCGTGTACTTCGAGCGGGTACGGGACGAGATCCGCGAGGGCCGCACGCTGCGGCCCGCCGTCGAGCGGGGCTGGCCCCGCGCCCGGCGGACCATCCTGGTCTCCGACTTCGTGTCGTTCCTCGCCGCGGCCGTGCTGTTCATCGTGACCGTCGGCAAGGTGCAGGGCTTCGCGTTCACGCTGGGCCTGACCACCCTCCTCGACGTCGTCGTGGTGTTCTTCTTCACCAAGCCGCTGATGACGCTGATGGCCCGCACCAAGTTCTTCAGCAGTGGTCACCCGTGGTCGGGCCTGGACCCGAAGCGGCTGGGAGCCAAGCCCCCGCTGCGCCGCTCGCGGCGCGTCTCCGCCACCACCGAACCGAAGGAGGCGTGAGATGTCACGACTCGGCAGCATGGGCGCTCGCCTGTACCGCGGTGAGGTCGGGTACGACTTCGTCGGCAAGCGGATGCTCTGGTACGGCGTCTCCATCCTGATCACCATCACGGCCATCGCCGGACTGATGGTGCAGGGCCTCAACATGGGCATCGAGTTCAAGGGCGGCGTCGTCGTCACCACGCCCAAGCTCTCGGTCTCCACCGAGGAAGCGCGGGAGACGGCGGAGGAGATCTCCGGCCACATCCCGATCGTCCAGGAACTGGGCAGCGGTGGTCTGCGCATCCAGATCAGCGATGTGACCACCTCGGAATCCAACAAGATCAAGACCGAGCTGGCGTCCGACTTCGGTGTCGCCACCAACGACCTGACGGCCGACATCGTCGGCCCGAGCTGGGGCGAGCAGATCGCCAACAAGGCCTGGACGGGCCTCGGGGTCTTCATGGTCCTCGTCGTGGTCTACCTGGCGATCGCCTTCGAATGGCGCATGGCCATCGCCGCGCTGATCGCCCTGATCCACGACCTGACGATCACCGTCGGTATCTACGCCCTGGTGGGCTTCGAGGTCACCCCGGGCACCGTGATCGGTCTGCTGACCATCCTCGGTTACTCCCTCTACGACACCGTCGTCGTCTTCGACGGTCTCAAGGAGGCGTCGAAGGACATCACGAAGCAGACCCGCTGGACCTACAGCGAGATCGCCAACCGCAGCCTCAACAGCACCCTGGTGCGCTCCATCAACACCACGGTCGTGGCGCTGCTGCCGGTGGCCGGCCTGCTGTTCATCGGCGGCGGTGTCCTCGGCGCGGGCATGCTCAACGACATCTCGCTGTCGCTGTTCGTCGGCCTCGCGGCCGGTGCGTACTCCTCGATCTTCATCGCCACGCCGCTCGTCGCCGACCTCAAGGAACGCGACCCGCAGATGAAGGCGCTGAAGAAGCGCGTCCTCGCCAAGCGTGCCCAGGCCGCCGCCGGCGGCGTCGACCCCGCGGACGCCGCGGAGGCGGAGTCCGCCGACGACCGGGACGACGAGCCGCAGGACGCCACCCCCGCCGGTGCCGTCGTCGGCCAGCGCCGCCAGCCCACCCGCGGGCGGGGCAAGCGCCGATGACCGTCACCACGCAGGAACTGCTGCTCAGCCGCATCCGGGACGTCCCCGACCACCCCATCGCCGGGGTGACGTTCAAGGACATCACGCCGCTGCTGGCGGACCCGGAGGCGTTCACCGCCCTGACGGAGGCGCTGTCGGAGCTGTGCGTACGGCACGGGGCGACGAAGATCGTCGGCCTGGAGGCGCGCGGGTTCATCCTCGCCGCGCCGGTCGCCGTCTCCGCCGGGCTGGGCTTCGTCCCCGTCCGCAAGGCGGGCAAGCTCCCCGGCGCGACCCTGTCGCAGGCGTACGAGCTGGAGTACGGCACCGCCGAGATCGAGGTGCACGCCGAGGACCTGCTCCCCGGCGACCGCGTCATGGTCATCGACGACGTCCTCGCCACCGGCGGCACCGCCGAGGCCTCGCTGGAGCTCATCCGGCGGGCCGGAGCCGACGTCGCGGGCGTCGCCGTGCTCATGGAACTCGGCTTCCTGGGCGGCCGTGCCCGCCTGGAGCCGGCCCTGGGCGGCGCCCCGCTGGAGGCGCTGATCACGCTCTGACCAGCGGGCACACGGCAGACGACACGGGCACCCGGGACACCGGGTGCCCGTGTCGTTCCACCGTCGGCCCGGGCCCCGCTCCCCGTGCGCCCACGGTCCCGCACCGTCCGGGGGAGAACGGTCCGCCCGAGGTCAGTACCATGGGATTCCGGGCCTGACCGGGGGACCCGGACCCGCACGAGGAGCGCTCTTGCCAGACGAGGCCCAGCCACTCTCCGCCGCGAAGCCCGAGCAGCAGGCCGACAAGGCCGCGGCGCCCCCAGCCACGCCCCCCGACAAGGCCGTGCGGAACGACAGGGCCGGGGACGCGCAGAAGGCCGCGCCGGAGCGCGCGCAGGGCCCCGCCCCCGTCTCGGCCCCCAAGCCCACGGCACCGGCCACCGCCCGCTCCGGCGGCTCGTCCAACCGGGTGCGCGCCCGCCTCGCCCGCCTCGGCGTCCAGCGCTCGTCGCCGTACAACCCGGTCCTGGAGCCCCTGCTGCGCATAGTCCGCAGCAACGACCCGAAGATCGAGACGTCGACGCTCCGCCAGATCGAGAGTGCCTACCAGGTCGCCGAGCGCTGGCACCGCGGCCAGAAGCGCAAGAGCGGCGACCCGTACATCACGCACCCGCTCGCCGTCACCACCATCCTCGCCGAGCTGGGCATGGACCCCGCGACCCTGATGGCCGGCCTCCTCCACGACACCGTCGAGGACACCGAGTACGGCCTGGAGCAGCTCCGCAAGGACTTCGGCGACCAGGTCGCCCTCCTCGTCGACGGCGTCACCAAGCTGGACAAGGTCAAGTTCGGCGAGGCGGCGCAGGCCGAGACCGTCCGCAAGATGGTCGTCGCCATGGCCAAGGACCCGCGCGTCCTGGTCATCAAGCTCGCCGACCGCCTGCACAACATGCGCACCATGCGCTACCTCAAGCGGGAGAAGCAGGAGAAGAAGGCCCGCGAGACCCTCGAGATCTACGCGCCCCTGGCCCACCGGCTGGGCATGAACACCATCAAGTGGGAGCTGGAGGACCTCGCCTTCGCGATCCTCTACCCCAAGATGTACGACGAGATCGTCCGCCTCGTCGCCGAGCGCGCCCCCAAGCGGGACGAGTACCTCGCCATAGTGACCGACGAGGTCCAGGCCGACCTGCGCGCCGCCCGCATCAAGGCCACCGTCACCGGGCGGCCCAAGCACTACTACAGCGTCTACCAGAAGATGATCGTCCGCGGCCGGGACTTCGCGGAGATCTACGACCTGGTGGGCATCCGCGTCCTCGTCGACACGGTCCGCGACTGCTACGCCGCCCTCGGCACCGTCCACGCGCGATGGAACCCGGTCCCCGGCCGGTTCAAGGACTACATCGCGATGCCGAAGTTCAACATGTACCAGTCGCTGCACACGACGGTCATCGGCCCCAACGGCAAGCCCGTCGAGCTGCAGATCCGCACCTTCGACATGCACCGCCGCGCCGAGTACGGCATCGCCGCGCACTGGAAGTACAAGCAGGAGGCCGTCGCCGGCGCCTCCAAGGTGCGCACCGACGTGCCGAAGAGGGCCGGCGGCAAGGACGACCACATCAACGACATGGCGTGGCTGCGCCAGCTGCTGGACTGGCAGAAGGAGACCGAGGACCCCAGCGAGTTCCTGGAGTCGCTCCGCTTCGACCTGTCCCGCAACGAGGTCTTCGTCTTCACCCCCAAGGGTGACGTCATAGCGCTGCCCGCGGGTGCCACCCCCGTCGACTTCGCGTACGCCGTCCACACCGAGGTGGGCCACCGCACGATAGGAGCGCGGGTCAACGGCCGGCTCGTACCCCTGGAGTCGACGCTCGACAACGGCGACCTGGTGGAGGTCTTCACCTCCAAGGCCGCCGGCGCCGGGCCCTCGCGCGACTGGCTCGGCTTCGTCAAGTCGCCCCGCGCCCGGAACAAGATCCGCGCCTGGTTCTCCAAGGAGCGCCGCGACGAGGCGATCGAGCAGGGCAAGGACGCCATCGCGCGCGCCATGCGCAAGCAGAACCTGCCGATCCAGCGCATCCTCACCGGCGACTCGCTGGTCACCCTGGCGCACGAGATGCGCTACCCCGACATCTCGTCGCTGTACGCGGCGATCGGCGAGGGACACGTCGCCGCCCAGGGCGTCGTGCAGAAGCTCGTGCAGGCCCTCGGCGGCGAGGAGGCCGCCAGCGAGGACATCGCCGAGTCGGCGCCGCCGTCGCGCGGCCGCGGCAAGCGCCGCGCCAAGGCCGACCCGGGCGTGGTCGTCAAGGGCGTCGAGGACGTCTGGGTCAAGCTGGCCCGCTGCTGCACGCCGGTGCCCGGCGACCCGATCATCGGGTTCGTCACACGGGGCAGCGGCGTATCGGTTCACCGCGCCGACTGCGTCAACGTGGACTCGCTGTCGCAGCAGCCGGAGCGGATACTCGACGTCGAGTGGGCGCCGACCCAGTCCTCGGTCTTCCTGGTCGCCATCCAGGTCGAGGCCCTGGACCGTTCCCGGCTGCTGTCGGACGTCACCCGCGTCCTGTCCGACCAGCACGTCAACATCCTGTCGGCGGCCGTCCAGACCTCACGCGACCGGGTGGCCACCTCCCGCTTCACCTTCGAGATGGGCGACCCCAAGCACCTGGGGCACGTCCTGAAGGCCGTGCGGGGCGTGGAGGGCGTGTACGACGTCTACCGCGTGACCTCGGCGCGCAGGCCCTGACGTGACCGCGCGGCGGGCCACACCCGCCGCGCGGCCGTAAGCGGCCGGGCGCCGGAAGCACGACCGCCCGCATGAAGACGGCGCACGAAGACGGCGCACGAAGACCGCGCACATGAGGAAGGGCCTCCCCGCCGCGGGGAGGCCCTTCCTCATGCGCCTGCCTGTCAGCCGCCGAACTCCTGCAGACCCTTCAGCGCCTGGTCCAGCAGCGCCTGCCGGCCCTCCAGCTCACGGGCGAGCTTGTCGGCCTTGGCGTCGTTGCCCGCCGCACGGGCCGCGTCGATCTGCTTCTGCAGCTTGTCGACCGCGTCCTGCAGCTGGCCCGTCAGACCCGCCGCACGCGCGCGTGCCTCCGGGTTCGTACGGCGCCACTCGGCCTCCTCGGCCTCCTGGATCGCCCGCTCCACGGTGTGCATCCGGCCCTCGACCTTGGGGCGCGCGTCGCGCGGCACATGGCCGATGGCCTCCCACCGCTCGTTGATGGACCGGAACGCCGCACGCGCCGCCTTCAGGTCCGTCACCGGAAGCAGCTTCTCGGCCTCGCCGGCGAGCTCCTCCTTGAGCTTGAGGTTCTCCGCCTGCTCGGCGTCACGCTCCGCGAAGACCTCGCTGCGCGCCGCGAAGAACACGTCCTGCGCGCCGCGGAAGCGGTTCCACAGGTCGTCCTCGTGCTCCCGCTGGGCGCGTCCGGCCGCCTTCCAGTCCGCCATCAGCTCGCGGTACCGGGCGGCGGTGACGCCCCAGTCGGTCGAGCCGGACAGCGCCTCGGCCTCGGCTACCAGCCGCTCCTTGACCTTGCGGGCCTCCTCGCGCTGCGCGTCCAGCGACGCGAAGTGCGCCTTGCGCCGCTTGGAGAAGGCCGACCGGGCGTGCGAGAAGCGGTGCCACAGCTCGTCGTCGGACTTCCGGTCGAGCCGCGGCAGGCCCTTCCAGGTGTCCACCAGCGCCCGCAGCCGCTCACCGGCGGCCCGCCACTGCTCGCTCTGCGCCAGCTCCTCAGCCTCGGCGACCAGGGCCTCCTTGGCGTGCCGGGCCTCGTCGGTCTGCTTGGCCTTCTGCGCCTTGCGCTCCTCGCGCCGCGCCTCCACCGTCTCGACCAGCTTGTCGAGCCGCTTGCGCAGCGCGTCGAGATCGCCCACGGCGTGGTGCTCGTCCACCTGGTGGCGGATGTGGTCGATCGCGGCCGTCGCGTCCTTGGCCGACAGGTCGGTGGTCTTCACCCGCTTCTCGAGGAGGCCGATCTCGACAACCAAGCCCTCGTACTTGCGCTCGAAGTAGGCCAGTGCCTCCTCGGGAGTTCCGGCCTGCCACGATCCGACGACCTTCTCGCCGTCGGCTGTACGCACGTACACGGTCCCCGTCTCGTCGACGCGGCCCCACGGGTCGCTGCTCACAGCGCCTCCTCCACATGATGCCGGCGAGGGCGGTCACCCCCGGGCATCGTCCACAGTTCCCTGACGGGCCTCGCCCGCCCTCCACAGCGCGACGGTCGAGCCGCGCTGCACAACGCCAATCTAGGCGACCGGCCGCCCGGCTGTCCGCACTCAGCGCGACCGAATTCGCCGGTTCACACCCTGAGCCAAGCCCTGGCTCACGGTATGGCTCACGCCTTGTCGACGACCGCCTTCTCGATGGTGACGGCCTTCTTGGGCGCACCGTCCGGGGCGCCGCCCTCGACCCCGCCCGCGGCGACCTCCTGGACGGCCTTCAGGCCGGCCGCGTCCATGGTGCCGAAGGGGGTGTACTGCGGGGGCAGCTTGGTGTCCTTGTGGACCAGGAAGAACTGGCTGCCACCGGTCCCGGGCTGACCGGTGTTGGCCATCGCCACCGTTCCGGCCTTGTACGTCACCGCTCCGTCGGCGCCCGGCTTGCCCAGGGAGGCGAGGTTCTCGTCCGGGATGTTGTAGCCGGGGCCGCCCGAGCCGTCGCCCTTGGGGTCGCCGCACTGGAGCACGAAGATCCCGCCGGTCGTCAGGCGGTGGCACTTCGTGCCGTCGAAGTACTTCTTGTCGGCCAGGTGCTTGAACGAGTTCACCGTGCGCGGCGTCGTGGCGGCGTCCATCGTGATCGACACGACGCCGTGGTTCGTCGTCAGCGCCATCGTGTACTTCGCCTTGGTGTCGACGGCCATCTTCGGCTCGTCGGCCTTCGGCTCGGGCGAGGACTCGGCGCCCGGCGACGACGAGGGGAACTCGATCGGCTTCTTCGCGTCCGCGGCGGACTCGGTGCGGAAGTTCGTGTAGGCACCCGCTCCCGCCACCAGGGCCACGGCGACCGCGGCGACAATGATCCTGGTGCGCCGCTTCGCCTTGCGCTGCGCCTCCTCACGGCGCTTCTGCTGCCGCTCGAACTTCTCCCGGGCGAGCTGGCGCCGCCGCTGATCGCTGGTGACCACCGGGTCTTCTCCTTGTCGGTCGTCTGTTCCTGTCCTGGCCGAGTGTGCCCGTACCGTATACGGGTTGGCTGTGGAATGAGCAGCGCCGGTAGGCTCTGATCTGCTGCATTCCTCCCGGACGACGCGTGCCGGACGACTCACTAAGGACGATCGTGCTCATTGCCGGGTTCCCCGCCGGGGCCTGGGGGACCAATTGCTACCTGGTCGCCCCCGCCGCGGGCGAGGAGTGCGTGATCATCGACCCCGGCCACCAGGCCGCCCAGGGAGTCGAGGAGACGCTCAAGAAGCATCGGCTCAAGCCCGTGGCGGTCGTGCTGACCCACGGCCACATCGACCACGTCGCCTCCGTCGTCCCGGTCTGCGGCGCCCATGACGTACCCGCGTGGATCCACCCCTCGGACCGGTACATGATGAGCGACCCGGAGAAGGCCCTCGGCCGCTCCATCGGCATGCCGCTCATGGGCGAGCTGACCGTGGGGGAGCCCGACGACGTCCACGAGCTGACCGACGGCGCGAAGCTGGCCCTCGCGGGCCTGGAGCTGACCGTGTCGCACGCGCCCGGCCATACCAAGGGGTCGGTGACCTTCGGGATGCCCGAGGCCGCGGACGTCCCGCCGGTCTTCTTCTCGGGCGACCTGCTCTTCGCCGGCTCCATCGGACGCACCGACCTGCCGGGCGGTGACATGGCCGAGATGCTCGAATCGCTGGCCCGCGTGTGCCTGCCGCTCGACGACTCGACCGTGGTGCTGTCCGGCCACGGCCCCCAGACGACCATCGGCCGCGAGCGCGCCACCAACCCTTACCTCCGCGAGGTGGCGGCCGGCCAGGGAGCGTCCCCCGCTCCCCGACGAGGAATGTGACGAGAGAAGTCCCGTGAGCACCTTCCAGGCCCCCAAGGGCACCTACGACCTGCTGCCGCCGAGTTCCGCGACGTACCTCGCCGTCCGCGAGGCGATCTCGGCGCCGCTGAAGAACTCCGGCTACGGCTACGTCGAGACCCCCGGCTTCGAGAACGTCGAACTGTTCGCCCGCGGTGTCGGCGAGTCCACCGACATCGTCTCCAAGGAGATGTACGCCTTCGAGACCAAGGGCGGCGACAGGCTCGCGCTGCGCCCCGAGGGCACCGCGTCCGTGCTGCGCGCGGCGCTCCAGGCCAACCTGCACAAGCAGGGCAACCTCCCCGTCAAGCTCTGGTACTCCGGCTCGTACTACCGCTACGAGAAGCCTCAGGCGGGCCGCTACCGGCACTTCTCGCAGGTGGGCGCCGAGGCGATCGGTGCCGAGGACCCCGCGCTGGACGCCGAGCTGATCATCCTGGCCGACCAGGCGTACCGCTCGCTCGGCCTGCGGAACTTCCGCATCCTGCTGAACTCGCTGGGCGACAAGGAGTGCCGCCCGGCCTACCGCGAGGCACTCCAGGGCTTCCTGCGCGGCCTCGACCTCGACGAGGACACCCGGCGCCGGATCGACATCAACCCGCTGCGGGTCCTCGACGACAAGCGCGCGGACGTCCAGAAGCAGCTGGTGGGCGCGCCGCTGCTGCGCGACCACCTGTGCGAGGCGTGCCGGGCGTACCACTCCGAGGTGCGCGAGCTGCTCACCGCCGCCGGGGTGGCCTTCGAGGACGACGAGAAGCTGGTGCGCGGCCTGGACTACTACACGCGGACCACGTTCGAGTTCGTCCACGACGGTCTCGGCTCGCAGTCCGCGGTGGGCGGCGGCGGCCGTTACGACGGTCTGTCGGAGATGATCGGCGGCCCCGCGCTGCCGTCCGTGGGCTGGGCGCTCGGCGTGGACCGCACGGTCCTGGCGCTGGAGGCCGAGGGCGTGACCCTGGACCTGCCGGCCCCCACCGGCGTGTTCGCCGTCCCGATCGGCGAGGAGGCCAGGCGCCGGCTGTTCGGCGTGGTCACCGAGCTGCGCAGGGCGGGCGTCGCGACGGACTTCGCGTACGGCGGCAAGGGCCTCAAGGCCGCCATGAAGGCCGCCAACCGCAGCGGTGCCCGGTACGCGCTGGTGCTGGGGGAGCGGGACCTCGCCGAAGGCGTGGCCCAGCTCAAGGACATGGAGTCCGGAGAGCAGGAGCCCGTCGCGCTCGACGGGCTCGTCGAGAAGCTGGGCGCGCGCTTCGCGTGACGCACAAGGGACACCCCGGCCGCGGCCGGGGTGTCCTTATGTCCACCGAACGGCGGACGGTAGCCCCCGTACGGCAGAATGACCACTGCCTCATGCACCGACCGAGTGATGGAACGGCCCCATGACGACTGCAGCGGTTGACGACGTGACCTCCGACCACCACGTGCGGGCGGTGGGCGCCGGCCGGGCGTTCGCCTGGATGCTGGTGATCACCGGTGCGGCGGGCCTGCTGGCGGCGTGGGTGATCACGCTGGACAAGTTCAAGCTGCTGGAGGACCCCACCTTCACGCCGGGGTGCAGCCTGAACCCGGTCGTCTCCTGCGGCAGCATCATGAAGAGCGACCAGGCATCGGTCTTCGGTTTCCCCAACCCCATGCTCGGCCTCGTCACCTACGGCATGGTCGTCGCCATCGGCGCCGCCCTCCTCGCCGGCGCGCGCTTCCGCCGCTGGTACTGGCTCGGGCTGAACGCGGGCACCCTCTTCGGCGTCGGCTTCTGCATGTGGCTCATGTACCAGTCGCTGTACGAGATCAACGCGCTGTGCCTGTGGTGCTCCCTCGCCTGGGTCGCCACGATCGTCATGTTCTGGTACGTCACCTCGCACAACGTGCGCACCGGCCTGCTGCCGGCGCCGCGCGCGGTCCGCAACTTCCTGGACGAGTTCACCTGGGTGCTGCCCGTCCTGCACATCGGGATCATCGGGATGCTGGTCCTGACCCGCTGGTGGGACTTCTGGACCGGCTGAGCTGTCAGTGGGCTGACATAGGCTTCACGGTGTGGAGCCCGACCTCTTTACCGCCGCAGCCGAAGAACGCCAGGAGAAGGACCCGACCAGCAGTCCCCTGGCGGTCCGCATGCGCCCGCGCACCCTGGACGACGTCGTCGGCCAGCAGCACCTGCTGAAGCCCGGGTCACCGCTGCGCAGGCTGGTCGGCGAGGGCGCCGGCGGTCCGGCGGGGGCCTCGTCCGTGATCCTCTGGGGCCCGCCCGGCACGGGGAAGACGACACTGGCGTACGTCGTGTCCAAGGCGACCAACAAGCGGTTCGTGGAGCTGTCCGCGATCACGGCGGGCGTCAAGGAGGTCCGCGCGGTCATCGACGGCGCCCGCCGGGCGGCCGGTGGCTTCGGCAAGGAGACCGTCCTCTTCCTGGACGAGATCCACCGCTTCAGCAAGGCGCAGCAGGACTCCCTGCTGCCGGCCGTGGAGAACCGCTGGGTCACCCTCATCGCCGCCACCACCGAGAACCCCTACTTCTCGGTGATCTCGCCGCTGCTCTCCCGCTCCCTGCTGCTCACCCTGGAGTCGCTCACCGACGACGACATCCGGGGCCTGCTGCGCAGGGCGCTCACCGACGAGCGGGGTCTGGACGGCGCGGTGACGCTGCCGGACGACGCCGAGGCGCACCTGGTGCGGATCGCCGGCGGTGACGCCCGGCGGGCGCTGACCGCCCTGGAGGCGGCCGCGGGGGCGGCCATCGCCAAGGGCGAGCCCGAGATCACCCTCGCCACCCTGGAGGAGACGGTCGACCGGGCGGCGGTCACCTACGACCGCGACGGCGACCAGCACTACGACGTCGCCAGCGCGCTCATCAAGTCGATCCGCGGCTCCGACGTCGACGCGGCCCTGCACTACCTGGCCCGGATGATCGAGGCGGGGGAGGACCCCCGGTTCATCGCCCGGCGGCTGATGATCTCGGCGAGCGAGGACATCGGCCTCGCCGACCCGACCGCACTGCCCCTGGCGGTCGCGGCCGCGCAGGCGGTGGCCATGATCGGTTTCCCGGAGGCGGCGCTCACCCTGAGCCACGCCACCATCGCGCTGGCCCTGGCGCCCAAGTCCAACGCGGCGACCACGGCGATAGCCGCGGCCCGGGCGGACGTGCGCGACGGCCTCGCGGGCGCGGTCCCCGCGCATCTGCGCGACGGGCACTACAAGGGCGCGGCCAAGCTCGGTCACGCCCAGGGGTACGTCTATCCGCACGACGTGCCGGGCGGCATCGCCGCCCAGCAGTACGCCCCGGACGCGATCCACGGCAAGCGGTACTACGAGCCGACGCGGTACGGCGCCGAGGCGCGGTACGCGGACGTGGTCGAGAAGGTCCGCGAGCGCCTGCGGGGCGAAGGGGCGCCCTAGGAAGGGGGCGCCTGAGAAGGACTCCTGAGGAAGGGGCTTCCCTGGGACAGGGGACGGGACTAGCGGTCTCCGGCCGCCTCGAACAGCGCGCGCATCGCGCGGCGCAGTCCGTGCACGTCGCTCACCGGCTCGGGGAAGTCGAAACGGGCGTCGAAGGAGCGCCCGGCCGTGTCGCGGCACCGCACCCGCAGCCCGAACCGGTCCAGTGCCAGCGGCACCACGCGCCGTACGTCGGCACGGTGCCCGAGCAGTGCGCTCAGGTGCTGCACATGGTCGTCGTGCGCGGCGGCGAGGTGCTGGAGCAGCTCCGTCTCGTACGCGGTGAGCGGATCGGGCAGGGCGCCGGCGAACTCCTCGGGGCCGACCGCGGCGTCGCCCCACAGGTCGTCGAGGTACGCCTCGCCGACCTCCAGGCGCAGCATCATGTGCCCGGGTTCGGCGATGCCGGGGGCGGTCGTCAGCCACCCGGAGACCCGGGCCCGGCCGCGGATGCGGTGGGGGACGGCGACCGGGGCGACGTCCGTGAGCTCCAGCACGGCCGGCAGCTCGTCGTCCTGCGCGTGCGTCGCGGCCCGTACGGCCGGGGCGTCGGCGGGGAACAGCAGGTAGATCTCGCCGTCGGTGCCCACGACCCGCGCCCGGGGCATCAGGTCCTCGGAGCGGGCCCCGTCCGCCCCCGGGAGGATCAGCACCGCGGAGCATGTACTCTGTACGAGAGTTCGTGTGCGCTCGGCTGCTGACGGCATCCGGGCGATCTCAAGCCCGCTGGGACGCGGCTGACCATGAGCTGATCGGACCTCCGTCACATCGATGCTCTGCGAAGCAGGAGCGTCGTTCTTTGTGCTGCTGTCTGTGATGCGCGTGGTGTTCCCAGGGCTCGACATGCGATCTCCTTGATTAAGGTAAGCCTAACCTAACCTATTTCGGAGGTCTGGAGAACGTGCCTAACCAGTCGCGTCCCAAGGTCAAGAAGTCCCGTGCGCTCGGTATCGCGCTGACGCCGAAGGCCGTCAAGTACTTCGAGGCCCGCCCCTACCCGCCGGGCGAGCACGGCCGTGGCCGCAAGCAGAACTCGGACTACAAGGTCCGTCTGCTCGAGAAGCAGCGTCTGCGTGCGCAGTACGACATCAGCGAGCGCCAGATGGCGCGCGCCTACGACCGCGCCAAGAAGGCCGAGGGCAAGACGGGCGAGGCGCTGGTCGTCGAGCTCGAGCGCCGTCTCGACGCCCTGGTCCTGCGTTCGGGCATCGCCCGCACCATCTACCAGGCCCGCCAGATGGTCGTCCACGGCCACATCGAGGTCAACGGTGGCAAGGTCGACAAGCCGTCGTTCCGCGTGCGCCCCGACGACGTCGTGATGGTCCGCGAGCGCAGCCGCAGCAAGACGCTGTTCCAGGTCGCGCGTGAGGGTGGCTTCGCCCCCGACGGTGAGACCCCGCGTTACCTGCAGGTCAACCTGAAGGCCCTCGCCTTCCGTCTCGACCGCGAGCCGAACCGCAAGGAAATCCCGGTCATCTGCGACGAGCAGCTGGTCGTCGAGTACTACGCCCGCTGACGTAGTCCTCACCCGGTCGTCGAGCCCGCCGTTCCCTCCGGGGAGCGGCGGGCTCCGCCGTTCCCGGCGCCCGGCCGCCCGGTGGCGGGGCCGTGCGGGCCGTCCGCCCACCCGCCGCAGCCCCGCCCGGGCCGCTCGCCCCCCGAGCGCTCACCGCGGACGCGGAGGGCGCGGCCGGGGCCGCGACCGGGACCGTGACCGGCGCCGCGGCGACGGCACCCCGTCCAGCGGCGGCCGCCCCGCCAGCGCCCGCTCCACCGCGGCGTCGAGCGACAGGGCGCTGCCCTCGGCCACGTACGACCGGAACCGCTCCGCGCCCAGCTCCTCGCCCGCCCGCTGCTCGCACAGGGCCCGTGGAGCGCCGAAGCAGCCGGAGCCGAAGAGCGGCACGCCGACCGCCGCCCACATCGGCGCGGCCGCGCCCTGGAGCACCGCCGCCTCCGCCGGGTCCCCCTCCGCCGCCGTCACCAGCGCCAGCAGCTCGACGGCCAGCACCAGCCCGACCAGATCGTTGAACGCGTGGTCGATGGTGATGCACTCGCCCAGCAGCTCCCGCGCCTCCCCGTAGGCGCCCCGCGTCCAGGCCGAGTACGCCAGCACGTACAGCGCGTACGCCCGGGTCCACCGCTCGCCCCGGTCCTCGCAGACCTCCCGCACCTCCCGGCACAGCGCCACCGCCGCCTCCGGCTCGCCCAGGAACACCTTGGCCATCGCGAGCTCGACCTGACCCATCAGCACCTGGCTGTTGAGCTCCCCCAGCTCGCGGTACGCGGTGAGCGCCTGCGACAACAGCTCCTCGGCGCGCGGCATGTCGTCCGACAGGAGCGCCAGGCAGCCCATCCGGTGGGTGGTGTACGCGGCCGCCAGCGCGTTGCCCGTCCGCGCGGCGCCCTCCCCGCACTCGTACAGCGCCGCCACCGCCGCCGTGTCGTCGCCCTGGAGGATCGCCACGTACCCCAGCACCCACAGAGCCCGCAGCCGGGCCTCGTCGTGCCCCGGCTCCAGGGCCACCACCCGGTCCAGCCAGTACCGCCCCTCCGCCAGCCGGCCGCAGCCGACCCAGCAGAACCACAGCGTCGCGGCGAGGTGCTGTGCCAGGTGCGCCTCCTCCGGGGTCTCCAGGCACAGCTCCAGCGCCGCGCGCAGGTCGGGCAGCGCGGTCCCGGCGCACGCGGCCACCTCCGCCTGGCGCGGGCTGAACCACTCCAGCTCGCACCAGGTGGCCAGGCCCATGTACCAGTCGCGGTGCCGCCGCCGCATCCGCTCCTCGTCGCCCAGCGCGGCCAGCCACTCCGCCCCGTACGCCCGCACCGTGTCCAGCATCCGGTGGCGCACGCCCGCGGGCGTCTCCTCGCGCAGCACCACCGACCGGTCCACCAGCCCGGCGACGGCGTCCAGCACCTCGTCGGCGGGCAGCTCCGGGCCGCCGCACACGTACTCGACCGCCTCCAGGTCGAAGGGGCCGGCGAAGACGGACAGGCGGGCCCACAGCAGCCGTTCCCGCGGCGTGCACAGCTCGTGGCTCCAGCCGATGGCCGTCCGCAGCGTCCGGTGCCGGGGCAGGGCGCCGCGCGTACCGCCGGTCAGCAGCCGGAACCGGTCGTCGAGCCGGTGCAGCATCTGCTCCACGGTGAGCACGGGCAGCCGGCCCGCGGCCAGCTCCAGGGCGAGCGGGATCCCGTCCAGACGGCGGCACAGCTCCCGCACCGCCCCGCCGTCCGGCCCCGCGCCCGCCCCCGGACCGCCGCCGGCCGCGCGAGGTCCCGGCAGCACCGCCGCGGCCCGGTCGGTGAACAGCCGCACGGCGTCGTCGTCGGGAAGCGGGGCCAGGGGCACCACGGCCTCGCCGTCCAGCCGCAGCGGGCAACGGCCCGCGGCCAGCACCGTCAGCCCGGGGGCCCGGCGCAGCAACTCCCGTACCAGTTCGGCGCACGCGTCCACCAGGTGCTCGAAGCCGTCGAGGACCAGCAGCAGCCGCCGCCCGGCGAGATGCCCGGCCAGCACCTCGCGCGGCGGGCGCCGGGTGTGGTCCGTCAGACCCAGTGCGTCCAGCAGCGCCTGCTCCAGCAGACCGGCGTCGCGCAGGGCCGCCAGCTCCACCAGCCGGGCGCCGTCGCAGTAGCGTTTCTCCGTGACGGCGGCGGTACGCAGCGCCAGCCGCGACTTGCCCACCCCGCCGACGCCGACCACCGTGACGACCCGGAACCGGGTGAGCAGGCCCTGCAGTTCGCGGATCTCGTCCTCGCGCCCGACGAACCGGTTGAGTTCCGCGGGCAGACCGCCCAGATCGCTCCGTCGCATGGGACACGGAGCGTACTTGCGCGGGAGCGCTCCGTACAATCGGACCGCACAACTCCGGCTCAGCGCGCTCCTAATGCGGTACGGGGAGCGAGCGTCGGCGCGATAGGCTCGGAGGACGACTTTCCGGGGCGTCCGACAGGCGACGACCGGCGACCGACGAGCAGAGAGCGGTGCGCAGTGACCGGTGGAGAGGTTGCCGGGATTCTGGTGGCCGTCTTCTGGGCGATCCTGGTCTCCTTCCTGGCCGTGGTGCTGGTGAGGCTGGCCCAGACGCTCAGGGCGACCACCCGACTCGTGGCCGAGGTGACCGAGCAGGCGGTCCCGCTGCTGGCCGACGCCTCCGCGACCGTGCGCTCCGCGCAGACCCAGCTCGACCGGGTCGACGCCATCGCGTCGGACGTCCAGGAGGTCACCTCCAACGCCTCCGCGCTCTCCACGACGGTCGCCTCCACCTTCGGCGGACCGCTCGTCAAGGTCGCGGCGTTCGGCTACGGCGTGCGCCGGGCGATGAGCCGGAACAAGAACGACAGGCCGGCCGAGCAGCCCCGGCGTACGGTGATCGTCGGCCGTACGGTGCCGGGCGCCAGGGGCCGGAAGCGGAAGGGCTGACGCAAGGGATGTTCCGCCGAGCTTTCTGGTTCACCGCGGGCGCCGCCGCCGGCGTGTGGGCCACCACCAAGGTCAACCGCAAGCTCAAGCAGCTGACCCCCGAGAGCCTCGCCGCCCAGGCCGCCGACAAGGCGGTCGAGACCGGCCACCGGCTCAAGGAGTTCGCGCTCGACGTCCGGGCGGGCATGCTCCAGCGCGAGGCCGAGCTGGGCGAGGCGCTGGGCATCGAGGCGCCCGTGGAGGACCCGGCACTGCCGGCGCCCCGCCGCGCGGCCGCCCTGGACAGTCCCCGGGACGGCGCCCGCCCCCCGTACACCGACAAACACTCGTACAACCGGAATGAGGACCACTGATGGAGTCGGCTGAAATCCGCCGCCGCTGGCTGAGCTTCTTCGAGGAGCGCGGGCACACCGTCGTCCCTTCGGCGTCGCTCATCGCGGACGACCCGACTCTGCTCCTGGTCAACGCCGGCATGGTGCCGTTCAAGCCCTACTTCCTGGGTGAGGAGAAGCCGCCGTACTCCCGCGCCTCCAGCGTGCAGAAGTGCGTGCGCACGCCGGACATCGAAGAGGTCGGCAAGACCACCCGCCACGGCACGTTCTTCCAGATGTGCGGCAACTTCTCCTTCGGCGACTACTTCAAGGAAGGCGCCATCAAGCTCGCCTGGGAGCTGCTGACCGGCTCCGTCGAGCACGGCGGCTACGGCCTGGAGCCCGAGAAGCTCTGGATCACCGTCTACCAGGACGACGACGAGGCCGAGCAGATCTGGCGCGACGTCGTCGGCGTCCCGGCCGAGCGCATCCAGCGCCTGGGCAAGAAGGACAACTTCTGGTCCATGGGCGTCCCGGGCCCCTGCGGCCCCTGTTCCGAGATCAACTACGACCGCGGCCCCGAGTTCGGCGTCGAGGGCGGCCCGGCCGTCAACGACGAGCGGTACGTGGAGATCTGGAACCTGGTCTTCATGCAGTACGAGCGCGGCGAGGGCACCTCCAAGGAGGACTTCGAGATCCTCGGGGACCTGCCGAGCAAGAACATCGACACGGGCCTCGGTCTCGAACGCCTGGCGATGATCCTCCAGGGCGTGCAGAACATGTACGAGACGGACACCCTGAAGGTCGTCATCGACAAGGCCACCGAACTGACCGGTGTGCGCTACGGCCAGGCCCACGCGAGCGACGTCTCGCTGCGCGTGGTCGCCGACCACATGCGCACCTCCGTGATGCTCATCGGCGACGGCGTCACCCCCGGCAACGAGGGCCGCGGCTATGTGCTGCGCCGCATCATGCGCCGCGCCGTGCGCAACATGCGCCTGCTCGGGGCCACCGGCCCGGTCGTCGGCGAACTCGTCGACACGGTCATCAGGACGATGGGCGAGCAGTACCCGGAGCTGGAGACCGACCGCAAGCGCATCGAGACCGTCGCCCTCGCCGAGGAGGCCGCGTTCCTCAAGGCCCTCAAGGGCGGCACCAACATCCTCGACACCGCCGTCACCGAGACCAAGGCCGCCGGCGGCACGGTGCTCTCCGGCGACAAGGCGTTCCTGCTCCACGACACCTGGGGCTTCCCGATCGACCTCACCCTGGAGATGGCCGCCGAGCAGGGCCTCTCCGTGGACGAGGCCGGCTTCCGCCGCCTGATGCAGGAGCAGCGGGACCGCGCCAAGGCCGACGCCCGGGCCAAGAAGACCGGCCACGCCGACGTCTCCGCCTACCGCGAGATCGCCGACACCTCCGGTGCCACCGAGTTCGTGGGCTACACCAACACCGAGGGCGAGACGACCGTCGTCGGCCTGCTCGTCAACGGCGTCCCCTCGCCCGCCGCCACCGAGGGCGACGAGATCGAGGTCGTCCTCGACCGCACCCCGTTCTACGCCGAGGGCGGCGGCCAGATCGCCGACACCGGCCGCATCCGGCTGCACAGCGGTGCCGTCATCGAGGTGCGCGACGTCCAGCAGCCGGTCCCGGGCGTCTCAGTCCACAAGGGCTCGGTCCAGGTCGGCGAGGTGACCGTCGGGGCCACCGCCTACGCCACGATCGACGTACGGCGCCGCCGGGCCATCGCCCGCGCCCACAGCGCCACCCACCTCACCCACCAGGCGCTGCGCGACGCCCTCGGCCCGACGGCCGCCCAGGCCGGTTCCGAGAACCAGCCCGGCCGTTTCCGCTTCGACTTCGGCTCGCCGTCCGCGGTGCCGCAGGCGGTCATGACGGACGTCGAGCAGAAGATCAACGAGGTGCTCGCCCGCGAGCTGGACGTGCACGCCGAGGTCATGCCGATCGACGAGGCCAAGCGGCAGGGCGCCATCGCCGAGTTCGGCGAGAAGTACGGCGAGAAGGTCCGCGTCGTCACCATCGGCGACTTCTCCAAGGAGCTGTGCGGCGGTACGCACGTCCACAACACCGCCCAGCTGGGCCTGGTGAAGCTGCTCGGCGAGTCGTCCATCGGCTCCGGGGTGCGCCGTATCGAGGCCCTCGTCGGTGTCGACGCGTACAACTTCCTGGCCAGGGAGCACACGGTCGTCGCCCAGCTCCAGGAGCTGGTCAAGGGACGTCCCGAGGAGCTTCCCGAGAAGATCTCCGGCATGCTCGCCAAGCTGAAGGACGCCGAGAAGGAGATCGAGAAGTTCCGCGCCGAGAAGGTGCTCCAGGCCGCCGCCGGCCTCGCCCAGGGCGCCCAGGACGTACGCGGTGTGGCCCTGGTGACCGGTCAGGTCCCGGACGGCACCGGCGCCGACGACCTGCGCAAGCTGGTCCTGGACGTGCGCGGCCGCATCCCGGGCGACCGCCCGGCCGTGGTCGCCCTGTTCACCACGGCGAACGGCCGCCCGCTGACGGTCATCGCCACCAACGAGGCCGCCCGCGAGCGGGGCCTCAAGGCCGGCGACCTGGTCCGTACCGCCGCCAAGACGCTCGGCGGCGGCGGTGGCGGCAAGCCGGACGTCGCCCAGGGCGGCGGCCAGAACGTGGAGGCCGTCGGCGAGGCCATGGCCGCCGTCGAGCGGCTCGTCGCGGACACCGTCTGATGAGACGCGGCCGCAGGCTCGCGATCGACGTCGGGGACGCCCGGATCGGGGTCGCCTCGTGCGACCCCGACGGGGTGCTCGCCACGCCGGTGGAGACCGTGCCGGGACGTGATGTCCCGGCCGCCCACCGGCGGTTGCGGCAGATCACCGAGGAGTACGAACCGATCGAACTGGTGGTCGGCCTCCCTCGCTCCCTCAGTGGGGGCGAGGGCCCGGCCGCGGCCAAGGTCCGCGCCTTCGCGCAGGAGCTCGCCCGGGGCGTCGCGCCCGTCCCCGTCCGGCTCGTGGACGAGAGGATGACCACAGTGACGGCCAGTCAGGGGCTGCGCGCGTCCGGCGTGAAGTCCAGAAAGGGCCGGTCTGTCATCGATCAGGCAGCCGCTGTGATCATCCTTCAGAACGCTCTTGAGTCCGAACGGGTATCGGGTAATCCTCCCGGGGAGAGCGTCGAAGTGGTCATCTGATCGCGATACGGTAACGTTCCCCGCTACGCGGCGGTGTTCGAACAGCCGCCGCGCTACGTAGAGGCGGATCGTCCGGACGCCTCGCGGCTGTTTGGGGATCGATGACTGAGTATGGCCGGGGCCCCGGCTCCGAACCGTGGCACCCCGAGGACCCGGCGTACGGGCCCCAGGGGTGGGAAGGTCAGCAGGCCTACTACCAGCAGACGCAGTACGGGAACCAGCAGGACCCGTACCAGCAGCAGCCGCAGCAGGGTTACGGCGACCAGCAGTACCAGGGCGGCCAGGAGCACTACGCCCCGCACGACCCCCACCAGCAGGGCGTCCCGCAGCAGCAGGGCTACCCCCAGCAGACCTATGCCGGGCAGCCGTACGACACCGGCACCTGGGACACCGGCCAGCAGGCGGCGATGCCCTACGGGGCGCACGCCCCCGCCGACCCGTACGGCGCCCAGGGCCCCGACCTGTACGGCACCCCCGAGGCGTACCCGCCGCCGCAGCCCCCGGGCCGGCGGCGGGCCGAGCCCGAGCAGGAGCCGGCGCGCGCGGAGCCCGAGGAGCCCGAGGAGGAGAACCACCCGTTCTTCTCGGACGGCGACGACGACCGTGACGACGGCGACGGCGACGAGCCGGGCGGATCGAGGCGCGGCGGAGGCCAGGGCCGCCGGGGCGGCAAGCCGAAGAAGAAAAAGAAGAGCCGCAACGGCCTCGCGTGCCTGGTCGTCGCCCTGGTGATGGCGGGCGGCGCGAGCGGTGTCGCGTACTTCGGCTACCAGTTCTGGCAGGGCCGGTTCGGCGAGGCGCCCGACTTCGCCGGTGACGGCACGAACGAGACCGTCCAGGTCGAGATCCCCAAGGGTGCCGGCGGTTACGAGATCGCCGCCCTGCTCGTCGAGAACGGCGTGGTCAAGAGCCAGGGGGCCTTCGTCTCCGCCCAGGAGAAGAACCCGGCGGGCAAGAACATCCAGGACGGCGTCTACACGCTCAAGAAGGGCATGTCCGCCGCCAGCGCGGTCGAGGCGATGCTCGATCCGGCGAACCGGAACGCGCTCACCATTCCCGAGGGAAAGCGCAGCGCGTACATCTACGCGCAGATCGACAAGAAACTCGAACTGAAACCGGGGACGACGAAATCGGTCGCCACGGCGAAGGCGAAGACCCTCGGTCTGCCGGCCTGGGCCACCGGTCACCCCGACCTGAAGGACCCGCTCGAAGGGTTCCTCTTCCCGGCCAGTTATCCGGTGGCGAAGGGCGCCAAGCCGGAGGACGTCCTCAAGAAGATGGTCGCCCGCGCCAACGCCGAGTACGGCAAGCTCGACATCGAGACGAAGGCCGCGTCGCTGGGGCTGAAGAGCCCGTGGGAACTGCTGACCGTCGCGAGCCTGGTCCAGGTCGAGGGCAAGTACAAGCACGACTTCGACAAGGTGTCCCGCGTCGTCTACAACCGGCTGAAGCCGAACAACATCGAGACGGTCGGCCGCCTCGAGTTCGACTCCACCATCAACTACATCAAGGAAGAAAGCACCCTCGACGTCGGCACGGTGGCGGATCTGCGCAAGATCGACGATCCGTACAACACCTATGACATCAAGGGCCTGACGCCCGGACCGATCAGCAATCCCGGCGTCGACGCCATCAAATCCGCGCTGAATCCGACCCCGGGCCCCTGGTACTACTTCGTCTCGATCAACGAGGACAAGACGGTGTTCTCGGTGACCAACGAGGAACACAACCGGAACGTCGAGCAGTACGAAAAGGAACGGGAGAAGTCCGGCCAGTGAGCACCGAGAAGCGCGCCGCCGTCCTCGGGTCGCCCATCACCCACTCCCTCTCCCCGGTGCTGCACCGGACCGCCTACGCCGAACTCGGCCTCACCCACTGGTCGTACGACCGGTACGAGATCGACGAGGCCCGGCTCCCCGGGTTCCTGGACGGGCTGGACGCGTCCTGGGCCGGGCTGTCGCTGACCATGCCGCTCAAGCGGGCGGTCATCCCGCTGCTCGACGAGGTCACCGCGACGGCCGCCTCCGTGGAGGCCGTCAACACGGTCGTCTTCACGGACGACGGACGGCGCGTCGGCGACAACACCGACATCCCCGGCATGATCGCCGCGCTGCGGGAGCGGGGCGTGGAGAAGGTCGACCACGCCGCCGTCCTCGGCGCCGGGGCCACCGCGTCCTCCGCGCTCGCCGCACTGGCGCACCTCAGCACGGGGCCGGTCACCGCGTACGTCCGCAGCGAGGCGCGCGCCGAGGAGATGCGCGGCTGGGGCGAACGGCTCGGCGTCCGGGTCCTGACCGCCGGCTGGGAGCGGGCCGCCGAGGGGCTGCGGGCCCCGCTGGTCGTCGCGACCACGCCCGCCGGGGCGACCGACGCGCTCGCCGCCGAGGTGCCCGACCGGCCCGGCACCCTCTTCGACGTGCTGTACGACCCGTGGCCCACCGCACTGGCGGCCGCCTGGTCGGCGCGGGGCGGCGCCGTGGTGGGAGGGCTCGATCTCCTCGTCCACCAGGCCGTCCTCCAGGTCGAGCGGATGACCGGCCGCACCCCCGCCCCGATGGAGGCCATGAGGGCCGCGGGGGAGCGGGCACTCGCCGCGGGACAGGCCCCGCCCGCCGGCTCCTGACCGCCGCCCTGGGCACCCGCGGGCCGCGCTCCCGGCAGTGCTCCGGCTCGTCCAGGTGGCGGACAGGGCGTCCGCGTTCTGGACCGGACATCGGCACGGGCCGCGGACGTGGGAGGATCGGGGAAGGCGGGCCAGGGCCGCGCACCCGGTCGCGCCGTCGCAGTCGAGGCGCGAGCATGAGGAGCACCGTTGAGCAGGTTGCGCTGGCTGACCGCGGGGGAGTCGCACGGCCCCGCACTGGTGGCGACGCTGGAGGGCCTTCCCGCCGGCGTCCCGGTCACCACGGAGATGGTGGCGGACCACCTGGCCCGGCGGCGCCTCGGCTATGGGCGCGGCGCGCGCATGAAGTTCGAGCGCGACGAGGTGACCTTCCTCGGCGGCGTACGCCACGGTCTCACCATGGGCTCGCCGGTCGCCGTGATGGTCGGCAACACCGAGTGGCCCAAGTGGGAGAAGGTCATGGCGGCCGACCCGGTCGACCCGGCCGAGCTGGCCGAGCTGGCCCGCAACGCCCCGCTGACCCGCCCGCGCCCCGGCCACGCCGACCTCGCCGGCATGCAGAAGTACGGCTTCGACGAGGCCCGGCCGGTCCTGGAGCGCGCCAGCGCCCGGGAGACCGCCGCCCGCGTCGCGCTGGGCGCGGTGGCCCGCTCGTACCTCAAGGAGACGGCGGGCATCGAGATCGTGTCGCACGTCGTCGAGCTGGCCGCCGCCAAGGCCCCGTACGGCGTGTACCCGACCCCGGCCGACGTCGAGAAGCTGGACGCCGACCCGGTGCGCTGCCTCGACGCGGACGCGTCGAAGGCGATGGTCGCCGAGATCGACCAGGCCCACAAGGACGGCGACACGCTCGGCGGCGTCGTCGAGGTCCTCGCCTACGGCGTGCCCGTCGGACTCGGCTCGCACGTCCACTGGGACCGGCGCCTGGACGCCCGCCTGGCCGCCGCCCTGATGGGCATCCAGGCCATCAAGGGCGTCGAGGTCGGCGACGGCTTCGACCTGGCCCGCGTCCCCGGCTCCAAGGCCCACGACGAGATCGTCGCCACCGACGAGGGCATCAAGCGCACCTCCGGCCGCTCCGGCGGCACCGAGGGCGGTCTGACCACCGGCGAGCTGCTGCGCGTACGCGCCGCCATGAAGCCCATCGCGACCGTGCCCCGGGCGCTCAGGACCGTCGACGTCGTCACCGGCGAGGCCGCCGCCGCGCACCACCAGCGCTCCGACGTCTGCGCCGTCCCCGCCGCCGGCATCGTCGCCGAGGCGATGGTCGCCCTGGTCCTCGCGGACGCCGTGGCGGAGAAGTTCGGCGGCGACAGCGTGGCGGAGACCCGCCGCAACGTCCGCTCGTACCTCGACAACCTCCACATCCGGTGAGCACCGGCCCGCTGATCGTCCTGGTCGGGCCCATGGGCTCGGGGAAGTCCACCGTGGGCGCGCTGCTCGCCGAGCGGCTCGGCGCGCCCTACCGGGACACCGACGCCGACATCGTGGCCGCCGAGGGGCGCGAGATCTCCGACATCTTCGTCGAGGACGGCGAGGAGTACTTCCGCGCGCTCGAACGCGCCGCCGTCCGGGCCGCCGTCGCCGAGCACACCGGCGTCCTCGCCCTCGGCGGCGGCGCCGTCCTCGACGCCGGCACCCGCGCCCTGCTCACCGGGCTGCCGGTGGCCTACCTGTCGATGGACGTCGAGGAGGCGGTCCGGCGCGTCGGTCTGAACACCGCCCGCCCGCTGCTCGCCGTCAACCCGCGCCGCCAGTGGCGCGAGCTGATGGAGGCCCGGCGCCCCCTGTACACCGAAGTCGCCCGGGTGGTCGTCGCCACCGACGACAAGACCCCCGAAGAGGTCGCCGACGCGGTCCTCGACGCACTGGAGCTGAAGAAGAAGTGACTGACCAGGCAGTGACCCGCATCCAGGTCGGCGGCACGGCCGGCACCGACCCGTACGAGGTGCTGGTCGGCCGGCAGCTGCTCGGCGAACTCGCCGGCATCATCGGCCCGAAGGCCAAGCGCGTCGCCGTGATCCACCCCGAGGCGCTGGCCGAGACCGGCGAGGCGCTCCGCGCCGACCTCGCCGACCAGGGGTACGAGGCGGTCGCCATCCAGGTGCCGAACGCGGAGGAGGCCAAGACGGCCGAGGTCGCGGCGTACTGCTGGAAGGCGCTCGGCCAGACCGGCTTCACCCGCACGGACGTCATCGTCGGCGTCGGCGGCGGCGCCACCACCGACCTCGCCGGCTTCGTGGCGGCCACCTGGCTGCGCGGCGTGCGCTGGATCGCGGTCCCCACCACCGTCCTGGCGATGGTCGACGCGGCCGTGGGCGGCAAGACCGGCATCAACACCGCCGAGGGCAAGAACCTCGTCGGCGCCTTCCACCCGCCGGCGGGCGTCCTGTGCGACCTCGCGGCGCTGGACTCGCTGCCCGTCCACGACTACGTCAGCGGGCTGGCCGAGGTCATCAAGGCCGGTTTCATCGCCGACCCCGTCATCCTCGACCTGATCGAGGCCGACCCGGCCGCCGCCCGCACCCCCGAGGGACCGCACACCGCCGAGCTGATCGAACGCTCGATCCGGGTGAAGGCGGACGTCGTCTCGTCGGACCTGAAGGAGTCGGGCCTGCGCGAGATCCTCAACTACGGCCACACCCTCGCCCACGCGATCGAGAAGAACGAGCGCTACAAGTGGCGCCACGGCGCCGCCGTGTCCGTGGGCATGGTCTTCGCCGCCGAACTGGGCCGGCTGGCCGGCCGGCTCGACGACGCCACCGCCGACCGCCACCGCGCCGTCCTGGAGTCCGTCGGCCTGCCGCTCACCTACCGCGGCGACCAGTGGCCCAAGCTCCTGGAGACCATGAAGGTCGACAAGAAGTCCCGCGGCGACCTGCTGCGGTTCATCGTCCTGGACGGCCTGGCGAAGCCGACGGTCCTCGAAGGACCGGACCCCGCGGTCCTGGTCGCCGCGTACGGGGAGGTCTCCGCGTGACGCGCAAGGTGCTGGTCCTCAACGGACCGAACCTCGGCCGCCTCGGTTCGCGGGAGCCCGACGTGTACGGCGCGACCTCCTACGCCGGCCTGGTGGACACCTGCCGGACGCTCGGCGCGGAGCTCGGCTTCGACGTCGACGTACGCGAGACGAACGACGAGGGCCAAATGATCCGCTGGCTGCACGAGGCGGCCGACGGCTCGCTCCCGGTCGTCATCAACCCCGGCGCCTTCACCCACTACTCGTACGGGATGAGGGACGCGGCCGCCCAGCGCACCGCCCCGCTCATCGAGGTGCACATCTCCAACCCGTACGCCCGCGAGGAGTTCCGGCACACCTCCGTGGTGGCGGCCGTCGCCACCGGGACCGTGGCGGGCTTCGGCATCGGGTCCTACCGCCTGGCCCTGCGGGCCCTCGCCGACGAACTCACCGACTGACCGGGCACGTCCCACCGTCCCCGGCCGTTTCACCCAACAGCGGCCGGGGAGGGTACGGTTCGGTAACGGACGTCCCGAACGGGCGCCCGACCAGCGTCAGTCGCACGAGACGGAGTGGCACCGGATGCAGCACGCAGTGGGGGCTCCGCTGCCGCCGCCCCACCGGCCGGGGCACGCAGCCACCGGATGGACGACCCAGGGCGCCGCCCATCCCCCGGGCCCGCCGCCCTTCCCGGGCACACCCGCCCCGCCCGCGGCCGCGCCGCGGCTCCAGGGGCCGCCCGCGCCGCAGCCGCAAGGGCCGCCCGCCCCGCCGCGGGGAGGCGCCCCGGCGCACCCGCCCGCCCCCGGCTGGGCCCCGCCCTCCGCGCCGCCGCCAGCCGACACCACGGGCCACGTCCACCTGCCGGCCGGCGCCCCGGTCGCGGCCCCGGCCCCGCCGCCGCCCGCCGACCACGGCGCCGGCACGGGCACCGCCACGCTCGCCGTGCTCCTCATCGGCCCGGCCGGCGCCGGCAAGACGACCGTCGCCCGGCACTGGGCGCGCAACCGCCGCGTGCCCACCGCGCACATCAGCCTCGACGACGTACGCGAATGGGTCTGCGCCGGCTTCGCCGACCCCCAGGACGGCTGGAACGACCAGTCCGAGGCCCAGTACCGGCTGGCCCGCCGCACCTGCGGCTTCGCCGCGCGCAACTTCCTCGCCAACGGCATCTCCTGCATCCTCGACGACGCCGTCTTCCCCGACCGGCCCGTCGTCGGCCTCGGCGGCTGGAAGCGGCACGTCGGACCGGGCCTGCTGCCCGTCGTGCTCCTGCCGGGCCTGGAGATCGTGCTGGAGCGCAACGCCGAGCGCACCGGCAACCGCCGCCTCTCGGACGAGGAGGTCGCCGGCATCCACGGCCGCATGGCCGGGTGGTACGGCTCCGGGCTGCCGATCATCGACAACTCGAAGTACGACGTGGAGACCACCGCCCGCGTCCTGGACGACGTCCTCGCCCGCGCCATAGCCAGCCCGCCGTCCTTCTGACCGGCGGGTCCGGCGCGGGGGAGGCACGCCCGGTGCGGCCGGTCCTCCGGGGCCGGTTCGCCCCAGGTCGTGTCCGCAAAGTCTCGCCCGGCCCGCGGCGCCCTGCACGC
>NZ_LWBU01000053.1:0-18516 GCF_001646665.1 Streptomyces noursei | reverse complement strand
CTTTGCGGACACTCCCTAGGCGGCGCCGGTTCTCCCCGCGCGGCCGGTCCTGTGCTCGGCGGTCCCGCGCGGCCGGCCCGGCATGACGGAGCGGCGCCCCGGACGGGATCCCGTCCGGGGCGCCGCTCCGTCACGCCGGCCGCCCTTCGGTCACACCTCAGTGGGAGGAACCCTCCACCAGCCGGCGCACGTTCTCCACGCTGCCGCAGTCGGCCGCCAGGTGCCGGCCGCGGGCCTCCTCGAACGCCGCACCGAGTTCGGCGCGCCGTTCGTCCGGGACGTTCTCGCGCGCGTCGTTGAGGAGCGTCCGCTCCTCCTCGTCCGCGTGGTGGTTCACGGCGGTGACCAGCTCCTCCAGCTTCTCGTCCCACTCCTCGGAGCCGGTGTCCTCCACCTCCAGGAGTGCCAGCAGGGCCTCGTTGCCCTCCTGGTGCTCGTGCACGCTGTGCTCGACGTCCTCGTCGTCGACGTTCTTGAAGCGCCGCAGCGCGGGGTAGACCTCGCTCTCCTCCGCCTCGGCGTGGGCCACGAGCAGGGCGGCGAACTCCTGGAGCGCCCCGGCCCGGTCCGCCTGGACGTTCCGCATCGCCCGGAACAGCTCCTCCATCCGGCGGTGGTCGCGCAGGATCAGCTCGACGACGTCGGTGGTCTTGGTGGCAGTGGTGGTCGGCATGGGCGACTCCTTCGAACCGTGACGAATGTGTCCGGTCCGCCGGATACCCCCGTTTCCGCGGTTGACTACCGGCGCTCGTCCGACGGGGTGACGGCAGGGCCACCCGGCCGCACCTCCCACCGGCGGCTCCCACGGCTCCCCACCGCTCCCCCGGGGCACGCGCGGGCACGATCCGGGCCCCGCAGCCGCCGGTTGCCCGGCCTCCCGGGCGGCCCCGGCGCCCCGGTCGGTCCCGCCCGACCTGCCGAGCGGCGCGGGCACTCGTAGGCTCGGGGCATGTCAGAGGTGTTTGCGGACCGCCGAGGGCGGCTGCGCGACCGGTGCGCGGCGTCCGGCTCTGCGGCGGCCCTGGTCTCCCGCCCCGCCAACGTCCGGTATCTCGCGGGTGGCGCGCCGCCGGGCGCCGTCCTGCTGGTGGGCGCCGGCGACGACGTCCTGCTCTGCCCCCGCACGCCGACCGGCGACCCCGTGGAGGGGCGCCTCGACGAGCGGCTGCGGCTCGTGGTCCTGCCCGGGACCGGAACGGACCCGGCGGTCGCGGCCGTCGGCCTCGCCCGCCAGGAGGGGGCGGACGTGCTCGCCGTGGAGGAGCACCACCTGAGCGTGGCCCGCCACCGGGCGATGGGCTCGGTCGAGCCCCGGGTACGCCTGGCGGACCTGGGGACCGCCATCGAGCAGGAACGAATCGTCAAGGACGAGGACGAGATCACCTGTCTGCGGATCGCCGCGGAGATCACCGACCAGGCGCTCGGGGAACTGCTGGAGTCCATCCTCGTCGGTCGCACCGAACGCCACCTCGCCCTCGAACTGGAGCGCCGGCTGGTGGACCACGGCGCCGACGGCCCGGCGTTCGCCACCTCCGTGGCGACGGGCCCCAACGCGGGCCGTGGCGGCCACCGCCCCTCCGACCGCCGCGTCGAGGAAGGGGATTTCCTCTCCGTCTGCCTGGGCGCCAACTACCGCGGCTACCGCTGCGAGATCGGCCGGACGTTCGTCATCGGCACCTCGCCCGCGGACTGGCAGATCGAGCTGTACGACCTCGTCTTCGCCGCTCAGCGGGCCGCCCGCGAATCCCTGACCCCGGGCAGGGCCTACCGCGACGTGGACCGGGCGGCCCGGCAGATCCTGGACGGCGCCGGGTACGGCGAGTGCGTCCCACCCGTCCTCGGACACGGCGTGGGGCTCGAAATCGAGGAGGACCCGCAGTTGGCACCCGGCGCCATGGGTAAACTGGACGCTTGCGTGCCGGTCACCGTCGAACCGGGGGTCCACCTCCCGGGCCGGGGCGGCGTCCGGATCGATGACACGCTCGTCGTACGCCAGGAGGCGGACGGCGGACCCGAGCTACTCACCATCACGACCAAGGAGCTGCTCGCGCTGTAGCGCGTGACGCACCACGCCTCGGTCGTCCACCAGCGTCAGTCCAGGAGATTCCGCAACCGTGGCTTCCACGAACGACCTCAAGAACGGCATGGTGCTCAAGCTCGACAACGACCAGCTCTGGTCCGTGGTCGAGTTCCAGCACGTCAAGCCCGGCAAGGGCCCGGCCTTCGTGCGCACCAAGCTCAAGAACGTGCTCTCCGGCAAGATCGTCGACAAGACGTTCAACGCCGGTGTGAAGGTCGAGACGGCCACCGTCGACCGCCGCGACATGCAGTTCTCGTACATGGACGGCGAGTACTTCGTCTTCATGGACATGCAGACGTACGACCAGCTGCACGTCTCCCGCGCGGCCGTCGGCGACGCCGCGAACTTCCTGATCGAGGGCTTCACCGCCACCGTCGCCACGCACGAGGGCGAGGTGCTCTACGTCGAGCTCCCCGCCGCCGTCGAGCTGACGATCCAGGAGACCGAGCCGGGCGTCCAGGGCGACCGCTCCACCGGCGGCACCAAGCCGGCCATCCTGGAGACCGGCCACCAGATCCAGGTCCCGCTCTTCATCACCACCGGTGAGAAGATCAAGGTCGACACCCGCGACAGCGGCTACCTCGGCCGGGTGAACAGCTAACCGTGGCTGCCCGGAACAAGGCCCGTAAGCGCGCCTTCCAGATCCTCTTCGAGGCCGACCAGCGCGGTGCGTCCGCGCAGGAGGTCCTCGCGGACTGGGTCCGGCACGCCCGGTCCGACGACCGGCAGCCGCCGGTCAGCGAGTACACGATGGAGCTCGTCGAGGGGTACGCGCAGTACGCCGGCCGGATCGACGAGCTCATCGCCACCTACGCGGAGGGCTGGGCGCTCGACCGGATGCCGGTCGTGGACCGCAACATCCTGCGCCTCGGTGCGTACGAGCTCGTCTGGGTGGACGGCACGCCGGACGCGGTGGTGATCGACGAGGCGGTGCAGCTCGCCAAGGAGTTCTCCACCGACGAGTCCCCGTCGTTCGTCAACGGCATGATGGCCCGCTTCAAGGACCTCAAGCCGAAGCTCCGCCGGGACTGATCCCGGACCTCCGTTCCGCCCGAAGGGCCCGCAGCGCATCCGGCGCGGCGGGCCCTTCGGCATGCCGGACGCGGCCCCGGGGCAGACAAGAGCCGCCGGGTGCGTGGAGCGCCCGAAGGCCCCCCGCGCCCGGCGGCAACGTTTCTGCTGTGGTGGGGCCCGGTGGTCAGGCCTCTTCGTGCGCCACCGCGCGGCGGGCGTCCGCGTCCAGCACGCCCCAGCTGATCAGCTGCTCGGTCAGCACCGAGGGCGACTGGTCGTAGATGACCGCCAGGGTGCGCAGGTCGTCCTGGCGGATCGACAGCACCTTGCCGTTGTAGTCACCGCGCTGGGACTGGATCGTCGCCGCGTACCGCTGCAGCGGGCCCGCCTTCTCCGCGGGGACGTGCGCCAGGCGCTCCAGGTCCAGGACGAGCTTCGGCGGCGGCTCGGCGGCTCCGCCCGGCGTGGTGCCCGGCAGCAGCTCCTGCACCGGGACGCCGTAGAAGTCGGCCAGCTCGGCGAGGCGCTGCACGGTCACGGCACGGTCGCCACGCTCGTACGAACCGACCACCACGGCCTTCCAGCGGCCCTGGGACTTCTCCTCCACACCGTGGAGGGAGAGGCCCTGCTGGGTGCGGATGGCACGGAGCTTGGCCCCGAGCTGTTTTGCGTATTCGCTGGACATATAGCTCCCGGGACGAAGGCTGGTAACTCACTGTGAGGTTACGCAGCGTTACTTGGCTGCGTCAAGCCGAATGGTCCGTACCGACGGTCTTGCCGGGGCCGGATCCGCGCAGCTCCGCGGCCCTGGTACCGTGGGTGGCGCAATTCCGACGTCCTTTAAGGTCCGTCCCGTGAGGCGGAGAAGGAGGTCCGTTTCTTATGGACGCCATTCAGCAGTCCGGTGCCGCGCGCCCCGTCCTCGAGGGCCCCGACATCGCGCGGGTACTGACCCGTATCGCCCACGAGATCGTCGAGCGCGCCAAGGGCGCCGACGACGTGGTCCTCCTCGGCATCCCCACGCGTGGCGTCTTCCTCGCCCGCCGCCTCGCCGACAAGCTCGAGCAGATCACCGGCCGCAGGACGCCGGTCGGCTCGCTCGACATCACCATGTACCGGGACGACCTGCGCATGCGGCCCGCCCGCGCGCTGGCCCGCACCGAGATCCCCGGCGACGGCATCGACGGGCGCCTCGTCGTCCTCGTCGACGACGTGCTCTTCTCCGGCCGCACCATCCGCGCCGCCCTCGACGCGCTCGGCGACATCGGCCGCCCGCGCGCCGTCCAGCTCGCGGTCCTCGTCGACCGCGGGCACCGCGAACTCCCGATCCGCGCCGACTACGTCGGCAAGAACCTCCCCACGTCGCTGCGGGAGACGGTCAAGGTCCAGCTCTCCGAGGAGGACGGTCGCGACACCGTGCTGCTCGGCGTGCGGGAGACCGCCCCCACCGCTCCGGCCGGCGAGCGGTAGCACCGCCGTACGACCCCGTCGTACGGCGTGCCGCCGCCGCGCGCCCGCATGCCCGCCGGGCCTGTCCCGGACGGGCCCCGCTCGGCCCTCCTGCCTCCACCACACCGGAGAAAACCCCCAGATGATGCGCCACCTCATCTCGGCCGCCGACCTCACCCGCGACGACGCCGTCCTCATCCTCGACACCGCCGAGGAGATGGCCCGGGTCGCCGACCGGCCGATCAAGAAACTGCCCACCCTGCGCGGCCGCACCGTCGTGAACCTCTTCTTCGAGGACTCGACCCGCACCCGCATCTCCTTCGAGGCCGCCGAGAAGCGCCTCTCCGCCGACGTCATCAACTTCAGCGCCAAGGGCTCCTCGGTCTCCAAGGGCGAATCGCTCAAGGACACCGCGCAGACCCTGGAGGCCATGGGCGTCGACGCCGTCGTCATCCGGCACGGCGCCTCGGGCGCCCCGTACCGGCTGGCCACCTCCGGCTGGATCGACGCCGTCGTCATCAACGCGGGTGACGGCACCCACCAGCACCCCACGCAGGCCCTGCTGGACGCCTTCACCATGCGCCGCCGGCTGGTCGGCCGGGACGCCGGGCTGGGCCAGGACCTGGCCGGCAAGCGGATCACCATCGTCGGCGACGTCCTGCACAGCCGGGTCGCCCGCTCCAACGTGGACCTGCTGCACACCCTCGGCGCCGAGGTCACCCTCGTCGCCCCGCCCACGCTCGTCCCGGTCGGCGTCGGGAACTGGCCCTGCGAGGTGTCGTACGACCTCGACAGCACCCTGCCGAAGTCCGACGCCGTGATGATGCTGCGCGTCCAGCGCGAGCGCATGAACGCCGCGTTCTTCCCCACCGAGCGCGAGTACTCCCGCCGCTACGGCCTCGACGGCGACCGCATGGCGAAGATGCCGGAACATGCCGTCGTGATGCACCCCGGCCCGATGGTGCGCGGCATGGAGATCACCGCCGAGGTCGCCGACTCCGGCCGCTGCACGGTCGTCGAGCAGGTCGCCAACGGCGTCTCCATCCGCATGGCCGTCCTGTACCTGCTGCTCGGCGGCAACGAGTCCGCCGTCGCCCACACCCGTACCGAGGAGAAGTAAGAACGATGAGCAAGATCCTGATCCGTGGTGCGCGGGTACTGGGCGGCGAGGCCCAGGACGTCCTGATCGACGGCGAGACGATCGCCGGGGTCGGCACGGACCTGCCGGCCGGTGACGCCACCGTCGTCGAGGCCGAGGGAAGGATTCTCCTCCCGGGCCTGGTCGACCTCCACACGCACCTGCGCGAGCCGGGCCGCGAGGACTCCGAGACGGTCCTCACCGGTACCCGGGCGGCCGCGAGCGGCGGCTTCACCGCCGTGTTCGCCATGGCCAACACCTTCCCGGTCGCCGACACCGCCGGTGTCGTCGAGCAGGTCTACCGGCTCGGCCAGGAGCACGGGTACTGCGACGTGCAGCCCATCGGCGCCGTCACCGTCGGTCTGGAGGGCAGGAAGCTCGCCGAGCTGGGCGCCATGCACGAGTCCGCGGCCGGCGTCACCGTCTTCTCCGACGACGGCAAGTGCGTCGACGACGCCGTGATCATGCGCCGCGCCCTGGAGTACGTGAAGGCCTTCGGCGGCGTCGTCGCCCAGCACGCCCAGGAGCCCCGCCTCACCGAGGGCGCCCAGATGAACGAGGGCGTCGTCTCCGCCGAGCTGGGCCTCGGCGGCTGGCCGGCCGTCGCGGAGGAGTCGATCATCGCCCGCGACGTGCTGCTCGCCGAGCACGTCGGCTCCCGCGTCCACATCTGCCACCTGTCGACCGCCGGCTCCGTCGAGATCGTCCGCTGGGCCAAGTCGCGCGGCATCGACGTCACCGCCGAGGTCACCCCGCACCACCTGCTCCTCACCGACGAGCTGGTCCGCTCGTACAACCCGGTCTACAAGGTCAACCCGCCGCTGCGGACCGAGCGCGACGTGATGGCGCTGCGCGAGGCGCTGGCCGACGGCACGATCGACATCGTCGCCACCGACCACGCCCCGCACCCGCACGAGGACAAGGACTGCGAGTGGGCCGCCGCCGCCATGGGCATGGTCGGCCTGGAGACCGCGCTCTCCGTGGTCCAGCACACGATGGTCGACACCGGCCTGCTGGACTGGGCGGGCGTCGCCGACCGCATGTCGTTCGCCCCCGCCCGCATCGGCCGCGCCACCGGCCACGGCCGCCCCGTCTCGGCTGGTGAGCCCGCCAACCTCACCCTGGTCGATCCGGCATACCGTGGAGCGGTGGACCCCGCGGGCTTCGCCTCCCGCAGCCGCAACACGCCCTACGAGGGCCGCGAGCTGCCGGGGCGCGTCACCCACACCTTCCTGCGGGGCCGGGCGACGCTCATGGACGGGAAGCTGGCGTGACACCTCTGATCGAACTCGCCGCCGAGCCGAAGTCGGCGGAGGTGACCGACTGGGCCGCCCGGCTCGGCTGGGTCGCCGGACTGCTGCTCTTCATCGCGCTCGTCTACTGGCTGATGCGCCAGGGGTGGAAGTGGCGCGGCAGCCTCCAGTCCGGCCTCCCGGACCTCCCCACCGCGCCGGAGGCGCCCGGTACGGCGAGACTGACGATGAGCGGCCGCTACCACGGCTCCACCACCGCCGGGCAGTGGCTCGACCGGATCGTCGCCCACGGCCTGGGTACCCGCAGCCGCGTCGAGCTGACGCTCACCGACGAGGGCCTGGAGGTCGTCCGCCCCGGGGCGCGCGACTTCTTCGTCCCGGCCGGCCGGCTGCGCGGGGCCCGGCTCGACAAGGGCATCGCCGGCAAGGTCCTCGCGGAGGGCGGCCTGCTGGTCGTCACCTGGGAGCACGGCGACACCCTGATCGACTCCGGCTTCCGCTCCGACCGGGCGGCCGAGCACACCACCTGGGTCGAGACCCTGAACACCATGACCACCACGACGGAAGGCACCGCACGATGACCACCTCCACCCGGGGAACCAAGGTTCCCGCCGTACTCGTCCTGGAGGACGGCCGCATCTTCCGCGGCCGTGCCTACGGGGCCGTGGGGGAGACCTTCGGCGAGGCCGTCTTCTCCACCGGCATGACCGGCTACCAGGAGACGCTGACCGACCCGTCGTACCACCGCCAGGTCGTCGTGATGACCGCCCCGCACGTCGGCAACACCGGCGTCAACGACGAGGACCCCGAGTCCGGCAGGATCTGGGTCTCCGGGTACGTGGTCCGCGACCCCGCCCGCGTCCCGTCGAACTGGCGCTCCCGCCGCACCCTCGACGAGGAGCTGGCCGCCCAGGGCGTCGTCGGCATCAGCGGCGTCGACACCCGCGCCCTCACCCGCCACCTGCGCGAGCGCGGCGCCATGCGCGTCGGCATCTTCTCCGGCGAGGCCGTCGCGGACGACGCCGCCCTGCTCGCCAAGGTCCAGGCCGCCCCGCAGATGAAGGGCGCCGACCTGGCCGCCGAGGTGGCGACCAAGGAGCCGTACGTCGTCCCGGCCATCGGCGAGAAGAAGTTCACCGTCGCTGCCGTCGACCTCGGCATCAAGGGCATGACCCCGTACCGGATGGCCGAGCGCGGCATCGAGGTGCACGTCCTGCCCGCCACCGCCACCGCCGAGGACGTCTACGCCGTCAACCCCGACGGTGTGTTCTTCTCCAACGGCCCCGGCGACCCCGCCACCGCCGACGGCCCCGTCTCCGTCATGCAGGCCGTCCTGGCCCGCCGGACGCCCCTGTTCGGCATCTGCTTCGGCAACCAGATCCTGGGCCGCGCGCTCGGCTTCGGCACCTACAAGCTGAAGTACGGCCACCGCGGCATCAACCAGCCCGTGCAGGACCGTACGACCGGCAAGGTCGAGGTCACCGCGCACAACCACGGATTCGCCGTCGACGCCCCCCTCGACACCGTGTCCGACACCCCCTTCGGCCGCGCCGAGGTCTCCCACGTCTGCCTCAACGACAACGTGGTGGAGGGCCTCCAGCTGCTCGACCAGCCGGCCTTCAGCGTCCAGTACCACCCCGAAGCGGCCGCCGGCCCGCACGACGCCGCGTACCTCTTCGACCGCTTCGTATCCCTGATGGAGGCCGAGCGTGCCTAAGCGCACCGATATCCAGTCCGTCCTGGTCATCGGCTCCGGCCCGATCGTCATCGGCCAGGCCGCCGAGTTCGACTACTCCGGCACCCAGGCGTGCCGCGTCCTCAAGTCCGAGGGCCTGCGGGTCATCCTGGTGAACTCCAACCCCGCGACGATCATGACCGACCCGGAGATCGCCGACGCCACCTACGTCGAGCCGATCACGCCCGAGTTCGTCGAGAAGATCATCGCCAAGGAGCGCCCCGATGCGCTCCTGCCCACCCTGGGCGGCCAGACCGCGCTCAACACCGCCATCTCCATGCACGAGCAGGGTGTCCTGGAGAAGTACGGCGTGGAGCTGATCGGCGCCAACGTCGAGGCGATCCACAAGGGCGAGGACCGCGACCTGTTCAAGGGCGTCGTGGAGGCCGTCCGCGCCAAGATCGGCCACGGCGAGTCCGCCCGCTCGGTGATCTGCCACTCCATGGACGACGTCCTCAAGGGCGTCGAGACGCTCGGCGGCTACCCCGTCGTCGTCCGCCCCTCCTTCACCATGGGCGGCGCCGGCTCCGGCTTCGCCCACGACGAGGAGGAGCTGCGCCGCATCGCCGGCCAGGGCCTCACGCTGTCGCCCACCACCGAGGTGCTCCTGGAGGAGTCCATCCTCGGCTGGAAGGAGTACGAGCTGGAGCTGATGCGCGACAAGCACGACAACGTCGTGGTCGTCTGCTCCATCGAGAACTTCGACCCGATGGGCGTGCACACCGGTGACTCGATCACCGTCGCCCCGGCGATGACCCTCACCGACCGCGAGTACCAGATCCTCCGGGACGTCGGCATCGCGATCATCCGCGAGGTCGGCGTCGACACCGGCGGCTGCAACATCCAGTTCGCGGTCAACCCCGAGGACGGCCGGGTCATCGTCATCGAGATGAACCCGCGCGTCTCGCGCTCCTCCGCGCTCGCGTCGAAGGCCACCGGCTTCCCGATCGCGAAGATCGCCGCCCGCCTCGCCGTCGGCTACACCCTCGACGAGATCCCCAACGACATCACCGAGAAGACGCCGGCCTCCTTCGAGCCGACCCTCGACTACGTCGTCGTCAAGGCCCCCCGCTTCGCCTTCGAGAAGTTCCCCTCCGCCGACTCCACGCTGACCACCACGATGAAGTCGGTCGGCGAGGCCATGGCCATCGGCCGGAACTTCACCGAGGCGCTCCAGAAGGCGCTGCGGTCGCTGGAGAAGAAGGGCAGCCAGTTCACCTTCACCGGCGAGCCCGGCGACAAGGACGAGCTGCTGCGCGAGGCCGTGCGGCCCACCGACGGCCGCATCAACACGGTCATGCAGGCCATCCGCGCCGGCGCCACCCCGCAGGAGGTCTTCGACTCCACGAAGATCGACCCCTGGTTCGTCGACCAGCTGTTCCTGATCAAGGAGATCGCCGACGAGCTCGCCGCCGCCGAGAAGCTCGGCCCCGAGCTGCTCGCCGAGGCCAAGCGCCACGGCTTCTCCGACGCCCAGATCGCCGGGATCCGCGGCCTGCGCGAGGACGTCGTCCGCGAGGTCCGCCACGCCCTCGGCGTCCGGCCGGTCTACAAGACGGTCGACACCTGCGCCGCCGAGTTCGCCGCGAAGACCCCGTACTTCTACTCCTCGTACGACGAGGAGAGCGAGGTCGCCCCGCGCGAGAAGCCCGCGGTGATCATCCTCGGCTCCGGCCCGAACCGCATCGGCCAGGGCATCGAGTTCGACTACTCCTGCGTCCACGCCTCCTTCGCCCTGAGCGACGCCGGCTACGAGACCGTGATGGTCAACTGCAACCCGGAGACGGTTTCCACCGACTACGACACCTCCGACCGCCTGTACTTCGAGCCGCTGACGCTCGAGGACGTGCTGGAGATCGTCCACGCCGAGACCCTCGCCGGCCCCGTCGCGGGCGTCGTCGTCCAGCTCGGCGGCCAGACCCCGCTCGGCCTCGCCCAGGCGCTCAAGGACAACGGCGTGCCGGTCGTCGGCACCTCCCCGGAGGCCATCCACGCCGCCGAGGACCGCGGCGCCTTCGGCCAGGTCCTCGCCGAGGCCGGGCTGCCCGCCCCCAAGCACGGCACCGCGACCACCTTCGCCGGCGCGAAGGCCATCGCCGACGAGATCGGCTACCCCGTCCTCGTACGCCCGTCGTACGTGCTCGGCGGCCGCGGCATGGAGATCGTCTACGACGAGGCGCGCCTGGAGGCGTACATCGCCGAGTCCACCGAGATCTCCCCGACCCGCCCGGTGCTGGTCGACCGGTTCCTCGACGACGCCATCGAGATCGACGTCGACGCCCTCTACGACGGCACCGAGCTGTACCTCGGCGGCGTCATGGAGCACATCGAGGAGGCCGGCATCCACTCCGGCGACTCCGCCTGCGCCCTGCCTCCGATCACGCTCGGCGGCTTCGACATCAAGCGGCTGCGCGCCTCCACCGAGGCGATCGCCAAGGGCGTCGGCGTGCGCGGCCTGATCAACATCCAGTTCGCCATGGCCGGGGACATCCTGTACGTGCTGGAGGCCAACCCCCGCGCCTCCAGGACCGTGCCCTTCACCTCCAAGGCGACCGCCGTGCCGCTGGCGAAGGCCGCCGCCCGCATCTCGCTGGGCGCCACCATCGCCGAGCTGCGCGAGGAGGGCCTGCTGCCGAAGAACGGCGACGGCGGCACCCTGCCGCTGGACGCGCCGATCTCCGTCAAGGAGGCCGTGATGCCCTGGTCGCGCTTCCGCGACGTGCACGGGCGCGGCGTGGACACCGTCCTCGGCCCCGAGATGCGCTCCACCGGCGAGGTCATGGGCATCGACGCGGTCTTCGGCACCGCGTACGCCAAGTCCCAGGCCGGCGCCTACGGCCCGCTGCCCACCAAGGGCCGCGCGTTCATCTCGGTCGCCAACCGCGACAAGCGCTCGATGATCTTCCCGGCCCGCGAGCTGGTCGCCCACGGCTTCGAGCTGCTGGCCACCTCCGGCACCGCCGAGGTCCTCAAGCGCAACGGCATCAACGCCACCGTCGTGCGCAAGCAGTCCGAGGGCGAGGGCCCCGGCGGCGAGAAGACCATCGTCCGGCTCATCCACGACGGCGAGGTCGACCTCATCGTCAACACCCCGTACGGCACCGGCGGCCGCCTCGACGGCTACGAGATCCGCACCGCGGCCGTGGCGCGCGGCGTCCCGTGCCTGACGACGGTCCAGGCGCTCGCCGCCGCCGTCCAGGGCATCGACGCGCTGAACCACGGCGGAGTGGGCGTCCGTTCCCTCCAGGAACACGCACAGCACCTGATCGCGGCCCGCGACTAGCAGCCCACGAGGGGGACACCGGCAAACGGTGTCCCCCTCCTCATGAGGACACCACACACCATGTACAAGCTCTTCTTCCGGCTGTTCTTCACCCGCATGGATCCCGAGCAGGCCCACCACCTGGCCTTCCGCTGGATCCGGCTGGCCGCCCGCGTCCCCGTGCTGCGCACCTTCCTCGCCGCCGCCCTGGCCCCCCGGTACAAGGAGCTGCGCACCGAGGCCTTCGGCCTGCGGATGCACGGCCCGTTCGGACTGGCCGCCGGCTTCGACAAGAACGCCGTCGCCATCGACGGCATGGCGATGCTCGGCTTCGACCACGTCGAGATCGGCACGGTCACCGGCGAACCGCAGCCCGGCAACCCCAGGAAGCGCCTCTTCCGCCTCGTGCAGGACCGCGCCCTGATCAACCGCATGGGCTTCAACAACGACGGCTCGGCCGCCGTCGCTGCCCGCCTCCACGCGCGCGTGCCGGTCTTCCGCACCGTCGTGGGCGTCAACATCGGCAAGACCAAGGTCGTCCCGGAGGCCGAGGCCGCCGCCGACTACGTGAAGTCGACCGAGCGGCTCGCCCGCCACGCCGACTACCTGGTCGTCAACGTCTCCTCGCCCAACACCCCGGGTCTGCGCAACCTCCAGGCCACTCAGTCCCTCAGGCCCCTTCTGACGGCCGTCCGCGAGGCCGCCGACCGCACGGTCACCGACCGCCGCGTCCCGCTGCTCGTCAAGATCGCCCCCGACCTGGCCGACGAGGACGTCGACGCCGTCGCCGACCTCGCCGTCGAGCTGGGCCTGGACGGCATCATCGCCACCAACACCACCATCGCCCGCGAGGGCCTGAAGTCCCCGGCCCGCCTGACCGGCGAGACCGGCGGACTGTCCGGGGCGCCGCTCAAGGAGCGCTCCCTGGAGGTGCTGCGCCGCCTGTACGCGCGCGTGGGCGACCGCATCACGCTCGTGGGCGTCGGCGGCGTCGAGAACGCCGAGGACGCCTGGCAGCGCATCCTGGCCGGTGCCACCCTGGTGCAGGGCTACAGCGCCTTCGTCTACGAGGGCCCCTTCTACGCCCGGGCCGTCCACAAGGGCCTCGCGGCCCGGCTGAACGCCTCCCCGTACGCCACCCTCGCCGAGGCCGTCGGCGCCGACACCCGAAAGGCCGCCGTATGAGCCCGCTCGAACCCTTCGGTGCCCGTCTGAGGCACGCCATGGACTCCCGTGGCCCGCTGTGCGTCGGGATCGACCCGCACGACTCGCTGCTGTCCGCGTGGGGCCTGCACGACGACGTCCAAGGCCTGGAGCGCTTCACGCGCACGGTCGTCGACGCCCTCGCCGACCGGGTGGCCGTCTTCAAGCCGCAGAGCGCGTTCTTCGAGCGGTTCGGCTCGCGCGGCGTAGCGGTGCTGGAGCGGGCCGTCGCGGACCTGCGCGACGCGGGCGCCCTGGTCGTCCTGGACGCCAAGCGCGGCGACATCGGCTCCACGATGACCGCGTACGCCGAGACGTTCCTGCGGAAGGACTCGCCGCTCTTCGCCGACGCGCTCACCGTCTCCCCGTACCTGGGGTACGGCTCGCTGAAGCCCGCCGTCGACCTGGCGCGCGACAACGGCTGCGGCCTGTTCGTCCTCGCCCTCACCTCCAACCCGGAGGGCGCCGAGGTCCAGCGCGCGGTCCGCGAGGACGGGCGGACCGTCGCGGCCACCATGCTGGCCCACCTGGCCGCCGAGAACGCGGGCGAGGCCCCGCTCGGGTCGTTCGGCGCGGTGGTGGGCGCCACGCTCGGCGACCTCTCCTCGTACGACCTGGACATCAACGGTCCGCTCCTCGCCCCGGGCATCGGCGCCCAGGGCGCGACCCCGGCCGACCTGCCGGCGGTCTTCGGCGCGGCCGTGCGCAACGTCGTGCCGAGCGTCAGCCGGGGCGTGCTGCGCCACGGTCCCGACGCGGCGGCCCTGCGGGCCGCGGCGGAGCGGTACGCGGACGAGGTGCGGGCGGCGGCCGGCGCCTGACACCGCCGGTCCCGGCCCTTCCGGGAGTCCTTCGGAGCCCACGGTCACCCCGAGGTGACCGTGGGTTCCGGCGTCACGGGGTGTGACGCACCTCACGTTCGGTCGCCGGGCCGGTGCCCTGCTTCGAATCTGGACACAAAACCGGGTCGTTATGTCGCGAATGTCTGGGTAGATCGATGCTGACCAGGACTTTTCCGCTGTTCTCGCTGACTCTGGCGGCCATGGCCGCTAGTCTCCGTCGCAGAGCCAACGTGCACTGCGTTGTTCGTTGCTCCCCTGGTGTGGGCCGACTAGGTTCCTCACCGGTCCGTATCCGACAGTTCGACATCCGAGGTGACGTAGGCGTGGCTCTTCCGCCCCTTACCCCTGAACAGCGCGCAGCCGCGCTCGAAAAGGCCGCCGCGGCTCGCCGGGAGCGGGCCGAGGTCAAGAATCGACTCAAGCACTCCGGCGCCTCGCTCCAGGAGGTCATCAAGCAGGGCCAGGAGAACGAGGTCATCGGCAAGATGAAGGTCTCCGCCCTCCTGGAGTCCCTGCCGGGCGTGGGCAAGGTCCGCGCCAAGCAGATCATGGAGCGGCTCGGCATCTCCGAGAGCCGTCGTGTGCGGGGTCTCGGCTCCAACCAGATCGCCTCCCTGGAGCGCGAGTTCGGCAGCACCGGGGCCTGACGTCCGGGGTACCGGAGTAAACCTGGAATAATCGCCCCATGGCTGCAACATCCCGGGGGACCGCCCCCGAGCCCCCGGACGTACGTCCGCGACTGACCGTGCTCTCCGGCCCCTCCGGGGTCGGCAAGAGCACGGTCGTCGCCCATATGCGCAAGGTCCACCCCGAGGTCTGGTTGTCGGTGTCCGCCACGACCCGCAAGCCGCGACCCGGCGAGCGGGACGGCGTGCAGTACCACTTCGTCGCCGACGACGAGTTCGACAAGCTGATCGCCAACGGCGAGCTGCTGGAGTGGGCCGAGTTCGCCGGAAACCGCTACGGCACCCCGCGCCGCGCGGTGCTCCAGCGGCTCGAGGCGGGCGAGCCCGTGCTCCTGGAGATCGACCTCCAGGGCGCGCGCCTGGTCCGCGAGTCGATGCCCGAGGCCCAGCTCGTCTTCCTGGCACCGCCGAGCTGGGACGAGCTGGTCCGCCGGCTGACCGGCCGCGGCACCGAACCGCCGGAGGTCATCGAGCGGCGCCTGGAAGCGGCCAAGGTCGAGCTCGCGGCCGAGTCCGAGTTCGACACCACCCTGGTCAACACCTCCGTCGAGGACGTAGCCCGTGAGCTGCTAGCCTTGATGCAAGTTGTTTGATCTTTGTCCCATTTTCCAGAAGTTTTTCGGAAGGTAGAGCGTGTCCTCTTCCATCACCGCGCCCGAGGGCATCATCAACCCGCCGATCGACGAGCTGCTCGAGGCCACTGACTCGAAGTACAGCCTCGTGATCTACGCGGCCAAGCGTGCGCGTCAGATCAACGCGTACTACTCGCAGCTCGGTGAGGGCCTGCTGGAGTACGTCGGTCCGCTGGTGGACACCCACGTCCACGAGAAGCCGCTCTCGATCGCCCTGCGGGAGATCAACGCGGGTCTGCTGACCTCCGAGGCCATCGAGGGCCCGGCCCAGTAGGCGCCCCACTGCACGAATCGCGACAGGCCCGGTGGACACTCCGCCGGGCCTGTGGTGTGTCATGGAGTCGTACGACTCGTACGAGTCACGGAGCCGGGAGGCGTTGAGTGGACAAGCCGAAGGTCGTCCTCGGAGTCAGCGGCGGCATCGCCGCCTACAAGGCGTGCGAGCTGCTGCGGCGGCTCACCGAGTCCGGCCACGACGTACGGGTCGTGCCGACCGCGTCCGCCCTGAACTTCGTCGGCGCCGCCACCTGGTCCGCCCTGTCCGGCCATCCCGTCTCGACCGAGGTCTGGTCGGACGTCCACGAGGTGCCGCACGTCCGCATCGGGCAGCACGCCGACCTCGTGGTCGTCGCCCCGGCCACCGCCGACATGCTCGCCAAGGCCGCACACGGCCTCGCCGACGACCTGCTGACCAACACCCTCCTCACCGCCCGGTGCCCGGTGGTCTTCGCGCCCGCGATGCACACCGAGATGTGGGAGCACCCCGCCACCCAGGAGAACGTCGCCACGCTGCGCCGCCGCGGCGCCGTGGTGATCGAGCCGGCCGTGGGCCGCCTCACCGGCGCCGACACCGGCAAGGGCCGGCTGCCCGATCCCGACCAGATCTTCGAGCTCTGCCGCCGGGTCCTCGCGCGCGGCGGCGCGGCCCGGCCCGACCTCGCCGGCCGCCACGTCGTGGTGAGCGCGGGCGGCACCCGTGAGCCGCTGGACCCGGTGCGCTACCTGGGCAACCGCTCCTCCGGCAAGCAGGGGTACGCCCTGGCCAGGACCGCCGCGGCCCGGGGGGCCCGGGTGACGCTGATCGAGGCCAACACGGGCCTGCCCGACCCGGCGGGCGTCGACGTGGTCCACGTGGGCACCGCCGTCCAGCTGCGCGAGGCGGTGCTCAAGGCGGCGGCCGACGCGGACGCCGTGGTGATGGCCGCGGCCGTGGCGGACTTCCGCCCCGCCGCGTACGCCGCAGGCAAGATCAAGAAGAAGGACGGCCAGGAGCCGGCCCCCGTCGCGCTGGTGCGCAACCCCGACATCCTGGCCGAGATCTCGGCGGAGCGGGCCCGTCCGGACCAGGTGGTCGTCGGTTTCGCGGCAGAGACGGACGACGTCCTGGCCAACGGCCGCGAGAAGCTCCGCCGCAAGGGGTGCGACCTGCTCGTGGTGAACGAGGTGGGGGAGCGCAAGACGTTCGGCGCCGAGGAGAACGAGGCCGTGGTGCTGGCCGCGGACGGTGCGGAGACGCCCGTGCCGTACGGCCCCAAGGAGACCCTGGCGGACACCGTCTGGGACCTGGTCGCCCCGCGGCTCGCCGCCCCGGCCGACGGCGACTCGGACAAAACTGGATGAATTTCTGAATTCGCCCCTTTGGGTGGATGAAACCCCAAGAAAACCGGCGTTCCGGCCCGCGGTGCGAGCCGTTCCCGCTGCTGCGGGTGGGGCAGATGTGGCCGATCACGCTCCCACCGTGCGAGACACCTGGTCCAACGGCCGAGAGCGCCCGATAAACTGTCCTCGGAACGACGCGGGGCGCAGCCCCCTGCCGGTCCGCAAATGATCAGCCAGCAGCCGCTGCAAACCCAGGGAGCGTTGTGTCCCGTCGTCTCTTCACCTCGGAGTCCGTGACCGAGGGTCACCCCGACAAGATCGCTGACCAGATCAGCGACACGATTCTCGATGCGCTGCTGCGGGAGGACCCCACCTCCCGCGTCGCCGTGGAAACGTTGATCACCACCGGCCTGGTGCACGTGGCCGGCGAGGTGACGACCAAGGCGTACGCCGACATCCCCACGCTCGTGCGCAACAAGATCCTGGAGATCGGCTACGACTCCTCGAAGAAGGGCTTCGACGGCGCCTCCTGCGGTGTCTCCGTCTCGATCGGCGCCCAGTCGCCGGACATCGCGCAGGGCGTCGACACCGCCTACGAGAAGCGCGTCGAGGGCGACGAGGACGAGCTCGACAAGCAGGGCGCGGGCGACCAGGGCCTGATGTTCGGATACGCGTCGGACGAGACGCCCGAGCTGATGCCGCTGCCGATCCACCTCGCCCACCGGCTGTCCAAGCGGCTGACCGAGGTGCGCAAGAACGGCACCATCCCCTACCTGCGTCCCGACGGCAAGACACAGGTCACCATCGAGTACGACGGCGACAAGGCCGTCCGCCTCGACACGGTCGTCGTCTCCTCCCAGCACGCCTCGGACATCGACCTCGAGTCGCTGCTCGCCCCCGACATCCGCGAGTTCGTCGTCGAGCACGTCCTCAAGCAGCTCCTGGACGACGGCATCAAGCTGGACACCGAGGGCTACCGGCTGCTGGTCAACCCGACCGGCCGTTTCGAGATCGGCGGCCCGATGGGCGACGCCGGCCTCACCGGTCGCAAGATCATCATCGACACGTACGGCGGCATGGCCCGCCACGGCGGCGGCGCGTTCTCCGGCAAGGACCCGTCCAAGGTCGACCGCTCGGCCGCCTACGCCATGCGCTGGGTCGCCAAGAACGTCGTCGCGGCCGGGCTCGCCTCGCGCTGCGAGGTCCAGGTCGCGTACGCCATCGGCAAGGCCGAGCCGGTCGGCCTGTTCGTCGAGACCTTCGGCACCGCCAAGGTCGACGTGGAGCGGATCGAGAACGCGATCGGCGAGGTCTTCGACCTCCGCCCGGCCGCCATCATTCGCGACCTCGACCTGCTGCGGCCGATCTACTCGCAGACCGCCGCGTACGGCCACTTCGGCCGTGAGCTCCCCGACTTCACCTGGGAGCGCACCGACCGCGTGGACGCGCTGCGCAAGGCCGCGGGCCTCTAGGGAGTGTCCGCAAAGTATCGGCGTCCGCCCGGAGGGCGGGGGTCGCGGTGTCCGGTGCGTGCGATCGCAAGGCGGAGGAGGGAGCCATGGCGGTGGGGGCACCTCCCGTGCCCGAAGGGCCACGGGGGACATGGTGACCGACGACAACGCC
>NZ_LWBU01000052.1 GCF_001646665.1 Streptomyces noursei | reverse complement strand
GACCCGGCGGGGGGCCGGCCGGTGTACGCCATCGACGGCTGCGCCCCCCCCGCGTCGACCGGCGACGCCCTGCCCCGGCGCGCCCGCAAGGTGATCTGCTCCCTGTCCCCCGGTGCGTGGGAGGACGGGCGCCCCGGCGGGGGGAAGTTCCCCGCCGCCGTGCTCGGGCAGGGCACCGGCTGGGACGCCGGGCGGTGGCTCGACATCCGGCGCACCGCCGTCGGGGGGCCGCTGAGGGCCACCCGCCTCG
>NZ_LWBU01000051.1 GCF_001646665.1 Streptomyces noursei | reverse complement strand
GTTCCGCCCCCGCGTCCGGCCGATCACCTGGACCGCGCCCCGCCGGCCGCCCAGGCTCGCCCCGAGATAGCCGCGTCCCACCGCCCCGGCCCCGAGGAACCGCAGCAGCCTGAAGCCGCCCACCGCGCGCGGGTCGTGCGGACCGAGCGGGCGCAGCGTCAACGGCCGCGTCCGCGCCCCGCCGGCGTCGATGCGCTCGCCGGCCGCGGGGCGCTCCTCGGCCGCGGACCGGGCCGCGTCCTGCGCGTCCCTGCTCGAGCCGGGCCTTCGTGGCCTCCCAGCGCCGGTCCCACTCCCGCACCGTCCGCTCGTTGCCGCCACAGGCCCGCACGAACGCCAGCGCCACGTCCTTCGACGGCAGGTTGTCGCCGCCGGCCGCCGCGTTCAGAGTCGACCTGCCGTACCTCACCCGCTTC
>NZ_LWBU01000050.1 GCF_001646665.1 Streptomyces noursei | reverse complement strand
CCTCCCCCCCCCCCTCCCCCCACCTCCGCTCCCCGCTCCCGCACCGCCCCCCCCTCCCTCGACCCCCCCCCCCCCCCGCCCCTCTCCGCCCACCCCTCCCCCCCTCCCCGCCCGCGCCCCTCCGCCCGCTCCACCCCCCCCCCTCCTCCCCCCCCCCACACCCCCCACTTCCCCGCGCCCCCCGCCGCCCCCCGCCCACCCACCCTCCCCGCTCCCCACCCCCTCGCCCCCCCCCCCCC
>NZ_LWBU01000049.1 GCF_001646665.1 Streptomyces noursei | reverse complement strand
GACCCACACCCGGAGGGCGCCGGTGGTGGTGAAGCCGTGGCGGAGGGCGGTCGTCAGGTCGTCGCCGTGCTCGTAGCCGACCACGGGCGTGCCGGGCCACCGGCGGGTGAGGGCCGCGAGGCAGCCGGGCCAGGGGGCGGGGGCGAAGACGGTGGACACGCCCACCCCTCCCCGGGCGGCGCCGGGCGCGGCACTGCGGGGGGGGACCGCTCCGGCGGCGATGCTGCCGGCCGGGGCGCGGGCGGCGGGCGCGGTGGGGGGCGGGGCGGGGGGGG
>NZ_LWBU01000048.1 GCF_001646665.1 Streptomyces noursei | reverse complement strand
CCCCCCCCCCCCGCCACTCGCGCCCCACGCCGGTACGACTATTGCGCTCCTCCTCGATGCCCGGTCGGAGGCCCCCTAGGCTCGCCTCACGCTGCGTGATCGCGCCAGTACACCGCCAGTACATCCCCTACGGCCGCGGAACCGGCAGCCCCCGCCAGGGGCCACGCCCGAGCCACCGAGCCCCCGAGCCCGCCAGGAGCCCGATGTCCTCCGACAGCCAGCAGCCGCAGCCG
>NZ_LWBU01000047.1 GCF_001646665.1 Streptomyces noursei | reverse complement strand
GCCATGGCGCCCTGGGGCGCCCCCCGGAGCGGCGGACCAGAACCCCCGGGCCTCTTCCGCCCCGCCCTCCTCGCCGCCCCGGCCCCCGCCGTGCTCGCCGCCCGCGCCCGGGGCGGCCGCCTCTTCGCCGGGGCGGTCGCCCCCCGCGGTGCCGCGCCGGGCGCCGCCCGGGGCGTGTTGGGCGTGTCCACCGTCTTCGGCACCGCCCCCTGGCCCGGCTGCCTCGCGGCCCTCCCCCGCCGGTGGCCCGGCACGCCCGTGGTCGGCTACGAGCACGGCGACGACCTGACGACCGCCCTCCGCCA
>NZ_LWBU01000046.1 GCF_001646665.1 Streptomyces noursei | reverse complement strand
GGGCCACCCTCCCCCATTAGAGGGCGGAGGCCGGCGAGAGGGGTGCCCCGGACCAGAGGAGGGGGCCGGCGCGCCCCGACACGAACGCCCGCGCGGGGGGGGGGCGGGGGGTCGAGGCGGCGGGGCCGGGGGGGGGGGTGGGGGGGGGGGGGGGGGTGGGGGGGGTTGGGGGGGTCTTTCGGGGGGGCAGCCCCCCGGCCGGGCGGGCGCCGCCCCACCCGGGACTTGGGGAGGAGGGCGTCCGGGAGATGTCCCGGAGATCCCCGGGGGGCGGGTGGACCCCATGGCCCGGGGGGGGCCTCGCGGTGCAGGAGGGAGGGGACGTATCGCCCCGCGCCCGCCAGGAGGACCGGATGCTTGCCGAGACGATTTGCTCCGCCTTGTCGGCGGCCGGGCTGGGCATCGCGGCGATCACCGCGTACCGCCGGAAGTTCCTCGCCGCCGTCCGGATCACCGCGTACGCGCTGGTGCCGGCGGGTCTGGTGATGACCGGAGGCGGGGGGGGGGTGGGCAGGGGCGCCTTCAGCCCGGTGGGATGGGGGGGGGTCGGTGGTCTCGGGGTGTCCTGGGTGGTGGTTGTTGCGGGCCCGGGGGGTGGGGGGGGGCGGGGGGGGTCCGGGGGGACGGGTCGTGGGGGGGGGGGGGGGGGGGGGGGGGGCGCGGGGCGCAAGGGGGGGGAGGGGGGG
>NZ_LWBU01000045.1 GCF_001646665.1 Streptomyces noursei | reverse complement strand
CCCCCCCGACCGGTCCTCGCCGAGCGCGGCCTGGACGGCGCCGTGCAGGCCCTCGCGCTGGACCTGCCGCTGCCCGTACGGGTCGACGTCGACCTGCCCGCCCGGCCGCAGGCGCCGGTCGAGTCGGCCGGCTACTTCGCCGTCGCCGAGGCCCTCACCAACGTGGTCAAGCACAGCGGGGCGGCGTCGGCGTGGGTCCGGCTCGACCATGCCGACGGGCGGCTGCGGCTGGTCGTCGGGGACG
>NZ_LWBU01000044.1 GCF_001646665.1 Streptomyces noursei | reverse complement strand
CGCGCGCGCGGCCGGGCGGCCCCCCCCCCCCCGGTTGCGGCGGCCCGGGGCGGGGGGGGGGGGGGGGGCCCCCCCGGGGGGGGGGGGGGGGGCGGGGGGGGGGGGGGGCGCGGGCCGCCCGGGGGGGGGGATCGGGCCGGGGGGGGCGGGGGTGTGGCCCGCGTGGGGGGGTGCGGGGGGGGGGGGGTTGTCGGCGGGCACGAGGGGCTCGGCGCGCGGGGGGTTGGCGATGTGGGGCTCGTCGGATTCCGCAGGCGGGGCGGGGGCCGGGGGGGCCGGGGGGGCGCGCCCGGCGCCCCCCGGGCACCCGCCCCCCTCCCTGCCCCCCCGGGCGCCCCCCTCGCCCCCGGGGGCGCCGGCGTCCCCCGGGCCCCCCCCCCCCCCGGACGCGCACCGGGGCCCGCGGGCCCCGCCCCCGGCGGCCGGTGTGGCGCCCGGGGGCGGCGGCGGGGGCGCGCCCGGGGGGGGGCGGGGCGGGGGGCGCCGCGGGGGGGGCGGGGGGCGCGCCCTCCGCAGAGCGGGGCGGCGGGGGTAGCGTTGTGCGGTGGTGTGGGGGGGTGGGTGGTGGGGTAGA
>NZ_LWBU01000043.1 GCF_001646665.1 Streptomyces noursei | reverse complement strand
GTCCCCCCTCTGGGGGAGCGCGTGCAGGGCGCCGCGGGCCAGCCGAGACTTTGCGGACACGACCTAGGGCTTCAGTCCGCTGACCACGTCGGCCGTGGCGGAGACGCCGTTGTAGATGGTCGGCGCCAGGCTGGTGCTCGCGAGGAAGAACCCGAGCAGACCGCACACCAGGGCGTGGGAGATCTTCAGGCCGCCGTTGCGCAGAAAGATCACCGCCAGGATCAGCAGAAGCAGCACCACGGAGATGGATACGGCCATGTGTCACCCTCCTCGGCCAGTCGCCGCACCCGGTGTGCGGCATTCGGCGGCCAGTCTGGCGGAGCGGCGGCGCCGTCCGGACGTACGGCACGTCGGCCGAACGGGTACAACCCGGCGGTGACCCGTTACTCGTCGTGGCCGCGGAGGAAGCGGGCGGCGTGGGCCGGGTCGCCGGCGGGGCGGTGGTGCGCCGGTCGACGCGGCGTCAGCGCCGGCGGGCGGGCCTCGCCTCGGGGCGGCGGGCCGCGGCGTGGAGGTCCTCCAGCGCGTCGAGGACGACCGTGCGGTCGTACCAGGCGAGCCAGCGGCCGACTTCGCGGCCGGTGTGCTCCAGGGCCCGGAGCTGGGCGCCGTGGAGGTCGCGGATGGGTCGCTCGAAGTGGGCGGAGACCATGCCCACGCAGCGCCCGCCGGCGACCAGGGGCACGCTGTGGGCGGCGCGGCTGCCCGCCTCCAGGATCGTCCGGCGCGCGTCCTCGGTGAACACCGGGTCCGTCGCGACGTCCCGCACGGTCACCTGCGTCACCTGCTGGGCCGCCTGCGCGCAGGAGGTCCCCTCCTGGCCGACGAAGCCGAAGAAGTCCACGAAGTCGTCGCTGAGCCCGGCGTGCTTCTCCATCCACAGCCCGCCCGCGGTGTCGTCCCCGATCTGCACGTTGCCCATGTGGGTGGTGGTGATCGCCAGGGTCTGGGACAGGGCCGCCTTCAGCACGGCGCCGCGGTGGGCGTGGGAGGCGTCGTCGATGGCCAGCGATTCCAGCGCGGGGGCGGGGTGCCGCATGCGGCCGGGGAACCACGGGCCGTCCCCGTCCTCGGGCCGTTCCAGCCGGACGACGGCCTGGGCGAGGGTGCGCAGCCGTACGTTGTGACGTTGTGAGGCGAGCTGGAGCAGCGCGAACGCCGCCTCGGCGTCGGGCAGCCGGTACCGCTCCCTGAGGATGCCCTGCGCCTCCGCGATCAGGGGCCGGTTGCGGGCCTGGGCCCGCAGGTGGCGGATCTGGTCGCGCAGCCGCGCCGGCTCGTCGCGCGGGTCGTCGGTCGCCCACGCGCCGGGCTTGAACGTCTCGGTCATACGGTCGCGCCTGCCCCCGGCGGTGCGGACCACACCCCGCGTCACCCGTGGGGTGACGCCCCGCGGGGGCACTCGACCGGCTCGACCGGCCGCCGCCCCGGTCCGCCGGGGTCCTCCTGCCCGTGATGGCGGGGCGCATGCGGGAAGACCGGGGCGTGGCGTGGTGGCACCGGCGGCCCGTCAGGCCGTGCGGACGCAGTCGGCCCACTCCTCCGTCCGGTCGCACCAGCGTTCCAGCAGCACGCGGTCGTGGCCCACGGCGAGGAGGCCCGCGCCGTGCTCGCGCCGGTACGCCTCGACCACGGCGACCAGGGCGGCGGTGGTCGACGCGTCGAGCATCGCGGTCATCTCGTCGCAGACCAGCCAGCGGGGGCGCAGCACCAGGGCGCGGGCCAGGCAGGCGCGCTGCAGCTGGCCGTCGCTGACCTCGTGCGGGCGCCGGCCGAGGAGGTCGCCGGTGAGGCCGGCCGTCCGCGCCAGTTCAGCCACCCGTTCGTCGGCCTCGGCGCGCCGGCCGGTCGCCCGCAGCGGTTCGGCGATCAGGTCGCGCAGCCGCAGCCGCGGGTCGGCGGACATGCGGGGCTGCTGGAACACGACGCCGATGGCGGTGCGCAGGTCGCGCGGGGCGCGGTGGCGCCAGCCGCGTACCTCCCGGCCGTCCACGGCGACCCGGCCGGCGTCGGGGCGGTGCAGCAGGGCGGCGACCCTGGCGAGGGTCGACTTTCCGCAGCCGCTGGGGCCGAGGAGCCCGACGGCCTCGCCGGGGGCGATGGTCAGGGAGGCGCCGCGGAAGACGGGGGTGCGGGGGTCGTAGCCTGCGGTGACGGTGTCGAGTTCAAGCACGGGCCGCCTCCTCGGCGTGGTGGCAGGCGACGCCGTCCCGGAGGGGCGGCACCGCCCGGCAGGCGTCGTCCGCGCGGTCGCAGCGCGGGGCGAAGGCGCACCCGTCGGGGAGGGCACCCAGCTCGGGCGGCATGCCTTCGATGGGGGTGAAGTCCCGTTCGGGGAGGGCGGCGAGGAGTCCCCGGGCGTAGGGGTGGCGGGGTCCGGGGGCGCCGAAGAAGCGGGTGGCGCCGGTCAGCTCGACGATCCGCCCGGCGTACATCACGGCGACCCGGTCGGCGATCCGCTCGGCGGCGGCCAGGTCGTGGGTGATCAGCAGCAGGGCGCGGCCGCCGTCGGCGTGGCGGCGCAGTTCGTCGGCCGTGCGGTCGACGAGGTCGCGGTCGAGGCCGGTGGTCGGTTCGTCGGCGAGCAGCAGCGGGGCGTCGCCGACGAGGGCGAGGGCGGTGGCGGCGCGCTGGGCCTGGCCGCCGGACAGCTCGTGGGGGTAGTGGTCGAGCAGGCCGGGCGGGAAGGCGGCGCGTTCCGCCGCGGCGACGGCCGCCGCGCGCAGCTCGGCGCGGGGTGTGCCGGACAGTTCGCGCAGTGTCTCCTGGAGCTGGGCGCGGACGGTGCGTACGGGGGTGAGGTGGGCGGCCGGGGACTGCGGGACGAGTCCGATGCGCCGGCCCCGTACCGTCCGGGCGAGGGTGCGCTCGTCGGCGGCGAGGAGGTCGATGCCGTCGATCACCGCCGTACCGGAGGTCTGGGCGTTGCCGGGCAGGAGGCCGAGCAGCGCGGAGGCGAGGACGGACTTGCCGCAGCCGCTCTCGCCGACGAGCGCGAGGCACTCCCCCGCCGCGAGGTCGAAGCTCGCGCCGCCGACGGCGGCGATGTGGCGGCCGCCGCGCATGCGGAAGCGTACGGACAGGTCCCGGACGGACAGCACGGGCGTCACAGCATCAGCTCCGATCGGCGGCGCGGGTTGATCCGTTCCCGCCAGGCGCCGGCGAGGCCCGCGACGGCGAGCGTCGGGATGATCAGGAACAGGCCGGGGAAGAGCGTGGGCCACCAGTCGCCGGCGAGCAGCGAGCCGCGCGCCGTCTGCACGAGGTTGCCGAGGCTCGCCTGGTGGGCGGGGAGCCCCAGGCCCAGGAAGGACAGGGCGGACTCGTGCCACATGGCGTGCGGCACCATCAGCACCGCCGCGAGGCCGGCCTGCGGGAGCACCGCCGGGAGCAGGTGGCGGACCGTCACCCGCCACCGGGACGCCCCGCCGGAGATCGCCGCGTCGACGTAGGGGCGGGAGCGCAGCGACAGCACCTCGGAGCGGACGATCCGGGCGGTGGACAGCCAGTGCGTGAGCGCGACGGACACGATGACGGGCCAGACGCCGGGGCGGAACATCGCCACGACGAAGATGCCGAGCAGCAGGTGGGGCACGGACGAGAAGGTGTCGACGAGCCGCATGACGAGCCGGTCGGTCCAGCCGCCGAAGGCGGCGGCCGCCGCGCCGACGGCCGTGCCGATGACGGTGGCGACGAGTGCGGCGACGAGGCCGACCAGGAGCGAGACGCGCAGGCCGTAGACGCACCGCAGCAGCAGGTCGCGGCCGAGGTCGTCGGTGCCGAAGGGGTGGTCCCAGGAGGGGGGCCGCAGCTTCAGCGACAGGTCGACGGCCTGCTGGTCGAGCTGGACGAGCGGCGGTACGAGCAGCACGGCGAGGACGACGGCGCCGGTGACGGCGGCGGAGACCGCGACCCGGACGGTGCGGGTGGAGCGGCGGGTGCGTCCGTGGGAGCGCCATGCGGGGGCTGGGGCGCTTCTTTCGGATCTTGCCGGGCTCGCGTGCCCTGGCACGCGCGTCTGCGGCGTTGTCGTCGGTCGCCAATGCTCCGCAGTGGCTCTTTCCTCCGCCTTGCATCCGCCCGCACCGGACCCCGCTCCCCGATCCGGCCTGATCCAAAAGAAGCGCCCTCGGTCAGCCATCGAAGCCCACCCTCGGGTCGGCGAGTCCGTACAGCAGGTCGGAGAGGAGGTTGCCGAGCAGCACCGCCGCCGTGGCGAGCACGGTGAGGGCGGCGAGCAGGGGGAAGTCGACCGAGGTGGCGGCCTGCACGGTGGCGGCGGCGATGCCGGGCCAGCTGAAGACGGACTCGACGAGCAGGGCGCCGGTGATCAGTTCGGGCACGCGTGAGCCGATGAGCGTGAGCATGGGCAGCATGCCGGAGCGCAGGGCGTGGCCGAGGAGCACGGTGCGGTCGTCGAGGCCGCGTGCGCGTGCGCCGCGCACGGGGTCCTCGTCGAGCGCGTCGGCGACTCCCTGGCGGACGTACAGGAAGAACCAGGGCAGTTGGGAGACGCCCAGGACGAGCGCCGGGAGGACCAGGTGCGAGGCGACCTGGCCGAAGGTGACGGTCTCACTGGCGGTGTCGGTGAGCCCGCCGGCCGGGAGCACGTCCAGTTCCAGGGCGAAGAACCAGATGGCGAGGAGCCCGAGCCAGAAGGCGGGGGCGGCTTCCAGGGTGTACGCGGCGGAGCTGACGCAGCGGTCGAGCCAGCCGCCCCGGCGGCGGGCGGCCAGGACGCCCAGGGCGGTGCCGAGCAGGATGGCCACGGCGAAGGCGGTGGCGGCGAGCAGTGCGGACCAGCCGATGCGTTCGCCGATGACGTCGGCGACGGGCTGGCGCATGACGCCGGAGTCGCCGAGGTCGCCGGTGAGGGCGGAGGTCAGCCAGTTCCACCAGCGGGACACGAGGGGCTGGTCGACGCCGAGGTTGGCGCGCAGCTGGTCGAGGTTCTCCTGCGAGGCGGTGAGGCCGGCGGTGCCGGCGTAGGCCTTGACGGGGTCGAACGGCGAGGCGGCGGCGACCGCGAAGACGGCGAAGGTCACCACGAGGAGCACGGGTACGGCGAACAGCGCCCGCCGTCCCGCCATCCGGGCCATCGCCGCCCACGGGAGGCGACGGCCTGTTTTCACGACGGTCACTTCTTCGTGTCCTCGGCGCCCTTGGGGATCCAGTCCTCGACGTTCCACCAGGGGCCGGAGGCGAGGCCGTGGTCGTGCGGTTCGACCTGGGTGACCGGCCCGTCCCAGGAGTCGTTCAGGACGTACAGGTGGTCGATGTGGGTGAGGAAGGTGTAGCCGGGGTTCTTGACCAGTTCGCGCTGGATCGTGTCGTAGGCGGCCTTGCGGGCGGCCTTGTCGTCGGTCCGGCGGCCCTGGTCGAGGGCCTTGTCGACGGCCGGGTTGTCGTACCACGCCATGTTGTTGAAGCCGTCGCCGCCGAGGGAGGACTTGAGCAGCAGGTACTGGTCGAAGTCGGGGTCGCCGGGCGAGCCGCCGCCGGCGAGGACGGCGTCGGTCTTCATGCGCGGTTCGATGACCTCCCAGGTGCCGGCCTGGGTCCTGACGTCGATGCCGGCCTTCTTGGCGTCGGAGGCGTAGGCGAGGGCGTGTTCCTGGCGGAGCTTGTCGCCGGAGAGGTACCAGAGGGGGAAGGTGGCGCGGACGCCGTCCTTGGCGCGGATGCCGTCGGGGCCGGGCTTCCAGCCGGCGTCGTCGAGGATCTTCCCGGCCGCGGCGGGGTCGTGGGGGCGCTCGGTGCCCTCGGTGAACCACTCGCTGTCGGTGGGGACGGGGCCGTACGCGGGCTTTCCGGCGCCTTCGAGGATCTGGTCGACCATGGCCCTGCGGTCGACGGCGACGTCGAGGGCGCGGCGGACGGCGGTGTCGCCGGTGACCCGGTTGTGGGTGGGGAGGGTTACCAGGCGGTAGTCGTAGGTGGTGGCCTCGAAGGTCTTCTTCGCCCGGTCGTCCTTGAAGCCCTTGGCGAGGTTCGGCGGCAGGATGGCGCCGTCGAGGTCGCCGGAGCGCAGGCGGGTGGCGCGGACGTCGTCGTCCTTGATGATGGCCATGGTGAGCTTCTTGACCTTCGGCGCGCCGCCCCAGTAGTGGGGGTTGGCCCGGAAGCTGAGCTTCTCGCCCTTGGACCAGCCGGTGAGGACGTACGGGCCGGTGCCGATGGGCCTGGTGGTGAAGGGCCCGGTGTTGACGTCCTGCTTCCCCGCGACGTGTTCGGGGGCGATGCCGAGGACGGTGCGCTCGGCGAAGGGCGCGTAGGGGTACTTGAGGGTGAAGACGACCGTGTCGTCGCCGGCCGCCCTGACGTCCTCGAGGGCGTCCAGTTCGGTCCTGGAGGCGTTGTTCGTCCTCTTGTCGAGGATGGTGCGGTAGGTGAAGACGACGTCCTTGGCCGTGAAGGGCTTGCCGTCGCTGAACGTCACGCCCTTGCGGAGCTTGTACGTGTACGTGAGGCCGTCCGCGCTCACCTCGGGCAGCGCGACCGCGAGGGCGGGCTTCAGCTTCATGTCGGCGCCGAACGCGAGCAGCCCGTCGAAGATCTTGGAGTTGCCGTCCTTGCCGTAGCCGAGCAGCGGGCTCAGCGACTCGGGCTCGTACGCGATGCCGACGACCGCGCCGTCCCGGGCCGCGGAACCGGGCGCGGGGGCGCCGGGGTTCGAGCAGGCCGCCGCCGTGAGGGCCAGGGTTCCGGCCAGCGTGGCGGCGACCGTGCCGCGTATGGATCGGGCGGACATGGTTCCACACCCCTCGTACACTGATGAAGATCGACTGCTGTTGCGAGCGATTCGCAATTAAACAGCATGTAGAGGGGTGTGCGCCTCCTGCGGTCCTTACCCGGTCGCCCCCGGGCGGGGCCCCGGCCCGGTCACGCCGGGGCCGGGAGGTCGACCAGTCCGGCGAGGGTGTCCTTGTGGTGCCCCGCCGAACCCAGGGCGATCTGGTCGGCCTTCGCCCGCTTCAGATACAGATGCGCCGGGTGTTCCCAGGTCATCCCGATGCCGCCGTGCAGCTGGACGCACTCCTCCGCCGCGTGCACCGCGACGCGCGAGCAGTACACCTGGGCGACGGCCACGGCCAGCGGCGCCTCGGGGCTGCCGGTGGCGAGCGCGTCGGCGGCGCTCCGCGCGGCGGCCCGGGCGTTCACCACCTCCAGCCAGAGCCGCGCCATCCGGTGCTTGAGCGACTGGAAGGAGCCGACCGGCCGGTTGAACTGGTGGCGCTCGCGGGTGTGCCGGACCGTCTCCTCCAGGCACCACTCGGCCACCCCGAGCTGCTCGGAGGCGAGCAGTCCGGCACCGGCGAGCAGGCCCCGCCGGACCGCCGTGCGGGCGGTGGCGGCGTCCGCGACACGGGTGCCGCCACCGCTGTCGGTCACGGTGGCGAGCGGGCGGGTCAGGTCCAGCGCGGTCAGCGGGGCGATGGTGGCGTCGGCGGCGTCGACCGCGTACAGCCCGTCGGGCCGCACCACGAGCAGGACGTCGGCGCGGGCGGCGTCGGCGACGCCGGTGACCGTCCCGGTGTCCGCGGGCTCGTGACCGGGCCCGGCCGACAGCGGGACGGCGAGCACCGCGACGGTGCGGCCGGCTGCCAGCTCTCCGGCCAGGTCGCCGGCCCCGGCCGCCAGCAGCGTCTCGGTCGCGACGACGGAGCTGGTGAGGTACGGGACCGGGGTGACCGCGCGGCCGAGCTCCTCCAGCACGACGGCCGCCTCGCGGTGGGACGCGCCGTGGCCGCCCAGCTTCTCGGGGACGAGGAGGCCGGCGGCCCCGATGTCGGTGGCGAGCGCCTTCCAGAGGGCCGGGTCGTGGGCGCCGGCCTCCTCGACGCGTGCGGTCAGGTCCGCCGGGGCGGCGCGGCCGGCGAGCAGGGAGCGCACGGCGGCGCGCAGGTCGCTCTCGGCCTCGGAGTAGAGCAGGTCCGTCATCGCGCCAGGTCCTTCCATGCGACGTCCTTGTCGTTGCGCGGCTCGGGGGGCAGCCCGAGGACGCGTTCCGCGACGATGTTCAGCAGCACCTCGCTCGTACCGCCCTCGATGGAGTTGCCCTTGGAGCGGAGGTAGCGGTAGCCGGCGTCGCGGCCGGTGAAGTCGACCAGCTCGGGACGGCGCATCGTCCAGTCCCCGTACAGCAGGCCCTCCTCGCCGAGCAGCTCCACCTCCAGGCCGCTGATCTCCTGGTTGAGGCGGGCGAACGCGAGCTTCATGCCGCTGCCCTCGGGGCCGGGCTGGCCCGCGACGAGCTGCTGGCGCAGCCGCTCGCCGGTCATCCGGGCGACCTCGGCGTCCACCCACAGGTCGAGCAGGCGCTGGTGGAGGTCGTGCGTGCGCAGCTCGGGGCGTTCGCGCCAGGTCCGGGAGACGGTCCCGATCATGCCGCCCTCGCGCGGGATGCGGGCGCCGCCGATGGCGACCCGCTCGTTGTTCAGCGTGGTCTGGGCGACCTTCCAGCCGTCGCCGACCTCGCCGAGGCGGTGGGCGTCGGGGATGCGGACGTCGGTGAGGAAGACCTCGTTGAACTCCGCCTCGCCGGTGATCTGTCGCAGCGGCCGGACCTCGACGCCCGGGTCGGTCATGTCGCACAGGAAGTACGTGATGCCCCGGTGTTTGGGCACGTCGGGGTCGGTGCGGGCGATGAGGATGGCCCAGCGGGCGACGTGGGCGCTGGACGTCCACACCTTCTGGCCGTTGACGACCCAGGTGTCGCCGTCGCGCACGGCGCGGGTGCCGAGCGCGGCGAGGTCGGAGCCGGCGCCGGGCTCGCTGAACAGCTGGCACCACACCTCCTGCCCCACCCACAGGGGTCGCAGGAACCGCCGCTTCTGCTCCTCGGTGCCGTACGCGAGGATCGTCGGGGCCGCCATGCCGAGGCCGATGCCGATGCGGCGCGGGTCGTTGTCGGGGGCGCCGGCGGCGGCCAGCTCGGCGTCCACGACGGCCTGGAGGGAGCGGGGGGCGTCGAGGCCGCCGAGACCCGCGGGGTAGTGGACCCAGGCCAGGCCGGCGTCGAAGCGGGCCTCCAGGAAGGCGGTGCGGCCGGTGGAGGCGGGCGGGTGCGCGGCCAGCAACTCCTGGGTGCGGCGGCGCAGTTCGGTGGCGTCGGTCATCGTGCGGCTCCTTCCGTGGCGGGCGGGAGGACGACGAGCCGGCCCGTCGTCGTGCCGTCGGCGACCCGCTGCACGGCGGCCGCCGCGTCCTCGAAGGCGACCCGGTCGCCGATCAGGGGCTTGATCAGGCCCTTGGCCGCGTACTCGGTGAGGAGGTCGTGGCAGCGGCGGATCGCCTCGGGGTCCTTCTGGTTGTACAGGCCCCAGTGCAGGCCCATGATCGTGTAGTTCTTGACCAGGGCGTGGTTGAGGGCGGGTGCGGGGATGTCGCCGCTGGCGAAGCCGACGACCACGATCCGGCCCTCGAAGGCCACGCACTTGGCGGACTTGGCGTACGCGTCGCCGCCGACCGGGTCGTAGACCACGTCGGCGCCCCGGCCGCCGGTGAACTCCTTGACGGCCGCGACGACGTCGTCGCCGTGCCGGTCGATGACGGCGTCGCAGCCCAGATCACGGGCGACGGCGGCCTTCTCGGCGCCGCCGACGACCCCGACGACCTTCGCCCCGGCGGCCTTGCCGAGCTGGACGGCCGCGCTGCCGACACCGCCCGCCGCGGCGTGCACGAGAAGCGTCTCGCCCTCCCGGAGGGCGGCCCGGCGGTGCAGCCCGAACCAGCCGGTCTGGTAGCCGATGTGCAGGGCGGCGGCCTCGGCGTCGTCCAGCGCGTCGGGCGCGGGGAGGACCGCGGCGCGGTCGGCGACGACGTACTCCGCGAGCCCGCCGTGGGGCAGCGACGGCGTGGCGATCACGCGCCGGCCGTCCTCGGTCTCTCCGCAGACCTCCACGCCGGGGGTGAACGGCAGCGGCGGCCGCACCTGGTAGTGCCCCCGGCACAGCAGCGCGTCGGGGAAGTTGACGTTCGCCGCCCGGACCTTCAGCAGGAGCTGCCCGTCCCCGGGCGTGGGCCGGTCCACCTCCTCGCGTCGCATCACCTCGCCCGGCTCGCCGTTCCGGTGTACTCGCCATGCCTGCATCGAGGGCCTCCACAAGGTGTCGGGCAGTACCGCGCTGGGTCACACGCGTCGCATACTAAGCGGTCGCTTGCCCGGAGGGAACATCCTTCGGGACATCGACCGGACATCGACGGAACACCGGACCGGCACGCGGGCCGGGGGACGGCGCCTACGGGTGGCCGGCGCGGCGCGCGGGCCGGCAGGCGGACCGGAGGGCTTGGCGAGGCCGGGCCGGGGGTTGGTGGGCGGTCCGGCGGTCCGGCGGTCCGGGGCGGCGCACACGGGTGGCCGGCGCGGGGCGCGGACCGGCGTACGGGCGGGTCGGGCGGGGGCGTACGCGCGGGCTGGGCGGAGGTGGGAAGGGACCCGTGCGGGGTACAGGACCGGGGCCCGGCTCGCACGGGCGGGACGTGTGCGGGGTACGGGACCGGGGGCCGCATGGCACGGGCGGGACGCCTGGCGGGCGGTCCGGGGCCGCAGCCGGTTGAACGGCATCCCGCGCCCATCCGTATGGATCGGCGGCCCGCACTCCCCCGTGCGGGTCTTCCTCGGGCAGGGAGGGCAGATCCATGGCCGGCGACATCACCACGCTGTTCCGGGCGTCCACCGCGCACAGTCCCTCGATCGCCATGCTGGACCGGGCGCGCGGCGCGGGCGGGGGCGGGGGCGGCGGGGCGCCGGGCCGGATCACCGACTTCTGCATCCCCTGCAACCCCTATTTCCCCACACCGGCGATGTTCGAGCAGCTGGGCGGACGTCTCAGAGAGATCCTCACCTACTACCCGAGCAGCGCGGAGACCATCACCGCCGAACTGTGCCAGACCCTGGGGCTCAATCCGCAGACCGTCGCGATGGGGAACGGCTCCACCGAGCTGATCACCTGGATCGACCACCTGCTGGTCAGGGAGTCGCTCGCCGTGCCGGTCCCGACGTTCGGCCGGTGGACCGACCAGCCGATGGAGACGGGCAAGCGCGTCGACATGATGCTGCTGCCGGAGGCCCACGGCTTCCGGCTCGACCCGGAGGCGTTCGTACGGTTCGTCCGCTCCCGGCGCTCCCGCACGGCGGTCATCTGCAACCCCAACAACCCCGACGGCGGCCTGCTCTCCAAGGACCAGGTGCTGGAGCTGTGCGACGCCCTCCAGGACCTGGACCTGGTGGTGGTCGACGAGTCGTTCCTCGAGTTCTCCGACGCCGCCGCGGGGACGAGCATCGTCGAGGAGGCCGTGCTCCGGCCGCATGTGCTGGTGCTGCGCAGCCTCGGCAAGAACTTCGGTCTGCACGGCGTGCGCTTCGGCTACCTGGTCGCCAACCCCGCGCTGGCCGGGCGGGTCCGCTCCATGCTGCCCAAGTGGAACCTCAACTCCTTCGCCGAGGCGGTGGTGTTCATGCTGAGGGACCACCGCCCGGAGTACGAGGAGAGCCTGCGCCGCGCCCGGCAGGACCGGCAGGAGATGACCGCCTGCCTCTCGGCGCTGCCCGGACTGACCGTCTACCCCTCGCAGGGCAACTTCGTGTACGTACGGCTCCCGGTGGGCGTGGACGGGGCGGTCCTGCGCGACCGGTTGTTCACCGAACATTCGGTGCTGGTGCGGGAGTGCGGCAACAAGGTGGGCAGCTCCAGCCGGTTCCTGCGGCTGGTCGTGCGCCCTCCGCACGAGGTGCGCCAGCTGGTGTCGGCCCTGGAGCGGGTGCTGTACGGCGGCCCGGCGCAGCCGGCGCCGGTGGCCGCGCCGGCGCTCCCGCCCCTCGCGGCGGCGGCGCCGGGCGCGGGCGCACCGCACGGACTGCAGCTCGTGCCCGCGTCCGTACCGGTGATGGCGCCGCCGCAGCTCGCGCCACAGGCCCAGGCGCAGGTGCAGACACCGGCGCCCATGCCCGTGCCGCTGCCCGCGCAGCCGCTCGTCCCGGCCCCGCTGACCGCCGGCACGTCACCGGCCGCCGTCCCGGTGGTGGGGCCCATGGCGATGGCCCGGGGGTACACCTCCTCCGGCACCGCGGCCGTCGACCGGCTCGTCAGCGGCTGAACACCTCGAACGTCACCGCCGGCCGCCCGCCGAACCGTGCGGCGGCGGCCTCGGCGTTGGCGGTGAGGAAGGTACGGCAGTACTCCTCCGGGTCCTGGTCGGTCAGCACCTCGATGTAGGTGCGGTGCTCCAGCAGCGACCTGATGGCGCGCTCCATGCCGGGCGTCGCGTCGACGGCGTGCGTCGGCGACGACGATCCCGCGACCGCCACCCAGCGCACGCCGTCCCAGGGTTCGAGGCCCTGCTCGACGAGTTCGGGGAAGATCCAGCGGTTCCCGGCGTCACCGGCCGCGTCGAGGGTCGCCCGCCCGACGGCCACGTGGTCGGGGGTGTTCCAGACCGTCGAGCCCCAGGTGTCCCGGTGGTTGAGCGTGATGACGAGCTCGGGGCGGTGGCGCCGGATGGCGGCGGCGATGTCCCGGCGCAGCCCGAGGCCGTACTCGACGACACCGTCCCGGTGGTCGAGGAACTCCACCTCCGTGACGCCGACCACCGCCGCGCCGGCCCGCTGCTCCCGCTCGCGCAGCGGTCCGCACGTGGCGGGGTCGAGGGTGTCGATGCCCGCCTCGCCCCGGGTCGCGAGGAGGTAGGCGACCTCGCGACCGCCGTCCGTCCAGGACGCCACCGCGGCGGCACACCCGTACTCGAGGTCGTCCGGATGTGCCACCACGGCGAGCGCACGCCGCCAGTCGTCGGGCATCGGCTGGAGCTGGTCGTTCACGTGATCGGTCATGGCGGCAGAATACGGCGGCCTCCCCCGCCGGGGCGGCTCACGCGACGTCCGGGGACGCGGCGGGTTCAGCCGCCCAGGGACCCCTTCATGTGGCGCAGGATCTCCGCGGTCACGCCCTCCCGGGGGGTGGTGCCGTCGATGTGGACCAGTTCACTGCCGAGTTCCTCGTACGTACGGGTGATGGACTCGACCCGCTCGGCGGACCTCTCCTCGTGCTTCAGGCGGTCGCCGTCGCGCTCCCGGAGGCGCCGCAGCAGTTCGTCGGTGGGCAGCTTCAGGTAGAAGGCGTGATCGGGGCGCGGGATTCCTTCGTTGATGGTCGCCAGGAACCGGAAGTCGACGCCGCGGTGCACGAACACACCGAAGGTGGCGTACACGTACCGGTCGCAGAGCACGACCGCGTTCCGCTCCAGGGCGGGGTTGATCACCTCCCGCACATGACGCCGCCTGTCGGCCGCCGCGAGGAGGGCGAGGATGTGGGCGGTCTCGGTGGAGCCGCCCTCGTCGTGGAAGACCTGGACCTCGGCCCGCGCCGGGCCAGTCCTCGTTCGTGTTCGGTCGTCACGCCCGGCATTCTGCGGGGTGGCACCACGGATGACCAGTGCAGGCCCCCTGCCGGCAGGCAGCCGGGCGAGGTGCGGGTGGTACCCGCCGGCGGGCGGCCGGGTGGTGCGGGGCGCGGCTCAGGACCTGATGCGGTCACGGATCCAGACGCCGGCCGGCTTCAGCGAACCGGTGCCGGCCCAGGGGCCGTTGTTCGCGCAGGTGCCGGGGGTGAAGACGGCGCCGGAGCGGTGGTCGTCGGAGAAGTTCCAGTTGACCCAGCTGATCCGCTTCCGGGCCATGAGGTCGAGGTAGCGCTGGGCCATCGCGAAGTCGTCGGCGCCTTCGCCGGCGTAGTCCTGGGTGCCGAACTCGGTCACGAACACCGGGAGCCGGTCCGCCGCCCGGGAGAGGGTGGCGAGGTACTCCTCGCGGTGCGAGGCGGCGTAGAAGTGGAAGGTGTACATGATGTTGGAGGCGCGCACCGGGGCGTTGACGACCTCGGTCTCGTCCGAGCCCTCCGAGACGCCGAACGAGGACCACGCGCGCGTGCCGACGAGGATCGGGGTGCGGGGGTCCTCGGCCCGGATGACGGGGATCAGTTCCTCGGCGTAGCTCCTGATGCGGGACCAGGCGACGCCGCTGGGTTCGTTGGCGATCTCGTACAGCAGGTTCTTCTTGTCGCCGTGGCGGCGGGCGATCTCGGAGAAGAAGGTCTTGGCGCGGCTCAGGTTGTGGTGGGGGTCGCCGGGGGTGAGCATGTGCCAGTCGACGACGGCGTACATGCCGCGGGCGGTGGCCCGTTCGATGACGGAGTGCACCAGGTCGGTGTAGCCGCGCGGGTCGGTCTCGTAGCCGCCCTCCTGGACGTACATGGAGATGCGCAGGACGTCCGCCCTCCAGTCGGTGGCCAGGGCGTCGAGCGAGCCGCCGGTGACGCACTGGCGGTACCACTGGAGGCCGTGCGTGGACATGCCGCGCAGTTGCACTGGGGTGCCGTGCTGGTTGCACAGTCGGGTGCCGCAGACCTTGAGCCGGCCGTTGACGGCGACGGGGGTCGCGGCGGCGGGGGTGGGCGAGGTGTTCACGGCTCCATGATCCGCGCCGGGAGCGGCGGCGGTGGCGGCGGTGGCGGGGAGGGCCTGCGCCGTGAGTGCCGCGAGGGTGACGAGGAGCGCGGCGAAGAGGGTGCCGAGGGGGGCGGGGGGTCGTGTCCTGATCCGTGCCGGTCTCATGTGGGGGCTCCGATGCGTTGACGGGAGTTGAGACTGGAAGGAAACTTTCCTGACGGATGGATAGCAGGTCGGACTCCGCACTTGCAAGGTGCATGACAACCTTCAACGACCATGTACCGGCGGCTAGCGTGTGCTCACCATGTCCCCGACCACGAGCACGGTGGTGCCTCCATGCCGCACTTCGACCTGCCCCTCGACCAGCTCCGTACCTACCGCAGCACGTCGCGCGAGCCGGAGGACTTCGACGCCTTCTGGGCCAAGACCCTCGACGAGGCCCGCTCCCACGAACTCGGCGCCCGGTTCGCACGGATGGACACCGCCCTCACCACCGTCGACGTGTACGACGTCACCTTCGCGGGCTTCGGCGGCCACCCCGTCAAGGGGTGGCTCGTCCTGCCCGCCGGCACCCGGGAGCCGCTGCCGGTCGTCGTCGAGTTCCTGGGCTACGGGGGCGGGCGCGGCCTCCCGCACACGCACCTGCTCTGGGCGTCGGCCGGGTTCGCGCACTCCGTGATGGACACCCGCGGCCAGGGCAGCGGCTGGGCCGGCGGGGACACCCCCGACCCGGTGGGCAGCGGGCCCGCGTACCCGGGCTTCATGACACGCGGCGTGGAGGACCTGTACGCGTACTACTACCGGCGGCTGTTCACCGACGCCGTGCGCGCCGTCGAGGCCGCCCGCTCGCATCCGCTGACCGACGCCTCGCGCACCGCGGCCGTCGGCATCAGCCAGGGCGGCGGGATCGCCCTGGCCGTCGGCGGGCTGGTGCCGGACCTGGTGGCCGTCGCGCCCGACGTGCCGTTCCTGTGCGACTTCCCCCGGGCGGTGACGCTCACCGACCGCGCCCCGTACCGGGAGATCGCCACGTACCTCAGGACGCACCGGGGCCGCGCCGAGCAGGTCGCTCGGACCCTCGCCTACTTCGACGGCGTGCACTTCGCGGCGCGCGGCTCGGCGCCCGCGCTGTTCTCCACCGCCCTGGAGGACCTGACGTGCCCGCCCTCGACGGTGTTCGCGGCGTTCAACGCCTACGCGCACGAGGACAAGGCGATCGAGATCTACGACTTCAACGACCACGAGGGCGGCGAGTCCTTCCAGCAGGCCGTCCAGCTGCGGTGGCTGCCGCGCCGGCTGACGGGCTGACACCCCGGGTGGTCGTCTTGCGGTGCGGACACCCGCGGGGGCGCGGGCGGACGGGCGGCATACTGACCGACCGGGCGCGATCACTTCCGACGTACCAGGAGCAGCCATGGTTGACCCGATCGCCACGGACAGGACGACCTTCCGGCCGGTCTTCGAGGTGGGGCCGTCCTTCATGGAGCAGGCACGCGGCATCGAGGCCCGGTTCCAGCACGCGATCGCCCCCGCGACGGTGGACTTCGACTTCGGCGAGATCAGCCGGGCGGCGAAGGCCATCCCCGACAGCACCACCGTGAAGATCCTCCGCGGCTGGGGCCTCCAGGAGACCGCTCCGGTGAGCGTGATGGTCCTCTCCCTCCGGGAGGCCGTACGCCAGGCCCTTCCGCAGCCCTTCGCCAACCCCGCCTTCTGGGACAGGACCGAACGGGCGCTCACCGACGCCTTCGTGGGCCTGTACGGGCAGACCGGCACCCACCTCTCCTTCCACCGGGAGGAGCCGGACCGCACGAGCTACTACTACAACCTGCTGTTCGCCCTCCAGGACGACGAGACCGGGGACGCCGTGCACTCGGTCGCCCTGTGCGCCGACGTGACCGTCGGCCTGGGCCCGGACGCCGTCCGCGCCCTTACGGTCGAGGACACCGCGCCGTACGCGATCCGGGTCAACGCCATCACCGTGCGCCGGGGCGCACCGGCCGCCGGCTGACCCGGCGCGCGGGCCGGCGGGTCGCCGTGCCTACGCGCTCGGCGCGGGGCGCGGCGCCCCGGCGGGGGCACCGACCCGGTCCGGGAGCCGGTTGCCGATGCCGCGGTAGGTCAGTGGGAGCCCCGTCAGCCGCTCGGGCAGCAGGCAGTTCTTGCCGTCGACCACCACCGCGGGCGGTGCCATGCCGGCCGCCAGCAGGGACCAGTCGGCCTCGATGGTCTCGGGCCACTCCGTGAGGACGACCGCCGCCCGGGCGCCCTGGACGGCCGACTTCAGGTCCGTACAGGGCCGGGCGCCGGGGAAGAGCTGCCGCATGTGCTCGGCGCCGACGGCCGGGTCCCAGACGCGGACGGCCCCCGCCTCGGCGACCAGCCGGGGGATCAGGACGCGGCTGGGCGCGGCCCGCAGGTCGTCGCTCCACGGCTCGTAGCGGACGCCCAGCACGGCGATGTCGCAGCCGGCCAGCTGCTCGCCCAGCTCCTCGCGCAGGACGTCGCGCACCAGCCCGGGCTGCGCGCGGTTGACGGCGATGGTCGCGTCGAGCAGCGGCGTGTCCACGCCCCGGCCGGCCGCCCAGTGCGCCAGCGCAGCGGTGTCCTTGGGGAGGCACGAGTCCCCGAAGCCGAGCCCCGGCTGGAGGAAGGCGTGCCCGATCCGCGGGTCGAGGCCCACGCCCTGCATCACCTTGTCGATGTCGAGGTCCGGGGCGGCGCAGAGCCGGGCGCACTCGTTCGCGAAGCTGATCTTCATGGCGAGGAAGGTGTTGCTGGCGTACTTGATCATTTCCGCGGTGTCGGGCGTCGTCACCACCCAGGGGCACGTCAGCGCCCCGTACAGCTCGTGCAGCACCGGCAGGGGGTCCCGCGACCACAGGCCCACCACCGTCCGGGCCGGGGCGGTCCAGTCGTCGAGCGCGCTGCCCTGGTTGAGGAACTCGGGGTTGTACGCGTAGCGGTCGCGCAGCTGCGGATGGGCCTGGAGGAGCCGGGCGCTGCTGCCGGGCGGCACCGTCGACTTCAGCACCACGGCCGGCGGCGGCAGCAGGGCCGCCACCTCCGCGAGGGCGGACGTGACCTGCGAGAGGTCCGCCGCCCCCGTCTCGCCGGGCGGAGTGCCCACGGTGATCAGGACGACGTCGTAGGGCTGCCTGAGGTGGCTGTGCGCCAGGTCGGACGAGAAGGAGAGCCGGCCGGTCTCCCTGGCCAGGGAGAGTTCGTCCTGGAGCCCCGGCTCCGACACCGGCGTACGGCCCGCCTCCAGGGCCGCCAGCCGGGCCGGCTCGCGTTCGATTCCCGTCACCTGATGCCCCTGCCGGGCGAGGGCCACTGCCCCGGTCACACCGACATAGCCCTGACCAATGATGGCGACCCGCACGTGACTCTCCCGACACCGGCGATACCAGCAGGACCTGCTGCCGCTCCGTACGCGGAGACGCCAGCTTGCCGCCGCGGATCCGGCCGGGCCACCCGTCCCGGCCGGACGGGTGACTGCCCGAGGGGCGGAGGCCGGGCGGGTGGCGGAAGGCGGTACGGGTGGCGGGCGCCGGGCCGCCGGCCGCGGGCTCGGCGACGGTAGTCGCTTCAGCGGCGCGGGTCGGCGAACCAGGCGAACCCGTCGCCCGTGCGGTCGCCGTCGCCGGCCGGGGGCGGCACCGGGATGCCGGCGACCCGGTCCGGCCGCGGGAGCGGGGACGCGGCGGCGGGCGGGGACGTGGAAGGATCCGGCGGCAGCAGTTCGACGCGTACCGTCCCGGTCCTGCGCTGCTGGTCGACGAACTCGTCGATCCGTGTCCGGCAGGCGTGGTCCAGGTGGGTGAGGGCCGTCAGGTCCACGCGGACCCGGGGCGTTCCGGCGGCCGCCAGACGCTCCAGGGCCTCCGTCAGCTGCGGCAGCCGTACGAAGGTGGCGCTGCCGGCCAGGGTGAGCACGGCCGTCTCCCCGTCGCTGGTCTGCCGCACGGTGGTGCGCGACATGCGCAGCACCGCGAGCAGGGTTCCCGCCGCCAGGCCGATCAGTACGCCTTCCAGCAGAGCCGTACCGAAGATGGCGAGCGTGGTGACGCCCATGACGACGGCTTCGCCGCGGTCCTGGCGCCAGAGCAGCCGGAACTGCTCCGGGGCGAACAGCTTCCAGCCGCTGTGCACCAGGACGCCCGCGAGGACGGTGACCGGTATCAGCGCGAGCAGTCCGGGCAGCAGGAGCGCGAAGGCCAGGAGCCACAGTCCGTGCAGCGTGCGCGAGAGGCGGGTGCGCGCTCCGGCCTGGACGTTGGCGGAACTGCGGGCGACGACGGCCGTCATGGGCAGGGCGCCCAGGACGCCGCAGACGGTGTTGCCGACACCCTGCGAGAACAGCTCCATGTTGTAGCGGGTGCGCGGCCCGGAGTGCATGCGGTCGACGGCGGCGGCGGTGAACAGGCTCTCCGCCGAGGCGATCACGGTGAAGGTGAGGATCGTGGCGATGACCGCCGGGTCGGCGAGCCCCGCGAGCTGCGCCGGTCCGGGCAGGTGGACGGAACCGAGCAGGTCGCCGACCTGGAGGGTCCTGATGCCGACGCCGGGCAGGGCGGCGACGGCCATGCCCAGGACGACCGCGACGAGCGCGGCGGGCACCCGGTTGACCGGCCCGGGCACCTTCTTCCAGAGGAAGCTCAGGACGACGGTCACCGTGCCGAGGGCGGCGGCGACGAGCGCGTCCGGCGTGGCGAAGGTGGTGACGACCAGGCGCGGCAGCCCCAGCAGGTTCTCCACGGGGGTGCCCGGCGCCTTGGCGTCGGCGAGGACGTACGACTGGCCGATCATCAGGGGCAGGCCGATGCCCGCGAGCATGCCCTGCACGACCGCCACCGAGATGGCCTGGAACATCCGGCCCAGCCGGATCAGCGCGAGGCCGATCTGGAGGAGGCCGCTGACCAGGACGATGAGGCCGAGCATGGCCAGGCCGTGGTCCAGTACGGCGTCGGCGACCAGCGCCGCGAGGCCGGCGGCGGGGCCGCTGACCTGGAGGGCGCTGCCGCGCATCAGGCCCACCACCAGGCCGCCCACGATGCCGGAGACGATGCCCAGTTCGGGCGGCGCCCCGGACGCGACGGCGACACCGATGCACAGGGGCAGGGCTACCAGGAACACGACGAACGAGGCGGTGATCTCGGTGCCGAGGTGGGCGCCGCGCAGTTCGGCCGCGAGGCCCGGGGCCGATTTCGGCGGCGCGGGGGTGGCGGGGCCGGAGGGGGCGGTGGTGGCGGGGCCGGTGGGGGCGGCGGGGCCGGTCGCGCTGCGGGGTCCGGAGCGGCCCGCGGGGCGTGCGTGGCGGGCCCGCGGCCGGGTCGGGGACGGGGAGGACATGTGGGGGACTCCTTGCGGGAGGGCTCGGGCCGGCGGGTCAGTGGGGCGCGAACGCGCCGTCCTCGCCCAGCTCGTGGAGGACTCCGGTGTCGACGCGGTAGTACCAGCCGTGGAGCCGCAGGTCGTCGCCGTCCAGGAGGCGGCGGACGACGGGGTACGAGCCCAGCGTCGCCAGCTGGTGCACGACGTTGAGCTGCACCAGCCGTTCCAGAGGGTCGCCGTCGCCGTCGCCGTCGGCCCGGTGGGCCAGCACGGGGCGGACGAGCGAGAGCCACGCCTCGACGCCGGGCAGGAGCGAGAGGTCGCGCCCCGAGGCGAGGGCGCTCATCGCCCCGCAGTGGGAGTGGCCGCAGACGACGACGTCCCGGATGCCGAGCACGTCGAGCGCGTACTCGATGGTGGCCATCTCGCCGGACGCGTCGGCCGCCCAGCGGGGCGGGACGATGTTGCCCGCGTTGCGGAGCTCGAAGATCTGACCGGGACGCGCGCCGGTGATGTGCGCGGGTACGACCCGGCTGTCCGAGCAGCTGATGACGAGCGCCTGCGGGGACTGCCCGTCGGCGAGGCGACGGTAGGTGTCGCCGGCGTCGGCCACCTGCCGGTGGAAGGAACGGGCGTGGTCGAGAAGGGCCTGCATGGTGTCCTCCTGGTCGACGGACGCCGCGGGACGGCGACGTGCCACGTGGTGGCGGCACGGTGCCCGCGGGCTGTCCGGACGACACTAGGAAGCCGTCTGCCAGACGCGGGGAAGCGTTTGGTTAATACGCGGCCAGCGGCCGCCCAGTTTTGTTCCGGCGCGATTCTGTGAGCTATCGCTCGATGGGCCGGAGGAACGGCGTCCCGCGGCCCGTCCTGTTGTACGGTGCGAATCCCGAAAGGCAGTGCGGGGAGGGGCGGTTGGCGTGACGCGTGCGGACCTGCGCACGTCGCGCCCGTACGCCCCGCGCGGAGCGGTGCGCGTCGTGTGCGTCCGTGAAGTGCGCCGTGCGGAGCGCGGCAGTGTGTTGCGCTCCATCCGCCCGCCGCGCTGCGCGGTGCGCAGTGTGCCGCGGGAAGTGCGGGGTGTGCCGTGTCGTGTTGTGACGTGCGGGGTGTGCCGTGCGGGGCGTGACCGCCGCGCCGGTGCGGTCCGGGCGTCGCGGCGCGCGGTGCGTCGTGCCGCGGTGCGTCGTGCCGCGGTGCCGTGTGTGGTGCGTCGTGCCGCGGCGTGGACCGGAAGGACGGATACGACTCATGCGGGTGCTGCTCATCGAGGACGACGCGTCGATCGCCGAACCACTGGCGGAGGGGCTCGCCCGCTACGGGCTGACGGTCGGACGGGTGGCGACGGGCGGGGCCGCGCTCGCCGGGCCGTTCGGCGACATCGTGCTGCTGGACCTGGGCCTGCCGGACATGGACGGCATCGACGTCTGCCGCCGGATCCGGCAGGTCTCGCACGTGCCGATCATCATGCTGACCGCCCGCGGCGAGGAGGCGGACCGGGTGGTGGGCCTGGAGATGGGCGCCGACGACTATCTGGCGAAACCTTTCAGCATGCGGGAGCTGATCGCCCGCATCCGTGCCGTGACCCGCCGCACCCGTACCGCCGCCGGCCATCCGGAGCACACCGGCCTCCCCGCGCCCCCGCACCGCCCGGACGGGCACGCGGCGGCGCCCGGCACCGGACACGCGGAGGGCCCGGTGCGCCTGGGCGGCCTGGTGGTGGACCGGCGGACCCGCCAGGCGTGGGTGGGCGACGCCCTGGTGGCGCTGACGCCCAAGGAGTTCGACCTGCTGGCGCTGCTGGCCGAGGACCCCGGCGCGGTGTACTCGCGCCAGCGGATCCTCGACGAGGTGTGGGACCCGCATTTCCACGGCCCCACCAAGACCCTCGACGTCCATGTGGCGGCCCTGCGGCGCAAGTTGGGCGACTCCGGCTGGATCCACACGGTGCGGGGGGTCGGGTTCCGCCTGGTCGTCCCGGCGCCGCACGCCTGACGGGCGGTGCCGCGGTGACCCGACGCCTGCTCCTGAGCCATCTGACGGTGGCCCTGCTGGTCCTGCTCTGCCTGGAGGTGCCGTTGGGCATCGTCTACGGCAGGGCCGAGCAGCAACGCGCCACCCGGGCCGCCGAGGACGAGGCCGAGTCCCTCGCGGCGTACGCGGCCGTCTCCCTCGGCGGCGGCCGGACGGCGGCCCTGGCCGACCGCGTGGCGCACTGCGCCGAGCGCATCGGCGGGGAGGTGTACGTCTTCGGCCCCGACGGCCGCCTCACCGTCTCGTCCCGGTCGCCGGCCCCCGCCGGGACGGGCGACATGGCGGGCCGCCCGGAGGTGCGGTCGGCGCTGCGGGGGCGCGCGGCCACCCACGTACGCACGAGCCCGCTGGGCGGCGGGGTGCGGGAGCTGGCCGCGGCCGCCCCGGTGCCGCTCGGCACCTCCCGCTTCGGGGCGGTGCGCGTCACCTTCCCCACCGGCACGCTGCACCGTCGGGTGCAGGGCGTGTGGCTGACCCTGGGCGGTGTCGGGCTGGTGGCCCTGACCGCGGTGGCCGGGGTCGCGTTCCGCCTGGCCCGGTGGACGAGCCGGCCCGTGCGCGAACTGGAGCGGGCCACCGCCCGCCTCGCCGAGGGCGACCTCTCGGCGCGGGCCACCCTCGCCACCTCGACCGGCCCGCCCGAGGTGCGGCGGCTGGCCGTCACCTTCAACGAGACCGCCGCGCGCCTGGAGCACCTGCTCGAAGCGCAGCGCGCCTTCGCCGGGGAGGCCTCGCACCAGCTCAAGACCCCGCTCGCCGCGCTCCGGCTGCGCCTGGACAACCTGGAGCCGGACGTCGCCGCCCATGCCCGGGGCGGTCTGACGGCGGCGATGACCGAGACCGAACGTCTCGCCCGCATGGTCGAGGGCCTGCTGGCGATGGCCCGGCTCGACGAGAAGGCCGTGACACGGGTGCCCGTCGACCTCGACCGCGTCGCCGTCGACCGGGTGCGGACCTGGACCCCGGTGTTCGAGGAACGGGGCTGCCGGCTGGCGCTCGGGGTCGAGCACGCGGGACAGGCCCTCGCGGTGCCGGGCGCGGTGGAGCAGATCCTGGACAACCTGCTGTCCAACGCCCTGCGGGTGTCGGCACCCGGCGCGGTGGTGCTGGTCGACCGCCGGCTCCCCCGCCCCGCCCGCCGCGGTGCCCGCGAACACCGCCCTCAGTGGGCGGAGTTGCATGTGGTCGACGAGGGCCCCGGTATGCCTCCCGAGCACCGGGAGCGCGCCTTCGACCGGTTCTGGCGCGCCCCCGGGGCGACCGAGGGGGGCAGCGGACTCGGGCTGCCCCTGGTCCAGCGGCTCGCGGTCGCGAGCGGTGGCCACGTCGCGCTGGAGGTGGCCGCCCGGGGCGGCATCGACGCCGTGGTACGCCTCCCCCCGGTCCCGGCCCGCGGAGCCGGGACGACCGCAGGCCGGGCCGAGTCGCTGATCCCGTGGCCCGCCCGCCGGGCCGTCCCGGTGCCCCGCCTCCGCGGCAGGCCGCATCCGCGACCCGCGCGCCGGTCTTGACGGTACGTCAGTCGCTCTGGCGCGGCCCGGCCGGCAGGTGGACGACGACCAGGGAGAACGCCGCCAGCACGACGTAACGCAACGCCGAGTCCAGGCCGTTCCAGTCCGAGGACTGCCACATCGCGAACCACTCGCCCCCGATGCCGAAGAATCCCGCGCCGAACAGGAGCAGCACCATCACCAGGCCCAGGCTGCTCGCCCGGCGGGCCCGGTCGAGGGCGCCGCGGCGCCGCAGCGCCCCCGCCCACAGCCAGGTGGCGAGCACCAGGACGGCCGCGGTGAGCACCTCCCACACGATGATGGCGACGTACGCCGCGTTCTGGAGGGCGGGCGAGGTGATGGCCCGCCACATCAGTTGCGGGTCCTTGAAGGTGGTGTCCATGGCCAGGACGTGCTGGACGAACTGCTGGTTGGTCCCGAAGTCGGTGATGTTGCCGAAGGCCACCAGGACCATGGAGAGCGCGACCGTGCCCGTCAGGACCGCCGCCGCGACGGGGAGCGTGCCCCATCGCAGGAGCCGGTCGTAGGACGTCCCGGTGCGTCCGGTGTCTGCCGTCACGTCGAATCCCCCTCGATCATCCGGTGGTTGTACGCAACCTCGCTCCGTTCCCTCCCATCATCCTCTGTGCGACAGGTCGGCACAGCAGGGGGGCGGCGAACGATGGACCGGACGACGGCACACGGCGGCGACGGCGGCACGCGCGCGGGGACGGGCGGCGGGCCGAGCCGCCGCCGTCTCCTGGGGGCGGGCGCCGCCGCCACCGTGTCGGGGGCGTTCCTCACCGGGGCGGCGGGGGCCGGCCGGGGGCCGGCGGCCGGCCCCGGGCGAGTCCCGGGCGCGGCCGCCAAGGCGCCGGGGGCGGCGGGAGCGCCCCGGCCGGCGGACTGGGCGGCGCTCGCCAAGGGGCTCGACGGGACGCTGGTGCGGCCGGGCGACCGGGACTACGACACGGCCCGCACGCTGTTCAACCCCCGGTTCGACGCGGTGCGTCCGGCGGGGGTCGCCTACTGCGCCCGGCCCGAGGACGTGCAGAGCTGCCTGGCGTTCGCCCGCCGGCACGGCGTACCGGTGGCGGTGCGCAGCGGCGGGCACTCGTACGCCGGATGGTCGTCGGGGCCGGGCCTGGTCGTCGACGTGCAGAGGATGGCCTCCGTGTCGCTGTCCGGCGGCACCGCGACCATCGGCGCGGGCGCCAAACTCATCGACGTCTACGACCGGCTGACCGCCCGGGGCCGGACCGTGCCGGCCGGTTCGTGCCCGACGGTGGGCGTCGCCGGGCTGGTGCTCGGCGGCGGCATCGGGGTGGTGAGCCGTGCCTACGGCGTGACGAGCGACAGCCTGACGGGCGCCAGGATCGTCACCGCCGACGGCCGGACACGGGAGGTGGACGCCACGCGCGACCCCGATCTGTTCTGGGCGCTGCGCGGCGGCGGCAACGCCCAGTTCGGGGTGGTCACCGAGCTGCGGATGCGGACGCACGCGGCGCCCGAGTGCACCACGTTCTTCCTGCGGTGGCCCTGGTCGCGCGCGGCGGCCGTGGTACGGGAGTGGCAGCGCTGGGCCCCGACGGCGCCCGACGGGATCTGGGCGAACCTGCACCTGGCGGCGCCGGTGGGCGGACGCCCCGGTTCGGTGCGGGTCGGCGGGCTGGCCCTCACCGGCCGGCGTGACCTGGAGAACCGGCTCGACCGGCTGGCCGGAGCCATCGGAGCGGCGCCCGCCTCGGAGTCGATCCGCACCCGCCCCTTCATGGACGCGATGAAGGTGATGGGCGGGGTGTCGGGCTGGAGCATCGCGCAGGCCCATCAGAAGGGGTCGCTCCCCGGTCGCACCCCGCAGGGCCGGGTGGCCCGCGAGTCGTACGCCGCGCGGTCCGACTTCTACACGCGCCCCGTCCCGGCCGCCGGGGTGAAGGCCCTGATCGCCCGGGTGGAACAGCTGGCGCGGCTCGCCGGCGGCGGGGCGGGGAGCATCGCGCTGGACGCGATGGGCGGTGCGGCGAACCGGGTACGGCCGGGCGACACGGCGTTCGTCCACCGCGACGCGCTCTTCCTGGCCCAGTACATCGTCTCCTGGCCGGACCGCGCCCCGGCGGCGACGGTGGCCCGGCACCGGGCGTGGCTGGACGCCACGTACGACGTCATGCGTCCGTGGGCGAGCGGCCGGGCGTACCAGAACTACACGGACCCGGCGCTGCGGGACTGGCGTCGCGCCTACTACGGCGCGAACATCGACCGTCTGGTGAAGGTGAAGGCGGCGTACGACCCGGGCCGGCTCTTCCGCCACCCGCACGGCTTCTGACCCGGCCCGCCCGCGGGCACCGGCCGGTGCCGGGCCCGGTCCACGCCGCGCCCGGTCCGCTCCGGGCCGCACGAGTGCCGGGCCGGGCAGGGCCCCGTTCGCGCCGCGCCCGCACGAGTGGCGGGCCGGGCCGTCACCGGTTCGTCCGTTCCCGGAGGGCGGATGCCGGTGACGGGTGCCAGGCTGTGGGCGTACGCGAGTTCCGTGCCCCCGCGAAACGAGGATGGCGCCGTGATCACCACTGACTTCGCCCCCGGCTCCCCGTGCTGGATCGACCTCGGCGCGCCCGACGTCCCCGCGGCTGCCGACTTCTACGGATCGGTGTTCGGCTGGGAGTTCGAACCGGCCGGTTCCGACCAGGGCGACTACGGCATGTTCAAGCTGGGCGGCAAGGCGGTCGCCGGCCTCGGGAAGCTCACCGAGGAGGGTGCCCGCTCGGCGTGGATGATCTACTTCAGCACGCCCGACGCCGACGCCACCACCGAGGCCGTCCAGCGGTCGGGCGGCACGGTGCGGGTCGCCCCCATGGACGCCGACGGGGAGGGCCGGATGGCCCAGTACACCGACCCCCAGGGCGGCCAGTTCGCCGTCTGGCAGCCGGGCACGACCAAGGGCGTGGAGGTGGTGGACGGCGCGGGGAGCCTGGGCTGGATCGAGCTGTACACCACGGACCTGGCCGCCGCCAAGGAGTTCTACGGCAACCTCTTCGGCTGGGAGACGCAGGACATGGACCTCCCCGGCGGCGGCGGGACGTACTCGCTGATCACCCCGTCCGGCCTGCCCCCGGAGCGGATGCACGGCGGTCTGATGCAGCTGCCCGGTGACGCGCTCACCCTCACCGGCGGCCGCCCCTACTGGCACCCCGTGTTCGGCTCCGGCGACTGCGACGCGACGGTCGCCAAAATCAGGGAGAAGGGCGGCACCGTCCAGATGGGTCCGGAGGACGCGCCGGACGTCGGCCGCCTCGCGGTCTGCCTCGACCCGGCCGGTGCCGACTTCGTCGTCCTCACGCCCGTCCAGGGCTGAGCCCGCCGCCGGGCCGGCCGGGTCACCGGCCGGCGGTCCCCCCGCCGCCCTCGGGGCGGAGCCCGAGCCGCCGCAGGACCAGGCGGGCGACGTCGGCCAGGGTCAGGCCGTTGCCCATCAGTTCGGTGGGCGAGATCACCAGGTCGAAGCGGCTGCGCACGGCCACCAGGAGCTCCGCGCCCATGAGCGAGTCCAGCCCGTGGTCCTCCAGGCGGCGGCGCGGGTCCAGGTCCTCGCCGCTGGTGTGCAGCACGCCCGCCAGCAGCGTCACGAGCACCGCGGTGACGGCGGCCTCCGCCTCCTCCGGCGCCATGCCGGCCAGTGCGCGCAGCTCGTCGGCCTGCGACAGGTCCCCGTCGTCCGCGCCGTCGGGCACCAGGGCCCGGAACCGGGGGCCGTTCACCAGCGGCAGCAGCGCCTTGGCGCGTGCCCAGTCGCAGCGCTCCACACCGGCGACCGCGGTCCCCGCGGCCAGTGACGGACCGGCCGCCGTCAGCGCCTCGTCCGGGGTCAGGGGCACCATGCCCAGGCCGGCCACGGAGTGCTCCAGGGCGTGGCGGGCCACGTACCCCGTCCCGCCGATCGCGCCCCACGCGATCGTCGTGGCGGGCAGCCCCGCCGCACGCCGCCGGCGGGCGAGCGCCTCCAGGTAGGCGTTGCCGGCCGCGTAGGGCGCCTGGGCGATGTTGCCCAGGCAGGCCGTCAGGGAGGAGTAGGCGACGAAGAGGTCCAGCGGCCGGTCGCGGGTGAGCAGGTCCAGCAGGGCGCCGCCGGTCGTCTTGGGGGCCAGGACGGCGGCGATCCGCTCGTCGGTCAGCTCGGACAGGGGCGCGTCGTCCAGGTGCATGGCGCAGTGCACCACGCCGCGCAGCGGGCGGCCCGTGGCGTCGATGTCCCGCAGCAGCCGCCGCACGGCGTCCGGGTCGGTGACGTCGGCGGCGTACGGGGTGGCGCGGACGCCCCGCTCGGCGAGCCGTGCCAGCACCGCGGCCGCCTCGGGGGCCCGCTCGCCGCGCCGGCTCACCAGGGCCAGGTGCCCGGCGCCGAGTTCGGCGAGCCGGCCCGCGGTCGCGGCGCCGAAGCCGCCGAGGCCGCCGGTGACCAGGTAGGTGCCGGACGGGTCCAGGTGCGGTTCGCGGGGGCCGGTGGTCACCGGGACGGGTTCGTCCAGGGGGTCGAAGGTGACGACCACCTTGCCGAGGTGACGGGAGTGCTGGAGGAGGCGGAAGGCCTCCTCGACGCGTGCGGCCGGGTAGGCGGTGTGCGGCAGGGGCCGGTACGTCCCCGCGGCGACCCGCTCGGCGACCTCGGTGAACAGCTCGCCGTTGCCGGGGGCGTCGAGCGGCAGGGTGTTGAGGTCGACCCCGAAGAAGGCGATGTTCCGGTCGAAGGGCCGCATCGGCAGCGGCTTGTTCTCGAAGATGTCCCGCTTGCCGAGTTCGACGAAGCGTCCGCCCGGCCGCAGCAGGTCCATGCTGCGCGCGATGGCCTCCCCCGCCAGCGAGTTCACGACGACGTCGACGCCGGCGCCGTCGGTGATGCGGCGCACCTCCGGGGCGAAGTCCAGGCTGCGGGAGTCGAGTACGTGCTCGACGCCCTGGGCGCGCAGCCAGTCGCGCTTGGCCTCGGTGCCGGCGGTGGCGATGAGCCGGGCGCCCCGGGAGCGGGCGTACTGGAGGGTGGCGATGCCGATGCCGCCGGCGCCGCCGTGGACGAGGACCGTCTCCCCCGGGGCGAGCCGGGCGAGGCGGTGCAGGCCGTGGTGGATCGTGGCGTGGACGACGGGGAGGGTCGCCGCCTCGGCGAATCCCATGCCGTCGGGGATGCGGCCGAGGGACTTCTCGGAGGTGACGGTGTGCGAGGCGAGGGAGGCGGGGGCGAGCCCGTACACCCGGTCCCCGACCGACCACCTGGTCACCCCGCGGCCGACCGCGGTGACGACGCCGGCGCACTCCAGTCCGGGCCCCTGGGCGGTGGGGGTGCCTTCGACCGCCTCGGCGGGCAGGAGGCCGTTGGCCGTCAGGGTGTCGCGGTAGTTGAGTCCGGCGGCGCGTACGGCGACGGCCACGTGGCCGGTCGCGGGCCGTGCGGGGGTGGTGGGTTCCCAGGCGAGCCGGTAGCCGGTGCCCGGGTCGGTGACGCGGAGCGCGAAGGACCCGGGCGGGGCGGTGAGGCGCGTGAGTCCGGGCCGGGTGGTCGTCTCGCGCGGGACGAAGCGCCCGGCCGGGGTGAGCACGAGCTCGTCCTCGTCGTCGGGGGCGAGCAGTTCGGCGGCCAGGCGCCGGGCGTCGGCGGCCGGGTCGCCGGAGCGCTCCAGGCTGACGCGGCGGACGTCGAGCCGGGGCTGTTCGTTGGCCAGGGTGCGGGCCATGCCCCACAGGGCGGCGTCGCCGGGGAAGGCGGGCTTCTCGGGGGCGGGGAAGAGCCCGCTGGGGCGGGTGACGAGCCAGATCCGGACGGTGCCGTCCTCGGGCCGGCCGTCCCGGCAGGCCGCGGCGACGGCACGCAGGAGGGCGGCGCGGCGGGTGGTCCTGTCGGTCAGGCCGGCCGGGTCGGTCTCCGGTTCGGCGCACAGGACGGTGAGCGTCACGTCCCGGGCGCCGGCCGCCCGCAGCCGGGCGAGGGATTCGGGGGCGGCGCCGGTGCCGGTGGTGACGACGGTGGCGCCGTCGCCGGCCGTCTGCCGCAGCAGGTCGGCGAGGGCCCGGGCGGCCGGTGCCTCCGCCTCGCCCTCCGCGGCGACGGCCCAGGCGGTGGGCCGGTCGGGCGCCGGTGCCGGCAGGGGTACGGGTGCGCACCGTTGCGGGGCGCCGGTGTCACGGGACGCGGGTGCGGCGGCGAGGAGCACGGAGTAGTCGTCCCGGGTGGGCTCGCGGTCGTCGCCGGTGAGGACGACGTCGGTGAAGCCGCACTCCTCCAGCAGCGGCGGCCACGCGTCGCGGGCGAGGAGGACCGAGTGCGGGCGCACCTGGTGGTCGTCGCGCCGCCAGAAGCTCTCCAGGGTGCCGAAGACGCCGCTCAGTTGCTCGGTGTCGTGGGGCTCCAGGGCCAGCAGCAGCCCGCCCGGCGCCAGGAGCGAACGTACGCGGCGCAGCGCGGCGGCCACGTCGGTGGTGGTGTGCAGGGCGTGCGCGGACACGACCAGGTCGAAGGCGCCTCCGGTGAACCCCTGCGGGCCAGGGTCGCGGTTCAGGTCGAGGGTGCGGTGGTCGACGAAGTCGTACGCGGCGAAGCGGTGCTGGGCGCGGGTGAGGAAGGCGGCCGAGACGTCGGTGTACGTGTAGCGGGTGCGCTCCGGAGGGAGGACCGGCAGCAGGGCGGCCGTGGTGCCGCCGGTCCCGGCGCCCACCTCCAGCACGCGCAGCGGCCGGTCCGCCGGCCAGGCGCCGGCGAGTTCGCGTACCAGTGCCTGGCAGACCCGGTTGTGGAAGCGGGTCACCGGCGAGAGGTCGTAGAGCTGTTCGCAGGTGACGCCGTCGGCGGCCAGCAGCTCCAGGGGGTCGCGGGTGCCGCGCAGGACGGCGTCCAGGTGCCGGGCGCGCCGGGCGAGGAGTGCCGCGTCGGCGCAGAAGGCGGGGTGGTCCGCGATGAGCGCGCCGAAGAGTTCCCGGGCGCGGAAGGCGCCGGTCGTCAGCAGCCACCGGCCCTCGGGGAGGGCTTGCGCGAGTCCGTACCGCCGCAGCACGGGCAGCATCAGCGCGGTGACGGGGTGGTGGGACGCCGGCAGGCCGGCGCCGGTCAGCGTGGTGAGGTCGAAGGTGGCGGCCGGGCCGGGCAGGAAGCCGGTCAGTGCCTCGCCCCAGGCGTGGGCGACGGCCTCCTTCGCCGCGGCCGTGAACCGCTCGTAGGGCACGTCCCGCCAGGCCGCGCGCAGTGCGGCGATCCGCTCGGCGGCGGCCTTGGCGAGCAGGGACGGCGTGGGTGCGGGACCCGGCGGGGTGTCCCCGGGGCGGGGTGCGGCGCGCAGCACGGTGCGGCGCAGTGCCAGGGGTGCCGCCTCGGCGCCGGTGAGGCGGCGCAGCCGGCAGCCCTCCAGCTCGACGGTGACGGTGCCGTCGTCGTCGGTGACGGTGATGTCCCAGCAGACCTCGGTCGCGGTACGGGCGCGTTCGCGCACGTGCACCAGCCCCTTCGGGGCGGGGGTGCGCCAGACCCGTACGGCTCCGACGGCGGACGGCAGGTGGGCGGGGACGGCGGCGGGGCCCGCGTAGAGCAGGGGTGCTCCGGCCTGCAGGGCGCCGTCCAGCAGCGCGGGGTGGACCTCGTAGGCGGCCGGGTCGGCGCCGGCGTCGTGCCGGTAGGTGGCCAGCACTTCGCCGCGGCCCACCCGCAGGCCGGTCAGGACCTGGAACGCGGTGCCGTAGGCCAGGCCCGCGCGTTCGCAGGTGCGGTAGTGGTCGGCTCCGTCGACGGTACGCCGGCACCGGTCGCGTACGGCGGCGGTGTCCAGGGGCTCGGGGGGCGCGCCGAGCAGGGCGCGGACCCGGGCGCGGACGTGGGTGCGCGGTTCTTCCCCGCGGTCGTCGGTGCTGGTGAGGGTGAGCACCCCGTCGTCGGGTGACACCGTCACCTGCGTGCGCAGCGGCCCCGGGTCGGGCCAGGGCACCGCGAGGGGGCGGTGGATCTGGAGGTACGCGACCTCGGCCGGGGCGCCGAGGGCACGGCGCCCGGCGGCCAGCGCCGTCTCGACGTAGCCGATGGCGGGCATGACGACGGTGCCGTCCACCCGGTGGCCGGCCAGCCACGGGACGAGGGCGGGGTCCACGGCGCCGGACCACAGCGGCTGGGGTGCGGGGATCCGTTCGCCCAGCAGCGGGTGGTCGATCCGGCCGTCGCCGCCGGTGCGCAGCACCCAGCTCTCGGGGGCGCCGTTCCAGTGGCGCTCCCGCTGCCACGGGTACGCCGGCAGGTCGGCGGGCGGGGCCGGGTGGGGGAAGTGGCGGTCCCAGTCCACCGGCGCGCCCGCCGCGAGGAGGGCGGCCACCGCCTCCGCGACGGAGGCCACGCCGTCGGCGTCGCGCCGCATCGTGGGGACGTACGCGGCGGTCGCCGCCGGGGCGGTGCGCCGCAGGTAGGGGCGGAGCACCGGGTGCGGGCCGACTTCGAGGAGGATGCCGGCACCGTCGGCGAGGGCGCGGCCGACGGCCCGGTCGAACCGTACGGGTTCGCGGACGTTGCGCCACCAGTAGTCGGCGGTCAGCCGCTCGCCCGGCACCGGGTCCCCGGTGACGGTGGAGAGCATCGGCAGCCGGGTGGCGGAGGGCGAGAGTCCGGCGAGGGCCTGTGCGAGCGGGGCGCGCAGTGCGTCCATGGCGGCGCTGTGGAAGGCGTAGTCGAGGCCGAGGTCGCGGAAGAACACCTGGCGGCGGGCGAGTTCCTCGCCGAGGGCGGTGAGGGCGTCGGGGTCCCCGGCGACGGTGACGTCCCGGCCGCTGTTGACGCCGGCGATCTCCAGGCGGCCCTCGTACGCGGTGAGGGCCTCCCGCGCGTCCGCCTCGCCCAGGCCCACGGCGGCCATGCGTCCGCTGCCGGCGGTGGCCGCCTGGGCGCGGCTGCGCTCGGCGATCACGCGGGCGGCGGAGGGCAGGTCCAGCGCGCCGGCGGTGTGGGCGGCGGCCACTTCGCCGACGCTGTGGCCGATGACGGCGGCGGGCCGCACGCCCCGGTCCGCCAGCAGGGCGACGAGGGCGGTCTGCACGGTGAACAGCATCGGCTGGGCGATCTCGGTGCGGTCCCAGTGGGTGGCGTCGCCCGATTCCAGCCGTTTGGCGACCGACCACCCGAGGTGCGGGGCGAGGGCCGTGTCCACCTCGTCGACGGCCGCCCGGAACACCGGTTCGTACGCCACCAGGTCGGCGGCCATGCCGGGCCACTGGGAGCCGTTGCCGGAGAAGACGAACGTCACCGCGGCGTGCCCGGCCGGCTCCCCGACGGCCCCGGCGGCGCCGGTTCGCGCGCGGGCGCCGTCCTGGTCGGTGCCCCGGCCGGTGCCCGGGGCCCCGTCCGGGTACGGGTCCGGGTCCGGGGCCGCGGTGCGGCGCCGGTCGGGGGCCGAGGCCCCGTCGGACGCGGGGCCGCCGTCCGGGAGGAGCTCCGCCAGCCGTGCGGCCGCCTCCCCGGGGTCGTGCGCCAGGACGACCGCCCGGTGCGGGTGGGCGTCGCGCCGCAGGCACGTGGTGCGGGCCAGGCCGTAGAACTCCCCCGGCCCCGCCTCCGTGAGGCGCCGCGCCACCCGGGCCGCCGCCTCGCGCAGCGCCCGCGCCGAGCGTGCGGACACGAGCACCGGCAGCGGACGGTCGCCCGGGCCGGTGACCTGCCGGGGCACCGGGGCGGCGGCGGGCGGCGCGGCGAGGACGGCGTGGGCGTTGGCGCCGCCGAACCCGAAGGAGTTGACGCCCACGGCGGACCGGCCGGTCACCGTGACGGGGAGGGGCTCGACGGCCGGGGCGAGCCCGAGGCCGGGGAAGTCGATGTCCGGGTGGAGGGGCGCGGCGTGCAGGGACGCCGGGACGTGGCCGTGGCGGAGCACGAGCAGGGCCTTGAACAGGCCGGCCATCCCGGAGGCGGGCTCCAGGTGCCCGAGGTTCGACTTGACCGAGCCGAGCGGCAGGGGGCCACCGCTGCGGCGGCGGCCCAGCGCCCGGCCGACCGCGCGGGCCTCGACGGGGTCACCGGCCTGGGTGCCGGTGCCGTGCGCCTCGAAGTACACCAGGTCGTCGGGGTCGACGCCCGCCCGCGCGTAGACGGAGCGCAGCAGTTCCTCCTGGGCCGTCGCGCTGGGCAGGGCCACCCCCTGCGTCCTGCCGTCGCAGTTGGTGCCCGTGCCCCGGATCACCGCGTGCACGCGGTCGCCGTCGGCGAGCGCGTCGCGCAGCCGCTTGAGGACGACCACTCCCCCGCCCTCGGCGCGGACGAACCCGTCGGCGTGGGCGGAGAACGCCGCGCAGCGGCCCCGGCGGGAGAGCATGGCGGCCTGGGAGAAGCCCACGTAACCGAGCGGACCGGTCAGGACGTTCACTCCTCCGGCGAGGACGGTCCGGCCGGCGCCCTCGGCGAGGAAGCGGCACGCCCGGTCCACGGCCACCAGGGACGAGGAGCAGGCCGTGTCGATCACCATGCTGGGCCCGCGGAGGTCCAGGAAGTGCGAGAGCCGGTTCGCGCCGAGGGCGCTCGCTGCGCCGAGCATGGTGTAGGGGTTGACGTCACCGGTGAGGGAGAGCTGGAGGGTGCCGTAGGAATGGTCGGACATTCCGATGAAGACTCCGGTGTCCGAACCGGCGAGTGAAGACGCGGGAATTCCCCCGTCGTCGAGCGCCTCGACCGCCAATTCCAGCAGCAGCCGGTGCTGGGGGTCCATCTGCGCGGCTTCCCTGGGCGAAATGCCGAAATAGGCCGCGTCGAATCCGGTGACGTCGGAGAGGAAACCACCGGCGGACGTGTAGGACTTCCCCGGCCGGGGCGCCGCCCGGTCGACGAACCGCCGGGCGTCGAACCGGTCGCCGGGAGCCTCGCCGACGAGGTCGCGCCCGCTGTCCAGGGCGCCCCAGAGCTGCTCCAAGTCGGCGATGTCCCCGGGCAGTCGGCATCCGGCACCGACCACGGCGATGGCGTCCTCGTGGTCGTCGACGTCGGTGTGTTCCATGGGGATGCCTTCCGTGGGAATCAGCGGCCGTGGGCGTCACAATCCTCGGGACTGCAACCTACGGCCGCCGCTCGGAGACATTCGGCGCACACGCCCGGGCACACCCGGATCGGAGGACTTCCCCCCTTTGGAGGAAATACGGAAACGGAATTCCGCGCCGGCCGGCCACGGGGCGGTCAGCCGGCGCCGACGGTCTCCTCCCGGGCGACCAGCCGGGACAGTTCGACGCGCGAACGGATCCCCAGCAGCGCGAAGACGTTGCGCAGGTGGTGGTCGACGGTGCGGGGGCTGATGGAGAGCCGCAGCGCCACCTCGCGGTTGGTCGCCCCCTCGGCGACGCACCGGGCGATGCGCAGTTGCTGCGGGGTGAGGCGCGCCAGCGGGCCGGCCGTCTCCCGGGCCGCCGCCCCGCCCGTCGCCCGCAGTTCGGCCCGGGTCTGCTCCGCCCACACGGTGGCGCCCGAACGCTCGAAGGCGTAGAGCGCGTCCTTGAGCCGGCCCCGGGCCTCGCGCGGCCTGCGGCGCCGCCGCAGCCACTTGCCGTACAGCAGCAGTGTCCGGGCGCGTTCGAAGTCGCCGCCCGCCCGCTCGTGCCGGGCCAGCGCGTGCGCGTACAGCGCCTCCGCCTCCGGCCCCGGTGCCAGCAGGGCACGGCAGCGGGCCAGCTGCGCGGGGGCCTGCGGATCGCCGCCCAGGGCCGCCCAGACGGCGAACTCCTCCGCGGCGGTGCGCGCGTCGGCGGCGCACTCCCCCGCGAGCACGGCGGCCTCCACGAAGCAGGGCGCCATCAGCATGCGTACGGCGAAGTGGCCGCGCCGGTGGCCCGGCCGCACCAGGGGCCCCAGCCGGGCGGCCGCGTCCAAAGCCATGCCGCGCCCCAGGTCGGCGCGGGCGCGGGCCCATTCGGCGAGGGAGGCGGCCTGGGCGAGGCCGTGCGGTCCGGCCACCTCCAGGGCCGCGTCGGCGTGGCCGGCCAGCAGCGTGCGGTCGCCCTCGATCGACGCCACCAGGGCGAGTACGGCGTGGTGGTGGGCCACGACGTTGCGCTGGCCCGACCGGTGCGCGGTGCGCAGCCCCTCCTCCGCGTGGGCGCGGGCGCGGGCGTGCCGTCCGGTCCGCAGCTCGGCGTACGCGAGGTGTTCGAGGGCCAGCGGGACGAGGGTGGCGGCGGCACGCGCCCGGGCCGCGGCCAGGGCGCGGGCGTTGACGCGGCACGCGGCGGCCACGTCGCCGAGGACGAGTGCCGCAGCCCCGGCGCGCAGCAGCCGCAGCGCGTCGTCGTCGCACGCCGCCCGGTCGAGCACCCGGCGCAGCGGTCCGCGCGCGTCGCCGAACCGGCCGGTCAGCGCGTCCAGCATCCCGGTCCGGAAGTCGTCGTCCTCGGGGCGGGGGCGGGCCGGCCGCGGGTCGAGGGCGGCCAGGCAGGAGGCGCTGTCGCCCGCGGCCCACGCCGCTTCCATGGCGGCGAACCTGGCTCCCTGGGCGGCCTCCGGATCGTGCGGGTCCAGCAGCGCGGCGGCCATCAGCAGCGCCTCGTACGCGTCGGCCACGGGCCCGTCCCGCAGGGCGAGGGCGCCGCGCACGAGTTCGGCGCCGCCCCGCACCGCGTCGTGCCCGGCCGCCCCCTCCCGGGCCGCCGCCAGCAGTTCGGCGGCCCGGTGGGGGCAGCCGCCCAGCCGGGCGTACTCGGCGGCGGCCGTCAGCCGGGCGGCGCGGGAGCCGTCCGCGGGGGTGACGTCGGCCGCCCGCGCGAGGGCCACGGACCGCTGGAGGGGCTCCGCCCGGACGTCCGGGGCGACCGCGGCGGACGCCAGCTCGGCGGCGAGCCGTGCGTCGGGGCCTTCGGCGGCCAGGGCGCGGTGCGTCAGGCGGGCCAGCCGGTCACGGTCGCCGTCCAGGGCGGCGGCGAGCCGCGCGTGCGCCGCGCGCCGGCGGGCGAGCGGGGCGCCCCGGTGCACGGCACGGCGCACCAGCGGGTCGTCGAACCGGACGCGGTCGCCCGTGCTGCGCGCCACCCCGGCCCGCTCGGCGGCGTCCAGCGCGGCCGGGTCGATCCCGGCGGCGCGGGCGGCCCGCAGCACCAGGGCCGCGTCGGCGCCGCAGCCGTCCGGCCGGTGCTCGTGGGCGGCGGCCACCAGTAACAGCAGGTCGCGCGTGGCGGGGGGCAGTTCGGCCAGCCGGCCGCCCACGACACCGTTCAGGGCGGGGCCGTCGGCGAGGGGCCGGGGCAGCGGGGCGTGCCCGGCGAGCTGCGCCGGGGACAGGCGGCGGGCGAGGGCGGTGAGCAGGGCGGGGTTGCCCCCGGCCTCGCGCAGCAGCGCGTCGCGCACGAGGGAGTCGGCGGTGCCGGAGGTCAGGTCGTCCAGCAGCGCGCCGGCCGCCCGGTCGCCGAGCGGTCCGAGGCGGACGAGCGGCAGTCCGGCGAAGTCCGGGGCGCCGGCCCGGTGTCCGGCCACCGACAGCAGCAGGCCGACGGCCGGCACGGAGTCGGCGCGGCGCGCGGCGAAGCCCAGGGCGGCGCGTGACAGCGGGTCCCACAGGTGCGCGTCGTCGACGCAGACGAGGAGGGGCCGGTTGCGGTCGGCCCGCTCCAGCAGGTCCAGCAGGCCGGTGGGCGGCGTGCCGAAGGGCGGCGGGAGGGTGGGCGGAAGGCCGAGGGGCGGCAGGCCACCGGGGCCGGTGCCGCGGTCGGTGGCGGGGCGGCGGGCTCCCGCCCCCGCGAGGCCGGTGAAGGCCTCGTGGCCGGGAGGGTGGGGGGCCGGGCCGCCGGCCGCGCGGCCGCCCGGTGTGCGGACGGGGTGTGACGGGGCGGTGCCCGGCAGGGGCGCCCCGGCCGGCGAGGGGGCGCTGCTGAGCAGGGCGTGCAGCCCGCTGTGGGCGAGGTGGCGTTCGGCGGGAGCGGCGCGGGTGTGCAGGACGCGTCCGGCGGTGAAGTCCCGTACCGCCCGCTCCATGAGGGCGGTACGGCCGAGTCCCGGTTCCCCGGCGATGAGCAGGACGCCCGACCGGCCCGACGAGAGGCGCTCCGACAGGGCGGCCACGGCGTCCAGTTCGGCGTCGCGGCCGTACAGGCGCGGTGTTGTCCCGGTGGTCGTCTTCGTGGTCACGCCGATCACGTTACTTGCGCGTAACGAGTGCCGGAAGCCTCGCGTCCACCGGCGTCGTCCACCCCCTTCGACCGCTCCTGCCTGGGCGGACGTCCGGCCGGTGGTCCTGTCGCTGGGCAGGTTCATAAGGGCGGCGGGGGAAGTCTGTGCACGAGCACAACGCCGTCCGGCGGCGACCGGGCCCGGGAGGGCCGGCCGCCACCGGGCGGGTGGGCTCAGGAGGTGTGCGGGCAGTTGCCGCGGTACTCCTCGATGGTCAGGCTCGGGCGCGGTATCGGGCACAGGAACTGCTCGTAGCGGGTGTCGTTGTCGATGAACCGCTTGAGCCACGAAATGCTGTACTTGGCGATCGTGGTGTCGGAGGTGTTCGGGGTGAAGTGGGAGGCGTTGTTCAGTTCGAGGTACGCCTTGTCGAGCGTGGACGGCAGCGACTCGTAGAACGGCTCGGAGTGCGAGGACACCGGGGCGACGGTGTCGCCATCGGCCCCGACGATCAGAGTGGGGGTCCTCAGTTCCGGCCATGTCTTGTCGGTGTTCCAGCCGGTGAGCGGGATCGCCGCCTGGAGCGACGGGCGGCTCTTGGCCGCCTCCAGGGATCCGCCGCCGCCCATGGAGTGCCCCATCACGCCGAGGCGGGTGCTGTCGACACGGCTTCTGACCGTGCTGCGCTGCGTCAGGTGGTCGAGCGCGGCGAGCAGCTGGCGGCCCCGGCTGTCGGGCTGGTCGAGCGTGGTGATCGTGTCGATGGTGAAGACGACGAACCCCTGCGAGGCCAGGCGCGGTCCGAGCCAGGCGATGGACGACTGGGTGCCGGTGAAGCCGGGCGAGATGGCCACCGCCCCGAACGTGCCGTCGCTGGTGGTGGTCGGGTAATAGATCGTGCCGCCGCCGAAGCCGCTGGCGCTCAGCGACGAGACGGTGGTCTGCGACACCGCGTACGGGCCGCGCGCGGCCTCGATGCTCGACGTGGTGGGGGCGGGGCCGCGCTCGTAGGGGTTGTCCGCCGCCTGGGCGCCGGGGGTCATGGCGGTCTGGAGACCGGCGACGGCCAGGAGGGCCACCAGGGCGGCGGTGACCGGCCGGCGGCGGCGCCCGCCGGGTGCGGGGGCGGTGGTGGGGGCTGGGGCGGGGGCGGAGTTGATGCTGTGCTGCTGCACGACGGAGTCGTCCTCTCTGTCGTGGCGCGTGCGTACCGGTGCGGCCGGTCCGCATCGCCGTGGCGGGTGGGGGTGCCCACTGTCAGGGCGCCGCGGCCGGCCCGGCATCGGTGTAATCACCGGCCTCCGCCGGGCGGAAAATCGGCCGCGCCGGCGCGGCGGATGAGCGAGACTCGGACGAATGGACGATGTGGAACGATTCCGGTCGGCGACGGTCGCGTGGGCGGCCGGCGGTGACGGCTCCGCCGGGGCGGCGGCGAGCGCACGGGAGATCGCCGCCCGGATCCGGCCCGCGAGGGTGCTTCTCGTCGAGGGCCCCAGCGACCGGGTCGCGGTCGAGACGCTGGCCGCCCGCCTGGGCCGGGACCTGGACGCGGAGGGGTTCCCCGTCGTGCCGCTCGGCGGGGTGACCGGCATCGGGCGGTTCCTGGAGATCCTCGGCCCGCGGGGGCTCGGCCTGGACGTGGCGGGGTTGTGCGACGCGGCGGAGGAGCGCTGGTTCCTGCGCGGGCTCGCGCGCGCCGGGCTCGGCGACGGCCTCGGCCGCGCCGGCATGGAGCTGCGGGGCTTCCACGTGTGCGTGGCCGACCTGGAGGACGAGTTGATACGGGCGGTGGGCACCGAGACGGTCCTGCGGGTGATCGCCGACGAGGGCGAGTGGCGGGCCTACCGCACCTTCCGGAACCAGCCCGCGCAGCGGGAGCGGACGGAGGAGCAGCGGCTGCACCGGTTCATGGGCACCCACAGCGGCCGCAAGTCGCAGTACGCGCGGGCGCTCGTCCGGCAGTTGGACCCGGCGTCCGTCCCGGAGCCGCTGGCCCGGCTGCTCGCGGACGCGGCGGCCTGACGGGCCCGGCGGGCGGGTGCCGGGCGGCTCGACGGACCGGCGGACGGGCGGACGGGCGGAGTCCGGCATACCGGCCGGGGGATACCGCGGACGGGATACGCACAGCGGAGGATGTGCGGCCACCGTCCGGCTTCTACGGTGCTCAGCACACACCGTGCTTCGAAAGGACAGTCGGATGATCGAAGAGTCGGGCGGCGACCACTGGACGGACCGTGAGACGGACGCGGAGCTGATCGTCTTACTCGGGTCACCGGCCCACCTCCCCCTGGGGAGAGAACCGGGGCCGGACGCCAGGGACTTACCGGAGCCGGTCCATGGCGTACGACACCTCTCGGCTCACGACCCGCACTCCTGCCACACATTCCCCGCGCCCTCGTGCTGAGACGCCCGGAGGACACCGCGACGGCGCCCGCCCCGGGGCGCACCGCTCCCCCGCCGGGACCGCCGCCTCCGCCGGCCGCCGCACCCGCCCCCGCCCCCGCCCCCGCCCCCGGCGCCGACGAGGGCCCCGGCCCCGCCCCCCACCCCGCAGCACCGCCCCGCGCGGCACCTCCCCGACCGGGACCCGCCGTTGCCCGCCCGTGCCCGGCCTCGTTGATCCGCGTGAACGGCGCGACACGGAGGGGCGGACGTGCGGAAGCCTTGGGCATGGGTGTGGGTGCTGTGCGGGACGGTGGCCCTGGTGCCGGCGGGGCTCTGGGCGGGATGGGGCGGCACACTCGCCTCGACCGGAGGCTCGGTCCTGTCGACGGTGATCACGACGTTCGGCGTCCTGTCCGTATGGGCGTGGCCTGCCCGGCCGCGGGACCCTCACCACCCGGAACTGGCGGCACCGACTCCCGCGCGCGGCGGTCACGTTCGTGGTCACGACGGTCCTCACGGCGGCCGCGCTGCGGCTGTACGCCCTGGTCGTGCGGCCGGCCCACGAGGCCGCCGCCGACGGCTCGTCACCGGCGCCGGAGCTGCCCTGGGCGTACGGCCTGACCATGGGCGCCGCCCTGGGCGCGGTGCAGGCCCTGCTGCACTGGGTGCGCGGGACGACGGGCCCCGACGACCTGATCACCCCGGCCTCCGCCGTCCGGGCGGACCGGCTGGTGACGCTCGTCGGCGCCGGGATCGGCGTCCTGCTCGTCACCCTCCCCCTCGACATCGCCGTGGTGCCGAAGGCGACCGGTCCGGTGGCCCCGGAGGTGCTGAGGGCGGTGGCGACGCTGGTGCCGGGTGTGGGACCGACCGGGCTGGTGCTCGCGCTGGCGGCCTCCTCCTGGCCGCACTACACCGCCGCGAGGCTGGTGCCGGCGGCGCGCGGCCGACTTCCCTGGCGGTTGCAGGCCTTCCTCGACGACGCGCACGAACTGGGGCTGCTGCGCCAGGTCGGTCCCGTCCACCAGTTCCGCCACGCCCGGCTCCGGGAACGTCTGGCGCGGCACGGCCGGCTGCCCCGGCCGCGTACGGACGTGCCGGACGCGGGTGCCCCGTCGCACCGGTGAGGGTCTCCGGCGGTGTTGACCCGCGGCCCGGGAACGGCTGGTGGGAGGCGGTTTCCCGAGGCGGGGCGGGACGGGCAACGGGAAACCGGTTCACCCCGGGTGGCGCCGCGGACAGTCTGGATCCGTCAGCACACCGCAGGACCCACCAAGGGGGAAACGTGCGCAAGACGAAGATCATGAGGACCGCCGCGGCACTCGCGCTCGCCGTCGGGACGATGACCACGGTCACCGCCACCCAGGCCCAGGCGGCGGAGGCCGCCACCAGCCACGGGTGCCCGTCGGGCTACGTCTGTCTGTACCCGGGTGCGGGCTGGAACAACGACCGCCCGACGCACCGGTACTACACGTACGGGGCCCACAACCTCAGCAACATGTACGGGACGTACCGCATCCTGAACAACCAGACCGGAAACGCCACCGTCCGCACCTGCACCGGGTACAACGGCACCGGATGCCAGGGCTACCTCTACCCGAACACGTACATCGACAAGGACATGACGCCGATCAACTCGATCACCCTCCAGCCGTAACGCCGCCGCTCCCGGCATCGTGGACCGCTTCCGGAGCCGCCGTGCCGGCGGCTCCGGAAGTCCTGTTCCCGCCACACCGGACGAATGGTGCGGTCCGGTGTCGTACCCCCGCTGTAGCCTGGGCTCCTGTCATCTCACTGTCCGGGCGCACCTTGCCATGGGGGATGCTTTGGGGGATCCGGAACGCGGACGGATGACCGACCGTCCGTGCGAACCGCCCGACGACGTCGCCGAGTCCTTCTCGGCGCGGCTGAGACACCTGCGACTGCGACGCGGGTTGTCCCTGGCCGACCTGGCGCGTCGGACGCACTACAGCAAGGGTTATCTCAGCAAGATCGAGACCGGCGCGAAGCGGGTCACCGTCGATGTGGCGCGCCGGTGCGACCAGGTCCTGGGGGCGGACGGCGAACTGCTGCGCCTGGTGCGGGAGACGCCGCCCCCCGGGCCGCCCGCCGGCCGGCCGGAGGACAACTGCCCCTACCGCGGCCTGTCGGCCTTCGGGCCGCAGGACGCGGGGTGGTTCTTCGGCCGCGAGCGGGTGACGGCCGCCCTGGTGGAGCGGGTGTTCGAACGGCTCGGTGGTGGGCCGCTGCTGGTGGTCGCCCCGTCGGGGGCGGGCAAGTCCTCGCTGCTCAACGCCGGTCTCGTACCGGCTCTCCGGCGGCCGGGCGGGTTCCCGACGGCCGGCGCCGACGGATGGCCGCTGGTGGTGTGCACGCCCACCGCACAGCCGCTGCAGGAGCTGCTGGACCGCACGGCCAAGGCCCTCGGGAGCGATCACGGCGTCGGCGTAGGGCAGTTGCGGGAGCGGCCGGAGGCCCTGCTGGAGGCCGTGCGCCTGCTGTCGGGCGGGGGCCCGCCGGACGGCGGGCGGGTGCCTGGCGCCCGCGCTCCGGGGCGCGGCGAGGGGGACGGGGCGGCACCCGAGTCCGGGGGCCGGCGGCCTCCGCCCGTCCGGCCGGTGCTCGTCGTCGACCAGTTCGAGGAGCTGTTCACGCTCTGCTCCGACGAGGACGAACGGCGGGCCTTCGTCCGGGTGCTCACCGCCCTCGCCACCTCCCGCCCGGAGACCACCGGGTACGACGCCGCCGTCGTGGTGATCGGCGTCCGGGCCGACTTCACCGGCAGGTGCCTGGACCTCCCCGATCCGCCGTCCCTCTTCACGGAGGGGCTGTTCGTGCTGCCCCCCATGTCCGTGGCCGAGCTGTGCGAGGCCATCACGCGCCCGGCCCTGCTCGCGGGCGCGGCGCTCGAACCGGGGCTGGTCCCGCTGCTGCTGCGGGACGCCGGGCTGCGCGACGACCCGGGCGACCCGGCCGGCCCCCGGGGGGCCCCGGAGCGTGCCCCGTCCGGCGCCCTGCCGCTGGTGTCCCACGCGCTCATGGCCACCTGGCAGCGGCGCGAGGGCGCCACCCTGACCGTCGCCGGGTACGAGGCGACCGGCGGCATCCAGGGGGCGGTCGCGCGCACGGCGGAGGACGTGTTCGCCCGTCTGTACCCGGCCGAACAGCGGGCCCTGCGGCGGATGCTGGTGCGGCTGGTGCACGTCGCCGACGGCGCCGGGGCCACCCGGAGGCGGACGGGCCGGACGGCGCTGCTGGAGCAGTTCGCGGACGCGGAGGGCGCCGCGGCGGCGCTGGACGCCTTCGTCCGGGCCCGGCTGATCACCCTGGACAGCGACACCGTCGAGATCACCCACGAGGCGCTGCTCCACGCCTGGCCCCGGCTGCACGGCTGGATCCACGCCGACCGGGCCGGGCTGCTGATCCACCAGCAGCTCGCCCAGGCCGCCGAGGAGTGGGAGCGCGAGGGGCGCGACCCGTCCGCGCTGTACCGCGGGACCCGTCTGGACACCGTGCGCACCTGGGCGGACGAGCTGGACGGCGCGAGCAGGCTCGGCCCCCGCGAGGCGGCGTTCCTGCGCGCGAGCCGGGCGGAGGAGGACGGCCGGGCAGCGCAGGCCAGGCGCCAGGTGCGGTGGCAGCAGCGGATGCTGGCCACGCTCGTCGTGCTGCTGGCCCTCGCGCTGACCGCGGGGGGCGTGGCCTACCAGCAGCGGGCCGGCGCCCTCGACCAGGAGCGCGTGGCGCGCTCGCAGGCGCTCGCGGTGCGGTCCACCTCGCTCGCCTCGGGCCGGCCGGAGGCGTCCATGCTGCTGGCCGAGGAGGCCTACCGCACGGAGGCGACGACCGAGGCGCGCGGGGCGCTGCTGAGCACCCAGTCGCAGGCCTTCTCCGCCCGGCTGCGCGGCCATCGCGGGCCGGTCAACGCGGTGGCCTTCGCGCCGGATGCGCGGCTGGTGGCGTCGGCGAGTTCGGACGGCACCGTGCGGCTGTGGCGGGTGGCCGACCGCCGGACCACCGCGACGTACGCGGTCCGCGGGCGGGTGCGCGCGGTGGCCTTCGCCCCGGACGGGCGGACCCTCGCGGTGACGTCCACGGCGGGGCCGGTGCGCCTGTGGGACCCGGCCGGGCGCCGGGCGGGGGCGGGGGCGGCGGTGCTGCCGGCCCGCACCACGGGCGCGCGTTCGGTGGCGTTCGCGCCGCGGGGGCGGACGCTGGCCGTCGCGGGGGCGGACGGCACGGTCCTGCTGTGGGACGTCCCCGGGGCGCGGGTCATGGCACTGCTGCCCGGTCACGCGGGGAGGGTCAACGCCGTGGCGTACGCGCCGGACGGGCGGACGCTGGTGTCGGCCGGGTCCGACCGGACCGTGCGGCTGTGGGACGGCGCGAGCGGCCGGCCGTTGGCCGTCCTGCGGGGGCACACGGACGAGGTGCTCGGCGCAGCGTTCGCCCCGGACGGCCGGACCGTGGCCACCGGGGGCGTGGACCGGGCGGTGCGGCTGTGGGACGCCCGGTCGGGCCGTGGCGGGCGGGTGCTGACGGGGCACGACGACGACGTCAACGCGGTCGCGTTCACGCCCGACGGTACGACGGTGGTCAGCGCGGGCGGCGACGGGACGACCCGGTTGTGGGACGTGCGCAGCGGCCGGCCGGCCGTGACGCTGACCGGCCACACCGACTACGTGCTGGGGGTGGCCGTCGATCCGGGCGGCGCGGTGCTGGCCACCGCCGGGTTCGACCGGTCGGTGGCGCTGTGGGACCTGCGGGGCTCGGTCCTGACGCCGCGTCCGTTCACCGAGATCTGGCAGGCCGCGTACAGCCCGGACGGGCGGACGCTGGCCACGGCGGACGCCGACCACACGGTGCGGCTGTGGGACGTGGCGGGGCGCCGGGTCCTGGCGACGTTCACGGGTCACCGGGAGACGGTGTTCTCGGTGGCGTTCGCGCCGGACGGGCGGACGCTCGCGTCGGCCGGGTCCGACGGCACGGTGCGGCTGTGGGACGTGGCCTCCCGGCGTCCGCCGGCCGTCCTCACCTGGACGCGCGGGGACGTGTTCTCGGTGGCGTTCTCGCCGGACGGGCGGACGCTCGCGTCGGCCGGGTCCGACGGCAGGGTCCGGCTGTGGGACGTGGCGTCCCGGCGGTCCTCGGCGGTGCTGACCGGTCACACCGACTTCGCCAACGACGTCGCGTTCAGTCCCGACGGGCGGACGCTCGCCAGCGCCGGGGACGACCTGGCCGTACGGCTGTGGGACGTCGCCTCCCGGCGGCCGCTGGCCGTCCTCACCGGCCATACCGGCGCCGTCCGTGGCGTGGCGTTCGGGCCGGACGGCCGGATGCTCGCCAGCAGCGGCAACGACGGCGTCGTACGGCTGTGGGACGTCCCCTCGCGCCGCTCGGTCGGGGCGCTGACCGGCCACACCGGTTCGGCGCGCGGCATCGCCTTCTCCCCCGACGGGCGGACGCTCGCGAGCAGCGGCAACGACCGCACGGTCCGGCTGTGGGACGTGCCGGGGCGCCGGTTGTGGGCGGCCCTGACGGGTCATACGAACGCGGTGTGGGGCATCGCGTTCTCCCGGGACGGGCGGACGGTGGCCAGCAGCAGCAACGACGGCACCGTACGGCTGTGGGACCTGGACGTCGGGAGCCGGCTGGCGGAGATCTGCCGGGTGCGGCAGCGCATCGGCCCCGAGGAGCGCGAGCGGCTGCTGCCCGACCTGCCGGTCCCGCTCGGCGGCGCCTGTGCACGCCCCTGATCCGGCCCGGTCGCCGGGGGTTTCCCGGCGGGTTTCCCGTTGCCCGTCCGGATGGTGCGCGGCCGGGGTCTCGCCACCGGACGGCACGGCACACAGGCTGCTTCCGGACAGGAACGTCTCCGGGGAACGAGGGACCAGCATGCTTCGACGCCGCCACGCCATCGCCGCGCTCACCGCGTGGACCGTCCTCCTCCTCTGGGCGCCGGCGCCCGCGTCGGGGGCACCCCCGGTGCCCCGGCCCGCACAGGCGGCCGCACCCGCGCCCGCCTCCGGTGCGGTGGCCGCGTCCGGTGCGGTGGCCGCGTCCGGTGCCGTGGCCGCCGACGACACGTGTGCCGTCCGCGCGCCCGGGGCCTCCGCGGCGGCCGAGCGCGCCGTGGCCGCCGCGTGCGAGCAGGTGGCGGCGGGTGTCTGGTACACGTGGGGCGGCGGGCACGGCCCGCGGCCCGGCCCCACGTACGGACAGGTCGACCCGACCGACCCGGCCAGCGAGCACGACCCCGAGCGGCTCGGCTTCGACTGCTCCGGCCTGGTGCGCCACGCCTACGCCCGGGCCACCGGCGAGGACATCCTCAACGGCGTGGCCTCCGCGCAGTACTACACGCACCGCGCCGCGGAACGCTTCACCGCCGCGCAGGGGCTCGCCCCGCTGGTCCCTGGCGACCTGCTGGTCTGGGGCAACTCGCAGAAGCTGCACCACATCGCCCTGTACCTGGGCGCCGGGAAGATGGCGGAGGCGCGGCAGTCCGGCACCAGGCTGATGGTCAGCGACGTCCGCCTGGACGGCGGGTACTTCGGCGCCGTCCGGGTGGACACCGGGCCGGTGACCGGGCACGTCTTCAGCACCTGGGGCGAGGGCGTGTGGACGAAGGCGCAGCCGTCGGTGCGGGCCGCGCGCGTGTACGCGTTCCCCGGCCCGACGACCGTCCGCGTCCAGTGCCAGAAGCACGCGGAGACGGTCACCTCCGACGGCTACACCAACGACGCCTGGTCCTACCTGCCCGACTACCGCGCCTGGGTCACCAACATCTACATCAAGGGACCCGCGTGGCTCGACTCCGTACCCACCTGCGCCTCTGACACAGGTGAGGTGCGGACCGCTCAGGGCCGGTAGCGCAGCGGATGGTCCGCGGGCACCTCGGTCAGCACGATGCGGTGGCCGTCGGGGTCGGCGATCCACATCTCGATCAGGCCCCACGGCTCCCGGACGGGCTCGCGCAGCACGCGCACGCCACGGCCGGCCAGTTCGTCGTGGGCCGCCGCGCAGTCGGCGACCTGCATCCACAGCCGCAGCGTGGTCGTCGGCGGCTCCTCCGAGCGGCCGGACACCTCGAGGAACCCGCCGCCGAGGAAGTAGACGGTCCCGCGCTCCCGGCCGGTACCGAACTCCCGGTAGACGGCGAGGCCCAGGGTCTCGCCGTAGAAGACGCGCGACGCGTGCGGATCACGGGGACGCAGCAGGACCCTGCTGCTCAGTACGTGCACCATACCGGGACCCTACGCCGCCCCTCCGGCCGGTGGGCCGGCGACGAGCCGTTCGTGCTCGTCGTCCGGGACCTGCCGGCCGGAGGACGGCAACAGCTGCGGGATGCCGCCGGTGACCGGGTACAGGCGGCGCAGCCGGGGGTTGTAGAGGGCGTCGCCGGCCGGCAGAAGGATGAGCGGGCCCTTGTCCAGCGGGCAGACGAGGATCGTGAGCAGCGGGTCATCGGGCTTCATGGCGCGCCCCTTTCGGTTGCGGGGTGGTGGGGACGGACAGCGCGAGGAGTACGGACACCGCCAGGGCCGCCCCGGCCAGGAGCAGTCCCAGGCGCAGGGGTTCGGCGGGCAGCGACTCGCCGAACGCGAGGGTGCCGAGGGTGGCGGTGTACAGGCACGAGGTGGTGGTGCAGACGGGGACGACCAGCGACGCGCGGCAGCGCTGCAGGGCGGCCTGGGACAGGACGAGGCCGCCGGCGCCCGTGATCAGCAGCAGGTAGGGGTACGGGGTGGCCGCCAGCGACAGGGCGGAGTCGAGGGGCGCGTCGGGGGCGAGGCGCCCGGAGATGCCCTTGATCGCCAGCGAACTCACGCCGTAGACCAGGCCGACGGCGACCGCGTGGGCCACCCCGGCGGGGGGCGCCGCGTGCCGCCCGCGGGCGGACCGGCGCCCGCCGGCGGCGTACAGCCAGAAGCCGGCGGCCAGCGAGACGCCGCCGAGGGCGAGCACGGAGCCGGTGGAGGCGGTGTCGCCCACCTCCGCAGGTTCGGGACGCAGCGAGCCGACCACCATCAGCAGCGCGGCGAGGATCCCCGCCGTGGCGTACCGCTCGCGCGGGGACAGGCGTTCGCCGAGGACCAGGGAGGACAGCAGGAGCAGCAGGACGAGGCCCGAGACGAACAGCCCTTGCGCGGCGGCCATCGGCAGGGTCCGGTACACCACCAGCTGGGCGCCGAAACCAGCCGCCAGGGCGAGGGAGCCGCCGATCCACAGCGGGCTGCCGAGCAGCAGTCGCACCAGGCGCAGGGGGTGACGGACGCTGAGCGACGGGATGCCGGACAGGGCGCGCTTCTCCAGGACGAACCCGGAGCTGTAGAGGACGTTGGCGGACAGTGCGGCGGCCACGCCCCACCACATCCCGCTCGTCACCGGGCGCGCCGGGCGTGGACGAGCAGGATCGAGGCCGCGCCCGGCACCGCGCAGGCCAGGCGGTCCAGGGGCCGCAGGGCGCGCGGCACCCCGTGGAAGGGGGCGCCGGCGAGGCGGACGACCTCGAATCCGGACGCGGCGAGGAACTGCCGCAGCGCGCGGGCGGTGTAGAGGCGCAGGTGGCCCACCACCTCGGAGCCCGGGCGGCCGTGGATGCCGCGCAGGCTCACCTCGGAGAAGACGGGCTGGACGCCGGCGAGGAGCAGTGCCCGGTTGTACCAGGCGGCCAGGTTGGGGGTGGACAGCATCAGATGGCCGCCGGGCGCGAGGACGCGGCGGAGTTCGTCGAGCGCGCCGTCCGGGTCGACGAGGTGCTCGATGACCTCCGCGAACAGGACCGCGTCCGCCGCTCCCGTGGCGAACGGCAGCCCGCCGCCCTCCAGTTCGCCGCGCACGACCGTGCCGATGCGGGGTGCCGCCCTGCGCAGCGCGTCCTGCGACCAGTCGACGCCGATGATGCGGTGGCCGGGGAGCAGGCGGGCGGTGACGGCCGCCGCGGTGCCGTCGCCGCAGCCGACGTCGAGGACGGTGGCGCCGGCCCTGCCGCGCAGGGCGGTCGCGAGCATCCGCGCCTGGCAGCGGCTGCGGGCGTCCCCGGAGGCGACGGGCACGGCGGGGTTCTCGTAGAAGTCGCGCAGGCCCGCGGGGGGCCGGGCGGTGGTGGTCATGGGGGCTCCCTCATCCGGTGGGGCGTTCACACGGACGTCCGGCGGGCGGGTCGGTGTCGGGCGTCCGGGCGGGCGGTCACGCGGTCGGTGGCGGGTGTCCGGCGGGAGGTCACGTGCGCGGGCCGGCCGGGCCGGTGGCGTCGAGGTACCGGGCGAAGAGGTCGCGCAGCCGGGCGCCGTCGTCCGGGCCGAGCAGCGCGGCCGACCAGCGCAGGGCCAGGTGCAGGCGGCCGCCGGTGCCGGCCGTGGTGACCGTCAGCCCGCGCGGCATGCGGGCCGGGGCGGAGAACCAGACGGCGCGCGCCGCCCCGACCCCCTCGCCGAAGTCGAGCGGGTAGGGGACCCGGCCGATGTTGCTGAGCAGGGTGGTGGACGTCCAGGGGGCGAGGGCGCGGCGGGCGGTGCGCGCCGCGGCGGCGCGGACGGCGACGGGCAGGACCGGCGCGGTCAGCAGTGCGGCGCCGCGGCCGAGCTGGGGGCGGTGCAGCGCCTTGAGCGCGCGGGTGCGGGCGGCGGTCAGCCGGAGCAGTTCGGGGGTGGGGCCGTCCAGTTCGCCCGGCGCGAAGGGGACTTCGACCAGTCGGGTGCCGTTGCCGATGGGCATGTCGGCCCCCCGCGTCCGGTCGTCCACCGGCATGGTGATCCGCAACGGGCGCGCGGCGCCGCCCCGTTCGCGGTTCCAGTGGGCGATCGTGCGGGCGGCCGCCACCATGAGCTGGTCGTTGACCGTGTACGGGGCACCCCTGGGGCGTGCGGGCACGGCCAGTTCGGTGACGAGCATGCCGTTGGCGGGGCCGGGGCCCGGGGTCCCGCGGGCGACCCGGGCCACCCGGGCGAACCCGGTGCCGCCCGCCTCGGGGAACCGGCCGCGTGGCGCCGCGCCGGCGGGCGGGCGCACGGGCGGCGCCTCAGGGGCGTTGTCGCGGCCGCCGTAGAGTTCCGCGGCGGTCGCCAGGACGCGGAGGCAGGCGGGGCCGTCGAGGGCCGTGTGGTTGACGGTCAGCACCAGGACGCGGTCGACGACCTCCAGCCGTACGGGCGGGGAGGAGGTGAGGGGCGGGGCCTCGCTCAGGGCCCGGCGCCGTGCCCGTTCCAGTGCGCCGGGCCCGGGGTCCGGTACGGAGACGACGTCCGTGCCCGGGTCGGGGCCGGTGGTCAGTTCCCACGCGTACCGCCGCCGGTACCAGGCGCCGGGTGCTTCGCGCATCAGGATGCGCGGGTGGCGCCGCAGCGCCTCGGTGAACGCGGTGCGCAGCCGTGCCGCGTCGGGGCGGCCCGGGAGGTGGACCTCGATGTGGACGGTCTCCGGCTCCTGCGGGGTCAGGCAGTGCCGGGTGACCTCGTCGACGGTGGAGAACGGCACCCGTTCCCCGGTGGGCCGGGCGGGCGGCCCGTGCCCGTCGTGCCGGGCGGGGTGGCGGTGCGGGGCGGTCATCGGCCGTTCTCCTCGGTGCGGGGGTGTTCGGCGGGCGGGCGCCGCCGAGGGAGCGGGGCGGTGTCCGCGGACGGGCCGGGCGGGGGCGTGCCGGGCGGGTCCCCGGCCCTCCTGGTGGTCACCGCGGCGGCCGCCAGCGCCGTCACGGCGAGGAACTGGGCGACCGGCCCGAACGTCCCGTCGCCCGCCGAGGGCGGGGTGCCCGCGTCCCAGGCGGCCACGGCGCCCGCCGCGCCCATCGCCACGAGTGCCACGGCCGCCGTCAGTGAGCGCCGCAGGTGGGCGGCGACGGCGAGGACGGGCACCACGAGCGCCGCCCATCCGGCGACCAGCGCGACGACCACCGTCAGCGCCGCCAGCCCCAGCACGGGTCCCGGTGCCGGAGGCCGCGGCGCCGCGCCGGCCGCGCGCCGGCCGCGCCCGAGGACCAGCACGAGGCCCACCAGCAGCAGGACGCCCACGACGCCCGCGACGAGCCCGGCGGCGTACCACCGCGCGGGGGCGAACTCCAGGTGGATCGTGCCGCCTTCGCCTTCCGGGACGAGGAACCCCTGCTGCCAGCCGTCGATCCGGACCGGTGTCAGTTCGCGCCCGTCCAGGGTGGCCCGCCAGCCGTCGTTGTGGTTCTCGAACATCTGGAGGTACGAGGCCGGGCCGGCGCCCACCTCCGCGGTGCGCCGGTCGCCCGGCCAGTCGGTGACGGTCAGGGTGCGCCGGTCGGCCGGGGCGGCCGGGCGGGGCGCGTCGCCGCGCGTGAGGCTGAGGTCGGTGATGGCGAGCGGCCCGGTGTCCCCCGCCTCGACCCGGTGGGTGCCGGCGGCGAGCCGGGTGGTGCCGCCGCGTTCGGGGCCCGCGCACAGGGTCACGTCGACGGGCCGGCGCTCGGTCAGGTCGCGGATCTTGCCGCGGGCGGCGGTCGCGTGGAGGGTGCCGTCCACGGAGAGCACCGGCCCCTGTCCGCAGGGCAGCTCGAACGCGGTGTCCGGGTCGGGCTGCGGCACCCGGAGGTCGTCGAGGGCCGGTACGTACACCTCGCTGAGCCCGACGGGCAGTTGGAGGCGTCCGTCGGCGACCGGGTTGTGCAGGGTCAGCGGGGCGGCGCGGGTCACGGTGATGTCGAGGCGGTCGGTGGTGATGGGCTGGAAGCGGGCGAGGCCGGTCTCGTCGACGGAGGCGGTCGCGGCCCCGTCCGGTGAGCCGATCTCCACCTGCTGGGCGCGGGTGGACAGGCCGCCGGCGGGTGCGAGCACGATCTCCCCGACCGGGCGTTTCCCGGGCCACCGGAGGTGGATGACGGCCCGGTCCCCCGCGATCCACGCGGTGGTGAGGTCGCCGTCGACGAGGTTGCGCGGGGTGAGGGAGGAGCCGAGCCCGGCGGTCGAGCCGGCGGTGGCGGTGAGCTTCGCGCGCTGTCCGGGCGCGACCCGGTACAGCAGCCGGTCCAGCGCGTCGCCCGGTACGGGAAGCGCGGTCGCCCGCAGCGTGTACGCGCCCGCGGTGCGGATGACGAACTGCCGGTGCAGGCCGGTTTCGGCGGACGCGGGCGACAGGCCGCCGGGGTCGCTGCCGCGGTGGAGGGACACGACGTCCTGGGCCGCGCGGTCCTCACCGGCCGTGTCCTCCGGGAGGGCGAGGAGCCGGGTGACCGTGACGCCGGGGATGTCGACGGAGGAGAAGCCGGCCCCGATCAGCCCGGGCCGGCCCTGCTGGGCGCCCTCGATGGTGATTTTGAGGTGGCGGGTGGTCCCGGCCGGCACCCGTACGGTCTGCGGGGTGCCGTCCGGCCGCAGCGCGCTGACCTCGCTGCCCCGTTCGGTCTCCACGCGCACGGAGGTGGCCGCCGCGCGCAGCCCGGCCGGGGCGAGCGGGGTCAGCCGCACGGATCCGGGCAGGTCCCGTGGGCGGTCGAAGCCGATCCGGAGCCACTGCCCGACCGGGGAGCCGGCGCCGCCCTCGGTCCAGGCGGTGCGGGGGTCGCCGTCGAAGGCGTTCACCGGGTCGTACTGCGGGAGGTGGAACAGCCAGTTGCCGCTGCTGGACGCGGTGACCGAGGCGGCTCCGCGGAGCACGGCGACCGTCTGGTGGCGCGGGTCGCCGGTGGGGAGGATCTGGCGGGGCGGGCGGCCGGGGTCCTGCACGCTGCCGGACGGGTTCCGCTCGGTCGCGGTGTAGGTGTACGAGGTGTTGGTGTGCACGAGCCCGAAGCGGGTGTCGGCCCGCCGCAGTCCGTCCGCCACGGCCCGTACGGCGGGGGCGTCCAGGCCCGGCGCCGCGTCGCCGGCCAGCACGGCGGGCCGGCCGCGCATCGACGGGTCGGCGGACAGCCGCAGCAGCGCCTCGGGGCCGCCGCTGACGACGGCCGTGTCCGCGACGGGCCGGACGGCCGCCCGCCCCGGCCGCTCGGCGCCCTCGGGCGGCGCGTACACCTCCACGGCCTGCCGGCGGGGGTAGAGGCCCTCGACCTGTACGGGGGTGTCGTCCGGGATCCGGCCCCCGGTGAGGACGGGCCCGAACCCGGTGACGCGCCGGTAGCCGGACGCCTCCAGGGTGCGTGCGACGGTCTGCGGCGGGACGTATCCGATCTGGTCGGGGTCGAGGTCGTTGCGGACGACGACGTGGTGAAGCCCGGCCCGGCCCAGGAAGGCGGCGAGGCCCGGAACTTCGCCGCCGGACAGCAGGGCCTGCTCCACGGCGTCCATCGCCCGCCGGCTGCCGGGCGTGCCGAACGGCACGTAGTCGCGCTGGGCCCAGGGCGAGTCGGCGAGGACGTCGAGGGGCTGGTCGATGGTGGTGCCCCAGGTGTGGATGCCGTGGGCCGTCGCCGGGACGACGAGCGCGCGGGTGGTCGGCGCGTGCTCGGCGAGCCAGTCGGCGGTGCGCTCCCAGTGGGCGGGCAGCTCGCGGAACGCCCCTGGTTGCAGGACGCTTCCGTCGGCGTACGGCAGGACCAGGCCGGGCAGCACCAGCGCGGCGGCGGCGAAGGGGACGTACGGCCGTCCCCGTGCCGCCCGCCCGCCGCGCCGGCGGCCGAGGACGGCGGTGAGGTGGGCCAGCCCGAGCGCCAGGGCGAGCGCCAGGCCGGGCTGGAACTTGTAGATGTTGCGGAAGGGGACGAGCCAGGTGTTCAGCCACTCCTGCACGGTGCCGTGGAAGAGCCCGCCGAGCGGGCCGCCGTACCCGGCCAGGGTCACCAGGGCGACCGACAGCAGCACCAGGATCAGCCACCGGCGTTCGGGCACGTCCCCGCGGGCGATGCCGGCCAGGCCCAGGGCGGCGGCGCACGCCGACCCGAGCACCGTGGGGACGGCGGTCGCCACCGTCCAGCCGGCGGGCAGCCATGCCTCGCCGAAGTGCAGGTACGCCACCCAGTTGCCGGCGCCGCGCAGCATCTCGGTGGCGGACATGGTGGCCGTGGTGGTCTCCGACTGCTCGACGTACGGCAGGAAGTTCTCGCCGTGCAGTCCGAGCAGGAGGAGGGGCACGACCCACCAGGCGGTGGCGAGCAGCACGCCGGGGATCCACCAGGCGAGCAGGGTCCGCCGTCGCGGGCCCGCCGGCCGGCTGAGCAGGTAGAGGGCGACGGGCAGCAGGGAGGCGAGCGTCGACGCCGCGTTCACCCCGCCCATCAGGGGGATCAGCAGCGCGGAGCGCAGGGCGGCGGCCCTGGCCGGGAGGCGGGGATCGGTGAGGGGCAGCAGCACCCAGGGCAGCAGTGCGCCGGGCAGCGCGGCGGCGGACGTGGAGCCGACCACCACCGTGAAGACGGGCCACAGCGCGTACGCCGACGCGGCGAGGAGCCGGGTGCGGGCGGTGCCGAAGTCCAGCCGCTCGGCGAGGCGGAGCGCGCCCCAGAAGGCGGCCGTCACGACGATCGACAGCCAGAGCCGTTCGGCGAGCCACACCGGCAGCCGCACCAGGTCCGCCAGGGCGTGGAACGGCAGCATCGGGAAGGCGTAGCCGATGTACTGGTCGAAGATGCCGCCGAAGCCGGCGCGGCTGTGCCACAGCTCGCCGAGGTCCGCGAGGAAGCGCCGGGGGTCGAGGACGACGCCCAGTTTGGTGTCGAACGTCGTGCGGCCCGGCGCCGCGGCCAGGAACGCGGTCAGGACGGCGGCCCAGAAGCCCCACATCCAGCGACGGGAGCGGGGCCCGTCGGCGGGTCCGGGGGCGGGCGGCGTCCCGGGCGCCGGGGAGCGGGGAGGCGCGGGAATGGTGGTGGTCATGGGCACCGCCGGAGGATGAGGAGGAGGTTCCAGGTGGCGAACTCGCGCAGCAGCGGCGCCCTGGTGACCAGTTCGGGGAGGAACGGCCAGTAGCGGGCGCGGGCGGACAGCACGGCCACGTCGTCGCGGGCCCGGACCTGGCGCAGCGTGGGGCCGATGTGGACGCGGAAGAGGTTGTCGCCGAGGACGTGTTTGGCCGGGCGGCCGGTGCGGCGCTCGTGGCGGCGGCGTGCCCGGTCGGCGCCGAGGTAGTGCCAGGGCGCCCACTCGTGGCCGCCCCAGGGGGAGAGCCAGTTGGTGAAGGACACGTAGATCAGCCCGCCGGGGCGGGTGACGCGGACCAGTTCGCTGAGGAAGGTGCCCGGGTCCTCCACGTGTTCCAGGACGTTGGAGCAGAAGCAGATGTCGGCGGTGCCGTCGGCCAGGGGCAGCAGGTACCCGTCGGCGAGGACCGCCCCCTCGGGCGGCGGCCGGGTGGCGGTCAGCTCGCGCGGGTCCGGTTCGAAGAGGTAGCCGTGGGCGCCCCGGCGCCGGAACTCCTCGGTGAAGTGGCCGCCTCCGCCGCCCACGTCGACGACGACGCGTCCGGCGAGCGGCTCGTACCGCTCCACCTGGTCCGCCGCGTCGCGGGCGAGGAGCGCGTAGAAGCCCCCGGGGTCGGACGGTTCGCGCAGGAAGCCCCGGAAGAGGGCCACGGAGCGGCGCAGCGAGGGGTCCTTCATCGGCTCAGCCCCGGCGCGGCGCGGTCGGTTCCGCCGGGGCGGTGGGTGTCCTCGCGGGGGTCGGTTCCGCCGGGGCGGTGGGTGCCGGTGCCGCCGGGGCGGTGGGTGTCCTCGGGGTGGCCGCGGCAGGGGTACGGGCCGGGGCGCCGGCGGGGAGGGCCGCGCCGTCCCGCCCGGTGGCGTCGCCCGGCGCCGGGGCGCCGTGGCGGGCGGCCGCCTCCGCCGCGACGTCCCGGAAGCGCCGTACGGTCGTGGCCCACCGGTAGCGTCCGGCCCGCAGGGCGGCGGCCCTGCCCATGGCCTCACGGCGGTCGTGGTCGAGGGCGAGCGCGCACCAGGCCGCCGCGAAGGCGCTCTCGCCCCGCACCAGCGCCCCGGTCACGCCGTCCTCGACGGAGTCCCGCAGTCCGGGTACGTCGAACCCGATCGACGGGGTGCCGCGCCCGGCCGCCTCGGTGACGACCAGCCCCCACCCCTCGACCGCCGACGGGTGCAGCAGGAGCCAAGAGGCGCACAGCAGCCGGTGCTTCTCCTCCTCGGACACCCGGCCCGCGAGGACGACGCCGGGACCGGCGAGGGCTTCGAGCCGCCGGGCCTCGGGGCCGTCGCCGACGATCACCAGCGTGCCCCCGGTGACCGGCCGCACCCGTTCCCAGAGCCGCAGCAGCAGGTCGATGCGCTTGTACTCGACCAGCCGGCCCACCGCCAGGAACAGCGGTTCCCGGGACCTGGGCGTCCTGGGCCCCGGGTCCTCGACCCCGTTGTGCACGATCCGGATCCGGTCCGGGTCGACGCCCAGGGCGCCGAGCGCCGACGCGGTCGACTCCGAGACGGCCACCAGGAGGTTGCCCCGCTGGGCGCCGGACAGGGCCCAGCGCTCCAGCCTGCGCCCGATGCCGGCGGCGGGGCGGGGGTAGCGCATGCCCCACAGCTCGGTGTGGACGTGGTTGACCAGGCAGAGGGTGGGCCCCCGGTGCCACAGGGGCGCCAGGTAGGGCAGGCCGTTGCACACCTCGACCAGCAGGTCGCAGGCGCCGACCTGGCGGGTGAACGCCGCGGGGGCCCGCAGGAAGTGGCCGAGGTCCCCGCCCGCCGAGACGACCCGGTAGTCGCGGTACACGGCGGGGCCCCCGCACAGCAGGGTCACCTCGTGGCCCAGCTCCGTCAGGCCCTCCGCGAGCCGGTCGACGAGCAGTTCGGAGCCTCCGGCGGCGGGGTTGCCGAGGTCGCGCCGGGAGAGGAAGACGATCCGGCGGGGAGCCCCGACGGCGCCGCCGCCCCGGGAGGACCGTCCGGAACGGGCAGCGGCCCGGTCCGGGACGCCGCCCGGGGTGGAGGCCGGGGCCGGGGTCCCGATCGGGGGCGGGGCCGGGGGTGCGGCGGGGAGCGGGGTCGGGGCTGCGGTCAGCGTGGGGGGCACGTGCTGGGGCATGCGGGCTCCAACTCGTTCGGGTCGGGAACCGATGACGATGCTCCGGGCCGGCATGCGGTCGCCGGCACCGGGTGGGGGGATGGAGCAGGTCATGGAGGGCCGCCCCCGGAGAGGCGGGCGTGGCGGTGCGGTGGGCTGGTCAGTTTTCGCCAACTCCGCCGCCACAGCTACTCACCCGGATGACAAATTCCGCACGGATGAGGGGCGGCAGCACGCAGTTTCGCTGGCGGTGGGCCGGAATCCCGTCGTCAGCGCCCGGCCCGGCCGGCCCGTCGCGCCCGCCCACGTCCTCCCCCGGCCAGGAGCACCACACCGGCCGCGGCCGCCAGTGTGCCGGCGACGGCCGCACCGAGGGGTGCCGTTCGTCCGAGCAGCCGGAGTCTGCGATTGTCCGCCGAGGCCAGCGCCACCTGGGCGCGCTGGGTCGCCGGGGTGAACTCCAGGCGCCGGCTGTCCAGCAGGACCACCGCGTCCTTGGTCGACCCGGGCGCGCGCAGCACCTTCCGGGGGCCGATCGCGGCGTTCACGATGCGGCCGGTGCGTCGGTCGACGACGAGTTCGATGCCGTGGTTGGAGTACCACTCCTCGGCGAGGACCTGGGGCCGGCCGGGCTGCCCGACGAGCCGGCCCGGCACCAGGCGTGTGCCCGTCCTCGCCGGTTCCACGCGGCCGGTGAAGCGGTACCCCTCGTACCCCTGGACCGTGGCCCGACCTGCGAAGCGGAGGGTCACGGTGGAGCCGAGCGTGCCGTCCCACCAGCGGTAGGGGCGTTTCTGTACATCGAAGGGGAACTTCAGGTAGGCCTCGCCGTCGAAGGCCGGCGACTCCTGGCAGCAGTGCACCGGTTCGTTGGTGCGCCGGTCGGTGACCCAGCGTTCCAGGGTCCACTGGAGGGAGTCGTGGGTGGCGGCGGCGGGGAGCGTGTGCTCGGCGTCCACCGAGGTGGAGACGTCCCACACGGCCCGGCCGCTGCGGACGCTGTCGGCCACGTCCCCGCGCACCTGGCGGGTGATGGTCAGCGGGCGGCCAGTGACGGTCTCGATCCGGCGCGTGTCGAAGTAACTGCCCGTACCGGTGAAGACGGTGAGGGTGTCGACGTCGATGGGGGTCACCTTGGCGCGCGGCTGGACGTACTGGACGAGCAAGGGGGCGAGGACCAGCAGGAACACGCCGGTCCCGAGCAGGATGAGCGACAGGGGGGAAGCGGTGCGACGCATTGCGGACACTCCGTGGGGGCCGGGACGAGGTTGCTCGGCGTAACGTGCACTCCGGGAGGGACTCCGTATGGGCCGGGAACCGTAGGGGTCCTCTTGACGGACTGTCAATGCACTGGTGCGATGGGGTGGTCGCCGTCCGGGGTGGCGGGCTCGTGGTGGGGTCCCAGCGTCAGAAAGGCTGACCCGACCATGTCCAGACTGCTCGCCGCCGCCCTCACCGTGGCGGTCGCCGCGGCGCTCGCCGTGGGAGCGGCCCTCGGCGTCGTGGCCCTGCTCGAGGCCACCCCGGAACAACCCAACGTGCCACTGATCAGCCATCAGACGGCTTCGCCGCGGGGGTGACCGGAGGTGACCGGAGTGGACACGCAGGCGCCGGCCGGTGAACGCGCGGCCTGGGCGGACCTGCCCCACCGCCAGGTGCGCGAGTTCGCCGACCGCGCGATGGGAGAGGTGCCCGCGCTCGCCCGGGAGATCCTCGACACGATCTGCCGTGAGCATCCCCGCATGCCGCTGCTGGTGGACGACTCGGGCGAGCTGGTGGCCCTGGTCGGCATCCGGCGCGCCCTGGAGGAGTTCCTCCAGCACCTCGTGTACGGGTCCGGCAGTCCCCAGCCGCACCTGGAGGTCTTCCAGGACTTCGGGCGCGGGGAGGGGCAGCAGGGCCGCACGCTCGACTCCCTCCAGGCGGTGTACCGGCTGGGGGTGCGGCTCGCCTGGCGGCGGCTGGCGGAGATCGGCCACGAGGCGCGGATCCCGCCCCCGGCGATGTACGACCTGGCGGAGGCCGGGTTCGCCTTCCTCGACGGCCTGGTGGACCAGACGGTGCGCGGTTACGCGGAGGCCGCCGCGCGGCAGGCGGGCGAGCGGCTGCGGTTGCAGCGCAAGCTGACGCAGGCGCTGCTGGGCGAGCACCGTCCCGACCGGTCACACCCCCTGGAGGAGTACGCCGCCCACGCCGCCCGCATCGGCTGGGCGGTGCCCCAGCGGGTGGCCGTGGGGGTGCTCCAGCGGCCGGCCCGGGACTGCGTGGCGCCGGCCGTGGGGGCGGAGGTCCTGCTGGACATGGAGCGCGAACGGCCCCTGCTGTTCGTGCCGGACCCGGGGGTGCCGGGCCGTCGCGAGCAGGTGCACCGGGCGCTGCGGGGCTGGACGGGTGCGATCGGCCCGGCCGTGCCCCCGCCGGACGCGGCGGCGTCGCTGCGCTGGGCCACGGAGGCGATGGGGCTGATCGAGCGCGGCCTGCTGCCGTCGGGGGACCTGCTGCACTGCACGGAGCACATCGACGCGCTGGTCCTGCTGCCGCCCGAGGAACTGATCGGGGCGCTGGCCGACCGCTGCCTGGCGCCGCTCGCCGACCGGGGCCCGACGCAGCGGCGCCGGCTGGCGGAGACGCTGCTGGCCTGGCTGGAGACCCGGGGCGGCGCCCCGGAGATCGCCGCCCGGCTGGGCGTCCACCCGCAGACGGTCCGCTACCGGATGCGGCAGATCAAGGAGCTGTGGGGCGACGACGTGGAGGACCCGGACCGGCGGTTCGAACTGGAACTGGTGCTCCGCGCCCAGCGATTACAGGGCCGGCTGGCATGACGCAACGGGTGCGGGGCGGTGGGTGGTGGGTGCGGTGGTCGGCAGCGGCCCCGGCCCGCTGGGAGCCCGGAAACCGGCGGACGCGGAGGCCGGTGCGTGCGGACCCGCGCGGGCGGCCGCCTGGACATGGAGGCCGGTGCGTGCGGGGACCGCGCGTGGCCGCCTGGACACGGAGGCCGGTGCCCGCGGCGGTCGTGCGGGCCGGAAGCACGTGCGTGCGGTGGCCGGAGGCCGGTGGGCGCGAAGCCCACACAGGGGCGGTACGCCCGGGAGCCGGCAGCGTGCGGGAGGCGGCCGGCGCGGGCGGACCGCGGGCGGGCCCTGGGGCGGCGGCACCGCGTGCCCGGACGTGACGGCTGCGGGCGGACCGCGGGCCGGTGCGCCTGATCGCGGGGACGGCCCGACGTCACCGCCGGGACGGCCCGACATGAGCGTCGGACCCCTTGACTGCTCACCCCGCAGCCGGGATTCTCGTCGCGCGCGCGATTTATGCGGACATGACAATCACCGCGGGCCCGGTACGCGTCCGGCTCCCGGCGGTGCCCTCCGGCTGGAAATCGGGTGATGGCCTTGTCGCTACGCTCGCACGGCAGGCTCAAGGTTCTCGCGGTGCTGTCCCTGATCCTCACCCTGCTGACCCTGGGACCGGCGCCCGCCGTCACGGGCTCCGCCGCCTCGGCAGGCTGGTGGGAGCCGCCGGCACGGCCCGCCCCCGACTCCCGTGTCGACGTCGCCGGGGAGCCGTTCAAGGGCACCGACGCCCAGGGCCGGGTGCGGGGCTTCGTCGACGCGCACGACCATCTGATGTCCAACGAGGCCTTCGGCGGCCGGCTGATCTGCGGCAAGCCCTTCTCCGAACTCGGCGTCGCCGACGCGCTGAAGGACTGCCCCGAGCACTACCCCGACGGCTCCCTCGCCGTCTTCGACTTCATCACCAAGGGCGGCGACGGCAAGCACGACCCGCACGGCTGGCCCACCTTCAAGGACTGGCCGGCCCACGACTCGCTGACCCACCAGCAGAACTACTACGCCTGGGTGGAACGGGCCTGGCGCGGCGGCCAGCGCGTCCTCGTCAACGACCTCGTCACCAACGGGGTCATCTGCTCCGTCTACTTCTTCAAGGACCGCGGCTGCGACGAGATGACGTCCATCCGCCTCCAGGCGCGCCGCACGTACGAGATGCAGGCGTTCGTCGACCGGATGTACGGTGGCCCCGGCGAGGGCTGGTTCCGGATCGTCACCGACTCGGGCCAGGCCCGCTCGGTGATCGAGCAGGGCAAGCTGGCCGTGGTGCTGGGCGTGGAGACCTCGGAGCCGTTCGGCTGCAAGCAGATTCTGGACGTCCCGCAGTGCGACAGGGCCGACATCGACCGGGGCCTCGACGAGCTGTACGCGCTCGGTGTCCGCAGCATGTTCCTGTGCCACAAGTTCGACAACGCCCTGTGCGGCGTCCGGTTCGACTCGGGCACCCTCGGAACGGCCATCAACGTGGGTCAGTTCCTGTCGACGGGGACGTTCTGGAAGACCGAGAAGTGCACCGGTCCGCAGGCCGACAACCCCATCGGCAACGCGTCCGCGGCCGAGGCGGAGAAGAAGCTCCCGCCCGGTGTCGCGGTCCCGTCGTACGCCGCGGACGCCCGCTGCAACACCCGCGGCCTGACCGCGCTCGGCGAGTACGCCCTGCGCGGGATGATGGAGCGGAAGATGATGGTCGAGATCGACCACATGAGCGTGAAGGCGACGGGCCGCGTCCTGGACGTCCTGGAGTCCGAGTCGTACCCCGGCGTGATCTCCTCGCACAGCTGGATGGACATGGACTGGACGGAGCGGGTCTACCGCCTCGGCGGGTTCATCGCCCAGTACATGCACGGCGCCGAGGCGTTCACCGCCGAGGCCCGGCGCACGGACGCCCTGCGCGAGAAGTACGGCGCCGGCTACGGCTACGGCACCGACATGAACGGCGTCGGCGGCTGGCCCGCCCCCCGGGGCGCGGACGCGCCGAACCCCGTCCGCTACCCGTTCCGCAGCGCGGACGGCGGTTCGCTCATCGACCGGCAGACCACCGGTGAACGCACCTGGGACATCAACACCGACGGCGCCGCCCACTACGGCCTGGTCCCGGACTGGCTGGAGGACATCAGGGTCACGGGCGGCCAGGACGTCGTCGACGACCTCATGCGGGGCGCCGAGTCCTACCTGTCCACCTGGGGCGGCTCCGAACGGCACCGCGCGGTGAACCTGGCGGCCGGGGCGGCGGCCTCGGCCAGTACGTCCGAGTGGAACCCCTTCACCAGTTACGCGCCCGGCCGCGCCGTGGACGGCGACCGCCGCACCCGCTGGGCGAGCGACTGGCGCGACCCGCAGTGGCTCGGCGTCGACCTGGGCGCCACCCGCACCGTCGGGCGGGTCACCCTCGACTGGGAGCGGGCGTACGGGAAGGCGTACCGCGTCGAGGTGTCCACCGACGGCGACACGTGGCGGACCGTCTGGTCCACCACCGCCGGGGACGGGGGCCTCGACACCGCCCGGTTCACCGCCGTGCCGGCCCGCCACGTCCGCGTCACGGGTCTCGAACGCGGGACCGATTGGGGCTACTCGCTCCACGAGGTCGGCGTGTACGGCTCCTGACGCCCCGGCCCGTGCCTACAGTGCCCAGCCAGTCGGACAACGGCGGAAGGGGCATCGCGTGCACTGGGCGTACATCGGCTCGTTCACCTCGGGAGGCGGCCGCGGCATCACCGTCGCGGCCGTGGACCCGGCGACCGGGGCGCTGACTCCGCGTACGAGCGTCGACACGGTCGTCAACCCCTCCTGCCTCGTCCTCGCCCGCGACACCGGGGTCCTCTATGCGGTGAGCGACACCGATCCCGGTGCGGTGGCGGCGTTCCGCACCGGGGCGGACGGCGGGCTCACCCCGCTCGGCCCGGCGGTCGGCGTGGCGGGCTCCGGCCCCACGCACCTGTGCGTGGCGGGGCGGCGGCTGTACACGGCCAACTACGGCTCGGGCGGCGTCAGCGGGCTCACCGTGCGCCCCGACGGGAGCCTCGCGGGGCCGCCCGCCGTGCTGGACCACCAGGGCTCGGGCCCCGACGCCGACCGGCAGCGCGGGCCGCACGCCCACCAGGTGCTGCCCGCGCCCGGCGGACGGTGGGTGCTCAGCGTGGACCTGGGCACCGACTCGGTGCGGGTCTGCGCGGACGACCCGGCTTCGGCGGGGCTCCGGGTGCACGGGGAGACCGCGCTGCGGGCCGGGTCGGGGCCGCGGCACCTCGCCTTCCACCCGGACGGGGAGGTCGCGTACGTACTGCACGAGCTGGAGCCGCAGATGACCGTCTGCCGGTGGGACCCCGGGGCGGGGCGGCTGGAGCCGCTGGCGGAGGTGGCGATCGACCCGGAGGGCGCGGGTGACGGGGAGCGGGTGTACCCCTCGGTGGTCCACGCCGCGCGGGACGGCCGGTTCGTCCGGGCCGCGGTGCGCGGCAGCAACAGGATCCTGACGTTCTCGCTCGCGGACGGGGCGGAGAAGCCCCGTCTCGTGGGCGCCGTGGACTGCGGGGGTGTGTGGCCCCGCGACCTGGTGGCCGGCCCGTCCGGGAACCGGCTGTACGTCGCCAACGAGTGGTCCGGCGACGTCACCTGGTTCGACGCGGACCCGGAGAGCGGTGACCTCCGGCGCGGCGGCGCGCTGGAGGTGCCGGCCGCCGCGTGCGTGGTCCTCTCCTGAGCGTCCGGGGAGCTACGGCCGGGCGCCCGGCCGGATCGACGCCTTCGACTGCACGGTGTGGAGGGCGTCCACGGCCTCGTCCAGCACCTGTTGGCCGAGCCGGCCGTCCGCCCCGACGTGGACCTTGTCGACCAGTCCCCCGTTGAGGGACTCGGCGTGGGCGGTGGTCGCGGAGGGGGCCAGGGCGGCGCCGGTGAGGGCGAGCAGGGCGAGGGCGCGCGGGGCGCGGGCGAGGGCGGTGCGTGGCATGCCGGGCCAACGACGGCCCGGCGGGCCGGGTCACGGCGGCGGTCGCCCGTCCGGCGCAACCGGCGGCCCCGTCTCAGTCGCCCGCCCGGTCCAGCTCCTCGTCCAGGGCGAGCGCCGCCATGATGAGCGCCACGTGGGTGAACGCCTGCGGGAAGTTGCCCAGTTGCTCCCCGGTGGGCCCGATCTCCTCGGCGAACAGGCCGACGTGGTTGGCGTAGGTCAGCATCTTGTCGAAGGCGTAGCGCGCCATCCCCACCCGGCCCGCGCGGGCGAGGGCCCCCGCGTACAGGAAGCTGCACAGCGAGAAGGTGCCCTCGTCGCCGCGCAGGCCGTCGGGTGAGGCGCGCGGGTCGTAGCGGTGGACGAGGCTGTCGGAGACCAGTTCGGCCTCCATGGCGTCCAGGGTGGACAGCCAGCGCCGGTCCCGTGGCGAGAGGAAGCCCACCACCGGCATCAGCAGCAGGGACGCGTCCAGGACCTCGCCGTCGTAGTGCTGGACGAACGCCCCGCGGCGTTCGCTCCAGCCGCGTTCCATGACCTGCGTGAAGATCGCGTCCCGTGCGGCCGTCCAGCCGGCGACGTCGGCCGGTCTGGCCAGTGCGGTGGCGAGGCGGATGCCGCGGTCGAAGGCCGTCCAGCACATCAGGCGGCTGAAGGTGAAGTGGCGCCGGCCGCCGCGCGTCTCCCAGATCCCCTCGTCGGGCCGGTCCCAGTTGCGGGCCAGCCAGTCGAGGAGCGCGGCGAGGTTCCGCCAGCCGTCGTACCCGGCGAGCCGGGCCATGTCGGGCGCGCGGGCCATGTCGGGGGCGTGGACGCTGTCGGGGGCGCGGGCGGTGTCAAGGGCGGGGGCCGCGTCGGGGGCGTGGGCCAGCGCGTACGCCACCTCGCCGTAGATGTCGAGCTGGAGCTGGCCGGCCGCGTCGTTGCCGACCCGTACGGGCGCGGAGCCCCGGTAGCCCTCCAGGTGGCCGAGGAGTTCCTCGGGCAGGTGCGGGTCGCCGTCCACCCGGTACATGATCTGCAGGGGCTCCCCCGTCACCGTGGCGCCCGCCGCGACGCGGTCGCCCAGCCAGCGACGGAACGCGTCCGCCTCCTCGGCGTACCCGAGGTCCAGCAGCGCCTTCACGGACAGGGACGCGTCACGCACCCAGGTGTAGCGGTAGTCCCAGTTGCGTTCCCCGCCGAGGCGTTCGGGCAGTCCGGCCGTGACGGCGGCGACGGGCGCGCCGGTGGGGGCGTACGTCATCAGCTTGAGGGTGATGGCGGAGCGGTTGACGACCTGCTGCCAGCGCCCCCGGTACCGGCTGCGGCGCACCCATCGGTGCCAGTGGTCGTACGTGGCGCGGAACGCGTCCCGGACGGTGGCCTCGGTCGGGCGTGGCGGCGGGGGCATGCCGGTGCCGGGGCACACGGTCAGCACCGCGGCGACCCGCTGCCCCTGACGCAACGTCAGGTCGGATCGTACGTCGGCCCCGTCGCGCACCAGTTCCACGGGGTGTGCCGCGTCGCCCCCGAGGTGCAGGAACACCGTCGTCCCGGGGCCGGTGAAGCGCGCGGTGTCCCGGTCCGCGTCGAGGCGGTGCGTGCCGCGCCCGTAGTCGAACCGGGGCCGGCACTCCAGCCGGAAGCGGACGGTGCCGCGGGTGACGCGCACGACCCTGATGACGCGCTGCCGGTCCCCCGGGTCCGCGAGACCGGCGGGCGGCATGAAGTCGACGACCTCGCCGACGCCCTCCTCGGTCAGGAACCGCGTCACCAGCACGGCCGTGTCCGCGAGGTAGAGCTGACGTGTCGTCGCGCCCTCCGCGTCCGCCGGTGCGACGGTGAAGTGGCCGCCCCGGTCGTGGTCGAGCAGGGCCGCGAACAGCGTGGGCGAGTCGAAGCGGGGCGCGCAGAACCAGTCGAGGACCCCGTCGGACGAGATCAGCGCGGCCGTCCGCAGGTCGCCGATGAGCCCGTGGTCGGCGATCGGTGGGTAGCGGCGCATGGCGGTCCCTTCGCGCGATCACGCTCTGCCCCGACGCTAAGCCGCGGTGGCCCGGGCCGCACGCGGGGCCGTCCGGGGCGGGCGGATCACCCGTGGGGCGGCGCGGGAGTGCCGAGCGGCGCGGGGGCCCGTTGAATGGCGGCACCAGGTGCGCCGCCGCTCGTCGCGGGCGGCGCGCGTCGTCCACCACGGCCCCGCACGGCCGGGCCGGTGGCTCCGGGAGGGCACATGGCGTCACCGCGGAAGGGCGTGCTGCGGCGCGTCGGGACCTGGTGCGCACACCACGGTGCGATCGTCGTCGTCCTGTGGCTGGCGGCCCTGGTGGGGCTCCAGGTGCTGGAGCGGGCGCAGGGGGGCGACTACTCGGACGACTTCACCCTGCCCGGGTCCCAGTCCCAGGAGGGCCTCGACGTCCTGAAGGCGCACGAGCCCGCCGCCGGCGGCTACAGCGCCCAGGTCGTGCTGCACGACGCGTCCGAGCCGCTCACGCAGGTGAGCGGTCCGATCGGCACGGCCGTCGGCAGCCTGCAGAAGCTGCCGCACGTGCTGAGCGCCCAGAACCCGCTGCCGGCGCCCGGTACGCCGCCGCCCGCGCAGGGTGCCGCGAACGTCGGCCCGCTGTCGTCGGACGGGCGGACCGCGTACATCACGGTCCGGTTCGACGTGCAGCCCTCCACGCTCGGCTCCGCGTACCTGGACGGGGTCGACACGGCGGTCGAGCCGCTGCGCGCGGCGGGCGTGGAGGTGGAGTACGGCGGGCCGCTGGGCGAACTGGCGCGACCGGAGGCGGACGATCGCACGAGCGAAGCCATCGGCTTCGGAGTGGCGGTCCTGGTCCTGCTGGTCGGCTTCGGCAGTGTGGTGGCGGCGGTGATGCCGCTGGTGACGGCGCTGATCGCGGTGGTGTGCGGGCTTGCCCTGCTGGGACTGCTGGCGGCGGCGTTCACGTTCGCCACCGTCTCGCCCACGCTCGCGACGATGATCGGCCTGGGCGTCGGCATCGACTACGCCCTCTTCCTGATCACCCGGCACCGGCAGAACCTGATGGACGGCCGGGACCCGCCGACGGCCGCCGGGCTGGCGGCGGCGACCAGCGGCCGGGCCGTACTGGTGTCCGGCTGCACGGTGATCATCGCCCTGTCCGGGCTGTGGGTGTCCGGCATCGGCTTCATCGGCAAGCTCGGGCTCGCCGCGGCCGTCACGGTCGTCACCGCGGTCCTCGGGGCGCTGACCCTCGTACCGGCGCTGCTGGGTCTGGCCGGGCGGCGGATCGACCGGCTCCACGTCCGGCGGCCCGTCGCCGAGACGGAGACCGCGAGCACCGGCGCCGCGGGGGCGGCGGGGACGCTCGCGGGGACCGCGGGGGCGACAGGGGCCACGGAGGCCGGCGGGAGCGCGGGAGCCGCGCGGGGCGGCACCTGGCACCGCTACGCCCAGCGGGTGGAGCGGCGTCCGTGGTGGTTCCTGGCCGGCGGGGTGGTGGTCCTGGCGGTGCTGGCGGTGCCCCTGCTCTTCATCCGGCTCGGGCACATCGGCGACGGCGCGGACCCCGAGTCCTTCACCGACCGGCGGGCCTTCGACCTGATGTCCTCGGCCTTCGGGCCGGGGTCGAACGGGCCCCTGACGCTGGTCGTCGACCAGACGGACGTCCCCCAGGCGGACCGGTCGTCCCTCGCGTCCAAGGCGCAGAGCGCCCTGACGGGTGTCCCCGACGCGGCCCTGATCACGCCCCTGGAGCCGACGCAGGACGGCGACGTGCTGATCGCCACCGCCTACTCCGTGGCCGACCCCCAGGACGAGAGGACCACCGCCCTGGTCAACCGGCTCGTCGACGACGTGCTGCCACAGGCGGTCGCCGGCACCGACGCCCGTACGTACGTCACCGGCACCACCGCCGCGCAGGTGGACTTCCTGGACATCGTCTCCAGCCGGCTGCCGCTGATCATCGCCGTGGTCGTGGGGCTGGCGTTCCTGGTGATCCTGGTCGTCTTCCGCGGGGTGCTCGTCGCGGTGAAGGCGGCGGTGCTCAACGTGCTGTCCATCGCCGCCTCGTACGGCGTGCTCGTCGCGGTGTTCCAGTGGGGCTGGGGCGGACCGGCGCTGGGCGTGTCGGGCGAGGTGCCCATCGAGAGCTACGTACCGATGATGATGTTCGCCATCGTCTTCGGGCTCAGCATGGACTACGAGATCTTCCTGCTGTCCCGCGTCCACGAGGCGTGGCTGCGCACCGGGGACCCGAAGGCGAGCGTGGCCCACGCCCTGGAGATCACGGCGCGGGTGATCACGTGCGCGGCGCTCATCATGGTCAGCGTCTTCGCCGCCTTCATCCTGAGCGACAGCATCGTCGTCAAGATGCTGGGCCTGGGCCTCGCCGCGAGCGTGCTCATCGACGCCACGATCGTCCGCCTGCTGCTCGTCCCGGCCGCGATGACCCTCCTCGGCAGGCGGGCGTGGTGGACACCCCGATGGCTGGACCGGGTGCTGCCCCACATCGACCCGGAGGGCGGCACCACCGACCACCCCGGCGCCGGCACCCCGGCGGACGCGGCGCCGGGTCGCGGCGGCCGCGGCGATACGGTGCGTTAGACCCTGTCGAATGCCCTCGCCGGGTGACCGCTAGCGGGTCTGCGCATGCGGCAGCTCGCACCGCTGTTCGACGTCTCGCCGGCGACGGTGTGCCGGGGGATCCAGCGGCTGCGGCCGCTGCTCGTGGCCACCGTCTGCGAGGGCGTGACCGTGCTGGGGAACGGCGCGTACATCAACACCGGTCTGGTGATGCCGACCCGCAGACGCCCGGGCCGGGCCCTGCTGTCGGGCCTGGAGGAGGACAACGCCGAGCACCGACGGGTGTGGACTCCGCTGCCGCGCTGACGGTAGTCGCGGAGGATCTTGTAGTGCTTCATCCGAGTGAAGGCATGCTCGAGACGGGCCCGCACCACGCGGTCCAGGCCGTCGCCCACCTGCACAACCTCGCCCACGCCGCATGACCGGACCGGCGCCCAAGCCGGCCCCGGCCTGCCCGGGTACAACCTTTTGCAACACGCTTCAGGTCCACTTGGCGGAGGCGGTCTCGCCCGACCTCTCGCCTTCACCATCATCGCAGGCCAGGCAGGTGAGAGGCCCGCCTTCGAGACGGTGATGCCCCGCATATGGGTGTCCCGTACCGGCCCAGTAGCCAGCATCCCAGAACCCGGGGCCGCCGGGGCTGTACGCCGGTCGTGCGGCTGTGCGGCCGCGGTTCCGGGCGAGTGTCTCTGGCGGGCATGACCTGCTACAGGCCTGGTGAGCGGAACCCGGCTGTTCTATGCGGTCCGGGAGTACACCGGGCGCAAGGACCAGCCGAAGGGCTTCGGCTGGCGCGACTTCCGTGATCCGATCGTCCGGGCACGCATCCAGCTGGGCGGGCCGATCGTGCTGGTCTGCGACAACCTCCGACTACACCTGACGAAGCCGCTGCGCGAGTTCATCGACGCGAACGCCGAATGACTCACGGTCGTTCAGCTGCCCACCTACGCGCCCGACCTCAACCCAACCGAGGGCGTGTGGTCCCTGGTCAAGCGCGACATCGGCAACCTCGCCGCCGCCAGCCTCAGCCAAGTAACCCGCGCGGCCATGCGTCGGCTCAAGCAGCTCCAGCACCGGCCGGACGTGATCGACGGCTGTCTTGCCGGCACCGGCTTGACCCTGGGCACCCGACTCTCCAGGCCTGGGCCTGACTGTGTCGCTCGTCCGCCGGTAGGAGACGATGCAGCCCACACCAGCGCATGAAAGCGAGCAACTTCATGACGGAACCCGCTCCGATGGACCTGATCCACCTCGCCGATCCGGACGGGAATCGCTGCATCGTGCGCGTCACGGGACGGTGCCAGCCGGGCGCGCTGACCGGCCACGACATCCTGCACGCGGACGTACTCGCCTCCGCGAGCTTCGTGGACGCCCGGCTCGGCCTCTACCTCTTCCCGCACGACCTGGACTCCTGGGAGCAGGAGCTGTCCAACCTTCGACCAGGCCAAACAGCCAGCATCGGCGGAGACCGCGGCCTGAGCCTTGACATCCACGTGCACGAAGACGGCTGGCTGTCGATCCAGGTCAGCGACCCGGACCGCCTTACGACGGTCCTGGGAACCCGACCCCAGGGAGACTGGATCGCGGAGCACCGCAGGCGCCTGGAACAGGTCCGGCAGACGTGGCCCCGCGAAGTCGTCGAGACGGCATCAGGAACCTACGAGTGGAGCCCCGAGCGCAAGCGGTGACCTCCTGAATTCAGCAACCGACATGACGCATTCAAGTTCAGTAGTCACAACCGGGCGCACCAGCCCCGCCGTTTGTTCGGCACTTCCCGGTGGGCGGTCAGGGCATGAACACGGGTATCCAGAACGCCGTCAGTCGGCTGGAAGCACACCGCGGTGATCCGCGGCCAGGCTCCTGACTTGTTGCTCAACCCCTACCAGGACGAACGCCACCCCGTAGCTGCCCTCGTCCGATCGCCCTTCCGGGGCCCAGTGGGTGCGGAAGACGGGGTGGAGCACCCCTCCGTGCGGCGGCCGCTCGCTCGGTGGAAGCCGACCTGATGGCCGCCCTGGTGATGCGGGTTCCGTCCCCGTGCCGCCCCGGCGCGCCGTGCGTCGGTCGGGGTCCCTGGCCGGCGGGGCGGAGCACCGCCCACCCCTCCGGCGCGCGGGGCCCGCGGGTCCTGTCTTCGGCCGCACCTGCGGTAGGGGAGAATCTGGGCCATGAGTGAGAACGTCTACTTCAAGGTTTCCGCCAACGGCGAGGATCTCGGCCGCATCGTCTTCCGTCTGTTCGACGACGTCGTGCCGAAGACCGCCCGCAACTTCCGTGAGCTCGCGACCGGCCAGAACGGCTTCGGTTACCAGGGCTCGCCCTTCCACCGGGTCATCCCGGAGTTCATGCTGCAGGGCGGTGACTTCACCAACGGCAACGGCACCGGCGGCAAGAGCATCTACGGCGGGAAGTTCGCCGACGAGAACTTCCAGCTCAAGCACGACCGTCCGTTCCTGCTGAGCATGGCCAACTCGGGCCCGGGCACCAACGGCTCGCAGTTCTTCATCACGACCGTCAAGACCCCGTGGCTCGACGGCAAGCACGTCGTCTTCGGCGAGGTCGTCGAGGGTGAGGACGTCGTCAAGGCGATCGAAGCCCTCGGCAGCGGTTCCGGCACCACCTCCAAGAAGATCGTCATCGAGGAGTCCGGCGTCGTCGCCTGACCCTCTTCGAGTCCCTGACGGGACTCCCCGGGTCGCGACCCCCACCCCGCGACACCAGCGCCCCGTCCGTCATCAAGGACGGACGGGGCACGGTATTCAGGGCCGGCGGGCCGACCGCCTACCGAGCGTGGCCCTGCGGCAGGCATCCCACGTGGACCAGGGGGCAGGTGCGTAGCAGCCGACCGGGGAGAACCGATGTTGCCGACCGATGCCGCGCCCCTCGCCTACAAGGGCTTGGGGACGATGCCCACCTGGTTCATCGTGGCCGTTGTCGTACTTGCCGCCGTCTGTATCGGCCTGGCGGTGAACCGCAGGCGGCGCTGAAGGACTCCGGCGCGCCCCCGGTCTCCGTTGCGGAGCGCCCTGCCCCTTGCGCGGCGCATCGCCGCACCCGACAGGCGGGCCCGGGGGTGCCGGGTCCGTCCGGCGGGCGCCGGTCAGGCGGGGGTCAGTCCGGCGCGCCGCGCCAGTGTCATCGCCGCCTCCAGCCGCTCGGGCGGTACGCCCTCCGGGAGGGCGGCGGTCAGGAGCTCCGCCACGGCGGTCTCGTCCACCGTCCGGGCCTCGGCGCGCTCGCGGAACCGCGTGACGGCCCCGCCCAGGCCCCGCTGCTGGTCCCGCGTCAGGCGGTCGGCGTCCGCGAGGGCCCCGACGAGGGCCGTGAACTCGCCCTCGCTGTCCACCCAGGGCGCGGCACCCTCCAGGCCGTCCTCCGTGAGCTGCTCCGGGTAGGGGATGCGGTGCCAGGCGCCGTCGTCGTACCAGTAGACGAAGCCGAACAGGTTGCCGTCGGCGTCCTCGCGCAGCTGCTCCCAGGGCAGCCAGTCCGGGCCGCCCGCCAGGAAGTCGATCTGCCGGCCGTCGATGTGCGTGTGGCTGCCGTCCGGGTCCTGGCCGACGAGGACGGCCCGCCCGCCGTCCGCCGGGGTCAGCCGCCACCACCCGCCCGCGCCGGTGCTGTGGCACCACAACCCGTCCCCGTCGAGGACGTGTTCGGGCCGGCGGTCGGAGCACGCCGCTTCCACCAGCGCGAAGGTGACGGCGCGTGCCCAGAGGCGGGCGGGGTGGTCGAGATCCTCGGGAAGGCTCGGTGCGTGCACGGTGGTGGTCCCCCTTCGAGCGGTGTGTGCGGGAGCCAGCCTCACACGGAAACCGGTGGACACCCGCACCGGGGGCCGCCTAACGTGTGCGGTGACGCCCACGACAGCGGAAGGGAGGCGAGCGCCGTGCACAAGTCATGTTCCCCGCGCTCCCGTTGCCTTTCCCCGGCGTCCTTGGTCTGACCGGGAGCGCTCCACCACGCTTCGTCCCGGAGGACACCTCTCATGACCGACCCGGTCATCCGCGTACTCGACTCGAGCGACGCCTCTCTCTTCGACACCCTGCCCGATCCCCTCGGGGCCCGCGCCGCGCACGCGCGGAACACCCACCGGCCCGAATGGAAGCGGGTGGCGCTGCGCGACGGTGAAGTCGTCGCGCGTGGCGCCTGGTGGGGCGGTCCGGACGACGACACCCCCATCAACATCAACTGGTTCGACGTCGCCGAGGGCGAGGAGGAGGCGGGCGCCCACCTGCTGCGCTCCTCCCCCTACCGGGTCGAGCTGGAGATCAACCTGCCCGCCGGCTGGCGCGACGACCCGGTCACGCGCGCCGCGGGCGAGACCCGGCTGCGGGCGGCCCGCGCGGCGGGCTACGAGGTGCTGGTCGAGCGGTACATGTACCGCTGGACGCCGGACCTCGGCCTGCCGGAGCGGCCCGGGCGGCTGAGGTTCGCGGCGGAGCCGGACGACGCCGTGTTCTTCGACGCGCTGCGCCGCATCCACTCGGTGACGCTGGACGCGCACGCGCTGCGGGCCGTCGCGGAGGGCGGTCTCGACCAGGCGGCGCGGGAAGAGCTGGACTTCTTCCACTGGTGCCCGTCACCGCGCGAGTGGTGGCAGGTGGCCTACACGCCGGACGGGGAGCCCGTCGGCATCCAGATCCCCGCGCACAACCCGTCCGGGCCGTGCGTCGGCTTCATCGGGGTCCTGCCGGAGCAGCGCGGGCGCGGCTACGCGTACGACCTGCTGGCGGAGTGCACGCACTTCCTGGCCGAGCGGGGTGCCGGCTTCATCGCCGGGGCCACGGACCAGGGCAACGCGCCGATGGCCGCCAACTTCGCCAAGGCGGGGTACCCGGTGGTGCGCGAGCGCGTCAACCTGGTGCCGGCCGACAGCGCCTGACGGCGGGCCGCCCGGGGGCGTGCGGACCGGCACGCTCCCGGGCGGTCACCCGTAAGGGGGCCGGCCGGTACGACTACCGGGCCCCGGGGGATGGCCCGGCGTGGCGGCGGGCAGCGTCACCACCGGCCGCTCGGCGGCCGCAGCGCCCACGCCCACGTCCACGTACCCCGGGAACGACCATGAAGAAAGCCCTCCTCGCCTGTCTGGCCGCGGCCGTCACCGTGTCCGTGGCCGCCGGCGGGTACCTCGCCCTGCGACCGGCCGGCACCTCCGCCGCGCCGGTCACGGCCGTCGCCGCCGCCTCCTACGATCCCGCCGGGGCACGCGAGGCGGCGGCCCAGGCCGACGACGTGTTCCACGGCACCGTGCTGCGCGGCACCGGGCGGCGGACCATCGCCGAGATCCCCTCGCGGCTCTACGAGGTGCGCGTCGGGCACGTCTTCAAGGGCGGCCTCGGCGGCACCGTCACGGTCACCCAGCCGGTGGCCGAACCCGCGCTCCGGCCGGGCGGGTACGTGTTCGCGACGACCTCGTGGCACAACGGGGACGACGAGCACGGTCTCCTGGCGGGCTCCCCTCCCTACCCGGCGGACGACCTCACCGCTCCGGTGCGCGGCGCGGCGGCGGGCGCGGGGACGAGCGTGGGCGCGTACTGGCGGGAGGCGGTGGGCCCCCGGCGCGGCGGCCCTGCCGGCTGACGCGGGAGGCGGGGCGGGGGGCCCGTCCCCGGCCCCGCCTCCCGGGGTCAGCCGAGCACGCGCAGGGCGCCGGGGCAGACCCGTACGGTGACCGGGAGGGTCGCGTCGACCTCGCCGTCCGCGCCGTAGGGCAGGTCGCGGTCGGCCTCGATGCGGATCTCCTTGCCGCGCAGCACCTCGACCTGCGGGCGCCGCATGTGGGCGCCGGTCTTGAGCTCGTTCATCATCGCGAAGAACAGCCGCTTCGGGGCGTGCCGGATGACGACCACGTCGAGCAGGCCGTCGTCGACGCGGGCGTCCGGCGCGATGCGGCGGCCGAAGCCGTAGTAGCCGGAGTTGGCGGCGACGACCGTGTAGCCGCGCCGCTCGTGGGTGGTCGTGCCGTCGACGGTGATGCGGTACGTCGCCGGGCGCCAGCCGACGACGGCGCGCGCGCCGCCCGCGTAGTACGAGGCGGATCCGCGCAGCAGCCGGGAGTGGTTGGCGTACCGGTTGGCGACGGCGTCGACGCCCGCGTACACGCTGCCGAGCACCGCGATGCCCGGGTGGGCGGCCGAGTCGACCCTGATGGTGTCGACGGCCCGCGGTGTGCCGTGCAGCAGGACGTCGGCGAGGGCCGCGGGGTCGGCGGTCAGGCCCAGCGCCCTGGCGAAGTCGTTGCCGCGCCCGGAGGGGACGAGTCCGAGGACGGCGTCGGTGCCGCTGAGCACACCGCCGACGGCGCCGGCCATGCCGTCGCCGCCGACCGCGAGGACGGTGTGCCCCTGGGCCGCCGCCTGCCGTGCCAGCTCGCGGGCGTGGTCGAGGCTGCGGCTGTAGCGGGTCTCCAGCCCGGCGCCCGCCTCCCGCAGGAGCCGGGCGACGGGCAGCAGGGCCGCCGTGCCGCTGGAGCTGCCCGCGGCCGGGTTGACCACGGCGGTGAACTGTCGCATGTGCGCGCCTCCGAGGGGCGTGGGCAGGCCGGGGCCTGCGGGACGGGCCGGGTCAGGGGTGGCGGACGGGCACGAGGACGCCGGGGTTGAGCACCCCCGCCGGGTCGAGTTCCGCCTTGACGGCCTGGAGGGCGCGGATCCCGAGGGGCCCGGCCTCCCGTACGTACCAGTCGCGGTGGTCGGTTCCCACGCCGTGGTGGTGGCTGATGGTGCCGCCGGCGGCCAGGATCGCCTCGTTGGCGGCGTGCTTGGCCGGTGCCCAGTGGGCGACCGGGTCCTCGCCCTGGGCGGAGACGACCGTGAAGTACAGGGAGGCGCCGTTCTCGTACACGTGCGAGACGTGGCACATGACCAGCGGTGGTGTCCCGGCGTCGGTGAGGGCGGTGGTGAGGGCCTGCCGGACGTTCCGGTACAGCTCCGGGAGCGCGGACCAGAAGGCGGCGGTCTCCAGGGTCTCGGCGAAGGCGCCCGCGTCGAGGAGCGCGTCGCGCAGGTAGGGGGCGTCGTAGCGGCCGTGGGCCCAGCGGTCGCCCGGTTCGGTGCCGGCGCACTCGCCGCCTTCGGCGGTGAGCACCCGGTGGACGCCCGCGCGGCACCGCTCGGTGTCGGCGTCCGTGCCCTCGTAGCCGACGATCGCCATGCAGCCGGCGGACTCGGTGCCGCCGTCGCCTATGCGGTCGGGGTGGGCGAGCCCGATGAAGGTCTCGGTCTCGTCGGACAGGCGCAGGACGGTCGGGCGCGGGCCGTCCTGGGCGAGCCGGCGCAGCGCGGCGGTGCCCGCCTCGAAGGAGGCGAAGCGCCAGCCCTCGTAGAACCGCTTCCGCGGCAGGGGGCGGATCCGGACGGTCACCGAGGTGATCACCCCGAGCGCGCCCTCGGAGCCGAGCACCAGCTGGCGCAGATCGGGGCCGGCGGCGGAGCGGGGGGCGCGGCCGGACTCCCAGGTGCCCTCGGGGGTGGCGACGGTGAGGCCGAGCACCATCTCGTCGAACCGGCCGTAGCCGGCGGAGGCCTGGCCGCTGGAGCGGGCGGCGGCGAAGCCGCCGATGGTGGCCCATTCGTACGACTGGGGGAAGTGGCCGAGCGTGAAGCCGCGTTCGTTGAGCAGGGCCTCGGCGCGGGGCGCCCGCAGTCCGGGCTGGAGGGTCGCGGTGCGGGAGACCTCGTCCAGGTCGAGCAGGGCGTCCATGAGGCGCAGGTCGAGGGCGACGAAGGTGGTGCGTTCGGGGGCGAGGCCGCCGACCACGGAGGTGCCTCCGCCGAACGGCACGGCGGCCACCTGGTGTTCGGCGCACACGCGCAGGACGGCGAGGACCTCGTCGTGCGTGGCGGGCAGCAGGACGGCGGCGGGGATGTCGTCGACCTCTCCGGCGCGGATGCGCAGCAGGTCGGGGGTCGACTTGCCGCGGGTGTGGCGGATGCGGGTCTCGGCGTCGGTGCGCAGGCGGTCGGGTTCGCCGAGGCACGCGGCGAGGGCCTGGCGGGCCTCGCCGGTGAGCGGCGAGCCGGGTACGGCGATCTCCTCCAGCGCGGCGGGGCCGTGCTCGCGCGGGGTGACGCCGAGCAGGTCTCGCAGCAGGCCGGTCACGGTGTCGGGCAGGGGTGCCGCCTTGGCCGGGTCGCCCCAGCCGCTCCACAACATGTCCACGGGGTCGGGTTCCTCACCGTCGGTTCGGTTCGTGGCGTGCTCGCTGGCCCGCACTGGCGGTACACTGTGACAGATGACGCCCATTCGTCACAACCATTCGGACGGGGAAGCCGTCCTCGACGCGGCCCGCGACTGCGTCCTCGCCGTCGGAGTACGCCGTACGACGCTGACCGACGTGGCCCGCCGCGCCGGGGTCTCCCGCATGACGCTCTACCGCCGGTGGCCGGACGTCCGGACGCTGGTTGGGGACGTGATGACCCGCGAGTGGGTCGGCCTGGCCGTCGCGGCCATGCCCGAGCGCGTGCCCGGCGCACCGGCCCGCGACAGGCTCGTCGACGGGCTGGTCGCCGGGATCGAGGCGTTCCGCGCGCACCCGCTCTTCCACAAGATCCTGGACGTGGACCCCGAACTCCTGCTGCCCTACGTGCTCGACCGGCGCGGCGCCAGCCAGGACGCGCTGCTCGGCCTCATCACCGGCGCGCTGAAGGAGGGGCACGAGGACGGTTCCGTCCGGGCCGCGCACCCGGACCTCCAGGCCCGGTCCGTGCTGCTGATCGTCCAGTCCTTCACGCTCTCGCTGCGCACCATGACCGACGACTCGGACCCCGAGCTCGACGAAGCGGCCTTCCTCGCCGAGTTGCGGACCCTGCTGGAAAGGACCCTCGTCCCATGAGCGACCCGAGCACCACGCACCCCGCCCACCCGTCGCGCGACGCGTCCCTCGACGCGGCGCGCCGCCGCCGCGAGCTGGAGCAACTGGCCGGCGGGACCGAGGTGGACGTCCTGGTCGTCGGCCTCGGGGCCACCGGCGCGGGCGTCGCCCTCGACGCCGCCTCCCGGGGCCTGACGGTCGCGGCGATCGACGCCCACGACCTGGCCTTCGGCACCTCCCGGTGGAGCTCCAAGCTCATCCACGGCGGGCTGCGCTACCTCGCCTCCGGACAGCTGGACGTCGCCCACGAGAGCGCCGTGGAGCGGGGCGTGCTGATGGAACGCACCGCGCCGCACCTGGTCGCCGCCCAGCCGTTCGTCCTCCCGCTCACCCCGCTGGTCTCCCGCTCGCAGGCGGCCCTCGCCCGGGCCGGACTGCGCGCCGGCGACCTGCTGCGCGCCTCGGCGCGCACCTCGCGCGCCACCCTGCCGGCACCCCGCGCCCTGTCGCCCGTCGAGACCCGGCACATGGCGCCGGTGCTCCGGTCCGCCGGCCTGCGCGGGGGGCTGCTCTCCTGGGACGGCCGGCTGAGCGACGACGCCCGGCTGGTGACGGCCCTGGCCCGCACCGCCGCCGCGCACGGCGCCCGGATCCTGACCCGCACGCGCGCGCTGGCGCTGGACGGCGGCGGCGCACGGGTGCGGGACGAACTCACCGGCGAGGAGACCCGGATCCGGGCCCGCGCCGTCGTCAACGCCACCGGCGTCTGGGCCGGCGGCCTGATCGACGACATACGGCTGCGGCCCTCCCGGGGCACCCACCTGGTGCTCCGCTCCGAGGACCTCGGCTCGCTCACCGCGGGCCTGCACATCCCCATCCCCGGCGAGTCGAACCGCTTCGTCCTGGTGCTGCCGCAGGGCGACGGCCGGGTGTACGTGGGGCTGACGGACGAGCCGGTCGACGGCGACGTCCCGGACGTGCCCGAGGTCCCGGAGACGGACATCGGCTTCCTGCTCGACGTGCTCGGCTCGGCCCTCGACGTCTCCCTGGGCCGGGCCGACGTGATCGGGGCCTTCGCCGGGCTGCGCCCGCTCCTCGACGCCTCGGGCCCGTCGGGTTCGTCCCGTACGGCCGACATCTCCCGCAGGCACGCCGTGCTGACGAACCGGGAAGGTGTCGTGACCGTGGTGGGCGGCAAGCTGACCACGTACCGGCGCATGGCGCAGGACGCGCTGGACGCGGCCGTCGCGGCGCGCGGCCTCGTGGCGGGGCCGTGCCGCACGGCCGCCCTGCCGCTGGTCGGGGCCGCCTCCCCCGGCAGGCTCGCCGCGCTGGACGTCCCCCGCCGGCTCGTCCGCCGCTACGGCACCGAGGCGCCCGCCGTGCACGCCCTGGGCCTGCGGGATCCGGAGATGGCGCGCCCCGTGGTGCCGGGCCACCCGGTCACGGTGGCGGAACTCGTCTGGGCGGTACGCCACGAGGGCGCCCTCGACGAGGGCGACCTGCTCGACCGGCGCACCCGGATCGGTGTGGTGCCGCACGACCGGGCGGCGGCGCTGGGCGCGGCCCGTGAGGCGCTGCGCCAGGAGGAGGGCGGCCGGCTGGCTCCGCACGCCCGGTAGGACGGCGGGCGCCGGTCGCGGCGCCGGTCTGTTGCCGTGCGGGTCAGTGCTGTGCGCCCGTCAGTTGCTGCGCCGGGCGAGGCTGTAGAAGAGGATCAGCACGGCCACGGCCATCACCGTCACGTGCAGCCAGGCGGGTGCGGCCGAAGCGTCCTGGGAAGCGGTCACGAGGTGATTCATCAGTGCCTCCGATTCATGTCGTCGTTCGTGTCGTGGTGTTGTCGTGTCACGCTCCGCGCGTACCCCGCGCGGCGGGGCTGACGCGTCGGCAGGGACCGCTTCACACCGCCGGGGCACCGTTCCGAGACGATTGTCGGTGCGACCGCCTAGGCTTCACGACGAATGGCTCGTACGGGCCGCTTCGGGGGAGGGCGGGGCATGTGGTTCGAGCAGGTCTTCACGTACACGTGGCCGCACACGACCGGGTGGCCGCACCGGCCGGCGGAGCAGGGGTCGTCGGTGCTGTCGGTCGCGTACGAGCCGCCGGAGGGGGACGGGCCCCGGCGCTGGCTGCTCCTCGCCGGGCTGCCCGTCTTCAGTGAACTGCTGGCCTTCGACGACGCGGCGCACGCGCGGGAGTTCGCCCGCGCGGTGCTGGATCTGCCGGCGGCACCCGTCCGCTACGAGCGCGAGCTCCACCTGAGCGAGAGCAGTACGCGCACGATGACCTCGGGGCCGGCCGAGGAGGAGCGCTTCGCGACACTGAGCGTCGGGCGCGATCCCGACGACGGGATGCGCGCCTACTTCGCCTACCAGTCGTACGTCGACTTCCCCGGAACCCCGCACATGACGGCCCTCGGCCTGGAGGTCATCTGCGACGACGTCGACGTGGAGCGGGCGCACACCGAGGCCCGGACCCTGCTGGCGGCGCTGGACGAGGACGGCTGATCTGCCCGGCCGGCCCCGTCACCCGCGGGCGCTCTCGGCCCGCGCCAGGGCGAACACGCCGACCACCACGAGGCCGACACCGAGCGCCTCCGGCACCAGCCACCAGTGGCCGCGCAGGTGCTCCTCGTACAGCAGCACGCCCAGCGCCAGGCTGACGGTCGCGTCGCCGAGGGTGAGGGCCGGCTGCGACGCCACCAGCGGCCCGCCCTGGAGGGCGTGCTCCAGCAGCAGCAGCGCGCAGATCCCGCACGCGGCGAAGGCGTAGGTGTGCCAGGTGGTGAAGAAGGCGGTGACGCCCTCGTCGTCGAGGATGTGCATGGACGTCTTCATCAGGGAGGCCGTCAGCGCGTAGCACACCGCGGTGGCCGCGCCGAGGCATCCGGCGCGGGCCATGCCCGGGGGCCTGCGCAGCGCGGTGGCCGTCAGCAGGAGGACGACAGCGGCGCACACCGCCAGGGTGATCACCCACCGGTCCAGGGGCACGTGGGTGCGGTTGCCCTCGGGCGAGGCGGCGAGCATGGCGACGACGAGCCCGGTGACCACGGCGCCCACGGCCGCCCACTGGCGCGGCGGCAGCCGCTGACGGTCCGCCAGGGACCCGAACAGCAGGGCGAGCGGCAGCTCCAGGATGAACAGCGGCTGTACGAGGGCGAGGGGACCGGTCGCCAGGGCGGCGGCCTGGCCCACGCCGGCGACGATCACGGCCAGGATGCCGGCCAGCCAGAGGGGCTTGCGGAGCAGGTCGATCAGCATGCCCGGGCGGAAGCCCTGCGTCTGGGGGACGGTCAGCGTGGCACGGCGCTGCAGGACGGTGGCGACCGCGTTGGCGGTCGCCGCGCACAGCGCGAAGAGGGTGGGGAGGAGGACGCCCATCCGCCGATCCTCGCCGTGCGGACGGCGCGGACGGCGACGACACGGCCGTGTCCCGCCGGTCGGGTGCCGTCGTTACGGCGGGTGGGCCCGCCCCCGCCGTAACGCGGCGGCGGGGCTCCTGCTGGTTGCGGCCCGCCCCGGGGGTCCGGGCGGCGCGGCTCCGGCAGGGCGGCGCCGACCGAGGCCGGTCACGGGCCATGGGCCCACGGCCGGATCCCGCCCCCGCGGGGCGGCCGGTGGTCAGGCGTCCTTGAGCTCGTCGACCACGTGGCGGACCACGTCCACCGAGGAGTGCAGTGCCTCACGGGAGGCGGCGCGGGCCACGCGCATGCGCTTGGACCCGTAGTGGACCAGGACGGAGGCGCCCGACGCGTAGACGACGGTGAGCGCGCCCGTGACCTTCTCGGGCGACCAGACCCGTTCCAGGCCGCGTACCAGCGTCGAGTGGGCCGACAGCAGGGCCAGCAGCCCGCACGCCCCGCCGGCCGCCAGTGCCGCGACGCCGTGGCGCGCCTCCGACAGGCCGAGTGCCGCCTCGTCCCGCGCGGTGTCGATGTCCTCGCGGACCGTGGTGTCCTCCCGGACCATGGTGTGAACGTCCTCGACCGACTGCCTCATGACGCGCTGGTACCCGGTGCGGGCCCGGGCACACCGCCGTTCGCGCCCGCCGCGGCGGCGCCCGACTGGACCGGGCCCGCGCCGGGGCCGCACTCGGGACGTACGCGCGGCCGCACGGGTGGCGCCCCGTGCGGCCGGGCCGTTCAGCCCTGCGGCTGGCCGATGTTCACCATCCACGCGATGCCGAACCGGTCCACGCACATGCCGAATTCGTCGCCCCACATCTGCGTCTCCAGGGGGACCGACACGGCGCCGCTGTCGGAGAGCTTCTCCCAGTAGCCGCGCAGCGTCTGCGCGTCCGCGCTGTCGCCGCTGAGGCTGACGGCCATGTTGTTGCCGGGCCGGTGTTCGGAGCCGGGCGGCTGGTCGGCGCCCATCAGGGTGAAGCCGCGGTCCGTCTCCAGCATGCCGTGCATGATCTTCTCGGCCTGACCCTGGTCGTCGGTGCCGAAGTCGCCGTAGGTGTTGAGGGTGAGGTCGCCGCCGAAGACCTGATGGTAGAACTCCATGGCCTGGCGGGCGTCACCGTCGAAGCTGATGTACGGATTGAGGCGAGATGCCACGATTTACCCCTTTCTGTGCGTCCCCATCCTCGCGGATGAGCGGCACACCGCAACGGCACACCGCAACGGACGCGTGACGAACGGGGCGCGGCCTAGCGGCGCAGCCATCCGCGCAGGAGGCGGCTCACGGCCGGCATCGCCGCGTACGTCATCAGGACGTTGAACACGCAGGCGATCACCGCGCTGGCCACGACCGGGTGCAGGCCCGCCAGGTGCGGGACCAGGAAGTAGCTGCCGAGCAGGGAGATCGGGTAGATCGCCAGGGTGGCGCTGATCGCCATCTTCCAGCGCGGGGGCGCAGGGGTCACCGCTCCGGGCTTGGCGAACCAGGTCTCCATGCCCGTCAGCTCCCGCCGCGCCACCTCGGTGTGATGGTGGCCCTCGCAGCTGGCGAACCAGGCCGCCCGTTCCGGGGACTCCTGCCACGCGCGGCACGCCGCCGCGTCCTGGAAGCGGTGGACGAGGAACCAGGGCGCACCCTCGGCGGAGGGCCGGAACAGTCCGTACCCAAGGTGCCCGGGGAAGAGTGCCGCGCTCGCGAGGATGCCGCGCGCCCACCGCTCGAAGGCCGCCTCGTGCCCCGGCTCGACCCGCCGGGCGATCAGCAGGGTCACCTCGCCGGTGTCGGCGGGAACGGTCGTGTGCTCAAGGCTCACCGCAGTCACGTGCTCTCCTGATGCTCGTGCCGCGCCCGGAACGGCACTCTACGGTGCCCCTCGGCCGGACGTCAGCCCGCTCCCCCGGTCACCGGGCAGCAGCCGACCCGTGCCGCGCCGCCGACCGACGACACCGGCCGGGAACACCGGCCCACAGCACCGGACGGCAACACCGGCCGGCCCGACGGCGCCGGCACCCCCGCCACCGCCGCTCGCACCCCAACCGCCCTACAGAACAGTGGCGTAGGGCGGACAACGGGGCGAGCCAGGGCGAACCGGGCACCCCTCCGCCCGTGGCGCGGACCCTCGGGCCGCAGTGGCGGGGGCAGCAAGGGTTTCCCCTCCTTCTCACCGGTTCGGACGTCTGACATCTTGCGTTCACCCCCTACTCATTCGGCCCGGCCGCCCGACCAGCGCGCCGGGACTCGGAGGACGCTTTGATACGTCACATATCCAGACGGCACCCGGCGAAGTCGATCGTCGTCGCCGCGGCCGTGCTCGGCTCGACGCTCGCGCTCGGCTCTACGGCCACCGCGGCCGGCCCGACGCCGCGGGCCGGTGCCACCCCGGCCGCGCCCGCCGCCGCCCCGGCCTCCGCCACCGCCACCGCTTCCGCGTGGGCGGCCGGCACCCGGGCGCACCTCGTGATCACCGCTCCCGGTGACACCTCCGCCGTACGCACGGCAGTGACGAACAACGGCGGCTCGGTGTTCGCGTCCTACGACGCCATCGGCGTGATCGTCGCCCACTCCACCTCGTCCGGCTTCGCCGCCGCCATGCGCGGTGTCGCCGGGGTCCAGCAGGTGGGCGCCACCCGCACCTCGGACGTCCCGGCCGACGCGTACGCCCCCGCCCTCCCGGCGAACCCGGCGCAGACGCCGACCACGCTGACGGAGAGCCTGACACGCTGGGACATGACCCAGATCAAGGCCGACCAGGCGTGGGCCGTCACCACCGGCTCCTCGACGGTCAAGGTGGGCGTGCTCGACACTGGTGTCGACGACCGCCACCAGGACATCGCGCCCAACTTCAACGCGGCGGACTCCGTCTCCTGCGCGTACGGCAAGGCGGACACCCGCGCCGGGGCGTGGCGCGACGTCGGCACGCACGGCACGCATGTCGCCGGCACCATCGCCGCCGCCAAGAACGGCAAGGGTGTCGTCGGGGTGGCGCCCGGGGTGAAGATCTCCTCGGTCCGCATCGCCGAACCCGGCACCAGCCTGTTCTTCGCGGAGAACACCATCTGCGGCTTCATGTGGGCCGGTGACCACGGCTTCAAGGTCACCAACAACAGCTACTACACCGACCCGTGGCAGTTCAACTGCCCGGACAACGCCGACCAGGCCGCCATCATCGAGGGCGTCCGGCGGGCCCAGGAGTACGCGGAGCGGCGCGGTTCGCTCCAGATCGCCGCCGCCGGCAACTCCAACCTCGACCTGGCGAACAAGACGGTCGACACGGAGAGCCCCAACGACTCCACCCCGGTCAGGCGGACCATCACCAACGCCTGCCTGGACATCCCGACCGAGCTGCCCGGTGTGGTGACCGTCGCCGCGATGGGCAAGGGCAACGTCAAGGCGTCGTACTCCAACTTCGGCAACGGTGTGATCGACATCGCCGCGCCGGGCGGCGACGGTGCCTCCGGGGTCTACTCCACCCTGCCGGGCGGCAAGTACGGCAACATGAACGGCACGTCCATGGCGTCGCCGCACGTCGCCGGTGTCGCCGCGCTGATGGCGAGCGCCGACCCGGCCGCGACGCCGGCCGACATCCGGTCCCGGCTCGGCGTGCAGGCCACGGACGTCGCCTGCCCCTCGGACAGCCGGTGCACGGGCACCAACACGAAGAACGGCTTCTTCGGCGAGGGCCAGACCGACGCCCTCAAGGCGGTCTCCGGTACGACGCCGCCCCCCGGCGGGTACTTCGAGACCACGACCGACGTGACGATCGCGGACAACGCGACCGTCGACAGCCCCCTCGCCGTCACGGGCGTGACCGGCAACGCGCCGGCCACCCTCAAGGTGGGCGTGAACATCGCGCACACCTACCGCGGTGACCTGATCGTCTCCCTCGTCGCCCCCGACGGCACGGTGTACCCGCTGGAGGACTTCGCCGACAACGACGGTACGGACAACGTCAGCAAGACCTACACGGTGAACGCCTCCGCCGAGGTCGCCAACGGCACCTGGAAGCTGCGGGTCCGTGACATCGCCACGCAGGACACCGGGAAGATCGACGCCTGGAACCTGACCTTCTGAGCACCGCGCTCCCACGGTCGAGCCGCCACGCGTCCCTCATCAGGGGTGGGACGCGCGGCGGCCATCCGTTTTTTCCGTGCCGGCGGTCAGACTCGGCGCCACACCGCCATCGCGAACGAGAACAGCCCGTACAGCGCGAGGCCCAGGGCCACCGCGACGAGGAGCCAGGGGCCCGCCGGGGTGTCGGCGAAGGAACGGATGGTGTCGTCGAGGCCCTTGGCCTCGCTCGGCCGATAGGTGACCGCCGCACGCACCACGAACCCGCCCGCCACCACGAACACCAGGCCGCGGGCCACTCCCCCGCCCACGCCCGTGACATCCACGGCGGTACGTGTCCTGGACGACATCTCGCCCAGCCGCAGATGCTTGCGGTAGGAGCGGCGGACCGCCTGCACGGCTCCGACGACACCCGCGACCGCGATGGCCGCACCGGCCGCGCCGACGAGCCACTGCCCGGCGGGCAGGTCCAGCGCCTTCGCCGTCATGTCGTGCGACTGCCGGTCACTCTCGCCGCCGCCACCGCTGTGGTCACCGCCGGCGAAGACGAACACCGACCAGGCCACGACGGCGTAGAAGACGGTCCGGCCGGCCGAAAGAAGACGTTTCGTCGTCTTGTGTCCCCACAGGGCCTCGGTGAGCTGCCAGAGCGCCATCCCCACCAGGCCGATGCCCAGCAGCCACAGCAGCACCGAGCCCATCGGCTGCGCGGCGACCTCGGTGAGGGCTCCGCCCTTGTCCGCCTGTTCGCCGTTGTCGCCGAAGGCGATCCGCAGTGCGAGGACCCCCACCAGCAGGTAGATCACTCCTCGCGCGGCGAAGCCCCACCGCCCCGCGACCTCGACGACCTTTCTGCCGTTCTTCCCGTTCGCTTTGCCGCGTACGCTCACCTCGGCACCTCCCCTCCCCCCGTTGCCCCCGGAAGGGGCCGGGAAACAATGGGGCGGCCGGGGGGTGGGGGCCGGGGGGCGGTGTGCCCGGCCCGCGGGGCGCGGGAGGACGTGTTCGCCGTTTCTCGTTCCTCTCCGTTTTTCTCCGTTCTTCTTCGTGGTTTTTGTTATCGCCGGCCCGGCGGCCGGTCTCCCAGGTGTCGGGCGGATCGCCGCCCGGGGAGGAAAGGAGCCGAGAGGTGAGCCAGACAGACGAGGTAGGGCTGGTCAGGGCGGCGCAGGCCGGGGACCAGCGGGCGCAGGACGAGCTGGTCTCGGCGTACCTGCCGCTGGTCTACAACATCGTCGGGCGGGCCCTGAACGGGCACGCGGACGTGGACGACGTCGTCCAGGAGACGATGATCCGGGCGCTCGGCGGTCTCGGTTCGCTGCGGGAACCGCAGCGGTTCCGGTCCTGGCTCGTGGCGATCACCATGAACCGGATACGCGACCACCGGTTCGACCCGGCGGTCGCCGGCGCGCCGGCCGACGGGGCCGACCTGGCCGATCCGGGGGCCGACTTCGTGGACCTCACGATCCTGCGGCTGAGCCTGTCGGGGCAGCGGCGCGAGGTCGCCGAGGCCACCCGCTGGCTGGACGACGCCGACCGCGACCTGCTGTCGCTGTGGTGGCTGGAGGCCGCCGGCGAGCTCAGCCGGACGGAGGTGGCCGACGCCCTGGAGCTGACGCCGCAGCACACCGCGGTGCGCGTGCAGCGCGTGAAGGCGCAGCTGGAGACCGCGCGGATCGTGGTCCGGGCCCTGGGGGCGGTCCCCCGCTGCGTACTGCTGGACGACGTGCTGGCCGGGTGGGACGGGCTGCCGTCGGCGCTGTGGCGCAAGCGGATAGCCCGGCACGCCCGCGACTGCACGGTCTGCTCCGGTCACGGCGCCGGGCTCGTCCCCGCCGAGGGACTGCTCGTCGGCCTGGGCCTGGTGCCGGTGGGGGCCGCGCTCCTGGGGGCGGGCGCGGGGCTGTCGTCCACGGGCGGCGACACGTTCGTCCTCTCCGGAGCGGCCGGCCCGGGCGGGTCCGCGGCGGGCGCCCGGCGGCGGGAGCGGCACGCCCGGCGGCGCAGGCAGCGCCGCGGGGCCGCCGCCGCGGCGGCGCTGCTGGTGGCCGGCGGCGGGGTCGCCGGGCTGCAGTTCCTGGGGCCGGACGAGGGCGGCCGGGAGGTCCGTACCCAGACCGCGGCCGGGCCCTCCCGCACGCCGGGCCTGCCCGCGGCCACGCCCGCCCGGCCGTCCGGGACCCCGTCGGCCTCCGCGTCGCCGTCCGCCTCCGCGAGCCCGTCGCCCTCGGCCTCGGCGTCGGCGACCAAGAAGGCGTCGCCCACGCCCACGCCCCGCCGCTCGACGCCGAAGCCGCCCCCGGCGCCTTCCCCGGAGCCCGAACGTTCCACGCCGCGCCCCGAGCGGCCCCAGGCGCCGTCCGGCCCGTTCGCCCAGCAGGTGACCACGCTGGTCAACGAGGAGCGGGCGCGGAACGGGTGCGGTCCGGTGAGCCAGAACGGCACGCTGGACACGGCGGCCGCACGCCACTCCGAGGACATGGCCGCCCGCGACTACTTCGACCACACCAGCCCCGACGGCAAGGACCCGGGCGACCGGATCACCGCGGCGGGGTATCAGTGGACGACGTACGGGGAGAACATAGCCCGCGGGCAGCAGAGCCCGGCGGCGGTCATGGACTCGTGGATGAACAGCCCGGGCCATCGCGCCAACATACTGAACTGCTCGTTCAAGGAGATCGGCCTCGGCGTCCACGAGGGGTCCGGCGGACCGTGGTGGACCCAGGTGTTCGGCGCGCGGGGCTGACCGGAGGGCGGACCCCCGCTCGTCCCTTCCCCGAATGAGGGGTGCTGAAGCAAGGGTTCAGCACCCGCCTCGCGGAGCCCTATCCTCGGACTCGGACCGTAGGGCGTCGTGGCCCTTCGGTGACGCAGGCGCCGGCTGACCGCGCGGTGCTCCGCCACGGGGAAGGGAGCGGACGTGAAGCCGGCGAGAGAAGCGGACGTGGGCCTGGACCGTGACGTGTTCATGCGCGGTCTCATCCGGGAACTGGCGACCTCCCTGGAGTCCGTGGTCGGGCTGGAGGAGGCGTCCGGCTACATCAGCCTGGTCGGCCAGTCGGTCGGCTCGCAGCTCAACGAGTCGTACACCGCCGCCCTCGGCCTGTCGCGCCTGAGCAGGGAGCAGGTCGCGGACGTCCTGGTCGACCTGAAGCAGCGCATCAAGGGGGACTTCTACCTCATCTCCCAGGACGACGAGCGGATCGTCCTGGGCAGCCGCAGCTGCCCGTTCGCCGAGAAGGTGCTGGGGCGGGACTCGATGTGCATGATGACGTCGAACGTGTTCGGCACCATCGCCGCCCAGAACCTCGGTTACGCCCGTGTGGAACTGGAGGAGACGATCGCCCGCGGCAGCTCCGGCTGCCGGGTCGTCGTGCATCTCACCCCCGACCTGGACGTGGACGACGAACCCGGCCGCGAGTACTTCGGCGACGAGCACGCGCCGGACGGCGCGGACGCCGCCCCGGCGTACCCGGCAGGTAAGTGAGATGGACCTGGCGGCATTCCGCGCCATGGCGAGACTCCTGCCCCACGCGGTCGTGGTGTGCACCGCCTCGGGCCGGCTGCTGGCCGTCAACCCGGCGACGCGCCGCACGGTGGACACCCTGGTGACCGGCGCCGACCTCCTCGACCTGGTGCTGGACGCGGACGAGGTGGCGCAGCGGCTGCGGCAGTGGCTGCGCAGCGGTTCACCGCTGCCCGGCGTGATGACCGTACGCGACGGGGAGGGCCGCCCGGTGCGCCTGCGGTGCCACGGCGCCCGGGCGACCTGGTGGCGGGGGCCCGAACCGGTGGTCCAGCTCCAGCTGGCCCGCCTCGACGTGAGCGACCGGTTCGTGGCGCTCAGCCAGCGGGTCAGCCTGATGAACCAGCAGATGGCCTACCGGCGGGCCATCGCAGAGCAGCGGGACCGGCTGCTGCGCGCCGAGACCCAGGCCCGGGCGCGGATGCAGCGCCTGTACCGGCTGACGGCCGCACTGGCCGCCAGCGCCGACCTCACCGACGTGTGCGAGGCGGTGCGCAAGAGCGCCCCGCAGGCCCTGGACGCGGCGGGCGTGACCCTGGAGCTGCACCCGCGCCGCATCGTCCCCTCGCTCGCCCCCACCGACACACTGCCCGTCACCACCGACGCCTGGACCGACCTCGACCGGCTGCCGGGTGCCGCCGCGGCCGAGCCGCTGCCGGAGACCGCGCGCCGGGTGCCGCTCGAGGCGGAGGGCGTGCTCCTGGGCAGTCTGGTGGTACGTTACGCGCCCGGCAGCGAACCGGACCTCGACCACACCACCGCCATCGCCCAGCAGATCGCCCAGGCCGTGCGCCGCGCCGGGCTGTTCGAGCACGAGCACGGCCTCGCCGTACGGCTCCAGCGCAGCCTGCTGCCGCGCCTGCCGGACGTCGCGGGCCTGGACATCGCCAGCGGCTACGCCCCCGGCACGCACATGGTGGACGTCGGCGGCGACTGGTACGACGTGCACCTGCTGGACGCGGACACCGTCGGCTTCACCATCGGCGACGTCGCCGGGCACGGCATCGCCCAGGCCACGGCCATGGCGCAGATCAACACCGTGCTCCGCAGCATCTCCCGCCGGCACAGCGACCACCTGCCGACGGTGATGGCGGAGCTCAACGACTTCCTGGGCACCTACCACGAAGGGCTGATGGCCACCGCCTGCTACGCCACCTACCACCGGAGCACCCGGACCCTGCGCTACACCCGGGCCGGGCACCCGCCGCCACTGCTGGTCCACAACGACGGCACCACGGAGTACCTCGAGGCCGCCCTCGCCCCGCCGCTCGGCCCGGTGCCGTTCACCCGCTACCCGCAGGTGGAGATCACCGTCCCGCCCGGCGCCACGCTCGTGTTCTACACCGACGGCCTCATCGAGCGCCGCGGCGAGTGCCTGGACGTCGGGCTGGACCGGCTGGCCGGTACGGCGGCCACGACGGCCGGCCTCGACGCCCGAGGCACGTGCGACCTGCTCCTGCACGAACAGCCCGACTCGGACATGCCCGACGACCGCGCCCTGCTGGTCGTCCGCTTCCCCCACCCGCCGGACCCCGGCAGCTGACCCCGTGGCGGCCCGCCCCGCCCGGCGCGCCTGCCGGCGGGGGTCCGCGCCGCGTGCCGGGGTGGGACGGCCGGTGCGGGGGTGGAGGGTGCGGTCGCGGTGGACTGTGGTGCTGGCCTTCAGGCTCACGGGTGGTTGTGGGCCCCGGGCATCGACTCCCAGGTGAGAACGGCGCGGCGGGGGGAAGAAGGAGCGGCAGCGAAGGGAGGTCGCTGTGGACGGTGAGGACCTGAGACTCGGGGACGTTCTGGCGGAGGCGGCGAGCGCCTCACCCGTGGAGTCCGTCGACGTGGTCGCCCGGCATCTGCAGAAGCGCTTCCACGCTGTGTGCGTCTCGTTCCTGTTCGCGGATCTGATCGGCGAGACGCTGGTGCGGCTGGCGATCGCCGACGGCGCGGAGGCGGAGGAGGAGGGCATCACCCGCATCGGTCTGCGGGGCAGTGTGTACGAGAAGGTCCTGCACTCCCAGCGCCTGCACGTGGAGCCGGACGGCGACGGCGGACGGAGGGTCGTCGCGCCCGTCACCAACAGGGGTGACTGCATCGGCGTCCTGGAGATGACGCTGCCCGACACCGACGACTCGGTGCTGCGGCAGGTCCCCGAGGCGGCACGGGCGCTGGCGTACATCATCGTCACCGACCGGCGGTTCACCGACCTGTACCACTGCGGGCGGCGTACGACGCCCACCAGTCTGGCCGCCGAGATCCAGCACAACCTGCTGCCGTCGGCGTCGAGTTGCGAGGCGGCGCAGTTCTCGGTGGCCGGCGGGCTGGTGCCGGCCGACGACATCGGCGGGGACACCTACGACTACGCGCTGGACCGCGACACACTGCACCTGTCCATCACCGACGCCATGGGCCACGACACCGAGTCCGCCCTGCTCGCCACCCTCCTGCTGGGGGCGCTGCGCGGGGCACGGCGGGCCGGCTGCGACATCGTGGAGCAGGCCGACCGGGCGCACCGGGCGCTGCTGGCCCACGACTCCGGCATCGCCACCGGCCAGTTGCTCCGCATCGGGCTCGACAGCGGCCGGGTGCGGCTGGTCAACGCCGGTCATCCGCGCCCGTTCCTCCTGCGGGACGGCGCGGTGGAGGAGGTGCGCCTGTCGGTCAACCTCCCTTTCGGTGTGCCTTCTCCGCGGCCGTACCGGACGCAGTGGCTGGACCTGCGCCCCGGTGACCGGCTGGTACTGCTGACGGACGGCATGCAGGACCGGGCGGCGGCCGGGGTGGATCTGCCCGGCCTGATCCGCGACACCGGCCGCCTGCACGCGCGCGAGACGGTCACCGCTCTGGTGGGGGCGGTGCGGACGGCCTGCCGGGACCGGCTGCCGGACGATGCCACCGTGCTGTGCCTGGACTGGCACGGCGCCGACGCGACGGGTCAGCGGTACACGCCCCGGCCGGAGTAGGCGGGCGGCCGGGCGCATCGTGGCGGAATACGCCATTCCTGCCCGACGGTGGGCAACCGCTTGCGGGCGTACGGTGATCGCCGTCCGCGCGACGGCGGTGCGTGCCCCGTCCGGGGCGTATGCCGTGCGGCCGCCCGCGGCGACCGGCCGCGGGGAGGCCCCGGGACACGGGTGCCGTTCGAGCCGGGGCCGGCGCCCGCGGCGCGGGAGGGGGCAGACGGCCGTGCCGGGCGTGACCTAGCCTCCCGCGCCATGCGTCTCACACACCTCAGGAACGTGACCCTGACCGCCCTGCTCGCCCTCGCCGTCGTCCTGGGCACGAGCGGTTCCGCCACCGCCGCCGAGCCGGCCGCGGCGGACCTGACCTTCACGGCCGGCCAGCAGACCGTCACCCCGGGCTCCTCGGTCGACCTCACCATGACGTTCACCAACAACCAGGAGACGGACATCTGGTTCGTCTACCAGTCGGTGCAGCCGACCTGGACGACGACCCAGCGCAAGGACCTGAAGTACGCGTTCACCGCCTGCACCTCGGAGGGCGTGACGTGCTCGGGGACCGGCACCACGAGCCTCGGCGTCGGCTACGCCGTCCCGCTCGCTCCCGGCGCCACCCGCACGGTGACGCTCACGGTCCAGGTCGCCGCCGACTCCGGCTGCAACGGGAACATCGGCTTCTACTCGTACCTGTACTACGAGTACAACGGCGGGCAGGCCACCAAGGACGGGCTGTTCACCACTCCCGAGACGCGGGTCGCCTGCGCGCCCGCCGCGGCCGCCGCACGCTCCTGAGCCCTCGCACCCGTCACCGACGGCGGCCGGCCGCACCCCGGGTGCGGCCGGCCGTCTGCCGCCTGGCCGAAAACCGGCAGACCACAGGGCGTCCCGCCCCACGGCGTGCGGACCACCGCGACCGGCGCACGCGGTTCCCGCCGGGGGCGCCCACTCGCGGGCCCGCACCAGGGGCGCGCCCCGCCGACGGCACGCCGGGCGCCCCTTCGGCCCCAGCCGCACGGGCCACCGGAGGGCACCTCTCCGCTCGTCGCACACCTGCGCTTTTCCGTCATGTTCCACAGCGTGCGCACGAATCATCCACACAGGCCGCACTATGTGACGCGTCGGAGCGAAGCGGTGCCCCCTCGGCGAGGGGGCACCGTGACGCTGGGGGGGTCGGGGCGTGTCCGCCGGGGAGGCGGGCCGCCCTTCCGGGGAGGGACAGCACCGCATGAAGCGGACTTCACGCACGACCGCGCTCGCCATGGGCGCGCTGCTGTTAGGGCTCGGCTGCCCGGCCGCGCCGGCGACCGCGGCGGCCGGGCCGGCGGCGCCCCGCGTCGACCTGCGGGTGCTGGTCGTCACGGACGGCGGGCCGGCCACCACGGCGGTGGCCGCCGAACTGGACGGCGCCGGCACCCCGTACACGCTCGTGGACCTCACCCGCGCCGACCGGCCCGTGATCGACGCGGAGTTCCTCGCGGACACGGCCGGCGACCGGCCGCGGGCCAGGTTCCAGGCGGTCGTGCTGCCCGACGACGCGCCCTTCGCGGCCGGTTCGGGCGAGATGTCCGCGCTCGTGTCGTACGAGCGGACGTACGGCATCCCGCAGGTCGACGCGTACACCTACGCCCGTCCCGAGGCGGGGCTCGCACACCCGGTGCACGGCGGCTACGCGGGCCCGGTCGACGGGCTGCGCGCCGAGGTGACGGCGGCGGGGAAGGCCGGGCCGTTCGGGTACCTCGACGGCACCGTGCCCTTCGAGGACAACTCCCCCACCGTGAGCGAGAGTTACGCCTTCCTGTCCCGCCCGGTCGCCGGCGCCGACTTCACCCCGTACGTCGACGCGCCGCTCCCCGGCCGGCCGGGCCGCGGCGTGCTGGTCGGCGAGTACCGCCACGACGGGCGCCGGGAACTGGTGGTCACCTTCGCCTACAACCAGCACCAGCAGCAGTTCCGGCTGCTCGCCCGCGGCATCGTGGACTGGATGACCGACCGGACCAGGCTGGGCACCTCCCGCAACTACTTCGCCGTGCACGTGGACGACGTCTTCGCGGCCGACGACCGCTGGGACACCGCCCTGAACTGCACCCCGGGGGACGTGGACTGCACCCCCGGCACCGGTACCCCGAACCCGATCAGGATGACCGAGGCGGACGTCCGGTACGCCACCTCGTGGTCGCGCGAGCGGGGCTTCACCCTCGACATGGCGTTCAACGGCGGCGGCAGCGTGGAGTACCGCGAGGAGCACGGCGGCGCCGACCCCACCGCCGACCGGCTCGTCGCCGACCGTGACGCGTTCCGCTGGATCAACCACACCTACGACCACCCCTACCTCGGGTGCGAGCAGGACGTGAGCACCGTCCCGTGGAAGTGCGCGACACATCCGGACGGCACCACCCGGTACGTGGGGCGCGACGAGATCGACCGCCAGATCGCCGCCAACCGGTCCTGGGCCGAGCGGGCCGGGCTGCCGCTGCGCACCGGCGAACTGGTCACCGGGGAGCACTCCGGGCTCCGGCTGCTCCCCCAGCAGCCGCAGGACAACCCGCACCTGGCACCGTCGCTCACCGGGCAGGGCATCGCCTGGCTCGGGGCGGACAATTCCCGCGACCCCGGCCAGCGCCGGGTCGGTTCGGCCCTCACGGTCGCCCGCCACCCCGTCAACATCTTCTACAACGCGGGGCGGGTGGCGGAGCAGGTCGACGAGTACAACTGGATCTACACCTCCCGCGCGCAGGGCGGCAGCGGCCTGTGCGAGGAACTGGCCACCACCACCTGCCTCGACGCGCCCCTCGACCCCGCCACCGGATACACCGGGCACATCGTTCCGCTGGAGACCCGGGTGGCCCTCGGGCACGTCCTGGCGGGCGACCCGCGCCCGCACTTCATCCACCAGTCCAACCTGGCGGAGGAGCGGATCGGCTATCCGGTGCTCGACGGGGTGCTCACGCGGTACGCCGAGCTGTTCGCCGCCGACACCCCGCTGGTGAACCTCCCGATGGGCGCCATCGGGGCCGAGCTGCGCGACCGGACGGCGTGGCGGGACGCCCTGCGGGCCGGCGCGGTGACCGCGTACCGGATCGGCGCCACCGTGACCGTCGAGGCACCCGTGGGCGTGCCCGTGGCCGCCACCGTGCCGGCCGGCACGCGCGACGGCGACGCCCCCTTCGGGGAGCCGTACGCCGGGACCGCCTCCGGGCGGGCCGGCACCGGCCCGGACGGGACGCTGTCCCTGACGCTGCCCGGCTCCCCCGCGCCCGTGACCACCGCGCCCGTGACCACCGCGCCCGCGGCACCGGTCGCGCCGGCCGCCCCGGTGCCCGCGGGCGTCGCACGCTCGGTGCCGTACGGCACCGAGCGCTGACACCTCCCCTTCCCCCACCCGGTCCCCGGGCACCGGCGCACGCCTGCGCGCCGGTGCCCGCCCCGGGCCGGTCCCTGCTGCCGCGGAGCACGTCCATGCACGTAACGCACCCCACGCCACGCACCGGCGCGGCGCACGTCACCCTGCTCACCGAAGGCACCTATCCGCACAGTCACGGCGGCGTCAGCGTCTGGTGCGACCAGCTCGTCAACGGCATGCCCGACATCGACTTCGCGGTGATGGCGGTGACGGGCACCGGCCGCGAACCGCTCGTCTGGAAGGTCCCGCCGCACGTCGCCGAACCGGTCTCCGTGCCCATGTGGGGGCCCACTCCGCCGGGCGCCCCTCCGGGCGGGCGCCGCGGGCGGCGGCTGATGGCGTCCTACGAGCGGTTCCTCACCGCCCTGCTCGACCCCGCGCAGGAGGACCTGTTCGGGCCGGCGCTCCACGAGCTGGCGCACGCCGCCCGCGACGGGCTGCTCAGCCCGGCGCTCCGCGGTGACCGGGCCGTCTCGGTGCTCACCGGGGTGTGGAACCGCCCCGGGCTCACCGTCCGGGAGGCCCGCCCCTCGCTGCACGACGCCGTGACGGCGACGAACCTGCTGGAGCACGCCCTGCGGCCGCTGGCCGCGGACCCGCCCCGCCGCGGCGTCGCCCACGCCGTCAGCGGCGGCATCGCCGCCCTTCCCGGGCTCGCCGCGCACCAACTCCACGGCGTGCCGCTGCTGTTGACCGAGCACGGGGTGTACCTGCGGGAGCGGTACCTCGGCTATCGCGGCGCCCCCTACCGGTGGCCCGTCAAGGCGGTGATGCTCGGCTTCTTCCGTCTGCTGGCCGGCGAGACCTACCGGCGGGCCGCCCTCATCACCCCCGGCAACCGCTACAACCGGCTGTGGGAGGAACAGGGCGGCGCCGATCCCGCCCTGATCCGTACCGTCTACAACGGCGTCGACCCCGCGGCGTTCCCGGCCGCCGGACCGGAACCGGAGCGGCCCACGCTCAGCTGGGCCGGCCGGGTCGACCCGATCAAGGACCTGGAGACGCTGATCCGCGCCTTCGCGCTGGTGCGCGAGCGAATACCGCGGGCCGCGCTGCGGCTCTTCGGCGGTACGCCCCGGGGCGGCGAGGCGTACCGGGAGCGGTGCGAGGAGCTGGCCCGGTCGCTGGGCCACGGTGACGCCGTGACCTTCGAGGGGCGGGTGGACGACATCCGGGACGCCTACGCGGCGGGCAACGTGGTGATGCTGTCGAGCATCAGTGAGGGGTTCCCCTTCACGCTCATCGAGGCGATGTCGTGCGGCCGGGCGACCGTCTCGACCGACGTGGGCGGGGTACGGGAGGCGGTGGGGACGGCGGGCCTGGTGGTGCCGCCCCGCGACCCCGGGGCGATGGCCGCCGCGGCGCTGGAACTGCTGACCGACGCGCCGCGCCGGGCGGCGATGGGCGAGGCGGCACGGCTGCGGGTGATCGAGCAGTTCACGCTCCGGCAGACCGTGGAGACGTTCCGCTCGATATACGTCGAACTCTCCGCGCACTCCCCCGCCGAGAGGCTGCCGGCACACGGCCCGGCCGGGCTCTCCGCCTACGCCCCCGCCGAAGGGCGTCCCGCCTGCGCCCCGGCCGAGGGGGTCTCCGTGTACGCACCGGCCGAAGGGTCTTCCGCCTGCGCCCCTGCCGGGAGGGGCCCCGCCCACGCCCCTGCCGCTCTCGCCCACGTCCCGGCCGAGGGGGGCTCCGTGCCCGCCGCCGGGGGGCCGTGCGCGCACTCCGCTGCCGAGGGTCCCTGCGGGCACTGCGCCACCGTGGCCCCGGGGGACCTCGCCCCGCGTCCCGCGTCCGCACCGGCCTCCCTCGCCGGGCCCCGGAGCGTGGCCGGATGAGCGGCGCCGCCGCCCCCGGGTCCGACGGGGACACCGTGGCGCTGCGGCTGGCCGGTCCCGTCGACGCGCTCGCCGCCGAACTCGCCGACCGGACGGCCCCGGCGGTGCACCCCTACGAGGTCGCGGCGCTCCTGGAGTCGGAGGGCCTGACGGGCGAGCAGGTCCGCGACCGCTACGGGCACCCGGACATCTTCTCGCTCGCGGCGGAGCTGTACCGGCGGGTGCCGCGCGGCTTCCCCGAGCCCGCCCCGGTCGCCGACCCGTGGGCGCCGGACCACCTGCGGTGCGCCCTGCGCGGCCTGCTGTTCGCACTGCCCGGGCTGGCCTACCCGCTGAGCGCGCCGCTGTGGCGGGACCCCGGCGCGGTGTCCGCGCTGGTCGTGGCGGGGCTGCTGTCCTGGGCGTGGGGCCAGGCGCTGGGCCACCGGATGTACGCGCGCCTCGCCACGGGCCGGCACGAGGCGGGCCTCGCCGCGCGGGCCGGCGCCCCGCTGGGGGCGGTCCTCGCGTCGCTCGCCGCGCTGGCGGTCGCTGGGCCGGGGGCGGCGGCGCTGTTCGCCGTCGGCCAGTCCGTGTACCTGGCCGGCGCCGGGGTCCTGCTGGTGCTGGGCCGTGAGCGGCTGCTGGCGGGCGCGCTGCTGCCGCTCGTCGCGGGCGGTGCGCTCCTGCTGTACGGGGAGCCGGGGCCGGTGTGGCGGGTGGGGCTGCCGCTGCTGACGCTGGCCGCGACGACGGGCCTGGCCGTGCACGTCGTACGGGACGCGCTCGGGGCGGCGGCGGTGCCCGGGGCACCTTGTCCCCGGTACCTGCCGTCCCTGCCGTACGGGCTGTTCGGCCTGGCCGCCGGGGTGCTGGTGCTGGCCGTCGGGGCCCGTCATCCGTACGCCGTGGTCGCGCTGACGGTGAGCATGGGGCCCGCCGAGTGGCTGCTGTACCGCTTCCGGGGCCTGTCGGTGGCGGCGCTGCGGGCGTCCGCCACGGTGCGCGGTTTCCGGCTGCGTACCGCGCGCACCCTGGCGTTCTGCCTCGCCGTGTACCTGGGGCTGCTCGTCCCGGCGGCGTGGGCGACCGGTGCGCCGCCGGCCGGACCGGCGGCCCTGGGCGCCCTGTTGTGGATCGCCCTGCTGCTCCAGGCGTTCGGGGCCGGCCGGTCCCCGGCGGCCGTGTGCCTCGTGACGGCCGCGGCCGTCACGGTGGTGCCGGCCACCGGCGGCTCCCCGGGCCCCTGGTTCCTCCCGCTCTGCTGCTGTCTCGCCGCACTCGTACTGGCCGGTGTCGCCCTGCACGTCCTGGGCCGGCCCTCCGCCCACGCCTGATCCCGCCCCGCCGCCGCGGCCCGCACCGCGCCGGCCGCACCACCACACCACCGGACCGCAACGCAACGGACCACCACGCACCGCAACGGACCACCGAGGACCACCACGCACGACGACGCACCACCGGCACCGCACGCGCACCTCACTCACCGCACACGCACCGCTCGGGACGAAAGGAAGACGACGTGACCTCCGCACCGCTCGCCGCTGTCACCGGAGCCGACGGGTTCATCGGCTCGCACCTGACCGAGGCCCTGGTGGCCTCGGGGCACCGGGTCCGCGCCATGGCGCAGTACAACTCCTTCTCCTCGTACGGCTGGCTGGAGGTGCTGCCGCGCGACGTGCTCGCCGAGGTGGAGGTCGTCCTCGGCGACGTGCGCGACCCGGGTTCGGTGCGCGCCCTGGCCGAAGGGGCCGACGCGGTCTACCACCTGGCCGCCCTCATCGCGATCCCGTACTCCTACCGGGCCCCGCACAGCTACGTCGACACCAACGTCACCGGCACCCTCAACGTGCTGGAGGCGGTACGGACCCTGGGGACGCCCCGGCTGGTGCACACCTCCACCAGCGAGACGTACGGCACGGCCCGGACCGTCCCCATCACCGAGGACCACCCGATCAACACCCAGTCGCCGTACGCGGCGTCGAAGGCCGGCGGGGACCGGCTCGCGGACAGCTACCACGCGAGCTTCGGCACCCCGGTGGTGACCCTCCGCCCGTTCAACACCTACGGCCCCCGGCAGTCCATGCGGGCCGTCATCCCGACCGCCATCGGACAGGTCGCCGCGGGATCGCGCACGATCACCCTCGGCGACCTGCGGCCCACCCGCGACTTCACCTACGTCGCCGACACGGCCCGCGCGTTCCTGGCCGTGGGCACCGCTCCGGCGGACCGCGTGGTCGGGCGGACCTTCAACGCCGGCACGGGGCAGGAGATCTCGGTCGGCGACCTGGTCCGGCTCATCGGCAAGGTGATGGACGCCGACCTGGACGTGCGGGAGGACCCGCAGCGCATCCGGCCCGCCGCCTCGGAGGTGATGCGGCTGGTCGCGGACGCGGGCCGGCTGCGCGGCGCCACGGGCTGGGCGCCGGAGCACGACCTGGAGCGGGGCCTCGCGCGGACCGTCGAGTTCTTCCGCGACCCGGCGCACCTCGCCCGCTACAAGACGGACATCTACAACATCTGACCGACCGCGTCCACGTAGAGGGAGGCTTCCCATGCACGTCGTCATACTCGCCGGGGGCAAGGGCGTCCGGTTGCGTCCGTACACCACCGCCCTGCCCAAACCGCTGGTGCCCATCGGGGACCGGCACGCGATCCTGGAGATCGTCCTGCGGCAGCTGGCGTCGGCCGGCTTCACCAGCTGCACCCTGGCCATCGGCCACCTCGGTCAGATCATCCGGGCGTACGTCGGCAACGGCTCGCGCTGGGGGATGGAGGTGGACTACTCCACCGAGGAGAGCCCGCTGGGCACCATCGGGCCGCTGCTGACGATGCGGGACCGGCTGCCCGAATCGTTCCTGGTGATGAACGGCGACGTCCTGACCGACCTCGACTACGCCGACCTGCTGCGGTGCCACACCGAGGGGGACGCGCCGCTGACCATCGCCACCTACTGCCGCCAGGTGCACATCGACTTCGGCGTGCTCACCACCGACGCCGGCAAGGTGGTGGGATTCCGCGAGAAGCCCAGCCTCGACTGCCGGGTGTCGATGGGGGTGTACGGGCTGTCCCGCGCCACGCTGGACGCGTACACGCCGGGGCTGCCGCTCGGGTTCGACGAACTGATCCTGGACCTGCTGCGGACACCGAACCCGCCGGCGGCGTACGAGTTCGACGGCTACTGGCTCGACATCGGCCGCCCGGACGACTACGACCGGGCCAACGCCGAGTTCACCAGCCACCAGTCGCTCCTGCTGAAGGGAGCCTGAGCACCTCATGCGCATCCTCGTCGTGGGCTCCACCGGGTACCTGGGGAGCCACGTGACCGCACACCTGCGCGCCGCCGAGGGGGTGGAGCTGCTGCTCGGCGGCCGGTCCCCCGGCGCGGACCTGCCGGTGGACCTCGCCACGGCCCGTACCGGTCCGCTGGCCGGGGCGCTCGCCGCGCTCGCGCCCGACGCCGTGGTCAACTGCGCGGGGGCGGTCGGCGGCGACCCCGTGACGCTCGCGGAGGTGAACGCCCGCGGCCCGGCCGTACTGTGCGCCGCCCTGCGGGAGGCGGCGCCCGGCGCCCGGCTGGTCCACCTCGGGTCGGCCGCCGAGTACGGGCCCGGCCGGCCCGGTGAACCCGTCACGGAGGAGGCGCCCACCCGGCCGGTCGCCCCCTACGGGGCCACCAAGCTCGCCGGGACGGTCGCGGTGACCGCCTCCGGCCTGGACGCGGTCGTCCTGCGCGTGGGCAACCCCGTGGGGCCGGGCGCCCCGGCGGCGGGGCTGCCCGGCGGTCTCGCCCGGCGTCTGTCCGGGGCGGGCGGCGGCCCCGGCGAGGTGGTCCGGCTCGGTGACCTGTCCGCGTACCGGGACTTCGTGGACGTCCGGGACGTCGCCCGCGCGGTGGTGCTCGCGGCGACCCGGCGCGGTGCGGTGCCCCCGGTGCTGAACGTCGGCGGCGGGCGGGCGGTCCGGGTGCGCGACCTGGTGCACGCGCTGGCCGGCGCGGCCGGGTTCACGGGGCGCGTCGAGGAGGCGGGCGGCGGGTCGGACCGCTCCTCCGCCGTCTCGTGGCAGTGCTCCGACATCTCGGCGGCGCACCGGGCGCTGGGCTGGGCGCCCCGCTTCGGCCTCGCGGACTCGGTCGCCGCGCTGTGGGCGTCCGTGGCGGGTGCGCCGGCCGGGGACGGCGCCGGTGCGGCGGCCGGGCGCGAGGCCGGTGCGGCGGCCGGGCGCGACGCGGGCGCCGTGCGGTGAGGGGGCGCGCCGTACCGTACGGGCGGCGGTCGCTGCTGGTCGTCGCCCTGCTCCTGGTGGTCGCGGGGTGCTCGGGGGACGTCTCCCCCCGGCCCCCGGCGCCGGGGCGGTGGGTGCCGCGCCCGGGCACGGCCTGGCAGTGGCAGCTCGACGGGCGGGTCGATCCCCGTGCCGACGTGCCGGTGTACGACATCGACGGCTTCGAGAACGGCGCCGGGGACGTGGCGCGGCTCCACCGCGACGGCCGGCGCGTGATCTGTTACGTCAACGCCGGCGCCTGGGAGGACTTCCGCCCCGACCGCGACGCCTTCCCGCGGTCCGTCCGGGGCGGGCCCAACGGCTGGAGCGGGGAGCGCTGGCTGGACATCCGGCGCCTGGACGTCCTGCGGCCCCTGATGGAGCGGCGGCTCGACATGTGCCGGGACAAGGGCTTCGACGCGGTGGAGCCGGACCTGCTGGACGGGTACCTGCACGACACCGGTTTCCCGCTGGAGGCCGCGCACCAGCTCGCGTACAACCGCATGATCGCCCGGGCGGCGCACGAGCGGGGCCTGTCGGTGGGGCTGAAGAACGACCTGCCGCAGATCCCCGCCCTGGTGGGGCTCTTCGACTTCGCGGTCAACGAGCAGTGCGCCGAGTTCGAGGAGTGCGAGCGGCTCGCCCCGTTCGTCCGGGCGGGCAAGGCGGTCTTCCACGTCGAGTACGCGCTCGCCCCGGCCGACTTCTGCCCGCAGGCGCGCCGGCTGGGCCTGTCGTCGATGCGCAAGCGGCCGGACCTGGACACCTGGCGGCATCCCTGCTGACCCGCGCCGCCGGCACGGGCGGCGGTACGGGCGTGCCAGGGGCGGCCGACGGCGGTACGGGGGCTTCGGGCGCCTCCCGTACCGCCGGCCAGGGCCGGGTCAGCCCGCGTCGATCAGCTCCGGGTGGTGGCGGCGGGCGACCTCCGGGTGGGCCCGCGTCCAGCCCTTCAGCTCGTTGCGGCCGTACTCGGCGTGGAGCGGGTTGGTGTGGTCGTGCGCGATGCCGGGCGCCTTCGCCAGATACGCCCCCGGCACGGTGTCGATGACCGCGTCGAGGCGGGGGTTGTAGAAGAACGGCACGGAGTAGCGCTCCACCGCACCGGGCGGGCTGACGACGCGGTGGTCGGTCGCCGCCAGGTAGCCGTCGGTCGCTATCTCCAGCAGCTCGCCGAGGTTGACCACGAACGCGCCGGGCATGGGCGGCACTTCGAGGAACGTGTCGCCGGAGCGGACCTGGAGCCCGCCCACACCGTCCTGGAGCAGGAGCGTCAGGAAGCCGTAGTCCTTGTGCGCGCCCACGCCCTGGCCGCTGCCCGAGGGTGCCGAGCCGGGGTACCGGATCAGTTTGGTGTGCAGATGGGGACGGTCGGCGAACGCGTCGTCGAAGAAGTCGGCGGGCGCCCCGATGGAGACGAGCAGTTCCCGCAGCAGCCGGTGGGCCACCGCGGCCAGCCGTTCCTGCCAGGCGAGCACCACCGTGCGCAGCTCCGGCAGCGCGGCGGGCCACTGGTTGGGGCCCTCCAGCCACAGGTACGCGGGGTCGTCGGGGCCCACCGTGGGAGCGGGCCGTTCGGCGCCGACGTCGAGCTGGTCGCGCCAGTCGGAGCGGCCTCCGGTGAGTTCGTGTCCGACGCGGGTGTAGCCGCGGAAGTGGGGCGAGCGCAGGTTGCTGACGGCCAGCCGGTCGGCCTCCGGGAGGGCGAAGAACTCCCTGGTGACGCGCAGGATCCGGTCGGTCTCGGCAGGGGTGACGCCGTGCCCGGTCAGGTGGAGGAAGCCCACGTCGTGCGCGGCGTCGTGCAGGTCCCGGTGGAACGACGCCCGGGTCGCGGGGTCGTCGGCCAGGGAGAGGTCGATGACGGGCAGGGAGCCCGGGAACGCTGGTGGCATGGACGGCATGATGGCCTTCCGTTTCTGATGTGACGAGGCCCTGTTTCCCGGAGGTGGCGGGATCGCGAGGGTGCGCGGGAGGCGCCGGCAGGGGTGTGCCGGGGAGCGCGTGTCCGCCGCGGCAGGACCTGGTGGGACGTGAGGAGAGGGTCAGTCCTGCGGCGGACAGCTCATGGTCGTGACGCGCGCGTAGTCCACGTGCCGGCGCATCACGAGAAGAGTCACCCGGTGAGCTTAACCCGGACCGCCGTGTCCCGTGCGGAGACGTCGGCCACAGCGGGCCACGGTCGTCCCGAGACACTTGCGAGAAGACCGGGTTCCCGGAGGCCGGGGTGCGGGGCCGGTGCGGGTGGCCGGGATGCGGGGGGCGGGGCGGGGGGCCGGGGATGCGGGGGGGATGCAGGAGGGCGGGATGCGGGGGGGCCGGGGCGGGGGGCCAGGACGCGGGGCCGGGATGCGGGGCCGGGCGGGAGAGCCGATGATCGGCCGGGAAGGGCCGAACCCGTCGGCCCGGTTCACGTCCTTGCGAGGCCGTCATGGCGTCCCATCACCATGCCGGTGCGGCGCACCCCGCCGAGCCGGGTGCGGCCGAGACCGCGCGAATGCTGCGTGAGGCGGCCCTGGAGGTGTCGCGCTGCGCCCTGGAGGTCCGGGGCGCCGCCGCGCGCGCCGGGGCCGTACTGGGCTCGCCCCTCTTCGCCCGGTCGAGCCTGCGGCATCCGCGGGCCGGCATGGCCGCGCAGTGGTCGCTCGTCCGGGCGCTGACCAGCGCGGCGGGCCTCGGCTTCGCGCTGGGCGGCGGCGACGGGGTGCTCAAGCGGATCGGGCAGGCCGGTGAGGTGTGCGGCCGGGAGAGCCTGGCGAACCGGATCGCGGTGACGTCCCTGCGGATGCGCGCCGCCGCCGTGCTCGCCGAACACCCGGAGCTGGGGCGCGACCCGGGCATGCGGCGCCTGATGGACGCGGTGACCGGCGACCGGGACGTGGAGGCGCTGCGCGCCCTGCGGGCGCTGCTGAAGGACAAGGGCGCCGAGCGGGCGATGTCCACGGTGGCGCCCCTGTTCGCGGAGCTGTCGGCCATCCGGGCGCTGCTCGACGAGAACCCGCTCAACGACGAGGTGGGGTGGCAGATCGCGACCGGTGAGGCGCTGCACGCCGATCCGTGGTTCGGGATCGCCGCCCGCCACCTCGCGGCGTTCGACGCGGGCGAGGGGGCCGCCGTCGCGGTGCCCCTGGACGAGGAGGAGCGGCGGGCGCTCGGTACCGAGGGCTCCCTGATGGACTTCCTGGGCAACATCGACCTGCTGCGGACGGACGGGCGGATCCTGATCCAGGACGTGCGGGGGCCGGACGGCGTGGTGCGGCACGTGCTCCAGGCCCCGGGGATGGCGCCCGGCAAGCCGCGCAACGACTCCCCGCAGGACTTCGTCGGCGCGTGGAGCAACCTGTTCGACCCCGAGTCCCCGTACACCCGTGGGATCCTGCTGGCCATCGACGAGTACGGGCTGCCGGCCGGTGCGGAGATCGCGCTCGTCGGGCACAGCGAGGGCGGCATCGCCCTGATGAACCTGGCGCAGAACAACGCGTTCTGCCGGCGTTTCCGGGTGACGCACATGGTGGCCGTGGGCTCCCCCATCGACAACAAGAAGCCCGCCGACCCCCGGACATGGGTGGCGAGCGTCACCAACCAGCACGACCTGGTGCCGACGCTGGACGGCCGGGGCGCGGGGTCGGGTTCGGTGTTCACCCCCCACCCGGACTGGTACGAGGTGGACTACATCGACTCCAGCCACGAGTTCCCGCTCTGCCACACGCTGGGGAAATACATGGGGAACCTGGAGGCGGAGCTGGCCGGCGCCCGCCGGGACATCGACGAGGCGCTGACGCCCTACCGGGGGCCGGTGCTGCGCTCGCAGGTGTACCAGCTGAAGGACCGGGCCAACCCGCCGCAGGGGTACCCCCTGATGGCGGTTCCGGTGAGCCCGGTGGCGACGTCCGCCGGGCCGGTGGAGACCCCGGTGCGGTACTACGACTCGACGGCCGCGGTCGCGATCTTCGCCGTGGACCCCGAGCGGGTGGCGGGGCTGCTGTCCGACGCGTCCTGGATGAGCCCCAGCCGGATCGGGCGCCGCGTGCTGGTGGCGCTGTCGGCGTACGAGCACCGCTGCGTGAGCCTCGGCCCGTACAACGAGCTGAGCCTCGCCGTCCTGGTGAACGACCTGTGGCGGCCCCGTGCCCACGACGTGGTGCGCGAGCTGCTGCGGCGGGCGGACACCCGCCGCACCGGGCGGCAGGTGACCGCCCTGGCGGTGACGACGCCGGAGGCAGCCGCGGCCGGCCGGGAACTGTGGGGGCAGCCGGCCGCCACGGCCCTGGTCGACGTGCGGCTGGCCGGCAACCGGCTGAACGCGACCCTGTCCGGACCGGGCGGCACGGACGCGCCGCCGCTCCTGGGGCTGACCGGTGACCTCGGCCCGTACGTGCCCGCTCCGCACGTCGACTCCGTGCTGTACGGGCGTACCGCCGACGCGACCCTGCGGTCGATGGTGCACTGCGCGGGGCGCCAGCGGTTCCACGCCGCGCCCCGGCTGCGCCTGCGCTGCGCGCCCGGACCTGCCGCGGAGGAGGAGCCGCTGGTGCGGCAGGCCCGGGCGCTGGGGCTGGACGGGGCGCGGCCGCTGTGCGTGTTCAGCGCGCCGGAGTACCAGGCCCGGCGCGGTGCCGGGGCGCCGCTGCCCCGCTGAGTCGGACGGCCGGGACACGACAGGGTGACGCCGGGAGAGCGAGGGAGCAGCCGCATGACCGTGGACGCGGTACGGGACGACGACGACCTGTCCGCCCAGCAGGCCCGCCTGCGGGCGGACGCGGAGGCGCTGGCCGGGGCGGAGCGGCGGTTGCTGGCGCAGGCCGCCGCGCTGGAGGGGCGGCCGGGCGTGCCCGACTGGTGCGTGCCCACGCTGCGCCGGCAGGCGGAGTGCTGCCGGGCGGCTGCGGACGACATGGCCGCCGCGGCCGCCGGCCTGGGCCGACTCGCCGCGCGGGCGACGACCCGCCGCGCCGCCCCGCGCACGGCGGCCCGTTCCGACGCGCTCTGACGCGGGAACGGGCCGCCGTGCGCGGGGCGGTCCGGTACACCGGTCGCTCCCTCGGCCGGCCGGTGGCGTCGCGTGGTGGGGCGGGAAGGGTCAGGGAGCGCGCAGGACGAGGGCGGTGTTCTGGCCGCCGAAGCCGAACGACGTACTGAGAGCCGTCCGCATCCGGACGGTACGGGGCGCGCCGGTGACGACGTCCAGTTCCGCCCCGGGCTCCTGGCGCCTCAGATTGGCCGTGGGCGGGATCGTGCGGTGCTGGAGGCTGAGCACGGTGAGTACCGCCTCGATGGCGCCGGCGGCGCCCAGGGCGTGCCCGATGACGCTCTTGTTCGCCGTGACCGGCGGGTCGTGGCGGAACAGCCGGCGCAGCATGCGCGCCTCGGTGACGTCGTTGAGCGGGGTGGACGTGGCGTGGGCGTTGACGTGGTCGACGTCGTCGGCGGTGCAGCCGGCGTCCTCCAGCGCGGCGAGCACCGCCGCCTCGGCTCCGCGCGCCTCCGGGTGCGGGGCGGCGGGGTGGTGGGCGTCCGCGCTGGCCCCGTAGCCCGCGAGGTAGCCGCGCACGGCGGCGTTCCTGCGGTGGGCGTCCTCGGACCTCTCCAGGACCATCACGGCGGCCCCCTCCCCCGGGACGAAGCCGTCCCGCTCCACGTCGAAGGGGCGGGACGCCGTGGCGGGGTCGGCGCGGCGGGCGGACATGGCGCGCATCTGGCCGAAGCAGGTGGTCGTCATCCGGCTGCGGGCGGACTCGCTGCCTCCGGCGAGGACGATGTCGCAGCGGCCGGCGCGCAGCAGATCCAGTGCCGTGCCGAGTGCGGTGGCCCCGGAGGCGCAGGCGCTGCTGGTGGTGAAGTTGACGCCGTGCGCGCCGAGGTCGAGCGCCACCTCGGCCGCGGCCATGTTCGGCACGCTGCGGGTCACCTGGTACGGCGAGACGCGGTCGCCGCGGTTCTCGCTCAGGAGCCGGAAGGGCTCCTCGTAGGAGTGCAGGCTGTTGCTGCCCACGCCGAGGACGACGGCGACGCGGTCGCCGCGCCACCGGGCGGGGTCCAGGCCTGCGTCGTCGACGGCCTGCCGGGCGGCGACGACCGCCATCTGGCTGTACGGGTCCATGCGCCGTGCGGTCGCGTGCCCGAGCAGCGCGCGGACCGCGAAGTCGGGGACCGCGCAGGAGAAGTCGGTCCTCAGTCCCGCGAGCACGGGGTCGGGGCGCGCCACCGACACGCCGCGGAGGAGGGTGGCCCATGTCGAGTCGGGGCACGTCCCCGCCGGTGACAGGAGACCGACGCCGGTGACGGCGACGTCGCGCGTGCGCGGGTCCAACGGATGAACCTCCGGGTGGCGGGCACGGCCGGCCTCGTCCGGCCGGCCGCGACTCCCGTGGGCGGGCGCGGGCGGGCTGGGCGTACCTGGACGGGAGGCGGTGCGGTGCGGGGTGGTGAGCGGTCGGTCCCTGCCTACCACCCCGCCGGCCCGCGCCGGTGCCGCGCGCTCACCGCGACACGCGGGGCGACCTCGGCGTTCACTCCATCGTGGGGTTCGCCGGGGTCAGCATCCGGGTGGCCAGCCGGTCGCGGTCCGGCCAGCGGACGTCGTGGGCCCAGCCGGCGCGCTCGAAGAGCCGGATGAGCGCGGCGGTGGGGTCGGCCTGTCCGCGCAGGGCGCCGTGCCGGGCGCTGGTCGGGTCGGCGTGGTGGAGGTTGTGCCACCCCTCGCCGAAGGTGAGGAGGGCGACCCAGCGCACGTCGCGCGACTGGTCGCGGCTCCGGTAGTGCTGGGGGCCGAAGGCGTGGGCGATCGAGTTGACGGACCAGGTGACGTGGTGGACGACGGCGTAACGCACCAGGCTGCCCCAGAAGAAGGCGGTGGCGGCGCCGTGCCAGGACATGGTCCACAGCCCTCCGACGAGCGGGGGCAGGGCGAACGACACGGAGACGGTCAGCCAGTACCAGCGGTCCAGCCGGGCGATGTCGGGGTCGCCGAGGATGTCGGGGGCGTAGTGGGCCAGGTCGGCGCGGCGCCGGCGGGCGAACCAGCCGATCTGCGCGTGCCACAGGCCGCGCAGGAGGGCCCGGTGCCCGGTGCCGAAGGCCCACGGCGAGTGGGGGTCGCCTTCGCGGTCGGAGAACTGGTGGTGCCTGCGGTGCTCGGCGACCCAGAGCGAGACCGGGCCCTCCACCGCCATGCCGCCGGCCAGGGCGAGGGCGATGCGCAGGGGCCGCTTGGCCTTGAAGGACTGGTGGGTGAAGTGGCGGTGGTAACCGGTCGAGATGCCGGCGATCGAGATGGCGTACATGACCGCGCCGAGGGCCAGGTCGAGACCGGACGCGCCCCACTCGCGGGCGAAGGGCAGGGCGGCGGCGAGCACGACGAAGGGCAGGACGACGATGCCGACCAGGTAGCCGGTGTACTCGGCACCCGACACCGGGACGGTCCCGGGCGGTGCCGCCCGGGGCGGGCCGCCCGTGGCGGTGCCGCCGCCGGCCGTCGTCTCGGCCGACGCGCTGCCCGTCGCGGTGCCGCCGCCGTCCGTGGCACCGGCTGTCGCGTCGCCTGTCGCGGTGCCGCCGCCGTCCGTGGCACCGGCTGTCGCGTCGCCTGTCGCGGTGTCACCGCCGTCCGTGGCACCGGCCGCCGCCGTACCGGTCGCGGGGTCCCCGCCGGCTGTGGCATGGGCTGTCGCGTCGCCTGTCGCGTCGGCCGTGGCGTCGGCCGTCGCGGGGGGTTCGCCTCGTCGGAGCATGGGTGCGGCCTCCTGGTCCGTGCCGGTGGGTTCCGGACCATGCTGGGGCGTCGCCCGGGCGACGGGGCGGCGGCGCGCGGCCGGACCAGCGTGCCACGCGCATATTCACACCGCCGGCGCGGTCCGGGTGCGCGGCCCCGGGGCACGTGCCGTAATGGGAGGGAATCCGCCGGCGACCGCTGTCGTGTCGCCCTGCCACGACTGGGTGGTCCCATGGAATTCCTCGCGGCGTACGACGCGATCCCGCAGACCGACGCCGCGGGGCGCGTGGGTCTGCTGAGGCAGCAGATGAAGGCCGACGGCCCCGCCCTGCTGCGTGAACTGCGCGAGCGGCGGCCGGTGTTCGCCACTCCGGTCGGTGTCTTCGTCACCCGTATGCCGGATGTGGTGGAGGTGCTGTCCACCCCCGAGGTGTTCACCGTCGGGGTGTACGGGCCGGTGCTGGAGGAGGCGCTGCACGGGCCGTTCATGCTCGCCAGGGACGGCGCCGACCTGCACTGGCACGATCGGGCGCACGCGCAGCTGATGCTTCCGCCGGAGGACTTCGCGCCGGTGCGCGGGCTCACCGCCCGGGTGTCCGACGACGCGCTGGACCGGGCGGTCGCGGTGGCGCGCATCGAGGGGCGCACGACCTTCGACTACGTCCAGGAGTACGCGGCTCCGGTCGCGGCCCGTGTCGCGCGGGAGTACCTCGGGTTCACGGACGTGCCCGAGGAGACGCTGCACGGCCTCTCGCAGCGGGTGCAGCGCGCGGTGTTCGTGAACCAGGAGCGGGATCCCGACGTGCACGCCTCGGGCGTGGCGGCCGGCAAGGAGCTGCACGACATCGTGGCCGGTGTCATCGGGCGGCGCCGTGCGGCCGGTGTCCGGCCGGGCGCCCCGGGCGGGCCCGCGGGTGACTGGGCGGGGGACGACGGTGCGCCGGACGACGTGCTCGGCCGGATGCTGCGCACGGCGCTGCCCCCGGGCACCGGGCGGGAGCTGGACGACGAGCGCGTCAACAACCAGCTGGTCGGCTTCCTGATCGGCTACCAGCAGAACGCCGCGCAGTGCGCGACGACCGCGTTGAAGGAGCTGGTCTCACGGCCCGACGAGTTCGCGCGGGCGGAGCGGGCGGCGGCCTCGGAGGACACCGCGGTGTTCGACGGGTACGTGTGGGAGGCCCTGCGCTTCCACCCCTTCGTCCCGTCGACGCCGAGGCTCTGCGTGCGCGACCACGTCCTGGCCGCGGGCACGCCCCGTGAGACGCGCCTGGCCGCCGGCACGGTGGTGCATGCCCACATGGCGTCGGCGATGTTCGACGAGACGGTGGTGGCGGACCCGTACACCTTCCGTCCCGACCGGACGCCGGTGCACAACATGGTGCTGGGCCACGGGGCGCACGACTGCGTGGGCAAGTACCCGGCGCGGGCGATCGTTCCCGAGATGGTGCGCCGGGTGCTCCTGCGGCCCGGTGTCCGGCCGCTGCCGGGCCGCGAGCGCGACCTGGACTACGCGGGCACCCCGTACCCCCAGCACTACCCGGTGACGGCGGGCGCGACGGCCTCCGCGTGACGTACCCGCACGACGACGCACCGACGCACCGACGCACCGACGTGACCACGAGAGGACAGGGACGATGACCACCACCTCGCGCCGCGCGCGCACCGGGGCGGAGGACGGCCGCGACCCGTCCAGGGACGGGCTGCGCAACCGTGTCGAGGCGCACGTGCTCACCCACTACGAGCCCCTGTGGCGGGCGGTGCAGGGCAACCGGTGGCTGTACCGCAGGACGAACGCGGTGCTGACCGACCGTGCCATCCTCAAGGCGCCGCCCCGCCCCAATCCGCTCAGCACCATGGCGCCGTACACCTCGTGGGCCTCCCTGACGGACCGGTCGTACGTGGGCCGGCACCTGCCGCCCGACCCGGCGCCGCACCCCGGGCGGCCGTCGCCGGCGCGGGCGGCCGAACTGTTCCGGCGCGAGGCCGACGGCGGCACCTGCCCCCGGTCGACCGCGCTGCTGCCCGCCTTCGCGCAGTGGTTCACGGACGGGTTCCTGCGCGGGCACGGCAAGGGCGGTGACCCGCGGCGCACCGACTCGCCGCACACCATCGACATGGTGCAGCTGTACGGGGCGAACGCGGCGATGACGGCGTGCCTGCGGGAGTTCGAGGGCGGCCGGCTGAAGAGCCGGACGGTCGGCGGGGGCGAGTTCCCGCCCCTGCTGTGCGAGAACGGGCGGATCAAGGCGGAGTTCGCCGCGCTGAAGCCGGCCCGCTGGGAGGACGTGCCGGAGCCGCTGCGCGACACGGTGTTCGCGTCGGGCGGCGACCGGGCGCACGCCCACCTGGGTCCCATGCTCGTCAACGTGCTGTTCCTGCGGGAGCACAACCGGATCGCGGGGCTGCTGGCGCGCGCGTACCCGTCGTGGGACGACGAGCGGCTCTTCCAGACCACCCGCAACATCCTGGTGGTGATGACGATCCGGCTGGTGCTGGAGGAGTACATCAACCACCTGACGCCGTTCCACTTCCGGTTCCGTCTCGACCCGCGGCGCACGGTGCGGACCAGCTGGCACCGGGAGAACTGGTCGACGATCGAGTTCAGCCTGGTCTACCGCTGGCACAGCCTGATCCCGTCGGCGTACCGGATCGCGGGCCGGGAGGTCCCGCTGCTGCACACCCTCGCCAACGGCCGGATCATCGAGGAGCGGGGCATGGGCCCGCTCTTCGACGACCTGTCCCGCCAGCCCGCCGGGCGCATGGGGCTGTTCAACACCGACCCTCTGCTGCTGCCCATCGAGGAGCGCAGCGTGGAGGTGGGCCGGGTGCTGGAGGTGGCCTCGTACAACGACTACCGGGAGCACTTCGGCTTCCCCCGGGCGACCGACCTGCGCCAGCTGTCCGGGGACCCGGTGGTGCGCGAGGCGCTGCACGACCTGTACGGCGGGGTCGACGAGCTGGACCTGTACGTCGGCATCTTCGCCGAGGACGCCCGGCACGGCAGCCTGTTCGGCAACCTGCTCGGGCGGATCATCGGCATCGACTCGTTCTCCGAGGCCCTGACCAACCCGCTGCTGTCGCCCCGGCTGTTCACCCCGGCCACCTTCTCGCCCGAGGGCATGGACATCCTGCGCCGGACCCGGTCGCTGTCCGACGTCGTCCACCGCAACCTGCCGGAGGACGACGGGCGTTACCTGGTGTCGCTCGGGGCGAAGCGCGCCCCGTGAGACGGTGGCCGGCGGACGGCGGGCCGGGTCAGGGCCGCGGTGCCCAGCGGGGGCGCCGGGCGGTGGCCAGCAGCTCCTCGACGGTGGCCAGTTTGACCCGCGGCCGGCCGTCGCGGCGGCCACGGGCGCGTTCCGCCCGGTCGATGGCGGCGAGCCCCCGGGCGTCGACGACTCCCCCGGACGCCCGGCGCCCGAGCAGCCGCCGGAAGGCCTTCGGCGGGTACGCCGGTTCGGGCAGGGCGCCGGCGACGGCGTCCGCGATCAGCGTCCCCACCGTCTCCGCCGCGCACGTGCGGTTGGCGCCGATACCGCCCGACGGGCCGCGCTTGATCCACCCGACGACGTAGGTGCCCGGCCGGCCCGCCACCCGGCCCGCCTCGTGCGGGACGGTCCCGGTGGCCTCGTCGAAGGGCAGCCCGGCGAGCGGTGCGCCGCGGTGGCCGACCGCCCGGATCACCGTGCCGGCCGGGATGGACCGCTCGGTGTCCGGTCCGGTCACCCGCACGGCGCGGACCGCCTCGTCGCCGAGGATCTCCAGTGGCGAGGAGTGGAAGCGGAACACGATGCGGCGGCCCGGCGCGGGCGGGCGCGACCAGTCGACGGGTACGCGGGTGACGTCCTTGACGAGCGCCGCCTTGCCGGCCGGTCCGGCCGCGTCGACGGCGGCCCCGATGCGCGGGTCGTGGTCGTCGACGACCATGTCCACTCCGTCCAGGTGGTGCAGGGCGCGCAGTTCGGAGCGCGTGTACGCCGCGTCCTCGGGGCCCCGGCGCCCGAGCAGCACCACCTCGCGCACCGGCGCCGCGCGCAGCGCCGCCAGCGCGTGGTCGGCGATGTCGGTGCCGGCCAGGGCGTCGGGGTCCGACACCAGGATCCGTGCGATGTCGAGGGCGACGTTGCCGTTGCCGACGACGACCACCCGCTCGCCGGCCGGCGCGACCGCGTCCGCCGGGACGTCGGGGTGGGCGTTGTACCAGGAGACGAACGTGGTGGCGGGGACGCTGCCGGGCAGGTCCTCCCCCGGGATGCCGAGGCGGCGGTCGGCGGAGGCGCCCACCGCGTACACGACGGCGTGGTGGTGGGCGGCCAGTTCCTCGGTCGTGACGTCCCGGCCCACCTCGACACCGAGGTGCAGCCGCGCCCGGGGGTGGGAGTGGAACCGCGCGAAGGTGTCGCCGATCCGCTTGGTACCGGGGTGGTCCGGGGCGACGCCGTACCGTACGAGGCCGCCGGCCACCGGCAGCCGGTCGACGAGGGTCACTTCCGCGTTGGTGTGCAGGAGCAGGTCTTCGGCGGCGTACATGCCGGCCGGCCCGGTGCCGACGACCGCGACCCGGATGGGGGCGAAGTCGGAGGGGAGGCTGCGCTCGAAGCGCGGCTCGCCCCAGGCGTGGAAGTTCGGTCCGCCGTCGGTGGCGGAGGGCCGCCGGTCGCGGAAGTACGCCTCGTTGACGGCGGCGAACTCCTGCTGCGGTCCGGTCAGGCCATCGGCCGGGAGGACGGCGTCCACCGGGCACGCGTCGGCACAGGCGCCGCAGTCGATGCAGGAGCGCGGATCGATGTACAGCATGTCCGTGGAGCCGAACTCCGGCTCGTCGGGGGTGGGGTGGATGCAGTTGACGGGGCACACGGCGACGCAGGTGGCGTCGGTGCAGCAGTTCTGCGTGATGGCGTAGGTCATGTCGTCGGCTCGGTCCGGATCGGGTCGCGGCGGTGCGCGTCGGGGCGGGGCACGTCGGAGCGCGGTGGTGCGGGTCGCGGTGGGGGCGGGTGTGCGGCCGGCCGCGGCGGGACGCGGCGGGGGCGGGGAGCGTCCGGCTCGGCGGCGGGCGTGGGGGCGTACGGCCGCGGTGGGGCGGCGTCGGCCGGAGGGACGGACGGGTCAGATCAGGTGGGCGCGCTTGTAGAACGCGAGGGCCGGCCGGGTGAGCAGGCCGGCGGACGCCAGGAACTCCATCAGCCCGGCGCAGCTCGACCGCATCAGGGACTTGTGGTGCTCGTTGGCCCTCGCCTCCCGGACGGCGCGCTTCCGGTCGAGTCCGGCGTTCTCGTACACGTCCTCGTTGACCATGCTGGTGACGATGACGTACGACGCGATCGCGATGACGACGGCGTGGATCTCGCGGCGGAGCCGGCCGGCGCGCGCGAGGCGCCTGCGCGTCTCCTCGCGGGCGAACTTCATGTGCCGCGACTCCTCCACGACATGGATGTTGTTGATGGTGCGCACGAACGGCACGACCCGCTCGTCCCTCATCCAGTCGCGCTGCATGACGTCGAGAACCTCCTCGGCCACCAGGATGGCGGCGTAGGCGGCCTCACCGAAGGCGATCGTCTTGAAGGCCCTGCCCAGTTCGACGGCGATCCGGTGCGGCCGGTAGGCCGGCGCCCCGAGCTTCCGGGCACCCCGGGCGAACATGATCGAGTGCCGGCACTCGTCGGCGATCTCGGTCAGGGCCCACTGGAAGCCGGGCTGGGTCGGGTCCTTGGCGTAGATGTCCCGCAGCACCAACTGCTGGAGGATCATCTCGAACCAGATGCCGGTGCTGGCGACCGACGCGGCCTCCTGCCGGGTCAGCTCCTTGCGCTGGGCGTCGGTCATCTCCCGCCAGTAGGCGGTGCCGTAGAGGGTGCTCCACTCCGGGCTGGCGCCGTGGAAGTCCTTGTCCAGCGGTGTTTCCCAGTCGACCTCGGTGGCCGGGTCGTAGGAGAGCGTCGCGGACGAGTCGAGCAGGCGGCGAGCGACGTCCCGGGCGTGCGGCCCGTCGTGCGTCTCCGGGTGAGCGGTGCTGCTTGCCATGCTGGGGCTCCTCGGATCGAGCGGCGTTTCCTTATTAGACAAGATGTAAGCAAGCTGTTGGGACGGACCGTACAGCAGGAGCACCGGTCGGGCCTACCCCCCGGTAGAAATCTCCACATGACCGCCTCCGGAGCCCTGTTCGCCCCGTCCGCCCCGCTCGCGCGGACTGCCCCGCCCCCGAAACGCGGCGTCCCGCCCGGAGGGACCGGGCGGGACGCGACGAGCGGGATACGGCGGCGGACGGGGGGTCCATTCCTGTGGGCTACGGGCTCACGGGCTCACGGGCTCACCAGGGTGTTCTCGTTCACGCGCCCGGCGAGGTAGTCGTCGATGTTCCGTACGGTGGCGTCGACGATCTGGCCGACCGCGGTGCGCGTGAAGTAGCCCTGGTGGGAGCTGATCAGCACCTGGGGGAAGGTCATCAGCCGGGCCAGGGTGTCGTCGGTGATGCCGCCGACGGACCTGTCGACGTAGAAGAGCCCGGCCTCCTCCTCGTAGACGTCGAGGCCGACGCCGTCGAGCCGGCCGGCACGCAGGGCGTCGACCAGGGCCTGGGCGTCGAGGAGGCCGCCGCGGCTGGTGTTGACGAGGATCGCGTCGTCCTTCATGAGGGCGAGCGCCCGGGCGTCGATCAGGTGGTACGTCTCCGGCAGCAGCGGGACGTGCAGGCTGATGAGGTCCGCCTCGGCCAGCAGCCGGTCCAGCTCCACGTACCGCATGCCCATCGCGAGGCACTCCGGGTTCTCCACCACGTCACGGCCGAGCAGTTCGCAGCCGAAGCCCTGGGCGATGCGCGCGAAGACCGTGCCGATCTGCCCCGTGCCGACCACACCGACCGTCATGCCGTGGATGTCGCGCCCCATGAGCCCGGTGAGGCGGAAGTCGAACTCCCGTGACCGGTTGGCCGCCCGTACGGTCCGGCGGTTCACCGCGAGGGCGAGGGCCCAGGCGTACTCGGCCACGGCGTAGGGCGAGTAGTGGGCGACCCTGGCCACGGTGATGCCCGCCTCGCCGGCCGCGGCGAGGTCGATGTTGTTGTAGCCGGTGGAGCGCTGGGCGATCATCCGCGTCCCCCCGTCGGCCAGGCGACGCAGGACCGTGGCGTCCAGCCGGGCGTTGACACCGGTGGACACCACTTCGTGGCCGGCGGCCAGCGGGGCCGTGTCCTCGTCGAGGAACATCTCCAGGCAGCGCACCGCGCAGCGCACCGCGCAGCGGCCCGCCAGGGCCCGTTCCAGCAGGGGCTGTTCGTCGCTCTGCACCTCGAACGCCAGGATCTCCACGCCACGACCTCGCTTCCGCCACGACACCGGGCCGACCGGACCCACACCGGCATTGTGGGCGACCGCGGAGGCGGTCCGCCGCTGCGGAAGGCGTCCGGCGTGTCCCCCGCCCGGGCGAGCGGCCGCCTCGCCGCGGCGCGGAACGGGAGGCCGGCGGGCCGGGCCCGGGCGCGGGCCGGCCGGTGCCCCGTGGGGCGACGGCCGCGAACGCCGGCGGGCCGGGCCCCCGGGGAACGGGGGTCCGGCCCGCCGGGCCGACTTCAGTCCTCGGTGAACTCCTTGGTGACGCACACGTCACCGGGGCCGTTCCAGCACAGCTTCATCAGGTACTTGGCGGCGTAGGGCACCACGTTGTAGTCGAAGGAGCCGCAACCGGCGTCCCCGCCGTCCTGCTTGGTCTCCTTCAACTGCCAGCCGGCCATGTACATGTAGAGCTTGCCGGTGACCCCGTGGCCGTCCGCGCGCGTGTCGCAGACGCGGAAGGTGTCCGGGTCCGGGTCGAGGTGGGTCATCGTGCCGATCGTGTGGCCGCTGCGGGAGAGTCGCAGCGTCGTGTCGGCGGCGGAGGCGGTGCCGCTGCCCGCCGCGATGAGCGCGAACGCGCCCGCCGTCGCCACTGCGGCCCGGGCGTAGGGGAGTTTCCTCATGTCGTACCTCTGCGGTGTCGGTCCTGTGGGGGCCGCTCCACCCTAGCCAGGAACGATCACGTGGCGGGCGGCGGGACCGCCCCGGACCGGGGACCTGCGAAAGTCCGCACGGGAACCACACGCGTTCTCCCGCTCACCGCCCCTGCTCCGCCACGCCCGGACCCCCTCCGACGTGCCGTCGCGGCCTCTTGCCGCTCCCCGCGGCGCCGGCCGGCGACCGTACGATCGCCTCGCTCACGAGCGGGGCGGAACCAGACGCGGCGGGCCGGCGGAGGCTGCCGGGAGGGGAGCGGTCGGATGAGTCCGGACAGTGCTGCACGAGCCGCCGACACGTACGGGCGTCCCGGCGCCGGGGCACCGGTGGGAACCGGCGGCGGCACCCGGCCCTACGAGCGGTCGCCGGCGGAGCTCTTCGCGGAACGGGCGCGCCGGCACCCGGAGCGGTGCGCGGTGGCCGGGCGGGACGCACGGCTCACGTACGCCGAACTGGCCTCGCTCGCCGAGCGGTTCGCGCGCGGGCTGGCCGCGGCCGGGGTGGGCGCCGGGGATGTCGTCGGCATCATGGGGCGGCGGGGCCCGGAGTCCTGCGCCGCGATCCTGGGGGCGGCCTACGCGGGCACGCCCTACCTACCGCTGGACGCGTCCCTGCCCGGCGGGCGGCTGCGCGGCATGCTGGAGGACGCCGGGGCGGCGGTGGTCGTACGGCTGCCGGGCGCGGACGGCGGGGCGTGGGCGGGTCGGGGTGCGGAACACGGGGCGTGGGCGGTTCCCGGTGCGGGTCCGGATGCGGACGGCGGGGCGGGTGCGGGTCCCGGTGCGGTGCGGGTGCTGGAGTACGCCGCCGTGCTGCGCGCCGGCGGCTCCGGTGCCGAGGGGCGTGGCGGGGTGCCGCTGCCGGGCGCGGGGCGGGGTCCCGAGGCACCCGCGTACGTGATGTTCACCTCCGGCACGACCGGAAGGCCGAGGGCGGTCGCCGTTCCGCAGCGCGGGGTGGTGAGGCTGGCGCTGGCCAACGGTTTCCTGGACGTCCGCCCGGAGGACCGGGTGCTGCACACGGCGGCGCTCTCGTTCGACGCCTCGGTGCTGGAGATGTGGCCGGCGCTGCTGAACGGCGCCTGCCTGGTGCCGGCGCCCTCCGAGGTGCTGCTGGCGCCGCACGCGCTGCACCGGCTCGTCACGGACGAGGGCGTCACCGTCCTGTTCCTGACCACCAGCGTGTTCCACATGGTCGCGCGGGAGCGGCCGGAGACGTTCGCCGGGCTCCGGTACGTGGTGACGGGCGGCGAGGCGCTGCGGCCGGACGCGGCCCGGCGGGTCCTCGAACTGGGCAGGCCGCGCCACCTGGTCAACGCCTACGGACCGACCGAGGCGGCGTGCGTCGCGCTCGCCCACGAGGTGACGCACCTACCGGCGGACGCGACGTGCGTCCCCGTCGGCCGTCCGATCGCCGACACCGTCGTCCACGTCCTGCGGGAGGACGGGACGCCCGCGGCGACCGGCGAGGTGGGCGAACTGTACATCGGCGGCGGCGCGCTCGCGGGCGGCTACCTCAACGACCCGGACGCGACCGCGCAGCGCTTCCTCTCCCTGCGCCCGGAGTCCGCCTCGGCCCCCCTCGCGGGTCCCGGCGTCCGCACCGGCGGCGGGCGGCCGCGCGTCTACCGCAGCGGTGACTTCGTCCGTCGCCGCTCCGACGGGGTGATCGAGTTCTGCGAACGCCGCGACGACCAGGTCAAGGTGCGCGGCTTCCGGGTCGAACTGGAGGAGGTCCGCGCCGCGCTGACCCGCCGGCCGGAGGTCGCGGACGCCGTCGTCGTGGCCCGCGACGACGACGGCTCCGGCCGCTCCCTGCACGCCTATGTGACCCCACGCGTCCCCGGCCGCTCCCCCACCGCGCAGGAGGTGCGGGCGTTCCTCGCCGAGGAACTGCCCTCCTTCATGCTCCCGGCGACCGTCACGGTGCTCGACCGGCTGCCGCTGGCTCCGAGCGGCAAGGTCGACCGCGCCGCGCTGCCCGGTCCGGCCGAGGTGCCCGGTCCGGCCGAGGTGCCCGGTCCGGCCGAGGTGCCCGGTCCGGCCGAGGTGCCGGTCACCGCCCGGGAGCGGCACGAGCGGGGGTCGGTGGCCGGGGTGGTGGCGGAGGCGTGGGCGGCGGTCCTGCCGCTCGGCCGGGCGGAGCCGGACGACGACTTCTTCGTGTGCGGCGGCAGTTCGCTGCTGGCCGTTCGGCTGGTGGCGCGCGTACGTCAGCGCCTCGGCCTCGGTCAGCGGCACGGCTACGACCTGGTGACGAGGCTGCTGGCCGAACCGACGGTGAAGGCGTTCACCACCGCCGTGCGGGACACCGTCAGCACCGCGGACGCGGACGCCGTCGACGCCCCGGCCGACCCCCACGCCCTGATCGTCACGACGGGATCCGAGGCCGTGAGCGCCCGGGGAACGGACGCCCGCGCCGTCGGCACCCCGGCGCCCGCCGCCGGCGGCCCCGCGCCCGCCGCCGGCGCCTCCGGAGCGGACGCGGCCCGGGCCTCCGGGGCGGACCGGGGCGCGGCCGCCGTGGACCGCTGGCGGCCCGACCTGCGGTGGGACGTGCCGCCGGTGACCGGCGCGGACCCCCGCCCGGTGTGGCGGGCGCCCCCGCACGTGTTCCTGACCGGCGCCACCGGGTTCGTCGGCGCCCACCTGCTGCGGCAGGTGCTCGACCGCACGGACGCGGTGGTCCACGCGCTGGTCCGCGCCCGGGACCCCGGGCACGCCGAGGAACGGCTCGCCCGGGCCCAGACCCGTCACGGCATCGCACGGCCGCTGCCCGCGCACCGGGTGCGGCCGCTCGTCGGGGACCTCACGCTGCCTCGCCTCGGGCTGGCCGGCCGCGACTGGGAGGAGCAGGCCGGCGGCGCCGACCTCGTCCTCCACTGCGGCGCCGAGGTCAACTTCCTCTACCCGTACGAGAAGCTGCGCGCCGCCAACGTGTACGGCACCCGGGAGGTCATCGCGCTGGCCGCCCGCCGGGCGGTGCCGCTGCACCACGTGTCCACCGTGGCGGTGGTGCACGGCATGGGCGCGGCGGGGGTGCGGGAGGTCGACGAGGAGACGCCGCTGGACCACGTCGAGCTGCTGTCCATGGGCTACACCGAGAGCAAGTGGGTCGCCGAGGAGGTCGTGCGGGGCGCGGGCCGGACGGGGCTGCCCGTCGCCGTCCACCGGCCGCACGAGGTGTCCGGCGACACGACCGGTCACACCTGGAACAGCGGTGCGGCGCTGTGCGAGTTCTTCCGGATCATCACCGAACTGGGATCGGCACCGGACCTGGCCCTCCCCCTGGACCTGGTCCCGGCCGACTTCGTCGCGGGGGCCGTCGTCCACCTCGCCACGCACCGCGCGGCGACGGGGCAGACGTACCACCTGACCAACCCGCGCCCCGCCGCGCTCGACGCGATGGTGGACCGGCTCAGGGCGCACGGGCACCCGATCCGCACGGTCGCGTACCGGGAGTGGATCGACGCCATGGTGGCGCATCTGGCGGAGCGCCCGTCGCACCCCTTCGGCCCGTTCGCCGAGCTGTTCACCACCGAGGCCGCCGCCGGGGGTCTCACGGTCGAGGAGCTGTCCACCACCGGGCACGCCCCCCGGCTGGGCCGCGCGCGTCTCGAGGCGGACCTCGCCGGGAGCGGGCTGGCCTGCCCGCCGGTCGACGCGCGGCTCCTGGACCGGTACATCCGCTACTTCCACGCCTCCGGCTTCCTGCCCGCGCCCGCCACCGCCGGCTCGTGAGAGGACGACCGATGCCCACCCTTCCCGTGACCGTCCCCGACCTGACGGACCCCCGCACCTTCCTGCCGCGGCCGCCCCACGACGTGTGGGCCGCGCTGCGGCGCCAAGACACACTGCACTTCCAGGACCGGCGGGACGCGCCCGGGTTCCACTCGGTCACCCGGTACGCGCACGTCGACGCGGTGCTGCGCGACTCGGCCACGTTCAGCTCCGAGTGGGGCATGACCCTGGACACCGCGCTCGGTGAACGGGACGCGGCGGCCGGGCGCATGATCGAGCTGACCGACCCGCCGCGCCACCAGCGGCTGCGGCGGCTGGTCAGCGGCGGACTGACCCGGTCGGCGGCGGGCGCGATGGACGGTGTGCTGCGGGGACACGTCGACCGGTGGGTGGAGCGGGCGGTACGGGACGGGGAGACCGACTTCGTGGCGGCGGTCGGCGCACGGGTGCCGGCCGCGGCGACCGGCCTGCTGCTCGGCCTGCCGGAGCCCGAGTGGCGGCCCCTGTCCGAGCTCGCCAGCCGTGCCGTGTGCGGCTCGCTCACGGAACACGACCCGGCGGCGGGCGACCTGGCGGCCCGTCGCCGGTCGACGACGACGGCCAACGGACAACTGCTCACGCACCTGGCGGGGCTCGTCGAGGACGAGGACCGCCTCACCCCCGGCGGACTGGTGCGGCGGCTGCTGGAGGCGGACGTCGACGGCGACCGGCTCACCGGGGAGGAGGTCCTCCTCAACTGCCTCAACCTGGCCATCGGGGGCAACGAGACCACCAGGAACGCGACGGCCGCGGGCGTGGAGGCCTTCGCCCGCCACCCCGAGCAGTGGCAATGGCTCCGGGCTCACCCCGAGCACCTGGACCGGGCGATCGAGGAGGTCCTCCGCCACACGACCCCGCCGCTGCACCTGGTACGGACGGTGACGCGCCCGACGGTGCTGAGCGGGACGGCCCTGGAGGCGGGCGAGCTGCTGTGCCTGTGGCTGCCGTCCGCCAACCGTGACGCGGACGTGTTCCCCGACGCGGACGCCTTCCGGGCCGACCGCGCGGCCAACCCGCACCTGTCGTTCACCAGCGGCCGGCACTTCTGCATGGGCGCCGCCCTCGCGCGCACCCAGCTGCGCCTCGTGTTCGGGGCGCTGCTGGCGCGGGTGGACCGGATCCTCGTACGGGGCGCCCCGGCCCGCCGCGCGTCGAACTTCGTCGCCGCCTACGACACCCTGCCGGTCGCCCTGGTGGCCGCCTGACCCACGAACCGGTCGCCGAAGGACGAGGTCCACTCATCACCTGGGGAACGGGCGACCCGTTCTTCCCCGAGCCCGGCCTGACGGGCGCCGCCGGACCGTTCCGTGCCGCGGACGAGTCGGTCACCCGCCGGAACCCGGCAGCTCCGGGCCGTGGCCCTGTGCCGGCGGCGGAGTCGCAGAAGGCCGTGGTGGCGTGCTCCGCGTCAGAGCGCGGGCGGCGGCGAGTTCCTCGCGTGAGGCCTGTTCCACCGCTTCCAGGGAGGCGTAGGCGTCGTCACCGATCGGGATGCGCAGCGGGGCGGGTCCGTCGGCGCCGACGATGCCGAGCACCTGGGCGGCGCAGTCCTCGGGCCGCCCCATGTCGGGGTTCTCCGCCATGCCGCGCACACCGCGCAAGGTCTCGGCGGTCACCGTGGAGTACGCGGAGAGCCGACGGCCCGATTCGGCGAGGGACGCGCCGTAGCGGGTGGCGAAGCCGCCCGGCTCGATCACGGTGACCCGGATGCCCTGCGGGGCCACTTCCGCGGCCAGCGTCCGGCTCATCCCCTCCAGGGCGTGCTTGCCCGTGACGTACGCCCCCAGCCCCGGGAACGGCATGCGACCCGCTGTCGAGGAGATGTTGACGATGTGGCCGTGGCCCTGGGCCCGCATGAGCGGCAGCACCAGACGGACCAGCCGCCAGGGTCCCACGACCAGGGTCTCCAGCTGGTCGCGCACCTCGGCGTCGGAGACCTCCTCGACCGCACCGAACAGGCCGGCTCCCGCGTTGTTCACGAGGACGTCGATGCCGCCCAACAGGTCGGCGGCCACCCGGACCGCTTCCTCGCACTGGGCGGCGTCGCGCAGTTCCAGCGGAATCGGAAGGACGCGTCCCGGCCAGGCAGCGACCAGGTCGTCCAGATCGGCGGTCTTGCGCGCGGTCGCCGCCACGTCGTGTCCCGCACGGGCCGCCGCCGCGGCCAACGCCCGCCCCAGTCCCGAGGAGCACCCTGTCACCAGCCAACGTCTCACCATTCGCCCTCCGTCGCGTCCCGCGCCCAGCCACCCGCGCCCGTCCGGGCCCGCCCCATGGTCCGGCACGAAGGGCTCTGGTGACCCTCGCGGGAAGGGGCGCCATGGCGCACGCCAGGGGCGCGCGCGCAGCGGGACGGTCGTCCCCTCGCGGCCGGCCGGCGGGCCGCGGCGGCCCTCGGTGGCCCTCGGCGGACCGCTTCACATGCGGATGCGGGCGGCGACGGGCAGGTGGTCGCTGCCGGTGCGGGGCAGGGTGCTGATGCCGACGACGGCCGCCGTGCGCGCGAGGACCTGGTCGATGCGGGCAAGCGGCAGCGCGGCCGGCCAGCTGAACGCGAGCGGTGCCGGGGCCGGGCCCAGGCGGTCGGTGACGGGGGCCAGCCCGCGGTCCTCGACCGTGCCGTTCAGGTCGCCGAGGACGATCACCCGGCCGGCCGGTTCCGCGGCGATCGCCCCTCCGAGCAGCGCGGCGCCGGCGTCCCGGGGGCCGGAGCGGAGGCCGGTGGGTCCGATGCGCACGGAGGGCAGATGGGCGACGAGCACGGCGACCTCCCCGTACGGGGTCACGGCGGTCGCGCGCAGTCCGCGGTTCCAGTCGGTGCCGAACCCGGGAGGCCGGATGTCCAGCGGCCGGACGTCCCTGAGCGGGTAGGCCGACCACAGCCCGACCGTGCCGTGCACCGCGTGGTGCGGGTGGCCGGGCGCCAGCGCCGCCCGGTAGGCGGGAAGGGCGGCCCGGGTGAGCTCCTGGAGGGCGATCAGCTGCGGCCGGGCGTCCCGCAGGGTCCTCGCGGTGCCCTCCGGGTCGCTGTTCTCGTCGCTGACGTTGTGCTGGACGACCGTGATGTCGTACGCCGGGGCCCCGCCGGCCGCCGGGGCCCCGCCGTACCGGCCGAGCCACAGGCAGGCCGCCGGGAGCAGCATCAGCATCACGACGGCGGAACGCCGCGCCCGGGCGACGACCAGCAGGACGGGGACGACGAGCCCCAGCCAGGGCAGGAACGTCTCCAGGAGGCTGCCGAGCCGCCCGACCGTGTTCGGCACCGCGCCGGGGAAGGCCAGCAGGCAGGCGGCCGCCGCGGCGAGCACGGCCGGCACCCGGCCCGGCCGGCGCCGGGCCGGACGGGTTCGCGCGTCCGCGCCGGCCACGGGGCGGCCGTGTGCCTGTGGCTCCGGGGTCCCCCGGCGGGTGTCGTTCTCCATCCCCGACGAGGACGCCCCCGCGCACCCGCGGGTTCCCGCAGGGCGACAGTATTCCGGCAGGCCAACGCTCTCGCGGGCCGTGTGCGCGCCCGGCACGCCCCCCCCGGGGGTCGACAGCACAGCGAGGCGAAGCGCCCTAGCGGGGCACGAGGGCGACCTCGGTCGCCTTGACGCCCGTGAACACCGCGGCGCCGTCGGCCAGTCCCAGGTCCGCGGCCGCCGCCGGGGTGATCTCGGCGACCAGGTCGGGGGCCTCGTCGGAGGTGACCAGCACCCGCATCCGGCTGCCGACCGCCGTGATCTCCCGTACGGTTCCGGGCCAGACGTTGCGCGGGCTGCCGGTCGGTCTGTCGCGGTGGAGGGACACCGCCTCGGGGGCGATGATCGCGAGGGCGTCGGTGCCCACGGGGAGGGGTTCGGCGGCCACGACGGTGGTGGTGCCGTCCGAGGGCGCGAGACCGTCGGCCGTGGCGGTCCCCGGCCAGGCGTTGCGGCCGAGCATGCGGGCGACCCACGGGGAGCGCGGGTGCCGGGTCACCTCGGCCGGGGAGGCGTACTGGAGCGCCCGGCCGGCCTCCAGGACGAGGACGCGGTCGGCGAGCGAGACGGCCTCCACCGGGTCGTGGGTGACGATCAGGCAGACGCCGCCGAAGCCGTCGAGGTGACGGCGCAGGGTGTGGCGGACGTGTCCACGGGTGGTCTGGTCGAGCGCGGCGAGCGGTTCGTCCAGGAGCAGCAGCCGGGGGCGGGTGGCGAGGGCCCGGGCCAGGGCGACGCGCTGGGCCTGCCCGCCGGACAGCTGGGCGGGGCGGCGGTGGGCGAGGTGGCCGACACCGAGGCGGTCGAGCCAGCGCTGGGCGTCCTTCGCCGCCTCGCCGCGCGGTACGCCGTGGGCGCGTGGTCCGTAGGCGGTGTTGGCCAGCGCGGTGAGGTGCGGGAACAGGGCGCCGTCCTGCGGGACCCAGGCGACTGCGCGCCGGTGCGGCGGGAGGCCGGTGACGTCGGTGCCGCCGAGCGCCAGCCGGGCGTGGGCGCGGTCGGTCAGGGCGAGCAGTGCGCGCAGGAGGGTCGTCTTTCCGGCGCCGTTGGGGCCGACGACGGCGACGGTGGTACCGGGCGGGGCTTCCAGGACCAGGTCGGCGAACCCGGTGACCTCGGCGTGCAGGGCCCACCTGCCGGAGTCTCCGGGGACGTCCGCGGCCGGCTCGGGCAGCGGTGGGGCGGTGCGGTCGTCGGCGCCGGTACGGGCGTCGGCGCCGGGGCGACGGCCCGTGGCCGCCGGGGCGTGTCCGCGCGGAGCCGCCGACCAGCGGCCGCGCAGGGCGACGAGGACCGCCATCGCGACGGCGAGCAGCAGCAGGGACACGGACGTGGCGGCCTCCGGCTGCTCCTGGAGGAGGAGGTAGACCTGGAGGGGCAGCGTCTGCGTCCTGCCGGGCAGGTTGCCGGCGAAGGTGATGGTGGCGCCGAACTCGCCGAGGGCGCGTGCCCACGTCAGCGCGGCGCCCGCCACGAGTCCTGGCGCGACGATCGGCAGGGTCACGGTGCGGAAGACGCGGAACGGTGACGCGCCGAGTGACGCGGCGGTCTCCTCGTACCGCCGGTCGAGCCCGGCGAGCGCGCCCTCCAGGGTGATGACGAGGAACGGCATGGCGACGAACGTGGCGGCGACGACCGCGCCGGAGGTGTGGAACGGCAGGGTGACGCCGAACCAGTCCTCCAGCCAGGGTCCGAGGACGCCGCGGCGCCCGAACGCGAGGAGCAGCGCGACCCCGCCCACCGTGGGCGGCAGCACCATGGGCAGCAGGACGAGCGACCGGACCAGCGCCTTGCCGGGGAAGGACACCCGGGCCAGCAGCCAGGCGAGGGGTACGCCCAGCAGCAGGGACAGGCCCAGGGACCAGAAGGACACGACGAGGGAGAGCTTCAGCGCCTCGACGGCCTCCGGGGTGCCGAGGTGCGCGCCGACATCGCCCCAGGAGGTGCGGGAGAGCACACCGACGAGCGGGAGCAGCAGGAAGGCCACGGCCGCGAGCGCGGGCAGGGCCAGGGCGACGGGGGTGCGTGGGGCGAGGCGTCTCATCGGTGTCCTGTCGGAGCCTCGGACCTCGGACCGGCCTCGGACCGGGCCTTGACCGGACCTTGAGCGGACCTTGACCGGACCTCGGACCTGGACCGGACCCCGGCCGGATCTCGGTTCTCGGTCGGGTCCTCGGTGCGTGGTCGTCCGGTCCTGGGCTGCGCGGTCCGGGACCGTGCGGCCCTCGGTGCTCGGTCGTCGGTCGTCGGTCGTCGGTGCTCGGTGTGCTCGGTGCTCGGTCGGGGGTGCGGGGCGTTTTCGGGAGGCGTCGGGGGCCTGCGGGGGTGTACGGGTCAGGGCTGCTGGAAGCCCGCTTCCTTGAAGATCTTCTGCGCCTCGGGGCCGGAGAGCCAGGCGACGAACGCGTCGGCGGCCTCCGCGTGCGCGGAACCCTTCAGCGCGGCGGCGGGGTACTCGGCGACGGCGTTCTGCGCGTCGGGGATCGTGACGGCGTCCACCTTGCCGGCGGCGGTGGCGGCGTCCGTCCGGTAGACGAGCCCCGCGTCGGCCTCGCCGAGTTCCACCTTGCTGAGGACGGCGCGGACGCTGGGCTCCTGGGACACCGGCTCGACCGCGACCTTCTGGGCGTCGAGGATCTTCCTGCTGTACTTGCCGGCCGGCACCTCCGGGGCGGCGAGGACCACCTTGAGCCGCGGGTCGCCGAGGTCCTTCAGCGTGGCGATCTTCCGGGGGTTGCCCTCGGCGGTGGCGATGACGAGCCGGTTCTTCGCGATGACGGTGGGCGTTCCGGCGTCCTCCTTCACGAGGTCCATGCTCCTGGTGTCGGCGGTGACCAGGGCGTCGGCCGGGACGCCCTGCCTGACCTGGGCGACCAGTTCCTGCGAGCCGGCGAAGGAGAAGGTGATCCGGGTTCCCGGGCGGGACTTCTCGTACGCGGCGCCCGCCGTCCTGAACACATTGGTGAGCGAGGCGGCGGCCAGGACGGTGAGGTCCGCCGGCGGGGCGGCGGAGCCGGCGCTCCGGGGCGCCGGGGCGGCGCCCGTCCCGCCGTCGCCGGCGCACGCGGCCAGGGGCGCCAGCAGGGCGGCGGCCAGGACGGCGGTCGCGGCGCGGCGGGTGGGGGTCGGGGGCATCGGGTCGACTCCTGGGTGTGTGGTGCGCGCCGGGGCGAGGGCCCCGGGCGGGGTGAGGTGCGCGGTGCCGGGGACGGTGGGCGCCGACGCGGCCGGTGCCGGGCGGAGGACGCGGGTCAGACGCGGTCGATGTGCACGTTCGTGGACTTCACGCGGGCGGTGGCCCGCATGCCGACCTCCAACCCCAGTTCCTCGACGGCCTCGCGGGTGAGCAGGGAGACGAGTCGGTGCGGCCCGGCCTGGATCTCGACCTGGGCCGCGACGTCGCCGAGTTTCACGGCGGTGACGATGCCGGGGAAGGCGTTGCGGGCGGTGGTGTAGGGCCCGTCCTCCTCTCCCTGACCGCCCTGGGCGGCCGCGGAGCTCTGGGCGATCTCGATCGAGAAGGCGGCGAGGTCCCGTCCGTCGATGAGACGGCGGCCCGCTTCGTCGCGGTGTGTCGCGATCCGGCCGGCGTCCGCCCAGCGGCGCGCGGTGTCGGGGCTGACGCCCAGAAGCCGTGCGGCCTGGCCAATAGTGTAGGACTGCATGTGCGCCACGCTAGGCCCCCCGAGCCCGCATCTGCAATTGTCTGCGGCTTCCTCCATGGCAGATGCGGCTCCCTGGGCGGAAGCGACGAATACGGGTTCCCCGGCCGGTGCGGCCCCGCCCCGGCCCGCCCCGGAGGCGGGCGGGAACCCCCGGCCGCCCGGCCGTGGCGTACGCCGGTCCGGTGACCGTGCCCCGGAGGCTTCGCTTCCGATCCGCGCCCTGCCCGGCCGGTACTGACGGCCGGTCAAAAAGGTTGTCCGGCTTGCCTCGTTCCGGGAACCAGGGGGGCGCGTCGAGACTCATGGTCCATGAGTACGGGAGACGGCGCGCCGGAGCGCCGGTGCTCCCGCGGTTTCTACGCGTACGCCATCCCGCGTGCCGTACCGAGCGAGTCGAGGACCTTACGTGACCGTGTCACCGCACCGCCGCCTGGCGGCCGGCGCCACCCTGATCGCCGCCGTCGTGGCCGGCGTCGCCCCCGCCACCTCCGCCCATGCCGCGCCTTCCGCGCCCACCGTCCCTTCGGCGCCCGCCGTCACCCGCGCGGCCACGCCCACTCCCGTTCCCGCCCCCGACATGGAGGGCGTGGCCGGGGCTCTGAGCGCCGCGATGACCAACGGCGCGCCGGGGGCGATGGCCCGGTTCACCGGCCCCGACGGGGTCCAGGTGCGGACGGCGGGCGTCAGGGACCGTGTGTCGGGCGCGGCCATGGACACCCGGGCGCGGTTCCGCATCGGCAGCGTCAGCAAGACCTTCTCGTCCGTGGTGCTGCTCCAGCTGGTCGACGAGGGCCGGGTGGAGCTCGACGCTCCGGTGAACCGGTACCTGCCCGGGCTGCTGCCGGACGACCGGATCACGGTGCGGCACCTGCTGACCCACCGCAGTGGGCTGGCGGACCACACCGACAAGATGTTCGCCCAGACGGTGCCCGGCTTCGAGGCCGTGCGCAACCGGGTCTTCAGCTACCAGGAGCTGCTGGACCTCTCCCTGAGCGAACCGCGCACCACGGAGCCCGGCGTGGCGTACAAGTACTCCAACGCCAACTTCGTGGTGGTGGGGATGCTCATCGAGAAGACCACCGGCAAGAAGGTCGGCCAGGAGTACGAGCGCCGCATCATCAAGCCGCTGAAGCTGCGCAACACCTCGTACGTGCACCCCGACACCCGGATCAAGGGCCTGCACGCCCGGGGCTACCTGCACCCGGACGAGGCCGGCGCGCCGCTGGTCGACTCCACGGAGCAGACGGTCTCGTGGGCGCAGTCGGCCGGTGCGGTGATCTCCGACCCGGCGGACCTGAACACCTTCATGACCGCGCTGATGCGCGGCAGACTGCTGTCGCCGGCGATGCTGGACGCGATGACCACGGTCACGCCGACCGACGCCACGAACACCCGCTTCTACGGGCTGGGCCTGCGCCGTTACAACCTGACCTGCGGCGCCCAGGTGTTCGGGCACACCGGCACCGTGCAGGGGTTCTACACCTACGCCTTCGCGACCCGCGACGGCCGCCGCAGCCTCTCGGCGATGGCGAACACCTCGAACCGCGGGGCGGCCAACACGGCGCTCGGCGGGACGCTGGAGGCGGCGTTCTGCGGGAAGAAGCCGGCCGCGGCGGGGGCGCGTTCCGCGCGGAGCGTCCCGGTGCTGCCGGCCGAGGCCGACCTGCCCGAGCGTCGCTGAGACCGGCTGCCGGGCACGCGGGACCGCCGGCCGTGACGGTCGCCCGGTCCCGCGGGTCCGCGCGGGGCCGGCCGCCGGCGCGCCGGGGGGCGACCACCGGGCTGACGGAGGGGCCGGTGGGACCCGCATCGGCCGCCCGTTGACGCCCCGGCCCATCCCCAGCCGGTGCCTCGGGCCCTCCGCCGGTGCTCCGGCCCACCCCCGCTGACGCTCGGCCCGTCACCGGCCCCGCCCGGCGGGCCGGCCGGCCGTGCGCCGGCGGGGGTGGCGGTCCGGGCGCCGGGCCGGTCGGCGGGCCTTCGCGCGCCTGGGCGGCCGGGCCGGTCAGCGGGCCTTGCGCGCCTGGGCGGCCCGGCGGGCCTCCGCGAGCTTGCGGGCCTCTGCGGCGCGGCGGGACTCCTTCGGAGGGCGGCCCGTCCGGGTGCCCATGCCCTGGAAGGGCGCCCCGGCGCTCTTGGTCCGGCCGCCGCCGTCACCGGCCGGAGGGCGCCTGGCACCGGTGATGCGGGTGAGTGCCTCTTCGCCGGACCGCACCTGGGTGACGGTCGCCCGGACGCCGGCGTCCGCCATCATCCGGTTCACGTCACGCCGCTGGCCGGGGGTGACGAGGGTGACCACGCGGCCCGACTCCCCCGCGCGGGCCGTGCGGCCGCCGCGGTGGAGGTAGTCCTTGGGGTCGGCGGGCGGGTCGACGTTGACGACCAGGTCGAGGTCGTCGACGTGGATGCCGCGGGCCGCGACGTCGGTGGCCACCAGGACCGTGACGGCCCCCTCCCGGAACTGCGCCAGGGTGTGCGTGCGCTGAGGCTGGGACTTCCCGCTGTGCAGCGCCGCGGCCCGTACGCCGCTGTCCCGCAGGTGACGGGCGAAGCGGTCCACGCCCAGCTTGGTGTCGAGGAACATCAGCACCCGTCCGTCCCGGGCGGCGATCTCCGTCGCGGTGGCGTACTTGTCGGCCGGGTGGACGTGCAGCACGTGGTGCTCCATCGTCGTGACCGAGCCCTCCAGCCGGTCGACCGAGGCGAACACCGGGTCGTGCAGGTGGTGCCGGACCAGCTGGTCGACGTTGCGGTCGAGCGTGGCCGAGAACAGCATGCGCTGCCCGTCGGCGGGCGTCTGGTCCAGGATCTCCATGACCTGCGGCAGGAACCCCAGGTCGCACATCCGGTCCGCCTCGTCGAGCACCGTGATCCGCACGTGGTTCAGGAGGCAGTCGCGCCGGGAGACCAGGTCGGCGAGCCGGCCCGGGGTGGCCACGACGACTTCGGCGCCGGCCTTGAGGGCCGCCGCCTGCTTCCCGATCGACAGCCCGCCGACGACGGTCGCCAGCCGCAGCCCCAGCACCCGCGCGTAGGGCTCCAGCGCGTCGGTCACCTGCTGGGCGAGCTCCCGGGTCGGGACGAGGACCAGGGCCGGGGGCCGCTTGGACTCGGCGCGCCGGCCCGCCGTGCGGGCGAGCAGCGCCAGCCCGAACGCCAGCGTCTTGCCGGAGCCGGTCCGCGCGCGCCCCAGGACGTCACGGCCCGCGAGGGCGTTCGGCAGGGTGGCCGCCTGGATGGGGAAGGGTTCGCGCACCGACAGGCCGGTCATGGTGGTGAGCAGGGCGGCGGGCAGGTCCAGCTCGGCGAAGGTCGCGGCGGGCGGCAGGCCCGGGACCACCGTCGCGGGCACCGAGAGCTCGCCCCCGGGCGCCGCCGCTCGGCCGGTCCGGTCGGCGCCGGGGCGCCCGGCGGCTGCTGGCTTGGCGTTCATGGGGACCCTTCCTCGATGCGGCGCCGGAACGGGCCGGGGCCCGTACCTGCTGGTACGGGCCCCGGCCGCGTCGAAGCGTGAGGGCCATCCTACCCGTGCCCGTCATTTCCTGTCGTCGGCCCGCAGCTCCTCCGGGCCGGCGTGCTCGCCCGGTGTCGCGAGCTCCTCGACGGCGTCGACGCGGACCACCGCGCCGGTCGACTTCTTGGCGCGCCTGAGCCGGCGCTCGAGCCACGAGGCGAAACTGGTGAGGGCGAAGTTGAGGGCGACGAAGACGACCGCCACGACGGTGAAGCTGGCGATGGTGTTCGCGCCGTAGTTGGCGCTCATCGGCCGGACGGAGGCGAGCAGCTCCGAGAAGTTGAGCAGCGCGCCGCCGAGCGCGGTGTCCTTGACGATGACGACGAGCTGGCTGACCAGCGCCGGGAGCATGGCGGTGACCGACTGCGGAAGCAGCACGTGGGTCATGGTCTGGCCCTTGCGCATGCCGATCGCCTTGGCCGCGTCGGTCTGCCCGCTGGGCAGGGACAGGATGCCCGCCCGGACGACCTCGGCGAGGACCGAGGCGTTGTAGAGGAAGAGCCCGGTGACGACGGCGTACAGGGGGCGGGTCTCCGGGCTGATGTCGGTGAACTCGGCGTAGGCGGCGTTGGCGAACAGCATGAGGATCAGGACCGGGATGGCGCGGAAGAACTCCACCACCGTGCCGGCCGCGCCGCGCACCCACGCGTGTTCGGAGAGGCGGCCGATGCCGAGAAGCGCGCCGAGCGGGAGGGCGATGGCCATCGCGAGTGCCGCGGCGATCACCGTGTTCTTGAGGCCGGGGAGGATGTACGTCGTCCACGTCCGGGCGTCCGTGAAGAACGGCTCCCACTTGGCCCACTCCAGCTGGTTCTTGTCGGCGAGGCTCAGCCCCACCCACCAGATCACCGCGGCGAGAGCCAGCAGGAACGCCATGGTGTAGAGGACGTTGCGGCGCCGCGCCCGCGGGCCGGGGGCGTCGTACAGTGCGGACGGTCTGCCCCTCATCGCTTCACCGCCACCTTCTTGCTGACCCACCCGAGGAAGAGGCCGGTCGGGAGGGTGAGGCAGATGAAGCCGAAGGCGAAGGTCATGGAGATGAGGATCAGCTGCGCCTCGTTCTCGATCATCTCCCGCATCAGCAGGGCGGCCTCGGCGACGCCGATGGTGGCGGCGACGGTGGTGTTCTTGGTGAGGGCGATGAGGACGTTGGCCAGCGGTGCCACGACCGACCGGAAGGCCTGGGGCAGCACGATCAGCCGCAGCACCTGCGGGAAGCTCAGCCCGATGGCACGGGCCGCCTCGACCTGGCCGGCCGAGACGGTGTTGATGCCGGACCGCAGCGCCTCGCAGACGAACGCCGAGGTGTAGGTGATCAGCCCGAGCACGGCGAGCCGGAAGTTGATGGTGGTGAAGTCCTTGGCGCCGAGGCTGATGCTGAGCGTCTGGAACAGGCCCAGCGAGGTGAAGACGATGATCACCGTGAGCGGGATGTTCCGGACGATGTTGACGTAGGCGGTGCCGAAGCCCCGCATGAGGGGGACGGGGCTGACGCGCATGGCGGCCAGCATCGTCCCCCAGATCAGGGAGCCGATCGCGGAGTAGACGGTGAGCTGCACCGTCACCCAGAAGGCTCCGAGCAGGTTGTACCCCTCGAGGAAGTCGAACACGTCGGCTCCCTCACTTGACGATGTTGCCGATCTGCGGCGCGGGCTCGTTCTTGTACCCGGCCGGGCCGAAGTTCTCCTTCACGGCCGTGTCCCAGGCGCCGTCCGCGACCATCTTCTCCAGCGCGTCGTTGATCCTCTCCTTCAGCTCGCTGCCCTTCTGGACACCGATGCCGTAGTTCTCGTTGCTCATCTTGAAGCCGCCGAGCTTGAACTTGCCGCGGAACTGCTCCTGCGCGGCGTAGCCGGCGAGGATCGAGTCGTCCGTGGTCACGGCGTCGATCACGCCGTTCTCCAGACCGGTCAGGCACTCCGAGTACCCGCCGTACTCCTGGAGCTGGGCGTCGGGGGCGAGCTTCGTCTTGACGTTCTGCGCGGACGTGGAGCCGGTGACCGAGCAGAGCTTCTTGTTGTTCAGGTCGGAGGGCTTCGTGATGGAGTTGTCGTCCGCGCGGACGAGGACGTCCTGGTGGGCCAGCAGGTACGGACCGGCGAAGTCGACCTTCTTCGCCCGCTCGTCGTTGATCGAGTACGAGGCCGCGATGAAGTCGACGTCGCCCCGCTGGAGCATCGTCTCGCGGTCGGCGCTCTTCGCCTCCTTCCAGACGATGTCGCCGGGTTCGTAGCCGAGCTGCTGGGCGACGTAGGTCGCCACGTCGACGTCGAAGCCGGTGTACGACCCGTCCGGGGTCTTCAGCCCGACACCGGGCTGGTCGAACTTGATGCCTACGTTGATCTTGTCGCCGTTCCCGCCCGATCCGCCGTCCCCGTCGTCCCCGCAGGCGGCGACGGAGAAGGAGAGGGCGAGCGCGGCGGCCACGGCCACGGTGGCCTTGCTGAGCTGGTGCGGGTTCATGGTGATCACCTTTGGAGGTGGAGTACGCGCCACGGGTGGGGGCGGCTCAGTGGTGCAGGATCTTGGACAGGAAGTCCTTGGCCCGGTCGCTGCGCGGATTGCTGAAGAACTGGTCCGGTGTGGTCTCCTCCACGATCCTGCCGTCGGCCATGAACACCACGCGGTGCGCGGCCGAGCGGGCGAACCCCATCTCGTGGGTGACGACCACCATGGTCATTCCCTCCCGGGCGAGCTGCTGCATGACCTCGAGCACCTCGTTGATCATCTCGGGGTCGAGCGCGGAGGTCGGCTCGTCGAAGAGCATCACCTTCGGCTCCATGGCCAGCGCCCGGGCGATCGCGACGCGCTGCTGCTGGCCGCCCGAGAGCTGGGCCGGGTACTTGTCGGCCTGGGAGGCGACGCCCACCCGGTCGAGCAGTTCGTGGGCCCGCACTCCGGCGGCCTTCTTGTCCTTCTTGCGCACCTTGATCTGGCCGAGGGTGACGTTCTCCAGCACGGTCTTGTGGGCGAAGAGGTTGAACGACTGGAACACCATGCCGACGTCGGCACGCAGGGCGGCCAGTTCCCGGCCCTCGGCGGGCAGGGGCTTGCCGTCGATGAGGATCTCGCCGGAGTCGACGGTCTCCAGCCGGTTGATGGCGCGGCACAGGGTCGACTTGCCTCCGCCGGAGGGGCCGATCACGACGACGACCTCGCCGCGTCCGACGGTCAGGTCGATGGACCGGAGCACGTGCAGCGCACCGAAGTGCTTGTCGACGTTCCGCAGTTCGACGAGTGCGTCGGGGCGCCGGGCTTCGTCGTGCCGGGCGCCGGTGTGCCGGGCATCGTCGCGGTCGGGCATGGCACCCTCCTGGGTCGCCGTTCCCCGCTTGTCACTGTACTCACGTTCATGCTCCGCCCTCCCGTGCCCGGCTGCACGCCGGGAAGGGAAGGGACCGGCGACGGGTGCGGTGGTCCGTGAGGGTGCGGAAGGCGCCGGGGGCGGGGCCGGAGGGGACCGGGCAGTGCCGGACGGTGCGGGACGGGCCGGACGGTGCCGGGTGGTGCCGGACGCGGTGATCCTGGCCGGTCCGGGTACTGGTGGGACATGGAGGACGTGGACAAGGACCCCGAGCAGCCGCAGGCGGAAGATCTCCTGGCGGGCCTGAGTGTGGACGACAGCCGGCCGGAGCAGCCGGTGCTGCTGGACTCGGCCGGCGCGCCGATCCGGACGTGGCAGGAGAACTACCCGTACGACCGCAAGATCCGGCGGGCGGAGTACGAGCGGACCAAGCGCATCCTGCAGATCGAACTGCTGAAGCTGCAGCGCTGGGTGAAGGACACCGGAGCACGCCTGGTGGTGATCTGCGAGGGCCGGGACGCGGCCGGCAAGGGCGGCACGATCCAGCGGTTCACCGAACGGCTCAACCCGCGTGGCGCGCGGATCGTCGCCCTGGACAAGCCGACCGAGCGGGAGTCCGGTCAGTGGTACTTCCAGCGGTACGTCGCCCACCTGCCGGCGGCCGGCGAGATCGTCTTCTTCGACCGCTCCTGGTACAACCGGGCCGGCGTGGAGAAGGTCATGGGCTTCTGCACCGACGAGCAGTACGACGAGTTCCTGCGCCAGTGCCCGCTCTTCGAGACGATGCTCGTGCAGGACGGGATCCTGCTGGTGAAGTTCTGGTTCTCGGTGTCGCGCGCCGAGCAGCGCACCCGTTTCGCGATCCGTCAGGTCGATCCCGTACGCCAGTGGAAGCTGTCCCCCACCGACGTGGCGTCCCTCGACCTGTGGGACGCGTACACCACCGCCAAGGTGACGATGTTCCGCGCGACCGACACGGAGCACGCGCCGTGGACGGTGGTCAAGAGCAACGACAAGCGGCGCGGCCGGCTGGAGGCGATGCGCAGCCTCCTCTGGCGGATCGACTACGACCGGAAGGACCAGGCGGCCGTCGGCGAGCCCGATCCGCTGATCGTGGGCGCCGCCGACACCCTGCTGGAGCCCGGTGAGGAGCCGGCCGACCTCTCGCCCACTCCGCTGGCGGGCCCGCCCGCCCGGCCGGGACAGCACCCGGAACCGCCGCCCGGCCAGGGGACCGGTCCGGGTGCCGGCGGCCTCGGGGCCGGCGGAGATCCAGGGGCAGGGGGTCCGGGGGCGGGCTGAGGCGATCCGGTGGCGGGCGGTTCCGCGACCGGGCGATCCGGTGGGCGGGCGGTTCCGCGGCCGGGCGTTCCGGTGGCGGGGCGGTTCCGGTGCCGGTCGCCCCGCCGCCCGCTACGGCGCGGCGCAGTCGTAGGTGAAGCGCACGGCCGCGGTGTGCCGGGCGGGTTCCAGGATCTCGAGCCGGGCCTCGGCCGGGTAGTGCCCCGGTCCCTGGAAGGTCCACAGCAGGTGGAGCGTGGCCTCCCGCCTGCCCTGCGGCATCCGCTCGGTCAGCCGGTCGGAACGGGTGCCGTCGCTGCGCACCCACCGGTAGACCAGGGTGCCCGGGCGGCCGTTCGTCCGGACGACGGCCACCACGTCGGCCGCCCCGCCGCAGGCCGGTCCGGCCGGATCGGTGCTGACCGCCACCTCCCGCACCTCGACGCCCGGACCCTGGCGCTGCCAGAGCAGGTAGACGAGGACGGCGGCCAGGACGGCGGCCGCGAGGGCGTACCGGCGCAGACCGGCCCGGCGGGGCCGCGCGGTCGCGGGCGGCACCTCCACCGGGAACGGTGCCACGGCGGCCGCGGTGACCCCGGGGCCGAAGCGCAGCACCGAGCCGTCGGCCCGGTCGGGTGCGACATAGGTCTGCGGTGACGGCGGCCCGCTGATCCAGGCGCTGCCGAGGACGGTGGCGCTGTACTCGTCGTCGTTCACCGGATCTCGCACCGCCTGATCAGGATCTGCTGGGTCGCGGCGCCGGCGTCCGCCGACGGGGTGGTCGTGGCCCGCACACCCCAGTAGCAGCCCTGGCCCGAGAACGTCAGGGTCCGGGGGGTCGCCGCCGAGGCCGCGGAGAAGGTCATGGAGCCCTCGGACGCGCCGAGCGTGCCCCGGGCGTCGCCGCTGAACCACTCCAGCAGGACGGTGGCCGGGCCGGAGGCGTCGACGGAGAGCGTCACCTGGGCCGCGGTGAAGTCGGTCTGCCGGAACGAGGTCACGTTCACCGCCTTCACGCTCGTCGCGGGCGGCGGCGGTGACGGTGGCGCGGTGGTCGGCGGCGCCGCCGTCGGCCCGGTGTCGGTGGGCGGCGTGGTCGGCGGTGTCGACGGGACGGGCTCCGAGGGGCCGGAGGACGCGGACGGGGGCGCGGCGGACGTCGGGGTGCCGGTCGGCGCCGACGCCGAGGGCGTCGCCGGCCCGGAGGCGGACGACGACGTGGAGGCGGAAGGCAAGGGCGATCCGGTGGGCGGGGCCGACGCCTGCCCGGCCGGCCCGCCGGTGAGCGGGACGGCGCTGGTCGTCGCGGAGACGCTGCCCGCCACGGCCCGGCCCGTCCGCTCCAGCGCGCCGGCCTGCGTGAGGATCAGCAGCAGGCCGAGCGCGAGCGCCGCGCCGGCGCCCAGCCAGCCGGCCCTGCCGGGTGCCCACAGCGAGGTGGTGGCGAACGCGGTGGTGGAGGCCGCCGAGCCGCCCGCGGACGGGAACAGCAGTGGCAGCAGGGCGGCCAGGGCCGCGAGCTTGCGCTGTCCGCGCTCCTCCCAGTCCGGCCCGTAGGCGGCGCGGGCCAGCTCCTCCAGTTCGGCCACGAACGCCTCGGCGTCCGCCGGGCGTTCCTCGGGGCTCTTCGCCAGGCCGCGGCGGATCAGCGGGCGCACCGGCTCGGGGACGTCGGACTCGGGGACGGGGGCCTCGATGTGCTGGAGCGCCAGTTCCGCGAGGTTCTGCCCGGTGAACGGCTTGCGTCCGGTCAGGCACTCGAAGAACGTGGCCGTCGCCGCGTACACGTCGGCGGCGGGCGACGCGGGTTGCCCCTGCCACTGCTCGGGGGCCATGTAGGCGGGCGTGCCGGCGACGCCCGGGGTGGCGCCGTGGTCGGCGGCGATGCCGAAGTCGACCAGCTTGGACGAGCCGTCGGCCGCGACGAGGACGTTCTCCGGCTTGTAGTCGCGGTGCACGACCCCGGCCCGGTGGGCGGCGGCCAGGCCGAGCAGTGAGCCCTTGAGCACGACCAGGGCGGCCTCGGGGCCGGTGTCCCCCGACTGCTTGAGCACGGCGCGCAGGGCGATCCCGTCCACCAGCTCCATGACGATGGCCGCGCCGCCGGGCGCCTCCACGTACTCGTACAGCTGGACGACGTACGGCGTGTGCAGGGCGCCGAGCAGTCGGGCCTCGGCCCGGAACCCCCCGACGAACGCCGGATCGCTGCGCAGACGGTCGCTGAGGTACTTCACCGCGACCGGAGTGCCGGTGGCGTCGTGCACCGCCAGCACCACCCGGCCGCTGGCGCCCGAGCCGAGTTCTCTGGTCTCCGTGTAGCCGGGGACCACCCACGCCTTCATCTTTCCGTCCCCCCTTGCCGCGGTCCTCACCCCTTGGGACACGGACGGGCCGTGGCCGGTTCCCGTACGAGCCGTCCGTCCGGGCGGCGGCTCGCACCCGGTGTGCGAACGGCGGACCGCCCCGGAGCGTGCGCGACGGCGGACAGGCTACCCGGCGCCGGGACGTACGCGGTGCGGGGGCGGACGGGCCCGCCCGCGCCGCGGCACACGCGGTGACGAGGAGGCCGTCCCGATCGTCTAGCGTGTTCGCGCCTCGTGCGCCTCGTGCGCCTCGCGCCTCGTGAAAGGACCGCGCATGACCCTCCCCTCCACCCGGTCCGCCGACGCCGAACGGGCGCGCCGATGGCTGCTCGCCGAGGGCGCCACGTGCGGCGCCGACGGCGTCTGGCGGCATCCTGCGTTCCCGGGCGGCGCCCTGACGGCCGGGACCGCCGCGCACCTGTGGGCGGACATGGCGGTCCAGGACCCGCGGCTCGGCGGGGAGGAGGTGGTACGGATCGTCCTCGGGCTCATGGACCTGTGCGACGAGCCGGGCGTGACCGCGGCCTTCTCCGCGTGGGCCGACGCGTACGAGGAGACGCGGGCGCACCTGTGGACGGCGTACCGGACCCGGCTGGAGGCCGTCGAGGAGCCGCGCGGCGTGCTGGACTCGCTGGCCCACTGGTTCGAGGACGGCTTCTGCGCGTCCGCCTGCTTCCACGGCGTCCTGGGCGGTGAGGCCGCGTCCCTGCCCGGCCGTCTGCGGCCGGGCGCGCCGGGCCGCGACGCGCTGCTGCGCCGGGTCCGCCGCGTCCTGTCCGTCGCGGGTCCCGTCCCCCGGGAGGACCGGGAGCCGGTGTACGAGGCGGTGGCCGGGGTTCCGGAGCTGCGCGGCGTGCGCTGACCGCTCCGCCCGGCTCCGGGCCGTGCGGTCAGGGGAGCATCACGCAGTGGTTCTCGATGACCCTGCCGCCGCGGTCGAGCCCTCCGCAGACCGCGAGTCGCGGGTACGCCCTGATCTCCCGGTTCACGACGAACCGCCACCGCGACACGCCTGCCTTGCTCGCCCGGTGATCGCCCACGAAGGCGCGCAGGGTTCCCGGGAGGCCGTCGCGGGTCGTGACCGTGATGTCCTGGACGTAGTCGCGCCCCTGGTGGGCGGTGGCCACGCAGATGTAGCTGCCGCACGTGGACTTGACCTCGGCGCCGGCCGGCGGCGCGGTCGCCAGCACCAGCACGCCGGCCGCGGCGAGCGCGGCCGTGAACGCCACCGCCCGCCGTGCCCTCGTCCCCGCCGGGCGGTCGGTCTCCTGGCGCGCGTACGTCACCTGGTCCCCCTCATCGGCATGCCTCGGTGGTCGGTTTCACGGCGTTCCCCACTGTCCTGGTCCTGTTCCCGGGGCCGCGACGGCGCGAGCGGGGCGCGACGGCCGGACAGGAGGCGCACGGAGGCACCCGCGCGGTGGCGGCGCACGGGCGTTCGCGCCCGGCCGGGCCAGCGTCGGGCTGAACGACCGGGCGAACTAGTGGCCGCTGACGGCGCGGGGACCGCCGGTGGGCGGCGCGCCGCCGGGGGGTGGCCGGCGGCCGGACACCAGGGCGAGGAGCACCGCGGCGGCGGAGCAGGCCGCGAGGGCGGCGAAGAGGCCGTCGTATCCGCCGAGGGGGCCGCCGGCCAGCGCCGCCCCGGCCCAGGGCGCGAGGGCCGCTGCCACGGTGGCGGGTGCGGTGAGCAGCGCGGACAGGCGGCCGTAGTCCGCGGTGCCCCAGCGGTCGCTGACGGCCGTGGCCTGGAGGAGGGTGAGGTTGCCGCGTACGACTCCGGCCAGGACGGCGAGGAGGACGAGTACGGCGACCGGCCCGGGGACGAGGGCGAGCGCCGCCGTGGTGACTCCCCCGGCGGCCATGAGCAGCGCGGTCCGGACGGTCGGCCCGGTCCGGCGCGCGAGTGTGGCGTACAGCGTGCGGCCGAGGGTCTGGCCGGCGCCGCCGAGTCCGAGGGCCCAGGCCGCGGTGGTGGTGTCGGCGCCGCGTTCGGTCAGCAGGGGTACGAGCCCGATGACGACCGCGTACATGGCGAAGCCGGACAGGGTGAGGGCCGCGGCCAGCAGCAGGAAGGGACGGCTGCGGGCGGTGCGCGGGGTCCTGGCGCCGGGCCGGCCGCCCGGGTCCGGGGCCGGGGTGGGGGCCGGGGGCCAGGGGGCTCGCAGGGCGAGGGCGTGGATGGGGACGGTGACGACGGCCAGGACCGCGGCGAGCACGGCGTAGGTCGCCCGCCAGCTCAGGTGCTCGGCGAGCGCGGCGGTCAGCGGGGCGAAGACGGTCGAGGCGAGGCCACCGGCGAGGGTGACGACGGTGAGGGCGCGGACGCGGTCGGGCCCCCACCAGCGGGTGACGGCGGCGAAGGCCGGGTGGTAGAAGGTGGCCGCCATGGCGACACCGGCCGCCGTCCAGCCGGCGAGGAAGACCACCGGCCCGGGGGCGGCGGCGACGGTGAGCAGGGCGAGGACCGCGAGGACCGAACCGCCGGTCATGACGGCGCGCGGCCCGCGCCGGTCCAGGACGCGGCCGACGGGGATCCCGGCCGCCGCGGAGACCAGCAGGGCCGTCGAGAACGCGGCGGTCACCGTGCCGGCCGACCAGCCCGTGTCGGCGGTGATGCGGGAGAGGAGCACGGGGAACGCGCAGTAGACGATGCCCCAGCCGGTGATCTGGGTGACGCACAGGGCCGGCAGGACGGCGCGGGGCCGCGACCGGTCCCCCGTACCGGTCGCGGCCCCGCGCGTGTCGGGATGGGCCACGGTGGATCAGCAGCCGCCGGACGCGGCCGGGACCCCGGTGCCGATCGTGAGGGTGGCCGGTGCGGCGCAGCAGCCGCCGCCGGACTCCGCGGTGGCCGCCTCCGGCTCGTCGAAGAGGCCGGCCCCGCCGCACACGCCCGTCTCGGGGAGGGTGAGCTCGACGCGCTCGGCGGCCTCCTGGTCGCCGGCGAGGGCGGCGGCGATGGAGCGGACCTGCTCGTAGCCGGTCATGGCGAGGAAGGTCGGGGCGCGGCCGTAGCTCTTCATGCCGACCAGGTAGACGTCCTTCTCGGGGTGGGTCAGCTCCTTGACGCCGTGCGGATAGACGGTTCCGCAGGAGTGGACGTTGGGGTCGATGAGCGGGGCCAGCTCCAGCGGGGCCTGGAGCCGCTCGTCGAGGCCGAGACGCAGCTCGGAGAGGAACGACAGGTCGGGGCGGAGACCGGTCAGGACGACGACCTCGTCGACCGGGTCGAGGCGGCGGCCGTCCTCCGCCACCAGGACCAGCTGTTCCCCGGCGCGCTCGACGGCGGTCGTACGGAAGCCGGTGACGGCGCCCGCGTGTCCGTCGTCCACGGCCGCCTTGGCCGCGAGGCCCAGGGCGCCGCGGGCGGGGAGCTGGTCGGCCTCGCCGCCGCCGAAGGTCGAGCCGCCGATGCCCCGGCGGAGGATCCAGGTGGTGTGCGTGCCGGCGCCGTCCTCGGAGGTGGCCAGGTCGGCGAGCGCGGCGAGGGCGGTGAAGGCGGAGGCCCCGGAGCCGATCACGGCGGTGCGCTTCCCGGCGTGACGGGAACGGACGGCGGGGTCCTTGAGGTCGGGCACGCGGTAGGAGACGCGGTCGGCGGCCGCGCGCTCGCCCCGGGCGGGGAGGCCGTCGCCTCCGATGGGGCTGGGGGCGGACCAGGTGCCGGAGGCGTCGATGACGGCCCGTGCCAGGAGCCGTTCCTCGGTGCCGTCGGCGTGGGTGACGTGCACGGTGAAGGGCTGGGTGTCGCGGTCGGCGTCCACGATGCGGTCGCGGCCGAGGCGGGAGACGCCGGTGACGCGGGCGCCGAGGCGGACGCGCTCGCCGAGGACACCGGCGAGGGGCTGGAGGTACCGCTCGGCCCAGTCGGCGCCCGTGGGGTAGGTCGCGCCGTCGGGGGCGGTCCAGCCGGTGGGGGCCAGCAGCTTCTCCGCCGCCGGGTCGACGAGCTCGGCCCAGGTGGAGAACAGCCGGATGTGACCCCACTCGCGCACCGCCGTGCCGGCGGCCGGGCCGGCCTCCAGGACCAGTGGCTCCAGGCCGCGCTCGACGAGGTGGGCGGCGGCGGCCAGGCCGACGGGCCCGGCGCCGATCACCACGGTCGGAAGAGCGGACGTGGGCGCGGCGGTGGTCGGCGCAGACATGATGACTCCCTTGTTTCGACATCCGTCGATGGCTGTGCCCTCAGCATGGCACCTGCTTCGACGAGCGTCAACATAGACGTTCATCGAAATGGAGGGGATACCTCTGGAGCCTCTGGTTCGATGTGTGTCAACATAGACGTATGTCGAATGCGAGCCCGCTGCCCCTGCTGGACCCGGATGTCGTGCCGTGCTGCCCGCCGCTGACCGAGCGCCCGCTGACCGCCGAGGAGGCCGTACGCACGGCCGCCATGTTCAAGGCGCTCGGCGACCCGGTGCGGCTGCGGCTCTTCTCCGCGGTCGCGTCGCACGAGGGCGGCGAGGCGTGCGTGTGCGACATCTCCGACGTCGGCGTCTCGCAGCCGACCGTCAGCCACCACCTGAAGAAGCTCAAGGAGGCGGGGCTGCTCACCTCCGAGCGTCGCGGCACATGGGTCTACTACCGGGTGGAGCCGTCCGTGCTCGCCGCGATGGGACACATCCTCGGCCGGTACGCCGCCGCCTGAGCACCGCGGCGGCGGTTGCGGCGCTGCGTGCGGCGGTGCGTGCGACGGGGCCGGCGGCGGCACCTTTCCGGCCGCCGCCGGCCACCGTCCGCACCCGCGGGACGGTCACGCGGCGGAGGTGAACCTCCGGCGCCAGGCGAGCGAGACGTACACGAGGGCCACCAGCACGGGCACCTCGATCAGCGGGCCGACGACCCCGGAGAGGGCCTGGCCGGAGGTCACGCCGAAGGTGGCGATGGCGACGGCGATGGCCAGCTCGAAGTTGTTGCCGGCTGCGGTGAAGGCCAGGGTGGCGGTGCGGTCGTAGTTCAGGCCGATGGCCTTGCCGAGCAGGAAGGTGCCGAACCACATCACCGCGAAGTACACCAGCAGCGGGACCGCGATCCGGGCCACGTCGAGCGGCTGCGAGGTGATCGTCCTGCCCTGGAGGGCGAAGAGGATCACGATCGTGAACAGCAGGCCATAGAGCGCCCACGGGCCGACCCGGGGCAGGAAGCCGGACTCGTAGGCCTCGCGCCCCAGCCGCTTCTCGCCGATCCGGCGCGTGAGGAAGCCCGCGAGGAGCGGGACGCCGAGGAAGATGACGACGTTCAGCGCGATCTTCCACATGGAGATGTCGAGCGCCTCGCCGTCGTCGAGACCGAGCAGGCCGGGCAGCAGGTCGAGGTAGAACCAGCCGAGCACGCCGAAGGCGAGGACCTGGAACACCGAGTTGAGCGCGACGAGGACGGCGGCGGCCTCCCGGTCGCCGCAGGCCAGGTCGTTCCAGATGATGACCATGGCGATGCAGCGCGCGAGGCCGACGATGATCAGGCCGGTGCGGTACTCGGGCAGGTCCGGCAGGAAGATCCACGCCAGCGCGAACATCACGGCGGGACCGAGGACCCAGTTGATGACCAGCGAGGAGACCATCAGCTTCCTGTCGCCGGTCACGGCGTCGAGCCGGTCGTACCGCACCTTGGCGAGGACCGGGTACATCATGACCAGCAGGCCGACGGCGATCGGCAGCGAGACGCCGCCGATCTCGACCTTCGCCAGGGCGTCGTTCAGGCCCGGGACCAGCCGCCCGAGGCCGAGCCCGAGGGCCATGGCGAGCAGGATCCAGACGGCCAGGAAGCGGTCGAGCGTCGAGAGCTTCGCGACGACGGAGGGGTCCCCGGTGGTCGCGGGTGCTTCGGTACGGGTCACGGACAGGCCCTCTTGTTGTCGGCGGCGGCTCGGGCGGACTCGGCCAGGTCGGTGAACTGCCCCGCGAGCCGGGCGATCACGTCCGGCCGCAGCTTGTAGTAGGTGAACCGGCCGCACGGCTCGGTCTCCACCACCCCGGCCTCGCGCAGCACTCTCAGATGGTTGGAGAGGTTCGTCTGACGGGCGCCGGTCTCCTCCACCAGGTGGGTGGTGCACAGCGTCTCGCGGGCGAGCAGGGTGACGATGCGGAGCCTGAGGGGGTCGGCCAGGACCCGAATCAGTTCAGTGTCGACTGACGTCATCATGGGCTGATACTTTCACATCAGTGGTGGGTGACACCACCGGGTGCTGACGTCAGCGGAGCCTGACGCGCCTGCTTCGTCCTGAGACAAGAGAGACCTGCGATGTCCCAGAAGCCCTCCGTCCTGTTCGTCTGCGTCCACAACGCCGGCCGCTCGCAGATGGCCGCCGCGTGGCTGACCCACCTGGCCGGGGACCGCGTCGAGGTGCGTTCCGCCGGATCCGCCCCGGCCGACCGGGTCAACCCGGCGGCCGTCGAGGCGATGCGCGAGGTCGGCATCGACATCTCCGCCGAGACCCCGAAGGTCCTCACCGTCGACGCCGTCAAGGAGTCGGACGTGTGCATCACCATGGGCTGCGGCGACACCTGCCCGGTCTTCCCGGGCAAGCGTTACCTGGACTGGCGGCTGGAGGACCCGGCCGGCCAGGGCGTGGAGGCGGTACGGCCCATCCGCGACGAGATCCGGAAGCTCGTCGAGGGCCTGATCGACGAGATCGCCCCGCGCCCGGCGGCCTGAGGCGCCGACCGTCCCGGCCGGAGGCGGCGGGGCGGTGGGCGCCGGGGTACTCCGCGGCCGTCCGCGGGAGGCGGAGGTGACCGCGCGGGACGCCGGAGGGGGGGCGGCGAGGACGTGGCCGTATCCGTCCGCGCCGGACCGCGTCGGAGCCCGGAAGGCCGCACGCCGCGTGCGCCGGGCCGTGGCGCCGGGGGACGTGGACCGGACGCCGGTACGCCTGCGCGGTGAGCCGCGGGCCGTGCGCCGCCGCGGGGACGCACAAGAGGGCCGTCGGCCTGTGGCGGGAGCGGACTGCCGGTTCGGGGCGGTGCCACGCCCCCGGGGCCGGGGCACGGGCGTCAGGCGCGGGCGCCGTCCCGGGGCACGGGGGCGAGGGCCGCAGCGGTGTCGGCGGCGGCCAGGTCGGCGTTCATGCGGGCGCCCGCCAGGGCGCCGGCCGCGGCGGAGGCGCCGACCTGGGCCATCGGGTCGGTGACGTTGCCGGCCACCCACACCCCGGGCACGCCGGTGGCGCCCGCGTCACCCGAGGCGAAGCGGCGGCCCATGCCGCCCGGGAGGTCCTCCGTCGCCAGCCCCAGCCCGTCCAGGCCCTCGGTGCGGGCCCGCAGGACCGTGGCGACCGCGAGGACCCGGCGCCGCACCACGCTCCCGTCCGCGAGGCGCACGCCCTCGATACCGCCGTCCCGACCGGTCACGACCTCCTCCACCGGCGCGTCGACGACCCGGATGCCTCGGGCGGCGAACCGTGCGCGGGTGTCCTCGTCGAGTTCCGTGCCGCGCGTGAAGAAGACGAGGTCGTCGGTGAGCTGGCGGAACAGCACGGCGTGGTGCACCGACGCGGGGCCCGTGGCCAGGACCCCGATGGGCTCGTCGCGCACCTCCCAGCCGTGGCAGTAGGGGCAGTGCACCACACCGTGGCCCCAGTGCGCGGCGAGCCCGGGGACGTCGGGGAGCACGTCGCGCAGCCCGGTGGCGACGAGCAGGCGGCGCGCGTACAAGCTGCGGCCGTCCGCGAGGGTCACCGTGAAGCGCGGGTCTCCCCCGGCCGGGCCGGCCGGACCGGCCGAGGTCACCTCCCCGGCCACCACGAGGCCGCCGTAGCGGCGTACCTCTTCGCGGCCTCTGCGCAGCAGTTCGGCCGGGGCGATGCCGTCCAGGCCGAGCAGGCCGCGCACTCCGTCGGCGGGTGCGTTGCGCGGGGCGCCGCCGTCGATCACGACGACCGAGCGGCGGGACCGGGCGAGCATCAGCGCCCCGTTCAGGCCCGCGGCGCCGCCGCCGATCACCACGGCGTCGACGAGCCCGCCGGGCGGCTCGTCGGCGGCACGCTCGGCGGCGCGCTCGGCGACGGACACGGGCATGGTGGTGGTGTCGCACATGGCGTCGGTGTCGGACATGGTGGTCTCGGGCATGGCTGTCGCACCCTCTCTCGTCGCGGTCCCCGGCCGGTGCCGGGCCCGTTCGCGACGATAGGCGCGCCTTGCCAACCAGGCATACGATGTTGCGCATGACGCAAGAAGATGGCGATCTGGACAGCCTGGTGCGCAAACGCATCCGGGCCCTGCGCGTGGCGCAGGGCTGGTCCCTGGAGGAGTTGGCCACCCGCGCCAGGGTCAGCCAGTCCACGCTCAGCCGCATCGAGAACGGCCGCCGCCGCCTGGCCCTGGACCAGCTCGTCACCCTCGCGCGCGCCCTGGACACCTCGCTGGACCAGCTCGTCGAGACCGCCGCCGACGACGTCCTCATCAGTCCGGTGATCGACGCCGCGCACGGGCTCATGCGCTGGCCCGTCAGGGCGGATCCCGGGCTGAGCGTGGTGCGCCAGCGCATGACGGACCCGCCGCCCGACAACCCCGCGCGCATGCGCGCCCACCCGGGCCGGGAGTGGCTGGTCGTCCTGTCCGGCACCGCGGTGCTGCTGCTCGGCAACCGGCGCATGCGCGTGGAGACCAACCAGGCGGCGGAGTTCCCCACGATGCTGCCGCACGCCATCGGCGCCGAGGGCGGGCCCTGCGAGATCCTCGGCATCTTCGACCGGGACGCGCGGCGCGGCCACCAGCGCGGTGACGACGCCTGAGCGCGGCCGACCCGGCGCGAGGGCGCCGCTTGCGCGTCCGGCAGTACATCCGGCCATCGTCTTGCGCGTACGGGAAACCATGGCGGGGCGACGCCATGACCGCCCTAGCGTGGCGCCCATGAGCCACCACACGTCCCCGCAGCCCACCCACGCCGGCGCGCATCACTCCGCACGGCACGCCTCCGGTTTCGACGGCCATGCCGAAGTCCTCGACCTCGACGCCGAAGTGCTCGCCGGGCACCACGCGTCCGTCACGCAGTGGCTGCCCGTCGGCCGGGACCCGCGCCGCATCACGGACCTGGGGTGCGGAACGGGCGCCGGCACCTTCGCCCTGCTGTCGCGCTTCCCCCGGGCCGAGGTGACCGCCGTCGACGCGTCGCCGGCCCTGCTGGAGCGGCTGCGGGAACGGGCCGAGGCGCTCGGGGTCGCCGACCGGGTGCGTACGGTACGGGCCGACCTCGACGGGGACTGGCCCGAGCTGCCCCGGCCGGAACTGGTGTGGGCGTCGGCGTCGATGCACCACATGGCCGACCCCGACCGCGTCCTGCGCCGGGTCCACGACGTGCTCGCGCCCGGCGGCCTGTTCGCCGTCGTCGAGCTGGCCGGCTTCCCGCGCTTCCTGCCCGACGACGCGCCGGAGTGGCGGCCCGGCCTGGAGGAGCGCTGCCACGCCGCCCTCGCCCGGCACGCCGCCGAGCAGGTGCCGCACCGGGGAGCCGACTGGGGCCCCCGGCTGGCCGGGGCCGGATTCACCGTCGAGGACGAGCGGGTGCTCACCGTGCGCGTCGACGGCTCCGCCGACCCGGCGGTCGGCCGGTACGCGCTCAGCGGCCTGCGGCGCCTGCGCGACAGCGCCGCCCACGCCCTCGCCCCGGAGGACCTCGACGCGCTCGACCGGTTGCTCGACACCGGCGACCCGCTCGGCCTCCCGCACCGCGGCGACCTCGCGGTCCGGACCGAACGCACCGTCTGGGCCGCCCGCCGCACCTGACCGCGCCGCACCTGCGACGGCGAGGAGAGGCAGCCCGGAGGCCGGACGGACGGCGCTCAGCGCAGGACCGCCGCCAGCAGGTCGGTCCCGAGCGCCGTCAGCCCAGGCACGTCGAGGGTGTGCCGGACGTAACGGCCCTGCCGCCGGCGTGTGAGCAGTCCCGCGCGGCGCAGGGCGGCGAGGTGGCGGGAGACCTCCGGCGGTGACAGCTCCCAGGCGTGGGCCAGTTCACCGGTGGTGTGCGGGCCGCGGGCGAGGGTGCGCAGCAGCCGGAGCCGTACCGGGTGCGCGAGGGCCTCCAGCCGCAGGGTGACCGTCTCCAGCGACACCGGTTCCGCCGGGCCCGGCTCGGCCACGACGGGGTACTGCACCACCGGCTGCCAGCCGGGCGCGTGGACGACCACCAGGTGCGGGCTTCCGTACACGCTGGGGATGAAGGTGACACCGGTGCCGCGGGCGGCCGTCGCCTTGTCCTGGAGCTTGTCCACGACGAGGCAGTCGCCGCCGGGCGCCAGGGTCATCGCCCCGGACACCGACGCGAGGGCGGCTTCGAGACCCTGACGCCTCAACAGGTCGTTCTTCAGGCGCAGGTCGGAGGCGAGCCGCACGGCCACCTCCGCCCAGGCGGTGTCGAAGAAGGCCTCGGCGCACTGTTCGAGGGTGTCGCGGACCCGTGCCCGTACGGCCGCCGGGTCCGCGAGCAGCCGTTCCGCGAACGCCTCCTGCCGTGCGCCGCGGGCCTGCGCCAGGTCCAGGGCCCGCTCGCGCGCGGTCGCGTCGGTGAGCGGCGACGGTGCGGCGGCGGGGAGCCGGTTGCTGCCGCAGGTGGTGACGAGCGCGGCGGTCGCGTACGCCTCGTCGTCGATGCGGTCCACGTCGTCCAGCTCCTCGGCGAGGGTCGGGCGCGGCCGGGCGGGCAGCAGGAAGTCGGCCTGCGAGGAACGCCAGAGGAACTCCGCCTCCCGCAGCCGCTCGGCCAGCTCCGGCCGCAGCCCCGCCCATACGTCCCCGGCCCAGCCCGCGAGGTGCGGATGGTGCCCCGGCTCGGCCAGCACGTGGAGCATCGCGGTCAGTTCGGCCAGCGGGGACGCGGCGAAGCGCAGTCGTTCGGACGGCAGGCCGCCGATGTCGATCCTCAAGGTCATCCCCTCAGCATCACCGACGCCCGGCGGGCGACGGTGCCGGTTGACGGTGTCCGTCAACCGGCGTGCCCGGCCGGGCCGTCGCACGCACCGTCTGACGCCATGACAACCCGCACCGTCACTTCGATCCGGCCCCGCGCCCTCGTCCGGGCGTCCGGAGGCCCCCGCTACGCCGTCGCCCTGGCCGTGGACGCGCTCGGCACCGGCCTGCTGCGGCCGTTCCTGCTCCTCTACGGGGTGATGGTGCTGCGGCTGTCCGCGCCGGCCACCGGCATCGCCATGACGGTCGGCGTGGTCGTGGGCCTGTTGTGCATACCGGCGGTGGGCCGGTGGCTGGACCGGGGCGCACGCAGCACGGTCGTGGCGGCGTCGATGCTGGTGCGGGCGCTGGGCGTGGTGCTGCTGCTGGCCGCCCCCGCGGGGCACGTCTGGCCGTTCGCGGCGGCCGCGCTCGTGCTCGGGGCGGGCAACCAGGCGTGGCCCGCGGCCCATGCGGCTCTCGTGGCGACGGTCGCCCACGGCCGGGAACGGGACGCCACCCTCGCGGCGGGCCGCGCCCTGCGCAACGCCGGCCTGGGCGTCGGGGCGCTCCTGGCCACCGCGTGCCTGGCGGGCGGGGCCGCCGCGCTTCAGGCGCTGGCCGCCGTGACGGGGCTCGCATACCTGACCGCCGCGGCGCTGGCCCGGTCGGTGCACCTGCGCGCCCGGCCGGCCGCACCCCCGGACGGTGACGGGGCGACGGACGGGGACGGGACGACGGACGGGGACGGGGCGGGCGGGCCCGCGCCCCGGATGCGGGCCCTGCTGGCCGCCAACGTGGTGTACGTCTTCTGCCTCAACGTCCCCGAGATCGCGCTCCCGCTCGTCCTGGTGACCCAGCTGCACGCGTCCCCCGTGTGGTCCGCGGCCATCTTCGTGACCAACACGGTGCTGGTGGTGGCCCTGCAGGTCCCGCTCACCGTCCTGCTGTCCCGCTTCGCCCGGCGGACGGTGCTGGCGCTGGCCGGGGTGGTGCTCGCCGCGTCCTACCTCGGCTTCCTGGCGGCCACGTCACTGGGCGGGGGCTGGGGCGCTCCGGCCGTCGCCGCGGTGTCCGTGGTCTGCACGCTCGGGGAGATCGTCTACGCCGGCAGTGCCACCGCGCTCGTCACCGCCCTCGCCCCGGCCCCCGTACTGGGACGCACCCTGGCCCGCTTCGAGCTGTCCACCGGTTTCGGCCTAGCCGTGTCCCCGGCGGCCATCACCGCGCTCGCGCCGCACGGTCCGACCGCCCTGTGGGGCGGGCTCGCCGCCGCCACGCTCCTCTCCGCGTCCGCCGTCGCCACCGAGAAGGACCGGCCCGCGCCCCCGAAGACGCGCGCCGGTACGGGCGGGTGAGGGTACGGTCCGGCACGCGCGGGGACGGGTGGGGATCAGGGACGTCGGGCCGGGCGGCGGAGGGTGGCCATCAGCACGGCCGCCGCCCAGAGCAGTCCTCCGAGCCCCGCGACGACCGCACCCGCCACCTCGACGCTCTCCCAACTACCGGTCACCCGGCGGCACCTGGGGTCGCACCGCCAGGTGGTGGCCCCGTCCGTCCGCGCGGCACCGAGCGCGGCCAGCCCCACGAGGAACAGGACGATGCCGGACCAGAACATCCGGCGGGCGGCCCTTGCGTACCGCCGCGAGCGCGTGTCGACCATGGTCACCCTCCCCGTCGCCATGTGGCACGTGGACGCCGACGCTACGGGACGCACGGCGCGCACCGCACATGTGCGGCCGTTCACCGAGCCTCACCGGGCCCGGGAAGGTGAAACGCCCCGACCGCGAGGGGGGGGAACGCGGCGGGGCGTGAGGACCTTGTGCCCGCCCCGGCGGCGTACATGCCTCCTTCTCGTGAGGGGAGGGAGGCACGCACCTTCTCGCCGCCGGGACGCTCCCGGACCCGCCGGACCGCCGGGCCGCTCCCGGACGCTCCGGGCCCCGGCTCAGCCGGCCCACGTCCAGTCGGTGACCTCGGGCATGTCGCTGCCGTGTGCGCGGATCCAGTCGTGGTGGCGGACGCGGGCGTCCGCCATGGCCTGCCGTACGCCCACGGCCCGCACGGCGAGACCGGGCACGCGGTCGATCACGTCCATCACCAGGCGGTAGCGGTCGAGGTCGTTGCGCACGACCATGTCGAAGGGGGTCGTGGTGGTGCCGACCTCCTTGTAGCCGCGTACGTGGAGGTTCGGGTGCCCGGCGCGGCGGTAGGCCAGGCGGTGCACCAGCCACGGGTAGCCGTGGTACGCGAAGATCACCGGCTTGTCGCGGGTGAAGAGGGCGTCGTACTCCCCGTCGGTCATGCCGTGGGGGTGCTCCTCGTGGGGCATGAGCCGGGTCATGTCGACGACGTTCACCACCCGGACCGCGAGGCCCGGCAGGTGGCGCCGCAGCAGTGCCGCCGCCGCGAGCACCTCCTCGGTGGGTACGTCGCCCGCGCAGGCGAGGACCACGTCGGGCTCACGCGTGCCGTCCTCGGTGCCCGCCCATTCCCACACGCCGGCGCCGCGGGCGCAGTGGGCGCGGGCGTCGTCGAGGGAGAGCCAGTCGAAGCAGGGCTGCTTGCCGGCGACGATCACGTTGACCTGGTCGCGGCTGCGCAGCGCGTGGTCGGCGACGGTCAGCAGGGTGTTGGCGTCCGGCGGCAGGTAGACCCGGACGACCTCGGGGCTCTTGTTGAGGACGTGGTCGACGAAACCGGGGTCCTGGTGCGAGAAGCCGTTGTGGTCCTGGCGCCACACGTGGGACGTCAACAGGTAGTTGAGGGAGGCGATGGGCGCCCGCCACGGGAGCGTACGGGCGGTCCTCAGCCATTTGATGTGCTGGTTGACCATGGAGTCGACGATGTGGACGAACGCCTCGTAGCAGGAGAACAGTCCGTGGCGGCCGGTGAGGAGGTAGCCCTCCAGCCAGCCCTGGCAGGTGTGTTCGGAGAGGATCTCCATCACCCGGCCGTGCCGGTCGAGGTGTTCGTCGGTGTCCAGGAGCGGTTCCTGCCAGGCCTTGCCGCTGGCTCCGTACACGGCCTGGAGGCGGTTGGAGGCGGTCTCGTCCGGGCCGACGAGCCGGAAGTCGCGGCGGTCGGCGGTGGCGGCCATGACGGCCTCCAGCAGGCCGCCGAGGACCCCGGTCGGCTCGTGCCGGGTGCCGCCCGGCCGGTCCACGGCGACGGCGAAGTGTTCGAGCGGCGGGAGGGGCAGCTCCCGCAGCAGCAGGCCGCCGTTGGCGTGCCGGGTGGCGCCCAGCCTGCGCTCGCCGTCCGGTACGCAGGCGAGCACCCGCTCCCGCGGCCCGCCTCGCTCGTCGAACAGTTCGTCGGGGCGGTAGGAGCGCAGCCAGGCCTCCAGCTGTTCGCGGTGCGCCGGGTCCTCCCGCACCGCGGACAGCGGGACCTGGTGGGAGCGCCAGGTGCCTTCGACGGGGAGGCCGTCCACCTCCGCGGGGCCGGTCCAGCCCTTGGGGGTGCGCAGGACGATGACGGGCCAGCGCGGCCGCCCGTCCGGTCCGCCGGCCCCGGCTCCGGTGCTGCCCGTGTCCGCGTCTGCGCTTGTTCCTGCGCCTGTGCCTGCGCCGGTGCCGGTGCGGGCCTGGCGCTGGATGCGGCGGATGCGGTCGACGGCCGTGTCCATCGCGGCCGCCATCGCCCGGTGGACCTGGCGCGGGTCGTCGCCGGTGACGTGGAGGGGGTCGTGGCCGTACCCCCGGAGCAGCTCGTCGAGTTCCGCCTCCGGGATGCGGGCGAGCACGGTGGGGTTTGCGATCTTGTAGCCGTTGAGGTGGAGGATCGGCAGGACGGCCCCGTCGTGGACCGGGTCGAGGAACTTGTCGGAGTGCCAGGACGCGGCGAGCGGTCCGGTCTCGGCCTCGCCGTCACCGATGACGCACGCGACGAGGAGGTCCGGGTTGTCCAGCGCGGCGCCGTACGCGTGCGACAGGGAGTAGCCCAGTTCCCCTCCCTCGTGGATGGACCCCGGGGTCTCCGGGGCGACGTGGCTCGGCACGCCGCCGGGGAAGGAGAACTGGCGGAACAGCCGGGCCATGCCTTCCTCGTCGCGGCTCACGTCGGGGTAGGTCTCGCTGTAGCTGCCCTCCAGCCAGGCGTTGGCGAGCACGGCCGGGCCGCCGTGCCCGGGCCCCCAGACGCACAGGGCGTCGAGGCCGTGGCGCCGGATCACCCGGTTGAGGTGGGTGTGCACGAGGTTGAGGCCGGGTGACGTGCCCCAGTGCCCGAGCAGCCGGGGCTTGATGTGCTCCGGCTCCAGCGGCTTGCGCAGCAGGGGGTTGTCCATCAGGTAGATCTGCCCGACGGACAGGTAGTTGGCCGCCCTCCAGTGGGCGTCGAGCGCGTCGAGTTCTTCGTCGGTCAGGGGTACGCCGTCCGGGTCCTCGTCCTTGCGCATGCTGCCTCCGTCCTGTGGGTGGGCGCGGGCCGTCCGGCGGACCGGCCGTGTGTCGTCACCGGGCGTGTGCCCTCGCGCGGTACGCGGACGCCTCCTGGCGGCCCGGGGGCGCGCCCTCCGGATCACCCGGGGGACGCGCACTCCATGGTCGTGCGTGTGCCGCCGCGCAGCACCGTGACACGGGCGGTACGGGGGCGGGAAGGGCCGGACGGGCCACCCCGCGGGCCCTCGCCGGGACCCATGGCGGGGGTTTGCCCGCCATGGGTCCCGGCGTGACGCACCCCACAGGATCGGCGGCGCATGCAAATAGGAATTTCGTATGCGCATTTGCTAGCGTCCCGACCGTGAGGCTGACCAAGTTCACCGACCTGGCCCTGCGTTCCGTGATGCGTCTGGCGGTCGCGGAGGACGGCGACGCCCTGACCACGCGGGAGGTGGCGGAGGCCATGGCCGTGCCCTACACGCACGTGGCGAAGGCCGTCGCCCGCCTGCAGCACATGGGCGTGGTCGAGGCCCGGCGCGGGCGCGGCGGCGGGCTGGCCCTGACCGACGCCGGACGGCGGTCCTCGGTCGGCCGGCTCGTACGGGAACTCGAGGGCGAGGGCGAGGTCGTCGCCTGCGAGGGCGACTCGCCGTGCCCGCTGCGCGGTGCCTGCCGGCTGCGACGGGCGCTGCGCGACGCACAGGAGGCGTTCTACGCCACGCTCGATCCGCTGACCGTGGCGGACCTGGTCGCCTCCCCCACCGGGCCGGTCCTGATCGGACTCGTCGGCCGCCCGGCGGACTGACCCCTACGACACACATCCACCCCACACCCGCACCGACGCCCACGGGCAAGCACACCAGCCCCCCGCACCCCACCCCCACCACCCGCCCACCTCGCCGCACCCAAAAATACGAAGATCTTTAACCAATTAAGGAGTCGCCGTGCTCTCCGAGCAGTCCGCCCCCGTCGTACGCGCCACCCTCCCGGTGGTCGGCGCCGCCATCGGGGAGATCACCGAGTTGTTCTACCGGAAGCTGTTCGACGCCCACCCGGAGCTGCTGCGGGACCTGTTCAACCGGGGCAACCAGGCCAACGGGGAGCAGCCGAAGGCGCTGGCGGGATCCATCGCGGCGTTCGCCGGCATGCTGCTGGACAGACCGGACAGCCGCCCGGACGCGATGCTCGCGCGGATAGCGCACAAGCACGCCTCCCTCGGGATCACCTCCGACCAGTACAAGACCGTCCACCGCCACCTCTTCGCGGCGATCGCCGACGTGCTCGGCGACGCCGTCACGCCCGAGGTCGCCCGGGCGTGGGACGAGGTGTACTGGCTGATGGCCAACGCGCTCATCGCCGTCGAGGCACGCCTCTACCAGGAGGCGGGCGTCGCCGAGGGCGAGGTCTGGGGCCGGATGGAGGTCGTCGGGCGGCACCGGGAGACGGAGGACGCCACGTCCTTCGTGCTGCGCCCCGCCGACGGCCGGCCGGCCCGGTCCTTCCGGCCCGGCCAGTACGTCGGCGTGCGGGTCGAACTCCCCGACGGGGCCCGGCAGATCCGCCAGTACAGCCTCTCCGCCGCTTCCGGCCGGTCCGACTGGCGCATCACCGTCAAGCGGGTCCACGACGCGGCGCACCCGGACGGCGAGGTGTCGTCCTGGCTCCACGCGCACGCACGGCCCGGGGACGTGCTCGACGTCACCGCCCCGTTCGGCGACCTGGTCCTGCCGGAGGGGGACGGCCCGCTGCTGCTGGCGTCCGCGGGCATCGGCGTCACCCCGGTGCTGTCCATGCTCGGTCACCTGTCCGCCACCGGTTCGGCCCGCCCGGTGACGGTGGTCCACGCCGACCGCTCCCCCGACCGCCACGCCCACCGGGACGAGCAGGCGGCCCTGGTCGCGTCGCTCCCGGACGCGCGGCTGCACCTCTGGTACGAGGAGCCCGGCGAGCGGGCGCCGGAGGCGTCGACGGCCGGCCGCGTCGACGTGGACGCCCTGGACCTCCCGGCGGGGCTCACCGCCTACCTGTGCGGCCCGCTGCCCTTCATGCGGACGGTCCGCGGCGACCTGCTGCGACGCGGCGTGCCCGCCGAGAGGATCCACTACGAGGTCTTCGGACCGGACCTCTGGCTGGGCCGGTAGGGGCCGGCACCGCCGGCCGAGCGGCCCCGGACGTCCGGGGCCGCTCTCAGGACGGCTGGAGGGAGGCGTGCTGGGGGCGAGCGCCGGTACCCGCCGCCAGGAGGCGGTTCCGGGCGGCCGTGAGGGCGGCGTCGACGTCCCGGGTCCCGGTGGAGACGCACAGGGTGTAGGCGACGTCCTCCATGCGCCTGCGCACGTCCGGAGCACCCGCTTCGCCGTGCAGGGCTTGCAGCGCCTCGTACTGCTCGACGAGGTCGTTGAGGACTGCGGGGTGGGCCATCAGCACGCCGGTCTCCTTCACCACGTGTGGTCTCGACATGTCAGCCGGTACCCCGGCTTCCGCCGCCCATACGTGTACCCCGCATACGGGGTCGGGGGGCAGGACATAGATAGGGGACGCGCCACGGATCCGTCGGCGTACGCGTCGAACCGAGGAGAGAACGTGACCACGTACGTCATCACCATTCCGGGCACCTTCCTGCGGGAGCTGACCGACGAGGCCCGGTCCGTTCTCGTACGGAAGCTGCGCCCCGCCGACCCGAGGCAGACGTCACTGGGCCGGGCGGAGGAACTGGACGTCCTCACCGTCAACGAGAACGGCACCTTCAGCGTGCGCCTGGAGGTCGAGGCCCATGACAGCCACAGTGCCGAGGAGGCCGCGAGGCGGACGGCGACCGAGGCTCTGCGCGAGGCCGGTTACGCGGAGGACGACGCTCCGACCGGGCCGGCGGCGGTGACCGGGATCGACACGCCGACGTGAACCCGGCGGCCCGCCCCCGCCCGGGTTCCTCCACGCCCGGGTCGCGTACGGGCCGCCGCGGGGAGGCGGTGGGTGACGCGGCTGCGCAGGATCTCCATGGACCGGTTGACATGTCCCGCCAGTCCCCGGGGTACCACTGACCCTCGGCGAGGCTCGGCGGTGCTCCATGAGCGCGTTCCCGGCACACGATCCACCGCACGTCCTCGCCCCGGGTTCCTCGGTGGATCCCTCCCCGCGCTCGAACAGGAAGAACCGATCCGACGTGACCACGCACCACCTCCCCGGGACGCAGGGCGAACGCCTGCTCCAGCAGTACCTCGGCACCGCCGACCGGGCCTCCGGTTTCTACGACCGCCAGGTGAAACCGTTCCTCACCGCCGAGATGCGCGACTTCCTGCGCCGCCAGTCCATGGTCTTCCTCTCCACCGCGGGTGCCGACGGCACATGCGACGCCGGCTTCCGCGCCGGGCCGCCCGGGTTCGTGATCGACCTGGACGCGCGCACGCTCACCTACCCCGAGTACCGCGGGAACGGTGTGATGGCCGGTGCGGGGAACATCGTCGAGAACCCCCACATCGGCATGCTGTTCATGGACTTCACGCACCATCACATAGGACTGCACGTCAACGGGACGGCCCGGCTGTGCGGCGACGAGGAGCAGCGGCGCAGACACCCGCACCTTCCCGAGGAGCCGGCTCCGGGACGCCGGCCGGAGATGTGGGTGCACGTCACCGTGGAGGAGGCGTACGTCCAGTGCTCGAAGTACATACCGCACCTGGAACCGGCACCCCGCCCGCGGGCGACCGCGCCGCGCCCCAAGGACGCGGACTACTTCACGCGCTCGGCCGGGGGCGGGGAGCACCCGCTGCCGGCGGCACCCGCCGAGGTCACCGACGCCCACGCCCACGCTCACGCCCGCGCCCACGCCGGCGCGAACGCCCAGGAAAGCCGCTGAACTCCCACTGAACTGCCGCTGAACTCCCGCTGAGCTTCCGGCCCCTGGGCTCGGGGCGGAAGACGCGGAGGGGACGCCGGGCACGCCCCGTCTCAGCCCTTCGCGCCCGGCCTCCAGTCCCGGACGAGGAGACCGAGCACGACCTCGTCCATGAAGGCGCCCATCACCCAGGACGAGGAACGCAGCACGCCCTCGCGGACGAAGCCGTTGCGCTCGGCGGAGCGCAGCATCGCGGTGTTGTCCGACAGCGTCTCGATCTGCATGCGCTGGAGGTTGCGCACGACGAAACCGTAGTGGCACAGCACCGCGACCACGTCGGTGCCGTAGCCCTTGCCGCGGGCGGACGGGAACAGGCCGAGCCCGATGTGCGCGCACCGGTTGTGGTCGTCGATGCCCCACAGCCCCGCGGTGCCGATCAGCGTGCCGCCCGCCAGTTCCACCACGGAGAACTGGACGCGGCCGCGCTCCTGGTCGTCCACCACGAGCCGCGGATCCTTCGAGCCGGGTGACAGCGGGCGCCACGGCCCGCCCTCGGACCGGGAGGAGTTGACCACGTCGTCATGGAGCTCGGTCAGCAGGATCGGCAGGTCGTCCTCGCGCCGGGCCCTGAGCCCGACCCTGGTCCCCTTCAGCATGCCCGCTTCCTATCCGACCGGGCGTGCCGTCGGCAATCCGTTTGCGCGACCGCCCAGGGGGGCGTCATTCGCCGTAACCAGGTGATTGCTCTGCGTGATGCCGGGTAGAGGGTCGCTCACCGGTCGCGCACCGGTGACCGAACGGGGCGCGACCCCCATCACGTCGGAGCGCACGAGCAGGGAGTGGCACATGGACAGGTCATTGGAGACGGTGCTCGATCAGGTCCAGACCCGCGGGGGCTACGCCGTACGGCAGGAGGCGGCCGGTGCGCTGGAGCGCGTACTGGGGGTCCTGGGGGCGCACTTGGTGGGCACCGACCGGACGGACCTCGCGCGGCTGCTGCCCCCGGAGTGCGCGCCGCTGCTCATCGGCGTGCCGCCCGCCAGGGAACCGCTGACGCCGGAGGGCTTCGTGGCGGCGGTCGACGACTGCGACCAGGGCGGCACGCTGTACGCCCGCCGGGCCGTCACAGCGGTGCTGTCGACCATCGCGGAAGCGGCCGACGACGCCCTTCTGCGGCGCATCCTCACCCAGTTGCCGCCCGGCCACGCGGGCCTGTTCGGCCGGACGGAACCGTCGTGAGGCGTGACGTGCCGGCCGCCGTGCGGCCGCGGCCGGCTCGCGTCAGGCTGCGGTCACCATGCCGGCCGCAGCGGCGCCGCCCGCCGGGGCGGGGCGCCGCCGCGACGACCGGGCGAGCATGGCGTCGGCGGCCGGGAGGGCGTCGTCGATGGTCGCGGTTCCGGTCATGGCGCACAGGGCCCGGCTGATCTCGTCGAGTTCGCGCCGGAGGCCGGGGTCCTCACGGTGCAGCAGCGTGATCCGTACATCGGCGAAGCGCGCGAGTGCGACTCTCAGGTGACGCGGATCGGGCATGGGTTCGTGGCGTCCTCTCTGAACGGGTGGCCCCGTCCATGTGCCCGGATCCCCGGCCGGTACACCTGCTCCCGCCCGGCGCCGGCGTCTACGGGGTCCAGCCGCCCAGCCAGTCGGAGACCTCCTGGGACGCGGCCTGGGCGTCGGTCAGGTGGGGCCGCTCGGTGCTCCTCGGACCGGCGCCGGGGCCGGTGTTCATGTACTCGGCGAAGCGGTCCTCCTTCCAGGAGAAGCCGCCCATGTCGGTCCAGGGCGTGCGCTTGATCGCGGCGCCGAGCCGGGAGTCGCGGACGGTGGCCTGGGGGTCGACCGTCCTGTCGCCGCCGGGGTGCCAGTTGCGGCCGAGGTGGAAGGAGCCGGCGGCCACGTCGCCGTCGACGGTGGAGCGGTTGATGAGGATGCCGTTGCGGCCCGCCGGTGTGCTCGGGGCGGTGACGTAGCCGGCCGACGTGCCGTTCCAGCGCTTCTTGAGGGTGATGACCGACCGGTCGATGACGGCGGTGGCCCGGCCGAAGATGAAATCGACGTTGCCCACGACGTAGGAGTTGGTGACGTAGACGCGACCGGGCTTGTCCTTGGCCGCGGTCTCCAGCTCCAGGGTGTCCTGGTCGCCGGTGACGATCAGGCCGTCGAGCACGATCCGGTCCGCGGTGGTGAGCAGGGCGACCGCCTGCTGGTCCTTGAGGGACTGGTTCGCGGCCTCGTCGAAGTCGTTGGAGACGGTGAGGTTGCGGAGCCGCGAGTCGTCGGACCGGACGGCCACCGTGGCGCTGCCGGGGGTGCCGTACGTGCCGGAGCCGTCCGGCTTGCGCATGCCGGCCGCGTTGCCGTACACGATGACCGTGTCCTTGCGGCTCGCCCCGCTGCCCTCGATGGTGACGTGCGGTTTGTTCGCGGGGACGTTCACCGTCTCCCGGTACGTGCCCGGCTTGACGGAGACGACCACGCGGGTGGTGTTGCCGGCGGGTACGGCGTCCACGGCGGCCTGGACCGTCCGGTACTGGCCGGTGCCGTCCTTGGCGACGGTGAGGGTCCTGGCGGCGGGAGCGGCGGCGGGAGCGGCCGTGGTGGCGGTGGTGGCGGCCGCCCTGCCCAGAGAACTCCTCGGCCCGGCACCGGACTTCACCAGCCCCGGCACGTCGCGGGCCGCGTCCGGGGTGTAGCCGTAGTACTTCTTCGGGTCGAAGGCCGCCCCTCCGCCGCTCTCGTTGCGTCCGCTCGTGCCGGAGAAGACGTTGCCGCGCTGCACGAGGGCGGCGGTGGCGTCGCGGATCACGGGGTTGCGCATGCCCTGGAAGACGGAGTTCTCCAGCAGCATCCGCGTCCTGCCGCGCGCGTAGTTGCCGTAGGAGGACGTGACGGCCGTGCCCGGGGCGTCCTCCATGAGGTTGTTGTAGAGGTGCGCGTGGGCCGCGTTGTCCGTGGAGGGGTTGCGCTGCTCCGTCTCGCGGATCCAGTTGTGGTGGACCGTGATGTCGGTGACGAGGTTCTGGGTCCACCCGATGCCGAAGGCCTTGTTGGCGTTGCTCAGCCTGTTCCAGGACACCGTGACGTACGTGCTGTCCTTGCGGACGTCGATCAGCCCGTCGGCGGTGTGCCGCAGGTCGTTGTGGTCGATCCACACGTGGTGGGCGCCGTCCATCTGGATGGCGTCGAAGTCGTGTTCCTTGTCGTTCCAGACGCCCTGGTACGAGTCCCTGATCGTCAGGTTGCGGATGATGACGTTGTGGACGCCCGGGCCGAGGAAGAAGCCCCCACCGACGATGTGGCCCACGGTCCCGGAGCCGATGATCGTCTTGTCCGAGGCGACCCTGATCTCCTTGCCGACGGGCGCCATGTCGATGGTCCCGGCGACGACGATGACGTACGGCTCCGGGGCGGTGGCGTACCTCTCCAGATCGGCGAGCGTCCTGACGGTGACGGTCCGGCCGCCCCGGCCGCCGTACGTGCCCCTCTGCCCGAGGGCGTCGACCGAGGCGAACCCATCGGCCGTGGCGGTGGCCCAGGCGGGCGCCTCCGCCGCCGCGGCCCTGTCCTCCTCCCCCGGTCCCAGCCCGAACACCGACCCGTAGGCCAGCACCCCGGAGGCTGCCAGCGCCAGGGGCAGGCCGACCGCGAGGGCCGTGCGTGGTCTGCGGTGCCGGGGCGTACGGCGTGGTGAACTCATCTGCGACATCCGTTCCATGACGAGGGGTCGATCCCTGCCTGGTTGCCGCCGGGGACGCAGGAGGTTGCCGTACGCGCCGAGAACGCGTCGAACTCGTCGAACTCGTAGAAGGAGGCCGCGCCCGCCCGCGGGACGGTCCCGCGAGGGGCGTCCCGCGCGGGACCCGGGGGCGGGCCGGCCCGCCGGCCGGTCAGCCCCCGATGGGTTCCACGTGGCCGCGGTGCAGTGCGGCCGGGGCGCCGGACAGCGCGTGGGCGGCCGGGCGTCGCCGGGAGCGCTCGCCGCCACCGGTCAGGACGGCCAGCTCGTCGATGGCGGCCAGCAGGTCCTCGCCCGCGGCGACCTGCCGGATCCGGTGCGCGGCGCTTCCCTCGACCAGCGCCCTGTCGGTGAGGTCGGACACCGTCTCCCAGTCGCCGCACGCCTCGAGTTCGGCGCGCAGCCGTGTCAGCATCGTCCGGATCACCCGGGCCGCGGGCGCCGGCCGGCGGGAGACCGGGTCGATCAGGTCGCCCTCCAGGCCGGACCGCGCGGCCCGCCAGGTGGCCGCCCGCAGCCACTCGTGGCGCCCGGGGCAGCGGGGCACGGGCTCGTTGGCCAGTCGCGCGCCGGCCCGCATGACCAGGGCCCGGAAGAGCGCGGCGATCAGGACGGACGTCTCGGCCCGCGGGGCCGCGTCGCACACCCGCAGCTCCAGCGTGGGCTGGTGGTCCGAGGGCCGCAGGTCGTAGTAGATCATCCCGGGGTCGCTGACCACGCCGGAGTCGATCAGCTCCGTCACCGCCGCCTGGTACGCCCTGGCGTCCGGATAGCAGCCGACCGGCCCGGAGGTGGGCCAGCGCTGCCACACCATCGTGCGCCAGCTCGCGTAACCGGTGTCCGCGCCCTTCCAGAACGGCGAGCTGGCCGAGAGCGCCAGCAGGGCCGGTATCCAGGGGGCGATCAGGCACATCATCCGGACCGCCGTGTCACGCTCGGGCACCTCCGCGTGGACGTGGAGACCGCAGATCGACTGCTCCTGCGCCACCAGCCCGTACTCCCCGACCATGCGCCGGTACCGGCTGTCCGGGGTCACCCGTGCCGCCCCCTCGGGGAGGAAGGGGACCGTCCCGGCCGCCACCACCGCCAGTCCGTGCCGGCTCGCGGCGTCCCTCAGGTCGCCGCGCGCCCGGCGCAGGTCCGCCAGCAGGCCGTCGAGCGTGGTGTGCACGTCGCTGTTCGTCTCCACGGCGGACTGCAGGAGTTCCGCGGTGAAGCGCTTCTCCGGCAGGCCGCGGAGCACAGTCTCGGCACGGGGGACGAGTTCGCCGGTCTCTACATCGAGTACGTGGAATTCCTCTTCCACCCCGATACGCACCGTCAAGGGGACTCCCGTTGGTTCCGTGTGCGGCGACCCCGCACTTCTGACCTCCGGTTGCCCGGAAGATCCAGCAGTACGCATCGAACGTTCACGTGGGTCACAGGATGCGCACATGAGCCCCGCCGTCGGCCGTCCGGGTGAGCGGCGCTTCCCCGGCGGGGAACCGGGGAGCCGCCGTGGCAGGCATGAACGCCGGGCACTGTCCGTCCCCGCCGCCCACGGGCCGCCACGGGCCGCCCACCGGGCCGTGTGACCGGCGGACCGCGGGGCACCGGCATACGGCGACCAGCACAGTGATCACCCCGCAACGGAAGGGAGCCCCGAAGATGGGCCACGGAGGAAACGTCATCGAGGAACTCACGGCGGACCACCGGGAGGTGGACGCCCTGTTCGCGCAGATCCAGACGCACACCGGGGACGACTCCGAACGCCGCGTGCTCGCCGACCGGCTCACCATGGAGCTGATCCGCCACGCGGTGGCCGAGGAGGAGCACCTGTATCCGGTGGTCCGCCGTTACGTGGACGGTGGTGACGACCTCGCCGACAAGGAGATCGCCGACCACGGCGAGGTGGAGCGCCTGCTGAAGGAACTGGAGGGCTGCCGGCCCGGCGACGCGGAGTTCGACGGTCTGGTCAGCCGGCTGAAGGCGTCGGTCACCGAGCACGTCAGGGACGAGGAGGACCGTCTCTTCCCTCTGCTGGCCGAGGTGTGCCCGCCCGGCATGCTCACCGAGCTGGGTGAGAAGGTGCGGCGGGCCAAGGAGACCGCGCCGACCCGCCCGCACCCCGCCGCCCCGGACACCCCGCCGCTCAACAAGATCCTCGCGCCGGGTGCCGGGATGGTCGACCGGGTCCGTGACGCGCTCACCGGGCGGGGCAAGCAGGGCTGACGCCACGCCTCGCCGCACCCCGGGCCCGTCCGGCCGACGCCACGAACACGTGCGTCGCGCCGGCGGGCCCGGGGGCGTCCGGCTGCCGAGCCCGGCCTCCGCGCCCGGCGGCCTGCCGGACCGGCCGGGGCACCGCCCGGCTACTCGGTGCGCAGCGCTGTCGCCGCACGGGTCCCGGCGGCCCAGCCGGCCGGGACCAGCGCGCCCAGCAGGGCGAGCACGACGCCGCCCAGCCCCAGCAGGAGCAGCCCGACCGGCGTGTACACGTCGAGGACGGCCGCCGGCATGCCGGTCCCCACGGCGCGTCCCATCGCCGGCACGACCAGGCCGTGCAGCACGTACCCCGCCGGCACACCGAGCAGGGCGCCGACCACCCCGAGGGCCCCCACCGAGGCGAGCACCAGGCCCACGGTCTGCCGCGGCGTCATGCCGATCGCCTTGCAGACCCCCAGATCGTGGACGCGTTCCCGGGTGTCGAGGACGACGGAGTTGAGAATGCCCAGGCCGGCCACGCAGACCAGCAGGAGGGTCAGCAGCAGGGCCAGCGCGTCCATGAGGAGGAGGACACCTCCGCGCTCCGCCGGGGGGACGGTCGTGGCGTCGCCGCCCAGCGGCCGCACCAGCGCCGCGAGCTCCCGGGCGACCTCCTCGGCGGGAACACCGGGCTTCACCTCGACGAGGAAGGTGTCGGGCCGGGCCGGGGGGAAGTCGGCCATGTCGGCGTGGACCTCCGGCTCGTTGCCCGACGTGTCGAAGGACTCCCCCACGATCCGCAGGTCGGCGCTCCGCTCCCGGTACGTGAGGCGCACCGTGTCGCCGACCTCGGTGCTGGTGCGCTCCAGGAAGCGGGTGGGTACCACGATCTGCCCCCTGCCGGTGATCCAGTGCCCGGAGAGCAGCGCGTGGTGGCCGTCGCGCGCGTCGCCTTCGTAGAGGGAGGCCCGGACGGCGCCGGAGACCCCGGCCACGGCGACCTCGGTCCGGAGCTTGCCGTAGTACGACTCCACGCCCGCCCGGGACGCGAGGGCGGACCGCACCTTCGCCGGGTCGGCGGCCGCGGGACGGGAGGCACCGGCCGCCGTACCGCCGCTCACGGCGGGTGACGGGGGCTCCTCACCGCCTCCGGCGGGTGACGGGGGCCCGTCGTCACCCACGACGGGTGGCGGCGGAGGGGGTGCCGCGGCGGGCGCCCTGACGGTGGTGACGGTGACCGCGGCACGGCTCTCGGGGTCCTGGGAGGAGCCGACCGCGGTCAGGGACGAGGTCAGCCCCACCGCGAAGGTCGTCGCGACCGTGCCGAACGCGACCGCGAGCAGCATCGCGAGGGCACGCACCGGATGCGTGAAGGGGGTCGCGAGGCCGTAGGTCACCGGCCTGGGCAGCGGCAGCCGCCCCAGCGTCCGGTGCGCCCGCCGCCCGCGCCCGGTGCGCGGCGCCCGGCCGACCGCGATCGCCTCGACCGTGGGGAGCCTTCCGGCCCGCCGCGCGGGGACCAGTGCCGCGAGCACGACGACGAGGAGTGCGGCGGCCGGCACCGCGACGTCCACCCACCAGGCCACCGTGAGCGACACGGTGCCGTACACCGACTCCGTGTCCGCCAGCATCGGCACCGCCAGGAGGTTGCCCAGCGGGACCCCCGCGACGATGCCCACGCAGGCCGGGGCCAGGGCTTGCGCCACGTACGCGCGGACGACCTCGCCCGGCGTGAAGCCGATGGCCTTGAGGATGCCGATCCTGCGCAGACCGGTGCCGACCGCACCGCTGACGACGCTGCTGACGATGATCACCGACATCACGATGCCGAGCACGCCGAAAGCCGTCACGAACGGGACGGTCGCCGCAGCGCCCCGGCCCGCGGCGTGTCTGGCGTCCAGCCACGACTGCGTACCCAGCAGCGCGCCGGAAGGCACCGCGGCGGCGATCCCGGCCCGGCCGGCGAGGACCTGCTCCCTGGTGTCCGCCGACTCCAGGCGGTAGAGCATCTGGCTCGTGACCGGGTGGCCCCGCGCCGCCAGCGGGCCGATCTGCGCCGGGGTGCTCCAGGCGTCCGCCGTCCCGCTGCTCGACCTTGCGAAGCCGACGACGGAGAGGGCCGGCGCGTTCGCGGTGTCCGACGCCTTGAGGACCGCGCCGATCTCGACGCCCGGTCCCTCGAACGACGAGCCGAGCACGATCTCGCCCGCCCCGCGCGCCCACCTGCCGGACGTCAGTTCCACCCGGTCCACCGCACCGTGCGGATCGGACCGCCCGACCAGGGTCAGCGCCGGCAGCGGGAAACCCGAACGGCCCACGGGACGGATCGTCGTGGACGGGTACGGACCCGCGCTCGCGGTGACGCCGTCCAGCCTTCCGGTCTCCGCGAGCCGCGCGGCACCCGCCCGGGCCGGATCGAACCGGGCCGTGAGGTGCGCGCCCCGCTGCTTGTCGAAGGCGTGGTCGAAGGGCGCGGCCGCCACGACCATCAGCGTCCCGGCGACCACGGCCGAGGCGACGGCCATCATCGTGGCCACGGCGATCACCACGGTCCGCACGCGCTGCCGGCCCGCCCCCGACCGGGCGACCCGGGCCGGCGCGCCCCCGCCGAAGACGCTCATCGGGCGTCCCGGGCATACGTGTCGAGGACGAGGCGGCCGTCGACCAGATGGATCGTGCGGCTCGCGCACGCCTCCGCCAGTGCCAGGTCGTGGGTCACCAGCACGATGGTCTGGCCACCGCGGTGCAGCTCCCTCAGCAGGTCGCGGACCCCGTGGCCCGCGGCGGTGTCGAGGGCACCGGTGGGCTCGTCCGCGAGCAGCAGCTCGGGCCGGTTGATCAACGCCCGGGCGATGCCGACCCGTTGGCGTTCCCCTCCCGACAACCGGCCCGGGTAGGCGTGGGCGTGCTGCTGGATGCCCAGCATCTCCATCAGCTCGCCCGCGCGGGCCGCGGCCGCGCGCCGACCGGTCCCGGTCAACTGGGCGGGGAGCCGGATGTTGTCGATGACGGTGAGGTCGTCGAGGAGGTTGAAGAACTGGAAGGCGATGCCGATGTGCGCGCGCCGGAACCTGGCGAGGGCGTGCTCGCTCAGCCGGTCCACGCGTCGTCCGGCCACGGTCACGGTGCCGTCGGTCGGCCTGTCCAGACCGGCGACCAGGTTCAGCAGCGTGGACTTGCCGCTGCCGGAGGGTCCCGTCACGGCGAGGGCCTCGCCCTCGGCGACGCCGAGCGTGAGCGGTCCGAGCGCCGGCGCACCGGCGCCGTCGTAGCGCTTCGCCACACCCTCCAGTTCGATCACGTGATTCATCCGAGCCGTCCGTCCTGTCCTTGGGCCGCGAGGGGCGACATGCCGTCACCGACGTGTGAACCTAGGACCGCCGCCCGCCGGGCGCGTCGGCCGCGGAGCGGGTACGAGACCCTTCCCGAGGACGAAAAGGCCGCGGCCTCCTCCCTGAGGATGAGGACCCGCGGACGACGTTCCCGAGCCCCGGGGCGGACGCGGGCGGGACGCGGCGCGCAGCACAATGTGCGGATGGAGACGGAGGACCGGCGCGGTCGGTGGCGGCAGCTCATGGACGCGCTGCGCCCCGAGGCGGAAGCCGCCGCGCTGCCCGGACGGTCGGTCGGGGCCGACATCCTGCTGGCGTTGGTCCTGACGGCCGTCGCCCTGTTCGTCGCGGCGGGGCATGCCGGTGGGACGGCGATGGACGTCGAACCGCCCGCAGTGCACACGGGGAACGGGGTTCCGGCCCCGCCGCCGCCGGGCCCCGGCGGGGCGCCCGTGGAGGACGGCCTTCCCCCGGTGCCCTGGGCGCTGGTCGTCGTGTCGACGCTGCCGCTGGCGCTCCGGCGCCGGTACCCGCTGGCCGTGTTCGCGACGGTCCTCGGCGGGAGCCTGGCCATCGGCGGCTCGGCCTCGTGGATCACCGTCCTGGCCTGCGTGGTCGCCGCCTACAGCGCCGTCGTGCACAGCCGGCACCGGATCCTGGCGATCGCCGTCCTGGTGCTCGCCGCCGTGCTGTCCGGTTACGCCTTCCGCCACGCGGACCCCGTGGTCCCGGGGTGGTCCAGCCCGGGATTCGTGCTGCTGGTGGCCGGGATGCTGGCCAGCCTCGTCCGCCTCCTGCACCTGCGGCTGGAGTCCAGCCGCGAACGGGTCGCCGCTCTGCGGGAGGCTCAGGAGCGGGCCACCCGCCGGGCCGTCGAGGAGGAGCGTGCCCGTATCGCCGCCGAACTGCACGATGTCGTGACCCACAATGTGAGCGTGATGGTGATCCAGGCGGGCGCGGCCCGCAAGGTGATGGACGTGGTGCCCGAGCAGTCCAAGGAGGCACTGCTGGCCATCGAGGCGGGCGGCCGGGCGGCCATGGCCGAACTGCGGCACGTCATGGGCCTGTTGGCCGGGCCGGACCACGAGAGGCCCGACGGTCTGGAGCCGCAGCCGGGCCTCGCTCGGCTCGACGCGCTGGTCGCCCGGGTACGCGCGGCCGGGACACCCGTGGGCGTCGCCCTGTCCCTGCCGCCGCAACCGCTGCCACCGGGGGTGGACCTGGCGGCGTACCGCGTGGTGCAGGAGGCGCTGACCAACACGATGAGGCACGCACGCGGCGCGGAGGCGTCCGTGTCCATCGGCCACACCGACGACGGTCTGCGGATCGAGGTCACCGACACCGGTGGCACGCCGGGCTCCTCTCCGGTGGAGAGCGGAGGCCGCGGCCTCATGGGGCTGCGCGAGCGACTGGCCGTGTACGGGGGCGAGTTGGTGGCGGGGCCGACGGGCAGCGGCGGCTTCCGGGTCACGGCCCGCATCCCCCGGGGCGTGGAATGACGGCGGACGGGCCGGCGCTGCGGGCCGTCATCGCGGACGACCAGGCTCTCGTGCGCACCGGGTTCAGGATGATCCTGACGGCGGACGGCATCGACGTGACGGCCGAGGCCGCCGACGGGGCGGAAGCCGTCGCGGCGGTCCGCCGCACACGGCCCGACGTCGTGCTCATGGACATCCGGATGCCGGGGATGGACGGCATCGAGGCCACTGAACACATCCTCGCCGACGACGGTCTGCAGGAGACCCGCGTCGTCATCCTCACCACCTACGACCTCGACCAGTACGTGTACGCCGCGCTCACCGCCGGTGCCAGCGGCTTCCTCCTCAAGGACGTCACCCCCGAAGGACTGGTCGCCGCCCTGCGCCTGGTGCGGTCGGGTGACGCGCTCCTCGCGCCCTCGATCACCCGGCGGCTGATCGAGCGCTTCGCCCCTCGCGAGGAGCCGCGGTTCGTCGCCCCGCACCGCGACCCGTCCGGCCTGACCCCGCGCGAACGCGAAGTGCTGCGCCTCCTCGCGACGGGCCTCAGCAACGCGGAACTCGCCTCCCGGCTCTTCCTGAGCCCGACCACGGTCAAGAGCCACGTCGGACGCATCCTGTCCAAGCTGGACCTGCGCGACCGTGTCCAGGCCGTCGTCTTCGCCTACGAGACGGGCCTGATCACCCCGGGCGGGGACGCCCGCGACGCGTCCGGGTGACCGCACCCGAGGCGGGCCGGCCGGCGTCGGCGCCGTGGCTCAGCGGGGCCGGCTCGTGTACCTCCGGCGCCGCACGGCGCGGCGCAGCTCGTCCGTACCCCATACGAGGACGGGGAACGTCAGGACGAGGAGCACCACGTCGAGGGGCAGGGCCGCGGTGCCGAAGACGCCCTGGACGGGCGGGGCGTAGATCAGGGCGGCGGTGAAGGCGAGTTCGAAGGCGATGCCGGCCAGCAGCAGGGGGTTGGTCAGGAGGCCGATCTCGCGGAGCGGGGCGTGGTCGGTGCGGGCGGCGAAGGCGGTGCCTATCTGGCAGGTCACGATCGCCGCGAAGGTGGCGGTGGTGGCCGTCACATAGGCGTCGTGCAGCGGGCTGCCGGTCCCGGTGGGGTCTCCCGGCTGCCAGCCGGCCCGCCACAGGACGTAGAAGAAGGCGGACATGGCGAGGGCGGCGGAGACCGTGCCGAGGTAGCCCCAGCTACGGATCAGCATGTCGCGGGAGATCACGCCCTGGGAGCTCTTCCTCGGCGGGCGGCTCATCGATCCGGGTTCGGCGCGTTCCCGGCCCAGGGCGAGGGCGGGGAGGGTCTCGGTGCCCAGGTCGATGGCGAGGATCTGGAGCACGGTCAGCGGAAGGGGCACGGCGCCGCCGGAGAGGGCGAAGACCGCGAAGGGCACGACCTCGGGGGTCAGGTGGGCGAAGATGTAGACGATGAACTTCCGGACGTTGTCGTAGACCCGGCGGCCGGCCTCGATCGCGGTGACGATGGTGGCGAAGTTGTCGTCGGTGAGCACCATGGTGGCGGCCTCACGGGCGACGTCGGTCCCGGACCGGCCCATGGCCACGCCGATGTGGGCACGGTGGAGTGCGGGGGCGTCGTTGACGCCGTCCCCGGTCATCGCGACGATCTGTCCGTGGTGGCGCAGGGCGTCCGCGACCTTGAGCTTGGTCTCGGGGGAGGAGCGGGCGAAGACGATCTCCGCGGGGCTGTCGGACGCGAGCAGACGGTCGAGTTCCGGGTCGCTGACCGTCTCGGCCTCCGGGACCACGCGGAGCTCGGGTTCGCCGATGCCCACCTCCCGCGCGACGGCGGCCGCGGTGGCTCCGTTGTCGCCGGTCACGATGTGCACCCGGACTCCCGCTTCGTGGCACCGCCGTACCGCGGCGGCCACTTCCGGGCGCGGCGGATCGTAGAGGCCGACGAGCCCCAGGAGGCGGAGACCGGTTTCGGCGTCCTCGCGACGGACCGGCATCGCCTCCGGCGCGATCGCGCGGGTCGCGACGGCCAGCACGCGCATGCCGTCGCGCGCCATGTCGTCGGCTGCGGCCCGGGCTTCCCCGGCCGGCCCGGCGGGCGGTCCGGGGCCGGTGACGGTCCGGGCCAGGACGGCTTCGGGCGCACCCTTGGCGACGAGCACCAGCCGGTCACCCCCGCCGGGGACCGGGTCGACGACGGACATCATCCGGAGGCGGGGATCGAACCGGTACAGGACGCGCCGCTGTGCGTCGCGTGCCGCGAGGTCGGGGCAGACCCCCCGGTCGGCCGCACCGACGACCAGGGCGATCTCCGTCGGATCGCCGTGCAGCTGCCCGTCGGGGTCGCGGGTGACGGTCGTGCACACGGCCGCGGCGCGGGACAGTTCCTCCGTCCCCGGCCCACCCGCGTCTCCTTCCTCGGGGGTCCACAGGCTCTGGAGCCGCATGCTGTTCCGGGTCAGCGTGCCGGTCTTGTCGGTGCAGATGACATTGGTGGAGCCGAGCGTCTCCACCGCGCTGAGCCTCTTGACCACCGCGCCCCGGCGCGCCAGCGATCTGACACCCACGGCCAGGGCGAGGGTGATGATGGGCAGCAGGCCTTCGGGGACGTTGGCGACGAGGAGTCCGATGGCGAACATCAGCGAGTCGGTGAGCGGCAGGCCCACCGCCACGCCGGTCACCAGGAACACCGCCCCCATGGCGACCGCCGCCGCGGCGATGAACCAGGCGACCCTCTTGACCTGGTGCTCCAGTGGGCTCTGCTCCCGGTGCGAGCGCCGGCTGAGTGCTGCGATGCGGCCGAGTTCCGTACGATTCCCGGTGGCGTAGACGATCGCCTGTGCCCGGCCGCCGGTGCAGGTCGTCCCGCTGAACACCAGGTCGGTTTCCTGGAGCAGCGGCAGACCCTGCACGGCGGGTCCGGCGACGCGCTCGGCCGGTGCGGACTCCCCCGTCAGCATGGACAGGTCGGCCTCGATCCCGCCCTGCGTCAGCCGGGCGTCGGCCGGGACCTTGTCGCCCTCCTCCAAGAGAAGGAGGTCTCCCGGCACGAGTGTGCGTGCCTCGACGGTCCGCCGACGGCCGTTGCGGATCACCTCGGCGTGCTCGGGCACGTAGCGGGCGAGGGTCTCCACGGCGCGCTCCGCCTGGCGCTCCTGCAACAGCGCGAAGGCGGCGTTGATCATGATGACCGCGACGATGGCCCAGCCGAGTACCGCGATGCGGGCCACGAAGGCCAGGGCCGCGGCGGCCCAGAGCAGGAGGGCCAGGGGGTGCGCCAGCTGCTGCACGAGTTCCCGGCCGATGTGCGTCCGCTGCTGCGCCTGGACCTCGTTGGGCCCGTGCACGGCCAGGCGTCGGCTCGCCTCACGGTCCGACAGGCCTTCCGCTCCGGTGCCCAGTTCGCGGCGGAGCAGGGACAGCGGCTCCCGCGGGTCCGGGCCGGTCGCCGCCGGCGTTCCGGTGGCCGGCAGATGCGTCATGGGACGGCCTCCGCACGTTTCCGGGAGAGGGTTTTCCCTCGGTACGACGGCCACCGGGCCGGCGGCACCCTGCGGCGGGGCGCGGTTCACCCCGACGGGGCGGACCGGCGGGCCGGGCCGCGCCGGGCGCCTTCCCGCCGGTACCGGACCGGTCGGTCTCGTATCAGGACCACCGTCGCAGGGCGCGGCGCTGCGTACGAGAGGCGTATGGGGCAGGGGCGAGGGTCGTCCGGCCCCGTAGGTGCCCCGCACGGGGGCCGGAAGAGGGGTGTGCGGTGCCGGTCCGGGCTTGGGGGGTGAGGGCCGTTCGGCCCCCTGCTCTGCCTCACCGGCCCTTCAGCGGGCCCGCGCCGCGGCGCACCCTCGAAGAGGGACCACTCGTGCACCGGGCGGGTGACGCACAGCGCACCACCCGGGGTCCGGAGAAGGGCGGTGGAGACAGTGTCGGGAAGCGTACTGGTCACCTATGGGACCAAGAACGGTTCGACGGCCGAGATCGCCGACCTCATCGCCTCCGTCCTGCGGGACGAGGGGCTGGAGGCCCAGGCCCGACCGCCGTCGGAGGTGACGGATGTCGCCCCCTACGGGGCGGTCGTGATCGGCGGCGCTCTCTACATGGGCCGCTGGCACCGGGACGCCAGGCGCTTCGTCCGGCGGCACCGCCGGGCGCTGCGGGAACGGCCGGTGTGGCTGTTCAGCAGCGGCCCGCTCGACCCTTCGGCCTCGGAGCGGGAGATCCCGCCCGTCCCGGGTGCCCGCCGGGCACAGCGCCGTACCGACGCGCGCGGTCACGTGACCTTCGGGGGACGGCTCCAGACCGGGGCCAAGGGCCGCATGGCCAAGGCGATCCTCGACGAGGGCCGCGGCGGCGACTTCCGCGACCTGCCCCGCGTAGCGGAGTGGGCGGCCCGGGTGGCCGCCGACATCAGGGCCCCGGAAGGGCTGTGACCCCGTGCCCCCCGCGGTCTGGACCCGCCGGTGGCGTGAGCATCCACTGCGCCGGCACGTGGATGTCGTCGAAGCGCGGCTGCTGCTGCTCGTCGGCGTCGCGGTCGCGGTCGGCGCGCCGGTGGTCGGCACGGCCGCCGGCTGGTCCGCCTACGGCCACGACCGGGCCGCCGCGGCCGTGCAGGAAGCGACACGTCGCCCCGTGCGGGCCGAGGTGATGGAGGACGCGCCCGCGTCCTCCACGTGGGCGGACGAGACGGGGCGCCTGGCGAAGGTCCCCCTGGAAGTCCGCTGGACCACCGAGGACGGGCAGCGCGCCACGGCCACCGTCCCGTTGCCGGCGGGGACCGGCCGCGGGGACCGCGCGGAGATCTGGCTGGACCGGCAGGGAAGCGTGGTGAGCGCCCCGCTGAACGGCCGTGACGTGTGGGCCGGTGCGGTGAGCGCCGGTCTGCTGGGCGGTGCCGTGACGGTGGGCGCCGGCGCGGTCGCCGCGACGGCCGTACGGGTGGCCTGCGGCCGCCGGCGCACGGCCGGCTGGGCGCGCGAATGGGACCTGGTGGAACCGGAATGGAGGCGCCGCCTTGCCTGAACCGCGCCTCGGGGACCGAACCGAACGCCACGCCGGGAGGACCGGCGGGCCGAGCCGAGGAGGCCGGAGATGACCGCGTCACCCCACACCGTGAGTGACGTCATGACCCACACCGCCGTGGCGGTGGGCAGCCGGGCGTCGTACAAGGAGATCGTCGAGCTGATGGATCAGTGGAAGATCAGCGCCCTGCCCGTACTGGCGGGCGAGGGCCGTGTGATCGGCGTGGTGTCGGAGGCCGACCTGCTGCCCAAGGAGGAGTACCGCGTCGACGACGAGTCCCTGCGCGACCGGCCGCTCGCCGACCTGACCAAGGCTGGCGCGGTGTACGCGGAGGATCTGATGTCCAGCCCCGCCGTCACGGTCCACGCGGACGCCACGATCGCCGAGGCGGCCCGGATCATGGCACGGCGGCACGTCAAGCGCCTCCCCGTGGTGGACGGCCTCGGCCTGCTGGAGGGGGTGGTCAGCAGGAGCGACCTGCTGAAGGTCTTCCTGCGGTCCGACGAGGACATGGCGGCCGAGATCCGGACCACCGTGCTGGCCGACCTGCCGGGCACGGTGGACGTGGTGGTGGAGGACGGTGTCGTGACGCTCGGCGGCGAGCTGCGCGACCGGGCGCTGGTGCCGCTGCTGGCCAGGGCGGTCAGGGCCGTGGAGGGCGTCGTGGACATCCGGGTGGACCTGCACCGGCCGGAGGCGGTCGCGCGCTGACGTCCGCCCGTCGCAGGGGCGTGGGTGGTGCCCGCAGCGAGGATGCGGGCACCACCCACGCCCCTGTCGTCACGGAGGTCGTCACAGGTGCCGGATGTGGGCGTCGGGTCCCGGGAAGAACACCGTCACCCTTCCGGTGTCGGACCAGCGCACGTCGTAGGGCGGGCTCCCGTCGTCATGGTGCAGGCCGACGACTTCCCCGTCCCGGCGCACCACCCCGACGGTGGGCCCATCGACGATGATCTGGTCCCCCAGCCGCGCCCGTGTCCCTCTGTCCGCGTTCCTCTCCAGCCCGGTCCTGCTCTCCGTGACCAGATGGGGGTGACTCGTCCCGGCCATGGCCGTCTCCTCTCCGGTACTCGTCGACACGGCGACGCGGCGTGCCGCCGCCGCTTCACTCCCATCGTCCTCCGGTGCGTGCACCGGAGGCAGGGTCAGGAGGGTCGGTGTCCGGGGCCGTCCGGCCCTCCGTCAGGTGCCGGCGGTGGTTCGGCGGTGCTCCCGCGCGCCGCCGGCAACCCGCCCCCGCCCGCTCAGCCGCGCCGCCAGGAACCCGAGCCCCGCTCCCGCCAGGGCCGGAGCGGCCTCTTGCGGGCTCAGCGGAACGGTGCCGAGGAGGGTACGCAGGGCCGGGAGGTACAGCGCGGCCGCGGCAAGGCCCACGGAGGCCGCGACCGCCACCGGCAGGAACAGGTTCTCCCTGGTGAGCAACCGGTCGCGGAGCCCCAGCACCACGCCCAGCTGAGCCATGAGCAAGGAGAGGAACAGCACGGTCTGCCAGGGCGCTCCCGTCCCGCGCGCGACCAGTGCGGCCGTCAGCGAAACCGCGGTGACCACGGTTGCCAGGAACAGCAGCCGCTGCCAGAGGCCGTCTCCGAGGACGTGCTGGCCGGGCGGGCGGGGCGCCCTCCTCATCGTCCCCTTCGCCACCGGCTCGGCGCCCATCGCGACCCCGGTGAGGCCGTGCGTCAGCAGGTTGATCCAGAGGATCTGCCCGGCGCGCAGCGGCAGGGGCAGGCCGAGCAGCGGGCCCAGCAGCATGACCATGATCTCGGCGGCTCCCCCGGCCAGCCCGTACAGCAGGAAGCGCCGGATGTTGTCGTAGACCCTCCGCCCTTCCTCGACGGCGCTGACGACGGTCGACAGCTCGTCGTCCGTCAGGACAAGATCGGCGGCCTGCCGTGCCACTTCCGTCCCCCTGCGCCCCATGGCGACCCCGATGTCGGCCCGGCGGAGGGCAGGGCCGTCGTTGACGCCGTCGCCCGTCATGGCGGTCACGTGGCCCCGGGCCCGCCACGCCTGCACGATGTCGAGTTTCTGCCCGGGGTCCGTACGGGCGAAGACCCGCACCGCGGTGAGGTCCGGCACGTCCCCGGCGGCGAGTGCGCGCCCGGTGACGACGTCCCCGGCGTCGGCCTCGGTGATCAGGCCCACGCGTTCGGCCGTCGCACGCGCGGTCGCCGGGTGGTCGCCGGTGATCAGTACGGGGGTGATGCCCGCGGCCCTGCAGTCGGCCAGGGTGCCGACCGCGGCCGCCTTGGGCGGGTCGGCGAGGGCGGCGAGGCCGAGGAGGCGGAGGCCCGCTTCGGCGTCCGCGACGCGGGCCGGTGCGTCGTCGCGCTCGGCGGACGCGACGGCGAGTACCCGGTAGCCCTGCGCGGCGTATGCGGCGGCCCGGTCCCGGGCGTTGTGGAGCAGCTCAGGCGGATCGTCGAGGACGGCGGGTTCGAGAACCGCTTCCGGTGCGCCCTTGAGGCAGACCAGCAGCCGGCCGGCCGGGGTGCGGTGCAGGGTGGTCATCCTCTTGCGGACGCTGTCGAACGGTTCCTCGGCCGTCCTCGGCCAACGGTCCCGCAGTACGCCGTGCTCGGCGCAGCCGGCCTTGGCCGCGGCGGTGAGCAGGGCGGCCTCGGTGGGGTCACCGACCGCGGCCCAGCGCTCGTCGCCGCCCGGGTGGGGTGCCGGCGCGGGAGGTCGCAGCCCGGCGTCGTTGCACAGCGCGGCCGCCGTCAGGAGGGCGCGTACGGGCCGGAGCTCCTCGCTCCGGGCGGCCCGGCCCGCCACTCTCACCTCGCCGGCCGGTTCGTAGCCGGCGCCGGTCAGGGAAACCTCTCCGGCAGGTGTCCACACTCGTTCGACGACCATGCGGCCCTCGGTGAGCGTGCCCGTCTTGTCCGTCGCGAGGACCGTCACGGAGCCCAGCGTCTCGACGGCGGACAGGCGCCGGACCAGGGCGTGGCGGGCCGCCATGCGGCGGGCGCCGAGAGCGAGGGCCAGGGTGACCACCGCCGGCAGTGATTCGGGAACCGCCGCGACCGCGAGGCTGATCGCCGTCACGGCCATCGTGGCGGAGCCGGTGCCGCGGAGGAGACCGAGCAGGAAGACCACCACGCACAGGGCGAGCGTCACCACGGCGAGCACACGGCCGAGAGCGGCGAGGCGCTGTTGCAGGGGGGTGGGCTCGGCCCGGGTGTCCAGCATCCGCGCGACCCGGCCGAGGGCGCTGTCCGCTCCCGTGGCCGTCACCGTCGCGGTTCCCCGGCCCCGGACCACGACGGTGCCGGCGCGCAGGACGGCATCGTCCGGCCGCTCGGAGCGCGGGGACTTGTCGACCGGGACCGACTCGCCGGTCAGCATGGACTCGTCGACCAGCAGGGCCGCGGCGTCGACGAGCCGGGCGTCCGCCGGCACGATGTCGCCCTCGCCCAGGACGAGGACATCGCCGGGGACGACGTCCGAGGACGGCACCTCCTTGTCGGCGCCTCCCCGGCGTACGCGCGCGGTCGGCGCCGACATGGCCGACAGGGCCGCCACCGCGTGATCGGCCCTGACCTCCTGCACCACCCCGACCGTCGTGTTGACCAGGACGACCAGGGCGATGACGGCCGAGTCCGCGTAGTCGCCGATCACGACGGTCAGGACGACGGCCCCCAGCAGCACCATGATCAGGGGGTCGCGCAATTGCGCGAGGACCCGTGCGCGCAGCGGGACCGGGCGCTGCGCGGTCACCACGTTGGGGCCGTGGGCGGCCAGGAGCTGGACGGCCTGGTCCTCGGCAAGGCCCTGCAGGCGTTCGTCCGGCATGCCGGTCACCGCGTCGGTGCGACCGGATCGCATGTGGCTCCTCCCGTCCGTCGGCCGGCCGGCGGGCCGGTACGGACCGTTCAGCAGTCGGGCACGGGCACGGTGATGACGGGGCAGTGCGCGCGGTGCAGCAGCCCGTGCACCACCGACCCGAGGCGCATTCCGGTGTAGCCGCCGCTCCCCCGCCGTCCGACGACAACGGCCAGGGCGTCGGCGGACGCCTGTGCCAGCCGTTCGACCGGGTGGCCGTGCAGGACCTCCAGCGTCAGGTGGACTCCCGGGTGCTTCCGCGTCCAGGTGGAGAGGGTCTCGCCGAGCAGTCGGCGCTGTTCGTCGATCGCGGCCCGGTCGTCGCCGAAGGCGATGACGGGACGCTGCCACACCCATACCGCCTGCAGTGCCGCTCCGCGCAGGTCCGCCTCCTCGAAGGCGAACTCCACGGCGGCCCACGACGAGGCACTGCCGTCGACACCGACGACCAGGCGGCCGGGCGGGTGTGCGGTGTGCTCGGGTTCCCTGACGACGACCACCGGGCAGTCGGCCTGTGCGCTGAGCGGGACGATGACCGAGCCGGCGCTCAGGATCTCCTCCGGGCGGCTGAGCCGGCGCGAGCCGACGACCACCAGACGCGCGTGTGCCGCCGCCTCCCGGCGGAGCACCGCGGCGGGCCTGCCGTCGAGGAGCCGCGTCGTCACGGGCAGGCCGGGGCGCAGGGCGCGCACCGTGTCCGCCGCCGCGACGAGGGCCCTCTCGCCCTCGGCCCGCAGTGTCATGCGGTGCGGGGTCGTGTCCACGTGCTGGGTGTCGTGCGTGTCGGGCACCGACAGCAGCAGGCGCAGCGGCGAACCCCTGCGCTCCGCCTCGTCGGCCGCCCAGGCCAGGACGGGGACCGCGACCTCGCGCGGGTCGATGCCCACGAGCACCTCGTGGCGGCCTGTCGTCGGGTCGGGCATCACGTCTCCTCGCCATCGGCGGCCCCGCGGGGCACGATCATGACCGGGCAGTTCGCGTGGTGCAGCACGGCGTGCGCCACGTGTCCCAGGCCGGGGCCGAGGCCCATGGGTCGCCGCCGGGCTCCGATGACGAGCACATCGGTGTGGCGGCTCGCTTCGACGAGGACTCCGGCGGCGGACGTGCCGCCGGCCACCTCCGTCGTGAGGGTGAGGCCGGGGAAGGTGCGGTGCAGCGGCCCGGTGAGCGTTTCCAGGTGCCGGGCGTGTTCCCGCGCCATCTTGTCCGGGCCGTCGAGCATGGTGGCCACGCTTCCGGCGTGGGCCAGCGGGTTCCACATGCTCAGCACGCGCAGTGTCGCCTTGCGGAGCTGTGCCTCGCGGGCCGCGAACGGCAGCCAGTCGCCGTCGGTGGTGCCGCGGACCGCGGCCGTGACGACCCCGGTTCCGGGTGCGTCGGGTTCTCCCCGCACCACCGCGACGGGCGACCGGGACCGCGCGGCCACGTCGAGGCCGACGGAGCCGAGCATGAGCGCGGCGAAGCCGCCGAGGCCCCTGTTCCCGACCACGATGGTGTCCTGGGGGCCGGCGGACAGGCGGAGCGCGGCCACCGGGCTCTTGCGGCTGAGCTCCCTGACGACGGTGACGTCCGGGAAGCGCTCCTGCGCCAGCAGGGCGGCTTCGAGGAGTGCCTCCCGTCCGATGTCGTGGATCCGGTCGATCGTGTCCCCGGACGCGAGGAGGGTGAGGCGGTCGAGGTCCGCCGCGTACACGATGCGCAGGGGCCGGCGGCGCCGGTTCGCCTCGGCCGCCGCCCACAGTGCGGCTCTCCTGGCGGGCGCGGAGCCGTCGACGCCGACGACGACCGTTCCGAGGTCCGGGTCACCGGGGATGTCGGTGCTCATGGTTCCCTCCTCCGGGGTGCGCGACGTACCTCCACGCTGTCACCGCGGCACCGGCACGGGGAGGGCCGCGCAGGTCCCCGGCGGGGGACCGAAGGGCCCGGTTCCCCGACCCGCGGCTCCTCCCCCACGGCGGCCGGGCGTCCGGCCCCGCGCGCATCCGGCGGGCATACGACCGTCCGTTCGCCGGACGGAGACGCCGGACGCGGCGGCGGGAGCGTTCGGTACCCGGGGCATCCGGGAGACCCCGGCGGGCCGACCGCTCGTGAGGCGAGGCGCGCGCCGGGGCGCCCGCGGGCACTCCGGTGCCGGCCCGTCAGGGCTCAGCCCGCGAGTTACCCGGTTCCGGGTCCTGCGTGACGATCCGGCGCCCGGTCACCCGATCGGGCGTCACGACGATCCACAGGTCCCTCGGACCGCCCGCCCAGGGCGTGGTGCGGCTGTGCGTCTCCAGTCTCTCCACGGCACGGGGTTCGGTGACCGTACGGGCTTCGCCGACGGCGAGGACGCTCCATCCGCGGCTGAACGCGTCGTCGATGCGGTCCACCTCGAAGGCGACCCGCTCTCCCGCGGCGCGGGCGGGCGCGGCGTCCGGGGAGGTCCGGTAGGCGATGTCGCCGTCGAGCACCAGGTAGTTGACCGGAAGGATGGCCGGTCCCGCCGCGGTGGTCACGCCGACGCGGCCCACGCCCTCGCCGCCGAGCAGCTGCCGGCACTCCGGTTCGCCGAGCTCGACGAGCTCCGGGTGGTACGCGGCCCGGCCGATGCCCGGGGGCAGGTCCGTGTTGCCTCCGCTCAGCTCGTCGACGCTCGTCCCGAGGGCGTCGGCCAGCCGGAGCAGGAAGCCGATGCCGTGCGTGGCCGGGTGCGTCTCCAGGTACTGGAGGTACTCGGGTGCCGCGCCGGTGCGCCGGGCGAGGTCCTCGTACGACATGCCGAGCCGCTCGCGGTGCTCCGCCACTCGCCTGCCCAGGTCACCACCCCTGGCCCGCGGCCCGGACGGCGCCGCACCGGTCTGCGGTCGGTGGGACATGACGGCTCACTCTCCTGTCACTGCCACGGGGCGGGCGGGCGTCCGGGCGCTCGGACGGTGCCCGGGGAGTCCGGGCGGTGTCACGAGCGCCGACGTTCTCCACGCTAGGCAGTCACGGAGGTGGCCGCACCAGGAGGCGGTTCAGGTGCCGGCCCCGGCCCCGGCCGCCCCCAGGGCCGCTCGTCCGGCCTCGAGCCGTGCGACGGGCACCCGGAAGGGTGAGCACGACACGTAGTCCAGGCCCGTCTCGTGGAAGAAGTGGATGGAGGCGGGGTCTCCGCCGTGCTCCCCGCAGACGCCGGTCTTCAGCCCCGGGCGGGTGGCCCGGCCCTCGGCGACGGCGATCCCGACCAGGCGTCCCACGCCCTCGCGGTCGATGGTCTCGAACGGGGAGGTCCGGAAGACGCCCTTGTCGAGGTAGGCCGAGAAGAACGCCGCCTCGACGTCGTCCCGGGAGAACCCCCAGGTCGTCTGGGTGAGGTCGTTGGTGCCGAAGGAGAAGAACTCCGCATCCTCGGCGATCCGGCCGGCGGTGAGCGCGGCCCGGGGAAGCTCGATCATCGTCCCGACGCGGCAGTCCAGGGTGACGCCGGTCCCGGCGGAGACCCGCTCCAGGACCCGGTCGACCTCCGTCCGCACGAGCCGGAACTCCTCCACGGTGTCGACCAGCGGCACCATGATCTCGGCCCGCGGATCGCCCCCGGCCCGCTTGCGGGCCACGACGGCCTCGGCGACGGCGCGCACCTGCATGGCCACGAGGCCGGGGACGACCAGTCCGAGCCGTACGCCGCGCAGGCCGAGCATCGGGTTCGTCTCGTGCATCCGGGTGACCGCCGCCAGCAGTTCGGTGTCGCGGGGGTCGGGCCGCCGGCCCTGGGCGTCGTGCCGGGCGACGCGCACCGAGAGTTCGGTCAGGTCGGGCAGGAACTCGTGCAGGGGCGGATCGAGCAGCCGGATGGTCACGGGCAGCCCGTCCATCGCTTCCAGGATCCCGGTGAAGTCCTCGCGCTGCAGGGGCAGCAGGGCGTTCAGCGCCGCTTCCCGCCCGGCCTCGTCGTGCGCCAGGATCATCGCCTCGACCAGGGGGCGCCGGTCGCCGAGGAACATGTGCTCGGTGCGGCACAGGCCGATCCCCTGGGCGCCGAACCGCCGGGCACGGGCGGCGTCCTCCGGCGTGTCGGCATTGGCCCGCACCTCCATGCGCCGGGTCGCGTCCGCCTGCCCCATGAGCCGGTGCACGTCCCGTACGATCTGTGCGTCGGCCTCCCCCGGCGGTTGCCCGCCGTCCTCGAAGTACCGCATCACGGGCGAATCGACGAGTGGCGCGGCGCCCAGGAACACCAGGCCCTCCGACCCGTCCACGGACACGACGGTGCCCTCCCGGACCGTGGCGGAGGGCGTCGAGAAGAGCCGTCCGTCCGGATCGACGGTCAGCTCCTCGGCCCCGCACACGCAGACCTTGCCCATGCCCCGCGCGACGACGGCGGCGTGGCTGGTCCTGCCGCCGCGGCTGGTGAGCACGGCCTCCGCCGCGATCATGCCGGGCAGGTCGTCGGGGGTGGTCTCCTGGCGTACGAGGACGACCCGCTCGCCGCCGGCTGACCGGCGTACCGCCTCGGCCGAGTCGAAGACGACGGCCCCGACGGCGGCACCCGGCGAGGCGGGCAGACCCCGGGCCAGCACGTCGCCCGTGCCCGAGCTGTCGAAGCGGGGGAACATCAGCCGTGCCAGCCCTTCCCCGTCGACCCGGGCCAAAGCCTCCCGCGGCGGGATCACCCCCTCGTCGACCAGCTGTCCGGCGATGACGAAGGCGGCCTGCGAGGTGCGCTTGCCGACCCGGGTCTGGAGCATCCACAGGGTGCCGCGTTCGACGGTGAACTCGATGTCGCACAGGTCCCTGTAGTGCGCCTCCAGCCGCCGCATGCAATCGCGCAACCGGGCGTAGGAGGCCGGGTCGAGGTCCTCCAGCCGCTGGAGGGGCACGGTGTTGCGGATCCCGGCGACGACGTCCTCGCCCTGGGCGTTCGGCAGGTAGTCGCCGTAGACGCCGGGCCGCCCGGTCGCCGGGTCGCGGGTGAAGGCGACACCGCTGCCGGAGTCGGGGCCCAGGTTGCCGAACACCATGGTCTGGACGCTGACGGCGGTGCCCAGGTCGTCGGGGATGTGCTCGCGGCGCCGGTAGATCCGGGCCCGCTCGCCGTTCCACGAGGCGAAGACGGCGAGGACGGCACGGCGCAGCTGCTCGGCCGGGTCCTGGGGGAACTCCTCGCCGGTCTCCTCCAGGATCAGGTCCTGGTACGTCTCGACCAGCCGGATCAGGTCGCAGGTGTCGAGCCGGGTGTCGTCGGCGGCGTGGTGCTGCTTCTTGATCCCGGCCAGGACCTTCTCGAAACGGGCACTGTCGACCCCCATGACCGTACTGCCGAACATCTGTACGAGGCGGCGGTAGGAGTCCCAGGCGAACCGTTCCCGTTCGGGGGTCCGGCCCAGTCCGAGGACGGACAGGTCGTTGAGGCCGATGTCGAGGATGGTGTCCATCATGCCCGGCATGGAGAACCGGGCTCCGGAGCGGACGGAGAGCAGCAGCGGGTCGTCCACCTGGCCGAGCCGCCGCCCCGCGGCGCGTTCCAGGGCGGCGAGGTGCACGCCGATCTGGCGCTCCAGCTCCGGCGGCGGCTCCCCGGTCTCCAGGAAGACCCGGCAGGCCTCCGTGGTGACGGTGAAGCCGGGCGGTACGGGCAGACCCATGCGGGTCATCTCCGCCAGGTTCGCGCCCTTGCCGCCCAGCAGGCCGGCCATGTCCCGGCCGCCCTCGGCGAAGTCGTACACGTACGTCGGTGCCATGGAACGCCACCCGCCTTCCGTCGGGGGCCGGGTCCCCCCGATGCCCCGGTCGATACGGTCCCGGTCGATACGGCCCGGCCTTCAGTCGTGCGGGACGACCGCCACGGGTGCCGCCGTGTGGTGCAGTACGGAGTGGACCACCGGCCCGACGTGCGCCCCGAGCCGCGAGCCGCGGTGCCGGAGGCCGACCACGACGAGCCGGGCCCCGGCCGCCGCCTCGACCAGGTCCTGCGCCGCCCGCCCCGGGCGGCACTGGCTGCTGACGGCGACGGAGGGGTACGTCCCGGTCCACGGCGCCAGCGCAGCCTCCAGCTCCTTCTGCCGTTCGGCGCCCACCTCGTCCAGCAGGGCCGGCAGGACGCCGGCCGTGTCCGGCCCGTACACCGGTGGCAGCGTCCAGCTGTGCACGACCCGCACGGCGCAGCCGTAGCGGTCGGCGCACCCGAAGGCGAAGCCCAGCGCGTCGCCGCCGGCCCGGGGCAGGTCCAGCCCCACGACGATGTCGCCGCCCGCCGTGCGCGGCCGCTCCGCCGCTTCCGCCCGTGGCGCCCGTGGGGCCCGGACCAGCACGACCGGATGCCGGACGCGCGCCAGGACGGCCAGGGCGACGGACCCGGCGATGAATCCGGCCATGCCGCCGAGGCCGCGCGAGCCGAGGACCAGCAGATCCGCCTTCTCGCCGGCGGCGGTCAGCCTCTCGACGGGGTCGCCGGAGAACTGCGACGTCTCCATCCGTACGTCCGGGTGGCCCCGGCGGACGTGCGTCGCCGCCGTGTGCAGCAGGCGCTCGGCCCGGCGGCGCCGCGTCTCCGGGTCCGTCGGCGTGACGACGTCGGCGTCGTTGCTCCACACGTGGACGAGGCGCAGGAGCCGGTCACGGCTGACGGCTTCGTCGGCGGCCCACTCCGCGGCGGTCAGGCTCTCCGGCGAACCGTCGACACCGACGGTGACAGTGCGGGACATGGTGTGCTCCTCCCGGCGGGGGCGGGACCTTCTCCTCCCACACTGGCCGACCGCGGCGACGGCCGTGAGGGGCCGGAGGGCCTGGTCGGGGACCAATGGACCCCTGCGTCCCGACACCGGCACCCGGCCGTGGTCTGGGCGGCGGTGTGGGGGCCGCCCGGGCGGTGGTGCCGGTGCGCGGGCGTCAGCGGCCGGGGCCGGTGCGGACGGCCTGGCGCACCGGCCCCGCCACGCACGCGGCCGGCGCCCCGGCGCGACCGCGTCCTGGCGCCGGTCAGCGCGCCGGCCCGTCGGCCCGCCGGCCCGTAAGCGCCGCCAGCGTGGTGTCCAGGTCACCGGCCTTCGGGCGGTTGTGCGGCAGCTTGGCGAGGAGGCGCGCCATGCCGCAGGTGTCGGTCAGCGCGGAGAGGACCAGCCCGCCGGCGACCCCGGCGGACAGCAGGCGCGCCGCGGGCAGGCGCCGCCCGAGTGCGGTGCCCGCCAGGACCAGTGATCCGGCGGTCAGCCGGACCTGACGTTCCATGGTCCATGCGGCGCGCGCACCCTCGGGGCGGTGGACGTCATGGCCGAGCTGCTTCCAGGTGTCGGTGCCTCCGGTGAGCGTGGCGGCGGCGGCGCCGTGGGCCGCCAGGACGGCGCACGCCCGGGAGGAACGGGCGCCCGAGGCGCAGACCACGAGCAGGTCGCCACGGTCGGCGGCGGCCTTGATCGCGGGCAGGGCCGCGTCGAGGTGGTCGAGGGGGACGTTGTACGCGCCGGGAAGATGGCCGGAGGCATACTCGCCCGGGGTACGGACGTCGATCACGGTCAGTTCGTGCAGGCGGTCGCCGGCCTGCTCGGCGGTGAGCGCGGTGGGGGTCGTCATGACGCTTTCCTTACCGGTGCGGAGGGTCCCCTCGGGTAGGATACCCGTAGGGGTATATCGAAGGAGTGACTCGTGGAACTGGCGATGGCGGCCGAGGAGCTGAAGACGGTGGTCAACCGGCTGCGCCGGGCCCAGGGGCAGATCGCCGGGGTGATCAAGATGATCGAGGAGGGTCGGGACTGCGAGGATGTCGTCACGCAGCTGGCCGCCGCCTCGCGGGCCTTGGACAAGGCGGGCTTCGCCATCATCGCCACCGGCCTGCAGCACTGCCTGACCGACGCGGACATGGCGGCGAGCGGTGACCGCGAGCAGATGCGCGTGAGGCTGGAGAAGCTGTTCCTGTCGCTGGCCTGAACCGGCCGTCCCGGCCGGTCACGCCACCACGTCGAGCAGCATGAGGGCGGCCACCGCGAGCAGGGCGATCGCGAAGGTGCGCCGGAGGACCGGCCCCGAGACCTTGCCCGCGAGCCGTTTGCCGTCCCAGGCCCCGAGGATCGCCGTGGCGAGGAAGGGGGCCACGACTGCCCAGTCGAGGCCCGTCGCCGTCGGACCGCGTGTGACCAGGGACGCCAGGGAGTTGACCGAGATCACCAGCAGGCTGGTGCCGACCGCCGCCCGCATCTCCAGGCCGAGGACCGTGACCAGGGCGGGCACGGCCAGGAAGCCGCCGCCCACACCGAGCAGCCCGGTGAGAGCGCCCAGTCCGGCCCCGGCGCCCACGGCTCGGGCCGGCCGCTCGGCGTGCCCGGCCCGGACCGCGGCGCCCCGCGGGCGCAGCATCCTGACCGCCGCGAGTGCCGCCACGGCGGCGAAGGCCGCGGTCAGCGCCGGCTGGGGCAGCCTGGCGGCGGCAGCCCCCGCGGCGGCGGCCGGGAGCACGCCGGCCGCGGCGAACAGTGTGCCCGCCTTCCACCGCACGTCGCCCGCGCGGGCGTGGGCGTACAGGGCGGTGGCGGAGGTCGCGGTGACGATCAGCAGACTGGCGGTGGTGGCCGCCGCCGGCGAGAAGCCGAGCAGGTAGATCAGCGCGGGGACGGCGAGGATGCTGCCGCCTCCGCCGAGGGCGCCGAGGGCCAGGCCGACCACCGCACCGGCGATCAGCGCCAGGACGAGCGCGCTCACGTGATGACGCCGCTGCCGCCGCGGGCGTCGACGACCGGCAGGCCGTCGGCGGCCCAGGCGAGCATGCCACCGGTGACGTCGGTCGCCTCCACACCGCTGTCGCCGAGGATGTCGACGGCCTGGCGGGAGCGGTTCCCGGAGCGGCAGATGAGGATGACGGGCCTGCCCTGGGCCGGCGCGGGCAGCGCGGCTCCGGCGAGCAGCCGGGTCAGGGGCACGTGCAGGGCGCCCGGCGAGTGGCCGGCGGCCCATTCGTACGTCTCGCGCACGTCGAGCAGGGCGGCGTGGCCGTGGGCGGTGCGCTGCCGGGCCTGGGCGGGGGTGAGGCGGCTCGGGCCGCGTCGGGAGAACATCGCGGGTCACTCCGTGCGAAGGGTCGTGCCGTCGTCGGTACGGGTGAGGATGAGGCCGGCTTCCTCCGCGGCGTCGAAGGTGTCGTCGACGGCGACGACGTCGCGCCCGGCGGCGTCCAGGAGCGAGGCGGCGGTCGCCGCGCGCGTCCCTCCCGCGCAGTGCACCCACACCACGCCGGGCGGTATCTCCGCCAGGCGCCCGCGAAGTTGGTGGATCGGTATGTGCACGGAGCCGTCCACGTGCCCGGGCGCCCGCTCGGAGTCCCGGCGTACGTCGAGCACCACCATGGGCTCGCCGCGCCCGCGCGCGGCGGCCAGGTCGGCGAAGCGGGCACGCGGGAAGGACGCGGGCCGCTCGCCCTCCCTGATCCAGTCACCGGGGGTGCCGGTGGCGGCGGCCACCGGGCGGTCGATGCCGACCCGGGCCAGTTCACGCTGGGCGTCGGCGATCTGCTCGGGCGTCTCGGCCAGCAGGGTGACCGGCTTGCCCCAGGGGATGAGCCACGCCAGGTAGGTGGCGAGCTTGCCGTCGCCCTCGAAGTTGAACGATCCGGCGACGTGCCCCTGGGCGAAGGCCACCCGGCTGCGCAGGTCGACGACCCATTCCCCCGCCGCCAGCCGGGCGGCGATCTGTCCGGCGTCGGCCGGCTCCGGCGGGGTCAGGTCGACGGGGGCGGGGCCGGCGGCGTTGACGGAACCCATGTGCGCGTAGTAGGCGGGAACGTCCTCCAGTCCGGCGAGCAGGCCGGCCACGAAGATGTCCACGTCCTTGGTGAGCACGTCGTTGCTGCGGCGTTCCGCGCCGATGGTGGTCGTCTCCCCCTCCGTCTGGGACGAGGAGCAGAAACTGCCGAAGCCGTGAGTGGGCAGCACCCGCACGTCGTCGTCCAGTTCAGCGGCCAGGCGGTGGGCGGAGGCGTACTGCGCCCGGGCCAGCCGCTCGGTCAGCCGGGGCTCGACCAGGTCCGGCCGGCCCACGCTCCCGATGAGCAGCGACCCACCGGTGAAGACGAGGGCGCCCCGTCCGTCGTCCTCCAGCACGTAGGAGGTGTGGTGCGGCGTGTGGCCGGGGGTCGCCAGCGCCCGCAGCACCAGGCCCTCGTCGAGGGCGACCCGGTCGCCGTCGGCGACGGGGGTGCGCGCGAACGCCACCGCCGCGCCGGCCGGGACGAGGTAGCGGGCACCGGTGACCCGGGCCAGCTCCAGGCCGCCGCTGACGTAGTCGTTGTGGACGTGCGTCTCGGCGACGTACGCGATGCGCACTCCGCGCCGGGCCGCCATGGCGATGACGCGGTCGATGTCGCGCGGCGGGTCCACCACCACCGCTCGATCGCGGCCCCCGGCCACGTAGCTGCGGTTGCCCAGCCCCTCCAGTTCGAGGCTCTCGACGAAGAACACGTGCACGACTCCTTCCTTTTACCCCCCGGGGTATCCGATTCCACCGTAGCAGAGGTACCCCGGGGGGTATTTTTGAGTGGGGGGGCCGCCGCTCCGGCAACCCCCAGCGCCTGCCGTGGCGCGCCCCGTCCGCCCCCGCGGGCGGCGGGTCGCCCGCGGAGGTACACATGGACCACCACGCCCTTCCGGAGGCTCCTCATGCGCTACGACCGCACCGTCCGCCTGGCCGCCGACTTCCCCACCGCCGTCGCCGCGGTCCGCCGGGCGCTGGGCGACCACGGGTTCGGCGTCCTCACCGAGATCGACGTCAAGGCCACCCTCAAGGCCAAGCTCGGCCACGACATGGAGGACTACCTGATCCTCGGCGCCTGCAATCCGCCCCTTGCCCAGCGAGCTCTCCAGGCCGACCGCGCCATCGGCCTGCTCCTGCCGTGCAACGTCGTCGTACGCCGCGACGGAGACACGACCCTCGTCCAGGCGCTCGACCCGGACACGATGGTCACGCTCACCGGCCTGCCGGCCCTTCAGCCGGTCGCCGCGGAGGCCACCGCACGGCTGGACGCCGCTCTCGCCTCGCTGACCTGAACGGCCCCGGCCGCCGGCGCCCCAGGTCGTGTCCGTGAAGTCTCGCCTGGGTCGCGGTGCCCTGCACGCGCCCTCGCGGCGTTGTCGTCGGTCGCCGATACTTTCCGGACACTCCCTAGTCGGCCAGGACCATGCTCCCGGTCGTCGCTCCTCCGTCGATCACGAACTCCGAGCCCGTGGAGTACGTGGCGTCCGCCGCCAGGTACAGCGCCATGGCGGCCACCTCCTCGGGTGTGCCGAAGCGCGGTATCGGCTGCTCCGCCGCCACGGACGCGTCCATGCCTTCGGTCATGGGAGTGGTGATGGGACCGGGGTGGATGGAGCACACCCGGATACCGGATGCGGCCAGCTCCAGGGCGGCCGTCTTCGTCAGGCCGCGCAGCCCCCACTTGCTCGCCACGTACGCACCCAGGTTGGCGTAACCCATCAGTCCGGCCGTGGAGGAGACGTTGAGGATCACACCGCCACCGGCGCGTCGCATCGACGGCAGAGCGGTGCGCATGCCGAGCCACGGACCGTAGAGGTTGACGTCGACGACGTGGCGGAACACCTGCGGATCCGTCTCGTCCATGGCACCGAACTCCACGATGCCCGCGTTGTTGACCAGGACGGACACCGGACCGAAGGCCTGCTCCGTCTCGCTGATCACGGCCGACCAGTCGGCACCGCTGGTCACGTCGGCCCTGCGGAACCGGACCGCGTCCCCCATCGTCCCGCGCAGGGCCTCGCCCTCCTCCTCGAGGACGTCGACGATCATGACGCGTGCGCCCTCGTCCACGAAGGTGCGGACGACGGCCGCGCCGATGCCCCGCGCACCGCCGGTCACCACGGCGGTCCTGCCGCTCAGTCGCTTCATGACGCCCTCCTCCGCGTGGGATGAGGACCGCGTGTCCTCACTCCGACGCTCCCCCCGGCACACCGCCCCCGCCAGGGGGTGAACGGCCCTCACCGGGGGCCGAACGGGGCACTTCGCGGGCCCGTACGCGTCGGACGGCGCCCGCCACCCGGCGGTGCCAGACTGGGCGATCCGGGAGGTGTCATGGCATCCGTGCTGATCGTCTTCGCGTCCGAGCACCGCTCGACGGAGCAGATCGCCGCCAGGATCGGCGCCCGCCTGACCGAGCGCGGCCACAGTGCGGGAGTGCGCGAGCTGCCGCTCGACGAGCCCGGCATCCCGCCCGCGGACGCCGTGGTGATCGGCAGCGCCGTTCACGACGGCGCCTGGCTGCCCGCCGCCGACGCCTTCGTCCGCGCGCACGCCGGCGCCCTGGGCGACCGGGCGGTGTGGATGTTCAGCGTCGGGATGACTGCGGCCCTGCCCGGACCGCTGCGGTCCCTCGCCGCCAGGGCCGAGCAGCCGCGCATCGCCCGGCTCGTCGGTCTCGTCCACCCGCGTGAGCACCGCCGCTTCTCCGGCGTCGTCCGGCGGGGGCACCTGGGCCGGAAGGGCGCGGTCCTGTTCCACCTGCTCGGCTGCCGTTACGGGGACTTCCGCGACTGGGCCGGGATCGACGCGTGGGCGGCCGGCATCGGCCGGGAACTGGAGGGCCGGGCCGACCGGACGGAGCAGTCCGGCTTGGCATAGTCCGGCCGGCCCGTGCAGCGTGAACGTGAAGGGGTATCGGCTCCGGTGAGAGGGTTGACGACAATGGCAGGCAGTGGATCGGTTCCCCGCGTCGTGGTCGGGGTCGACGGCTCCGCGTCGTCACAGGAAGCGCTGCGGTGGGCGGCCCGGCATGCCCAGCTCATCGGCGGCATGGTGGAGGCGGTATGCGCCTGGGACACGCCTTCCGAGGCCGGGTGGGTGGGGCCCGCCACGGAGCCCGGCTTCGACCTGGAGCAGGCCCGCCGTGGCTTCGCCGAGGAGATCCGGACGGTCTTCGGTGACCACAAACCGGTGGAGGTGCGTGAGGAACTGGTCCGCGGAGACCCGTCGGAGATCCTCGTACGCGCCTCCGAAGGGGCTGAACTCCTCGTGGTGGGAAGCCGGGGCCGCGGCGGCTTCGCCCGGGCCATGCTGGGCTCGGTGAGCCAGCGCTGCGCCCAGCACGCCGCGTGCCCGGTGGTCGTCGTTCGTCCGCCCGGCAAGGGGAAGTGAGCAGACGGACCCGGGTGGGCTCCCCGCCGCGGGTCACCGCTCCGGCGCGGCGTCCACCACCATGGGGGCGATGAGGTCGCAGCGGACGTCCACCACACCCTCCACGGACCGTGTCAGGCGCTCGGCGACGGGGATCAGCGTGGCGTCGCGCACCGAACCGGTGAGCGTCACACACCCCTTGTCCACGTCCACCCGGATCCCGCCGCGCGAGACGGGGAAGAAGCGGTCGACGACGTCGCGCCTCACCTCGGAGGCGAGGTCGTCGTCCGTCCGGAGGAAAACCTTGAGCAGGTCCGACCGGCTCACGATGCCCTTGAGGATCCCCTGCTCGTCGACGACCGGCAGGCGCTTCACCCGGTGCTCCGCCATCAGCCGGGCGGCCCGGGGCAGCGTGGCGCCGGCGGCGACCGTGACCGCCGGGGCGGACATCAGGTCCCGGGCGGTGACGGCACCGGCCTTGGCGTAGACCGCCAGGTGGTCCTTCTGGCCGGTCAAGGTGGGTTCCTCGTCGCGCAGTTCCTCCTTGGCCAGGAGGTCCGCTTCCGACACGACCCCCACGACCCGCCCCTCGCCCTCCAGGACGGGCACCGCGGTGACCCGCCACTTCCTCATGGCGGCCACGATCTCTTTGAACTGGGCGTCCAGCCCCACCGCGACGACGGTCGAGGTCATCACGTCGTTGACGGTGTGCGGTGATCGGCGGTTCACGGCCTGCTCCCTTCGGGAGGGGGTGTCGGTGAGCGACGACGAGGACGGTGCCTCACCACCAGCGTGCCCGGCACGCGCGCGGCCCGACAGGGCCGGGTGGACCGCCGTACGGCCCGGAGCGTCCCGCCGGGACCGCCGGGACCTCCGGCACCCATCACGAGGTGCGCGGGACCACCGCGACCGGGCAGGCCGCGTGGTGCAGGGCCGTGTGCGCGACCCGGCCCAGCTGCATGCCGAACTGGCTGTGCCGGCGCCGGGCACCGACGACCAGCAGGTCGGCCGCGGCCGACCGGTCGAGCAGCACCTTGCGGGCCGGGCCCTCGACCGTGGCCCGCCTGACCCGGACGTCCGGATGGTCGCGCACCGCCGCCTCCAAGGCCCGGTCGAGCAGGGCAGACGCACGCTCCTCGTGGTAGCGGGCGGGGTCGCCCGCGAGAAGCGGGTGAGCCGCGGTCTCGTGGGCCGGGCGGCGCCAGGCGCACACCACGTCCAGGGTGCAGCCCCGCAGCTCCGCCTCGTGGAAGGCGAACCGGACCGCCGCGGCATCGACGTCCGCGTCCCCGACGCCGAGGGTGATCCGCTCGTGCGTCCCCGCCAGTCCCGCCCTGTCCCCCCGCACCACGACGACCGGGCAGTGCGACCGGGCGGCGACGGCCAGGCTCACCGAACCGAGCAGGAGGCCGCCGATGTCCCCCCGGCCACGGGAGCCGGTGACGAGGGCGAAGGCGTGCCGCCCTTCCTCCAGCAGCGCGCTCACCGCCTCCTGGGGGACGACGTCCGTGACGACCTTGACGTCCGGGGTACGCCGCCTGATGCGCTCCGCGGCCGTTCCCACGACGTTCTCCGCGAACACCTGCCCGTCCGGACGGCCGAGACCGGTCGCGAGGGCGGCGCCTTCGTAGCGCTGCCACAGCGACGCGTACACCACGCGCAGCACAAGGCCGTGACGTACCGCCTCGTCCGCCGCCCAGTCGGCCGCCCGGAAGCTCGCGTCCGAACCGTCCACGCCGACAACCAGGGGCGCCTCCATGGTCCCCACCGCCTCTCACCACAGGTCGAACGGTCCCGCTCGGGACGGGTCCTGCTCTCAGGATCGGTCCCCGTGGCCGCGACGGGCAGGGCCGGTCGGACCCCAAACCTGCCCGCCCGGCCCGCGCTCCCCGCCGTCCGGCGACGCACGCTGGAGAGGAGCACTCCGGAGGAGGGCCGGATCATGACGACCGCCGAGCCGTTCACCCACGCACTGCTGACCGACGGTGCCACGGTGCGCATCCGTCCCGCCGTTCCCGGGGACGCCGAGCGGGTGCTGGCGTTCTACGACGCCATGTCGCCGGAGAACCGGCGTCTGCGCTTCTTCTCGTCGGGGCGCCGTGCGGCCGAGCTGGCCGCAGCCCGGGTGGCGGAGGGACCGGGGGACGACCACCGGGCGCTGCTGGCCGAGGCCGGGGACCGGGTGATCGGCATCGCGGACTACTCGCGGGAGCCCGGCACGACGGCGGCGGACATCTCACTCGCGGTCGCGGACGACCAGCACCACCGGGGCCTGGGCACACTGCTGCTGGAGCACCTCGTCGCGGCGGCACGCGGGGCGGGCATCACCGTGTTCACGGCCGACGCGCTCTCCGCCAACCACGCGGTGCTCGAGGTCTTCGCGGACCTGGGGCTGCGTACACGACGGCACTTCGACGGGCCCGAGGTCCGCTGCACGATCGACCTGACCCCGACCGACGCCTACCTGTCCGCCACGGACCGGCGGGCGCTCGTCGCCGACGTCGCGAGTCTGCGGCCCCTGCTGAGGCCCCGGTCGGTCGTCGTCGTCGGGGCCGGGCGGACTCCGGGCTCCGTCGGTCGGGCCGTCCTGCGCGGCGTGCGCACAGGCGGCTTCGCCGGCCTGCTCCGCGCCGTCAACCCGCACGCCGACATCATCGAGTGGGTCCCCAGCCACCCCTCGGTCAGCTCGCTGCCGTACGTGCCCGACCTGGCCGTCCTGGCCGTTCCGGCACCGGCCGTGCCCCGGGTGGCCGGGGAATGCGGCGAGTCGGGCGTGCGCGCGCTGCTGGTGCTCACGGCCGGCCTCACCCGCGAGGAGGCCGCGGAGCTGCTGGCCCACTGCCGCCGCCGCGGGATGCGCCTGGTGGGGCCGAACTGCCTGGGGCTGCTCAACACCGCGCCGGACGTCCGGCTCAACGCCACGTTCGCCGCAGGGCCGCCGCTGCCCGGCACGGCCGGTGTCGCCGTCCAGTCCGGGGGTGTGGGCATCGCGGTGCTCGACGGCCTGTCCCGGCTCGGGATCGGTGTGTCGACGTTCGTGTCGCTCGGCGACAAGTACGACGTCAGCGGCAACGACCTGCTGCGGTGGTGGGAGGCCGACGGCCGGACCGATCTCGCCGTGCTGCACCTGGAGTCGTTCGGAAACCCCCGGGCGTTCTCCCGCACCGCCCGCCGGGTCGCCGGGGCCATGCCCGTCCTCACCGTCGACGCGGGCCGGTCCCAGGCGGGGCGCAGAGCCGCGGCCTCCCACACCGCGGCCGCCGCCTCCCCGACCATGACCCGCGGGGCCCTGTTCACCCAGGCGGGCATCATCGCCACCCGCACCATCGGCGAACTCCTGGACACCGCCGCGCTGCTGAAGGCGCAGCCGTTGCCCGCCGGTGACCGTGTGGCGGTGGTGACGAACGCGGGCGGCACGGGCGTGCTCGCGGCCGACGCCTGTGCCGAGGCCGGGCTGACCGTGCCGGAGCTGAGCGGAGCGACCACGGCGGACCTGCTGGCAGACCTCCCGCGGGGGGCGAGCGCCGCCAACCCGGTGGACACGACGGCGGCGGTCGACGAGGACCGGATGCGGCGCTGTGTCGACCGGCTGTCGCGGTGCGAGGAGGTCGACACCGTGCTCGTGGTCCTGGTGCCGACCGCGGTGGCCGCCGCGGTGGGGGACGACCTGGTGGGCGCTGTGCTCCACCGGCCGTCGCCCCCGGCCCGACCGGTGGTTGCGGTCCTGCCGTCGCAGAGCACCCGGGTCGAGCTGCTGCCGGTCCGCGAGGGCGGCCACGTACCCGCCTATGGTGACGCCCAGGAGGCCGCACGCGCGCTGGCGCACGCGGTGACGCGGGCCCGGTGGCTGGCACGGCCCGCCGGAACGGTCCCGGAACCGGCCGGCGTCGACAGCGCGGCGGCGCGCGGGGTGGTCGCCCGCCATCTGAGGGATCATCCCGAGGGCGGCTGGCTCGACCCGGCGACGGCGGCGGAGCTGCTGGGCCACTACGGGTTCCCGCTGTCCCCGTGGGCCTGGGCCGCGGACGAGGACGGAGCTGTCCGGGCGGCCGAGCGGCTGGCCGGGGCCGACGGCGCCGTGGTGATGAAGGCGCACTGGCCCGGGCTCGTGCACAAGAGCGCCGTCGGGGCCGTCGTCCTCGACCTCCGCGGCGCCGAGGACGTGCGCAGCGGCTACCGGGCACTGGCCCGGCGCTTCGGCGACCGGATGACCGGCGTGGTCGTGCAGCCGCTCGCGGGTCGCGGCACCGAGCTGTTCGCCGGAGTCGTCCAGGACGCGGTGTTCGGTCCCCTGGTGCTGTTCGGACTGGGCGGTACCGCCACCGAGGTCCTCGCCGACCACGCGGCGCGGCTCGCGCCCCTGACCGACGTGGACGTGCGGGAGCTGATGCGGGCGCCGCGCTGCGCTCCGCTGGTGTTCGGTCACCGGGGAGGCGGCCCGGTCGACGTGCCGGGCCTGGAGCAGGTGCTGCTCCGGCTGTCGCGGATGGCCGCCGACCTGCCCGAGCTGGCCGAACTGGACTTCAACCCCGTCCTGGCGCGGCGGGAGTCGGTCGTCGTGGTGGACGCGCGTGTCCGGCTGCGGCCGGCCCTGCCCGTCGACCCGTATCTGCGCAGGCTCCGCTGAGCAGGCTCCGCCGGCCCGGGGTCACGGCAGGTCCGGCGGCGGTGCGGCCGCGCCGATCAGGGCCAGCCAGCCCTTCAGCGCGGCCGGGTCGACGACCGCGCACGTGTAGCCGACGTGGCCGTCGGGGCGGACGGCCACCAGCCCCTGCCCCGGGCTGCTCGCCAGCCGGAGCACGTCGACGTACGGTCCGGCCACCGCGTCCGGCAGCGGGTCGGCGTCGCGCTGCAGCAGCAGGTGCACACCGGGGCGGGCCAGCAGGTGGTGCAGCCGCCGGGGAGGCCCGCCGGTGCTGACGGTCGCGTCCGGCAGGCGGTCCCCCGGGCGGGGCGCGCCCCGGAGGCGGGGTGTGCCCGTCACGGAGAGGGGGCTGTGCCGGTAGCCGGCGCGGAGCTGGGAGATGACCCGCACGCCCTCGGCGACCAGTCGCCGCCGCTCCAGGAGGACGGGCACGGCGGGCGCGCCGTGGGGCGCCACGACGCCGCGCAGCCAGGAGGGGACGCGTCCGGTCGACGCCTCCGCCCAGAACGCCGTGTGCGTCAGGAGCAGACGCCGGCGGGCGGCGGCGCGGCGCTCGCGGTCGTACGAGTCGAGCAGCACGTCGCCGTCGGGCCGGCCCTCCGGTCCGCCGTCGCCGGCGCCCACCGCGAAGCCGAGTTTCCAGCCCAGGTTCACCGCGTCCTGGATGCCGGCGTTCATGCCCTGGCCGGTGGCGGGTGAGTAGTTGTGCGCCGCGTCCCCCAGGAGGAAGAGCCGCCCCCGGCGGAAGCAGGCGGCGAGACGGTACTGGAGCGGTACCCGCGCGGACCACGCGAGCCGCTCTATGCGGGCGTCGGATCCCGCGTCGCGCAGGAGTTGCCGCAGTTCGGCCAGGGGGACGGCGGGGCCGGGCCGGCCGAAGACCGGCCGGGCACCGGGATCACCGGGACCGGGTACGGAACCGTGGCCGGGGTCACGAGCCCGCGTGGCCAGCAGGCGCCAGGCGGCCTGTTCCCCGAGCGGGAAGAGGAGCAGGAGTCCCTGCCGCCCCGCGAAGGCTTCGACCCTGGTGGGGGCGGAGGCGGTGGTACGGCCGGAGGCGGGTCCGGGCTCAGGGGCGGGGCGGGGGGGGGAGGCGCCGTCGGGCTCGCGGGCGAGTTCCACATCGGCGAGGACCGCCTCGACCGCGTACGGCCCGCCGTGCCACCCGACACCGGCGCAGGCCCGCACGGTGCTGTCCGGGCCGTCGCAGCCGGCGACGAAGGAGCACCGGATCTCCTCCGCGCCGCCGTCCGAGCGCAGAACGGCGTACGCCCCGTCCTTCGCCTCCCGCACGGTGACCAGCTCGGTCCCCCGCTCCACCTCCACCCCGCGGTCGGCCAGCGCACCGGCCAGCACCCTTTCGACGTCCGTCTGGCGTATCAGGGACAGGTGCGGGAAGGCCGTGTCGGGCAGGGCGAGGTCCGCCAGGCCGGCCTCCACGACGCGGGAGCCGAGATGGAGACGCGCCGAGGGGGCGGTGTCCGCGAGCCCCAGCAGGGCGTCCGTGACACCGAGGGGGCGCAGGGTCTCCAGGGTGCGGGGGTGCAGGATGAGCGCGCGGGAGGGCCGGAACAGCTCGGGGCGCCGCTCGACGACGCGTACACCCGCGCCGTGGTCGTGGGCCTGCAGCGCGAGGGTGAGACCGGTCGGGCCGGCCCCGACCACGAGGACGTCCACCGGTTCCGTCACGGCGTGTCCTGGACGCGCCACCACTCCTCGGAGCCGTCCCGTCCCGGGTCCGCGCCCGGCCATGTGTTTGTGCCCAGCTCTCCGGTGCCGGCGAGGAAGTCGTCGCGGCGCAGCCCGGGCAGGACGGTGTACCGGATGGATCCCGGCTCGCTGACCAGCGCCAGGACCCGCCACAGGGACCGGGCGTAGTGCTCGGCGCGTCCGGTACCGTCCCACTCGTACACGCCGCGGTAGCGGTTCCGCTCGTCGTGGGCCAGCCACAGCTTGGAGGCGAAGCCCGGGAAGCCGACGAACAGAGGGGTGTTGAGCAGGCTCTCCTTGCGGAACGCGGTGTGGCCGGCCCCGCCGACCAGGCGCAGCCGGAAGGCGACGACCAGGGTGCACGGGTCCCTGGCCAGGCCGCTGCCGAGGCGGGTCTCCCGGTACACCGGGGCCGAGGTGCCGTCGGCGAACCGGATCCTCGTGCCCAGCCGTTCCTCCGGCAGGTGGATCAGGCCCCGGACGAGCAGCGCGGGCGTGGCGAGGAAGCACGCGGCCACGCCGGGCCACGCCTCCTGCGGGCGAAGGGGTCCTTGCTCATCCATGGTGGCCTCCGGCGGGGACGTCCTGGGAGGTGTGCGGCACCACGGCCAGCGGGCAGGCGGCGTGGTGGATCATCGCGTGGGTCACGGGTCCGAGGCGGGCGCCCGTGTCGGCGCGGTGGCCGACGACCAGGAGGCTCGCGTCCTCGCCGGCCAGGCGCAGGCAGTGGGCGGCGCGTTCCTCGGCCAGCCGTTCCGTGACGGCCACCCCCGGGTACTTCGCGCGCCACGGGCGGAGTGCGGCGGCGAGGGAGAGCCGCACCGCGTTGCGGGTGTCGCCGGGTCCGGCCGGTGGCGGCGGGTCGTCGGTCCGGCCGTGGGGGCGCGGGACGGGCGCCTTCCACGCGTACACGACCGTCAGCGACGCCGCCCTCGCCTTCGCCGCCTCGAACGCGAACGTCAGCAGTTCCTCACCCGGGTGCTCCAGGTCGAGGCCGAGGACCACGGGGAGGAACGGCGCCTCCGGGGACATGGTGGCGGAGGGGGTGCGTTCGTCCCGTGCCCGCTCGCCGGCGCGGACGAGGACGACCGGGCCCCGCGCCCGGGCCGTGACGTCCAGTGCCACCGACCCGACCATGAAACCCTCCAGACTGCTGAACCCCTGCGACCCGAGGGCCAGCAGGGCGGAGGACTCCGCCGCCTCCAGCAGGGCCGGGACCGGCGCCTGCGCGGTCCGGTGGGGCACGAGACGCAGGTCGGAGTGGTCCGCCAGGAGCCTGTTGCCGAGGAAGTCCAGCGCCCGGTCCTCCCGCTCGGCCGGTACGTCGATCTCCGGCAGGTGGGTACGGGGTGCCGGCTCGTAGCCGGCCTGGAGCAGGGTCAGGGGCAGGCCCCGGAGCACCGCCTCACGGGCCGCCCACGCGGCGGCGGCGTTGCTCTCCGCCGAGCCGTCCACGCCTACGGTGATCGTCCTGCTCATGTGTGCCTCCGGGTGACGTCGCGGCCGTACGGGGGTGCTGCGGCGACCACCCGGTGGTGGCGCCGGTGACGGGCTCCGTCAGGCGGCCACACTGATCTCGTCGTGCTTGGGGCCGCCCAGCACCACCTTGAGCGCCCCGGTGTGCGCGGCGCCGGAGAAGACCTCGTACGCCTCCTCCATCTGCGCCAGTTCGAACCGGTGGGTCACCATCGCCGATGCCGCCGGCAGCCGGCCGGCCGCCATCATGCGCAGCAGCAGCGGGGTGGAGTGGGTGTCCACCAGGCCCGTGGTGATCGTGACGTCCTTGATCCACAGGTCTTCGAGGTGGAGCGCCGCCGGCTTGCCGTGCACCCCGACATTGGCGACGTGGCCGCCGGGCCGGACCATGCGCGTGCACTGTTCGAACGCCTCCGGTACGCCGACTGCCTCGACCACCACGTCGGCGCCCAGGCCGTCGGTGAGGTCCCGGACCAGCTGCTCCGGGTCCTCGGTGGCGCTGACGGTGGCGTCGGCGCCCATCGAGCGTGCGGCCTCGAGCCGGGACTCCGCGAGGTCGACGGCGATGATCCGTCCGGGCGTGTAGAGCCGGGCGGTCGCGATCGTGGCGAGTCCGATCGGCCCGGCCCCGACCACGACGAGCGTGTCCCCGGGCCGTACGCGCCCGTTGAGCACGCCGACCTCGTAGCCCGTGGGGAAGATGTCCGCCAGCAGGACCGCGTCCTCGCTGGTGACGGCGCTCGGCAGGGGGTGCACCGAGAGGTCGGCGAAGGGGACGCGGACGTACTCGGCCTGGGTGCCGTCGATGAGGTGCCCGAGCACCCAGCCGCCGCCGCCCCGGCACTGCCCGTACCGGTTCTCCCGGCAGAACCCGCAGCGGCCGCAGGCGGCGATGCAGGAGATCAGCACCCGGTCGCCTGGGCGGACCGTGCGGACGTCGCCGCCGACCTCCACGACCTCGCCCACCGCCTCGTGGCCCAGGACCGTTCCGGGGGTCACCTCGGGCACGTCGCCCTTGACGATGTGCAGGTCCGTACCGCAGATGGTGACGGCCTCGACACGGATCACCGCGTCGGCCGCGTCCTTGATGCCGGGGTCGGGAACGTCCTGCCAGGACGTCTGTCCGGGTCCGTGGAACACCAGTGCCTTCATGACGTCGCCCTGCCTTCCTGTTGGCGGTACACCACCACGGTCCCGCCGCCACGCCCCCGGGCGCTGGGGCCGGTCGGCCCCCGGAAGGGGGCGGACGGGCCACTCCGGCACCGGCCGTCCGGCGGGCGGTGCCGCGTGCCCGGAGGATCGGGGGGCGGCCCCCGGCCGGAGCGACCTCACGCGGGTTACGGCCCGTGTGGTCCCTTCCAGGGTCCCGCCGACCCGTGGCGGCGCAACCGGCGGGCGGCTCGGCCCCCGTGGTGCCGGTGCCGCCCGGTCCGGCGTACCGCCGCCGGTGCCGCGACCCGACCGGTTCCCGTGTCACTCCGAGACGCGGACGGCGAGGGCCGGGCGGATGGCGGCCGCGCGGCGCGCCGGTCCGACGGTGGCCAGGAGGGACGCGGCGAACGTCGCGGCCGCCAGCACGCCGATGCTGGCCCACTCGATGGGGAACCCTCCCTCCAGGCCCTCGAACGCCGCACTGTTGCGGTACATGAGCCAGGTGGTGAGCACCCCGAGCACGGAGCCCAGCACGATGCCCTCCACGGCGATGAAGGCGCTTTCCCACAGGAAGGAGCGCTGTACCGTCCGGGCCCTGAAGCCGAGGGCCCGCAGTATGCCGATCGTGCGCCGCCGCTCGCGTACGGCGCGGACCATGACCACGCCGAGGCCGGTGACGCCCACCAGCAGGCCCAGGGCCAGGAAGCCCTGCATCAGCCGGAAGAAGGCGGTGCTGGAGTCGAACTGCTGCCGTACGTCGGACGCGATCGGCGTGGCGACCAGGCTCGACGAGAGGTACTCGCCCTGGAGCCGGGTCGCCAGGCTCTCGGGAGACGTCCCGGGGCCCGTCCTGACGAGCGCGGAGGCGTTCTGCGCCTGTGCGCCGAAGAGGTCGCGCATGCCGTTCTCGCCCATGACGACGGGGTAGACCGTCGAACTGGCGCCGGTGCCCGGGTAGAAGACCATGCCGTTGGCGAGGACTCCGGCGATGGTCTTCCGCTCGGTGCGGCCGGTGCGCGGGTCGGTCACGGCCAGGGTGTCCCCCGGGTCGTAGTAGTCGCCGGCGGGGCCTCCGGTGCTGCCGAAGAACGCGTCGACGACGACGTACCGCGGGTCGGCGGCGAGGGCCCGCCACACGGCGGCGTCGTCGGGCAGCCCGGCCAGCCGCTCGCGGAAGGCGATGTTGGTGATCGCGCCGTCGGGCACGCCCACGACCGCCGTGTCCAGCGGCTGGCCGGTGCGCCGCCCGGGATCGGTGGCCCGGCCGCTCGCGTTGAGCAGCGGGGTGACGGCGGCGGTCCCGTCGGCCGCGGGGCCGCGCCGGAGATCCGTCAGCAGCCGGTCCCCGGCGACCTGCGCGTTGTAGTCGAGCCGGAGGGAGTATCCGGCGGTGGCATCGGCGACGGCGCTGTCGACACTGGCGTTGAGGACGCCCGAGATCTGGGTCAGCAGGGCGAGCACGAAGACGATCAGGGTGTACATCACCAGCGTCGCACCGGTGCGGAACCTCTTGGCGAGGGGGTAGGCGACCGCGAGCCGTGCCGCCAGGCCGGGTTCCGAGGGGCGTTCCAGCAGCCGTCGTACCGGCCGCAGCAGGGTCTTCTGGTTCTCGCTGACCAGGAACACGGCGGAGAACGCCGCCAGGCTGCCCTGGATGACGTAGACGGACATCGACGGCGTGTCGAAGATGCGGGGACGGACGACCGGCGCCAGCAGGGTCCAGCCCAGCACGGCACCCGCCACCAGCGTGGTGGCCGTGCGTCTCGGCAGCACGCGCAGGAGGGCGGGCGTGGCGAAGGCGAGCGCGAGGGCGGGCAGGAGGTAGGTCTGCTCGGCCTGGCTCCGCGCGACGGCGGGGACGGCCGCGAGCGCGCACAGCACGGCCAGGGTGCTGGAGACGATCAGCAGCCTGCGGCCGGGTGCCCGGCCCGTGCCGGGCGGGAGGTCCCGGATGGCGGCGATGATGTTGAACCGGCTGATCCGCACGGTCGTCGCGAGGATCGCCGCGAAGGCGATCAGCAGGCCCATGGCCACCCCGTTGAGCACGCTGGTGGGGGTGACGGCGAAGACGATGTCGATGCTGCTCCCGCCGACCGACCAGCCGCGGAAGATCTCCGCGGCGATCACGGCGACCCCCCAGCCGATGCCGACGCCGATGGCGACGCCGGGCAGCGCGGACAGCAGTGCGTAGGCGGCCCCTTCGAGCGTGAAGGAACCGATCAGCCGCGAGCGCTTCATACCGACGGCCCGCACCATGCCCATCTGGGGTTTCCGCTCCTCGCCCAGCATGACGAAGATGTTCACCAGCAGCAGGGCCCCGGCGATGATGCTGAAGCTGCCGATCATGAGGAAGAGGGCTCCCAGGGAGTCCCCGGCGGCCTTGGCGTCCCGCAGGACGGTGTGCTTCGGCGTCTCGATCGCCGACTGGCCGGCGAGCGGGCCGAGCGCCTCGCGGATGTCCGCCGTCACCGTGCCGGTCAGCGCGTCGCCGCCCTCGACGCCGCCCCGGTTGGACACGAAGGTGACCGTGCGCGGCTCCGCTCCCGCCGCGCGGGCGGCGGCGGTGAGGGTGCCGGGCGGCAGGAACGCGTCACGGGTGAGCCTGCCGCCCAGTCCCACGCCCGCCAAACCCTCCTGCGGCACCACCCGGTCCACCCGGAACGTGTGCGGTGTCCCGAACAGGTAGAGGGTGACCGGCTCCCCCGCACCCACGCGCAGGGACCGGGCCAGTGGGTCGTTGAGGACGACGCGGCCCGGCCGCGGGTCGGCGCCGTCGAGCCCCGAGTCGCCGCCCGCCGCCCCGAAGCGGGACGCCTCCGGGAAGTCCACCTGCCAGGCGAGGACCCGTGGTTCGGCGACCGGCCGGCCGCCGGGCCGGCTGATCGCGGCGGCCTGCGTGGCCTCGGCGGTCAGCACGCCGTCGACGTCGGGGTCGGCGGCCAGCGCGCCCAGCCGGTCGACGGCGGCGCGTCCGGCCGGACCGGGCGGTGTGATCACCCGCTCGTCGACCGGGCCGAGTGTCCGGTACGCCTCCTGGCGCACCGAGAAATTCAGGGTGTCCCCGACGACGAGGGCTCCGACGATGATGGCCGTGCCGAGCACGGATCCGCTGATCACCAGGGCGGCCTCGGTCCTGCGGCGGGCCATCTGGCGGAAGGCGAGCCGGCGGGAGACCGGCTGTCTGACGGCGACCAGCAGCAGGGCCGCGAGGGACGCGGCGAGGATGACGAGCAGGGGGGCCAGGAGGGCGGGATACATGGTCAGCCCCTGGGCGGGTCGGCCGTGGTGCCGGACAGGGCGACGGGCCGGCGGACGTCGTCGACCAGCCGGCCGTCGCGCATACGGATCAGCCGGGGGACGCGGTCGCCGATGGCGCTGTCGTGGGTGACCAGGACGATCGTCTGGCCCTCGTCCCGGTTCAGCTCGCAGAGCAGGTCCATGACCTGGGCGGCCATGGCGCTGTCGAGGTTGCCGGTGGGCTCGTCCGCCCACACGATCGCGGGGCGGCCCGCCAGGGCGCGGGCGATGGTCACCCGCTGCTGTTCGCCGCCCGACAGCTCGCTGGGCCGGTGGTCGGTGCGGTGGCCGAGCCCGACCCGGTCCAGCATGTCCACGGCCCTGCGCCTGGCCTCGCGGGGCCGCGTGCCGACGAGCAGCAGGGGGAGCTCGACGTTCTCGACGGCCGAGAAGACCGGGATGAGGTTGAACGCCTGGAAGACGAAGCCCATGGTCCGGGCCCGGTGCTCGGTGCGGGCGGCGTCCGACATGGCGAACAGGTCGTGGCCGTCGACCACCACGCGCCCGCCGTCGATGTCGTCCAGGCCGGACAGGCAGTTCAGCAGGGTGGTCTTCCCGGACCCGGACGGCCCCATGACGCCGACCAGTTCGCCCGGACCCACCGTGAGGTCGAGGTCGAGGAGGGCGGGCACCGCCACGGATCCCGTCCGGTAGACCTTCCGCACCCCCGTCGCGAGGAGAAGTGGCTGATGAGTGTCCATGTGTCCATACGAGGCCCGTACCGGCGCCCCGCACCAGAGCCGCACGGCCCCCACGGGGGCCATAGGGCCCTGCTGGGGCGCGACCGGTGAGTGCCGGGCGGCCGGACGGGTGCCGGGGGACGGGTGAAGGTCCGGGCGGCGGGACCGTGGGTGCCGGGCGGCCGGACGGGTGCCGGGGGTCGGGTGAAGGTCCGGGCGGCGGGACCGGGTGACCGCCGGTGTCCGGACCGCAGGCGCGGTGCGGGAGCGGCGCGGGCGGCGGACCGGCGGCACTGTCCGGCAGCGGCTGGTGCCGGCCCGCCGGTGGTGCGGTCAGTCGTGCGGCACGACGGCGACGGGGGCGGCGGAGTGGTGGATGACGGCGTGGGTGACCGCACCGATGTGGGTGCCGATCCGGCCGCGGCGGTTCCGGCGGCCGACCACGACCAGCCGGGCCTCCCGCGCGGCCGACGCGAGGTCCTGCGCGGGCCGGCCCTGGTGGCACTCGCGGGCGACGGGGACACCCGGGTACTTGTCCGTCCACGGGGCCAGTGCCTCGTCCAGCGCCCGGCGCGCGTCCTGGGCGACCTCCGTCATCAGCAGCGGCAGGGCGCCCCCCATGTCCGGCCCGCAGATCGCCGGAACGGCCCAGCTGTGCAGCACCCGCAGGCCGCAGCCGTACCGGTCGGCCGCGGCGAAGCCGAAGGCGAGTACCTCGTCACCCGGACGCGCCACGTCCAGGCCCACCACGACCTCCCCCGTCGCAACCACCGGACCGGCCGGACCAGCCTGGCCGTCCCGGCTGTCCCGGTCGTCCTTGTCGTCCGGACCGGCCGCCGCCGGGCGGTGCTGCGGGCGTACGAGGACGACGGGGCGCCGCGCCCGGGCGAGCACGGCCAGGGAGACCGACCCGGCCAGGAAACCGGCGAGGCCACCCAGGCCGCGGGAGCCGAGCACCAGCAGCTCGCCCTCGTCGCCGGCCGCGCACAGCTCCTCAACGGGGTCGCCGGAAGTCCACTCCGTCTCGACCTCCAGGGCCGGGTGGCGCCGGCGCAGCCGCCTCTCCGCCGTACCGAGCGTCCGCTCGCCCCAGCCGCGCGCCACGACCGGGTCGACCAGGAGCGTGCGCGGGTCACCGTCGCCGCACCACGCCTGGAGCAGGCGCAGGGGCACCTCCCGGCGCAGGGCCTCCTCGGCGGCCCAGTCCACGGCGGCGAGGCTCTCGCGGGATCCGTCGAGGCCGACGATGACGGCACGAACGGTGGAGGACATGGAGGGCTCCTTGGCTGAAGGGGTCATACGGGAAGAGGGCCGAATCGCGCTCCTCACAGTGGTCGGCCGTGAACCGCCCGCACAGGGGGCCACAGGTCCCTCCCGGGGGACAGTGGTCCTCGGGGCCCGGGTGGTGCGAGCGGCGGCGAGCGACCGGGGCCCGAACGGCGGGGAGGGAGGGCCGACCGGCCCTCGGCGGGAAGACCGCGTCCCGGCGAAGCTGAGGGCACGGAGAGCCGGCCGGAGCGGCCGTGCCCGTGGAATCCTATGGAGGCATCCCCCATGACCCGTGCCATCGTCGCAGGAGTGGACGGATCCGCGGAGAGCCTGGCCGCGGTCGACTGGGCGGCGCGCGAGGCCGTGGTGCGCGGCGTACCCCTGCACGTGGTGCACGCCTGGCTGTGGCAGCCGCTGGACGTGCCGGTGGTGCAGGACAGGGAGACGCAGGCCGCGTCGGCCGACGCGGTGCTGCGGGAGGCGGTGACACGCGTCGCCGGACGCTACCCGGACCTGGCGCTCACCTCCGAGGTGGTGCAGGACACGCCCGTCACCGGGCTGCTGAGGGAAGCCGAGAAGTCCCGGATGCTGGTGCTCGGTTCACGGGGCCACGGCGCGCTCATGGGCTTCCTCCTCGGCTCGTACGGGCAGCAGGTGATCGCCGCCTCGACGCGCCCGGTGGTGTCCGTGCGTGCCCGGGAGGGCCGGGAGGTGCGGCCGGCGGGCGGTGAGGTGGTCGTGGGCCAGCAGGGCACGCCGCAGGACGGCGACGCGGTGCTCGGCTTCGCCTTCGAGGCCGCGGCCGCCCGTGGCGCGGCGGTGCGCGCGGTCAGGGCCTGGACCCTGCCGCCGATCTACGCCTACAGCCCCGGCTCGATGCGCCTCGCGGACGAGGCGGGAGGGCTGGAACCGTTCGAGAGCAAGGCGCTCGCGGAGGCCCTGGCGCCGTGGCGGGAGCGGTACCCGGACGTCCCGGTGACCGAGCACGTCGAGATCGGCAGCGCGGGGCAGGTGCTCCTGTCGGCCCTGTCGGACGCGGAGCTGCTGGTGGTCGGCCGCAGGGCGCGCCGCGGTCCGGTGGGCACCCGCATCGGCTCGGTCGCGCACGCCGCCCTGCACCACGCCCCGTGCCCCGTCGCGGTCGTCCCGCACGACTGACCCGTCCGGGCTCCGGGCAGTCGTCACGGTCGGGGCGGCGCGGGCGATGTCCGCGAGGCCCCGTACCCGCGTATGGGCCGCGCGGGCCGCGATCACGGCCGTACGGCCGCCTCCGGCTCGGCGGGGGCGGCGTCCGGCGTGTCCTCGCGGTGGAGGAAGGCGCTCAGCAGGTCACCGACGGGGTGGTCGGCCTCGGAGGGGTGGCGGAGGGCCACGGTCGGGTCGATGGTGTAGCGGTTGCGGCGCCCCACCCGGGTGCGGGTGAGGTACCCGGCCGCCTCCAGGTCCGCGACGATGATCTGCACCGCCCGCTCGGTGATGCCGATCCCGGCGGCCACGTCCCGCAGCCGCATCTCCGGGTCCCGGGCGATCCACAGCAGCACCCGCGCGTGGTTGGTCAGGAACGTCCACTGGTCGCTGCGTGCCGATGAGCTGCTCATGAACTCCACCATACGAACTCGGCTTCGCATATACATCCCGTCGCACGAAGCTTTATTAGCGAAAAACTTTTCGCGTAATTCTTGACGCATGTCGGGCCGGAGGTGACGCTGGAAGGGAATCCTCCGGTCAAGGAAGGCGGACGACGCCATGACCCGACTGCTCCCCCACAGCCATCAGGACCGCGCCCCTCGCCTCGCACGGGCCGCACTGGTCCGACCGGTCGCGGCCGTGCTGACCGACCGCGCCGACGATGTGGCGGTGGCCGAGACGGCCGCACGGATGGCGGCGTCCCGCCGCGTTCCCCTGCTGCTGATCGTGGTGCTGCCCCCGCACGTCGGCCACTCCTCCACGGGCCCGCACTCCGCGTCGGTCCGGGCGGTCCTCGCCCGCGTGATGCCCAGGATCGGCCGGCTCCACCTGGGCCACATCCCCGAGGTCTTCCGTCCCCCCGCCCGCGACGGGTCGCGGCTGGCGGCGGCCGGCCGGCTGCTGACCCTCGCCACCCGCCACCGTGCCCCCGACGTGGTGGCCGCCCGCCGCGGCCCCGACGGGCTGGACGCGTTCACCCTGATCGAAGCCGCGGCCCTGCGAGGCGGCCCCTTCGTCCACGCGGTCGCCCCGGCGGCCCGTCCCCCTCTGCGATCACCCGCCGCCACGTGAGCGCGGTCCGGCCCGCGATCCGCCGTCCGACCACGGAGAGGAAACGTGTCCACGATGAACACCTTGTCGTTCGCCGTCCCGCTGTGGATGTGGGCCGCCGTCACCGTCGGCATCTGCGTGATGCTCGCCGTGGACCTGGTCGCCCACCGCGACAACCACGTCATCGGCTTCCGCGAGGCCGCGATCTGGTCCGGCGTGTGGATCGCCATCGGTCTCGGCTTCGGCCTGATCCTGCTCGCGTGGCAGGGCGGTGAGGTCTCCTCCACCTACTACGCCGGCTATCTGATCGAGAAGGCCCTGTCGATCGACAACGTCTTCGTCTTCGCGCTGGTCTTCTCCTTCTTCGCCGTCCCCGACGCCTACCAGCACAAAATCCTGTTCTGGGGCGTGCTCGGGGCCCTCGCGGCGCGGCTGGTGTTCATCTTCGTCGGCGCGGAACTGCTCCAGGTCTTCTTCTGGACCGCCTACGTCTTCGGCGCGTTCCTCATCTGGACCGGCTGGAAGATGGCCGTCTCCAAGGACGAGGAGGTCCACCCCGACCGCAACCCGGTCGTCCGTCTGGTCAAGAGGCTCATCCCCACCGACCCGAAGTTCCACGGCGACAAGTTCTTCGTCCGCGTCAACGGCAGACGCGTCGCGACGCTGCTGTTCGTGGCCCTCGTCGCGATCGAGGCCACCGACCTGGTCTTCGCCGTGGACTCCGTCGCCGCGGTCCTCGCGATCACCACCAACACCTTCCTGGTGTGGACCGCCAACGCCTTCGCCGTCCTCGGCCTGCGCAGCCTGTACTTCTGCCTGGCCGGCCTGCTGCGCCGGTTCGCCTACCTCCACTACGGGCTGGCGGTCCTGCTCGCCTTCGCCGGCGTCAAGCTCATCCTGTCCGAGACCCCGGTCGGCAAGCTGCCCATTCCGCTCACCCTCGGAGTCATCGCGGGCACGATCACCGTCTCCATCGTCTGGTCCCTGCTCGCCACCCGCCACCAGCCCGCCGACGCCGGGGAACCGGCGGACGGGCCCAGGGCAGGGGAGGACGGTCCCGGCCGGCCGCCCGCCGATCCCGGGGCCGACCGCAGCCCGCACGCGGAGCGCCCGCGTACTCCAGGGCGCTGACCGGACCCGCGACGTGGCAGGACCGCCCGGCAGGCCGCGATCCGGGCGAACACCGGCAGCCTGGGCGGCGTGAGGCGAACGAGCCGGGCGGCCCCGCCCACCGCGGGGCCACGGGCCGACGACGGTGCGGGGCGGGCGGCGGCTCCCGCCGTACGTCCGAGGCACGGGTCCCCTGCGGGGCAGGCCCGACGTCCTCCCTCCGTACGCCCCGAGGCGCAGGTCCCCCCTGGGACAGGCCCGGCGCCCTCCCCGCCGTACGCTCAAGGTGCACCCCCACCATGGTTCAGGCCAGGTGGCGGACTCCCGCCGTCCGCACCGGGCCCGGTGCCGGTCAGACCGTGGCCGCCCGGCTCAGGCGGCTCCCGCACCGCCGCCCCGGCCCTCGCGGCCCGGGCGGCTCCGGCGCGTGCCCTGCCGGCCGATCCGGTGGAACGCCCCGCCCGCCGCCCAGCCGGCCGGGCGGATGCCCGCCGCTGCCGGCGGCGTCAGCCACGCCTGCGTTCTTCGCGCCCCGCCGACGGGCCGTCCTGGGTGTCCCGGGCGCCCAGGGCCTGGGTGGCGATGACGGCGGCCTGGACACGGCGTTCGACGCCCAGCTTCGCCAGCAGGCGGGAGATGTTGTTCTTGACCGTCTTCTCCGCCAGGTAGAGCCGCTTGCCGATCTCCCGGTTGGTCAGCCCCTCCCCCACCAGGGCGAGGATCTCCCGCTCCCGCTCCGTCAGGCCGGGCAGGCCCTGGGGCTGTTCCTCCTGGACGGGGCCGCCGCGCAGCCGGGCCATCACCCGCGCCGTGGCGCCGGGGTCCAGCAGGGACTGGCCCGAGGCGACCGTGCGGACGGCGTGGACCAGGTCGGTACCGGTGATCTGCTTGAGCACATAGCCGGACGCGCCCGCCATGATGGCGTCGAGCAGCGCCTCCTCGTCGTCGAACGACGTCAGCATCAGACAGGCCAGGTCGGGCATGCGGGAACGCAGCTCGCGGCAGACGCTCACGCCGTCCCCGTCCGGCAGGCGCACGTCGAGGACCGCGACCTGCGGGCGCAGCGCGGGGACCCGTACCAGCGCCTGCTCGGCCGTGCCGGCCTCACCCACCACGGTCAGGTCCGGTTCGGCGTCCAGCAGATCGTGCACGCCCCGGCGCACCACCTCGTGATCGTCGAGGAGGAAGACCCTGACCGGATCCTTGCCGGTGGGGCCGCCGCTGCTGTCCGTCATCGCACACTCCGTGTTCGCCGTGTTCGCCGTCGCCGGCGGATCCACCTGCATCGTGCCGCGTGAGCGGGACCTTCGACCAGGGCCGGACGGCCCTCACCCGCGATCACGCCCCGGAAGTCTGCTGCCCGGTAGGGCCTGGCCCCATGCGACCGGCGTGCCGCAACACCGCCGCTGGGCGAATGCTTCTGAGCGCCACGACGACACCACCGGCCCGGGCAGGAGGCCGCCGTTCCCGAGCGCCGCGGCCGCGGTCGTCGCCCTCGCCGGGGGCCGGACGTCCTGCCCGCCGCGTCCCCCGGCCGTCCAGGAGGCCCCCGACCTGCGCCGCGGCCCGGAATTCGGCCAGGGCGCAAAGGGTCCGTTCGGCCCTATTGCCCCGATCGGGGCCAAGAGACGCTGGCGGCAGGGCACCCAAGTGCCGGAGGACCGAGCCGCAGCAGAGGTGGGCACGATGATGGACGAAGCGGTGCATCGAACGGCGGGCGGCCGACCAGCGGCGGTCGCGCCCCGGCGCATGGCCCAGCTCGACCGTGCCGAGGCCCTGCGGCTCCTCGGCAGCGTGTCCCTGGGGCGCATCGTCTTCACCCATCAGGCCCTGCCCGCCGTCCGTCCGGTGAACCACCTCATGGACGGTGACGACATCATCGTCCAGCTGCACGACGGGGCCACGCTCGCCTCCATCGTGGCGCCCACCCAGGCCACGGGTGTCGTGGTGGCGTACGAGGCCGACGTCATCGACCCCGAGACGCACATCGGCTGGAGCGTGGTGGTCACCGGCTTCGCCCAGCGGGTGACCGACGCCGCGGAACTCGCGCGCTTCGCGGCCCGCCTGCGCCCGTGGGTGGACCACCCCGGCATGAGCGCCGCGCTGCGCATCCACCCCGACCTGGTGACGGGCCTGCAGCTCACCACCACGTAGCCCTCACGGGGCCACGCCCCCGGCCGCCGGCCGACCGCCGGGCGAAGCGCGGCGGACCGCCCTCACCCGTCGCGGTGGGCGCCGAGCGGCGCCCGCCACACCAGTCGGCTGCCGCCCTCGCCGGGGCGCTCGATCTCCAGGGTGCCGCCCACGGCCTCGGCCCGTTCCTCGAGGTTCCTCAGGCCGCTGCGCCTGCCGTCGGTGGGGATTCCCCGGCCGTTGTCCGTGACGGTGAGGACGACCTCGCCGGAGGTGGCCTGCAGGGCGACCTCGACCCGGGTGGCGTGGGCGTGGCGGGCGGTGTTGCTCAGCATCTCGGTGAGGGCCGCCATGACGTGATCGGCCACCTGCGACGGTACGTCCGTGTCGAGCAGGCCCTCCATGCTCAGCCGGGGCGGGAAGCCGAGCGTCGTCGCCGTCTCGCCGACCGCGCGGGCCACACGCGCCCGCAGGCTCGGCCCCGCGTCCTCCTCACGGGCCCGCAGCCCGAAGATCGTCGAACGGATGATCTTGATGGTCTCGTCGAGGTCCCCGACGGCACGCGAAACCCGCTCGGCGGCACCCTCGTGCTGCACGAGCCGTGCGGCACTCTGCAAGGTCATCCCGGTCGCGAACAGGCGCTGGATGGCGAGGTCGTGCAGGTCGCGGGCGATACGGTCACGGTCCTCCAGCAGCGCCAGCTGCTCGGCGTCGCTGCGGCGTTCGGCCAGCTCGAGAGCGAGCTCGGCCTGCCCGGCGAAGGCCAGCAGCGGCTCCAGCTCCGCCTCGGTGAACACCGGCTCTCCCTGCTGCCTGGCCAGCAGCAGCACGCCGCGGGTGTCCTTGGCTGCGGTGCCCAGCGGAACGGCGACCGCCGGACCCAGGCCGTCGAACCGCCGCGGCCCCGCGGTGTACCGGTCGTCCTCGGCGAGGGCGGCGGTGGTCACGGGCGCACCGGCCCGGTAGGCCGCGCCGGAAAGGGTGCCCGCCACCGGGACGACCAGGCCGCGACGGGTCTCACCGTCGGCGCCGATGGCCAGCTCGACGACGAGGTCGTCCGTCCCGGCGACGGGCACGGTGACATCGGCCAGCCCCGCCCCGGTGATCTCCTGGGCGCGCCGGGCGATCAGCTCCAGGACCGCCAGTCGCGGGCTGCCGGAGAGCAGGCTGTTGGTGATCTCCGCACTCGCCTGGAGCCAGCGCTGCTGACGCTGCGAGGCCTCGTACAGCCGCGCGTTGTCGATGGCGACCCCGGCGGCCACCGACAGGGTGGAGATCACCGACTCGTCCTCGGCGTCGAAGTCCACGCCCCCGTGCTTGTCGGTCAGGTAGAGGTTGCCGAACACCTCGTCGCGGACCCGGATCGGCACGCCCAGGAACGTGCGCATCGGCGGGTGATTGGCAGGGAAGCCGTAGGACGCCTCGTGGGCGCCGAGGTCCGTCAGGCGCAGCGGCTCGGGGTTGCGGATGAGCTCGCCCAGGATGCCGTGCCCGGCCGGCAGGGGTCCGATCCTCGCGATCTCCTCCTCGGTCAGTCCGACCGTGAGGAACTGCGACAGCGTCCGGCCGTCCGGCCCGATCACGCCCAGGGCGGCGTACTGAGCGTCCACCAGGAGAGCGGCGGCCTCCACGATGCGCCGCAGCACCTGCGACAGGTCCAGCTCCCTGCCCACCGAGACGACCGCCTCCAGCAGGCTGTGCACCCGGTCCCTGGTCCCGCGAGCCGCGTTGATGCGCGCCTGCAGCTCCTCCAGCAGCTCATCGAGCCGCATCTGAGGCATCCGCGACAGCGGCTCGTCCACACCCACAGGGTCTCCTCCGTCGATCACACGATCTTCAAGAACAGCCTATCGGCCGTACGGGTGCCCCGGCGGTCCGACGACGGCAGTGGCCGGGACCCGGCGCGGCAGGCCGCTCGTACGATCACCGCCGTGCCGTCCGGCACCGGCACACGCGGGTCGAGCAGGGGCACGCCTGCCCGTCGCCGCTCCTCCGAGCGGTGCCCTCCGAGCGGTGCCCTTCGGGCCGCCCGAGCGGCGCCTGCCGGCCACCAACGTCTCGTGTCTGCGGGCCGAACGGCTCCGGCTGTCATCCGCGCGTCCCCGCCCGCCCGCGGGGCGGGGGGACGACCGGCACCTGGCGCCGGGTCCTGTCGGCTCTCCCCGGAACGGGTCGGCGGCGACAGGCTGGGAACGACCAAGGAGGGAGTTCCCCATGAGCGGTCTCAGGACCAGCAAGGACCTCGACGTCGAGGTGCGGAGCCGAGGGCGGGTGCCGAAGGGGGCGGACGCCTATGCCCGGCAGAAGGTGCTGGCAGTGACCGGCCGGGTGAGCGAACCGGTGCTCTCCGCCCGGGTGAAGCTCACTCAGGCCGTCGACACGTCGGCACCCCGCCCGGCAACGGCCCAGGCTGTGGTGGACGTCAACGGCCGTCCAGTACGGGCCCATGTGGCCGCGGGCACCGTGTTCGAGGCCGTCGACCTCATGCAGGACCGCCTGGCGGCGCGGATCGCCCGGGCACGGCGGTACGGGGAGCGCGGGCGGCACGGCAGCGGCAGCGGCGACGAGGCGGCGTGGTGGACGGGCCCGGGTCACGAGCACCGGCCGCACCGCCGCCGCCTCCCCGCCGGGGAGCGCCGCATCGTGCGGCACAAGTCCTTCGGCCTGGCCCGGCAGACGCCCGAGGACGCCCTGATCGACCTGGAAGCCATGGACCACGACTTCTGGCTCTTCACCGACCTGGCGTCCGGGTACGACAGCGTGGTCTACCGCGACCCCCGCACCGGCCGGCCCCGCATGGCGTCCCTCGGCCCCGTGGACCCGGGGCCTGAGACGGAGGGGCTGTTGGCCCTCAGTACCGTCCCCGTCCCCCTGTGCGGTGTGGCCGAGGCCGTGCGACGGCTGCACATGACGGGCCTGCCCTTCGTCTTCTTCCACGACACGGGCACCGGCCGGGGCAGCGTGCTCTACCACCGCTACGACGGCCACGACGGGCTCATCGCCCCGGCCCGGTAGGAGGTTTCGTCCGGATCAGGGGTCGGGTGACACCGGTCGTTCGTGGGTGGCAATCTTGGACGATGAGTTCCTGGGACACCTCCCTCGAGGACGACCTGCGGAGTCTCCTCAATGAGTGGGATCCGATCGGCGTCGCCGACGATGTACCGGACGAGTACGACTGCATGCTCGCTCCTCTGCTCCAGCAGCTCCGCTCCGGTGCCGGCCGGTCCGAGATCGGCGAGTTCCTCCGCCACGAGTTGGAAGACCACTTCGGTCTCGATCCTCTGGGCCTGAGGCCGGACGCAGTGGCCGCCCGTGTGGTCGACTGGTGGGCATCGGCCGGTCCGGCCGAGGAGCTGTCCCCCACGTAGCCGCACCCTTCCCGCCGTCTGCCCCGGTCGGGGAGTGCCGTCGGCTGAAGCGCAGTGGGCGCGGATCGAGCGTTGCTCCCGGATCGGACGCCGAAGCGGGGCGGTCGGGGGCATCGGCCCACCGGCCACCCGCACGGCACCCACCGGGGCCGTGGGCGGGGCCGGGTGGCCCCGCCCACGGCTCATGGCTGTGCGCGCGGTCGCTTCTCGGTATGCGCCCGGCGGGGCGACGCGGTGCCGGGGAGTCAGCGCCAGATGTCGTTGAGCGTCACAGTGCCGGAGGACGTGGTGAACACGGTGCGGTTGTCACCGTTCTCCCAGGTGATGGTGCCGTCGGGGTTCTTCTTCAGGTACTTGTACTCCACGATGGTGTGGGGCGGCAGCTGGTGGGTGCCGTTCCACACCGGGTAGGTGGCGTCACCGGTCGTCAGGGGAAGCGCCTTGTCCGGGTCCCACGCGCCGAGGTCGGCGACGTTGCCGGAGACGTAGAGGTTCTGGCCCCAGGTGGTGGTGGCGGTGGCGCGGAAGGCGGCCGTCACGGGGACGACGTTCCAACGGTCGTCGTTGACCGGCCCGTTCCGGGACACGGTCAGAGTCCGGTTGGGAGTGCTTTCCCAGGTCACGACGCCGCTGGGGGAACGCTTGATGTACTTGTACTGAACCGTGAGGCCGACGGGCAGCTGGACGCTGGTCGTCCAGTGCGGGTAACTGCTTGCGGTGGTGCCCAGGGGGACGGCCTTGGCCGGGTCCCAGGCGCCCAGTTGCGGTGCGTTGCCGGAGACCAGGAGGGTCTCGCCCTCGGTCGTGGCCTGCACCCGGAAGGACACGGAGACGTCTTCCGCCGTGGCTGCCCCGGCGGGGGGAGCCGTGACGGCGAGCAGGCCGGCGAGGAGCACGCCGAGCATGAGCAACGAGTGCCAGGCGGACGGAACCCGATTACGTATCAAGAGCATGTCATCCCTCACGTGATGGGTGGTCTCTGAAGGCGGAGGGTCGGTGTCACCCGCCGTCCGCCCGCATCTCAACACAAGTTGAAGCAACTCGGCGCCCGGAGGGGTCATATTCGTTCAACAGCCCGTGCTATCGCGCCACTTGACTCGACCGCCTCATGACTCTTGATTCGAGACATGAACGGAAGGGGGATACCGAAGACCGGACACCTTGCAGTCGCCGACCGGGTACGGAAGGGATGAAGGACCCGCGTGCCGACATCGCCACGCCACCCTCCGGCCGCACCCCGGCCCCGCAGACGCCATCAACCCTCTCTGCAAGATGACGCAAAAAGTTTCATCCCGCGAGCCGCCCGGGGCCGCACTCCACCCAGGCTCCGCCTGCATGCATCCGAAATGCCGGTCGAACACCCCTGCACCCAGCCGGGATCGAGCGATAGAGTCCGCTGAAAGTTGCGGCAAGCTTTTGCATCGAGAGGGTCCAGCCATGCCGGGATTCGCCCCGCCCGCCACCGATGAACGCACGGCGCTGACCGCGTATCTCGCCCACCAGCGGCGCGCGTTGCGCGCCACCGCGCACGGCCTGACCACCGAGCAGGCCCGGATGGCGGCCCCCGCCGGTGAGTTGAGCATCGGTGGGCTGATCAAGCACGCCGGGCGGTGCGAGCGCTTCTGGACCGACCTCATCCTTCAGCGGCAAGGCGGGCCGCAGCGGAAGGCGGACAAGTCGGACGCCGACGAATTCAGGCTCGCCCCCGACGAAAGCCTGGCCGGCGTGCTGGCCGCGTACGCCGAGGCGGCCGAGCGGACCGACGCGGTGATCGCCGGCATACCGGACCTCGGGCAGGCCGTCCCGGTACCGCGCGGCCTTCCGTGGTTTCCCGAAGAGGTGGGGAACTGGTCGGTCCGCTGGGTCCTGCTCCACCTGATCGAAGAGACGGCACGGCACGGGGGCCACGCCGACATCATCCGCGAAAGCATCGACGGCGCCACCCTCTACCCGCTGCTCGCCGCAGCCGAGGCGTGGCCCGCCCCGTGGTTCCGGCCGTGGGAACCCGCTGCCCCCGCCATCGGCCGGCAGCAACCTCCGGTCACATGAGCAAGCCCCCTGATCGGGGGGCGGCTTCGGAGGACCGCGGCTGGTCGAGACCCGGACCTGTCCCCTGGTCCGGCTCATCGGATCGTGTGGCAAGATCGCGGGATGCTACGACTCACCGACTTCATCATCGACTGCCCGGACACGATGGAGCTGGCAGCCTTCTACTCCGAGGTGACGGGGCTCCCGGTCAAGGAGGGCAGCAACGAGAACTGGGCCGGTATCCGGTTCGGCGAGATCGAACTGGCCTTCATCCAGGTGGAGGACTACCGCGCCCCCCGGTGGCCCGACAGCGAGCATCCCAAGCAGTTCCACCTCGACTTCGAAGTCGACGACATCGAGGCCGAACAGCGCCGCATCCTGGCCCTCGGCGCGACCCTGCAGCGGGATTGCGTCGGCCCCGACGGCTACGGCTTCCGCGTCTACACCGACCCCATCGGCCACCCCTTCTGCCTCTGCCGCAACAAGGGTGTCACCTGGACCGATCAGGGCCCGGTCTGGCCCAAGCGGAACTAGGCGCTGTTTCCCGGATCATCTCCGGAGCCAGATCATGAGGGCTGCGAGGGCGACGGTTCCGAGGCAGATGTGTCCGCGCTTGCCATAGCAGGTGGCCACGGCCCGGGGCCCCGTTGCCCTCACTGCAGGGCTCCTGCGCGGCGGCCCTCGGTGAGCAGCGCTTCCACCAGTTTCGATTTCACGCCCGGTGCCAGGAACGTGAGGGGTTTGGCGGTCCGGTTCCGGTGGATCTCCATGCGGTGCGAACGTCACGGTGTAGACCGCGATCACCACCGCCGTCGTCCAGGCGAGGTTCCCGTCGACCTGGTCGGGGGCGAACACGGTGAAACCGGCCATGAGGACCCAGGCGATCAGCAGAAATCCCCGGAATATGCGCAGCAGGGTGCCCGCGAACGGGGTCATGAGGGCATAGTCCCCTCGGATCGGACCGAGGCCCGGTCCGGACACGCGAGTGCGCACGATTCCCCCATCCGCCAGATCCGGTCCGAGCCCTGACGTGCGGCCGGCAAGGCGGGCTTACCCGTGCGGACGAGGGATCGAACAGGCTCGACCTGCATCGTGCCGGGTGGTCCCAGCGCGGGGGCACGGAGGCGGGACTGGCCGACGCGGTCGTCGCAGGCATGGCGGCGGACGCCCCCGCACCCGGCCGGACCACCTCGGCGGCGACAAGGCTTATTCCTCCCCGCCTAACCGCCGCTAACTGCGCAGACGGCAGAGCAAGCACACCATCCCCGAGCCGAAGAACCAGCGGGCCGACCGCCAACGCCGCGGCAACGGGGGCGAACGGCCCGCCGGCTTCGAGAAAACGATCTACAAGCACAGAAGTGAAGTCGACCGCACGATCAACGCCCTCAAGAACTTCCGGGCCGTTGTCACGAGGTTCGACAAGCGTGTCTACGTCTTCAAGGGCGCCGTGATCATCGCAGCAATCCGGCTCTTGCTCCGGGGGTAGATCCATTATCCCGGCGCGGCGAGGCGCCTGTCACCATTCTCCGGAATGATCTTTACATCCGATTTGCTCCTCTAGGCTTGCGGGCGGACGCAACGCATGGAACCGACTGGGGAGTAGAGAGTGGCGCACGACGTTGCCGCGTTGGCGGTGGAACTCACGGAGATGGCTGCGGCCGATCACGAGTCCGCAGTTCGCGCGAACAGCGATGACCCCGCCGAGCAGCTGGCGTGGCGGCTGCTGACCGCTCGGCACGGTGACCGGCTCAACGAGATCATGGAGGAGTACGGCTGGCCGACGGCGGAACTGGTCGGCGAGGAGGCCGCACGCGCGGCATGGCTCATCGCTCAGCACGCCGACCGGCAGCTCGACGTTCAGCGTCGCGCCCTCCACCTGATGCAGCAGGCCGTGTCGGCCGGCTCGGCCACCCCGCGCGAGCTGGCCTTCCTGCGCGACCGCACGCTGGTCAATGAGGGACGCAAGCAGGTCTACGGAACTCAGATCGCCGGCGTGAAGGACGGAACGCCGGTTCCGTGGCCCTGTGAAGAGCCCGAGCGCGTGGACGAACTCCGTGCGGCAATCGGCATCGAGCCCTTCGACGAGTACGTCGCCAAGTTCGCCACGACTTGACACCCCCTTGCCGGTCGCGTCCGGTGGATCACCGCCGGGCTCACCTGCCGACGGCGCTGATCCGCCGGACAGGCCCTGGGCCGTGCACCGACGGTCCTGCCGGATCGCGCGAGTCGATATCGACGGCACATGACTGTCAGCGCCCTCAAGCAGGTTCTGTCCGTTGGATCCGACAAGCGGGTCGTCGAGTTGAGGGATGCATCGTAGTGAGCATCTACCTGCACTTCCGTGCCGTAGCCGAGTCCGAGATCCGGGACGACCACACCTGGCTCGCTGCGTTCATGTCCGAGGCTTGGGAAAATGACGAAGCCGAGTACGCAGCAGGCATCGCCCACTCGATCAACAAGGGCTGGAGTGCTGTCAACGACTTCTATGCGGCGGCCGATGCCCTCTGCACAGACGCAGACGAGCCTTGGACCCTGCCGATCTACGGCGGCCGCCCGGTGTCCCACAACACTGCTGCCAACCCCTCCCATCCACCGCTGATGCTTCTGGGGCCATCCGGAGTGTCACAGGCCGCTTGCTTCCTTGCGACTGTCTCATTCGACGACCTGTGGAGCGTTGTCGACGCCAGGTTCACCGCCCTCGGCCGGACCAGGCAGGAGCACCTCGAACATCATCGGGGCCTGCATGAGTTCTACGGGCGGGCGGCCTCGGCAGGCCACGCGGTGGTCAAAGCGCTATGGGCATGAAGCGTAGCCATGTTCCGGTCACAGCGATTCGTTGATGACCTCAACCATCACTGTCGCCTCGTAGCGCACGGCGAGCTCCTCGTGTCACGTGATGACGGCGTGGTGTCTTCGATGCGGTTGATGCCGCGTCCGACCGCATGACGCTCGCGCGCTGGTCGATCCGGTCAGGGTGCGGTGGCCGACCTCCCGCGAGAGCTGCTCTTTCGGCGGTTGCGCGCAGGGTAAGCGTTGGCGGGGATGGCGCAGTGGCGCACGTGGAGGCACAGGAATGCCCGGCCGGAGGCGAGGTAGGCGGACCTTCTCCTCCGGCGCGAGCTTGAACTGCGGCCAGTCGCCGCGCTGCCCAGCAGCGATCACCTACCGCCCGCAGCCAACGGCAAGCAGCCACAACCACCACTGCGGCCACACCGCACTCACCACCTAAGGCCCCGCGTTCCCCCGTCGGCGGCACCCGCCGGCGAGCGGGGAGACCGATCTCCCGGTGCCGCACCGGGCGCCGACCCTGTCGCATCGGTGTGAGCCGTGACCCCGGTCCTATGGCCGGAAATCGACGGGCAGTTCCGTCACGGGACACCGGCTCCGGCCACTCACTCCGCCCGCAGCGCCCGGCGCACGGCGTGCCTCGGGGGCCCGGCCGGCGCGACCGCCCGACCCGCTGTCGGCGAGAGGCCGGGGCGGTTGTCAAAACTCTTGACGCCTCAATGAGTTCGCCCCTAGCTTGCTCGGGGCTTGCAGCAAATTGCAGCAAGAGCTTTCAAGTGCCGTGGTGCGAGCGGATCCTGTACCGGCTCGCCACCTCGGCGCACCCGCACCCGTATCCGCACGAGGAGTTCTCCCCCATGAGATTCGCTCGCAAAGCCGCGTCCGGACGGACCACTGCGGCACTCGCCTCCGCCGTCCTGACGCTCGGACTGGCGCCCACGCTCGCCTTATCCGCCCAGCCCGCGGCTGCCGCGCCCAGCGCCAACGGGCCCAAGAAGGTCACCGCCGTCCTGTTCGAGTGGAGCTTCGACTCCATCGCGCGGGAGTGCACGCGAACGCTCGGGCCGAAGGGCTACGGCTTCGTCCAGGTCTCGCCGCCGCAGGAACGCATCCAGGGAAGCGCCTGGTGGACCGCCTACCAGCCGGTCAGCTACAAGATCCAGGGGCCGCTCGGGGACCGCGCGGCCTTCAAGAACATGGTCGACACCTGCCACGGCGCGGGAGTCAAGGTCATCGCCGACACCGTCCTGAACCACATGACCTCCGGGGCGGGCACGGGTACCGCCGGCACGCAGTACAGCAAGTACACCTATCCCGGCGTCTACTCCGACGCCGACTTCCACGGCTGTCGCCGCCCGATCGGCACCAACTACGCGGACCGCCGCAACGTGCAGGAGTGCGAGCTCGGCGACGCCGGGCAGCCCTCGCTCTCCGACCTCGACACCGGCAGCGAGTACGTACGCGGCAAGATCGCCGGGTACCTGAACGACCTCACGGCGCTGGGCGTCGACGGCTTCCGCGTGGACGCCGTGAAGCACGTCCCGGCGCGCGACCTCGCCGCCATCCGTGCGCGGTTGACCGACCCCGACGCCTACTGGATCCAAGAGGCGATCTTCGGCGCCGGCGAGGCCGTCTCACCGACGGAGTACCTCGGCAACGGTGACGTCCAGGAGTTCCGCTACACCAGCGACCTCAAGCGGATCTTCACCAACGAGAAGCTCTCCTACCTCAAGAACTTCGGCGAGGCCTGGGGGTACATGCCGTCCGGTCAGAGCGGCAGCATGGTCACCAACCATGACACCGAGCGGAACGGCAACGGCCTGAACTACCGCGACGGCGCCGCGTACACCCTGGCCCACGTCTTCATGCTCGCCCACCCGTACGGGACACCGTCGGTGCACTCGGGGTACGAGTTCACCGGCCGCGACGACGGCGCCCCCAACGGCCACGACGTCAGGGCCTGCTACAGCAACGGCTGGTCCTGCCAGCACGCCTGGCGGCAGATCGCCAACATGGTCGCGTTCCGCAACGCCGCCGAGGGCACCGGCATCACCAACTGGTGGGACAACGGCAACAACGCCATAGCCTTCGGCCGCGGCGACAAGGCGTTCGCCGCCGTCAACCGCGAGAGCGGCGCGATCACCCACACGTTCCAGACGTCCCTCCCGGCCGGCACGTACTGCGACGTCCAGCACGGCGACCCCGCCGCCGGCGGCGGCTGCACGGGCCCCACGTACACCGTGGGCCCCGACGGCAGGTTCACCGCCACGGTCGGGGGCAACGACGCGATCGCGCTGCACGTCGGGGCGGTCGACGGGGACAGGCCCTCGGACAACGTGGCCACCGTCTACTACAGCACCGAGAAGAACTGGTCCGCGTACCGCATCCACTACGCCCCGACCGGCGGCACATGGACCACGGCTCCCGGTGTCGCGATGGAGGCCGCCTGCACCGGCTGGGTGCGGAAGGCCGTCGCCCTGGGCTCGGCCACCGGCCTCAAGGCCGCCTTCAACAACGGTTCCGGCACCTGGGACAACAACAACGCCGCGAACTACTCCCTCGGCACAGGAGATGTGACGGTCAAGGGCGGCGTCGTCGGCAAGGGCAACCCCTGCGCGGGCGAGCAGACGCGGACCGGCGCCTCCTTCGCGGTCACGGCGACCACCGTGCCGGGTCAGAACATCCATGTGGTCGGCGACGTGCCCGCCCTCGGCGCCTGGTCGCCGGCTGCCGCCCGCAAGCTGGACCCGGCGGCCTATCCGGTCTGGAAGCTCGACCTGGAGCTGCCCGCCGGAACGACGTTCGCGTACAAGTACGTACGCAAGGATGCTGCCGGGAACGTCACCTGGGAGAGCGGCGCCAACCGCGCGGCCACCGTTCCGGCGGACGGCAAGGTCACCCTCACGGACACCTGGCGCGACTGACCCGCACCACGTCGGCGGGCGGCGGCGGTCGGACCGCCTCACGGTCGTACGGCCCGGGCGGCGGCGAGGCCGCCCCCCGGAACCGTGCCCGGTGCCGGGGAGGCGGAGGGTCAGGCGCCGCTCGTCGTGGCCGGTTCGCAGGTCCTCAGTCCGGTGACGTAATTGGCCTGCGTTCCGTACCCGGCGAAGGTCGCCCAGGCGCCGGGCTCGATGACGCGGCACGGGGCCGCCTGGCCGTCGGTGTACTCGACGGTGACGGCGACGGTCACGTCGCAGCCGTTGTGGACATCGGTGTAGCGCCAGCTCGAGTAGTACTGCACGCACTCCGGAGGCGTGGTCGTGGCAGCGGCCGCCGCGGCGGGCGGAGTGGCGGTCAGTGCCATGAGGAGCCCGGCGGCCGCGACTCCACCGGCGAGGGCAACGGGGCGCGATATGCGCGTCATGAGGTTTGCCATGCCGGGAATCATGGAATGCGCTGCAAACCTTGCGCAAGTTCTTGCATAGATTTTCAGACACTCAGCGGTACCGGACAGTAACAGCAGGTCAGCTTGTCGTTGAAGGCGCAAGAACTTGCAGGAAGAGCAGCTCAGCGGTGTTCAGCAGCAGTCGCGAGCGCGTACACGGGCCCTGACGACGGCGGCTCGGGCGCTGCCGGTCGCCGGACGGCCCCGACGCCGGCCGGCGGTCCGACGGTCACGAGCGCGCTGACTCAGTCCCCGATGAACAGCAGGTAGCCCGAGCGACGGATCGCCTCGTGGGCCTCCTCGATGACCCGTCTCACCACAGGAGCCTTCTCTTCCTCGGGCAGCTCTTCGAGCTCGACGGCGAGACGTTCCAGCTGGGGGGTGTTGAACATGGTCAGGTCGTACGGCGAGATGCCCCGCCGCAGACTGGTGTCGGGCGCCCGACCGCACAACGTGAGGAAGGTGTCCTCCGCGTCGTCGTCGAACTGCTCGACCACGTCCTGCGCGCGGTCGAGGCGCCGCATTCCCAGACCCATCCGGGTCTCCTTTCTCGTCTCAGCCCGTCGGGTGGATCGGGTACGTCGGAGTTCATGGGTGCGGGGAGCCCTTGTCACGACCGATCGTCAGGGCCGTGACACGCGGCGACGGATGCGATCACCCGCCCGCGGTGTGCCGTGTCGCCCGGCCATTCCCCGAAGTGATGCGCAGCGGCCCCACGCGAGTCTTCGAGGGGCCGTCATGTGCTGTGCAGTCGCCGTCATTCAGGGGCTTCCCCCACTACTGGTAACGCGAGGCGCAGGCCGGCGATCCGCCCACGCTGCCCTCGCGCGTCGTCGAGCGACAGGGAAGAGCCCGCCGGAAATGTCTCCGACGGACTCACCCTCCTATCGGAACGACGCCGCCCCCGGATGCACGGATGGCGGGTGCTCCGAAGAGCACCCGCCGACCCGCGCGTCCGCCCCGTGGGGCGGCCCGGCTCAGTCGTTCGCGGACCACCAGGCCGGGGAGATGCCGATCGACCAGACGTCGCCCACCTGGCGTTCGTCCGGGTCGTCCTGGTCCAGGCCACCGTAGCCGTACGGATCGGGATCCTCGACGACGACGATGCGGGCGCCGGAACCGGAGACCCGGTACCGCCGCGTGTCCGCGACCGGTGGGGCGTCGTCCGGTTCGACCGTGTGGCCCAGGCCGGTGATCACGTCCCGCAGTTCGTCGAAACGCACCCGGCGGGCGAAGTCACCGTAGGCGTCCCGCAGGGGGCGCGGGACATCGCCCGCTCCCGGGAGCAGGCGGTGCACCTGGACGCTGATACCGAAGCACGGCCAGGTGTCGTCACTCCTCTGGAAGGACAGCTCGACCAGTCCGTAGTCCCGCCGCAGCAGCTCCCCCGAGCGGTCGTCGAGGTGGTCAGGTCCCAGCACCGCCTCCCACTCGGCGGGCTCGGACCCGATTCCGGCCCCCAGCACGTCGCCGCGGGTGGCGACATGGGCGTAGAAATCCAGATCGGGCATCTACATCTTCTCCATGGCGTCGATCAACTGCTGAAGCTCCTCGGTCCGGTCGTTGCTGAAGCGCCACTGTGGATTGCGGCCTTCCTTCATGGCCTTGGCGCTCGACTCGAAGACCTCCTTGGCGCCCTTCGTCACCCTGATCATGTCCGCTCGAAGCTTCGGGTTCGACTTGATCATGTCGATGACGGCGTCCACCTGCTTCTGGGTGGCGGTGCCCTTGCTCATACGAAGGGCCACGCCGGTGATGCCACCCTTGCCGTCCGGGCGCAGGGCGACCTCCATGCCGTCCTTCATGTTGACGTGGGCGCCCTTGTGGACCCAGTCCTGGTCGACCTGGCCGACGTGGTCGATCTGGAAGTTGCACTTCTTCTTCTTGGCGTTGTGCACCAGGACGGTCGCGGGCCCGGCGGCGACGTAGTACGTGTGGATGCCCTCGACGGTGAGGTTGTGCACCGTCAGGGTCTGCGACCAGGCGCGGGTGGCGAGGACCTGGCGCTCACCGCCCTCGGGCGTGTGGAGCAGGTCGCCGGCCCGGAGGTCGGCGGCGTCCAGCCAGCGGTGCCGGTTCTCCACCCAGAACGGGTGCCCGGCGGTGGCGGTGACCTCGCCCGTGGCGTCGCCCACCGGACCGTCGGCGTCGATGGTGACCTTCACCAGGTCCTTGCGGCCCGTGCCGATGATCAGATCGGAGACCGGGCGGGCCGCGGTCTCACCGGTGACCGGGTCCGTGGCCAGGACCCGCTGGCCGATCCGCACGTCCTTGATCGGGAGACGGGTGCCGTCGGCCATCAGGACCGGAGTCCGCGGCGTGAAGCTGTTGTCCTCCAGCGTGCAGACCACCGGGGTGTTGCGGAACTTCTCGAGGACCTCCTGGCCCTTGGTGATCAGCTTCTTCGCCTTGGCCGACTTGTCGAGGAACTCCTTGATACCCAGGATGGCCTTGCCGATCTTGGGGAGCTTGGAGACCAGGACGGCCGCCTTCGTCCACGGCAGGCTCTCCACGACCGCCCACAGGCAGGTCGGGATGTCCGGGTCGTTCCAGCACTCCTTGATCTTCTCGGCGGCGAGTTCGACGAGGAGTTCGGCGCCGTTCTCCATCAGATAGTCGAGCAGGTTCTGCTGTGCCAGGGCCCGGGCCGCCTCGTACTCCTCGGGCGACATGTCCGCGTCCTCGAGGGCCTGCTCCTCCTGCCAGGTCAGCTCGGGACCGCCGCCCTTGCCGTCCTGCCTCGCGGCCTCCTCCCGCTCCTTGCGCTCCAGTTCGCGCTGGTACTCCTCCGCCTTCTTGGCGGCCTCGTCGGCCTCCTTGGCGTAGGTGCCGGCGTTCTTGGCGGCCGTCTCGGCGGAAGTGGCGTGCTTCTCGGCGGACTCGGCGAACTTGTTCGCGTCGGCGGCGTCCTGTTCCGCCTGGGCGGCGGCGCCTTGGGCGACGCTCGCCTCCTTCTCGGCCAGGTTCGCGGCGCTGTTGGCTGCCGCGGCGTGGTTCTCGGCGTCGGCGGCGGCGCCTCGGGCGCGGGCCGCCTCGGCCTCGGCCTGGGTGGCGGCGTTGCGGGCGGCTGCCGCGTCGGCGAACGCCTGGTTGGCTGCCGAGCGGGCGAGCTTGGCGTCGGCCTGGGCCTGGGCGTCGGCCTGGTTGGCGCGGGCCGCGGCGGCGCGGGCCTTGGCCCCGTCCTCGGCGGCCTGGGCGGCGGACTTCATCGCCGCGGCCGAGGAGCGTGCCGCGTCGGCGGAGGAGAGGGCGGCGGCCGCGGCCGCCTTGAAGGCCGGAGCGACCTGGGCGTTGGCCCGCTTGGCCGCGGCCTCGGCGGCTTCGGCGGCCTTGACCGCCTCGGCAGCGCGGGTCTCGGCCTTGGTGACCTCGGCCTGACCCATCGCCTGGGCGGCCTGGGCGACCTCGGCGGCGAAGTCGGCGTCGACGTCCGTGCCGGTGAACGGTGCGGTGAGCGCGATGGCGGTGTTCGCCGGGTCGGCGATGCCGGCCGCGGTGGTACGGGCCGACGTGGCCGCCTGGAGCGCGATCGTGGACTGGAGGCGGGCCATCGCCGCCTCCCGGGTGGCACCCTCGGCCTCGTCCCGGGTCCGGTTGGCCGCCTGGAGCGACTGGTTGGCGTGGACAGCGGCCAGACCGGCGAGCCGGGACGCCTCATGGGCCGCGATGCCCGCGCGGGCCTCCTGCGCGGTCGCCTCGGCCGCCTGGGCGTTGGCGCGCTGCGCGGCGGCACGGGTGAGCGCGGCCTCGGCCTCGGCCCGGTTCGCCGCGGCGTTCGCCGCGGACGCGGCCGCCTCGGCCTTGTTGGCGGCGGCGTTGGCGCGTGCCGCGTGGGCGGTGGCCTCGGCGGCCGCCGCGCGGGCCCGTGCGGCGGCGCCCGCCGCCTCGATAGCCGCCGAGCGGGAACGTACCGCCGCCGCCGACGCCTGGTCGGCCGCACCCCGGGCCGAACCGGCCGCCGTGCCGGCCGCGTTCGCCGCGGAGCGCGCCTCGGTGGCCGCCGCGCGGGCGGTCTCGGCGTGCTCGGTGCCCGCGGCCTTGGCGGCCATCGCCTCGGTCGCCCGGGCCCTGGCCGCCTCGGCGTTGTGGACGCGTTCGGCCTCCACCGCCTTGTTACGGGCGGTACGGGCCTTGGTCTCCTCGCCCCGCGCCAGTTCGTCGGCCTTGGCGGCGATGCCCTCCTGGGCCTGTGCGGTGGCCCGCTTCTCGGCGGCCGTGGCGGCGGCGGCCTGGGCCTGGGCGCGGGCGGCGGAGGCGGTACGGGCTTCGGCCTCGGCACGTGCGCGTGCGGCCGCGGCGATGTCCCGTTCCTTCTCGGCCCGGGCGCGGGCGGCGGCGGCGAGGTCGCGCTCGCGTTCGGCGATCGCCCGCTGCTCGGCGGCGATCTTGGCCTGGCGCTGGGCCTCGATACGGGCGTCGCGGGTCTTGCGGGCGTGCTCCCACGCCTCCTTCTCGGCCTGCTCGGCCGCCAGGCGTGCCGTCCTGGCACGCGCGGCGGCGGTCGCGGCGATCTTCGCCTGGGTCTCGGCGGCCTCGGCGAGGCGGGCGGCGGCCTTGGCGTGCTCCTCGGCGTTGGCACGCCACTTGGCGGCCTGCTGGGCGTGCAGTTCGGCCTGGTTCTTGGCGTTGAGACCGGCGGCGTCGGCGGCGGTGGCGTCCACCGCGTGCCGCGCGGTCGCCGCGGCCTTCGCCGCCGCGTCCGACGCGCCCGCGATGCCGGAGGCGACCTCGGACCACTGGGTGCCGTGCGTCAGCCCGGTCCCGACCAGCACATCGGCCTGCACCTTCGCCTGGCCGGCCGCCACCTGGGCCGCCCTGGCGGCCCCTTCGGCGATGCCGACCTGGCGGGCGACCTCCGTCTTCACCGGGGCGTAGTCCGACAGGCGCTTGCCCGCCTTGTCGGCGGCGAGCATCCGGTCGGCCTCGCGCGACTGGGCGGCCGCCGAGTTCATCGCGTTCGACGCGGTCTTCAGGGCCTTGACCGCGTCACCGTGCGCGGCGATCAGCTTGGTACGGGCCTCGGCGGCGACGGCCGCCTTCTCCGCCAGCTCGCGCAGCCGCTCGGCCGCCTCCAGCGCCTCCTTCTGGGCCTTCTCGTGGGCCGCCCGGTCGTCCGCGTCCTGCTGCGCGGCGGCCAGGTAGCCCTTCTCCAGGTACTCGGCGATGACCTTGTCGTCACCCGTGGCGAGTGCGGCCTGTGCGGTCCGCTTCACCTCGGGCCCGCCGACCGCCGCGAGCATCTCGACCCGCTTGCGGTTCTCCGCCGCGCGTTCCTTCTCGTTCTGGTCCGTCGCCTTGTCCCGCTGGCGGGCGATGTCGGCGCCGAAGGCCAGGAAGTCGGCGCGGTCCTGCGCGGTGCCCTTGAGGACCCGCTCCACCTCGGCGTTGAAGAAGGAGCCGCCGGTGCCGCGCAGCGCCTCGATCTTCCGGCGGTTCTCCACGTCGGCGCCGGCGCGCTTGTCCTTGGCGCGCTGCCGTGCCTCGGCCTCCCCGTGCTGCAGGAAGTCGCGGATGGCGTTGGGGTCGGTGCTCGCCAGCGCCGCCTTCGCGGCCTCGCGGACCTCCTCCTCCTCGTCGAACTCCGCGAAGTCCTCGACCAGCTGCCGGTCCCGCTCGTCGCTGATCCGATCCAGCTCGGACGTGGCGGCGGGGGCCGGCGCGGTGCCGCCGCGCGGCTTCACCGCCTCCGCGAGCCGGTCCAGCGACTGCAGCGTCCGCGTCAGCGACGCCTGCTCGTCGCGTACGGAGGTCGCGGCGGCGGCCTCACCGGTGACGGTGCCCAGCACCGCCACCGCGACCGCCACGGACACCGCCTTCCGTACGTGCGCGGCCACGCCTGCGCGCAGCCCTCCGGCCCTGGGCCGGACTCTTCCCCTCACGGGAATCCCCCTAGACGAATGATCGAAAAATCCCGCCCTGGTCATGGGCGGGTGGTCGTCGGCCGGTGCGCCGGCCGGCCCGGGGTTCTCCGGGCCGGCCGGTGTCCCGGCTGCGGCCCAGGTCGGGGCCGGCCGGGCTGGCGGGTCGGGACCGGCCCGAGGGTTTCCCGGGCCGGCCGGACTGCCGGGTTCAGCCGCGGGTGCGGCTCTCGCCGTCCTGGGCGCGGTCGAACATGGACTTCCAGAACGCCGCCGCCTCGTCGGCGGCGGTCCGCTCCCCGGACCAGGCGGCCTCGTGGTGCTCGGCGGTACCGGAGATCGCCTGCCAGAGGCGTTCGGCCGACTCGCGGGACAGCTGGGCGACGGTCCGCCAGTTCTCCGCCTGGGCGGCCGCAGCGGTTTGTTCGGCCTGCCAGGCGCGCTGCGCGGCACCGGCGTGCTCGGACACCGCCTGCCAGGCGCGCTCGGCCTCGGCGCGGGCGCGGGCGGCGTCCGCCGCGCCGGCCACGGCCGCCTCGGCCGCCGTCGCCTCGGCGATCAGGCGGGTCAGCGTGTGGTGGCGTACCGCCTCCGCGTCGGCCACCCGGGTGCGGTAGGCCGTCAGGTCCAGCGTGGCGCCGGTGGCCCAGCCGTAGCCGAAGAACTCCGCCACGTCGTCGTCCGTGGCCCCCGGCCGCAGCGCCCACTGGGCCGCGACCCGCACCTGCTCGCCCGGATCCCGCACACCGAGGGTGCGGACGAACTCGCGGTCGGCGGCGGCGACGTCCAGCCGCTGCTGCTCGCCGGCCTCGCGCGCGGCGCGGTCGCGGCGCTGGGCCTCGGCGTACCCGGTGGCCACGAAGGCGGCCTGCTCGGCGACACCGCCCTTGAGCGCCCGCGTCGCGGCGGCCCGCACCTGCGGGGAGAACTCCACCGTGTGGGTGGCGATCACCCGCTCGCAGAACGCCTTGTTACGGGCACGGGTGTCCCGGGCGCGCTGCTTCGCGGCGTCGAAGCCGCCCCCGGGTGCGAGCCACTCCAGGAGTGCCTGGTCCCCCCGGGTGCTGCGCAGGGCGTTCCACGCCGAGGTGCGGACCTCGGCGGCCGGGTGGGTCTTCGCCATCGACGTCACCCGCTTGCGGGCCTCCTCGACGGCGGCGGCCAGCTCGGGCGACAGCTGCTGCGCCGGTGCCGGCGCCTCCGCCGGCAGGTTGGCCGGTACGGCTCCGGCCGTGGCGGCCGCCCGCTGCGGTCCGGTGGCCGGGGTGGTGCCGGCCCATGCCGGTACGCCGGCCGCGAGGGCGATCGCGCCGGCCAGTGCGCCGACGGTCACCGCCCGCGCGCATCTCCTCTGACGACTCAACTCAAGGCCCCCTCGGAAAGTGAAGTACGTTCACGGCCGCCGGGGCGGAGCCGCGGGTGCGGCTCCGCCCCTTCACGGCCGTCGACGGCGCACCTGTGCGCGCCGTCCGGCCGGGTCATGCGACCGGCCGGACCTGCCACAGCTGGGCGTCGGTGCGGTTGCAGGTGTAGAGCTGGGCGTCGATGCCGTTGTCCTGGCTCCGGCTGGGCACGTCGACGCACATGCCCTCGGCGTGGGCGGGCTGGAGCTCGTACAGCTTGCGCACGGGGTCGACGAGCAGCAGCTGCCAGCGCTGGTGGTCCCCCTGGCCGCAGGCGAACTGCTGGACGGCCGCGCCGGACTTGACGCTCTTGCCCTGGACCTCGAGGCACTTGCCGCTCTTGACGTTGCGCATCTCGAAGGTTCCGCCGCGCGCGGCGACGGCGTTCCACTTCTGGGCGTCGGTGCTGTTGCAGGCGTACTGCTGGACGTTGATGCCGTCCGTGGTCTTGCCGCCCTCGATCTCCATGCACTTGCCGCTGTGGGCGGCGGTGAAGGTGACTGCCTGCTGGGCCATCTTGAGGCGGGCGACGGTTTCCGCCCGTGCCGCGGCGGCGGCGGCCGCCGCCTCGCGCGCCGCTTCGGCGGCGGTGCCGGAGGCGGTGGGCGTGCCGGGGTCACCGTCGGCGTGGACGACGGTGGCCGTGCCGGCGAGGACGGCGACGGCCGCGCCCGCGGTCAGGACGGCCCGGATGATCCGAGACATGTGGGGATCCGTTTCTCTCGCGGGTACGGGACTCAGGCGGCCGTGACGGTGTGGATCCGCCACTGCTGGGCGGGCGTGCCGTTGCAGGCCCACAGCCGTGCGATCGCGCCGTCGTTCTTGCTGGCGGACTCGATGTCCACGCAGCGGCTCATGCCGGCCGGCGTGTGGGCGGGCCGCAGCTCGTACAGCTCGTTGGTGATGTCGACCATCACCAGGCGCCACTGCTGGTTCGGCTTCCCCACGCACCACCACTGCTGGACGACCGTGCCGGTCGCGGTGCCGGCGGCCTCCGCGTCGAGGCACTTGCCGCTGTGCGCGAAGCGCAGTTCGAAGGTGCCGGATCCGGTGGGGACCATGTCGACGCGCTGGTTCTCGGCGTCCGCGACGCAGGTCGACTGGACGGTGTTGACGCCGTTGCGAAGGCTGGCGTTGGGGGTGGTGAGGCACTTGTCGCTGTGGACGGCCCTCAGCTGTACGGCCGAGGGGGCCGCGGCCGCCGCGGCGGCGGCCCTGGCGTCACCGGCGTTCACGGTCGTCGTGGACACGGTGGTGGCGGCGGGGGTCGGCTGGGGGCGCGCCTCGTCGGCGACGGCCACGGTCACGCCGCCGGCGAGCGCGGCGACACCGGCCGCGACGGCCAGGGCGGATCGGACGATCCGGGACATGGGGTGCTTCCGTTCTTCTCAGGTCTGAAGGGAGAGGGCCCGGCGGGCGGGTGGCGGCGCGTGAGCGGGGTGGCCACCGCTCGCGCGGTCAGCGCGCGAGGGGGG
>NZ_LWBU01000042.1 GCF_001646665.1 Streptomyces noursei | reverse complement strand
GCCGCCCCGGGGCCGCCCGGCCGGGCGGGGGCCCCGCCGGCGGGCGGCCAAACTCTGTCGCCCCCCCCCCCCCCCCCCCCCCGCCCCCGGCCCAAAAACCGCCGCGCGCCCCCCCCCCCCCCCCCCCCCCCCCCCCCCCCCCCGCCGCCGCGGCCCCGCCGGCCCCCCCCCCGCCCCCGCCCCCCCGACCCCGAGCGGCCCCGGCAGCCGCCCCGCCCCCCCCCCCCCGCCCGCGCCCCCGCCTCCGCGCGCCCCCCCCGCAGGTCCGGCCCCTCCCCCGCGCCCCGGCGGGTCAGCCGGTTCCCGACCGCGTCCCGCCAGTCCCGGCGGTTGTTCGGCGGTCCCTCCGCGTACGCCACTAGCGCCACCCCCCCCAGCGCCCCCGCCCCCCCCGGCGCCCCCCGCCCCCGGCCCCGGCCCGGGATCTGCGGCGCGCGGGCCGTTGCGCCACCTCCCTCGCGGGAGGCAGGGATCCCCCCCGCCGCGGGAGGCCCCCCCCCTGTTCCGCCAAGAGGCGCCCAGTGCCCCCCCGCCGCGCCGCCCCCGCCACGGCGTCCCGCCCCTTCGACGTGGAGCGG
>NZ_LWBU01000041.1 GCF_001646665.1 Streptomyces noursei | reverse complement strand
CCCTCCCCCTTTCCCCCCCGGCCGGCGGGGGCCCCCCGCCCGCCGGCCCCCCCTCCCCCCCCCCCCCCGCCCCCCCCCCCCGGTCCCCCCCCCCCCCCCCGCCCCCCCCCCCCCCCCCCCCCCGGGTGCGGCCCCTCGCCCGCCGCGCGGGCGGCGCCCCCCCCCGCCCCCCGGCTGATGGAGGCCGTGGGCCGCGGCCCTTTGCCCGGCGACCGCCCCCGGGGCAGCCCCCAAAACCCCACCCCGCCCCGCGGGGCCGTCCCCTAATCCGCGGACCGCTGCTCTCACTCCCGCCCCCCCGCGTCCCGGCGGCGGCCGGCCGCCGCCCGGGCCTCCCCCCCCGGGTGGGAGGGGCGGCCCGGCGGGGGGGGGGAGCGCGGCGCCCGGCTCGGGGGGGCTCCGGGTCCCCGCCGCGCGCGGCCGCGGGGCCGGCGGCCGCGGAGGTTGCGGGGGAGGGGGGCCCCCCGGGCCCCGCCACATGACGCCCGCCGATCAGCACCGACCGCAGGGCCCCGCGGTCCT
>NZ_LWBU01000040.1 GCF_001646665.1 Streptomyces noursei | reverse complement strand
CCCCCCCCCTTCCCCGCCCCCGGGGCGCCGGCCCGACCCCCCCACCGCCCCGCCCCCCCCCCCGGCCGCCTCCCCGCCCCCGCCCCCAGCCCCCCCCTGGCGGCCGCCCCCCCCGGTGGGCGCCGGGGCGGCCCGCGGCCGCGCCTGGGCCGGCGCGCCCCCCCCCCCGCCCCCCCCCCCCGGCGCCCCGGGCCCGCAGGGCGCCGGGGCCCCCGACTCCCGTGCCGCCCCGGGCCACCCCCGTCCCGCGCCCCGCGGCGCCCCCCCCCC
>NZ_LWBU01000039.1 GCF_001646665.1 Streptomyces noursei | reverse complement strand
CCTCGTGCGCTTCTTCGTCGGCTATGCCGGCGAAGGAGTACGGGGCCCAGGGCCCGGTGAGTTCCACGCGTACGCCCGGTTCGGACGCCGCCTCGACCAGCTCGACGAACTCCTCGCTGCGCTCCCGGTCCACCAGGTAGGCGGCGTTGAGGACGTTGACGCCCGGGACGCCGGAGAGGCGGGCGTCCTGGGGGCGGTGGACGGGGCCGGCCTCGGCGTGCCGCGGCAGTTCGCCGTGCAGCCGGCGGCACAGGGCGTCGGCGCGCTCCCCGTCGCCCTCGCGGCTGCGGCGGGGGGGGCGGGGGGGCCGCCGGGAGGCCCCGCCGCCGCCGGCCCCCCCCGCCGCCCCCCGGTTGGGCCCCCCCCC
>NZ_LWBU01000038.1 GCF_001646665.1 Streptomyces noursei | reverse complement strand
CCCCGCCCGGCACACCCCCCGCGACGCCCGCGGCGAGGGTCCGGAGCACCGCCCCGGAGGAGGTTTCCGCAGGCCGCAGGAGGCGCACCGGTCCAAGGCCACACCCGCCGCCTCCGTCGCTGTCCGTCGCCGTCGCAGCTCCGCCACCCACCGGCGGGCGCGACCGCGCGGCGCGGGAACGGCCCGGCGACCCGCTGATGATCCGCGGCGTGCGGGCCCCGCCCGAGGGCCGCACGGGCGACGGTGCGGACGCCGAGGGGAGCGGGGCGGCGACGACGCCGGCCGGCACGCCGGCGGGACGCACCCGGCACACGCGAATCCGGTCGATAGCGGCATAGCGCCCGCGTCCGCTCCGACACCGGTCCGCCGGGGACGACCGGA
>NZ_LWBU01000037.1 GCF_001646665.1 Streptomyces noursei | reverse complement strand
CGCGGGCCGGGTCGGCCGGGGGCAGGTGGTGGCGGGCCTTGAGGTGGCCGACCTGCTGGGTGCACTTGAAGCGCTCGGCCAGCATGTGGACGACCGCCGCGTCGATGTTGTCGATGCTCTCGCGCAGGCGGGTCAGCTCGGCGTGTACGGAGTCCTCGGTCTCGCTGGTGCTCATGGGGAGCGAGCTTAGACGTGTCCCGTGATGATCGTCGGCGGGGGTTCGGCATCCGGGGTCCGGGGGCTCCAGCCGCCCGGTACGGCGCGTCCCTGCTGCCGGCGGGAGCGGGCGGGGG
>NZ_LWBU01000036.1 GCF_001646665.1 Streptomyces noursei | reverse complement strand
GGGAGCGGCGGCGGCCGCTTCGTTGAGACGGCCAAGTGCCGTCTCCCCCGGCGGCGGCTCGGAGCCGTCGGGGCGGGGGCTGCCCGGGACCGCCCGGGCGAACAGCGCCCGGACGGCTGCGCGCAGCACGCGGACCGCCTCGGCGGTGCCGGCATCGGCGGGGGAACCGGGCCGCGGCCGGGACGGCCGGGGGGGGGGGGGCGCGCTCACGGGCCCCTTCCGTGGGGCCCCCGGGGTCCCGCCGGTCGGCGGCGGCCCCGCCGTGGCCGGCGTGGGGGGCGGGGGGGGCGAGGGCGAGGGGGAGGGGGGGGGGCGGGAGGCCGGGGGCCCCGCGCCCCAAGCGCGCCGACGCCCGCCGCAACTACGAGCGGGTGCTGCGCGAGGGCCGGACCGCCTTCGCGGAGCACGGCACCGACGCGGAGCTGGAGGACATCGCCCGCCGCGCCGGGGGGGGGGG
>NZ_LWBU01000035.1 GCF_001646665.1 Streptomyces noursei | reverse complement strand
GGGCGGCCGCGCCGCCGGGGCCGTTCCGGGAGAGGGGGCCGGCCGGCCGCGTACCGCACGGGCGAGCGCCGCCCGGCTGCGGGCCAGCAGGCGGCGGGCCTTGGAGGGGCGCGCCGCCCCGGCGGTCACGCGGCGGCCTCCGCCGACGCGGCGGCCGGGAGGGCCAGCACGTCGCTGTGGTGCACCACCACGCGCAACTCGCCGGCCTCGCAGGCCTCCATACGGCGCCGGAGGTACGCCGTGGCGCGCGGCGCGAGGTCCGGGCGCTGTTCCCGGGCGGCACCCACCCAGCCACGGAGCCACTCCGCCGTCAGCGCGGAATCACCGGCGCCCAGCCGCCACGGACTGGACCCCACCAGCACGTCCATGCCACGCGCCGCGAACACCTGTCGGGCCGCCGCGACGGCGTCCGGCCCCAGCAGCCGGCGGCCGTGGTCCAGGCGGCGCTGATGGTCGTTGAACGCTCCTCCGATGGCCCCGTCCAGCGGGTCGGACGGGGTCAGTTCGACCCGGCCGGCCACCGACAGCGCCAGCAGCACGGGGCACCCGGCGCCCGCGCAGGCCGCGGCCAGCGCGTCCACCTCCTCGTGCGTGAGCAGGTCCAGGAGTGCCGACGCGGTCACCAGCCCCGTACCGGAGAGCTCCGCCGCGGTGAGGCGGCCGATGTCCCCCTGCCGGGTCGACACCGTGACGCGGCCGCCGTCGGCGCCGGTGCGCGGCATGCGCGCGGCGGCCAGTTCGAGCAGCTCGGCGTCGTGGTCGTGCAGCACCCAGTGCTGCGGGCCGCGCAGCCGGGGCGCCAGCCACCGGCCCATCGAGCCGCTGCCGCAGCCCAGGTCCCGTACCACCAGCACGGGTTGCTGCCGCGGCCGGTCGAGGCCCAGGTGCTCGCGGAGCGGGTCGAGGAGTCCGACGGCGCGGGCGGCGGCGTCGGCGGGCTCCCGGAGCGCCAGCCAGTCGGGGGCGAATCGGGGTCTGTCGGTCACGCTCACGCGGCCTCCCTGGGTTCCAGCCGGAGCTGTTCCAGAGCCTTGGCCAGGCTCCGGGTGGTCATCTCCCAGCCGGCCAGCGCGGTACGCCGCCGGCGCGCGGCGACCTTCGCGCGGTGCCGTTCGCCGGGCTCGCTCAGCCAGCGGCGCAGCGCCGTGGCGAGCGCGGCCGGGTCGTGCGGCGGTACGAGGGCGCCCGGCACGCTGCCGTCCGGGGCGTTCCCGACCGCCTCGGGGAGCCCGCCGACGGCCGTCGCCAGCACGGGAACGCCCCGCGCCAGCGCCTCCGTCACGGCCATCCCGTACGTCTCGGCGTGCGAGGCGAGCACCAGCAGGTCGGCGCCCGCGTAGCTGGCGTTCAGCTCCGGCCCCCCGCGCGGGCCCGCGAGGTGCACGCGGTCGTCCAGACCGTGCCGGGTGACGAGGGCGCGCAGCCGGTCGACGTACCCGGGATCCTGGACCAGCCCGCCCACCAGGGAGCAGCTCCACGGCAGGTCGGCGACGGTCGCGAGGGCCTCCACCAGCTCGTACTGCCCCTTGCGCGGGGTCACCGAGGCCACGCACAGCAGCCGCGGGTCGCCGCCGGTGCCCCGAGCGGTGTCCCGGAGGGCACCGGGCGCGGTCGCGCTGCCCGGTGCCAGCGGGCCGATGTCCGCGCCGGGCGCGGCGACGTGGACGCGGTCCGGGGCGAGCCCGTGGTGCTCCACGAGCCGGCCCGCCGCCCAGCGGCTGGTGGCCACGATCGCCGCCGCCGCGCGCAGCGTACGGCGCTCGGCGGCGTCCAGGACCGCGGCCCGGTCGCGGGGGAGCCCGGTCTCGTCCCCCAGCGGCAGGTGCACCAGCACGGCCAGGCGCAGCCGGTCCGCCTCGGGCACGACGACGTCGGGCGCGGCGCAGGCCACCAGCCCGTCGATCAGCAGCAGGGAGCCGTCCGCCGGCTCCGCGAGGATCCGCGCCAGCTCCTCGCGCGCGGCCGGGGCGGGCCGGGGCCAGTCGCCGGCCACCAGGTGCTCGCGCACCTGCCAGCCGACGGCGGGCAGGTCCCGGCACACCCGGCGGTCGTAGACGTTGCCGCCGCTCGGCGCGGCCGGGTCGTCGACGCCGGCCGGCATCACCACCCGCACCGTGCGGTCCGGCGGCGCCGCGCCGGCCGTGTCGTGGTCGTCGCTCACAGGGCCCGCTCGTAACTCGCCCACGCGATGTGCGACTCGTGCAGGGTGACCGTGATGCCGGCCAGCCCGCGCGCCCCCTCGCCGAGGGCGCCGGCGTGGACGCGTTCGGCCAGCCGGTCGGCGACGACCTTCGCCAGGTACTCGGTCGAGGTGTTGACGCCCGCGAAGTCCGGTTCCTCGTCGAGGTTGCGGTAGTTGTACGCGGCCACCACGCCTGCCAGCTCCTTCGTGGCGAGGCCGATGTCGACGACGATGTTGTCGGCGTCCAGCTCGGCACGGCGGAAGGTGGCGTCCACCAGGTACGTCGCCCCGTGCAGACGCTGCGCGGGTCCGAAGACCTCGCCGCGGAAGCTGTGGGCGATCATGAGGTGCTCGCGGACTGTGACACTGAACAACGGCTGTGACCTCCCGGTCCGTCCTGCGGGGCCCGTCTGCGGCCCCCCGGTGTTGATACGGCCGGTGACGGCCGTGCGTTCAGGCCCCTTCGTAGCGCACCCGGTGGCAGAGTCCGGGCAGCTCACCCCCGGCGACGGCGCGCAGCACCGACGGCAGTTCGTCGAAGGCGCACTCGCCGCTGACCAGGGCGTCGAAGACGGGGTCGGCGAGCAGGTCGAGCGAGAGCGCCAGCCGGTCGGCGAACGTCCGCCGGGAGCGGCGGGCCTGCGACACCCGGCCCACCTGGCTGCCGCGGACGACGAGCCGGCCGGAGTGGAACGCCTCGCCCAGCGGCAGGCTGACCTTCCGGTCCCCGTACCAGCTCAGTTCCAGCACCGTGCCCTCCGGCGCGAGCAGTTCCAGCGAGCGGACGAGACCGGCCTCGGTGGCGCTGGCGTGGACGGCGAGGTCGCAGCCGTCCAGGGCGTCGCCCGGCAGCGCGAAGTCCACGCCGAGCGCGGCGGCCACCGAGGCGCGGGCGGGGTCGGCGTCGACCAGCTGGACGCGCACCCCGGGGTAGCGGGCGAGCAGGGCCGCCACCGAGCAGCCGATCATCCCCGCCCCCACGACGGCTATCCGGTCGCCGACCAGCGGTGCGGCGTCCCACAGGGCGTTCACCGCGGTCTCCACCGTCCCGGCCAGTACCGCCCGTGCGGCGGGCACGCCGTCGGGCACCGGCGTCACCGCACCGGCGGGGACCACGTACCGCGTCTGGTGCGGGTACAGGCAGAAGACGGTGCGGCCGGCCAGGTGCGTGGGACCCTCCTCGACCAGACCGACGTTCAGGTACCCGTACTTGACCGGTCCGGGGAACTCGCCGTCCTGGAACGGCGCCCGCATGGCGCCGTACTGGCTCTCCGGTACGCCGCCGCGGAAGACCAGGCTCTCCGTCCCGCGGCTCACCCCCGAGAAGAGGGTGCGGACGACGACGTCGTCGTCGCCCGGTTCCGGCAGGGTCACGTCGCTGATGCCGCCGTGGCCGGGGGAGCGCAGCCAGAAGGCGCGCGCGGTGCGCTTCACGGGTTCTCCTGTTGAACGCTGGGGTGTCGGTGCACGTTTGGAAGGTGACGAGGCCGCACACGGTGGACGGCGGCCACTGACTCTGTCACAGGTCCGGAGGGTGTTCCTTGTCCGTGCGCGACATCACCGATGCAGACCCGGGCGCACGTCCGGACGCCCGGCCGGGCGCACGTCCGGACGCGCGTCCGCTGCGTCTCGAGCCCGCCCTCGGCGCGGCCGCCCAGCTCGTACTGCTGCTCCTGCTCGGTACGGTGACGGGGCTGGGCCCCGCCGGGTGGCTCACGGGGCTGGTGTTCACGGTCGCCACCTGGGGGGTGCTCACCCGCGCCCTGTTCCGGTCGTGGCCGGGCCCCCTGCCCTTCGGGCCCGCCAACGCCGTCACGCTGGCCCGGACGACGCTGGTGGGGGGTGTGACGGCGCTGGTCGCGGACGTGTTCACGGGCCGGCCGCCGGTGGCGGCGCTGGCCGCGCTCACCGCCGTGGCACTGGTGCTGGACGCGGTCGACGGCCGGGTGGCCCGCCGCACCGGGACGGCGTCCCCGTTCGGGGCGCGCTTCGACATGGAGGTCGACGCCTTCCTCATCCTGGTCCTCAGCGTCCAGGTGGCGCTGGAGGCGGGTGCGTGGGTCCTCGCGATCGGCGCCATGAGGTACGTGTTCGTCGCGGCGGCCCGCGTCCTGCCGTGGCTCGACGGGCCGTTGCCGCCGAGCATGGCCCGCAAGACGGTGGCCGCGGTGCAGGGCGTCGTCCTGCTGGTGGCCGGAGCCGGTGTCCTGCCGCGGGTACCGGCGTCCGCGGTGGTGGCGGCCGCGCTGGCGCTGCTCGTGTGGTCGTTCGCCCGGGACGTCCGGTGGCTGTGGCGGGTCCGCCCGGCGGGTCGCGCGGTGCGGCGGCCGCTGCGGCTGGGCGGCGTCGGGGCGTCGCGGACCTGAGGCGTACGGCCGGAAGCCGCGGCCGTCCGGCCCGGACAGGGGCGTACGGACGTCAGGCGAGCCCCCAGTGGTGGAGCCGGCCGTCCTCACGGGTGAGCCAGGTCCCGTCGCCGAACGCGGTGACGACGTCCCCGACCGGCCGGGGGTAGCGCAACCGCCCCAGCGGCCGCAGCGAGTCCGCCGCCAGGAGCCAGTGCGCCGGCCCCAGCGGGCCGTGCCGGGGTACGTGATCGCCCGTCACCAGCAGGTGCGCCTCGTCCAGCGGGTGCACCTGCTCGAAGTCGTCGTTCTCCGGGTCCCACGACAGGTCGTTCAGGTCGAGCACCGCCGTCGGGCGCGGAGCCGCCGCCTCGTGCAGGGCCAGCTCGTACCGGTCGTCGTCCAGGCTCATGTGCTCGGCGCGCCGGAACGTCACGAGCCGCGACGTCCGGGGGACGAACCCCGCCAGTCCATGGCGGTCCGGCCCGCCGCCGACGGTCCGCAGGCCCCGCCGCGACGCTTCCGCCCAGTGGCTCGCCCAGCCGTACCAGGCCGTCCAGAACGACGCCCCGAGCAGCCCCCCGTCCTCGCGCCACTCCAGGGCGAGGGCACCGGAGACCGCCGCGACCGGCTGCTCGTCCAGGACGTCCCCGGTCGCCGCGTCCAGGAGCAGCAGCCGGTCCCGCCCGTACCCCCGCCGCGCGACCTCGTCGGCGGGCAGCGGCGTGGGTACGGCGGCCGCGACGAAGCGCCCGCGCGGGTCCGCCGCCGGGGCGCCGGGCGCCCGGGGCGGCCGGTGGCCCCCGTGCCAGGTGTCGTGCCCGCGTTCCCAGCGGACCGTTCCGTCATCCGCCAGCGCACGGACGCGCTCGGACTCGGCGACGACGAAGCCGCCGTCGGGCGCCGGTTCCGCCCGCGCACCGGGCGGCAGTTCGCAGGAGCCGACCGGCTCCCGTACGCCGGCGAGGTAGGGCTCCCGGTCGTGCACCTCCGCGCGGTTCCCCGTGCGTACGTACAGCCGCCCGCCGAAAACCGCCCGGACCGTGCCGGGCTCCTCGACCGTGCCGAGCGCCACGACACCGATGCGTACGTCCCCCGTCTCCCTCATGATCCGCATCCTGGCAGGGCCCGCGGACCCGCCGTCACCGGGGCGGTACGGCGGCCCGGTGCGCCGCGCCCGATGCGCCGTACCCGCCGCGCCGTACCCGCCGCGCCGGGCCCGCCGTACCGGCTCAGCGCGGGCCGTAGGCGGTCAGGAAGCGGTCGCGGAAGGCGTCCATGCGCCAGACCGGGGCGTCGGGGCCGGGCTTCGGCCCGTTCTGCCAGCCCCAGTCGGAGATCCGCTCCAGTACCGCGGGGTCACGGGCCACGATCGTCACCGGCACGTCACGGCCCAGGCGGTCGCGCGTGACGGTCGGGACGGGCTGGTGGTCACCGAGGAAGACGACCACGGTGTCGTCGTCGCCGTACTTCTCCACGTACGAGAAGAGGCTGTCGAGCGAGTACTCGACGGCGCGCCCGTACTCGGTGCGCACCTGGTCGGGGTCCTCCCAGACCTCCTCGGGGTCCTTGCCGGCCTCCTTGACGGACTCGTAGACGGAGCCGTCACCGAGACCGTCCCACGGCAGCATGGTGGGCACCGGTGCCCACGGGTTGTGGCTGGAGGTGAGGATGATCTCCGCCATCAGCGGGCCGCGGCCCGGCCTGCCGTGCTCCAGACGCTCGAAGGCCGCCAGGCTGAACTGGTCGGGCACGGGCGTCCAGCTGAACTTGGGGCCGTGGTACCCGAGGGTCCTGGAGTCGTAGACGTTGTCCAGTCCGTAGAACCGCCCCTCCGGCCAGGCCCGGGTGACGCCCGGCATGATGCCGACCGTCCGCCACGCGCCCGCGCGGCGGAAGGCGCTGGTGAGCGTCAGACGGTCGCTGGACGTCAGGTCCCGGTAGCGCCGCTGGTTGTCGATCCACAGGCCCGACGCGAAGGTGGAGTGGGCCAGCCAGCTGCCGCCGCCCGTCGTGGGGGAGGTGAGGAAGGCGCTCCGGGACGAGAACCCCGCGGCGCCCAGCCGGCGCGACCCGTCGTCGAGGACCGCGCCGATCCGCGGCGCCAGTTCCGGGTCCTGGACCGCGCTGCGGCCGTAGCTCTCGATGAAGACGAACAGCACGTCCTTGCCGCGCAGTCCGGTCAGCAGCCGGTCGGCGGGCGTGTCACGGAACGCGTCGACGGCGGCCTCCGCGGCGAACGCCTCCCGGTCCGCCATCCCGTCGCGCACCTGCTGCACCCGGCCGCTCACGACGTCGGCCGCGCCGCGGGAGGCGACCGCCGCGCCGGAGACCTGGACGCCGAGCGCCGCGCACAGGACCCACACCGTCCCCGACACCAGGACCGCCGGGGTCGCCACGGCGCGGTGCCGGACCACGACGCGGGACAGCCGGACGACCGAGAGGGCCATGGAGACCAGCAGGGCGACGACGAGGACCCCGGCCCCGATCACCGCGGCGGTCGCGACGGCCGGGCCCATGGAGTCGCTGAGGAACGACTCGGCGTCGTCGAACAGGACCCAGTCGAGCACGGGGTCGAAGGGCCGGACGAGCACGGAACGGAAACCCATGTCGAGGACGTTCAGCAGGGTCACCAGGCCCAGGCCGGCCCCCGCGAGCGCCGCCACCACCCGCCTGGCCCGCGCGGGCAGCACCAGCAGCAGGGCGACCCCGGCTATCGCCTCCACCGGTATGCGGGTGAACGTGCCCGGTGTGAGCCGCTCCACCCGGTCCGGCAGCAGCAGGGCGGCCATCACGAGCACGGCGGCGAGCCCCGTGCCGGCCCGTGCGGCCACGGCCCGCGCCCCCGCCCGGCGCCCCTCCGCGGAGGGCGCGGTCCTTGCGCGCGGCAGCAGACGAGACGTCCCGATCGACACCCGGAGGTCCTTCCGTACGGATCACAGCGGCACGGCGGACCCGGCCCGCGGGCAGGGGCCGCCGTGGAGGGTACGGCCCGCGGGCCCCCGCCGTTCAAGGCCGGGCCGCGGACCGTGCCCACCGGGGCGGGTGAGCCGCGTCTCACCCGGGCGGAGGCGCTTGTCTATGCAACGAGTTGCATAAGAGGATCGGGGCATGGCGCTCGACCACGCGATCCTCGTGTCCCTGCTGGAACGGCCGGGCTCCGGCTACGAGCTGGCCCGGCGCTTCGAGCGGTCCATCGGCTACTTCTGGACCGCCACCCATCAGCAGATCTACCGCGTGCTCAAGCGCATGGAGGGCGACGGCTGGATCGACGTCCGCGAGGTGCCGCAGCAGGGCCGCCCGGACAAGAAGGAGTACTCCGTGGCGGCCGCCGGCCGAGCCGCGCTCTCCGCGTGGCTGCACGAGCCGATCGAACCGGAGAGCGTCCGCCACGACCTCGCCGTGAAGATCCGCGGGGCCGCCTTCGACGACCCGGCCGCGCTGATCCGCGAGGTCGAGCGGTACCGGCAGGTCCACGGCGAGCGCCTCGCCCACTACCTCGCGGGCGAGGTGCGCGACTTCACCGGCCCCGGCGCCCCGCACGCCTCCGGCCCGCCCGACGCGGGGCGGGAGCTCCAGCACGTGGTGCTGCGCGGCGGCATCGCGTACGAGCGGATGACGCTCGCCTGGCTCGACGACGTGCTCGCCACGCTCCGCAGGCTCGGCACCGCCCGCTGACGGGGCTCCGGAGGCGGGCGACCGGTCACCCCCGGCCGCGTCACCCGACCACCCTCGCCCCCCCTTGCCCCTCTTCGTCCCCACCGACCCTCATGCACCGATACCACCGACCCTCCCGGAAAGGCGGACACCCCATGGCCGACCCGCTGCTGTTCAACCCGCGCACCTACGACCCCGCGCACTTCGACCCGGAGACCCGCAGGCTGCTGCGCGCCACCGTCGACTGGTTCGAGGAGCGCGGCAAGCGCAGGCTCATCGAGGACTACCGCTCCCGCGCGTGGCTCGCCGACTTCCTGGCCTTCTCCGCCAAGGAGGGCCTCTTCGCGACCTTCCTCACCCCCGCGTCCGCCGCCGGCGAGGACTCCGGCGACCAGGGCGCCAAGCGCTGGGACACCGCCCGCATCGCCGCCCTCAACGAGATCTTCGGCTTCTACGGGCTCGACTACTGGTACGCCTGGCAGGTCACCATCCTCGGCCTCGGGCCGGTCTGGCAGAGCGACAACGCCGCCGCCCGCGACCGGGCCGCCGAACTGCTCGCCCAGGGCGAGGTGTTCGCCTTCGGGCTCTCCGAGAAGACGCACGGCGCCGACATCTACTCCACCGACATGCTGCTGGAGCCCGACGGCGAGGGCGGCTTCCGGGCCACCGGCTCCAAGTACTACATCGGCAACGGCAACGCCGCCGGTCTCGTGTCCGTCTTCGGCCGCCGCACCGACGTCGAGGGCCCCGACGGGTACGTCTTCTTCGCCGCCGACAGCCGCCACCCGGCCTACCACCTGGTGAAGAACGTCGTCGACTCCTCCAAGTACGTCAGCGAGTTCCGCCTGGAGGACTACCCCGTGGCCGCCGGGGACGTGCTGCACACCGGCCGGGCCGCGTTCGACGCCGCCCTCAACACCGTGAACGTCGGCAAGTTCAACCTGTGCACCGCCTCCATCGGCATCTGCGAGCACGCGATGTACGAGGCCGTCACCCACGCGCACAACCGGATCCTCTACGGCCGGCCCGTCACCGCCTTCCCGCACGTGCGCCGTGAGCTGACCGACGCCTACGTCCGCCTCGTCGGCATGAAGCTCTTCAGCGACCGCGCCGTCGACTACTTCCGCTCCGCCGGGCCCGACGACCGCCGCTACCTGCTGTTCAACCCGATGACGAAGATGAAGGTGACCACGGAGGGCGAGAAGGTCATCGACCTCATGTGGGACGTCATCGCCGCCAAGGGCTTCGAGAAGGACAACTACTTCGCCCAGGCCGCCATCGAGATCCGGGGCCTGCCCAAGCTGGAGGGCACGGTCCACGTCAACCTCGCGCTGATCCTGAAGTTCATGCGCAACCACCTGCTGGACCCGGCCGCCTACGAGCCCGTCCCCACCCGCCTCGACGCGGCGGACGACGCGTTCCTCTTCCGGCAGGGCCCCGCGCGCGGCCTCGGCTCCGTACGGTTCCACGACTGGCGCCCGGCCTTCGACGCGTACGCCGACGTGCCGAACGTCGCCCGGTTCCGGGAGCAGGCCGACGCCCTGTGCGAGTTCGTCACCACCGCCGCGCCGGACGAGCGGCAGAGCCGCGACCTCGACCTGCTCCTCGCCGTAGGACAGCTGTTCGCGCTGGTCGTCCACGGCCAGCTGATCCTGGAGCAGGCCCGCCTGACCGGCCTCGACCAGGACGTCCTCGACGAGCTGTTCGCCGTCCTGGTGCGCGACTTCTCCGCCCACGCCGTCGAGCTGCACGGCAAGGACTCCGCCACCGAGCGGCAGCAGGAGTGGGCGCTCGGCGCGGTGCGCCGCCCGGTCGTCGACGAGGAGCGCTCGGCCCGGGTCTGGCAGCGCGTCGAGGCGCTGTCCGGCGCCTACGAGATGGCGCCGTAACCCGGCACGGTCCGGCGGGGGCGCGTGGCCGCCCCCGCCGAACCGGCGGGCGGCCCGGTGGACGGCCCGGTGGGCGGCCCGGAGGGGATCCCGTCCGGGGGACCGTCCGGCCGCGGCGTGGACAAAAGTGGATGAAGGCTGATGAACAGGCGGCCTGTCACCCTCGTCCGGGCCCTGATGCCACCCCCGCCGGGCCCCGGTGCGGGACCCAGTGAGAGATCAAAAGAGCATGGGGTTAGCATATGAGCGCCGCCTAGCTCGAAAGATAAACCTGTGACTGTCAACGACGACTCGTTCACCAACTGGAAGAACCGCGAGGAGATCGCGGAGTCGATGATCCCGATCATCGGGAAGCTGCACCGGGAGCGCGACGTCACCGTCCTGCTCCACAGCCGCTCCCTGGTGAACAAGTCGGTGGTCAGCATCCTCAAGACCCACCGGTTCGCCCGGCAGATCGCCGGCGAGGAGCTCTCGGTCACCGAGACCCTGCCGTTCCTGCAGGCCCTCACCGGGCTGGATCTCGGCCCTTCCCAGATCGACATCGGCATGCTCGCCGCCACCTACAAGACCGACGACCGCGGTCTGTCGGTGGACGAGTTCACCGCGGAGGCCGTCGCCGGCGCCACGGGTGCCAACAAGATCGAGCGCCGCGAGGGACGCGACGTCGTCCTGTACGGCTTCGGCCGCATCGGCCGCCTCGTCGCCCGCCTCCTCATCGAGAAGGCCGGTTCCGGCAACGGCCTGCGCCTGCGCGCCATCGTCGTGCGCGGGGGCGGCGAGCAGGACCTGGTCAAGCGCGCCTCGCTGCTGCGCCGCGACTCGATCCACGGCCAGTTCCAGGGCACCATCACCGTCGACGAGGCGACCAGCACGATCGTCGCCAACGGCAACGCGATCAAGGTGATCTACGCGAACGACCCGTCCGAGGTCGACTACACCGCGTACGGCATCAAGGACGCGATCCTCATCGACAACACCGGCAAGTGGCGCGACCGCGCGGGCCTGTCGAAGCACCTGCGCCCCGGCATCGACAAGGTCGTCCTGACCGCCCCGGGCAAGGGCGACGTGCCCAACATCGTCCACGGCGTCAACCACGACACCATCAAGCCGGACGAGCGGGTCCTGTCCTGCGCCTCCTGCACCACCAACGCCATCGTCCCGCCGCTGAAGGCGATGGACGACGAGTACGGCGTCCTGCGCGGTCACGTGGAGACCGTCCACTCGTTCACCAACGACCAGAACCTGCTGGACAACTACCACAAGGCCGACCGTCGCGGCCGCTCCGCGCCGCTCAACATGGTCATCACCGAGACCGGTGCGGCCTCCGCCGTCGCCAAGGCGCTGCCCGACCTCAAGGCGCCGATCACCGGCAGCTCGATCCGCGTCCCCGTCCCGGACGTCTCGATCGCCATCCTGAGCCTGCGCCTGGGCCGTGAGACCACCCGCGACGAGGTCCTGGAGTACCTGCGCGACGTCTCGCTGCACTCGCCGCTCAAGCGCCAGATCGACTTCACTACGGCCCCCGACGCGGTCTCCATGGACTTCGTCGGCTCGCGCCACGCCTCGATCGTCGACGCCGGCGCGACCAAGGTCGACGGTGACAACGCCATCCTCTACCTCTGGTACGACAACGAGTTCGGCTACTCCTGCCAGGTCATCCGGGTCGTCCAGCACGTCTCCGGGGTGGAGTACCCGACCTTCCCGGCGCCCGCGGTCTGACCCGCACGACGGACGACGCGGGGGCGGCGACCGGATGCCTGTCGGCTCCGGTCGCCGCCCCCGCGGCCGTCGGGCGGCGGACCGCCGCCGGCGCGACGGTCAGGCGCTCTTCCGGGCGGCGCGCCGCTGCCGGGCGCCCATCGGCGCGTACGACAGGTCCTCCGCCTGGGACCTCAGGTTCTTGTAGCCGTACCCGCGTCCGTCCAGCCACGCCCTGGCCGCCTCCTCGGCGCGCTCCGTCGCGGCCAGGACGTCCTCCTCGGCCTCCCCGGAGTCCAGGAAGCGGAAGGTGAACGCGGGCCGGGCGGCCACGTCGTAGCTCAGGTGCCCCTCCGGCGTGAAGGCCGCGTGCAGGACGTCGTGCTCGGCGGCGTCCGCCAGGAGGTCGGCCCGCTGGCCGGCGTCCAGTCCGTCGAAGACGCCACGGACGGTGATGCGGAAGGTGCGTTCGCTCATCGTCCGACCCTAACCAGCCGGACGGCCGGGGCTCCACGCGTTTTTCCGTGCCCCGGCCGCCGGCGGGGCCGGTCAGGCCGCCGAGGGCGTGTAGTGGGCGGCGTCGTCGCCCTCCACCGCGCGGCTGCGGCCGCCGTCGACCCCGGCCGGAACGTCCCCGGCGACGGTGACACGGTGCAGCAGGCGCGGCAGGTCGCCGTAGTCGTCGGGGGCGTAGTGCTGGGTGATGCGGTTGTCGAACAGCACCAGGTCGCCCGGGTTCCAGGCGATGCGCACGACGTTCTCCGGCCGGGTCACGTAGGACTGGAGAAGCCGCAGCAGGTCACGCGACTCCGACGGGCCGAAACCGACGAGGCTCTGCGCGAACCCGCCGATGAACAGGGCGCGTTCCCCGCTCTCCGGGTGGACACGGACCACCGGGTGGGCGGTGCGGTAGCGGCGGGACACGAACTGCCTGCGGTGCTCGGCCGCCTTCTCGCTCCGCGGCTCCGCGTAGTCGTGGGCGTTGGTGTGGACCGCCCACAGCCGGTCGGCGAGCTCCCGCAGCGGCTCGGGGAGGTCCCGGTACGCGGCCGCCGTGTTGGCGATCAGCGTGTTCCCGCCGTACGGCGGGACGACCAGGGCCCTCAGCGTGGACGCCTTCGGGGGAGTACGGACGAAGGTGACGTCCGTGTGCCAGTGGTTGGCCCGGATGCCCTCGTCACCGTCGACGGGCAGGATGTTCGGCTGCCCGTCGACCGACGGCACCGTGGGGTGGGCGGTGGTCAGTTCCCCGAAGAGGGACGCGAAGCGGAGCTGACCGGCGTCGTCGAGGTGCTGGCCCCGGAACACCAGGGCCTTGTGCTCCAGGAGCGCGGCGCCGACCGCGTGGACGGTCTCGGGGGCGATGTCGCCGGCCAGGTCGAGGCCGTGCACCTCGGCGCCGATGCGCCCGCCGATCCGGCGGATGTCGAGGCCGTCCGGGGTGGCCGGTGCGGGGGAGGCGGTGGGGGTCGTGGTGGTCATGGACCGCGGTCCTTTCGTCGAATGGCTCGAATGGCTCGGGTGGGTCGGGTGGGTCGGGTGGGTCGGGTGGGTGTGGGGTCGTGTGGGTGTGGGTGTGGGTGTGGGTGGGCGGGGGGGTGGGTCGGTGGTGCGGAGCGGGGGAGTGGCGGGCGGGGCCGGCCGTGGCCCCGGGTCAGGCGTGGGCGCCGCGGCGGCCGGCCGGCCTGGCCAGTCCGTAGTGGTCGCGCAAGGTGCGCCCGGTGTACTCGGTGCGGAACAGGCCGCGTGCCTGCAGGACGGGGACGACCTGGTCGACGAAGTGGTCGAGGCCGCCGGGCAGGTAGGGCGGCATGATGTTGAAACCGTCCGCCGCGCCGGCGGTGAACCACTCCTGGAGCTCGTCGGCGATCTGCTCGGGCGTGCCCGCCACCACGCGGTGACCGCGCCCCCCGCCCAGCCGGGCGATCAGCTCCCGCAGGGTGAGGCCGTCCCGCCGGGCCAGCTCCGCCACGAGCGTGAAACGGCTCCGGTTGCCGTTGATGTCCCGCTCGTCGGGCAGCTCGGGCAGCGGACCGTCCAGCGGCAGGCCCGTCAGGTCGGTGCCCAGCATCCCGGACAGCTGCGCCAGGCCGTACTCGGGCACCTGGAGGTCGGTGAGCTCCTGTTCGAGCGCGCGGGCCTCCGCCTCGGTGGAGCCGATGACGGGGCAGATCCCGGGCAGGATCCGCACCTGGTCTTCGGTCCTGCCGTACCGTGCCAGCCGGCTCCGGAGGTCCTTGGCGAACGCCTGGGCGTCGGACAGGGTCTGCTGCGCGGTGAACACCGCCTCCGCGTGCCGGGCCGCGAACTCCCTGCCGTCCTCCGACGACCCCGCCTGGACCAGCAGCGGGTGCCCCTGCGGTGACCGGGGCACGTTCAGCGGCCCGCGCACCCGGAAGTGCTCGCCGCGGTGGTCGATGGGCCGGACCCGGTCGGTGTCCGCGTAGATCCCGGCCGCCCGGTCCAGGACGATCGCGTCGTCGTCCCAGCTGTCCCACAGCTTCACGGCGACGTCGACGAACTCCCGCGCCCGCTCGTAGCGCAGGCCGTGCTCCAGGTGCTCGTCGCGGCCGAAGTTCCTGGCCTCGTCCACCGATCCGGAGGTGACGATGTTCCAGCCCGCCCGGCCGCCGCTGAGGTGGTCGAGGGAGGCGAACGCCCGGGCCGTGGAGTACGGCTCGTTGAACGTGGTCGAGACGGTGGCGATGAGCCCGATGCGCCGGGTGGCGGTGGCCAGCGCCGCCAGCAGCGTCAGCGGCTCGAAGCCGCCCAGCGCGTTGTGGCGGACGTTGCCCCACAGGGCCAGCCCGTCGGCGAGGAACACCGAGTCCAGCAGGCCGCGTTCGGCGGTCCTGGCCAGTTCCACGAAGTACGCCGGGTCGGTGACCCGTTCCGGCGTGGTCGCGGGGTGCCGCCAGGCGGCGTCGTGGTGGCCGGCGTTCATGAGGAAGGCGTTCAGGTGCAGTCGGCGGGGTGGGGAGGCGGGCACGGTGGAGTCCTTCGGGTGCTGAGGGCGGGGGTGGGGCGGGGCAGGGGGCAGGGCGTGGGCCGGGCGCGGCGGCAGCCGGCCGGACCGGTGGACGGGCGGGAGGCGGAGGCGGGCGGGTCAGCCGCCGGCCGGCACCCGCCACGAGCTGAGCCGGCGCTCCAGGGTGACGAGGAGCTGGTTGAAGGCGACGCCGATGGCGGAGATCGTGATGATCCCGGCGTACATCTGCGGAATGGCGAAGTTGTACTGGGAGGCGTTGATCAGGTGGCCGAGCCCGGCCTTGGCGCCGATCATCTCCGCCGCGACCAGGACCAGGATGGACACGGCGCCGGCCAGCCTGATGCCGGTGAACACCGACGGCACGGAGGCCGGGAGGATCACCTTCTGGAACAGCCGCACCGGCGGCAGGTCCAGCGACCGCGCCAGCCGCAGCAGCGTCGGGTCCACGGACCGGACGGCGCTGATGGTGCTCAACAGCACCGGCCAGGTGCAGGCGTACACGACGATCGAGATCTTGGACGTCTCGCCGATACCCAGGAGCAGGACGAACACCGGCAGCAGGGCCAGGGCGGCGGTGTTGCGGAACACCTCCAGCAGCGGCCCCAGGAGGTCGGCCACCCGCCGGTACCAGCCGATCAGCAGCCCCAGGGGCACGGCGACGGCCACCGCGATCCCGAACCCGGTGAGGGAACGGGTCAGACTCGCCAGCGTGTCGTCGGCGAGCCGGCCGTCGGCGGCCAGCCCCCACCACGCCACGGCGACCTCGCTGAACGGAGGCAGGAACGTGCGGTCGACCAGCGCCAGACGCGGCGCGCTCTCCCACAGCAGGAGCAGGGCCACGATCGCGACGGACCGCGTGCCGGCCCGGACCAGCCCGTACAGCGCGCGGCGGACGGCGGGCCGCAGCCTCCTCGCGCGCGGCCGGGCCGGTGCGGCCTTGCGCGGGCCCGGCGCCGGCTGGTGCGGGGCGGTGTCCTCGCGACCCGCCCCGGCGGGACCGGTGGTGGCGGCGGGACCGGTGGTGGCGGTGGTGGCGGTGGTACCGGGCCCGGCGCCACCGGGGGTGGGCGCGGTGTCGGTCGCGGTGCCGGTCGTACCGGCGGGACCGTCGGCGATGTCGGTCACGGAACTCATGGGGCGACTCCCTGCCTCTCCTCCTGCTGGGCCCTGGACACCTCGTCGCGCAGCAGGGACCAGATGCGGTGCCGGTAACGCGCGAACTCCGGACTGGAGCGCGGATCGTCGACGCTCGTCGGGGGCGGCAGGTCGATGGGGACGACCTCCTTGATACGGCCGGGCCGGGAGGTCATCACCGCCACCCGCTGCCCCAGGTGGACGGCTTCGTCGATGCCGTGGGTGATGAACACGATCGTCTTGCCGGTGCGCTGCCAGATGCGCAGCAGCTCGTCCTGGAGCGACTCCCTGGTCTGGGCGTCCAGCGCCGCGAACGGTTCGTCCATGAGGAGGACGCCGGGGTCGTACGCCAGGCTGCGGGCGATCGCGACCCGCTGGCGCATACCGCCCGACAGCTCGTGCGGATGGCGCCCCTCGAAGCCGCTCAGGCCCACGAGGTCCAGGAACTCCCGTGCCCGGGGCGCGCGTTCGCGCCGGGGCACGCCGGTGGCCTCCAGCCCGAACTCGACGTTGCCCTGGGCGGTGCGCCAGGGGAGCAGGGCGTACTGCTGGAAGACGATGCCCCGGTCGAGCCCCGGACCGGTGATCGGTGAGCCGTCCAGCAGGATGCTGCCCGCGGTGGGCCGGGACAGGCCGCCGAGCAGGTCCAGCAGGGTCGACTTGCCGCACCCGCTGGGGCCCACGACGACCAGGAACTCACCGGCCCCCACCGTCAGGTCGATGCCGTCCAGGGCGGTGACCGCCGTCCGCGTACCGTCCTCGGCCTTGACGGGGAAGTCCTTCCGCACACCCCGGAACACGATCCTGGCGGTGTGCGTGGTGTGCGTGGTGTGCGTGGTGTGCGTGGTGTGCGCGGTGTTGTGTTCGGGCATGGTCCCTCTACCTCCCGCTCGCCGTCGCCGTCGCGGCCGTCTTCGCGGTCGCGGAGGCGTTGTGTTCGTTGGTGAAGAGGGCGTCGAGCCGCACCTTGCCGCGGTCGATGTCCCCGCGGTCCGCCAGCCAGTCGATCCACAGGTCGAGTTCCTTGCCCGCGATGCGCCCGCCGGGTTCGGCCACTCCGTACGACCGCCAGTACCGCAGGGCGTCGGCGTCCTCGTTGCGCCGGCGCTTGCGCACGATCTCCGTCATCCGGGCGATCACCGCCTGGCGCGGCGTGCTGCGCGACCAGTCGAGCGCCCGGCCGACACCGGTGACGAACGTCCGTACCGTGCCGGGGTTCTGCCGCAGGAAGCGCTCGGTCATGACGTACGTCCCGGCGCTGAACGACCCGAGGAGCGCGTGGTCGGTGAACAGGGGCCGCAGACCTCCCCCCGCCAGGGCCTTGTCCCGGAGTATGCCGCTGAGCACGGCGACGTCGATCTGCCGCTGCCGCAGGGCCTGCTCCGTGTTGACCGGTGGGACGACCAGCGCCTCCACCTTGTCGGCATCGGCGCGCGACAGGCCGCCGCGCTGGAGGTAGATGTCCAGCATGGCCTCGGAGTGCGCACCGAGGGTGTTCATGCCGACCTTCTTGCCGATCAGGTCCCGGGCGGTACGGATCGGGCTGTCCGCCCGCACGTAGTAGCCGCTGTACGCGTGCTCGTCGGAGCCGTAGTAGCTGATGACCGACTTGATGGGTGCGCCGCTGGCGGCGAGTTTCACCACCGCGCCGTTGAAGGCGCCGCCGAAGTCGGTCTGCCCCGTGGCCGCCGACTGGATGTCCTGGGGGCCGCTGATGGTGTTGCCCACCCACTCCAGTGCGACGTCCTCCAGATAGCCCAGGTCCTCCGCCAGTTCGGCCGGGGTGACCTGGCCGGTCCAGCCCTGGTAGCGGAGGGTCCGGGTCCCGCCCCCGGAGGAGGGGCCGCCGCCGAGGGCCGTGCCGCAGCCGACCGTGACCGCCGAGAGGCCGAGCAGGGTGAGGAAATGGCGTCGGTTGACCGGGGACAGCGTGCTCATGGGAACGTCCTGTTCAGAGGCTTCGGGAAACCGGGGTGACGGTGCGGGACGGAAAGCCGGGCGCGACGGGCCCGTGGGTGGCTCGCGGGGCGGCTCGTCGGAGAGGGAGTGAGGCGGCACGCACGGGGGCACGCACCGGAGCGCGGCTCCGCTGCCCGACCCCGGGGGAGGGAGCGGACGGGGAGGGAAGAGGGTGACGCCCGTGTGCCGCCCGCCGGTCAGGGTGCCGGCGGTGCGGCCGCACGCGGGCGGTGAGGGACCGGACGGTCCGGGCGGGCAGGGGCACTCAGGCCCCCGATGCGCCTAACAGCCGCAGAGGTCGAACGCACAGAGGGTGCCTGCGCATCGTCGGAGGTCGACGTGGCGCCGCGCGGAGAAGTTCGCTGACTGGCTCACGTCCATGAGGCTCGCAGCGGGCATCGGGCACGTCAATGCGGGCAACGGCGCCGTCTCACGTTCGGCATTCACCGCCATGTGCCCGCAGCGCGCCGTTCACAATGCGCCCCCGGGCATCCCCCTGTCCGCCGGCCCCCTGCCGAGGACAGGACCGGGCCCATCCCCCTGCTCACCGCCCCCCTGCCCGCGCCCAAAACCGGGGCACAGACCCGTCAGGTCCGGACGAAGGGGCGGTCCCGCGGCGCGAGGCGGTCGCGCGGGCCCGCGGAACGCAGGACCACGTCCAGTGCCCGGTCCGGGTCGGCGGCGTAACAGTTGCTGAACCACGCCATGTTCGCCTCGACCACCGCCCAGCCCTCCGCGTCCCCCGGCCGGGAGGCCGTCACCAGCCCCACGTCCACGACCACGGCCCCGGGCAGGGTGTCCCCGTACGCCCCCAGCAGCTCCGCCGCGAAGCCCAGGACGGCGGCGCGGTGCCGGTGCCCGTCGAGCGGCACCGCGTCGAGCCTGCCGAAGGTGGCGTACTGCGACCCCGTGCGCACCTCCCCGTCCAGGACGAACAGCCGGAACTCCGCCTCCCAGGTGACCACGTCGCTGATCAGCACCGGAGTGTCCCCCGACAGCCCGGGCACGTCGCGGGGGAGCCGGCCGCCGTCGGCGTACACCGCCGCCGGGAAGCTCTTGTCGCTCGGCGGCTTCACGAACGCGGGGCGGGTCAGCAGCCGTGCCTCGCCCAGCGTCGCCGCGACGACCCCGCGGAGGGTGTACGCCTCCGGCAGCGCCGCCGGCCAGTCGTCCGCGGGTTCCAGCAGCCCCACCCCCAGCTCGTCCACCACTCCGGCGGCGAAGTTCGGCCCCCCGTAGTAGTGGACGCCCGCGGAGGACCAGGGTGCGAGCACGTCCGCGGAGCCCCGGGACGGGAGCGCCTCCACCCGCATGCCCCGCCGCACGGCCGCGGCCGACAGCAGCGCACCCGTCGAGGTGCGCTGCGGGGACAGGGCGAGGACTCCGTGGTCGTTCATGGTCGACGACCCTGCCACCGTCACCGCGGGGCGGTCCACGCGGTTTCCGGCGGGAAACCGCGCGCCACTTGTGGCAGATCTTTCGCCACCCTTCGTAAAAGTGCAGGTCAAAGCCGTGTTCCGGGTTTCGGAAGTGGCGCAATACTGTGGCAACACCATGGAGCGCCCGGCGTCGGTATGGTCCGGCCATGCCCGCCGAACGCACCCGTGAACACGCGGCCCCCGTCGCCGCCGCCCGCCGGCGACGACTGCGCGCCGACCGGGCGCGGCAGCTCGCCGACCTGCTGCGGCACCAGGCGCGCACCACCGGCTTCCCCGGCGGCGTCCTGCCGCTGGAGGGCCGGATCGGAGCCGACTACGGCGTGTCCCGCAACACCGTGCGCCAGGCGCTCGACCTGCTCCGCACCGAAGGACTCGTCGAACGGCAGCCGGGCGTCGGGACCGTGCTGGTGGCCGAGAAGTACCCGCACGGTCTCGACCGGCTCCAGGGGCTCGCCGAGACCCTGCACGAGCACGGCGTGGTGACCAACGAGGTGCGGACGGCCGGACCGGTCCCGGCGCCCGTGCCGGTCGCCCGGCGGCTGGCCCTGCCCGAACGCTCCGAGGTCCTGTGCGTCGAGCGGCTGCGCAGGCTGAACGGACTGCCGCTGTCGCTCGACCTGACGTACATCCCGATGGACGTCGGCGCGGGCCTGCTCGACTGCGACCTGGAACACAACGACGTGTTCCGGCTCCTGGAACGACTCACCGGACAGGCCCTCGGATCGGCCGACATCACCCTTGAGGCCGTCAACGCCGACGCCCACTCCGCCGCCGTGCTGGAAGCCCCGCGCGGCGCCGCCGTCCTCATGCTGGAACGCCTCACCCACCTGTGCGACGGGCGGCCCGTGGACCTGGAGTTCATCCGGTTCCGCGGTGACCGCATCACCATGAGCGGGCTGCTGCACCGCTCCCGCTGAACCCTCCCCGCCTCCCCGACCCGCCCCTCCCTGGAGACAGCCATGCCCCTGGCGCCCCAGCGTGCCGACGTGCCCGTGACCATCGACGAGTCGAAGTGCATCGACGGCTGCACCCTCTGCGTCGACATGTGCCCGCTCGACTCGCTCGCGATCAACCCCGACAGCGGCAAGGCCTACATGCACGTCGACGAGTGCTGGTACTGCGGCCCGTGCGCCGCCCGGTGCCCCACCGGCGCCGTCGAGGTCAACATGCCCTACCTGCTCCGCTGAAAGGCCGTCCCCCATGAACCGCACAGGGCTTCCCACCGCCGCCCTCGCCACTCTCCTGACCGCCGCCCTCGTCACCGGATGCGGCGGCGACGCCGACGCCGGCGACTCCCGTACCGTCATCGTCACCGTCGGCTACCAGTCCCGGACCATCAACACCGTCACCGCCGGCACCCTGCTGCGCGAACTGGGCTACTTCGAGCAGGAACTCGCCAAGCGCGGCGCCCGGGACGGCGTCACGTACAAGGTGCGGTGGCAGGACTACGCCACCGGGGCGCCGATCACCGCCCAGATGACCGCCGGCCGGATCGACATCGGCTCCATGGGGGACTTCCCCCTGCTGATCAACGCGGCGCGCGGCGAACAGCTCGACCGGCCCACCCGGCTCGTCTCCGTCACCGGCTACAACCTCCGCGGCGGCCTCAACACCATCGTCACCGCACCGGACTCTCCCCTGCGCAGCCTGCGCGACCTGCGCGGCCGGAAGGTGTCGACGTCCGTGGGCTCGGCGGCCGACGGGACGCTCGTACGGGCCCTCCAGCGGGCCGGCATCGACCCGGAGAAGGACGTCCGCAAGCTCAACCAGCAGCCCTCCGTGGGCGCCTCGGCCCTCCAGGCCGGCAGCGCCGACGCGCTCTCGCAGTTCGTCGCCTGGCCCGGCCTCCTCGCCCACCAGGGCCGCGCGAAGGCCCTGTACGACGGCGCCGAGCTGAACCTGCCCACCTTCCACGGCGTCACCGTGCGCGAGGAGTTCGCCAAGGAGCGGCCCGCCGTGCTGGAGGCGTTCCTGCGGGCCCAGATCCGGGCCACCGACCACCTCCACGACAAGCCCTTGGCGGCGGCCGAATCGGTCGCCCGCGCCACCGGCCTGCCGCCCGAGGTCGTCTACCTCTACAACGGCGCCCACGGCATCGCCACCTTCGACCCCACCCTCAAGCCGGCCCTCGTGGACGCCCTGAAGAAGGACGTACCGGTGCTGAAGTCGGCGAAACTGGTCGGCGACGTCGACGTCGACGCGTTCGTCGACGACCGGTACGTCAAGAAGGCCTACGGCGACGCGTACGCAAAGGCCGTCGCCGCCAAGGCACCCGCCGCCCGCGCCGAGCTGTGGCTGAAGGACGGCGGCACCCGCTCGTTCCGCACCCCGGCCGAACTGCTGGCCGCCGTGAACGCCGCCGGCACCGCCGTGCGCGCCGCGTACGTCCCCGACACCTCGACCGGCACCCTGTGGTTCGCCGACAAGGCGGTGTGGGTGGCGGACGGGCCGCGGCTGCTGCCGTTCGTCACCGCCGCCGGGGCCGCCGCGTACACGGCCGCCCACCCCGGGGCGCGGACCGTTCCGTACGCCCAGGCGCTGGGCCGGCGGGGCGCGTCGTGACCGGGCGCCGTGCGCTGAGGGCGCTGTCCCTGGCCGGCGCGCTGGCCCTGTGGCAGGTGCTGACCACGTACGACGTCAACCTGTGGCTGCGGTTCGAGCAGTTCCCGACCGTGACCGACGTCGCCCGCACCTTCGCGCGGCGGGCCGCCGGCGACGCGTACTGGCAGGACCTCGCCGACAGCCTCACCCGCATCGTCACCGGCTTCCTCCTGGCGGCGGTCGCCGGTGTGGCCGTCGGCACGGCGATCGCCCGCTCCCGGCTCGTGGCCGACCTGGTGGGCCCGGTCCTCGAAGTCCTCCGGCCCATCCCGGCCATCGCCCTGGTGCCGGTGGCGATCCTGCTGTTCCCGAGCAACGAGCAGGGAATCGTCTTCATCACCTTCACGGCGGCGTTCTTCCCCGTCCTGGTGTCCACCCGGCACGCGGTGCGCGCGCTCCCGCCGGTCTGGGAGGAGGCGGTGCGCACCATGGGCGGCGGCCGGTGGCGCGTCCTCGGGTCGGTGGTGCTGCCCGGAGCGCTGCCGGGCGTGCTCGGCGGGCTGTCGGTCGGCATCGGCGTGTCCTGGATCTGCGTGATCTCCGCCGAGATGATCTCCGGCGAGTACGGGGTCGGGTACCGCACGTGGCAGGACTACACGGTCGTGGACTACCCCGGGGTGTTCGTCGGGATGGTGACCATCGGCCTGCTCGGTTGGCTGACCTCGACGGCCGTGGAGGTCCTCGGGCGCCGGCTGACCCGGTGGCTGCCGCGGTCCGCGGTCCACGAGCCGCCGCCCCCCGCCCGGCGGGCCCGCCGGGGCACCGCGCCGGGACCGGACGGCCCCGGACCGCGCGGACGAGCGGCCGGCCCCGCGCCGGCCCGTGTTCCCGTACGAGAGGAAACCGCGTCATGACCGGTACCACGGGCAGCACCGGCACCACGGACACCAACATCACGGGCACCAGCCCCACCGGCACCGGCACCGGCACCGACACCCCAGGCACCGACACCACGGACACCAGCCCCACCAGCACCAGCACCAGCACCAGCACCAACATCGCGGACACCAGCAACACCGGCACCACGGGTTCCGCCACCACCGGCACCACGGTCCCCGCCACCACCACCGGCGGCACCGGCCACCCACCGGCCCGCGGCACCCGCGGCGCCCGCCTCACGCTGCGCGGGGCGGTGCTCGGCCACGCCGGGGCCGCCGTCGTCGACGGCATCGACCTCGACGTCGAACCCGGTGAGATCCTCACCGTCGTCGGCCCCTCCGGATGCGGCAAGTCGACGCTGCTGCGCACGCTCGCCGGGCTGCTCCCCGTCCTGGGCGGCGACGTCACCCAGGACGGGACCCCCGTCACCGGCCCCGGCGCCGACCGGGCGCTGGTGTTCCAGGAGGACGCCCTGCTGCCCTGGCGCACCGTGCGCGCCAACGTCGAACTGCCCCTGGCCGTCCGGGGCGTACGGCGCGCCGAACGGCGGGCGGCCGCCGAGGAGTGGCTGGAGCGCGTCGGCCTCGCCGGGCACGCCCGCGCCCACCCCCACCGCATCTCCGGCGGCCAGCGCCAGCGCGTCCAGCTCGCCCGCGCCCTGGCCGGCGGTCCGCGCGCGGTGCTCATGGACGAGCCGTTCGGCGCCCTCGACGCCCGGACCCGGGCCGAGATGCAGCAGTTGCTCATCGACGTGCTGCGGGGCACCGGAGCGACCGTCGTCTTCGTCACGCACGACGTCGACGAGGCCGTCTTCCTCGGCGACCGGGTCGCGCTGCTCGGCACCGGCCGCGTCCTGCCCGTACCGCGCCCCCGCGAACGCCACGACCCCAGCGAGCCCGCCACCGGTGCCCTGCGCCGCGCGGTCCTCGCATCGCTCAGCACCTGAGAGGCACGCACCATGGACATCCCCTCCCTCACGGCCGCCGAGGAGCTCTCCTGCGACGTCCTCGTCATCGGAGGCGGTACGGCCGGGACGATGGCGGCGCTGACCGCCGCGGAGCACGGCGCGGACGTCCTGCTCCTGGAGAAGGCGCACGTCCGGCACTCCGGTGCGCTCGCCATGGGCATGGACGGTGTCAACAACGCCGTCATCCCGGGACGGGCCGAACCCGACGACTACGTCGCCGAGATCACCCGCGCCAACGACGGCGTCGTCGACCAGTCCACCGTCCGGCAGACCGCCACCCGCGGCTTCGCGATGGTGCGGCGACTGGAGTCGTACGGGGTGAAGTTCGAGAAGGACGAGCACGGCGACTACGCCGTCCGCCAGGTCCACCGCTCCGGCTCCTACGTCCTGCCCATGCCGGAGGGCAAGGACGTCAAGAAGGTCCTCTACCGGCGGCTGCGCCGCCGCGAGATGCGCGAACGCATCCGCATCGAGAACCGGGTGATGCCGGTGCGCGTCCTGACCGGCGACGACGGCCGGGCGATCGGCGCCGCCGGGTTCCACACCCGCACCGGCGCCTTCGTGACCGTACGGGCGGGCGCGGTGATCCTCGCCACCGGGGCGGCCGGCCGGCTCGGGCTGCCCGCGTCCGGCTACCTGTACGGCACGTACGAGAACCCCACCAACGCCGGCGACGGCTACGCCATGGCGTACCACGCGGGCGCCGAGCTCACCGGCATCGAGTGCTTCCAGATCAACCCGCTCATCAAGGACTACAACGGCCCCGCCTGCGCCTACGTCGCCAACCCGTTCGGCGGCTACCAGGTCAACCGGCACGGCGAGCGGTTCGTGGACTCGGACTACTGGTCGGGCGCGATGATGGCCGAGTTCGCCGAGGAGCTCGCCTCCGACCGCGGCCCGGTCTACCTCAAGCTCAGCCACCTCCCCGAGGAGTCGGTGGCCGCCCTCGAAGGCATCCTGCACACCACCGAACGCCCCACCCGGGGAACCTTCCACGCGAACCGCGGCCACGACTACCGCACCCACGACATCGAGATGCACATCTCCGAAATCGGCCTGTGCGGCGGCCACTCCGCCTCCGGCGTCCGCGTCGACGACCACGCCCGCACCACCGTCCCCCGGCTGTACGCCGCCGGGGACCTGGCCTGCGTCCCGCACAACTACATGATCGGCGCCTTCGTCTTCGGGGACCTGGCCGGCGAGGACGCCTCGCGGTACCGGGCGTACGAGGGCGAACTCCCGGCCGCGCAACTGCGCGAGGCCCACGAGCTGATCTACCGGCCGCTGCGCAACCCCGACGGCCCGCCGCAGCCTCAGGTCGAGTACAAGCTGCGCCGGTTCGTGAACGACTACGTGGCCCCGCCCAAGTCCGGGGCCCGGCTGTCGCTCGCCGTCGAGCACTTCGAGCGGATGCGCGGCGAGATCGCCGGCATGGGCGCGACCACCCCGCACGAGCTGATGCGCTGCGCCGAGGTGACCTTCATCCGGGACTGCGCCGAGATGGCGGCCCGCGCGTCGCTGGCCAGGACCGAGTCGCGCTGGGGCCTGTACCACGAGCGCACCGACCACCCCCGGCGCGACGACGAGACCTGGCTGCACCACCTGGACCTGCGCAAGTCGGCGTCCGGCGCCATGGAGTTCACCGCCCGGCCGGTCGCGCCCTACCTGGTGCCGGTCGACGAGTACGCCCCGGTCGGCGGGCCCTCCCGGCACTTGGGCGAGGTGGCGCTGGAACAGGTCGCGACCGCCGGGCCGCGCGAGGCCGCGCCGGCCGTCGCCCGGGGCGCCGCGCCCGTACGCGACCGTGCCCGGGCCGCGACCGCGTCCCCGCGCATCCTGGAGCTGCTGGCCCTGGCCGAGGACACCCCGGGCCTCGCCCCGCTCCTGCCCTACCTGGCGGACCCGGACCCGGCCGTGCGCCGTGCCGCCGTGGCCACGCTCACCGAGACCACGCCGGACGGTACGGGCGCCGCGCTCGCCCGGGCGCTCGCGGACGACGACGCGGGCGTCCGGGCCGCTGCCGCGGACTCGCTGCGCGAACTGGTCGAGACCCTGCCTCCTGACCCGGAGCTGCGCGACGGCCTGGTCGCCGCGCTCTCCTCGGCCGACCCCGTGGTCCGCGCGGCCGCACCGGCCCTCCTGCGCGCACTGCGCCTGGGCGACGCCGACCTGTTCGCCCCCCGGCTCGCCGACCCGGACCGGGCCGTACGCGTGGAGACGGTCCGTGCCCTGGTCTCGGTCGACGCCGTCGGGGCCCTGGCCACGGCCGCCCGCGACGCCGACCGCGAGGTGCGCGTCGCCACCGCGAAGGGCCTCGCCGCGGTGGCGGCACCCCCTGGGGACGGCGCCCTCCTGCTCGACACACTGGCACTGCTGGTGGCCGACGCCGACCCCCTCGTGCGGGGGGCCGCCTTCGAGGCGCTGGGCACGACCGGCTGCCCGGCCGGGCCGGCGCGGACGGCACTCGCCGCCCTCACCGACGGGGCCTGGCGCGCCCGGGCCGGCGCCGCGACCGCCCTCGGCGCGGCCGACCCCGCCGTGGCGGTCCCGGCCCTGGCCGAGGCGCTCGACGACACCCACGCCGATGTGCGCAAGGCCGCGGTCCTCGCCCTGCTGCGGCACCGTACGGACGAGCGGGCCCGCAGCGCACTGGCGGGTGCCACGGACGACACGGACGCCGACGTCCGCGCGTACGCGGCCCGCGGCGGCGCCTGAGCGGTTCCTTTCCTTTCTCCGCCGGAGTTCGGTATTTCCTCTTGCGCACGAGGGGAAAGGGAAGGAGTCACTGCGATGTCTCCTACACGCCATATGAGCGATAAACCGCCCGCGGGACACCCGAATGCCCCAGTGTTGTCACCCTGATGATGCGCATCTGGACCAAGATCCGTTGCGTTAAGGGGAATATGACCACCGTACAGGGGAGTGTCTCGCCGCCCCGTGATCCGGCCGGGCACGGCGGGTGCGACCCCGCCGGAACCGCCCGGCCGGGCACGCGGGCACGCACGCCCCGACATTCCGCCGCGGCCGTGGGGGAAAGCACCACACCGGGTCACGGCGGCATGAGCGGAATTCATGACGGATTCGACACCGCCGCACGGTCGGCGTCCCCTTCCGGAGAAGACGGCGAACGGGTCCGTGATGCGTGAGATGCCCGGCCCCCTGGTTCACGACCACGAGAACGAGGGGGCCGGCCTCTGGCCGACCCCCTCGTCCGACGCGCCGTCCCTCTCCTGGGACGAGGAACTGGCCACCCTCCTGGGCGAGTCCGCCCCGGCCCACGAGCCGTGGACCCCGCCCCCCGCCGTCCCCGGCGGCACCCCCGTCCCCGTCCCTGAAGCGCCCGCCCCGAAGTCGTCCGCCGAGGGCCCACCCGCAGAGGGCCCACCCGCGGCGGGACGCCACCACGGCACCGCCGGTGCCCCGCCGGCGCACCGGCCCCCGCGGAACCACCGCCGGGCCGCCCCGAGGAGGCGCGCCCTCTCCCTGCTGCGCACCGGCAGCCTCCTCATCGCCGCGCTCACCGCCGTCGTCGTCTCCATGGTCGGCGTGTACGGCGGCATGGTCGCCTACGCGCCCCTGCTGCGGAGCGCCGCCGGGTCCGGAACGCCCGCCGGGGTGGTCCGGTGGTGGCCCCTCCTGGTCTACGGACCCTGGCTGGTCGCGTCCCTGTCCATCATCAGAGCGGCGTTCCACCGCCGCCGCGCCCTTCACTCCTGGGCCGCCGTCCTGCTGTTCTCGGCGATCGCGACGGCGCTCTGCGTCGCCCAGGCGCCGCGCACCCCGCTCGACGCGGCGGCCGCGGCCCTGCCCGCCGTGGCCGCGCTGGCCTGCTTCCACCAGCTCGTACGGCAGATCACCCTGACCCGGCCGCCCCTGCGGAGCGCGCCCCGCCACCGCGACGCGCACCCCCGCCCTCCGGGCGGACGCCGATACTTTGCGGACACTCCCTAGGATCGATCACGCCCCGCCCCGGCGGGGCGGTCGTCCGGTGAGCGGGCGCGCGGTCGATGCGCCGGCGTCGAGAGGAGCAGCGTGGCAGAGCCCTTTTCCGTCCCCGTCGTGGTGCGCGGGTACGAGACCGACACCCAGGGACACCTCAACCAGGCCGTCTACCTCCAGTACGCGGAGCACGCCCGCTGGTCGATGCTGCAGAAGGCCGGCATCCGGCAGCAGGACCTGCTGGAGCGGAACCTCGGCCCCGTCGCCCTGGAGGTGACGGTCCGTTACCGCCGCGAGCTGCGCGCGGGCGACGAGGTGGAGGTGACCTGCGCCTTCCTCTGGGGAGAGGGCAAGACGTTCCGCATCGAGCAGACGATCCTGACGGCGGACGGGACGGTGGCCGCCGAAGTGTCCGGCGTCGGCGGCCTGATGGACCTGGAGCGGCGCCGGCTCGTCCCCGATCCGCGCGAGCGGTTCACGGCCCTGGCCGACGCCCCGGAGGTCTTCGGCCTCTGATCCGGCCACCACGCCCGGCACGCCGCGGACCCGGCCCCGCGCCGCCCCGTGCCCCCGTGTCCCGTGCCCCGTGTCCCGGGACGTTCAGCGGACGGGTGCGGCGACGGGTTCGGTGCGGGGCCCGGGGACGGGGCCGGAGTCGCGCAGGGCCTCGATCCTCCCGGCGGCCGCGCGGTGCTCGGCGGCCGCCACCGGATCGGTCGTGTCGAGCACGGCCGCGATCCCCTCGTGGGCCAGCCCCTCCTCGTGCCGGTGGCCCAGCTGCGGGGCCAGCTCGAGGGCTTCCCGGTGCAGCCGCAGGGCCTCCTCGGGCAGCCCCGCGAGCCGGCAGGTCTCCGCATACCCGTTGAGGAAGCGGATCTTCCAGTGCTCCTCGAACAGCTCGTCCAGGAGCGCGAAGGCCTCCCGGTGGCTGGCCAGCGCCTCCTCGTACCGCCCCATCCGCCGCAGCGCCACGCCCAGGCAGTTCAGCGTCCACGCCTGGTTGTTCAGGTGCCCGTCCTCACGGGCCAGCGCCAGCGCCCGGCGCAGGTGCTCCGTCGCCTCGTCGGGCTCGTCGGGGGCGAGGGCCACGCCGAGGGTGATCCTGGCGGTGAGGGCGGGCGGCCACGCGGGGTCGTCGTGCGGGACGGCCAGCACCTCCCGGGCCCGCCGCGCCGCCTCCTCGCGGTGCCCCAGCTGCAGCAGGGCCCACGCCTCCGCGACCGCCGCGTGGGCCGCCTCCATCGGGTGGCCGGCCTCCTCGTACCGCCGCACCGCGAGCCGGAACAGCGCCAGCGGCTCCTCCACGAGCCCCTCGTCCCACCGCAGGTAGCCGCGGCGCAGGGCCAGTTCCGCCCCGGCCCGTACGTCCCCGGTACCGGACACCCGCCGCCCGGCCTCCTCGTAGGCGGCGGCGGCCTCCGCCATCCGGCCCGCGTTGTAGCGCGCGAAGCCCAGGTCGCTGTGCGCCTCGGCCAGCCGGAGCGGATCACCCAGCCGCTCGGCGGCGGCGAGCGACCGCTCGAAGAGCACGTTCAGGTGCGTCGTGCCGCAGCGCCGTGCGAAGTACGCCCGCAGGAAGCGGGGCAGCTCGCACACGTGCACGTCCGCCCCGGTCGCCGCCGCCGTCTCGAAGGCGGCCATCAGGTTGCCGTACTCCGCGACGAGCCAGTCGAAGGCCGCGGCCTTGTCCGGGAAACGCGGCAGTTCGGCCGGGGGCCGGCCCGCGGAGGCCGCCCGCCCTGCCGAGGGGAACGGCATCGCGGCGTCGGCGGCGGCCGCCGCGTGGACGTAGTAGTCGAGCACCCGGCGCAGCGCCCGCTCCCGCTCGGCTGGCGGGTCCTGTTCGGCACCGGCCCGCCGGGCGTGCTGGTGCACCAGGTCGTGCAGCCGGTAACGGCCGGCCACCGGCTGCTGGACCAGGTGCGCGTCGTGCAGGTCCTCCAGCATCGCCCGTGCGCCGCGCAGCGGTACGCCCGCCAGCGCCGCGGCCACGTACACGTCGAAGGCCGCCCCCGGCAGCAGGCCCAGCATCCGGAACAGGCGGGCCTGGTCCCGGGGCAGCTGCCGCACGGACATGGCGAAGGCGGTGTCGAACTCGTCGGCGCCCTCGGCCATCCGCTCGACGAGGATGCCCACGGTCCACCCCGGCCGGTGCCTCAGCCGCGCCGCGGCCAGCCGCAGGGCCAGCGGCAGGTGGCCGCAGAGCCGCAGCACCTCGGCGGCCGCCCCGGGGTCCCGGGCGAGCCTGCCGTCCGGGCCGCCGGGGTCGCCGCTGGCCCGGGCCAGCAGCTCCGCGCTCTCCCGAGGGCTCAGCACGTCGAGCGAGACCGGCGGCACCTCCTCCAGGCCCAGCAGCCGGTTGCGGCTGGTGATCAGGGCGACGGAGGAGCCGGCACCGGGCAGCAGCGGGCGGACCTGTTCGGCGTCGGCGGCGTTGTCGAGGACCACGACGGCCCGGCGGCGGGCCAGTTCGGACCGCCAGCACGCGGCCAGCTGCTCGATGCCGTCCTGCGGCACCCGCTCGGACGGGACGCCCAGCGCGCCCAGCAGCATGCGCAGGGCGGAGTCCGGATCGAGCGGCGGCCGGCCCTCGGTGAACCCGTGCAGGTCCACGTAGAGCTGGGCGTCCGGGAAACGGCCCGTGAGCCGGTGGGCCGCGTGCACCGCCAGGCACGTCTTGCCGACGCCCGCCATCCCGTCGACGGCGACGATCCGGTGGCTGTCCACCGCGGCCAGCAGGGCGTCCAGTTGCTCCTGCCTCCCGGTGAAGTCCGGTACGTCGCGCGGCAGGTCGTTGCGGGGCCGCGGCTGCACCTGGCGGCCCGCCTTCGGCGGCGCCGGCAGCGGGTTCGACGACCGCTCCCACAAGGGGCGCAGGGGTCGCGGGTCGCGCTTCACACGGCGGCAGAGCGCGACCACCGCGGGCCACGGCGGCACGGTCCGGCCGTTCAGGTAGCGCGACAGCGACGAGGAGCTGAGGCCGGTGTCCTTCGCCAGCGCCCGCACGCCCAGCCCGGACAGCTCCTGGAGCCGCCGCAGCCGCGCCGCCAGCTCCTCCTGCGGATCGGCCGCGGCCGTCCTCTCCTGCACACCCATCGTTCCCCCGTTCCACGGACTCCCCGTCCCACTGCCGCTGCAGTCTGCTGGGCCAAGTCGTCCCTGGTCAAGGCTGGTTCAGGTGTCCCACGGTGTCCCACGGCCGTGGTGGTGGCGGGCCGTTCGGGCTGTGATGGAGCCACACCCCGCGAGGACGGGGCGACCACCGGAAGAAGGAGCGGAAACGATGCAGTCCCGAATGAAGAACCCCGCCATGGTGCTGCCCGACACCATGCAGCCCATCCAGCAGCTGCTCAAGGCTGCCCGGTCCGGGGGCGTGGAGGCACAGACGCTCGAACTGGTGCACCTGCGGGTCAGCCAGATCAACGGGTGCAGCGCCTGCGTCGACGGCGGCGCCAGGACCGCCCGCAAGGCCGGGGTGAGCGACGAGCGGCTGGCGACGGTCGCCGCGTGGCGCGAGACCCCCTACTTCACGGCCCCGGAGCGGGCCGCCCTGGCGCTGGCGGAGGCCGCGACGCGGCTGGCCGACCGGCCGGACGCGGTGGACGACGAGGTCTGGGACGCGGCCGCCACCCACTTCGACGAGAAGCAGCTGGCGTCGCTCGTGCTGATGGTCGGCGTCACCAACCTGTTCAACCGGCTCAACGCCACCACCCGCCAGATCGCCGGCGCCTGGGGCTGACGGCCCCCGGCCCCCGCCCCCCCGGGCCCCCACCCCGCCGCCACCCCCCGAATCCGCTTCCTGCGCCCCGAGCCCCGGGCCGGGAACCCACCACCCACAGCGAAGGAACCCGTCATGAAGGTCGCCCAGAAGCCCGCCGGGACGTCCGAGGTCCTCACCGACGAGGAGCGCGACGCCATCAAGGCACGCGCCCGGGAACTCAAGGCGTCCGCACGCCGCGGATCACGCGCCGACAAGGCGGCGGAGGACGAGGCCGCCGTACTGGCGAAGATCGCCGAGATGCAGGAGACCGACCGCGTCATGGCCGAGCGCCTGCACGCCGTGGTCAAGGAGAGCGCACCCGAACTCGCGCCCAAGCTCTGGTACGGGATGCCCGCCTACGCCAAGGGCGGCAAGGTCGTCTGCTTCTTCCAGAGCGCGCAGAAGTTCCGGACGCGGTACGCGACGTTCGGGTTCAGCGACCTGGCGGCCCTCGACGACGGTGCCATGTGGCCCGCCTCGTACGCCCTGAAGGAGCTGACCGCCGCCGACGAGGCGAGGATCGGCGCGCTCGTGCGGAGGGCGGTGGGCTGAGCCCCGTACGCGGGGGGCGGCACCGGAGAGCCGCCCCCGCGCCCGTCATGCGGCCGGTCCGGCCGGTCCGGGCGGGTAACCGTACGGAGTGGGCGATCGGGTCGCCGGGGTGCTGGAAGTGCGCCGCCATGGGCACGCCCCTGCGGTACGCGTCGAGTCCGGCGCGGCAGAAGGCCACCATGTCGTCCGGCAGCGCGGCGAGCGGGACCCAGGTCAACTCGCTGCACAGGTGCGGCTCGCGGATCGAGGGCGTGCCCCGCCGGCGCACGGCCTCCAGGAAGAAGCCGACCCGCGCACCGCCGCCGGGGCGCGGTGGTGGACGGGTGGTCATCCGGTGGGTCAGTCGCGCAGGCCGCGCAGCAGCAGGGCGAGTCCGCCGAAGAACTCCTGGTCCGGATCGACGTTCCGGGCGTGCCGGGCCGTCTCGGCCATGTGCGGGAACTCGTCCGGCGGCAGCTCCCCGATGGCGGTCGTGCCGTCGCCGGACAGCGGCCCGAGGTGTTCCAGCTGGATGGCGCCGATGACGTAACCGAGCAGCCCGCGCAGGGCGACGACGCGCCGCTCACCCGTGAGACCCGCCTCCGTGAGGATGCCGAGAACCGTCTCCGACCAGCGGAGCCCGCCGGGGGAGCGGTGCCGGTGGACCAGGGTCAGCGGGACGGTCGCCGGGTGGGCGCTCATGGTGTCGCGCAGGCGCCGCACCATGGTCTCGACCCGCTCGGGCCAGGGCGCGTGCGGTGGGGGAGGCGTGGGGTCGACGTCGTCCAGCACGAGGTCGACGACGAGGCGTTCGAGTTCCTCGCGGTCGTCGACGTAGCGGTAGAGCGCCATGGTGCTCAGGCCGAGCTCCTGCGCGACCGCGCGCATCGACAGTCCGGCGAGCCCTTCGCGGTCGATGACGGCGAGGGCCGCGGCGGCCAGTTGACGGGGCGTGAGGGAACGGGGACGTGGCATGACGGTTGACAGCGTACGACATACACCTACGCTGGTAGGCGTATGCCGTACGCCTACGAAGGGAACCCGCATGCGCACCTCCCGAAGGCAGTTGACCCCCGGCTCCGTCGTCGGCTCCCGCCCCCTCGCCCCCGTCTGCGGTCCGCCGGTCACCGTCCCCGCCGGTGACCGGCTGGTCCACCTCCAGTTCCGGCGCTTCGCCGGCTGCCCGGTCTGCAACCTGCACCTGCGGTCCGTGGTGCGCCGGCACGACGAGATCGAGGCGGCCGGCGTCCGCGAGGTCGTGGTCTTCCACTCACCGGCCGGTCAACTGCGCGAGTACGCGGCCGACCTGCCGTTCGCCGTCGTCGCCGATCCGGGCAAGCGCCTGTACGCGGAGTTCGGCGTCGGGTCCGCGCGCCGGGCGCTGCTCGACCCCCGCGTGTGGCCGCACGTGCTGCGGGCGCTCCTGCGCAGCACGGTGATGCTGGTGCGCGGGCGGGAAGGGCTGCCGTCCCCGCGTCAGCCCGAGGGCCGGCTGGGCCTCCCGGCGGACTTCCTCCTCGCCCCCGACGGCACCGTGCTGGCCGTCAAGTACGGCGAGCACGCGTACGACCAGTGGTCGGTCGACGAGCTGCTGGAGCTGGCGGCACGGACGCCGGGACCGTCGCCCGTGTCCGGCTGACCGCTCCGGCGGCCCCGGCGCCCGTGTCCCCGCGCGCAGGTGACCGTGCGCCGGTGTCCCGGCCGGATTCGGGACGGGCAAAGCGGGGAAAGGCAGCGGGAGGAAGACCGGAGCGGGTGAGGGGGGAGCGTGGATGAGCGGTGACAAGACGGCCTCCCTCGAGGCCGAGAGACCGGAGCGCGGAGCCGGACGGTCCTCCGGGCGGACGGGGTCCCCCGGGCCGGCCCCGGGCCGCTCCGCCTCGAAGACGTACACCGACCTCCAGGACGTCATCGGATCGGCCAGGGACTTCACCGCCGCCTTCCTGCTGGCGGAGGTCCGCCGCGGCAGGGGCGTCCGGCGGCGGGCCGTGGAGGACGCCCGGCTCGTGGTCAGCGAGTTGGTCACCAACGCCGTCAGGCACGCCGCCGGCCCCTGCCGGGTCGACCTCCGCCTGGCGGCCGGGACGCTGGAGATCTCCGTGTCCGACGGGGACGGGGAGGCCCCCGTGGCACACGCGCCGGACCCGGGAAGGGTGGGGCAGCACGGGCTGGAGATCGTCCTCGCGCTGTGCCGCAGCGTGCACGTGGAGCCGACATCCTCCGGGAAGCGTGTGCGGGCGTGCCTCGTGGTGGACTGAGGGCGATCATGTCGCCGGACGGTTGGAACGCGTCAGACCGGGTACCGCCGCGCGGGTACCGAGCACAGGCTTGAGGAGGAAGCGGGAATGGACCAGTCCGGGGTACGGGTGCGCGTCGAGGTTCGTCCGGCCGGCGTCGGTGTCGGCGTCGTGGCCATCGGCGGTGAGCTGGACCACGACGGCGTGGGCCTGCTGGAGGAAGCGGTCGGGTCCCTGCGCGAGCAGGACGTGCACCGCCTGCTGCTCGACCTGTCCGAGCTGACTTTCATGGACTCCTCCGGGGTCAACGCCTTCCTCCGCGCCCAGCGCGGCAGCCGGGCAGGCGGCGGATGGGTGCGGCTGGCCAACCCCCAGCCGTCGGTGCTCAGAGTCATCGAACTCGTCGGCCTCGGTGAGGCGATTCCCCTCTATCCCACGGTGGGCGACGCGCTGGCGGCCTGAACCGGGGCGGGGGAGCCACCCGCGGCCCCGCCCGTCGGCCCTCCGCCCAGCCCTGCCCGTCGGCCCTCGACGGTACGGCGCCGTGGTGACCGGCGCCGTCACCCCGGCCCCCGTGGCGTGCCGGTGTTCGCCTCGCCGTCGTACCGGCCCCCTGGCGAGGCGGTCACCCCGGGCAGCGTCCTCCTCCCGTACGGGGTGGTCGTGATGGTCCCCGGCGTCGCGCACGCGCCCACCCGGCCCGTCCCGCGCCGCGTGGTACGGCCCTGACGTGGCGATCCCATGCCGACCGCCGTGCGACAGCAACACCACGCCCGCCGGGCGAGGCCGGGACCATGTCCGCCCACCCGACCCGGCGGTGCCGGAAACCGCCGCGCCGGGCGGTGCGTCGCACCGGCACGCCCGCCACGGCTCCGCGCGGTGCCCGCCTGCCACCCGCCCGGAACCCGCCGCGCCGGGTGGCCGGGGACGGCACCGGCGCCCGGCATCCGCCGGCCGCGCCACGAGGCGCCGGTCACCTCCCGGCGTGGAACGGCCCGGCCAGGGAATGCGGAGCATCGTCCGCACCGACGCGGGCCCACGGCCGCCGGCGCGGCCGGGGACCCGGAGAACCCCAGGAGGCGTCATGACCGTCACCGACCCCGTAAGATCCGCCGACCCGGCCGCACCGGCGCACGGCGTCGAGGAGCAGAAGCAGCGGCTGCGCCGGCGTCTGGAACGCCTCATCGGAGCCGCCGCCACCGAGGGCAACCAGCTCCTGCGCCTCCGCAACGGCGACGAGATCTTCCCCGCCATGCTGGACGCCATCCGTGCCGCGGAGCACACCATCGACATGATGACCTTCGTCTACTGGCGCGGCGAGATAGCCCGGGAGTTCGCCGGGGCCCTCGCCGACCGGGCCCGCGCCGGAGTACGCGTACGGCTGCTGCTCGACGGCTTCGGCGCCCGGCGCATCGAGACCGGCCTGCTCGACGACATGGAGGCGGCCGGCGTCCACGTCGCCTGGTTCCGCAAGCCGCTGTGGCTCTCCCCCCTCAAGCAGAACCACCGCTGCCACCGCAAGGTCCTCGTCGTCGACGAGCACACCGCCTTCACGGGCGGCGTCGGCATCGCGGAGGAGTGGTGCGGCGACGCCCGCAACCCCGGCGAGTGGCGCGACACCCACGTCCAGGTGCGCGGTCCGGCCGTCGACGGCATAGCCGCGGCCTTCGCCCAGAACTGGGCGGAGTGCCACGCGGAGCTGTACGACGACCGGGACCGCTTCACCGAACACGCCCAGCACGGCGACGCGGTCGTGCAGGTGGTGCGCGGCTCCGCCAGCATCGGCTGGCAGGACATGCAGACGCTCATCCGCGTCATGCTCACCTCCGCCCAGCGGCGCTTCCGCCTGGCGACCGCCTACTTCGCCCCCGACCAGTACTTCGTCGACCTGCTCTGCGCCACCGCCAGGCGCGGGGTCTCGGTGCAGATCCTGCTGCCGGGCGAGCACACCGACCAGCGGGCCAGCCAGCTGGCCGGGCAGCGCCACTACAGCGCCCTGCTCGAAGCCGGCGTCGACATCCGCCAGTACCGGCCCACCATGATGCACGCCAAAATCATCACCGTGGACGGGGTGGCGTCCCTCATCGGGTCCACCAACTTCAACCGGCGCTCCATGGACCACGACGAGGAGGTGATGCTCGCCGTGCTCGACGAGTCGTTCACCGCCACCCTCGACACGGACTTCGACGCGGACCTCGCCGTCAGCGAGCCCCTCACCCCCGGCCGGTGGCGGAGGCGCCCCATGTTCCACCGCGCCCTGGAGGCGGCGGTCAGCCCCATCCGGCGGTTCCTCTGACGGCCGCCCGACCGAATGTGAAATTGGTGTGCATGAGCAGCGCGGATCGGGGTACGCGCTGATCACCGGCTTGCCGGATGATCAATGAGATGTGTACGCACATGGGAGGGGACAGGGCGATGACGACTGCTGTGGCCACGGAGGCGGAGACCGGGACCCGGACCGGAGTCACGGACCTTCCGGAGGTGAACGCCCCGGAGAGTCTCGCCCCCAAGGACGCGCGTGCCCTGTCGAGATTGTTCTTCGACAAGCTGGCCGTCCTGGAGGAGGGCACCCCGGAGCACCAGTACGCCCGGAACACCCTCATCGAGATGAACATGTCGCTCGTCCGCTACGCCGCCGGCCGGTTCCGCGGCCGCGGCGACCAGATGGAGGACATCGTCCAGGTCGGCATGATCGGCCTGATCAAGGCCATCGACCGGTTCGAGCTCTCCCGCGAGGTCGAGTTCCCGACGTTCGCCGTGCCGTACATCGTCGGCGAGATCAAGCGCTTCTTCCGCGACACCTCGTGGGCCGTCCACGTGCCGCGACGCCTCCAGGAGGCGCGCGTCGAGCTGGCGAAGGCGACCGAGGAACTGAGCACCCGGCTCGGCCGCGCTCCCAAGGTCAGCGAACTCGCCACCCTGATGAGCCTCTCCGAGGACGAGGTCATCGAGGCCCGCCTGGCCTCCAACGGCTACAACTCCACCTCCCTCGACGCCGCGATCACCAACGCCGACGACGACGAGACCGCGCTGGCCGACTTCCTGGGCGCCGAGGACCCGGGCATGGAACTCGTCGAGAACTTCCAGTCCCTCGCCCCCCTCATCGGCCGGCTCGACGACCGTGACCGCCGCATCCTGCACCTCCGCTTCGTCGAGGAGCTGACCCAGGCGGAGATCGGCGAGCAGCTCGGCGTCTCCCAGATGCACGTCTCGCGGCTGCTCACCCGCATGCTGGCGCGGCTGCGCGAGGGCATGCTCGCCACCGACTGAGGCGCGTCGCGGGCCGGCACCCCACCGGTGCCGGCCCGCCCGTGCGACGGAGGCCAGCGGAAGGGCGCCATGGGAACGGCCGTACACGTACCACAGACCCGGGACATGCTCGGCGAGGAGCTCTCGGGCGACGAGGCGTTCACCGCCCTGCGCCGCTACGGCGGCCGCAAACTGCTCGTCGACTCCTTCACCCGCTTCCGGTACGCGGACGGGTTCAGCTTCGCCCGGAGCCTCGGGTACCAGGTGGTCCTCGGCATAGTGCCGTTCACCATCGCCCTCGTCGGCATCACCACCACCATGCACACCGAGGGCTTCGGGCGGGCCATCGAGTCGGCACTGTCCCGGATCGTGCCCGGCATCAGCGGGAACGTGGTGCGCCAGGTGCTCGCCGACACCCGGCGCAGCGCCGGCGGCGACCTGGCCGGCGCCGTGGCCATGTGGCTGGGCCTGGGCTTCGCGGTCGTCAACCTGGCGTCGGCGATGGGCCAGATCGAGCGCGGCTGCAACCGGATCTACGGCATCGAGCGCGACCGCCCCTTCCTCGTGAAGTACGGCAGGGGAGTGGTCCTCGCCCTGTGCGCGGGACTCCCGCTCGGCGGCGGGTTCCTCGCCATCGTCGCCGGGGAGGAGATCGGCCGGGCCGTGGTCGGCGAACTGCACTGGCCGGCCTCGCTGATCACCTGGTGGGACCGGATCCACCTGCCCGTCGGGATCGTCCTCGCGGCGCTGGCGTCGGCCGTCATCTTCCGCTGGGCCCCGCGCCGCGACCAGCCGGGGTACACCTGGCTCATCTTCGGATCGGGTGTCCACCTGACGCTCTGGGTCGGCGCGACCGGACTGCTGGCCCTCTACATCAACGGCAGCGGCTCGTTCGGCGCCGTGTACGGGCCCCTGAGCGCGTTCGTCGCCCTGCTGCTGTGGGCGAACGTCACCGGCGCCGCGCTGTTCCTGGGCATCGCGTTCGCCGCCCAGCTCGAAGCGGCCCGGGCGGGTGCCACGGAGCCCGTCCACCCGGACCCCGGGCCCGGGAGCTGACGGAGGCGGCGGCGGAGGCGGAGGACGACGGGGCGCGGTCAGGCGGTCTCGGCGGAGCTCTTCCCCGCACCGTCCGGCTCGGCGGCGGCGCTCACCTCGACCGCACGGCGGAAGCCGCTCAGGCCCGCGGCGAGCGCGGCGCGCTGGGCGGGCGGCATCGCGTCGATGACCTCGACGAGCGCGGTCTCCCGCCGGGCGCGCAGGTCCTCGAGGTACTTGCGGCCGCGGGAGGAGAGCCGCAGGTCGAGCTCCCGGCGGCTGGCGGTGCTCGGGGAGCGTTCCACGTAGCCGAGCGCGTCGAGACGGTCGCACATCCGGCTGACGGACGACGGCGCCATGCCCAGCTCGTCGCCGAGGGTGCGCAGATTGATGGGCCGGTCGCGGTCGAGGATGTAGAGCACGCGCAGCTGCGAGGACGACACCGGCGCCGGTGACGTCAGGTCGCGGCCCTTGTTCCAGAGCACTTCGAGCAGCTCTATCACCTCGCGGGCGGCATGCGCGGCGGCGCTCCGGTCGGCACCCGCGGGCGTCCCCACACGTGCGTCATTCATCGTGAGACCCTGCAACGGCCTGGTACGGCGCTGAGACACGGGCCCTCCTCGACACTGCTGACCAACAACTTCATACCGTCGACCTCCCCGCCGCGGGCGGGGACGTCACGAGCACCGGGCCACCCTATGCCCATGCCCGTACGGCTCCGCGCGGCCGCACGGGCCGCGCGGAGCCGTCCGTCATCCCACGCGGACACCGATGAGACAGGTGTCGTCGTCGGTGTCCGACTTGCTGTGCGTGAGCAGACCGTCGAGCCGCTGCTCGAGCGTGGCGGTCGGAATACGGGCGTTGGTGAGCAGCTGCGCCAGGGAGTCCTGGACCGACTCGTCGCGGCGCTCCACCAGGCCGTCCGTATACATCAACAGAGTGTCGCCCGGAGCCATCTGCAGCTCCTCCTCCTCGTAGGAGGTCTCCGACACCGCGCCCAGCAGGATGCCGCTGACGGTGCGGAGCGTGGTCGCCTTCTGACCGCGGATCAGCACGGGCGGCAGGTGGCCCGCCCGCGCCCACCGGAGGGTGCCCTTCTCCGGGTCGTACAGGCCGCAGACGGCCGTGGCCGTGACGGGCTCGGTCAGGTAGTGCGCCACCAGGTTCAGCCAGGACAGCAACTGGCCCGGGCCCGCGCCGGTGACCGCCAGCCCGCGCATCGCGTTGCGCAGCACCACCATGCTCGTCGCGGCCTCGATGCCGTGTCCGGCCACGTCGCCCACGCACAGCAGGACCTGCTTGGACGGCAGGACGACGGCGTCGTACCAGTCGCCGCCCACCATGGACTCCGACTCCGCCGGCCGGTACCGCACGGCGATCTGCAACCCCGGGCTGTCCAGCGGCGCCTGGGTCGGCGGCATGATCGCGTGCTGCAGCTGGAGGGTCATCCGGTTGCGCTCGGCGGCCTGCTGCTCGGTCTGGGCGAGCTGGTCGCGGGTCGCCGCCAGCGCCACCTCGGTCCAGTGCTGCGCCGAGATGTCCTGGTACGCGCCGCGCACCGCGAGCAGCCGCTGGTCGGCGTCGAGCACCGGCTCGGCGATGACGCGGATGTGGCGGGTGACGCCGTCGGAGCGCTGCAGCCGGAACGCGGCCGACGCCGCCCGCCGGTGGTGCAGCACCGAGCGGAGGAAGCGGCCGATGGCCACGGCGTCGTCCGGGTGCGCGTGGGCGGCAAGCTCCTCCAGGGGCACGGGCCGTTCGGTGTACGCGCGGCCGTAGAGGTCGTACAGCTGGTCGTTCCAGACGATCTGGCCCGTGGCGACGTTCTCCTCGAAGCCGCCGATCCTGCCGAGGCGCTGGGCGTGCTGGAGGAGGTTCGCCAGGCGCGCCGCCTCGTCCTCGACGCGCCAGATGAGCAGCACGCTGCTGCCGTGCCGGCTGACGCTGATGTCGGCCACGGCGTCGAGCGGCACCTGGTCGACCAGGGCGGTCAGGGTCATGCGCCGGGAGCGGAACGGTTCGCCGGTCGCGTAGACGCGCTCGATCTTCTCGAACAGCTCGCTGACCCCCATCGCCATGGGATAGGCCTCCAGCAGCAGCGCCCCGTTCACGGCGCTGCGCGGCCGGCCGGCCGGGTCGACGAAGTGGCTGTTGACGTGGTGGATGCGGAAGTCGGCGAGCCGGCCGTCGGGCCCCAGGAACGGGGTGAGGACCAGCGCCGGGTCGTACAGGCCCTCCGCCAGGTCGACCAGCTCGGACAGGTCCGGTGTGGTCGCCAGGGCGTCCGCCGAGGGGGAGAGGGCGGAACCCGGCCGGCCCTCCAGGGTGTGGGCGCACAGCTCGGCCAGCGCCTCGATCTGCCGCTCGATCTGCGGCGGCTGGGGCTCCAGGGGCCCGGGCCAGCAGATCTCCAGGATGCCGTGCACGCGGCCCCCGGTGCCCGCGGGGACGGCGACCCGGCCGCCGCCCGGGTGGAGGGCCCAGCCGATGGAGGGCAGCCCCAGCGTGGACTGCGACGTCGCCCGCACGGCCTGCCGTTCGGTCAGCGCCTGACGGGCCAGGGTGGACACGCCCGGCGGTACGTAGCGCCAGCGGACGGCCTCGTCGGCGGGGAATCCGGCGTGCCCGGCGAGCGTCAGCGACGCGTCGGAACCCGCCGTCCACACGGCGACGGCGACGGCCCCCAGCGGGGTCAGGGCGTGCTCGAAGAGGGACTCGGCGACCGCCTGGGTGTCTCCCGCCGCCGCCAGCGCGCCGCTCTCGGCCGTGCGCAGGCGCACGCCGACCGACGCGCCGTCCGCGGTGTCGTCGTCCCCGGCGGCGGGTTCCTCGCCCGCGGCCCGGCGGACGAAGCCGGTGGCGACCTCGGTGACGTGGTCCCGCGCCGCCTGGTTGACGATGTCCGCCGCCAGTTCCAGCTGCGAGACGCCCGACTCGTCGGCGAGCGCGGCCAGTTGCTGGGCGGCCACCGTGGGGCCGCACCGCAGCCGCTCGATCAGGACGCCCTTGGCCAGCTCGATCAGCGCGCGACCGTCGGCGGCGGCCTGCGCGGCCCGGATCTCGCTGCGCAGCCGCTCCACGGTCGCGGCCAGCCGGCCGACCCCGGTCGTCTCCGGCGAGGAGGACGACGAGGCCGCCGCCACCGCCCCGTCGGCGTCGTCACCGGCCGGGAGCAGGGCGCCGTCGGCCGGCTCCCGCCCGGCGGGGACGGCCACGGCGGACCCCGGCGCGCCGGTGGGGGCCACCGGGTCCGCGGCCGCGTCGGCGGCTCCGGACAGGGACCCGGACACGGCGGCCCCGGGCGTCGGCGCCCCGCCCTCCTGGGCGGGCGGCCCGAGATCTTCCGGAGTGCTCATTGTGGTGCTGACTCCTCGTTCGGAGGCGGACGGCTGGGACTCGTGAGGAGCCGCGGGCCGGGCGGGCCCGCGGGCGGGCCTCACGCGGGCAGCCAGCGCCCGATGCAGGCGATGAGGTCGTTGGCGTCCACCGGCTTGGTGACGTAGTCGCTCGCCCCCGACGCCAGGCTCTTCTCCCGGTCGCCCGGCATGGCCTTCGCCGTCACCGCGATGATCGGCAGCTGGGCGTAGGCCGGGTCCTCCCTGATCGCGGAGGTCGCGGCGTAACCGTCCATCTCGGGCATCATCACGTCCATCAGGATCAGGTCGATCTCCGGGTGCTCGCGCAGCGCCTCGATCCCCTTGCGCCCGTCCTCGGCGTGCAGGACCTCGATGCCGTGGAGCTCCAGGATGCCACTGATGGCGTACAGGTTGCGGGCGTCGTCGTCCACCACCAGCACGGTACGCCCGGAAAGGGTGCCGTCGACGGGCTGGGAGGACTGCTGGCGCGATTCCTCGGCACGCACCAGCGGCAGCACGTCACCCGGCTCCTCGGCCGACAAGTGCAGGGCGATCCGCTCGCGCAGCTCGTCCAGGCTGGAGATCAGCTCCAGCGGGCGGGTCGTCGAACGGGACTGCAGGTTCTCCTCCTGCGCCCGCTCCAGCCGCCGGCTGTTGTGCGCCAGGACCGGCACGGTCGTCACCGCCGCGTCCCCGTCCATGGCGTCCAGGAACTGCAGCGCCGCGTCCTTGGGCATGTCCAGCTCCAGCACGACGCAGTGGAACGGCCCCGCCGCCAGGCTCTCGGCCGCCTCCTGCGCGCCCACCGCCGTGATGACCTCGATGTCCGCCGTACGCTTCGGCAGATCGCCGTTGCCGGACAGATCGGCCACCGCGCTCTCGGCGACCAGCGACAGCAGGCCTCTGCTGCGTTCCTCGACGACCAGCAGCCGCCGCTTCTGCCGGGGCGCCGGCGCGGGCCGGGCCGCCGGGCCGCTGCCCGCCGCGGGGTCGAGGGCGTGGTCCAGCGCGGTCCGCGACGGACCGACCGGCACGGTGCCGACCTCCCAGTCGGCCCGGGTCACCGGCAGGTAGAGCGTGAACGTGCTGCCGCGGCCCTGGGTGCTCTCGGCGGTGACCGCACCGCCGAGCAGGTGGGCGATCTCCCGGCTGATCGACAGGCCCAGGCCGGTGCCGCCGTACTTGCGGCTGGTGGTGCCGTCGGCCTGCTGGAAGGCGCCGAAGATGGCCTCCAGGTGCTGCTCGGGGATCCCGATGCCGGTGTCCTTCACGCGGAAGGCCACGACCGGCCAGCCCCGGTGCACCGAGGGCGGCAGCTCGTTCTCCACGGCCATCTCGATGCGCAGCTCGACGCTGCCCCGTTCGGTGAACTTGACGGCGTTGGACAGCAGGTTGCGCAGGACCTGCCGCAGTCGCGAGTCGTCGGTCAGCACGTCGGTGGCGACGCCCGGGGCGGTGCTGATGGTGAAGTCGAGGTTCTTCTGCGTGGTCATCGGCCGGAAGGTGGCCTCGACGTAGTCGAGGAGCTGCTGGAGCGCCACGACCTCCGGGTTGATGTCCATCTTGCCGGCCTCGACCTTGGACAGGTCGAGGATGTCGTTGATGAGCTGGAGCAGGTCGGACCCGGCCGAGTGGATGATGCCCGCGTACTCGACCTGCTTCGGGGTCAGGTTGCGGGTGGGGTTCTGCGCCAGCAGCTGGGCGAGGATGAGCAGGCTGTTCAGCGGGGTGCGCAGCTCGTGGCTCATGTTGGCCAGGAACTCCGACTTGTACTTCGAGGCGAGCGACAACTGCTGTGCGCGCGTCTCCAGTTCCTGCCGTGCCTGCTCGATCTCCAGGTTCTTCGTCTCGATGTCGCGGTTCTGGGCGGCCAGCAGCGCGGCCTTCTCCTCCAGCTCCGCGTTGGAACGCTGCAGCTCGTCCTGCTGCACCTGGAGCTCCTCGGAACGCGCCTGGAGCTCCGCCGTCAGCCGCTGCGACTCGTCGAGCAGCTCGTCGGTACGGGCGTTGGCGACGATCGTGTTCACGTTGACGCCCAGCGTCTCCATCAGCTGCTCCAGGAAGTCCCGGTGCACGGCGGTGAACGACGTGAACGACGCCAGTTCGATCACGCCGAGGATCTGGTCCTCGACGACGATCGGCAGCACGATCAGGCTGGCCGGGGCGGCCTCGCCGAGCCCGGAGGAGATGCTGACGTAGTCCCCGGGAAGCTGCTCGACGGCGATCGTCCGCCGGCTGCGGGCGGCCTGTCCGACCAGGGACTCACCCAGCTTGAAGCGGGCGTGGTCGATGAAGTCGGAGGGACGGCCGTACGAGCCGACCAGCGTCAGCTCGGTACCGCTCCCGGACTCCTCGGCCAGGTAGAAGGCGCCGTACTGGGCCGACACCAGCGGCGTCAGTTCGTCCATCACCAGCTCCGCGACCACGGCCAGGTCCCGGTGGCCCTGCATCAGGCTGGAGATGCGGGCGAGGTTCGACTTGAGCCAGTCCTGCTCCTGGTTGGCCATGGTCGTCTCACGCAGGGACTCCACCATGGAGTTGATGTTGTCCTTGAGCTCGGCGACCTCGCCGGAGGCGTCGACGGTGATGGAGCGGGTGAGGTCGCCCTCGGCCACCGCGCTGGCGACCTCGGCGATGGCCCGGACCTGCCGGGTCAGGTTGCCCGCGAGTTCGTTGACGTTCTCGGTCAGGCGCTTCCACGTGCCCGACACGCCCTCGACCTCGGCCTGTCCGCCGAGGCGTCCCTCGCTGCCCACTTCCCGGGCCACGCGGGTGACCTCGGCGGCGAACGCGGAGAGCTGGTCGACCATCGTGTTGATGGTCGTCTTCAGCTCCAGGATCTCGCCGCGGGCGTCGACGTCGATCTTCTTCGACAGGTCGCCGTTGGCGACGGCGGTGGTGACGAGGGCGATGTTGCGCACCTGGTTCGTCAGGTTGTTCGCCATCGAGTTGACGTTGTCGGTGAGGTCCTTCCAGGTGCCCGCCACGTTGGGGACGCGCGCCTGGCCGCCGAGCATGCCCTCGGTGCCGACCTCGCGGGCGACGCGGGTGACCTCGTCGGCGAAGGCGGAGAGGGTGTCGACCATCGTGTTGATCACGCCGGCGAGCGCGGCGACCTCGCCCTTCGCCTCGACCGTGATCTTCTGCGACAGGTCGCCGCGGGCCACCGCGGTGGCCACCTGGGCGATGGAACGCACCTGTCCCGTCAGGTTGGAGGCCATGACATTGACGTTGTCGGTGAGGTCCTTCCAGGTGCCGGACACGCCCCGGACGGTCGCCTGGCCGCCGAGGTTGCCCTCGGTGCCGACCTCGCGGGCGACGCGGGTGACCTCGTCCGCGAACGCGGAGAGCTGGTCGACCATCGTGTTGATGGTCTCCTTCAGCTCCAGGATCTCGCCCCGCGCGTCGACGCGGATCTTCTGCGACAGGTCGCCCTGGGCGACGGCGGTGGTCACCTCGGCGATGGACCGCACCTGTGCCGTCAGGTTGTCGGCCATGACGTTCACCGACTCGGTGAGGTCCTTCCACGTGCCCGAGACGCCCTTGACGTCGGCCTGACCGCCCAGCCGGCCCTCGGTGCCGACCTCGCGGGCGACGCGGGTGACCTCGTCCGCGAATGCGGAGAGCTGGTCGACCATGGTGTTGATGGTGTTCTTGAGCTCCAGGATCTCGCCCCGGGCCGTGACCGTGATCTTCTGCGAGAGGTCGCCCTTGGCCACTGCCGTGGCGACCTGGGCGATGGACCGTACCTGGGCCGTCAGATTGCCGGCCATGAAGTTCACCGAGTCCGTGAGGTCCCGCCAGGTGCCGGAGACCCCCTTCACATCCGCCTGGCCGCCGAGGATTCCCTCGGTGCCCACTTCTCTCGCCATACGTGTGACCTCGTCGGCGAACGAGGACAGCTGGTCGACCATCGTGTTGATGGTGTTCTTGAGCTCCAGGATCTCGCCGCGCGCGTTCACGGTGATCTTCTGCGAGAGGTCGCCCTTGGCCACGGCGGTCGTGACCTGCGCGATGTTACGGACCTGGTCGGTCAGGTTGCCGGCCATGAAGTTCACCGAGTCCGTCAGGTCGCGCCAGACGCCACCGACCCCCGGCACCTCGGCCTGACCGCCCAGCCGGCCCTCGCTGCCGACCTCACGGGCGACGCGGGTGACCTCGTCCGCGAACGCGGAGAGCTGGTCGACCATGGTGTTGACGGTGTCCTTCAGCTCCAGGATCTCGCCCCGGGCGTCCACGTCGATCTTCTGCGAGAGATCGCCCTTGGCCACCGCGGTGGCCACCTGCGCGATGTCACGGACCTGCGTGGTCAGGTTGCCGGCCATGGCGTTCACCGAGTCGGTGAGGTCGGCCCAGGTGCCCGAAACCCCGGGGACCACGGCCTGGCCGCCGAGCGTGCCCTCGGTGCCGACCTCGCGGGCGACACGGGTCACCTCGGAGGTGAACAGCGACAGCTGGTCCACCATGCCGTTGAAGACGGTGGCGATCTCACCGATCAGCCCGTCTTCCTCGTCAGGGAGCCTGGTGCCGAAATCCCCGTCACGGACGGCCGTCAGGCCGGCCAGCAACTGCCGGAGCTCGGACTCGCCCACCTTGCCGCCCCCGCGAGAGGGCCGTGACCGCGGCACGGCACGCGCACCTTCGACCGCCGTCTCAGCCATGACCAACCTCGTTCCGCTCAGATGCCGCGACGAAAAGACCGAACAGACGCACGCCCGGAGGACCGGGTGGCCCCATGCCATTCTTTCGACACTTAAACCATTGCCGTACGACAAATACGCCGCAGGCTAACTCACGCGGCATCAGGAGGGCAATTGCACCCAACGCGCACCCCGCGCCGGCCGTGGCCGGATCGTGCCCTCCCACCCGCCCGCGAGCGCCGTACGACGGCCGCCGTGCCGGGACCACCACCATGCATGAGCGGGCGATGCCCGGGAACAAGCGCGGCCAGGAAAGCAACCCTACTGATGAGGTCCCCCCGGGGGGGGACCGGACCGAGGATGCCTCATGGCCGGAAATCTGTGGGAGTACCCGTCCGTCGTCGACCGGATCGACGAAGCCCAGCTCGTGGGCTACGACGTCGAGGCGACCGACGGCCGCATCGGCAAGGTCGACGAGCACACCGTCGAGGCCGGGTCCGCCCACCTCGTGGTGGACACCGGACCGTGGATCCTCGGCAGGCGCGTACTGCTGCCGGCCGGCACCGTGACGGAGATCGACCTCGAGACGTTCACGGTCCGGGTGGACCGCACGCGCGACGAGATCAAGAACGCTCCCGAGTACCGGCCGGACGAGCACCGGGGAGACCCGGACTACCGCCGGCGGATCGGTGGCTACTACGGCGGCCCCGCCATCTGAGGCACTCCTCCTCCGCCGCGCTCGCTTCCACGGCCCGGCGGAAGCCGCCGAGGCCCGCGGCGAGTGCGGCGCGTTGTGCGGGCGGCATGGCGTCGATAACGTCGAGGAGTGCGGCCTCGCGCCGGGCACGCAGATCCTCCAGGTGTTCGCGGCCGCGGGCGGACAGGCGCAGCTCCCGTTCCCTGCGGCCGGCGGTGCCGGCGGGGCGTTCGATGTACCCGAGCGCGTCGAGCCGGTCGCACATCCGGCTGGCGGAGGAGGGCGCCGATCCCAGCTCCTCACCGAGAGCGCGCAGGTTGACGGGCCGGTCACGGTCGAGGATGTAGAGCACCCGGAGCTGCGAGGACGACACCGGGGCCGGTGAGGTCAGCTCACGGCCCGTGTTCCAGAGCACTTCGAGCAGTTCGATCACCTCGCGGGCGGCGGGCGCGGCGGCGTCCCGGCCGGGCCCCGCGCACGTCTCGTCACCCATGGTGTCCACTGTGACACCCGGTACCCGTCCTGTCAGTGACGGCGACGGAGGAAAAAAGGGGAGGCACCCCCCGGTCCTCCCCCCGCCCCCTCTCCCCCTTCTCCTCCGAACCGAACCGACCAGGTGGTGAGTGATCGATGGACAGATTCCTGGCCGTGGAGCGCGCAGTGCGCGACGCCCCGCCCCACGCCCTCCTCGAAGCGGTGCGGGACGTGCTCGCCGGCCACTACACGGCCGTCTCCGCCGACCTGCTCATGGCCGACTACGCGATGACCACGCTCCAGCCCGTCAGCGCCCTCCCGTACACCACCGAGCCCGTCCCGGTGCACGGCAGCGCCCCCGGACGGGCTTTCGGGTCCCAGCAGCCGCACGTCGAGAAGCACACCCCGGGCACCGACGTCACCGCCCACTTCCCCGTCAGCGTCCGGGGCGACCGCATTGGCGTCCTCTCCGTGCGCCTGCCCGGCGACCGCTCCACCCGGCGGGTCCGTGAGGAGCTGCAGGCCGTCGCCCAGCTCCTCGGCCGGGAGATCGTCGTCGCCGAGCGTGAGACCGACCTGTACCTCCAGGCCCGCAGGACCGGCAGGCTGACCCTGGCCGCCGAGATGCAGTGGCAGCTGCTGCCCGGCTTCTCCACCTCGCGCCCCGAATACGAGATCGGCGCACAGCTCGAACCGGCCTACGCGATCCACGGCGACAACTACGACTGGTCGTCCTCCGCCGACCACCTCACGCTGACCGTCACCAACGGCATGGGGGAGGGCGTCGAGGCCGCCCTGCTGACCAGCCTGGCGATCAACGCGCTGCGCAACGCCCGCCGGGCCGGCCTGTCGCTCGCCGACCAGGCGTGCCTCGCCGATCAGGCCGTCCACGGCCACTACCACGGGGTGTCGCACCTCTCCGTCCTCCTGCTGCGGTTCGCCCTCGCGACCGGGGAGGTCGAGGTGGTGGACGCCGGGTCGCCGAGGATGTGGCGCCTGAGGCACGGCCGGGCGGAACCCGTCGGCTTCGAGGCCCAGCTCCCGCTCGGCATGTTCGAGGACACCCTGTACACGGCCCAGCGCTTCCGGGTGGAGCCCGGTGACCGCCTGTTCTTCCTCAGCGACGGTGTGTACGACGTGGCGTCCCCGGCCGGTGAGCCCTACGGCGAGAAGGCGCTCAGCCGGGCGATGACCGCGACCCGGCTCCTGCCGCCCTCCCAGGTCCCGCACGCGGTGCTGCGGGAGCTCGCCGGACACCGCGGGGACGCGGACGTGGACGACGACGCCCTGGTCGTCTGCCTCGACTGGCGCGGCCGCCAGTAGCCCCGCGGGCCGGCCGGCTCACCAGGGCAGGAACACGTGCACCTCCTTGCCGTCGGGCTGGGTCAGCACGTTGACCGTGCCGAGGGCCTGGACGATGTGCCACCCCAGCCCTCCGGGCTTCCCGGCCCTCCTGGAGGGCACCGGTTTCGGCGGTGCCGGATTGGTGTCCCGCACCATCACGTGCACCCCGTCGAAGGTGCGGCGCGCCCGCAGCGTGAACGGGCCGGGGGCGTACTGGATGGCGTTGGCCGCCAGTTCCGTCACCACCAGCAGGATGTCGTCCCTGCTGTCGGCCTCCGCCGGTGGATCGCAGGCCGCGACGGTGTCGAGGAACAGCCCCGCGGCCAGCCGTGCGTCCGTGACGTTGCCGAGATCACCGTCGAAGTGCGCGTTCAGGCCTTCGGCGACCTCTCCCTGAATTCCGTTCCAGTCGTCCTTGAGCGGTCCCGAGACCATGCTCGACCTCCCACCTGTCCGTCTGGCGTGAATTGTCCGCCTTCCCGGTCGCCGGTCGTCTACTCGCACCGGCTGCCCGTCTCACGCGACTGGCAGATGGCCCGCCCTCTCCGCCACCGTCCCGGACCCCGCGGTACCGGGTCCCTTTCGGCTCCGGAGGCGGACGGGCGCGCACCGGCATGCTTCCGGGTCGACGTCACGGGTATCCGCGCAGGCAGCCAGTCAATCGACCGATTTTCCCGGAGCGGAGCCCATGGACGTCGCCCGTGCCCTTCCCACGCTGACCCTCGCCGCGGCCTTCCTCGTGCTGGCCGTCATCGTCGCCCGCCTCAGCGCGGCGGGTGACGCGCGCGGGAGCGGCACGGCCGGGCCCCGGCCGGCCGCACGGCGCGGGGGCGCCCCCGCACCGGGCCGGCCGTACCCGCGGGGACGGCAGCCGGTGTGAGGGCGCCCACGCGCTCACCGTACGGATCAGATCGTCATCGACTCCTGAAGCCACCGGCTGATCCGGTACGGCAGCCACCAGGCGAGCGGGCCGACGTCGAGGACCAGGTCCTCGCCACGGAAGTCGTCCAGGACGGCCCGCGGCACCTCGCCCGCCGGCGCCCCGTACGCCAGGGCCTCGATGGCCCGCGCGTACTCCGGCTCGTCGGCGGTGAAGCGGCGCAGCTCGCCCCAGCGCCGGTCGCGGATCTGTACGAATCCGGGGCCCTTGCGCCACAGGCACTTGCACAGGTAGTGGCCGCGCCGCCACTCGCGCAGCGCCTCGCCGGCCCCGGCCGGCCCCTCGATGCGCCGGGGCGGCTGGAGGTGGCTGAGGACCCGCCAGCGCTCGCCCGCCCCGGGGTCGAGGCGCAGGTCCCACTCGACCAGCACGGCCCGGGCGGTCAGGTCGCGCACCAGCCCCAGTGCGTCCACGGCGATGGCGGCCCGGGCGGCGTCCGGGGTGCCCGAGAGGTCGACGGTGCCCGGCAGCCGCACGCGGCGGGCGCCGAGCTGCCACAGCCGCTCGCTCTCGCCTTCCGGCGGGCCGGGCAGGGCGAGTTCGCCGAGGAACATCCCGGGCAGCTCGCAGGCTTCGGGGTCGTAGTCCCGCCAGGCCAGGACGGCGGACGGACCGACGGCGGTGCTCATGGGCGGTGTTCCTCCTCGGATCGCGGTCGGGTCATACGCGGGCGGGTTCGGCGGGCGTGCCGGCCGACGCGTACGTGTGGCGCATGAAGTCCAGCCGCAGCAGGTCCTCGTTGACGGCGGCGGGGGCGATGTGGACGTACTGCCCGCCGTCGGTGAAGACCAGCCCGAGGGCCAGCCAGGTGTCGAGGAGCCGCTGGACACCGGCCTCGTCGGGCGCGGCCGTGCCGGGCGCCTTGCGCGCGGCCTTCCTGGTGAGGGCGGCGGGGGTGTGCGGCTGGTCGAGGAGCCGGAAGACGGCCCGCTCGAACGGGTCGGTGAGCTCCATCGTCCGCCAGTCGAAGGCACGCCGCCGGGAGACCAGGACGATCCGGTCGCCCAGGTCGGCGTGGGTGAGCCGGGCGTCGGCGTGGTGCTTCTTCCAGGCGGCGAGCGCGTCGTTGAGCGCGGTGACGGTGGGCTCGCCGATGCCGCGGGGCGGCGCCTCGAAGACGTACGCCAGGTCGTACAGCTCCTCCTCCGGCAGGTCGTAGGTGAAGCGGTAGTGCTCCTCCGGGCGCAGGCCGGTGAAACCGAGTTCGGGACGCTCGAAGTAGGGGCTGAAGCGCTCGATCGCGATCCGCGCGGACAGGTCGACCGGCGGGTCGAGGTGTTCCAGCGCCGGGATCTGGCCGATCACCGGTTCGTAGTCCCGCGCGGTCTCGCCGGGGAAGCCGTGGAGGTAGTTCCAGGCGACGGACAGGCCCGTCTCCGCGCCGTCCCGGAGCATCCGGACGTTCTGGCAGCCGCTGACGCCCTTGTCCATCAGGTCCAGCACCCGGTGGTTCAGCGACTCGATGCCGGGCTGAACGTAGATCATGCCCGCCTCGGCGAGCGTCCGGAGCTGCGGGCGGCGCATGTTGGCCTTGATCTCGATGTGCAGCCGCAGGTCGTACTCGCTCTCGATGATCCTGGGCAGGACGGTTGTCAGGTACCCCATGTCGAGGATGTTGTCGACGACGTACATGTCCAGGACCCGGTGGCGGCGGGCCAGTTCCATGATCTCGTCGTAGAAGGTGTCCGGGCTCTTGGAACGGAACTGCATGAACGAGCCGTTGAGGCCGCAGAAGGTGCAGTGGTGCTTCTCGCCCCACCAGCAGCCGCGGGCGCCCTCGACCACCAGCTTGGGCTCGACCCAGTTGCGGGCGACGGAGGCGGCCAGCCGCTCGAAGTAGCCGCTGTAGTCGGGCGGCAGGATCGCGGCCGGCGGGAGCGGGCGGGTGGCCATGGGATTGGCGCGGCTCTCCCCGTCCGGGCCGCGGTGGCACAGCCCCGGCACCTCCGAGAGGGCGGAGCCCGCGGCCAGAGCGGTGAGCAGCTGCGGGAACGCGGCCTCGCCCTCCCCGCGGACGACGTGGTCGACGAAGGGGAAGTTGCGGTGCACGGCGGCACCCTGGGCGCCGTCGCAGTTGGCCCCGCCCATGACGGTGACGATGTGCGGGGCGAGCTGCTTGACCCGGCGGGCGGCCGCGAGCGCCGCGGTGTTCTGCTGGAAGGTGGAGGTGAACCCGACGACGTCGGGCGCGTACTCCACGATCCGGGCGGCGATCTCGTCGACGAACTCGGGAACCACCCGGTGCAGCGCGCGGGTCATGGCCATGCGCGACTTCTTGAGTTTCCCGCGCATCACCGCGGTGAACTCCTCCTCGCGCCAGTGGGGATCGTCGTAGAGGGCGGAGGAGAAGACCCAGTCGCCGCAGCCCATGAAATAGGACGACAGGGCGTAGTACTCGTAGTCGTCGCCGCTGAATTCGGTACGGGCGGTGATCCAGTCGGTGAATTCGAGATTGGCGTGCAGAACCTCGGCCTCGGCACCGGGCACGCGCTCGTCCACGCTCCGTTTGAGTATTCCCAGCGCGAGGGACGGAAGGTCGATGGGCGACCAGGGCATGTTGACCAGCAGGACACGCATGTCGGCTCCTCGGGAATGGGGACCGGCCGGCCCGGCGGTGCACCGCCGGGCCGGCCGGCGGGGGTCAGTCCTCTTCCGCGTCCTCGGCGTTGCGGAACGGGACGGTGACGGTGATGCCGACGCTCGGCTTGCGGTTCTCCTCGTCACCCGCGAGCGGGTCGTTGTGGATGATGTCCTTCTGCATGGGACCTTCTCCTCTCCGTGAGTCGTTCTGCGGTGCGGTGCTCCCCGCTCCGGGCGGAGCGGGGCGTCTGTGGGCGGCGTGCCGGGCCGCGCAGTTCCCGGTCGAGGAAGACCACGGCACGGCGCAGTACGGCGACGTGGTCGCCGCCGTCGTAGCCGTCGTGACCGGAGTCGAGCCACATCGCCTCGTGGCGGACCCCGGCGGCGCGCAGCGCGGCGAGGTAGCCGCGGACCTGGCCGGGCGGGCATTTGGCGTCCCGGGTCGCGGCGGCCACCAGCAGCGGGGCGCGGACCGCCGCCGCGTACCGGATCGGCGAGCTGCGCGCGTACCGCTCGGGCACCTCGTCGGGCGTGCCGCCGAAGAGCCGTTCGTCCAGGGCGCGCAGGGCGGGGGTCGTCGTGCGGTGGGCGGCGGCGCAGTCGGCGACCGGCTTGACGGCCACCCCCGCCTGCCACAGGTCCGGGCGGGTGCCCAGGGCGAGCAGGACCAGGTAGCCGCCCCAGGAGGTGCCCCACAGCCCCACGGCGCCGGGGCGGATCAGCCGGCGGGCGATCAGGTCGGCCCGTACCGAGGCGAGGTCGTCGACCTGGGCGAGGCCGACGCCCCGCCCCTGCGCGCGCCGCCAGCGGGGCCCGTACCCGGTGGAGCCGCGGTAGTTGACGCGCGCGACCGCGAAACCGGAGGCGACCAGGGAGTGGACGACCCCGTCGTAGGCGTCGCGGTCGTGGTCGGCGGGCCCCCCGTGGACGAGGAACACCGCGGGGGCGGCGGGCGGCTCGGCGCCGGTGGGGGAGCCGGGCGGTGCGGCGGGCGCCGTGGGGGGCACGGGCAGGCTGAGCAGGGTGTGCACCGGGCCGTCGGGGCCGGGGGTCCACAGGTCGTGGTGCGTGCCGGGGACGGGCCCGGCGACGGTGGGAAGCGGGGGGAGCGGCGTCCCGCGCGAGGAGCGCAGCCTCGGCGGATGTCCGGTGTCCGTCCACAGGTAGTGCAGGTCGCCGCCGCGCCGGGTGGCGGCGTCCAGCAGGGTGCCCGCCGGGGTGGGGACCGGGGTGAGGGTCCGGTCGTCGAGGCGGGCCCGGTGCAGGGCCGAACGGCCGTGGCGGTCCTGCCGGACCAGTACGGAACGGCCGTCGGCGTCCCAGCGGGCGGTGATCTCGGTGTCGAAGGCGCACCAGTCGTGGGTGACGGTCCCGGTGCCGGGCCGCCAGCTCTCGACGACGTACCGGTCGTGGCGCTCACGGACGAGGAGCAGTTCGTCGTCCGGCCCGGCCGGGGCGAACCCCAGCGGCCAGAGGCGCCCGGAGCGTTCGCCGCCGGGCAGGACGGCGCGCACGGTGCCCTCGGAGGTGAGTACGGTGACCCCGTCGGCGCCGCCGAGGGCGAGCAGCCCTCCGCCGGGCGTGATGCCGGTGAGCGTGGCGTGGCCGCCGGTGCGGACGACCGTGCGGGCGGCGCCGCCGCGCGGACCCACGTGGACGGTGGTGGCGCCGCCGTCGCCGACGGCCAGGGCGACCGTGCCGTGGTCGCTCACCGCGAGGCCGCGGGGGAGCCCGGCGGGGACGCCGGTCAGCCCGGGCAGGTCCGTACCGCCGCCGAAGGGCTGGAAACGCCACTGTCCGTGCCCGTGTTCGTCCTCGTCGAACCACCACACGTACGCGTCGCGGTCGATGGCGCCGTGCAGGGTGCCGCGCGGCCGCCGGGTGACCTGCCGGGCGCGGCGGGAGACGGCGTCCCAGGTGAACACCTCGCATCGGCCGTCGGCATCGGCCGTGAAGACCATCCGGGCCGGGTCGGCGGCGCACACCTCGGGCAGGGCCGCCCGGTACACCTGGTAGCCGCCGGTCATCCGGCCACCTCCGCGGCTCGCCCGTCGCGCAGCGGGCGCCGGGAGGTGTGCACCGCGAGCAGGGTGAGCGTCACCCCGCAGGCGACCGCGGGCGCGGCGGGGGAGACCCGGTCGGCGAGGACCCCGGCGAGCACGGGCGCCAGGGACGCGCCGCCGGTCGTGGCGGTGGCCAGGACGGCACCGGTACGCGCCTGCAACGCCGGTGCGGTCACCTGGAGGGCACGGGCCTGGAGCACCACGGAGGCCATCGGCATCAGCAGGCAGACCAGGCCGAACAGCGCTCCGTACGCCCACGCCCCCGCCACCGGGGCGAGCGCGGCCGGCGCGGCGGTGAGCGGCACCAGGAGCCAGGTCGTACCCGTCACCGTCCGGGAGGCGCCGAAACGTTTCGCCACCCGGGGCGCGGCAAGCGCGCCGGCCAGCCCCGCCGCACCCGACACGGCCAGGACCGCACCGAGGGCGGCGCCGCCGTGACCACCCCTCTGGAGGGCGAACACGGCGCCGAAGTAGAGCGTCACCACGACGACGTTCACCGTGGCGCTCCACACCAGGACCAGCCGCAGCGGCGCGGAGGAGCGCACCAGCCGCAGCCCGGCCGCGCCCTCGCGCAGCACCTCCCCGAGGCGTACGCGGAGTTCGGCCCGCGCGGTCGGCGCGGTGGGGGAGGCCGGTGCGGCCGGTGCCGCCGCGGTGGGGGAGGCCGGTGCGGCCGGCGCCGCGAGGTCCGCCCGCATCGCCCGTACGCACAGGGCGCTGACGAGGTAGGACAGGGCGTCGGCGAGGAACGGGAGCGCACGGGCCACCTGGTAGAGCACGCCGCCGAGCGCGGGGCCGACGATCAGGGCTCCCTGGTCGGCCGCCGCCAGCCGCGCGATCGCCCGCGGCTGTTCCGGTGCCGGGCAGACGAGGGCGACCGTGCCGCGGGCGGCCGCCTCGAAGCAGGCGGTCGCCGAGCGTTCGACCAGGACGGCGGTGAGGACCAGCCCGAGGGGCGGGTGGCCGGTGGTCAGGGCCAGGCTCACGCCCCCCATGGCGAGCGCGGAGACGGTGGCGGACCCGAGCATCACCCGCCTGCGTGCGCCCCGGTCGACCGGCACGGCGACGAAGGGCCCGATGAGGAGCCCGATGGCGGTGGAGACGCCGGCGACCAGGCCGACCACCTGGGGCGGGTGACCCAGTCCGAGGAGGAGCAGGGGGAGGACGGCTCCCGAGGCCTGGGTGCCCACGGCGTCGGCGGCGTTGGCCCACCACAGGAGCGTGAAGTCGCGTGTTCCCGGCCGTGGGTGGGACGGTGGTGCGGTTGACGCGGACCGTTCCACGGGAGCACCTCACCGATTTGGCGAAATCGTGCAGGAAGTGTGGGGGAAGCGAAACGAGCGGGATCCTAATCACGCCCGGAGGAGCGCCACAAGATGTCGTTGCGCGTGGCCGAATTCCCGCACGGCGGCGGCCGGGAAGGCCTGCTCGGCGGTGCGCGGAAATGAGGGGAGATCATTCCGTCGGTTGGCGGGAATGTGTTCCCGCCCTCCAGGCGAAACGCCCGGCGCCCTCCGGGGCCCGGCCGGAAACAGCGGTCCGGGACGCGCCAGGGAGGCGCGAACCCGGCCGGTGGGCGGGGTGCGCGAACGGGCCGCTTTCGGCTGGGAACGTTCGCCCCGGCGGGGTGTGTGAATCCGTGCCGTGTACCCCATGTGCGGTCGGGGATGGTCCCCTTCGTCCGGACGCTCGGCACGTGCCGGGAGCCGTCACCGACGACGGCACCCTGTCCAGCCGTCCACCCGCAAGGGGACCGGTACGCGGTGGTGGCCGTACCACGCGGCCCCCCACGACCTGGTGGACGTCACCGCCGACCCATGCCTCGGCGTCAGCGGCGACGCGCCGGCCGACGGCATCGGGACGCGGCCGGAGCCGCGCCCGCGAGGTGCATCAGAAGGGTCCCTCACCCCGTCCTCCTGGCGCGTCCGCCGCGGCTGCCAGCGATCCGGCGGCGTTGTGAGCAGCGCCGGCGGGGCCGACCGTCACCCCCGATGTGGAGTGGAAGTTCCTCCGTCCGCTGTTGCCCGAGTCCTTGCGTGGGCGGAAGCGGTTGGACGATCGAGCCGTACTCAACGGGATCGGGATCGTGTGAAGTCCCGGACGGGTACCCGGCCTGGCGGGACGTGCCCGAGCGGTACGGCCCCTGGCGCACGCTGCACACTCGCTTTCGCCGGTGACTTCAACCGCCTCAAGCAGTGGCGCGGCATCGCGACCCGCTACGACAAGACCGCCGAGTCCTACCAGGCAGCTGTCACACTCGCCTCACTCCTGATGTGGGCGTGACATTCGAAGACAACTCCCCGTACGCCCAGGTCAGTCCTGCGGCGTGAGTTGGTCGATGATCTGCTTCGTGAGTTCGATGGCGGGTGCCGTGCCGTCGGGTGACTGGTTGAGGTTGGTGAGCACCACGATGGTGGTGCGGGTGGCCGGGTCGTAGCCCATGAAGCTGTTGTAGCCCGGGATCTCACCGTCGTGGCCGATGTATCCCAGGATGTTCGCGACGGCCAGGCCGTAAGTCGGTGCCCCGGGGAGGTCGGAGGTCGGCACGAAGGTCAGTCTCTCGCGTTGCACTGCGGGGCTGAGCAGGCTTCCCGTGGCGAGGGCCTTCGCCCAGCGACGCAGGTCGTCCACCGTGGAGACGGCCGCTCCAGCGGACCACGCCAATGAGGCGTTGTCGTGCGTGGCGTTTCTGGGGTTGCCAGCCGACCAGTCCGCCCAGGCCGCGTCCTTGCCGGTCAGGACCGGGGCGGTCAGGCTGTCCACGTTGTCGATGAACATGTAGCCCTGAGCGTGTGGACGGGGGATCGACCGACCGTTGGCGAAACTGGTCTCCTCAAGTCCGGCCGGTTCGAAGACGCGTTCTCGGAGAAGGCGGGCGAGCGGTCGGCCGGTGACCTGCTCGGCGATGAGGCCGAGCAGCACGTAGTTGGTGTTGGAGTAGTGGTATCCGGTGCCCGGGGGGAAGTAGACGGGGTGGCGGAAGGCGATGTCGAGGAGTTCCTGCGGGGACCAGTAGCGCTCCGGGTGCTGGTCGAGTTGCCGGTTGAAGCGGGGGTCCTCGGCGTAGTTGTACAGGCCGCTGGTCATCTGCAGGAGCTGGCGGATGGTGATGCGCCTGCCGTTCGGTACGCCTTGACGGTATGCCGCCACGGGTTTGTCCAGGGCGAGTCTGCCCTCCTGGACGAGTTGCAGGATCACCGTTCCGGTGAAGGTCTTGGTGATGCTGCCGACCCGCATGTGGTCGCGGGTAGTGATCGGCGTCCCGGTCGCCAGGTCCGCGGTGCCCAGCGCTGTGGTCCAGGTGCCTCGCGCGGGTGTGGACACGGACACGATCGCGCCGGGAACGCGCAGCCGCTGCATGTGGGCCAGCAGATCCGCTGTCAGTTTCCGCGTGAAAGGTGTGTCCCGGGTCTCCCGGGTCTCCCGGGCGTCCTGGGAAGCGCGGGCGCCGGCGGACGCGACGGTGGTCGGGTCCCTGGGAACCCCGGGGGCGGGGGCGGCCATGGCGACGGCGATCGCACCGGCCGTCAGCACAGCGGCCATGGGGCGCGGTCTCAGGGCACGGGCGCCGAGTACGCGCGTTCCCGGCGCGCCGGGACGGGCTTGTGATCTTCGCCTGGAGTGCATCCGTGAGCCTCGATCCGCAGCAAGGGATGTGACCCCGCTTGATTTAGCACCCGCTCGTCACTCCCGCCCCGGTTCAGCCACCGGTGGGCGTGGTGCGAGGTTTCCCTTCGGGCGGGCGGTGGGGCGGGCCGCGGGTGGAGCCGGAGGCACCGCGCCCGTGGACGCCGGACACCGGGTGCTGCTGCGCGGCCTGTTGTCGCACGGCGGCATGGACGACGCCACCATGGACGTCTGGGACGGATGGGCCCCGGTCCTGTCGGCGCTGCTGTCCGAGGGTGCGGTCGCCCCCGGCGAACTGCTCACCCTGACCGCCGCGCCCGCCGGGAGCGGGCGGGTGGCGCTCGCGGAGGCTGCTGCGGGCCGGCTGAGGCTGCTGCGCGGGACGGGCGCGGGCGCCCTCCTCACCGGGGCGGACGACGCGGCGAAGTCCGGTTCCCCGGGCGGGGACGCCGGCGCCGTGGTCGCCGTGGAGGACGTCATCTCCTGGCTGGACCGCTTCGCGCGGCGCTACCGGGGCATGCGGCAGCCGGTGGAGGGCCTGCCCGGACTGCTCGCGGGCATCGGGGCGCGGCTGCGCGCCGAGGGCGTCCCCTACCGGGCGCTGCCCGCCCTGCGGATGCCCGACGCCCAGGCGTCGTCGCGTGACCGCTGCCTGGGCTCGGCACCGTCGTCGCGGCCTGGGCGCTCACCGGCAACGGTGTGTTCGGCCTCCGCCGGGGACGGCGGGCCGCCGGCCCCCCCGTTCACCCAGCCCCCGAACTGGTGGCACCTGATGCGCCCGCGCGACGAGGCGGGCTCCGCCCGGCTGCGCGGGGTCGACACCGCCACGGCGGAGGACCTGCTGGCCGCAGTGGGCCCGGAGACACGGGCCGACGTGGGCTGGTCGGCCGATGCGCGCGCGAGTACGAGAGGCGTCCACGACACCACCGAGCGCGTGGCCGGAGGTGACGGACGACCGCCTGGTCGACGGTCTCGCCGGGGTGCTCCGGTCGGCCGTCGAGTGCCAGGAGACGCGCGCACGGCTGGGCGGAGGCTGACGGACATTCAGGGCTCGGGCGCCCGTGGGTGACGAACCGGTGATTTTCGGTTTCCGGGCGCCACGGCCACAGGATTTCGCTTGCACATGTCTCTCGCCACATATCTACGCGGATAGTTGTGTGGTTGACCAAGGGGAAAAGCGGGTGGGAGGGCGGGGTGGGCGGCCCTGCGGTCGGCGGCCGCACCCACGCCTCGGCCGACTGTGCCCGCCGGAGCCGTTTCGGCATGAGAAGCGACGCCGAGCAGGAGGGATCCCTCTGAATCGACGCCCTGCGCGGTCTACCGGCAAACTTTCGCAACCCGGCCCCTTGCGGCGGCGACGGACCGTCTGTCACATTCGCCACAGCCGAAATGGCATGCACGCGACAGGCTTACCCCGGCCTTCCCGTGCGCCCGTGCCGCATACCTATGCGGCGCTGTGGTCCTCACCGAGGACGTTCACACCCCCACACAATGGAGACGAACGTGCGAATAGCCAGACTGGCCCCTGCCCTCGCGATCGCGGCCCTGACCCTCTTAGGAACGGCCCCCACCGCCGCTGCCCAGGCGTCACCTGCGCCCAGTGCCCCCGCGATCGCTCCCGGCACCGACGTCCAGCCGATCATCGGCGGCGGCTACGCCAACAACGCTCCCTGGGCGGCCCGGTTGTTCTCGAACGGCCGGCAGACCTGCAGCGCCTCCATCATCGCCCCCACCTGGATCCTCACCGCCAAGCACTGCGTCGGGGGCGGCGGCCTGTCGTTCCGCATCGGCAGCCTCGACCAGACCACCGGCGGCACCGTGGCCAACGGGGTCAGCGTCCACAGCCACCCGTCCTCCGACCTGTCGCTGGTCCGCCTCGACCGGTCCGTGTCCGGCACCTACGCCCGCCTCGGCCAGCCGGGCTCCGTGTCGGTGAACCAGACCGTGCAGGTCTACGGCTGGGGCGCCACCTACCAGTGCGGCTCGGAGGCGAACTGCCAGTCCCAGTACCTCAAGGTCGCCGATGTCGTCGTGACCGGCGGCTGCCGCGACGCGTACAACGGCTCGGCCATCTGCGCCCGCCGCGGCAACGGCATCACGGCGGGCGGCGACTCGGGCGGCCCCATGATGGCCAACGGCGTACAGGTGGGCGTCGCCTCCACCAGCGACCGGCAGACCACCACCGCGTACACGAACGTGACGGCGTACCGCTCCTGGATCCAGGGCATCGCCGGCGTCTGACGCCGCACATCCCACCCGCGCCACGCCACGCGGCCCGCGCAACGCAACACAACGCGGCACGGCGCGGTGCAAGCAACGCAACCCAACGCGCCCGGCGCAAGCAACGGAAGCAACGCAAGGCAGTGCACTGTCATGCGGAGCAGCGCTGCGCGGGCGACGCACCCTCCCCGGTGCGACGTGACACGGCCCTCCACCGCTCCGCGGTGGAGGGCCCCCGGCGCTTCCGCGGCCGCTCGGCCGGCGGCCTTCGGCACCGTCCGGTGCCGGTCACCCGTGGTCGTCGCCGTTCCCGGTGCCGCGCCGCCGCGCGCGGGTCACCGCGAGGACGGCGCCCGCGACAGCGATCACCGCGATGGCCAGGGCGATGCTGACGCCGCCCTCGGTGTCCCAGTACACGTCCTCCAGGCTGATCAGCAGAGCCGCCTCGTCCACCACCAGCGCCAGCCCCACCCCGTAGGCGAGTCCCATCCACGCACGGGCCCGTGCCGAACGCTCCACCAGCCCGGCCGCGCCCACCGCCACCAACAGCAGGATGCCCCACACGTAATGGTGGAGGTGGACACCGCCCGCCTGGACGTCACCCACCCCCGCCACGTCGATGTGGATGAGCCACGTCAGCAGCCGCATCCCGCCGAACGTGAGGGCGAACCCCCACCAGGCCAGCACGAATCCGCGCCGCTCGGGGGAGATACCCGGCAGGACGCGCAGCCAGGGCGACGGACGCTCCGTGTTCGTCCCCGGCGATTGCGAACCGTCGGACGTCCTGCTCGGTCTCACGTCTGCCCTCCTGCGGTGAACTGCTGGATCAGCGCGGCCACGGCGCCGGGCGCGCTGTAGTGCGCCGCGTGCGCGGCGCCCTGGACCTCGGCCGCGCGCCCGTCGCCGACCGCACGTGCCACACGCCGGGTCCACTCCCGGGAGGCGATGGTGTCACCCGCCCCGCGCACCACGAGGGTCGGCGCGACGACCCGGGCCAAATGCCCCTCGAACGACTCGGCCGCGTCGCGCAGCGCGTGCCGGAAGGACGCGGCGAACCGGACGGGGCCGGTCACCAGATAGTCGCCCGCCGCGACCGCGAGCAGGGAGAGCGGTTCGCGGGGCGCGTCGGCCAGGAGCCGCCCGCACTGCCGCAGGCCGCCGGCACCCGGTTCGAGCGCCGGCCCCACCATCACGACGCGGCGCACCAGGCGCGGGTGCCGGGCGGCGAACGCCGCGACCACCTGGCAGCCGACCGAATTGGCCACCAGCAGGCTCGGTCCCAGGGCGAGGCCCCGGTGCCAGCGCTCCAGGGCGCCGGCGAGCTCACCGACGCGCGGGGCGCGGCGCACGACGGCCCGCGACCGTGCGTTGCCGGGCAGGTCCGGGACGAACACGGTCGTCCCGCCCGCGGCCAGCCGTCGCGCGAGCGGAACGAAGTACCGCCCCGAGAGTCCCAGCCCGTGCACCAGCACGACATTGGGGGCGCCGTCGCGCGGCGGAGGACCGAACCTGCGGGTGAAGAGCCCGGCGTGTGTCGACTGTTCCATCCTTCCACCCTCCCCCGTCCGGGCCCGTTCACCGCCCGGGCGGCGCATTCGGCGCAGGGTCCGCCTTCCCGGTGGAATACGCGGCCCCGGGTCGTGGTTGTCGGCGGCGGAGGAGGTCACCCATGGACATGACCTACGGCGTCACCGACAACACGTACTACACCCACGGGACGCCGGCGGAGCGCTGGGAGCGGGCACGGCTGTTCTTCGACGCCAAGGACTACACGGCCGCCGCACGCGTGCTGGGCGGGTTGGTCGAGGAGGTGCCCGAGCAGACGGGTCCGCGGCTGCTGCTGGCGCGCGCCTACTACCACTCGGCTCAGCTGCGCCGGGCGGAGGCGGAGCTGCGGTTCATCGTGGAGCACGACCCGGTCGAGCACTACGCCCGGATGATGCTGGGCCGCACCCTGGAGCGCCAGGGGCGCACCGAGGAGGCCCGGCCCCACGTTCGTATCGCGTCGGCGCTCGCCGGGGACTTCCCCGACGACTGACGCGTAAGGCCGCCCGGACACCCCGTCCGGCTCCGGAACAGGAGCCGGACGGGTCGACGTCGCCGGCCGGGTCCCAGGAGGTGGACCGACCGGCACCGGTCCGGGGCGACAACCCACTGGCGGGCGGGTGGTGCCGGAGGTGATCATGCAACGCATGACCGACGAACCCGCGCGATGGACCGAGGCGACCGTTCACCCCGACATGTGGGCGGACCCCGACGACGACCCCCGCAACAACGACAAGCCCGCGCCGGACGGCGAGCGCGCGACGCTGCACGACTTCCTGACGAACTACCGCCTGACCCTGCGGATGAAGTGCGAGGGCCTGGACCCGGAGCAACTGGCCCGCCGGTCGGTCCCGCCGTCGACGATGTCCCTGCTCGGCCTTGTGCGGCATCTCGCGGAGGTCGAACGGGACTGGCGCAACTGGGTCACCGACGCGGACGCCGAGGCACTCCCGAAGCTCTACGGCAGGCGGGACGCGGACTTCGACGAGGCCGTCGCCGAACAGTCCGCGGTCGAGGCCGCGTACGCCGACCTGGAGCGCGAACAGGCGGCCACCGACGCCGCGCTGGCCGCGTTCCCGGACCTGGGAGCGTCCGTGGGGAAGGAGCGGATCGTGCTCCGGGAGCTGTTGGTGCACCGGGTCGAGGAGTACGCGCGTCACTGCGGCCACGCCGACCTGCTGCGCGAGTGCGTCGACGGAAGGGTGGGCCAGTGACGGGGGCGGACGCGCCGATCGGTGCGTGACCCGGGTGCGATGCCCGACAGTTGGCGGATGATCCGGTACGGGGACGGCCGACAGGATGGGCGTCATGGATCCCGAACTCGAAGCGTTCGTACCGCTGTTCCCCGTCACCGGGCTGACCGACCCTCTCGACGTGCGCGCGAGCTTCGCCGCACTGGCCGCCCGGCTGCCGCCGCCGGACACCTCGCGGCTCGTCGTGGAGGACCGCACCGTACCCGCCGATCCCGACGTGGCGGTGCGCGTCTACCGCCCGCGGCAGGCGCGTGGGGCCGTCGTGTGGCTGCACGGCGGCGGGTTCGTCATGGGGGACCTGGACACCGAGCACCCCTGGGCCGGCCGGATAGCCGACGCCTCCGGCGCGGTGGTGGTCTCCGTGGCGTACCGGCTGGCCCCGGAGAACCGGTACCCGGCCGCACTGGAGGACGCCTGGGCCGCTCTCATCTGGACGGTGGAACACGCCGCCGAGCTGGGCGTCGACCCGGAGCGGATCGCGGTCGGGGGCCACAGCGCGGGCGGCGGCCTCGCGGCGGCCCTGGCGCTGTACGCGCGTGACCACCAGGGGCCGCCGATCCGGTACCAGCTGCTCAACCAGCCCGGTCTCGACGACCGGCAGGAGAGCTGGTCGCGGCGGCACTTCACGGACACCCCCTGGATGGACCGCGACAAGGTCGCCGCCGGATGGCGCCACTACCTGGGCGAGGGGCCCGTCACGCAGTACGCCGCACCCGCACGGGCCACCGACCTGTCCGGTCTGCCGCCCGCGTACATCGCCACGGCGGAGCTGTGCCCCAACCGGGACGAGGACATCGACTACGCGCTGCGCCTGCTGCGCGCGGGCGTGTCGGTGGAACTGCACCAGTGGCCCGGCACCTTCCACGGATCGCAGGCGATCCTGTCCGCCGAGGTGTCGCAGCGGCAGATCGCCGAACTCGCCGCCGCGCTGCGCCGTGCCCTGGCCTGACGGCGGCCGGCCGTGCCGTCGACGCACGGGGAGGACCCCCGTACCCATCGATCGGAACCAGCACCAGAAGCAGAACCAGCACCAGCACCAGAACCAGGATCAGGATCAGGATCAGGAAGGACGGATGCGATGAGGATGCGACTGGCCCTGTGCGCGAGCGTGGCCGCGCTGAGCGTGTGCGCGGGAACGGTGACGGCCGTGGCCGCCCCCGACGGCGGGGGAGCGGCCGGGGCGATACCGGCCGGTGGTGCGAGCCCGTCGGCCGGTGTCGACCCCGGGGTGCTGAGATCCGCCGTCGACGGCGTCCACCGGGCGGGCATACCGGGCGTGTTCGCCGAGGTGCGCGACGGCGACCGGGTCTGGCGCGGTGCCTCGGGCGTCGCCGACCTCCGTACCGGACGCCCCGTCACCGCCGACATGCGGCAGCGCGTCGGCAGCGTCACCAAGACCTTCACCGCCGCCGCGATCATGCAGCAGGCCGAGCGCGGCCGGATCCGGCTCGACGCGCCGATCGGCGGGTACCTGCCGGACCTGGTACCGGGGGAGCGCGGCAGAAGGATCACGGTCCGGATGCTGCTCAACCACACCAGCGGCATCCCCGACTACATCCCTTACGTGTTCCCGTCGATCCAGGGGTTCCCCTCCCTGCCGGACGTGTCGTCCAAGAGCCTGGACGACAACCGGTTCAAGCGGTTCCGCCCGGCCGAGCTGATCGCCCTGGGTCTCGCGGCGCCACCCGTGGGCGAGCCCGGAGCCGCCACCGGCGTCTACTCCAACACCAACTACGCGCTCCTCGGCGAGCTGCTGGAGCGGGTGACCGGCACCCCGGCAGAGGAGTACATCACCCGGAACGTCATCCGACGAGCCGGGCTCCGGCACACCGCGTTCCCGGCCGGGCCGCACATCAAGGGGCCGCACTCACGGATGTACGAGGCATTGTGGGGCGTCCTGGACCCGCCCCGCGACTACAGCGTCTACGACATGTCCTGGGTGATGCTGGGGGCCGGTCTGGTCTCGACCATGGAGGACCTCAACCGCTTCTACGCGAAGCTGCTCGACGGCGCGATCGTCGGCCGGGAGTCGCTGGCGCAGATGCAGCGTACGATCCCGGTCCGCGCCCTGGACGGGACGACGGTCCACTACGGCCTCGGCCTGCACCGGGTCGACGTGCCGGGATGCGGAACCTTCTGGGGTCACGACGGCACGGCGTGGGGGGCCGGTACGGTCTCCTTCACCAGGGCGGACGGCGGGCGACAGATGTCGGTCGCGATCAACCTGATGCGATGGGCCGGACCGGACGCGCCGGCGACGGCGGGACAGCACCCCATCGACGCCGCCCTTCTGACGTTCCAGCAGCAGGCGCTGTGCGGTGAGGCGGACGCGGACGCGGTCCGGGAACCCCGGGAGCGCTGACCCGGGCGGTGGCGGCGAGCCGGGCGAGGACGGACGTGTTCGGACGTGACGTACCGGCGCGGCGCCCGCGCCGGCACGTCAACCCCGCCGGCCCGTCGCTCCCCGGCCGGAGAGTCGCCCCCGCCCGCGCGGCCCACCTGGCGACCGCCCGTGCGCCGTGCGGGCCGTCACGCTCCGAACGCCCAGAGCAGGGTGAGGGTTCCGGTGAGGCCGCTCGCGCCGAGGACGGTCCCGGCGGTGGCGGTCCAGAGGCGTCCGCCGACACCACGGCGCGCGCAGTGGATGCCCGCCGCTCCGAAGGTGACGGCCAGGGCTCCGGCGATCGTCGCCCACGGCAGCGTGACGAAGGCGAGAGGAGGCACCCACGCACCCAGGGCGGAGAAGGCCCCGAGGACGAGCGAGGTAGGACCCAGGGCGACCGCGGGTGAGTCGGATCCGGCGGGCGTGTTCGGCACGGACATGGGGGACTCCCTGTTTGAACGGGTTCAAATTCTGCTCCGATCGTACCGGCCGGGTGGTGGCCGGCCGGGCGGGGGGTGCCGTTGGGCGGGTGGTTCGGCGCGCCGGCGGCGGTACCGGAGCCCGCGGCGGTCCCGAGCGGGCCACGGACCGTCAACTGCGCGACGGTGGCGCACGGTTCGGGGGCCCGCGCACCTGACAAACGTCATGGAAATCCGTGCACATCATCGGCCCGCAGGTGGAGGATCCGGCGCCCGTCACGCGGTGAGGATGACCTGACGAGCGCACGCCCGTGCGCCGCCGACCGCGCAGGGAGACACCGTGGACCCGACCATCCATCCCGCCCGCCCCGCCGCACGCCGCACCGCGCTGCGCCCCGTCGCCCTGACGTCGAGTGCCGTCCTGCTCTCGCTCGTCACCGGCGTACTGCCCGCGCACGCCGCCACCGCCGGCCCCTCCACGGCGCCGCCGCCCGCGGTGCTGTCCGCCACCACCGGTCCCGGCCACCACCAGGGCACCGGCCTCGACCGCGGCGCGTTGCGCGAAGCCCTCGGAGCCATCCAGCAGGCCGGCATGTACGGAACCTACTCGGCCGTCCGCAACGGCTCGGCACACTGGCGAGGCGCCGCCGGAGTCGCCGACCTGGAGACCGGGCGCCCCGTCCGGCCGCAGCTGCAGCACCGGGTCGGCAGCATCACCAAGACCTTCACCGCCGTCGCCGTGCTCCAGCAGGTCGAGCGGGGACGCATAGACCTGGACGCGCCCATCGGCCGCTACCTGCCCGCGCTCATACCGGGCGAGCGCGGCCGCACCATCACCGTCCGGATGCTGCTCAACCACACCAGCGGCCTGGGCGACCACGTACTGGCGGCCTTCCCCGGCCTGCTGGAGGACCCGGGCAAGGCCCTGGACGCCAGGCGGTTCCACCGGTTCCCGCCGGAGGAGCTCGTACGCCTGGGACTCGCCGCCCCCGCCCCGGTGCCGCCGGGGACGTACTCGTACTCCAACACCAACTACGTCATCGCCGGACTGCTGCTGCGCGAGGTGACCGGGCAGGAGCCCGAGCAGTACATCACCCGGAACGTCGTCCGCAGGGCCGGACTGCGGCACACCTACTTCCCCCGCACCCCGTACCTGACCGGACCTCACTCCAAGATGTACGAGTCGATGTACGGCACGATCGAGCCCGCCCGCGACTACAGCGTCTACGACATGTCCTGGTGCGGCGTCGCCGGGTCCCTGGTGTCGACCGTCGAGGACCTCAACACGTTCTACCGCCGGCTGCTCCGCGGCGAACTGCTCGGCCCGGCGGGGCTGAAGGCCATGAAGACCACGGTCCCCACGTACGAGGCACCGCCCGGCGAGGAGGCCGCCATGCGCTACGGCCTGGGCCTCTACACCATGAGGCTGCCCGACGGGCGGTGGTACTGGGGTCACGACGGCGGCGTCTTCGGTGCCGGTACCTGGGCCCTGTCGTCCGAGGACGGGCGCCGCCAGGTCGCCATCGGCTACAACCTGATGAAGTACCAGCGCTTCGACGACCAGGGCAGGCCGCTGGACCACCCGATCGACGAGGCGCTGTTCCGGTACGTGACGACCGCCCTCGGCGGCGCCGCGAAGCCCGCACGGAGCTCCGCCCCGTCCCGGCCGCACGGGCAGGTGCTGCCCCCGTCCTCCGCCGCGCCCGACGCGCTGCGCCACTCCGCCCCCGGGACCCCGGCGGGCCGATGACCCGCCGGTGACCCGGGACGGCGCGCCCCGTCCGTCGCGACACCCGCCACGTGCGCTCGCCACAATGCCGCGCGATCCGGCGACCGCCGCGCGACCCGCCAGCGGGCGCCGCGACGGGCGGTCCCCTCCGGTCACACGTCCCCCCCGCGCCCGGCCGTGCCGGTGGCGGTCACCGACCGCTCCCGTCCGTTCACCGGCCGTCCGGGCGGGGGCGGGCGGTGTGCCGTGGCGCCACGCGAGGAGGGGCGCCACCTCTCGTAGGGTGGAGAGGTAGCGAAAGACCGGAGCGCCCATGCCCACCTCCCGGCCCCTCGGCGGCCCCACGGACGACGAACCCGACGGACTGTTCGACCTCGCCGAACTGCGGACCGGGCCGACGCCCCCCTCCTCGGCAGCCCCGCGGACCTCGGGGAAGCCGCTGTTCCGGGACTCGGCGGAGGCCCGCCGGATGCTGGCCGTCCGGGAGATCCACGCGGAGCCCGGAGCCGCCGCGTCCCCGCGCGGCAGGCAGATCCTCGCCGCGTTCCCCGACGCGGAGGTCGTCCCCGTCGACTCGCACTGGCGCATCCCGGACCTGCACGGCAACAAGGGGAACGCCGAGCGCTGGGTCCGGATCAAGAGCACGGTCCTGGTGCTGGGCGAGAAGAAGACCCTCACGGTGAGACCCAACGGCAGGTCCGCGGACTGGATCGCCCCGGGCGCCGCGAACGGCTGCGCCATGGCCTGTGCCTACTGCTACGTGCCGCGGCGCAAGGGCTACGCCAACCCGATCACCGTCTTCACCAACGTCGACCGCATCATCGCCCGGCTGCGGCGCCACGTCACCGAGCTGGGGCCCAAGCGGGAGCCGAACCAGTGCGACCCGGCCGCGTGGGTCTACGACGTCGGCGAGAACAACGACTGCTCGGTCGACGCGCTGATCAGCGAGAACACCGCGGACCTGGTGCACGCCTTCGCCCGCTGGCCGACCGCCAAGGCGTCGTTCGCCACCAAGTTCGTCAACCCCGACCTCCTGCTGCTCGACCCCCGGGGCCGGACGCGCATCCGGTTCTCCGTGATGCCACCGGACGACTCACGGCTCCTGGACATCCGCACCAGCCCGGTCGAGCAGCGGATCGCCGCCGCCGGCGACTTCCTGGAGGCCGGGTACGAGGTCCACTTCAACCTGTCGCCCGTCGTCATCAGGCCCGGCTGGGAGACGGCCTGGGCCGACCTGCTCCGGCACATGGACGACGTGCTGCCCGCCGCGGTGAAGGAGCAGGCGGCGGCCGAGGTCATCATGCTGACCCACAACCGGGAGCTGCACGACGTCAACATGGAGTGGCATCCCCGCGCCGAGGACGCCATCTGGCGCCCGGAACTGCAACAGGCCAAGCGCTCCGAGAACGGCAGCCTGAACGTGCGCTACCGCAACGCGATCAAGGCCGAGGCGGTGGAGACCGTACGCCGTCTGGTCACGGCCCACGCGCCCTGGCTGACCGTCCGCTACGCCTTCTGACCCCCGCGAACCGCGGACCGGCGCAACCGCCAGGCCACCGCAACCGCCGGAACCGGCGCACACGGTGGTCCGGCGACCCCGCAGGGCCGCCGCACCACCGTATGACCTCACTGCCCGTGGTGGTTGAACCGCACCTCCGGGTTCTGGGCCGTCGGACCGTCCAGGAGCGGCTGTGGCCGGCCCCGGAGGTGCTGGTCGAAGAAGGCGCCCGTGTAGGTGCGCACCACGTCGATCGCCCGCGCGGCCGGGATCGTCGGCTGGACGTCGGGGTACGGCACGCGCAGCTGGTCGAAGAGGACGGGCATGTCCGAGAAGGTGAAGTGGTGCGCTCCCGTCACGGCGAGCCACCGCTTCCACCCGTCCAGGTTCCGCCACGCGGCGTCCCAGGTGACGTCCTCGCCACCCGGCTGGTGGGCGGCGTCACCCGTGCCGAGCATCAGGAACGGCCGCCCTCCGAGCCCCTGCTCCGGTACGGGGTCCCCGAAGGCGCCGTCCATGTTGACGCCCGCCCGGAAGCGGTCGTCGTTCGCCATGACGGAGGCCGCCGCGGCACCGCCCAGCGAATGGCCGGCGGCCCCGACGCGCCCCTGGTCGATGAGGCCGGCGTGCCGCCACGCCGGGCGCGGGCCGGTCAGCCGGTCGAGGACGAACGACAGGTCGCGTCCGCGGTTGACGGTCGCCTTACGCATGTCCTCCTGCGTCTCGGCCTTCCGGCACGCCACGCAGGTGAGCACGCGTCCGCCGGGGAACACCGTCCCCGACGACTCGTAGGCGTGGTCCACCGTGGCGACCACGTAGCCGCGGCTCGCGAGGTCCTCGGCGAGCGTGGTCAGGGTGAACCGGGGCGCCCCGAAGCCGGGGGAGAGGAGCACCAGCGGATGCTTCCCGGGCCGCGGGCGGGCGTGGACGGCGCTGTGGGAACGCGTGGCGCCGAGCGTCTCCACGACCGACTCGTCCCGCACGCCGACCTCCGCGAGGAGCAGCCGTGCCTCGCGGAGGTCGGCGTAGCGGGAGGGCGCGCCCGCCGTGGAGCGCGCGGGGTAGTACAGGTCCACCATCAGCTCGCGCTGCCGCTCGGGCACCCAGAGGTCCTGCCGCGAGGGGTCCACGAGGTGGAGGGTCGACCGGCCCACCTCCGCCCGGCCGGTGGGCTCGGGCAGCAGCACACCGGTGGCCGCCGGCCGGGCGGGACCGGACGCGGGAGCGGCGGTGCCCACGGCGGGGGGTGCCGGGACGGAGGGAGCCTGTGCGTGCACCGCCGGGGCGGCCGTGGCCAGGGCGACGAGGGCGATGACCGCGGCGGTCGCCGGGCGCAGTGTGCGTAACGTGTTCATGGACACCGACGGTAGGAGCGGGCGGGCCCCGCCGTCATCGGTCGCAGGTCTCGCGCGCGTACGACCAGAGGGTGATCCACGGCCCGTGGCCCGTAGGGGTGCTGACGCACCGTCGGAGGCCGGCGGCGGCCCGGCCTCGGGCTCCTGGCCGGTGTGCCCGGGCTGACGACCGGTGCCGGGGACGCCGCCACGGACGGCCCCGGCACCCGGTGCGCACCCGGCGACCGCCTACCAGCCGCAGTCGGGCACTCCGGCGATCTTCTCGCCGCCCTGGATGTAGATGTTGTTGACCCAGCCGATCGTGCCGTCGGGCAGCTTGAGCAGCGTCCACCAGCGGTTGCGGTAGCCGCTGTCGACGATCTCCTCGCCGGGGTGCTGGCACATGCCCTCGGCCGTCGTGCGCGACACCGTGGCGACGATCTTCACGCACGAGCCGCGGGAGGGGTAGTGGACGCAGTCGGCGTCGGCCCCGTCATAGCGGACGTTCACATTGGTCGCCCATATGTAGACCGATGTCGCCGCCGCGGACGCGGTCGAGGCGGACGAGGCGGTGGTCGTCGGGGGGCCGGCCTGGGCGGCCGCGGGCGAGGCGACGGCCGCGGGCGACCCCAGGGTCAGGGCCGCGGCGGCGGCGGCCGCGGCGGTCGTGGCCTTGAGAAGACGTCGAGTGTTCACGGGTTCCTCGGGTGTCGTGGGGTGTGTTGGGGCGAACGGCGGTGACGGGTGCCGTCAGGGGCGGAACTAGATGAACTCGCAGTCCACGGTGGCGTCACCGGGGTGGTCGACCGGTGCGCCGGGGACCGGGGAGTTGTTCGAACCACCGCTGGCGTACACCGCGGAGATCCAGCCCAGCGTCCGGCCCGGAGTGATGATCTGGACCCAGTACGTGTTGGTGTACGCGCCGTCCGTCACGCGTCCGGCCTCGCCCCCGTCCATCTGGCAGTACGCCTGGACCCGGACGTTGGTCAGCCGCTCCGTGGTCGCCAGGGAGCAGGAGGTGCTCTGGCAGGTGCGCACCCGGACGTCGGAGGCCCACACGTGCACGGATCCGCTCGGCGGGTGCGCGGCCGCCGGCTGCGCACCCGCCATCAGGATCGACGCGACGGCCAGGAGCAGCCCCGCGAGTGACCGCAGGCCGGCGGTGCCGAAGCGTCCGCGCCGGCGCGGTGCGTGAGTCGGTGTCGGTGACGAGTGCGTCATCGTGCGTTCCCTTTCCCCGGGTGTGCCGCGGGCGGCGGGTGCCGCGCGCTTCCGACCTCCTGACGGGAACCGGTCACGTCCCGTATGAGCGCCGCGCCGGCGAAAACCGGCCCGCCGCCGCACGACCGTCACGAGCCGTTCGCGACCCGGCGGCCGCGGCCGGTCCCTGCGCCCCCGTCACTCCCGGGCCTCGCGGCTGCCCAGGGCGCCGAACACCCGCCGCGCCTCCTCCCGCAGCTCCCCGCCCGTCCGCTCGTCCCCGGCGCCGAGTGCCGCGGAGCCCAGGTCCCGCAGGGTGCGGGCGCGCCACAGCGGCAGGTCCAACCGCTCCCACAGGCCGAGGGCCCGGCGCAGGTACCCGGTCGCGGCGTCCCACTCGGAGGCGGCGAGACACCACTCCCCGAGGGTGCGCAGGACCAGGGCCTCGCCGAACACGTCCTGCCGCTCCCGCGTGATCTCCAGGCACCGGTCCAGGCGCCGCCGGGCGTCGGCCATGCGGCCCCGGCGCAGCTCCACCTTGGCCAGGGACTGGCTCGCGTACATCACACCGAACGCGTCACCCGTCTCCTCGAAGATGCCGAGCGACCGCCGCAGCAGGTCCTCCGCCTCCACCAGCTCTCCCCGCGCCCGGTGGTACAGGCCCAGCGCGCGCAGCGCGAGCGCCTCCCCGTGCCGGTCCCCGGCCGCCACGTACAACCGCTGCGTACGGGTCAGCGCGGTCCACGCCGCCTCGAGGTCGCCCCGGTCCCGGTGCACGCACCCGACGCCGTACAGCGCGTGCGCCATGGGCACCGCGTCCGCCGGTTCCCGGTAGTGGGTGAGCGCCGCCGTCAGCAGGGTCAGCGCCTCGTCGAAGCGCGCCTGCTCGCGGCGGGCCGTGCCCATCCCGGTCAGCGCCTCCGCGCGGCCGCGCCGCACGTCCCGCTCCTCGAAGATGCGCAGCGCCCCCTCGAAGAAGGCGTACGCCTCTTCGAACCGGTCCTGCTCCAGACGGAGCTGACCGAGCCCGTGCAGCAGCCACGCCTCGCCCTCCACGTCCCCGCCCCTGCGGACCGCCTCCAGGGCGACGTCGTGGGACCGGGACCAGGCGTCGAACTGGTTGTACAGCGCCGCCGACGCGGCCATCAGGGCCGCGGCCAGCTCCCGCGCGGCCCCGGTCATCCCCTGCTCCGCGCAGTGCGTCACCGCGGCGAGCAGGCACCGCTGTTCGGCCGCGAACCAGGCGGTGGGCTCGTCCTCCAGCGGTGCCGGCGCGTCCGTCGCGGCCGCCGAGAACAGCCGCGCCGCGCCGCCCGGGCCGCGGGCCGCCGCGCCGCGTGCCAGCTCCAGCCAGCGGTTCACCAGCCGGAGTATCGCCGCCTCCCGGTCCTGCCGGTCCTCGTCGGCCAGGCACCGCTCACGGGCGTGCTCACGCGCCAGGTCGTGGATGCGGTACCGCGTCCGGCCCGTCTCGTCGGTACGGACCACCTCCACGAAGTGGCAATCCACGAGCCGCTCCACGGCGTCCTCCGCCTCGTCGGCGGTCACGTCGAGGAGCGGGGCCGCGACCCATGCGGCGAAGTCCGGCAGGTCCATCAGGGCCAGCCGCCGCAGCGCCCGCTGCTCCTGGGCGCCCAGGTCCGCGTACCCCAGCCCGAGACCGGCGCGCACCTCCAGGTCGCCCGCCTGCAGTTCGTCCAGGCGGCGGCGCTCGTCGCGCAGGCGGGACGCGAGCCGCGCGGGCGTCCAGTGCGGCCGGGCGGCGAGCCGGGCGCCGGCGATGCGCACCGCGAGGGGGAGCCGTCCGCACAGCGCGACGATCTCCGCGGCCTGCCCGGGCTCCATGACCGGCCGCGCCGGGCCGGCCACGCGGGCCAGCAGCTCCAGCGCCTGCGACTCGGGAGGGACACCGAGGTCCAGGTGGGCGGCGCCTTCGAGCGCGACCAGCCGGCGACGGCTGGTGACCAGGACGGCCGACCCGCCTCCCGGGGGCAGGAGCGGCCGCAACAGCGCCTCGCTGACAGCGTTATCAAGGATGAGCAGCACTCTGCGGCGTGCGATGTGCGTGCGGTACAGACCGAGCAGGTCCTCCTCGTCGCGGGCCGGCGTCTCCGGGTCCACCCCGAGGGCACGCAGCAACCGGGCGAGGGCGTCCACGGTGCGTACCGGTTCCAGGTCCGAGGCCCGCAGGTCGACGAAGAGCCGGCCGTCCGGGAACAGCCCGGCGGTCCGGTGGCCCACGTGCACCGCCAGCGCGGTCTTGCCGGTGCCCGACCGCCCGGAGATCACGCCGATGGGCGGCGCGGTCCGCAGGGGGTCCCCGACCTGCTCCAGCAGGGCGGTGGCCCAGGCGATCTGCTCGTTGCGCCCGACGAAATCAGCGACGTCGGGGGGAAGTTGGGAGGGTGCGGGGCCCTGCCCGGCGCGGTCGGCGTCCTGGCGGGGGCGGGGGAGCGGCACCTCCCGCGAGGCGGCCGTCCGCGCCGGGGCCGGGGCGGCCGGTTCCGCGAGGCCGGTCCGGGCGGCCGCGCCGGTGGGCGCCTCGCGGGCGGGGGCAGGGGCGGAGACGGGCTCGTGCGGGTGCTGGGCGCGGACACCGGCGGCGTGGTGGGCGTGCGCGTGAGCGCGTGCGTGGCCCCGGGCGGGGGCCGGGGCACCCAGCACGGACGTGTCGCCCCGGAGCAGCGCCTGGTGCAGGGCGCGCAGGTCGGGGCCCGGGTCGATGCCCAGTTCCGTACGGAGGAGGCGGCGCCCCTCCTCGTACGACCGCAGCGCCTCGGCCACCCGGCCAGCCCGGAACAGCGCGGTCATCAGCTGCCCGCGAGGGCGCTCCCGGAGGGGGTTGGCGGCGACGTGCGCCACCAGCTCGGCGACGAGGTCCGTGCGGCGGTTCAGGTCGAGCTCCGCGGCGAAGCGGAACTCCGCCGCCTCCAGACGCAGTTCGGTGAGGCGCACCGCCTCCACGCGGGCGAAGGACTGGCCGAGCCCCTCCAGGGCGTCCTTCCCGCGCCACAACCGCAGCGCCGCCCCCAGGACGTCGGCGGCCTCCTCGGCACGTCCGGCGAGGGCCGCCTCCCGCCCCTCGGTGAACGCGTCCTCGAAGCGCCGCGCGTCGACGGCGGAGCGCGGCAGGTCCGCGACGTACCCCGGCGAACGCGTACGGATGGCGCCGCTGCCCTCCGTGCCCGCCAGGGCGCGGCGCAGCCCGGAGACGTGCGAGGCGACGAGCGCCCGTGCCGTGGCGGGGGGCTCCTCCTCCCACACCAGGTCCACCAGCCGCTCCACGGACAGCACCTCGCCGAGGTGAACGACGAGTGCCGCGAGAATGGACGTCGGTTTGGAGCCGTTGAGCGCGACGCGCGCCCCTTCGCTCAACACCTCGACAGGTCCCAGAAGGCGAACGTCCACCATGTCCCCCGGATGATGCGTCCTCGCAGGTCGGGGACCAACATACCGGCGCCCACCGACAGGCACGCCGCTTACCGGACCGCCCTTTTCGCGCGGCGGACCGGTGACCTGTCGAGCTGGCTGGAAAGCGATGGGTGTTGGGTGGGATTTCCCTCCAATACGACGCGGAATCTGTCCGAGTTCCGTCCCGGGGACGGCAGCGCGGCATCCCCCGTATGAGTGCCGGCTCCCGCTCCGGTCCGTCCGCTTCCCGAACGGGTGACGGGGTGACGGACGATGAGCGGCGGACGGCCGGAGCGGCGTCATCCTGCCGCACCCGCGACACCGGGCGCGCGCCGCGGTCGGGGCCCTGCAGAACCGCTGCATCCCGTCGTGCAGAGGATCTGCATCGCTCCTGCAGAGCACCCCCCGACGCTGTGGAGCGTGACGGACATCATCCTGCTTTCGGACCGGCGCGTCGCCGCGACGCCGGTGGCGGAGAACGGCGAACCCCTGGTCGACGCCCGGCGGACCGCCGCACTGCGCGTCGACGCCCGCAAGGCCGACGGCGACGGCTCCTACGCACACGTCCGGTCGGACGTCCTGCGCCGGCTCCTGCTGGCCCAGGGCGCCCTGCCCGGGGGGCTGCGCCTCCTGGTGGTCGAGGGGTTCCGCCCGCCCGCCCTCCAGCGCGACTACTTCGACGCCTACACGGCCACGCTGCGCGCGGCGCACCCGGACGCCCCGCCGAGCCGCATCCGCGAGCTGGCCAGCGCGTACATCTCGCCCCCCGAGGTCGCCCCGCACGTCAGCGGCGGCGCGGTGGACCTGACCCTGTGCACCGAGGACGGGGAGGAACTGCCCCTCGGCACCGAGGTCAACGCCACCCCCGAGGAGAGCGAGGGCGGCTGCCGCACCGCCGCGGCCAACATCGGTGCCGAGGCCCGGGCCAACCGGGAGCTGATGTGCCGCGCCATGACGGTCGGAGGGTTCGTCAACTACCCGACCGAGTGGTGGCACTGGTCCTACGGGGACCGGTACTGGGCGCTGGTCACCGGAGCGGATGCGGCCAAGTACGGCCCCGCCGCGCGGCCCGGCTCCTAGGGCGTTTCTTTCGGATCTTGCCGGGCTCGCCCTAGCGCCCGCGGCAGCGGACGGACCACCGGCCGAAGCACCACGACCAGCGACCGGCACCACTCCGCACCGCACGAGCCATCACGGCACGCACCAGCATCACGGCACGCACCAGCACCACGGCACGCACCAGCATCACGGCACGCACCAGCACCACAACGCCGGTGGGCGCCTGATCGCACGAGAAGCACACCACCGGGGGAACACCGTGACCGACACCCTCGCCGCGACGACGGCCGACACGCCGTCCACGGCCATCCGGACCGTACCGACGACGACCAACCGCGCCGAGCAGCCCGCGGCCCTCACCGGCGCCACGGCCGACCGCATGACCGCGGCCGAGTTCGACGAGGCGTTCACCGCCGTGATGCCCAGGCTCCGCCGCCGCCTGCTGGCCGTGACGGGCGATCCGCACGACGCCGACGACCTGGTGCAGGAGACCTACCTGCGGCTCTCCGGCCGCGCCCGGGCCAGCGCCCTCGTCCGTCAGCACCAGCCGTACGCCTACACCTGCGCCGCCGCTCTCAACCTGCTGCGCGACTCCTGGCGGCAGCCCTCGCGGCGGGAGCGCTGCACCGACCGGCTGCCCGAACCGAGTTGGGACGGAGGTCTCGCCACCCGTGAGGCCGAGGAGGTGACGACCGCTCTGCTGCGTGTCCTCTCACCCAAGGAGGCCGCCGCCGTGATCCTGGTCGACATCGAGGGGCTGACCCACGACATGGCCGGTGAGCGGCTCGGCGCCCACCGCGGCACCGTGCAGCGCAACCGTATGCGCGGGCTCGCCAAAATGCGCGCCGCGCTCGGCGCATACGAACCGGGCGCCCAATCCGTCACCACCACGAACCCCGCCGCCACCACGCGGCAACACACCACGACGACCGCGCACCCGGCGGCGGACACGCCGCCACGTACGACGCGGGCCACCAGGACCCGTACGGCGCCGTCCACGACGACACGCCGGCCGACAGGTCGGCCGACACCCACGACGACGCCCACCACGGCGGGTACGCCGGCACCCACGACCGTACGCACGCCGGCACCCACGACCACCTGAGCCCGCCGGCCGGGCCGGCCGCCCGGACACACCCGTACACACCCGGACCCACCCGTACACAGCGAGAGCCGAACCAGGGGGACCTCATGCGCCGCACGCCTCGCGCCCTGACGGTGGCAGCAGGACTGCTGCTCGCCACCACCTTGACCAGCACCGGTACGGCGATGGCCGCCACCGCCGCAGCACCGTCCACCGCCCGGGCGGCGACGTCCGCCGACTGCGCCCCGCTCACGCAGGCACCCGCCCAGGCCCAGGCGATCGTCAACGCCGCGTGCTCGCAGATCGGAGTGCCGTACTCGTGGGGCGGGGGTTCCATCCACGGGCCGACGTACGGCCAGGACTACCCCGGCGGCGGGCCCGGCGCCCACGACAGCCGGGTGAAGGGCTTCGACTGCTCGCACCTGGTGCAGTACGCGGCCTGGCAGGGCGCGGGCATCGCCTTGCCCGAGGGCACCTGGAACCAGGCCAAGTGGAGCGGCGCCACCGCCCGCTTCACCGCTGCCCAGGGGCTCGCCCCACTGCAACCGGGCGACCTGCTGCTGTGGGGGTCGAACCCCGCCGACCTGAACAGCGTCCACCACATCGCCGTCTACCTCGGCAACGGCAAGATGGTCGAGGCCCGTGAGTCCGGCACCCGCGTCATGGTGAGCGACGTACGTCTCAACGCCCAGTACGCCGGGGCCATCCGCATCGTCGGCGGCGAACAGCCCCCGGCCGGCACGAAGCGCTTCATGACGTGGGGCACCGACGTGGGCCTGCGCCCCGACCCGGGCACCCAGAGGCCGGCCGTCACCCGCCTGCCCCAGCCCACCCCCGTGGACGTGCAGTGCCAGGCGCACGGACAGATGGTCCACGCCGAGGGCTACAGCAACGACGCCTGGTCGTACCTGCCGAAGTACAACGCGTGGATCTCCAACATCTACATCGACGACCCGGCCGCCTGGCTGCCCGGCGTTCCCACGTGCTGAACCCGCCCCGCCCGGCACCGGCGCGCCGGCCCGCAAACCGATCCACCCACCACCCCTGTCCGGACCCCACCCGCACCCACCCGCCCATACGAGGAGATGTCACCATGCGCGTGCTCCAGCGAACCAAGTCCATCGGCCTGCTCGCCGCCACGATTGCCGCGACCGCCCTGGTCCCGCTCACCGCCGGAGCCGCCGAGGCCGCCCCCAGCGGCTACGCCGGTTCCTGCCCGACCGCCGGCACGATCACCCAGGGGTGGCACTCCGGCCACGACGGCATCGACATCGCCAACAACCGTGGCACGCCGATCCACTCCACCGGACCCGGCACCGTCATCGTCTCCGGGACCGCCAGCGGCTACGGCCAGTGGATCCGCATCCGCCACGACGACGGCACGGTCACCGAGTACGGCCACATGTACGAGCGGCTGGTCTCCGTGAACCAGCGCGTGACCAGCGGCCAGCTGATCGCCCGGATGGGGTCCGAGGGCCAGTCCACCGGGCCGCACCTGCACTTCGAGGCGCACAGCTCCACCTCCAGCACCCGCGGCATGGACCCCGTCCCCTACCTGGCGGAGCGCGGCGTACGCCTGCCCTGCACCCCCGGCAGCACCACCCCCGGCACCAACTTCACCACCTGGGGCACCTCCGTCCGCGTCCGGGCGGAAGCCAGCCTGAGCGCGGCCGTCGTCACCACCCTCACCGGGCCGACTCCGGTGTACGTGCAGTGCCAGAAGCGCGGCGACATGGTGCACGCGGAGGGCTACAGCAACGACGCCTGGTCCTACATCCCGGCGCTCGGCGGGTACATCACCAACATCTACATCGACCACCCGGACGCCTGGCTGCCGGGCGTCAACCCCTGCTGACCGGCGCCGCCACAGGCCCGGACCGTGAGCGCCGCCGCCGCCCGCACGGGCCCCGGCGGCGCCTCCCGGCCCCGGGGCCCGTCCCCCCGCATTCGGCTCCCTTCCCGCCCCGTGACCGGACCCGGTCACGGGCGCGGGCCCCGACCCCCGTACACCCGAACCGGAAAGGCCAGACCCACATGACTCCGCTCACCTCTCGTGGACAGGCCCGCGCCGAACGCCGGCACCCGTCACCGCGCCTCCGCGCCTCCGCACCGGCGGGCCCCGCCGACGTCCGCCGCCGCGGCCGTGCGACGCGGGCCGGCCTGCTCACGGCGGCCCTCGCGGCGCTGCTCGCCACCGCGGCCGCCCCCACCGCGACCGCCGCACCCGACACCTCGCCGTCACCGCCCGCCGTCGCCCAGGCCGAGGTACCGGCCGGAGTCACGGCTGGCGTCGCCGTGTTCGACCGGCAGACGGGGACGTTCACCGAACAGGTCAACAGCGCCGGTCAGTTCCGGTCCGCGTCCGTGGTCAAACTGCTGCTCGCGCTGGACGTCCTGTGGGGCCGTACGCCCGAGTCCCTGCCCGCGGCCGACAGGACCCGCATCGACACGATGCTGCGCAGCAGCAACGACGCGGCGGCCGGTACCATCTGGGCCAACAACGGCCAAGGCGCCATCATCGACCGGATGGTCGCACGGCTGGGGCTCACGGACACCGCGCGCCCGCCGGCCACCCACCCCGGATACTGGGGCTACACGGCGATGTCGGCCCGCGACACCGTCAGGATCTACCGCTACCTGCTGGACTCCGCTCCGGCCCCGGTGCGCGACTACGTTCTCGGCAACCTGCGCCAGTCCACCCGCTGTGCCAGCGACGGCTACGACCAGCACTTCGGCATCGCGGGCTCCTTCAACCGGCCCTGGGCCGTCAAGCAGGGCTGGTCGGGCTTCACGTCGGGCGGCTGCACGTCCGCGGCCACCACCGCCACCGCCGCCGCTCCCACCGCGAAGGCCGCCGGCACCGCCGCTCCTACCGCGAAGGCCGCCACCGCCGCCGCTGCCGTCGACCTGTCGCGCCCGGCCCTGCACACGACGGGCCTGGTGGGCCCGGGGGACCGCGCCATCGTGGCCGTCCTCACCCTGCACCCCACCGGCACCACTTACGGCAAGGCCTACACCGACGTCGGCAGGCTCACCCGCTCCCTGAACGTTCCCGGCGCCACCCGCCCGGCCGGCACCTGGATCGGCACGTGGGGCAGCGGCGTCCGCGTCCGTGCCCAGGCCTCGACCGACTCCGCCGCGATCACCACGCTGCCCGCCGGCGTGGAGGTCCTGGTCGGCTGCCAGAAACGCGGCCAGCAGGTCAGCGTGCCGCCCTACGTCAACGACTGGTGGGCCCACCTGCCCCAGCTCGGCGGCTACATGACCAACATCTACCTCAGCTCACCGGACAACCAGGTACCCGGCGTCCCGGTCTGCTGAGCGGGCGTCGCCCGGCCCGCCACCGGCGCGTCCCCAGCCGCGCACCCCCGGGTGCGGCCCCGGCGCCGTCCTCCGGCGTGCCAACGGCTGCCAACGGCGGGGCCCGCGAGGCCCCTTCCGGCCGACGGCGGCGCGGCGCCCACGGGCAGCCGCGCCGCCCGCCGTCACTCGACGACGAGCACCTCGGACACCGGCCTGCGCGGGGTGGCCGGTGCCTCCGGGCCGTAGCCGAACCGGAGCAGCATCTGCGGGTGCCCCATGCCCGACAGCGGGTCGCGCAGCAGCCGGCGCAGCTCGGGCCATTCGGCGGCCTGCGAGTTGAGCGACGTCGACAGACCGTCCAGCGTCGCCCGCAGCAGCACCCGCTCCATGGCCTGACCGGCCCGCAGCCAGTCCTCCCTGGAGTCCTCGCGCGTCCCCAGCACCGCGAGGCAGGGTGCCCGCTCGAACACCGCGGTGCCCCGGCCCTCCACGGGACGCCCGCCCGCGAGGTCCCGCACCGGTGCCCGCCCGTCGTAACGGCGGGGCCCGAGCGCGTCGGGCGGGATCCCCTCGGACGCCCAGCGCGCGATCTCGGCGCGTACGGCGGGGGAGTGCTCCTCCAGGTGCTCGGCCTCCCACACGAGGTCCAGCAGGTCCAGCGCCTGCCAGTCACCCGCGAAGTCCAGCCGTGCCCCCTCGGCGCGCGCGGCCCCCCGCAGACCGTCGAGCAGCGGCTGCGCCACGGCCTCGTCCCGGAAGGGCTCCCTGCTCGTGTGCCGCCTGCCGATCGCCGGACGCAGCTCGGCCACGCCCGTGTCCTCGGCCTCTTCCCCGTCCGGGCGTACGAAGGTGACGACGGCCAGCGTCTCGGGCTCCGCGGCGTCCGGCACGAGCCGGATGCGGGCGTGCCACCCGGCGTCGGCCGCGGCGACCCGCAGGTTGAACAGGGCGGCACCGCACCCCAGGTGCAGACCCCGGGTGTCGGGGTCGGTCTCCGGCATCGTGCGCCCGGGATCCATCCGCAGCACCAGTTCCCCGGCCGACCTGCGGTGGCGGAACAGCCAGGGCTGAGCGTTGTGCATGGACGGGGCCGTGACGGCGTCGGCCACCCATGACGTCAGGGACTCCACGTCGGGAACGGGGACGGGGGCGGGAGCGGGGGCGGACATCGCGGACACCTCCAGCGGGCGTCGTGCGTCGGGACGTCCGACGGCGAGGACGACGGGACCACGGGCCGCGGGCCACGGCGAGCGGGTGAGCGCGTCACCCGGCTCGTACGGCTCCTCCGGCCATGGGTCCAGCGTCCCTCGCTCCCACGTCGGGGGACAGGGCCGGGCGGGCAGCCCGGGGGCCGAAGGGCCCGCCGGCGCGAGGGACGACCGGTCCCGACCGCGACGGTCCCGGCCGCGACGTACCCGACCGCGACGGACCCGGCCGCGACGTACCCGGCCGCGACGGACCCGACCGGGACGGACCCGGCGGGAACAGACGTGGCCGACCCGGTGGCGTACCTCCCACACCCCCGGCCGGGCCCCGCACGGCCGCGTCCGCCGTCACCTCAGCACGGCAGGTCCATGTGCACCCTGACGACCGTGCCCGTGTCGCGGGCGGAGCGCATCTCGACGAGGTCGCACAGCTGGTGCACCAGCCACAGGCCCCGGCCACCGGGCTGGTCGTGCGTGGGCCTGACCCGGCCGGCCAGGGGGTCGGCGATGTACCCGCTGTCCCGGAACTCACAGATCAGCGCCGCGTCCTGCGCCCAGGTCCGCAGCCGTCCCCGGCCGTCGGCGTGCCGGATGCTGTTGGTGGCCAGCTCCGTCACCACGACCATCAGCTCGCGCACCCTGTTCCGCTCCAGCCTGTGCTCGGTCGCACAGCGGCTGACCTTGTCCCGCACCGCGCTCAGCTCCCCGTGGGTGAAGACCAGCTCCTCATAGGGGCTGCACGGCGCCGACAGCTCCTCGAAGGGGTAGGGCTCGTGCGCCTTGAAGTCCTCGCTGCGCGACAGCGCGCCGTCCCGGCGGATGTACGGGTGGCAGCGGGACAGCGCCTGCACGGCCGCCGGCTCCGCCGCGCTGACGTCGTACGGACACATCAGCCACCAGGAGGGGCTCCGGGCGAAGGCCTGGTTGAGCAGCCACTCGTGGTAGCGCAGCTCGGCCACGTCCGCGGCGGTACGGGCCTGGTCCCAGGCCGTCTCACCGATCCCGCGCACGGGCCGGCCCTCCGCCGCCCGGTCCGTGACCCACTTCTGCCACGCCGCGATGAGGCGCCCGGGATTCCGCCCCGGCTCGGCGGCGTCCACGAACTTCACGGGGCCCGCGTCGGACAGCTCGGCCCGCAGCAGCGACTCCTTGCTGCGGGGCACGGCCACGACGACCGCCTCGTCGCTCTCGAGCGCTTCGTGGATGAACCCGAGGGTGCCGCCGAGGAAGGCGTCCTCACCGGCGTAGGGGTAGAGCTCGTGCCGGAATCCGTTCCCCCGGGCGTCGAGGCGGGTCTCGGTGGACATCATGCGCTCATCTCCACCGGTACCTCGGGAACGGCGAAGCCGGAGAGATCCCAGCACAGCCGGACGGTGTCGTTCGCTCCTTCGACGAGCACGGTCCGACCGGGCACCTGCCGGGCGGCGTCGGCGAGGGCGCGCATTCCGGCGGCGTCGATCATCTCGACCCGGTCGAAGCGCAGCCGCACCGTCTCCGTGCGCACGGCCGCGGCCCGGATCGCGGCAGCGAAAGCCTCGGCGCCCTCGGAGTCGATCACTCCGTCGACGCTCCAGCAGTTGCTTCCCGCGCTGAACATCCGAAACCCCGGTCCTGCCGACCGGCTACCCAGACTCTGCGGATGTACGCACATCGCCTGGTGCAGAGTGGCAACGTCCCAGTGGCCGGGCCGGTAGGCGCACACCACCATGGCGCCGCTGTCCGCGGCGAACTCCTCCAGGAGCAGCTCTCCTTCGAGCAGCGCCTCGGAGGCCGTCACGCCCCGCGACCGGGGGTCCGCCTCCGTGAGCACCCGCACCGCGCGGAACCCCTCGCGGTCCGCCTGCCGGGCCTCCCGCTGCACCGCGTCGAGGAGCGGCTCCTCCATGCGGTGGGGGTCGAGCACGACCACGGCCGGCCGGCCGCTCCGCCGGTCCGGCCGGTTGGCCCAGTGCGCCGCGCCGGCGGAGCCGATGATCACGACCTTGTCGCCGAAGAGCGCGCCGTCCGAGACGAAGGAGTCGGCGTCGTCCGGAAACCTGTCGACCGGGTCCATCAGCCAACAGACGTGGTCGCCGACGTCGATCTCGTCCAGCGTCGCTATGGTCCGCGCCGCCCTCACTGGGCCCCCTTCCGTACAGCAGCCCACCCTACCCACTGCCACGACGTTCATGGCTGGGGCTTCCCGGCGGGCGACCGCGGCATGCGGGCCCGGGAGCCGTACCGGCGCCGTCCGGCTCAGCGGCGTCCGCGTCCCGCGCCGCGCCGGCGCCTCATCCCGTGAACGAGCAGGGGATCGCCCGGTCCACGCCGAGGACCCGGAACACCCGGCCGGGCTGCCGGGGCACGCGGCACAGCCGCAGCCGGCACCCCTCGGTGGCGCACCGCCGGTGGAGCCGCATGAGCAGCTCGACCCCGGAGGTGTCGCAGAAGGTCACCCCCGCCATGTCCACGACGACCTCCCGGCCGGCCCACGCCGTGGCCAGGAACAGATCCGGCTCGATGCGTGCCGCACTGTCCAGGTCGAGTTCCCCGGCGAGGGCCAGGGCCGTCGACCCGTGGTCCACCGTCTGTACGGTCAAGCTGATCGAGGTGCTCATTGGGACGGCCCTTCCTGGGGAGGCGGAGGACGACGGGACCCGCGGCCAGGGCCAGCTCACCATCAGGCGATCACGGGGCAACAGGTCCGCAGGCCCCTTTCCCAGGGCCGAAGGTCCCGGGCCGTAGGAGCCGCCCCGTGCGGGTGGACGAAAAGAGCGGAACGGGATGTGCGGGAGCGGGGTCAGCCGGCCGAGCCCCAGGCGGTGGTGAGCCCCTCCAGCCACGCGGGCGGCAGTTCGGCGGCGTCCCACTCCTCCCACAGCGGTGCCGGCGCCGTGGCGAGCCGCTCCAGCACGGCGACGCTGGTGGGGGAGTGCATGAGGGAGTAGCGGCCGTGGATCGCGATCGTGCTGCCGGGCCCGTACTCCGCGTACAGCCGCTCCAGGCGCGCGCGGTGGGCCGAGGCGAACTCCGCGAGCCGTCCCGCGTATCCGGCCCGCTGCCGGGCGCTCATGGTGCCGAGCACGGCGGTGAGCACCTGCTCGGAGACCTCGGGATCCAGGTCGGACTCCGTGGTGAACGAGAGGTAGAGGGGGACGACCGCCACCTTGGCCCGCTCCACCTGCATCCGCCGCACCGGAGGCCGCTCCTCCGGGGCCGGGGCGGGGCCGGACGGACCGGTCATGACGGCGTGCCGCAGCGCCCGCTCGGCGAGGTCGCCGAGCGCCTCGGTGACGGCCTGGCTGCCGTCGAGCCAGCCGGACTCGTACAGTTCGCCCTTGCCGCCCGGCGCGCTCCGCGCGATCGCACCGGTCTCCTCGTGCGCGAGGGTCAGGGCCCCGGCCTCGACCAGCCCGATCAGTTCCTCGGCGTCCCCGGTGTAGACCCCGGCCCGGCCGAGGAGCTGGAGGAGCGTCTGCTTCGCGTTGAGCACGCTGATGGCGTCCAACCGGTGCCGTCCTTCTTCGGCGGCGTTCACTGGGTCCTCCTCATCGCTTGGGCCGTGTGGTGGGCGTACACGGAACGCTCCGGTCGAGGGTCCAACGTTCGGTGGGCGTGCGGAGATCCCCGGCAGGCGGAGGTCCCGGGTGGGAACCCCTCGTGCCTCGTCGGGCGACGATCGCCCGCGCTCGCCCCTCGCTGGCACACCTTCTCACGGAGCGGACGCCCCGCCCGGAACTCCGGCAGCGATCCGCCGTGCGGGCCGTACGCAGCACGCATGTCCGCATCCGGACCCGTCACGCGTCGACGCCGGGGCGGGGGCCGGGGACGGCCGCCGTACTACGGAACGGGCCGGCCCCCCGCGGGCGTGCCCCCGGCCACGCGAACGGCTCGCGCCTCGACGCCCGCCGCGCGCAGGACGTCCGCGAGGCGCGCCGTCTCGGGCATCGTCCCGGTGAACCCGCCCGACCGGACCTCCTCCACCACCGCCCTGGCATCGCTCAGCGGCAGACCCAGCTCGGCGCGGAGCACCTTCATCACCGTCACGACCACGGTGGTGCCGCTCCCGGGCACTTCGAGGACCGCGGGGCCGCAGTCACCGTCCGCGAGGAGCCGCTCGCGCAGTTCGGCCGGTGTGTCGTCCCGGCCGCAGACGGCGAGACCGCCGCACGCGGCGCAGGCCGTCTCCAGGCTCCACTCAAGACGACCGGACACCAGGGCCTGTCCGCCCGTGGTCGCCGCCCGGCCGCCGCAGCGGGGGCAGGCGGTCATCCACCGCAGGTACTCCGACACCATGTCCTCGCTCAACGCGCGCGTCCTCCGAGTCTGTTGCGGGCAGGTTCCGCAGGGCTTCGACAGGCAGGGGAAGGCATCGGTCCTGGAAAATTCCCCACCCTCGGCACCCGACCGGCCGCCGACGCACCGGACGCACCGGACGCACCGGACGCACGAGACGGACGGGCCACGGAACATCCCCCGGTGGCAGCCGCCGTAGTCGTCGCCACCGGGCGAGCGTACCCGCGGCGGTACGCCGGCATCGTGCGCGTTTTCCGCTGCTGTGGAGGGAGCTGTCCGTACCGCACGCGACAGCGGTGTCCTCGGGACCGGCACCCCGGGGACACGTCGGTACGCCTCTCCCGGGCGCCCCACCGCGAGGGAATGAGGGACCGGTCCCCGACCGCTCGCGTCCCGCGCCGGGCCGCGGTGGAGGCCGGGCCCCCGGATACCGGCACCTGCCGCGCGGGAGGGCGCGCGCGCCGCCTACGATGACCGGCCATGAGCATGAGCGAGGGCGGTAGACCCCTGGTCGACGCACGGTTCGAACTGGTCTCCCGCTTGGGCAGCGGCGGTATGGGTACGGTCTGGCGGGCGCGCGACATCGCCCTGGACCGCGAGGTGGCGCTGAAGGAGGTCCGCCCGCCGGACCCGGCCGTCGAGGAGGCCAACCCCGGCCTCGCCGCGCAGCTGCGGGAGCGGGCGGTACGCGAGGCGAGGGCGCTGGCCCGCCTGTCGAACCCGCACGTCGTGACGATCCACCACATCGTCGAGCCCGCCGACGGCTCGCACCCCTGGATCGTCATGGAACTGGTCGAGGGCAATTCCGTCTACGACCGGCTCCTCCAGGGCCCCATGCCCGTACCGGACGTGATCCGGCTCGGTCTCGAAGTCCTGTCCGCCCTTCGCGCCGCGCACTCGGCCGGCATCCACCACCGCGACGTCAAGCCCGCGAACGTTCTGCTGCGTCCCGACGGCAGCGCCGTCCTGACCGACTTCGGGATCGCCGTGCTGTCCGAGGCGACGTCCCGGCTCACCTCGACCGGCGACCTCATCGGCTCACCGGAGTTCATCGCGCCCGAGCGCGTGCGCGGCGAGGAGGGCAACCCGGCCTCCGACCTGTGGTCGCTCGGCATGCTGCTGTACGTGGCGGCCGAAGGCCACCACCCGTTCCGTCGGGCCACCAGCCTCGCCACCGTGGTCGCGGTCCTCGACGACCCGATCCCGCCGCCGGTCAGGTCGGGCGCGCTCGGCCCCGTACTGGACCGGCTGCTGGTCCGCGACCCCGCGCAGCGCCCCGACGGCGCCGAGCTGGAGCGCCTGCTGCGCGAGGCGTCCGCGGCCGGAGCGGTCCCCGCGCCGGCCGACGCCTCGCGGCACGAGGCTCCCCGGCAGCAGCAGCCGGGGGACCGGCCCGCCGCCGCCACCGACCCCCGGGACACACCTCACGACGCCCCGCACGGTGCTCCGTCCGGACCGTCCGGACCGGCGTCCGCGCCCGGCCACGCCCCGCACGCCGCACCGACGCCGGCCCACGGGGCGCCAGGGGCGCCGTACGGCGGGCACCCGGCGTACGCCGCCGGCCAGGCCCACTCCCACCCCCACGCCTGGACGCCGCACACCACCGAGCGGAACGGCATGTTCGGGCCGCCCGTACCGCCCGGCCGCCGCTCGGCGGGCCGCCGCGCCGCCACCGTGTCCGCCGCCGCGGCGGCCACCGCCGCGGTCGTGGTGGTCGCGGCGCTGAACTGGCCGACCGGCGAGGAGGGGACCGACCAGGGCAAGGGCCGCACCCCGGCGTCGAGTTCCGCCCCGCGCACCCCCGCGTCCGGCGGACAGGGCGCCACCTCCGGCAGCGGGACGGCCCCCTCGGCCGACAGCGCCGGAGCCACGGTCAAGGGCACGCTCCTCACCACGGCGAACGTCCGCACCGTCCTCGGGGCGTTCCGCGAGGCGAGCGGGAACCCGCAGGTCAAGGAGGTGACCTTCTACGAGGACTACGCTCTGGCCGACATCCCCACAGGGCCGGGCGCCAAGACCTACGACAGGTACCAGTACCGCAACGGGGTGGCGACGAGGACGGGGCCCGGTGGCGCCATCAGCCGCGACTCCGCCGACGAGCAGCCCTTCGACCCGACCGCCATGGACTGGGACGGCCTCTCCGCGCTCATGAAGCGCGGCGAGCGCGAACTCAACGTGGAGAACCCGAACCTGCGGTACGTCATCGTCAAACGGTGGACGTTCAACTCCGACCGGCCCACCCTGATGTACTACCTCACCAACGAGTACATGGTCTCCGGTTACCTCGCCACCGACAGCGGCGGCAAGGTGGTGGCCTCCTACCCGGCGTCGCCCTGAGGCGAGCGCGCCCGGGAGGAGGCGGTGGCCCCGCTCCCTCACGCACCGGCGCCGCCGGAGCCGGGCGTGGCGGAGGGCCCCGCGGAGGGCCCCGCGGCCGGGTCCCGCGGCACGGTGAAGCTCGGCCGGGGGCTGGGCGTCGCGTCCGCCGTACGGGTCGGTGGCGCCCCGCCCGGGTCCGGGCTCGCCCCGCTCTGGTCGGGCGTCGGTGTCCCGCTCGGGTCCGGCGTCGGCGTCGGTGTCCCGCTCGGGTTGGGGACGGGTGCACCGCCCGGGGAGCTCGGGCGAGGGCTCGGGCTGGGAGCCGGGCTGGGGGGCGGTGACGTGACGCCGGGCGGCCCGGCCGGCGGGACGGGGCGGGGGCCGGCCGGAGCGGCACCCGGCCCGAAGTGGGCGACCCCCGCCACCACCGCGGCCACCAGACCGGCCACGCCCGCGAGCCGGACCCTGCGGGCCCGGGCGTACGGGGACCACCACGACCGGCCGGCGGCCGGCCGCGGCGGCGCGGTCGGCCGCAGGTCCCGTACGCCCACCGACTCGGCACGCGCCTCGAGCGCCTGACGGAGCCGGCTCTCCACGGCACGTCCGCGTTCCCCGTCGGCCCTCATACCCGTCCCTCCAGGATCCGTTCCAGCGCGTCCAGGGCACGGCTGGCGTTCGACTTGACCGCTCCCCGGCTGATCCCCAGGGTGCGGGCGATCTCCGCCTCGCTGAGGTCGGCCCAGTACCGCAGCACCAGCACCTGGCGGCGGCGCGGGGTGAGCCGGCCCAGCGCGGCCAGAACCTCCCGGTGCGCCTCGTCCAGCACGACGTGCTCCTCGGCGGAGGGGACGTCGGCCGGTGCGGGCGGCGTCCAGGCACGGGCCGTCCGGCGGCGCCGCAGCACCGAACGCGAGGCGTTGACGACCGAGGTGCGCAGGTACGCCAAGGCGTTGTCGACCTCGGAGACGTGCTCGCCGTGACGCCGGTAGAGCGCGGTGAAGGCGTCCTGGACGACGTCCTCGGCGGTCGCCAGGTCGTCGACGAGCAGCACGGCGAGACGCACCATGCCCAGGCGGTGGGCGTGGTAGAGGTCGGTGACGGTCGGCGGTCCGGCTGCTGCGCCCCCGTACGGCCCCGCGGACCACCGCGGTTCCTCACGCGGGTGCGGTACGGGCGGGGCGGCCGCCACCCGGTCGCGGCGCAGCAACAGGGCGCGGAGCGCCGCACGCACGCCCCGCCCGCCGCCCGGTCGCACCCGAGGGAGCACGGGTGCGGCCGGGCGGAACGGCAGGGCGTGGTGGAGCACGGGGTTCCTCGTAGCGAGCACGTCAGCGGGAAGCGCGCCGCCGCACGAGGAACACGGTCCCGGCCCCGAGCGCGATGAGCCCGGCGGCGCCGGCCCCCATGGCGGTGTTGGTGGCGCTGGAGCCACCAGTATGCGCGAGCTCGGGCCCGGCGGACGGCTCCGCGCTGGGCCGCGGGGAGCCCGGGGCGGCGCTGGTCGCCGGTGCCGGTGCCGCGGTGGGGATCGTGCTCGGCGGGACGGAGGCCGTCGGCGACGGGGTGGCAGACGGCACGGCGCTCGGGGCACCGGTCGCGGCCGGCGACGGAACGGGCGAAGGCGTCGCGCTCGGTGCGGCGCCCGGCCCGGCGGCCGCCCACGACGGCCCGGCGGCGGTCAGAGCGCCGGCGCTCAGTGCGCCGACGGCGGCGACGGTGAGGATGGCGCGCTTCAGGTGGGGCACGGTGGTTCTCCCGACTGGATCTGGGGGCGCGGGATCACGCCCTTCACCCCCCACGACGTGCGAGTGGCCGGGAGGTTGCCGCCCTCCGCGAAGTTTTTCGCCGAAGCCCGCCGAAGCCCGCCGGAGCCCGCCGCGTGCCGTCGCGGTCGTCCGACCCACCGCCGTGGACCGCTCCGTCCGGAACCCCTCCCGCCCTGCGTACGCACCACCCGGAAGCGACCGGCACCCCACCGGACCGCACACCCCCCGAGTCCGGGCCTCACGTCCCCACCGGGCTCTCGCGACCCTGCGGGTCAGTCGAAGAGGGCGACGACTCCGTTCACCCAGACCGCGATGAACGCGAGCGCCCCCACCAGGCAACCGCCGCCCGTCAGCACACCGCCGACCGTCCACGGCCGGAAGGGCACCTCCTCGTACTTCTCCTCCAGGCCGTCCCGGTAAGAGGCGGGGTCGTCCCAGTCGACGGGATGTCCCAGCTCCTCGGCGCAGGCGGTCCGCACCGCGACCAGCTGCCTCTCCGCGAAGGGAGTGGCGGCCATCGCCTCGGGACCGCGCCAGGCGAGGGCCTTCATTCGCCATGCGGGAGACCCGTACCGCTGCTCGAAGGCGGCGGTCTCGGCGGCGATCCGGTCCTCCTCGAGGTACATCCAGCGTCCGGCCTCGGCGGCATCCCCGTAGAGCCGGTACACCTCGGCCAGACGGCGGCGGAGCGTCAGGTCGTACGGGAAGGACGAGACCAGACCGCGCAGACGCTGGCGCGCGACGGGAACCCGGCCGGCGGCCAGGTCCGCATCGACTCGGGCAAGGGTCTCTCTCAGCGACATGGACGCATGATCAGGTATCGCACCGGTCCCCGTCGACCGGGTTGTTCCGCCCAGCGCTTGCTCCCCTCGACAGAAGCCACCGAGACGCGGCAGCCTCGCTTCCTGCTCAGCTCCGAACCGGTTCCCAGCGATGCCGGTCGCGATTTCCCTCACGGCTCCGACTCCCCGCCGGTACACGGGAGGCTGGGCCGTTTCGTTCGGATCGCCCGGTGCCGTCCCAACCTTCGCCTCGTCGGCCTCCGCCCGGGTCAGGCGAAGTCCTTCGTGATACGTTCCTGCCGCCGTGCACCGCTGCGAACCGAAGGAGGTGAGACCGATCAACGCTTTGACAGGTCGGGCCTCCCTCCCTCGCATGGCTTTGGGAGCGCCCGCGGAGGCATCCCGAAAGGCATGAATCGCTGTGCGCTTCATCTCTGAGACGTCGTCCGACGGCGTCCGCGAACAACTCTTCACCCTCGGCGAGATACCTGGCGTGTTGTGGACACCGGAAGGTGCCGTCGCCACTCGTCCGCTCGTCCTGATGGGACACGGTGGCGGTCAGCACAAGAAGGCCCCTGGCATCCTGGCTCGTGCACACCGCTTCGTGACCGAATGCGGTTTCGCGGTCGTGGCGGTCGACGTTCCCGCCCATGGCGACCGGCCGAAGGTCGAGGAGTACGACCGGCTCGTGGCCGAGAACCAGGCTCGCGTGGCGGCCGGTGAGGATCTGGCCCCGCTGATCGCCGACTTCCAGGCACTCGTGGCCCGGCGGACCGTGCCGGAATGGCGGGCGGTCCTGGACGCGGTACAGCGACTCGAACACGTCGGCGCCGGCCCGGTCGGCTACTGGGGAGTTTCGCTGGGGTGCGGCCTCGGCGTTCCGTTCGTCGCTGCCGAACCGCGGGTCCGCGCGGCGGTGCTGGGCTTGGGCGGTGCGCCGGCATCGGCGGAGGCCGCCGCGCGGATCACCGTTCCGGTGGAGTTCCTGGTGCAGTGGGACGACGAGCGGGTACCGCGGGTGCAGAGCTTGGCGCTGTTCGACGCCCTGGCCTCGGCCGAGAAGACCTTGCACGCCAACCCCGGCAAGCACGGAGAGATCCCGGCGTTCGAGCTGGAGAGCACGCTGAGGTTCTTCGCCCGGCATCTCACCTGAGACCGCGACCCGTTGACGCGCCGATCGGGGACCGGATTCCCGATCGGCGCGTTCACTGAGACTGGTTGACACCCTGTAGGGCAGGCTGCGATCACGCTTGGCGTACGTCTCCGCCGCCCCCTCACCGGAGCCGCGTACGGGACCGGCGGCGGGCTCAAACCCCGTGGGTCGACAGGCAGAAGGGGTGGCCCGCCGGGTCCAGGAGCACCCGCCACGCATCGGGGCGCGGTTGGAAGGAAGGCAGGACGGCGCCCAGGGCGAGCATCCGCTCCTGCGCGGCGTCCAGGTCGTCGACGCCCAGTTCGAGGTGGGCCTGCTTGGGGTGCGCGGGGTCGGGCCATGCCGGGGGCCGGAAGTCGGCCTGGCGGACGAAGCCGAGCCCTGGGGCTCCCTCCCGCCCCAGCAGGACGAAGTCGTCGCTGCGGTACAGCACGGGCAGGTTGAGGGCTTCGCCGTAGAACCGGGCCAGTTCAGCCGGGTCGGGGCAGTCGAAGTCGAAGGACAGCAGTCGGATCTCTGGGTTGTTCATGGGACCGGACCGTAGGCCGTGACCCTGACAGGTGGTGTCCTGGTCGTACGGGACACTGGGAGATTGTGATCAGAACCTCCTCCCGGCTGCTGCGCCTGGTGTCTTTGTTGTCGGCGCGCTCCGAATGGACCTGCCGTGAACTGGCCGAACGCATGGCGGTCACCGACCGCACGGTTCGCCGGGACATCGCCCGGCTGAGAGACCTGGGCTACGGGGTCGAATCGGCGCCCGGCCCCTGGGGCGGCTACCGGCTCAGCCCCGGCGTCCGGACGCCGCCGCTGGTCCTGGACGACGAAGAGGCCCTTGCCGTCGCCGTCGCGCTGCGCGAGACCGCGCTCAGCGGAGTCCTCGGCACCGGGCAGGCCGCTCTCTCCGCGCTGCTCAAGCTCCGCCAGAGCTTGCCCACCCGCCTCGCCGACCAGCTGGAGGCGCTGGGCGGCACGCTTGAACACACGCCCCGTTCCGGCGAGTCGCAGATCGACACACCTCTCCTGCTGGAACTGGCGCGAGCCTGCCACAGCGCGTTGCGCGCCACCCTCTCCTACCGGGATCACTCCGGCCGGGTCTCCGTGCGAGCCGTCGACCCCTACCGCCTGGTCCATACCGGCCTGCGCTGGTACCTGGTCGCACGGGACGTCGCCAAACAGGAATGGCGCACTTTTCGAGCCGACCGGGTGGTGAGCGTCCGCCCCACCATGGAACCGGCCGATGTGACCGATCCGCCCGACGCCGCAGCACTCGTCTCCCGGGGGATAGCGAGCGTCGTCTACCCCGTCCGCACGACGGTCCGCCTTCCGCTCCCGCTGGACCGGGCCCTGCAGACGATCCCACCCACCATTGGCACACACCGCCCTGACGGCCCGGAAGCCACCGTGGTCGAGATCGGCGGCAACAGCGCCGATCAGCTCGCCATCTACCTCCTCGGCCTGGCCACACCGCTCACCGTGCTCTCCCCCGACGAGGTACGCCGGGCACTGGTCCGCCACGCCCACGCTCTCCTGACAGCCAACCGGTGACGGCCTCCGGCCTGCCCCGGTGGGCAGTCCCGGGACGTGCGGCCGAGTCCGGTTCGCCTGCGGGGTCGTGCGGTACGGAGGACTCGGCGGTCCTGCTCTCCCCGCCGGGGCACGGGTGTCCGGGTCAGCCGGTCGGGATGGCGAAGGGCCCGTCGTCCGCGAAGACGAGCTTGGCGAAGTTCTCCCCGATGCGGCGGTGTCCTTCGGGGCTGGGGTGGATCGCGTCCGGCAGGGGGAACTCGTCGTGGTCGCTCTCGCCGTAGAGATCGAGTCCGTCGAGGTAGTGGAGATGGGGGTCCTCGATGGACCGCTGCCTGACGATGTCGGCCAGGACGTCGCGGACGATCGTGAGTGTCAGCCGTCCGGCGGCGGTCTCGGCCGGATCACCGGTGGCCTTGAAGGTCAGGGTTCCGCTGGAGAGGTCCGGCATGAGAGGCCCGGGAGTGTTCTCGTGGGTCGGACACAGGATGGGGGAGACCAGGAGCAAGGGGGTTGTGGGGTGGCCCTCGCGGATGGTGTCGAGGAAGCCGTGGACGGCGGGGACGAACGCGCGCAGGCGCATGGTGTCGCCGTTGACGACGTTGATGCCGAGCTTGAGGCTGATCAGGTCCGCGCGGGTGTCGCGCATCGCGCGGGCGGTGAACGGGTCGACCAGTGCGCTGCCGCCGAACCCGAGGTTGATCAGCTCCACATCGCCCGCGGAGGCGGCCAGGGCGGGCCAGATGGTGCTGGGAAAGACGGCGTTGGATCCATGGCTGATGGAGCTGCCGTGGTGCAGCCACACGCGGCGCCCCGTAACCGGGGCGGGTTCGACGGGGGCGTCGGTGCGCAGGGCGATGACCTCGGTGATCTCCCCGTGCGGGAGCCAGATCTCGATGTCCTTCCCGCCGTTGGGCAGGTCGGTGAAGTGGGCGGTGCCCGCCGGGCCCGGGGTGAATTCCGCGGTCTGGGTCCGCATGTCGGTGATGGTGTGCAGGTTCCCGCCGGCCACGGTGGCCTGGCTGGTGAGGCGGCCGTCGACGAGGAGGTCGTAGATGCCGTCCGGCGGGGGCGGGAAACCCCGGTGGACGCGCTTGGTGGGGAGGGCGTCCAGGCGGATGGTGGTGGCGCTGGTACGGAAGGCCAGCCGGACGCCGGAGGGCTGGGCCTCGGCCACGGCCAGCCGGTCATCGGGGATGCGGCGGCGCGCCCAGGCGGGCAGCCGGTGCGGCAGCAGGCCATGGGCGGTTTCTTCCACGTCGAGGTGTCCGCGCAGGAAGTCGGCGGTGACGGGGGTGGTGATCAGCTTCTGTTCGGTGCTCATTGCCTCAAGCCGGTGTCTGGTCGGGATGGGGACCCCCGTCGCGGGTGACGCGGCCGGTCAGGAGGTGGACCGGCTCCGCAACGCGGTGTCGAGGCAGTCCAGGGTCCATGCCCAGGACTGCTGCGCGGCGACGTCCGTGTGGTCGAAAGCGCCGGCCGCCTCCAGGGAGGCGTAGCCGTGGAAGACGCTGCCCAGCATGCGGACCGCGTGCGTCTGGTCCGGCTCGGCCAGGTCGTAGCCGCGCAGGATCGCCCGCGTCATCTGCGCGTGCCGGACGCCGGCGCCGGCGGCGGCGGTCTGCGGGTCGAGCCGGTACCGCGCTGCTTCGTACCGGCCGGGGTGTGCCCGGGCGTAGTCCCGGTAGGCGTTCGCGAAGGCCATCAACGCGTCCTTGCCCGCGCGCCCGGCAACGGCGTCGGCGACCCGGTCGGCGAGTTCCTCCAGCGCGAACAGCGCGATCCGGGTCTTGAGTTCGTGGGAGTTCTTCACATGCGCGTACAGGCTCGCCGGCTTCACGTCGAAACGCCGGGCGAGCGCGGACAGGGTCACCTGCTCGAAACCGGCCTCGTCGGCCAGATCCGCACCGGCGAGCGTCAGCCGCTCCGGGTTCAGTCCTGCCCGAACCACAACCATCACCTGTTCTTGCTGTTCCTAAACCCTATCGAAATTTAACTATAACCTATAGGTAAATCGTGCACTGCTTGAGGTTTGGTGTGCCGCGGGGCACGCCGCGGCTGTAGGTGGGGTCGGACGGGCGTGGGGAGCGGGGAGCACGTGAATCCCGAGCCCCGTGGGGCGCGTCGGCCGCCGCCGGCAGAGCCGAACGCCCCTCGGGGCAGGCGTCGACCCGGTGGCGCACCGCCGGCCCGTCCAGGGCCTGTTGGCCGTGCTCGTCCGCCACCGCCCGGGGGCGTCCGCCCTACGGCCGGTGGTCGATCATGGCCGACTTCTGCATCGCTTTTGAGCCAACCTGACCAGAAGGATCGTTTAATCCCGTACAAACCGCCCCTCGTTGTGCGCCGAAGATGGCGATTTGGGGTTGTGGATCGGAGGGGTTGGGCACGGTTGGGGGCACCGCGGGGCGGGAAGGGTGTGGTGTCCTTCCCCCGTGGCAGCAGTGGATCGTCGACCCAAGGGCCGGCCCGGAGGGAGAAACCATGCCCCAGGAAGTGACGTTCGCGGTCCTCCCGTCCTCCGTCGAAGGGCACGACCCGGGCGAGCCGCACACCCGCCACGGGATGCACCTGCACCCGTGACGGGGCCCCGTACGCCCGTACCGCCGCCGCGGCGTCCCGGCCGTGGCGACCGGCCGCAGCGCCCCGGTGTTCCGACCCCGGAGGGCGGCCATGTACGCGCCGGTCGTGTGCGGGCCCTGCCGGCCCCCCGATCCCCCCACAGCACGCCGAGCCACGCACGGAGCGCCACGGCGGCGTGCCGCCCACGGGCATGAGCGCTCCGACCGGACCGAGAGCGGAACACGCAAGGGCAGCCACTCGCAGGGGTGGTCCGCCCACCGATGCGCCGAAAGGGAAGCAGGGATCTCATGACAGGGCAGACCATCAAGCTCCCCATACTCTGGATGCCGTACTCGACGAGGGTGAACCCGTACCTGCCGGCCCTGCACGCGGAGAGCGAGGCGTGGGCGCGGGAGATGGGCATGCTGGTCGGCGGCGAACAGGCCGCCCGCCGGGGGATCTGGACGACGTCCCAGTTCCACGCCATGGCCGTCGACCAGCTGACCGCCTGGGCGCTGCCCGACGCCTCGCTCGCCGACCTGCGGCTCAACCACCGGTTCAACCTCTGGGCCCTGGCATGGGACGACTACTTCGCCTCCGCCTTCAAGCAGACGGGCGACCTCGCGGGCGCGCAGGCCTTCACGGCCCGCCTCCACGCCTTCCTGCCCCCGGAGCCGGGCGCGCGGCTGCCGGAGCCGGTCAACGCCGTCGAGCGGGGCATGGCCGACCTCCAGAAGCGGCTGTTCCCCCCGAGGCTGGCCCACTGGCGGCGGAGGCTGAACGAGGCCCTGGCACGGTACATAGACGCCGGGGTGCAGGAACTGATCAACAGCCGCACGGGCCGCGTCCCCGACGTCATCGAGTACGCCCAGTTCCGCCGTGAGAGCTTCGCCGCCTACACCGCCCCCTACTCGGTCGAGCTGTCGACCGGTGCCCGGGTCCCGGAACGGATACGGCGCAGCAGGACCTTCGGCGCCCTGCTGGACGCCTTCATGGACTACATGGGGCTGGCGAACGACATCGCCTCCTACCACCGGGAGGTGCACGACGAACGCGACGTCAACAACCTCGTCGTCGTCCTCGAGACCTCCTTGGGCATCTCCGTCCCGGAGGCGATGCGCGCCGCCGCGGATCTGGTGACCGCCCGCCTGCGCCACTTCGAGCACCTCAGACGCAGCGAACTGCCCGTGCTCGTACGGCGGGCCGCGCTGAACCGTGTGGAAAGAGCCGAGCTTGATGCCTGGGTGCGGGGCGCGTGCGGCTTCCTGTCCGGGCTCCACGCCTGGTACAGCGGGGCGCCACGCTACGCGCCCGCGGACGGCCCGTGGCAGGAGCGGGCGCCCGCCGGCCGGCGGTGCGTCCCGGCCTCCTGAGACGCACCGCCGACCGGCGGTCCCGCGGCACCGGCCCCGGGGCGGGGCCGGTGCCCGCCCCGACGGGCGCCGCGGGGCCTACCGCCCCCGCAGGAACCGCCGCAGCCTGGCCCGCCAGGTGGTGCGGGGCCCGCCCCGGCCCACCGCCACGTCGGCCGGCGGCAGTTGGGGTGCCGCCGGGACCGTGCTGCTGGGCGGCGGCGGAGCGGGCAGCGGGGCCGTCACGTCATGGGCCTCCGGCAGGCGGGGCGCGAACGTCACGGGCAGCGCCGTCAGGTGCCGGGACCAGGTGGAGGAGCGCCAGGTGAGCCGCTCCTCGGGGACGGCCAGGGCGATGTCGGGCAGCCGGGTGAGCAGGATGTCGATGCCGGTGTCGGCGATGACACGGCCGATGTCCTGGCCGGGGCACTCATGGGCACCGGCGCTGAATGACAGGTGCGCGCGGTTGTGGTGCACCCGGGTCGAGGGGTCCGGGCGGATCGCCTTGTCGACGTTCCCCGCGGCGAGGCCCAGCAGGAGCATGTCGCCCGCCTTGATCTCCTGGCCCCCGAGGCTGGTGTCCCCGGTGGCCCAGCGGCCCGGGCACACCATCAGCGGCGGCTCGTCCCAGAGCACCTGCTCGACCGCCTCCGGCAGGGTCATCTGGCCGCCCGCGAGCGAGCCGCGGAAGCGCGGGTCGGTGACCACCATGCGCAGCACGTTGGACATGAGGTTGGCGGTCGTCTCGTAGCCCGCGAGCAGGATCAGGCGCAGGTGGTGCTTCACCTCCTCGTCCGTGAGGCCGGCCGGGTGGGACAGCAGCACGGAGGCGATGTCCTGCCCCGGCGCGCTCTTCTTCATGAGGACGAGCTGTTCGAGGGCCTCCAGCACGTAGGCGTTGCTCGCGAGCGACGTCTCCGTGGCCTTGAACAGGTCGCGGGCCGCGTGCACGAGCCTGGGCCCGGACTCGTCCGGCATGCCGAGCAGGTGGGTGAGCACGAGCATGGGCAGGTGCTCGGTGAACCGGCTGACCAGCTCCACCTCGCCCCGCTCGCAGAACCCGTCGATCAACTGGTGGGCGAAGCGGGTGATGTGGCGGCGGATACCGCGGTGGTCGAACTGGTCGAGGCCGGCCGTCACCGCGCCGCGCAGGCGCTGGTGCTCCTCGCCGTCCGCGCACACGCAGTCGGGCCGCCACCCGATCATCGGCACCAGCGGCGAGGTGGCGGCGTCGATCTCGCCGCTCTTCCAGCCGTGCCAGGTGCGGGGGGCGCGGGAGAACTGCGTGGAGCGGCTGGCCACGTCACGGTTCTCCAGGTACCCGAGGACGAGCCAGGCCCGTACGTCGCCGTCGAGCAGGACGGGCGCCACCGGACCGTGGGCGGCGCGCAGCTTCTCGTACAGGCCCATGGGGTCGGTCTCGGCGGTGGGCCCGTGGAGCCGGGTCAGGCCGTCGATTCCCGTGTCGGCGTGCGGGCAGCCCCGGGGCGGGGTGGCCCCCGGCTCCGTGGTGGTGTGGTCGGTGGGCGGGACGGTCATACGGACTCCTGGGCGGCGGCGAGGGTGCACAGGTAGCCCATCAGCGAGAGCAGGGCGTCGCGGCTGGACGACCGGTCGCGTGCGTCGCAGGTGATGATGGGCACCGAGTCGTTGAGGGCCAGGGCGGCGCGCAGGGCGTGCACCGGGTGCTGGGGCGCCTCGGGGAAGGTGTTGACGGCCACGACGAAGGGAACGCGGCGGTCTTCCAGACGGGTGATGATCTCGAAGCAGACCTCGATCCTCCGGGTGTCGATGAGGACCACGGCACCGAGCGCCCCCTCGAAGATGCCGTTCCACAGGAACCAGAAGCGCTCCTGTCCCGGCGTGCCGAAGAGGTAGAGGATCAGCTCCTCGTTGATGCTGATGCGGCCGAAGTCCAGCGCGACGGTGGTGGTGTTCTTGCCTTCCGCGCCGGGGTTGTGGTCGATCCCGACGCCGGCCTGCGTCATCGTCTCCTCGGTGGTCAGGGGCGGGATCTCACTCACCGCACCGACCATCGTCGTCTTGCCCACGCCGAAGCCGCCGACGATCACCACCTTGACGCCCTTGGCGCCGTGCGGCAGCAGCACGTCCGAGCGGCGGGGGCCGGCGGCGAGTGCGTCAGAGCTTACGTAGTCCATGGATCACCGCCTCCAGAAGGCCGAGTTCGGGAACCGCCGCGACGGGGACGGGAGCAGTGGCCTCAACCCGCTCGTTGTCCACCAGCTTGGAGAGCAGCACCGTGATGACGCTGAACGGCAGACTGAGGTACGCCGAGATCTCGGCCACGGACAGCGGGTACTGGCACATGGTCAGGATGGCCGCCTGCTCGGGCTGCATACCGGGCTCGGGCGCGGACCTCGACGCGATGAGGGTGACCAGGTTGAACCCCTTGGCCGAGGAACCCGGGCCACCGGAGATGACGTAAAGCGGTACGGGACTTCCCTCGTCCCACGCGCCCTGGTTCTCCGCCGTCACATCGCCTGCCCGACGTCATCACGCGGCGGGCTGGTCATGTGCTGGCCGATCCGGACCACCAGCGTGCGCATCCGGTCGCCCAGCAGCCCCGCGTCCACCTCCTCGTCGGCCAGCACCGCGAGATACGCTCCGGGGCCGGCCGCCATGAGGGAGAAGTAGCCGCCGTCGACCTCGATCCCGACCATGCGGGTCGAGCCGTCACCGTGCGGGAACTTCTGCGCGATGGCCTTCGCCAGGCTCTGGATGCCCGAACAGGCGGCCGCGATGGCGTCGGCGGTGTCGGGCTCCGTGTTCGCTTGACCGATGCACAGACCGTCCGACGACAACACGACCACGTGTCGGACGTACGGGACGCTGGCCGCAAGCTCCTTGAGCATCCAGTCCATGTTGGGCAGTGGCGGCACGGTTACTCACCCTCGTCTGATGGCTCGCTGGTTCGGATGGAAGGGTCGGTGCCCGGTCTCTTCTCCCCGCTGAAGGCCTCCCACATCAGGCCCGGCTGCCGTGGCGCGCCGGTCGTGCCCGGGGAGGCGGCCGGAGCGGCGGGGGGCTCGGGGGTGGTCCGGACGACCGGAGTCGGTACCGGCGACTCGCGTCGCCGCTGCGGGAGTCCGTTGACGGTCTGCGGGGCCCTGCCGGAATCTGCTGCGTCGTCGCGCGTCATCGTCGGCCTCGGCACGGTCGGTCTGCCCATCGGCCTCGGCGTGGGGTGCGGGACCTTCGGAGCGGGCTGCTGGACGGTGGTGATCATGCGGCGCGGGACGAGCACGACGGCCCGCACTCCGCCGTACGCGGAGGTGCGCAGGTCGACGTCGAGTCCGTGCTCGCGCGCCAGCCGGCTGACGACGGGGAGGCCGAGCTGGGTGGCCTCGCCGAGGTCGGCCAGGTCGATGCCGGAGGACGCCCGGGCCATCACGCGGTCGACGCGCCGGCGGACCTCCTCGGTGAGCCCGACCCCGCGGTCCTCGATCTCGATCGCGATGCCGGAGGGCACCTCGCTGGCGGTGACCTCGACCGGCGCGTGCGGCGGGGAGAAGGTCGTGGCGTTGTCGAGCAGTTCGGCGAGCAGGTGGATCAGCGGCTCGGCTCCCTGGCCGACCACCGCCACCTCCGTGACCGACTGCAACCTCACGCGGGGGTAGTCGACGATGCGGGACATGGCACCGCGGACGACGTCGTACAGCGGGATCGCCTTCGACCACTGGCGCCCCGGCCGGGCGTCGCCCAGGACCGCGATGCTGGCCGCGAGGCGCCCGATGAGGGCGTTGCGGTGGTCGATGTCCTGCAGGCCGTGCGAGACCACGACGTCGTTGCCGTGCAGGATCTGCATGTCGCGCAGGTCCTTGGCGAGCTGGTGCACGATCGCCTGGACCCGCCGTGCGATCGCCACCAGGGCCCGCTGCGAGGAGTCGCGGGTGCGTTCCTCCGCGTCCACGGCTTCCAGCAGCGTCCGCAGGGCGGCCCGGAGTGCCTCGGCGAACTCGCCGTCGAGGTGTTCCCCGAACGTGACGGACTGCATGATCTCCGATACGGGCTCCCCCTTCTGCAGGCGGGCGACGGCCGCGGGGAGGAGCTCCTCGGCGAGCCATACGGTGGTGGCCCGCTGATCGGAGAGGCGCGCGAACAACGCGGTCTCACGCTGCGCGTAGTACTGCTGCACCTCGGCACGCGCCCGTGCGTGGCGGGCCGCGTCCACCGAGCGTGCCCGGCGCCCCGTCTCCGCGCAGGTGACGGCCGTCAGGAGTACCGCGACCAGCCCGCACCAGGCGACCGGCGTGCGTATCTGCGCGGGAACGGAGACCAGCGCTATGGCACAGGCGCCGGCAAGGACGCCGGAGGGGACGAGCCACACCGGAGCCACCGCACGAGGCAGCGCTCCGGGGGTTGCACCTGAACGAACCATCGAAGGGTCCTAAACAGTCTGGAAGTTGTGGACTGGTGGTACCGCGGCGCGCCGGGGACGGCCGGGACCTCACTCGGCCGAGTACGGGTGTCCCGACAGGTGTCCCGACGACGCTCGGGGGCGCATCGGCGGGCACGCCTCTCTGCGACCGGGTTCGGTCCGCGCGCAACGCAGCGTTCGGCTCAGCGTGTGCGGCGCGCCACGGAAAGTGAGCATAGTCATTTCGCGTTCAGCAGGTGACCGAGCGGGAAGGGAGCCCTCCGTTGATCGATCCGCGCCCGAAATTGATCGGGCAACACCGTTGTCCGCACTGCTCATATGTGGAATCGACCGCATCCCGCGACCGGCCGGTCGCGGCCCCCACCCCCGGTGTCCGCCGTCCGCTTCCGCCGGCTCGCTCCGGTGCCACGCCGTCCGGGTGGCCGGCTGTCCGGCTTGGCGTGAACCGTCATCTTCTGCCCCCTCCGTTCACACTTCCCCACGTGAAGGGACCTTTTCCTGCCTCATACCGATACGGGCCCAAGGCGTTGGCGGACCGCCCCGACGCCGCACGGGTCACGTCCGGCAGCACGCCCCGGCGGCCAGGCGGACGCAGTCCCGCGCCTTGGGCCGGCGACGGTCCGCACCGGCCGCCGGGGGCCCGCCACGGCCCGCGTCGGACGGCACCGAAGGCCCCCGGATACCGGCTGATCCGGGAGGGCGGCTTCCAGGTGGAGGGGCCGGACGGATGGACGGAACATCGCAGGAACACCCAGGCCAGTTCCTTTACGCCCATGGCGACTTGAGCCTCGTTCTGGTACCCGGACGTGACACGGCGGCCCGTTTCTCCTCCTCGCCTCTCACGTACCAGAAGAACCACGAACCGGAGCTCGCGGCGTTCCGCGGCTCGAGCTGGGCCAGTGCCACCGGGATCAGGCTGGTGGAAACCGGCCGGACACGCTTCGCCACCGGCAGCTTCACCTGGATCGACGGCCAGGGGTGCGAGGTTTTCGTCCGCAACGCCGCCGTCCTCGTCGCGGGCCGCTATCACCTGGTGATCGTCATCGGTCCGGAGGCGAAACGTGACCAGGTGCAGGCGCGCCACGCCCATGTCCTCGCCAGTCGACCGACCGCGTGACAAAGGCGGCTTTACGTCAGGCCGCACGTCCGTCGCAGGGCGGTTCGCCCGCATGGCACGCGGAGAATCCTGCAGCGGGCCGCATTCTGTAGCGTCGGCGATGGCCCGGCCGGTCAGGAATCCGGTCGGCCTCGTCCCTCTTGCCGACAGGAGGCGAACAACCGCCCACTCACCCCGGCCCGGTGAGCAGCGGGCCTGCCTCAGACTGAGAGCAGGTCCACCACGAAGAGCAGGGTCGAGCCCGCCGGGATCAACGCCGAGGGTGACTGCTTGCCGTAACCGAGACGCGGGGGAACGATGATTTCGCGCCGACCGCCGACCTTCATCCCCCTCACCCCCCGGTCCCAGCCCTTGATGACCCGGCCACCGCCCAGGGCGAACTTGAACGGCTGGCCCCGGTCCCAGGAGGAGTCGAACTCCTTCCCGGACTCGAAGGTGACCCCGACATAGTGAACCCTGACAACCATGCCGGGCTTCGCCTCGGCCCCGTACCCGACGACCAGGTCCCGGATGGTCAGCTCGGTGGGTGCATCCCCCTCCGGAATCTCGACCTCGGGCTTCGTCAGTTCACTCATTGCAGCCTCATCCTCATCACTCTCCGCCGGAAGCCCTGGCACGGACCAGCCGGACACATGGGCACTCCATGCAGCTGTGATCACGTTACCGAAAGGGGTCCACGGCGCTCGGGCAGCCACTCGTGCGAACCGGCGGCGGACGAAGAGGCAGTCCTCTGACCTCCGCCGCGGTGACGATGGTGCGGCCGAGCTGCTCGGCGTTGTGCTGGTAGAGGCCGACGATCAGGGCGTTGGACCGCGTGGTCCAGAACTTGGTGTTGTGGCAGTGGCAACCCCGCGGTGTCGAGCGGCGGTGCCCGCGTCTGCCCCCACCCCGCCTGGGGCGCGGTGGAACGAACCAGGCAGTTCATGACGGGTTGCCTGGAGCGCGACGATGCCTCCAAGCAACCCGACTTCAGGCTCTAGAAGAAGCCGAGCTTCTTCGGCGAGTATGAGACGAGGAGGTTCTTGGTCTGCTGGTAGTGGTCCAGCATCATCTTGTGGGTCTCGCGGCCGATGCCCGACTGTTTGTAGCCGCCGAAGGCCGCGTGCGCCGGGTAGGCGTGGTAGCAGTTCGTCCACACCCGCCCCGCCTGGAGGGCGCGGCCGGCGCGGTACGCGGTGTTGAGGTCGCGGGTCCACACGCCGGCGCCGAGGCCGTACAGGGTGTCGTTGGCCGTCGTGACGGCGTCGTCGAAGTCGGTGAACGAGGTGACCGCGACGACCGGGCCGAAGATCTCCTCCTGGAAGACCCGCATCCGGTTGTCGCCCTCCAGGATGGTGGGCTGCACGTAGTAGCCGCCCGCAAGTTCACCGTCGTGCTCGACGCGCCGGCCTCCCGTCAGGACCTTGGCGCCCTCCTGCTGACCGATGTCGAGATAGGACAGGATCTTCTGGAGCTGGTCGTGGGAGGCCTGGGCGCCGATCATCGTCCCGGTGTCCAGGGGGTGGCCCGGGACGATGCGCTCCGTCCGCGCCACGGCGGCCTCCAGGAACTCGCTGTAGTGGCCGCGCTGGATCAGGGCCCGCGACGGACACGTGCACACCTCGCCCTGGTTGAGGGCGAACATGGTGAACCCTTCCAGCGCCTTGTCGCGGAAGTCGTCGTCCGCCGCCCACACGTCGTCGAAGAAGATGTTCGGTGACTTGCCGCCCAGCTCCAGGGTGACGGGTTTGATGTTCTCCGAGGCGTACTGCATGATCAGCCGCCCCGTCGTGGTCTCACCCGTAAAAGCGATCTTGGCGACGCGCGGACTGGAGGCCAGCGGCTTTCCCGCCTCGACGCCGAAGCCGTTGACGACGTTCACGACGCCCGGCGGCAGGAGATCGGCGATCAGCGCCATCAGGACGTGGATCGACGCCGGCGTCTGCTCCGCGGGCTTCAGGACGACCGCGTTGCCCGCGGCCAGGGCCGGGGCCAGCTTCCACACCGCCATCAGCAGCGGGAAGTTCCACGGGATGATCTGCGCCACCACCCCCAGCGGCTCGTGGAAGTGGTAAGCGACGGTGTCGTCGTCGATCTCGCTCAGCGAGCCCTCCTGGGCGCGCAGCGCACCGGCGAAGTACCGGAAATGGTCGATGGCCAGCGGCAGATCGGCGGCGAGCGTCTCGCGGACCGGCTTGCCGTTGTCCCAGCTCTCCGCCACTGCCAGCCGCTCCAGGTTCGCCTCCATCCGGTCGGCGATCCGCAGCAGGACCCCCGCCCGGTCGGCCGGCGCGGTCCGGCCCCAGGCGGGCGCGGCGGCGTGGGCCGCGTCCAGCGCGCGCTCGACGTCCTCGGCGGTGCCGCGCGCGATCTCGGTGAAGGGGCGGCCGTCGACCGGGCTCGGGTTCTCGAAGTACTGACCGCGTGCCGGAGCGACGGGGGCACCGCCGATCCAGTGGTCGTACCGGGACTCGTACGAGACGATCGCACCCTCGGTGCCGGGCGCTGCGTAACGGGTCATGTGCGGGGCCTCCCTGGGACGGCACCGTGGGCCGGTGCTCGCGGCGAGGCTAGGGGCGCGGACGTTGCAACGGCGTTGCGCCACCGCCGAGTTCCGCGTCCAGGGCCTCCACACGCGCCCGTACGGGAGCGAGGCGCCCACGCGGTACGGCCGCAGCCAGCGCGCGCCACACCTCCAGGTCGTCCTCGCCCCACGGGCTGTGCGCCCAGTCGGCGAGCAGCGCCGGGTCGCCGCGCGCGATCAGCGCGGCACGCAGTTCGCCGGCCAGCCGCCGCCGCAGCCGCGTCACGGCGGGTGCGCACGATCCGGGCAGCAGCGGACCGGAGTACCCCGCGAGCGCCGCCGCGACGGCCCCGGAGGCGACCTTGCGCCCCACCGCCGCGAAGTCCGCGTCCAGCGGGACCGCCGTCCGGTACGGGCGCGAGCGCAGCGTCCCGGGCGGCAGCACGGCACGCAGCCGGGACAGTTCGGCGCGCAGCGTGACCGGCGTGACCGACTCGTCCTCGTACAGCGCCGCCAGCAACTCCTCGCCTCCCATGCCCTGCGGGCGCGCGGCCAGCAGCACCAGGATCTCGCTGTGCCGGCGGCTCAGGCGCGTCCGCCGCCCGCCGGCCACCAGCACCGCCTCGTCCCGCCCGAGAGCAGACAACCTCATGCCGTCGCCGGCCGGTGGCGCCGGGGACAGCAGCGCCAGCTGCGACTCCGCCGCCCGCGCCACCGCCTGCACGAACGCCAGGCTGTGCGGATGGGCCAGCCCGTCGCCGCCCGTGATGTCCACCGCGCCCAGCAGACGCCCGGTCCGCGGATCGTGCACGGGAGCCGCCGCGCACGTCCAGGCCTGCACCGGCCGCCGGTAGTGCTCGGTGGCGAAGACCTGGACCGGCCGGTCGACGGCGATCGCCGTGCCGGGGGCGTTGGTCCCGGCCGCCGACTCCGCCCACCGCGCGCCCGCCACGAAGTTCATCCGGTCCGCGCGGCGCAGCGTCCCCGGATGCCCCTCCACCCACAACAGCCGGCCGTGCGCGTCGCAGACGGCCACCAGATGCTCCCCGTCGGTGGCGTAGGCGCCCATCAGCTCCCGGATCACCGGCATGACCGCCGCCAGGGGGTGCCCGTCCCGGTACGCGGACAGGTCGTCACCGTCCATCTCCACGCAGGCCGCGCCGTCCGGGGACACACGCGCGCGTGCCGACCGTTTCCACGACTCGGCCACCACCGCGCGCACCCCCGCCCGCACCGGCTCCCGCGCCCGCCCGCCCGCCGTGAACGCCTCATGGGCACGGCGCAGCGCCTCCACCCGCTCCAGGGGCCCGGCGCCCCGTTCCGCAGCCGCCCAGGGGTCGTTCACGTCGTCGTCCTCCCCGACCAGGTCCTCCGCGCCCGTGCCATCGTCGCCGCGCCGGCCGGTGCCGACAAGCGGGCGGACCGGACGGGCCCGCGGGAACCGGCCGGGGGTGTCCCGTAGAGTGGGCGCCGGGCCGTGACTGGCGCTTGGGTGGAGTACCACCGGGGAGCGGCCCGGCGGACCGACGCCACTGCCGCGCGCCTGGGCGATCCACTGCTGACCGCTCCGGGAGCCCGCCATGTCCTCCACGCCCACCGACGCCCGCCTCATGGACGGCAGCGGCCTGGCCCGCCGCCTCGTCGAGGAGACCGCGGCACGCGCCGCCGACCTGACCCGCCGCACCGGCACGCCGCCCTGCCTCGCCACCGTCCTGGTGGGCGAGGACCCGGCCTCGGTGACGTACGTGCGCATGAAGCGCGCCCGCTGCGAGAAGGCCGGCATACGCTCCCGACACGTCGAACTGCCCGCCACGACGACCACCGCCGAACTCGTCGCCACTCTCGAAGGCTTGTCGAACGACCCCGGGGTGCACGGGATCCTGCTCCAGCACCCGGTCGGCCCGGGGATCGACGAGCGGGCCGCGTTCGAGGCGATCGCCCCCGAGAAGGACGTCGACGGTGTCACCTTCAGCTCCTTCGCGACGATGAGCTTCGGCCTCCCGGGGTTCGTCTCCTGCACGCCCGGCGGCATCATGCGGCTGCTCGACGCGTACGGCGTCGACCCGGCCGGCAAGCGGGCGGTCGTCGTCGGGCGGAGCGCCATCCTGGGCAAGCCCGCCGGGATGATGCTTCTGGCGCGCAACGCGACGGTGACGTACTGCCACTCGCACACGGCCGACCTGTCGGCGGCCGTCCGGGAGGCGGACGTCCTGGTCGCCGCCGTGGGGCGGCCGCGGTTCATCAAGGGCGAGGACATCAAGCCGGGCGCCGTCGTCGTCGACGCGGGCTACAACCCGGGCAACGTCGGTGACGTCGACTTCGACACCGCCGTCACCCGCGCGGGCCTGATCACGCCGGTGCCCGGCGGCGTCGGACCGATGACCATCGCGGTCCTGCTCGCCCAGACGGTGGACGCGGCGGAGCGGCAGCTCGCGTAGCTCCCCGCCCCGGCACGCTCGGTGGCGTACGGCAACGTCAGCGGGCCCGGATGCCCGCGCGGGCGTCTGCGCCGCTGCCCGCGCGGGCGTCTGTGTTCGGGGACGGCGGACGGCATCAGGGGCGGTGGGGTTCTGAAGCGGCGGGCCTCGGGGCGAGCCCGTGGACACGGCCCCGAATGACGCGAGCCCGTGGACCACGGCCCCGGCGGGACCGGCCGGAGGCGCCCTGGAGGGGGCTGCCTCCGGCCGGGGCGGCGCCGTGGTGGCAGCCCCGCCGGGCGTCAGGCGTCGTCCGCCGACGTGCTCGCCAGGGCGGCGGCCGGGTCGGGGGAGGGCGGCCCGGCGGGAGCCCAACGCCCCGACTCCTCGCGGTACGGCCACCACCGGCCGAGGCGGTCCGACCGGAGCTGCAGGCCCGTCCCCAGCACCGTCCAGCAACCGGGGCGGTCCGCCCGCAGCGCGGGCCGCTCGTCGTCCTCCCAGGCGGCGGCGAGCCGCGCCTCCGCCCCCGCCGGCACCTCCGCCCCGGCCGCTCCGTCCTCGTCCAGCACGGCGAGTCCCTCCGCGCCACCCCACCGCCACGCGCGCGTGGCCACGTCCAGGCCGGCGTGCCCACGGCCGGTGGTGGTGGCGATCCGGTCGAGCGCGGCCGGCCCGAACTCCCCGGAGGCCGCCATCCGTACCGCGTCCTGCTCCACCGTCAACGGCTCCTCAAGCGGCCGGTTCTCGTGGCCGGCCGCGAGCGCGTCCACCAGCATCCGGTACGCTCGCGCGGCCGCGTCGGCCGCCAGTGCCTCCAGCGCCGCCGGGTCCACGCCCTGCGCGGGCCGGGTCCCGGTGTCGTAGGAGGGCGGCTCCCCGGGGGCCTCCGGCAGCGGTGGCGGTGCCGGCAGCGGCGCGACGAGGTCCCGTGCCGCGAACACCTCGTCCGCCCGCACGCCCACCGTCACGCCCGGCTCGGGCCCCTCCTCGTCCCGTTCGTCGTCCCGCTCCGCGCGGCCCGCCCGGGCGGCACTGCGCTGCTGCAACTCGTCGAGCAACCACCGCTCTCCACGGCCCCGCATCAGGAAGAGCACGAAGGGGTCCTGGTCCAGCAGCCGTGCCACCTGGTGGCAGAGGGCCGACGTGTGCGGACAGTGGTCCCACGCGTCGCACGCGCACTCGGGCTCCAGGTCGCCGATGCCCGGCAGCAGATCGACGCCGGCCGAGGCGGCGTCCTCCACCAGGTGCGGTGGCATCTCCCGGTCGAGGAGGGCGGCGATATGACCCGCCCGGTCCACCGCCATCTCCAGGAAGCGGTCCCACTCCTCGTCGCTCAGCACCTGCAACAGCACGTCACTGCGGTGCGCGGTTCCGTCCGGGTCCTGAACGACCGCCGTGAGCCGGCCCGGCCGCACCGAGACCGCGCCCACGGCCCCGTCCCGCGCCCGCCTGCGGCCCTTCTTCACCTGTTCGCCGTCGAGCGCGGTGTCCTCCAGCGCCTTCAGCCACGCCCGCCCCCACCAGGTCTCGGCGAACCCCCGGCCCCGCGCGGGAGGCAGCGCGGCGAACGTACGCTCCATGTCCTCGTCACGACTCATCGCGCATCCCTCCGCCTGTCCCGGGCGCCTCGCGCGCCCTGTGTGCCCCGGGTGTCCCGGGTGTTCCGCGTGTCCTGTGCGTCACGGAGCCGCACGAGGTCCGCCAGTTCGTCGTCGGTCAGCTCGGTCAGCTCGGTGAGGGCCGCGTCCTCCCCGGACCCCAGCACCGAGTCGGCCAGTTCCTTCTTGCGCGCCAGCATGTCCGCGATGCGGTCCTCGATGGTGCCCTCCGCGATCAGCCGGTGCACCTGCACGGGCTGGGTCTGCCCGATGCGGTACGCCCGGTCCGTGGCCTGGGCCTCGACGGCCGGGTTCCACCAGCGGTCGTAGTGCACGACGTGCGCCGCGCGGGTCAGGTTGAGCCCCGTGCCCGCCGCCTTCAGCGAGAGGAGGAAGACGGGCACGTCACCGGCCTGGAACCGGTTGACCATCGCCTCCCTCGCGGCCACCGGGGTGCCGCCGTGCAGGAACTGGGCGGGCACCCCGCGGGCGGCCAGGTGCCGCTCCAGCAGCCGCGCCATCCGGACGTACTGCGTGAACACCAGCACGCCGGACTCCTCGGCCACGATGGTGTCGAGCAGCTCGTCCAGCAGCTCCAGCTTGCCCGACCGGCCGGCGATCCTCGGGTGCTCCTCCTCGAGGTACTGCGCCGGGTGGTTGCAGATCTGTTTGAGGGCCGTCAGCAGTTTGACCACCAAGCCCCGCCGTTCCATCCCGTCCGCCTCCGCGATGGCCGCCAGCGTCTCGCGCACCACCGCCTCGTACAGACCCGCCTGTTCGGGGGTGAGGGACACCGCGCGGTCGGTCTCCGTCTTCGGCGGCAGCTCCGGGGCGATGCCCGGGTCGGACTTGCGGCGGCGCAGCAGGAAGGGCCGGACCAGCGCCGCCAGCCGCTGTGCGGCCGCCGGGTCGGTGCCCTCCTCCACGGCCCGGGCGTAACGGCTGCGGAAGGTCCCCAGACGGCCCAGCAGCCCCGGGGTCGTCCAGTCGAGGACCGCCCAGAGTTCCGAGAGGTTGTTCTCCACCGGCGTGCCGGTCAGCGCGACCCGCGCCTTGGCGCCGATCGTGCGCAGCTGCCTGGCGGTCGCCGAGTACGGGTTCTTGACGTGCTGCGCCTCGTCGGCGACGACCATGCCCCACGGCACGCGTGCGAGCCGGGCGGCGTCGAGCCGCATGGTGCCGTACGTGGTCAGGACGAACCCGCCGTCGGACAGGTCCTCCAGGTCCCTTCCCGAGCCGTGGAAGCGGCGCACCGGTGTGCCCGGGGCGAACCTCTCCACCTCCCGCTGCCAGTTCCCCATCAGGGAGGTGGGGCAGACGACCAGGGTGGGTCCGGCGGCGGACGCCTCGGTCTGCCGGTGGAGGTGGAGCGAGATGAGGGTGATCGTCTTGCCCAGGCCCATGTCGTCGGCGAGACAGGCGCCCAGGCCCAGCGAGGTCATGCGGTGCAGCCAGTCGAGGCCGCGCAGCTGGTAGTCGCGCAGGGTCGCCGCGAGTGCCGCGGGTTGCCCGATCCCGTGCCGTTCCGTTCCCGGCCCGCCGCCCTCCGGGTCGGCGATCCGGTCGCGCAGCGCCCGCAGGGCCCCGGAGGGCTCCACCTCGACCTGGCGGCCGTCGACCTCCGTCGTGCCGGTCAGTACGGCACCGAGCGCGTCCACGGGCGTGATCCCGCGGTCCTGGTGGTCCCGGGCCCGCCGGGCCTCCTCCGGGTCGATCAGCACCCATTGGTCGCGCAGCCGCACCACGGGGCGCCCGGACTTGGCGAGCCGGTCCAGCTCGTCACGGGTGAGTTCCTGGTCGCCCACCGCGAAGCGCCAGTTGAAGGAGAGCAGCGCGCCGGCGGAGAGGAACGACGGCAGGCCCGCCGCCGTCCTGCCGTGCCGGTCCTCACCGTCCCGGTCCTCACCGTCCCGGCCGCCGTCGTGCCCGTCGCCCTCGTGCCGGTCCCCGTCGTGCCCGTCGCCCTCGTCCGGCGGTCCGATGACGGCCCGGGCGGTCAGCGACCGCGCCAAATGGCGGGGCCAGTGCACCTGTACGCCGCTCCCGGCCAGCGCTCGTGCCGCTTCGCCCAGCAGCTCGGTGACCTCCTCGTCCGCCAGGTCGAGGGCGTCCGGAACGGACGCGGACAGCAGCGGCGCGAGCGCGGGCCACGCGCGCGCGGCACGGCGCAGCGCGAGGAGCGCGTCCATCCGCGCGCGGGGGCCGAACGCGTCGCCGGCCGCGCCGGACCACACGTCTGCGGCGTCGGCCACCGACGCGGGGTCACCCACGCTGTGCATCTGCAGCACGGCACGGAACGACGGGCCCCCGGGCTTGTCCGCCCCCGGCGTCTCGACGCGCAACGACAGCCGTACCCCCGCGTCGTGGCCGGCCGCGACATCGGCCGCCCAGGCGCGCTGTTCCGGCACGTGCTGCGGCTCGTACGCGGCGAACGCCGGGCCGCCCGCCGCGAGCGGAGCGGCGGGCGTGCGGGGCAGCACGTCGGCCACCGCGTCCAGGAACGCGCGCAACAGCTGCTCGGGATCGGCCAGGAGGGCCGTGCCGTCGTCCGCGGCGCCCACCGGGGCCGCGTGCGCGTCCGGCGGCATCGCCGCGGCAAGCGCCCGCACCCGCCCCAGGTCCTCGGCAGTGAGCGGACCGGTCCGCCAGGCGTCGTGGTCGTCCCCGCTCAGGCCGGGCAACAGCAGCCCCCGGGCCGCCAGTTGCAGGGCGAGCAGAGCGGCGGCGCCCCAGAACGCGGTTGCGGGGGAGGCCTCCGCGACGCGCCCCGCCCGGGTGAGCAGTGGCAACGCCTCGCCTACCGGCATCACCAGGGCACGTACGGCGGCCGGAGGGGCGTCGGGGGTGACCACGGTCAGCTCCTCGACCGGGAGACCGCTGCCCGGCCGATCGGCGTGACCGTCCTGCGACGGTGGTTCGGCACCGCCGGGCAGCCAGAACGCGATACGTCCGGCCCGGGGTGGATCGGCGGGCAGGAAGAGAGTGGAGCAGCGGGCGAGTCGTGGCACTTCGAGAGCGGGGCGGGGCGTTGCTTCGGCAAGCGTGTGCACAGCGCTGATGCATTCCTCAAATTTGACTAGCGAGCGGCGGAGCGCCGAGGGTACCCGAGTCCCCCGCCCGGGCGGGCCGCGTTTCCCCGTGACATAGGCCACTACGCCCCCGGGGTGCAGGCAGCACCACCCCAGTACCCTGGAAAACCCCACCCCGGATTCGGGTGGTGGTGCCATGGCTCTGGGCGTCTGCTCATCCGTACTTTCATCAGGTCGGCGCGTGTCTGCGCACGAGACCTCATCAGACCGGAGCAGTCATGCCCCAGGCCACATCCTCGCTCACCGTCCCCGCCCCGGCCCTCCCCACGGCCCGGACGCCCGACCATGGTCCTCCTGTCGCTCCCCGCGGCGAGCGCGGCGCCGGAAGCGAGTTCGGGCCGCTCCTCCGCACGATCAGGGATCAGGGGCTGCTGGAGCGGCGCACCGGCTGGTACGCGTCCGGTATCGCCGTGAACCTGCTGGCCCTGTCAGCGGTCGCCGTCGGCCTGGTGCTGTTCGGACACTCGTGGTGGTCCCTGCTGCTCGCACTCCCGCTCGCGGTGTTCTCCGCACGGGCGGCCTTCTTCGGCCACGACGCCGGACACTCCCAGATAAGCGGCGACAGGGGCAGGAACCGCCTCGTGCAGCTGCTCCACGCCAACCTGCTGCTCGGCATGAGCCAGGAGTGGTGGAACGACAAGCACAACCGGCACCACGCCAACCCCAACCACGAGGAGAAGGACCCCGACGTCGCTCCGGACGTCCTGGTCTTCAACCGGCACCAGGCGGTGGGACGCACCGGCTTCCGCGGCTGGCTGGCCCGTCACCAGGCATGGCTGTTCTTCCCTCTGACCACGCTCGAAGGCCTCGCCCTCAAGGTGTACGGCTTCCAGGCGCTGTTCTCCAAGGAAGGACCGCGTAGCACTCCCCGCCGGCGGGCGGTCGAGGGCGGTTTCCTCCTCGCCCATGTCGCCGGATACGCGGCCCTGCTGCTGCTCACCATGCCGGTGGGCCAAGCCCTCGTCTTCGCGCTCGTCCACCAGATGCTGCTCGGCCTGCACCTCGGCATGGCCTTCGCCCCCAACCACAAGGGCATGGCTGTGCCCGACACGGACGGCGAGCCCTGGGGCCACCTGCGCCGCCAGGTGCTCACGTCCCGCAACATCCGCGGTGCCAGGGTCACCGACTGGCTCCTCGGCGGTCTGAACTACCAGGTCGAGCACCACCTCTTCCCGAGCATGCCGCGCCCCCACCTGAAGCTGGCCCAGCCGGCCGTGCGCGCCCACTGCCGGGCGCTGGGAATCCCGTACACGGAAACCGGGCTGGTCGACTCGTACCGCCAGGCGCTGGGACATCTGCGCGACGTCGGTGAGCCGCTCCGTACGGCCTGAGCGGCGACCCGCGGAACCAGCAGGCCCGATCACGCGTTCACTGACCAGGAAGCGGCCGTCTCCGGCCGTGAAGGAGGCGTCGAACATGTCGACCAGGACGAAGATCGTCATCGGGGGAGTGGCCGTGGGCCTTCTCCTGTGGCCCCTGATCGGATTCTGGATGTCCCTGCTGGTGCTGATCGGGGTCCCCGCCATCGCCTACCTGGCCCTGGACCCCGGGCAGCGACGGCGACTGCGCCGCGCCGGTGGCAAGGAGCTCGGCCGCTGACGGCCGGCCCCGGCCCCCGGCCGGGCCTCCGGCGGCGGGTGTTCCCCTGCGGCGGGAGGGGAGCGATCATGGTCCACGGACGCGGCACACCGACACCGGCGCGATGGAGGGGCCCATGACGGGCGGAACGGTCACAGCGGTCAGCAGCAACGGCGAGTACTCCTTCACCAAGCCGAACCGGCCGGTCATCACTCTGCTGGCGGGTCTCGGAGTGGCGGGCGACGTGCACGCGGGCGTCACCGTCAAGCACCGCTCCCGCATGGCCCAGGATCCGACCCGGCCCAACCTCCGGCAGGTGCACCTCATCCACGAGGAACTGTTCCAGGAACTGACCGCGAAGGGCTTCACCGTGCGGCCGGGCGACCTCGGCGAGAACATCACCACCCGCGGCATCGACCTGCTCGGCCTGCCCACCGGCACGCTGCTGCGCATGGGCGCCGAAGCGGTCCTCGAAGTCACCGGACTGCGCAATCCGTGTCGGCAGATAGACGCCTTCCGGGACGGGCTGCTCAAGGAGGTCGTCGGCCGCGACGGAACGGGCGCCGTCGTCCGCAAGGCAGGGATCATGGCCGTCGTGGCGGTCGGCGGGCCGGTCCGGCCGGGCGACACCGTCACGGTCGAACTGCCGGACCGCCCGCACCGTCCGCTCGAAAGGGTCTGAGCAGCGGATCCGCGGGTACCCGCTCGGCCGGAACGCCGGAGGGAGACACCATGGACGACGACAAGCGGCTGGACGGCGCGGGCGAGACCGGGCCCGGAGTCCCGAGGGACCTGCCCGACGAGCAGGCGGACGGCGGCCCCGACCACTGGGACCCGGACGTGTCCGAGGCGACCGACGACGAGGACCTTGAGCGGAAGACGCCCGCGGAGGACACGCCGGCGGACGGCGCTCCGGAGGAGCCCAGCGGCTGACCGGTCCGCCGGGGGACGCGCGTACGCGCGACCGTTCGCCCCCGCCCGGCCGTACGGCCGCCCGCTCATCCGCCCGTCAGGCCGGGCGTACCGCCATGGCGTCCAGGGCGGCCAGCAAGGACGGCAGCTGGGGCCCGCGCCCGATGGGCAGCACCTCACGAGGCATCTCGTCCAGCAGGACGAAGGCGATGTCGTCCGTCCGGGCGACGACCGACCAGCCGGGCCCGTCCGCCCGCAGGGTGCGCGCCCCGCCCGGGGCGAAGCCCGACCGCACCCGGCCGGGAGGGGGCGGCTCCTCCAGGTAGCCGTGCAACTCGGCCAGGACCCGCTGCAGCGGACCCTGCGCGTCCCCGTCGGCCCCGGGCGCACGCGGACCGCCCGCCTGCTGCTCGCCGGGCGTCCGCTGCTCGCCGTCCGCTTGCTGTCCGCCCGGCGCCCGCTGGTCGTCCGGTGTCTGCTCTTCGTCCGGCGTCCGCCGCGACGGGGGCTGCGGCGGCTCCTGGGCCGAGGCCCCCTCGCCCGGTGCCCGCTCGTCGGCCGGCCCCGGCTTCTCGGACGCCCGGGACGCCTCCCCCTCACCGGCCGCCCCCGCCGACGCCGCGTCATCCGTGCCCGCCGTACCGGCGAAGGCGTCGTCCCCGAGCTGGTCCCGCCACGCCGCCCACTGCAGGGCCACGGCGTCGGCACCGAGCCGGCGCTGCGCGGGTCCCCACCCGGAAGGGTCCGGCGGCGTCAGCGGCGGAGGCTCGCCCGGCCCGGTCTCCGGATCGTGCGGTGCCGGCACGTGCGGCGCGGCGACCGCCAGGGCGACGGGCCAGCCCGGAAGGGCGACGACGACACTGCGCTCGTCGGGCGACAGGTCGTACTCCATGCCGCAGTCCCACGAGGCGATCGCCACGGCGACCAGTGACACGTCGTCGACGACGACCGTCCAGCGGGCTCCTTGGCCGTCCTGGCCGAGCACGAGCCCGTAGCCCTCGGCGTACGGCTCCAGCCCGAGCGCCGCGCACGCCTCGGGATAGTCGTCACCGAGCAGGCTCGGGAACTGCGCGGGCGTCAGCAGCACGGCGGTCAGCACGTACAGTGCGTCGTCGTCCGCGACATCCGTGTCCACCGGTTCCGTACCGGTCATGGCCGCCTCCTCCCAGCATGCGTCGGCGCACCTTAACCAGCGAGTAACCCACCCGTCGAGGGTCCGGTCGCATCAATCACGGCGTCACCGGTGCGCGACAGCACACGTCGGTACGCGCGCGGCCGCCGCCCGCACAGGCGCTGAGCACGCCACCGGGCGCCGCTTCACGCCGCGGGCAGCCCCATCAGGCTGCGGGCCACGGTCTGCGGCGACTCGTCACGCTCGCGGGCCAGCGCGATGACCGCGCGGCACGCCAGTTCGCTCACGCCGAAGGACAGCGCCTCCGGCGACACCCACCCCGCCGCCTCGTCGATGCCGTCCTGGTCGTCGTCCGCGCACGCGGCGACATAGGCCGCGGCGGCCTCGAAGATGTTGTGCCCGCGCGAACCGGCGGCTCCTCCCGGCCGGCCCGCGCCCCCCTTCGCCGCACCGGAGGCCGAGACGGGTTCGAAGATCGCCCTGGTGACCGACTTGAAGACGCTGGAGAACGTGCGGAGTCCGTTGAACACGGGGCCCACCTTCCCGCTGTGCGGCGACACCGGCCGCCGGTGTCTCGACTCTGGACCTCCAACGTAGAGTCCGATCCGCGCCCGCAGAAGGGGACGGCAGGAGTACGCACGGACCCGTGGCCCCGGTACCACGGCGCCGGCGGCCGTCCGGCCGTCCGCCGGTCCAGCGCTTCCCCTCCGGCCGTCCACCCCTTCCGCCGTGCCGTGCAGCCGGGGTGCACGCGTGCGTGCGGACCGTCAGCCCGCGACCCGGTCGGCGAGGGCGAGGAAACGGTCGTCCTCGTCCACGTAGGAGATCATCCGCCAGCCCGACGCGGCCAGCAGCCGTCGCAGGTTCGGCTGGGCCCGCAGGTCGTCGGCGGTGACCCGCCGCCCGTGCCGGGCGGCCAGCGCCGCGCGGCCCACCGGGTGGAACAGGGCAAGGCGGCCACCCGGCCGGACCGCCCGGGCCAGTTCCCGCAGGTCCTCCTCGGGCCGGGCCAGGTGCGAGACGAGCCCCGCGCCGAAGACCGCGTCCAGTACCCCGTCGCGGAGAGGCAGCCGCCCCACGTCGCCCAGCAGCAGGGCCCCCTGGCCCGCGCGCCCCGCCCGTACCGCGGCGGCGAGCATGGCGGGCGTCAGGTCCAGCCCGACGACCGTGCCGCCCGCGCCCACGGCCGCACGCAGGTACGGGAGCGCACGGCCGGTGCCGCACCCCGCGTCGAGCACCGCGCCGCCCGGGCGCAGCCCCATGGCGGCCACGGCGGCCGCGTATCGCGGCCCGTCGTCCGGGAACCGGGTGTCCCAGTCCGCCGCGCGGGCGGTGAAGAACTCCTGCACCTCTGTGCGGTCATCGGCCATGAGGACATGATCCCCCACGCGTGGCCTACCGGTCCGGCGCACGTGTTCGAGCGCGGCACGAAGAAGAGACTGTGCGGGAGGCGATCGACAGCCTGGGGGCCCTCAGGCAGGGCGTGCCGGTGCTTCCCCGCCGGGCCGCATGTCGAGGAACCAGTCCCGCGCGGCCTCCGCCGCCTGCTCCAGCGTCCCCGGTTCCTCGAACAGGTGCGTGGCCCCGGGGACCACTCGGAGCAGGCACGGAGCGGTCAACCGCCGCGCCGCCTCCTCGTTCAGCCGCAGCACCTCGTGGTCACGACCGCCGACCACGAGCAGGACCGGCGCCCGCACACCGGGGAGAGCGTCGTCCGCGAGATCCGGGCGCCCGCCGCGCGACACCACGGCACGCACCCGCTCCGGTCTCGCCGCGGCCGCCACCAGCGCGGCCGCCGCACCCGTACTGGCGCCGAACAGGCCCACCGGGAGTCCGCTGGTCTCCGGTCGCTCGTGCAGCCAGTCGACCGCCACGGTCACCCTCCCTCCGAGCAGCGGGATGTCGAACCGGAGCTCGGCGGTGACCATGTCGATCCGCTCCTCGCCCGCGGTGAGCAGGTCCATCAGCAGGGTCCCCAGCCCCGCGTCCTGGAGGACCTCCGCCACCGCGCGGTTCCTGGGACTGTGGCGCGAACTGCCGCTCCCGTGCGCGAAGGCCACCAGGCCCGAGGCCGCGGGGGGCAGGACCAGATCGCCGGCCAGCGTGACCGGGCCGGCGGTGATGGAGACCGCCTGTGATGCCCTCGCCATGGAAGCCACCTCCTGAGCAGGATCCGCCGCGCCCCCACAGGCCTTGTCGGTTCCCGGTCCGCCGATCGAAAGCCGTCCGCGGTTCAGGGCGGCGGGTACCCCTCGGCCCACGACGAATACCCCGCATCCCCCGCCGCCGTCCGCGCCCCCCGCCCTCCGCAAGTCGCCGTCCGCGCCCCGCCGTCCCCCACCGTCCTGCGGACGGTCGCCGGGCCTGTCGATTCACGCACCCATGTGGGCATCCCCCGGGGCCGCGACGGTCACATCGGTCAAGTGTGGTCGCATCGCCCGGGCCGGGCGCCCCGCTTGCCATACTGCTGGCCTCTCCCAGGACGTCTGTGCTGGTCCTCGTGCCGGCACCGGACGCACTGGCTGCCGACCCGAGCCCACTCCTGAGAGGAGTGATCCATGGCCTCCGAGCGGTCCGACACCGGCATGGACACCGACACCACCGACCTCGCCCTGAAGATCCTGGTCTCCGGTGGCTTCGGCGTCGGCAAGACCACCCTGGTGGGCGCGGTCAGTGAGATCCGGCCGCTGCGCACCGAGGAGCCGCTCACCCGGGCCGGACAACTGGTCGACGACACCGGGGGAGTGGATCGGAAGACGACGACCACCGTCGCCATGGACTTCGGGCGCATCACCATGCGTCCGGGCCTGTCGCTCTACCTCTTCGGCACCCCCGGCCAGGACCGGTTCTGGTTCCTCTGGGACGAGTTGTCCCAAGGAGCGCTCGGCGCCGTCGTGCTCGCCGACACACGACGCCTGGACGCCTGCTTCCCGGCGGTCGACTACTTCGAGCACCGCCGCATCCCGTTCGTCGTCGCGGTGAACTGCTTCGCGGGAGCCAGGGCTCACGGCGCGCACGACGTGTCGCGCGCGCTCGATCTCGACCGCGGCACGCCGGTCGTCCTGTGCGACGCACGCGATCGGGACTCGGGCAAGGAAGTCCTGGTGCGACTCGTCGAGTACGCCGGGCGCGTGCACACCGCCCGGATGCTCGACTCCGTCACGTAGGAGCCTGCCCCGTACCACCGTGCCGTGCTCCGGTGGATCGTTTCACCGCTCCCGCCCGGCCGCAGGAGTCCTTGCCCTGCCCACGTCAGTGCGTAAGGCTTACGTGACAGCGGGGAACGTGCGGAACGGGGAGGACCGGACATGGCTCTGGACAAAGGACTCGACTGGCTCCTGGACGACCTGACGAAGCGGGTCGAACACATCAGTCACGCACTGGTGCTGTCCAACGACGGGCTGGTCACCGGTGCGAGCACCGGGCTGGCGAGGGAGGACGCCGAGCATCTCGCGGCGGTCTCCTCGGGGCTGCACAGCCTCGCGCGGGGTTCCGGGCGGCACTTCGGCGTGGGCAGGGCACGCCAGACGATGGTCGAGTTCGACGACGCGATGCTCTTCGTCACTGCGGCGGGCGAGGGCAGCTGCCTGTGCGTCCTCACGGCTGCCGAGGCCGATGTCGGCCAGGTCGCCTACGAGATGACACTCCTCGTCAACCGGGTCGGGGAGCACCTTGCCGTCGCCGCCCGGCAGCCCGGCGAGGCGGCACTCACCGACCGCTGACCACCGACGCCGGTGACCGGACTCGCGAAGGGTGACCGCCCATCGGTGACGACGACCGGTGCACGTGCCCGGCGATCGCCGAGTGGTCGCCTGTCGCCCGGCACCTGTCGCCCGTCCACTTGTTACCGGTGACCAGGGGCGATTCCGTGTCCGGCCGAGGTTATCCACAGGCCGGACGCGGATCGGCCCGCTCGCGCTACCTTCGTGACTCAGCGTAGTCGAACCTCACGGGGGAGCCGTCATGCAGGTCAAGGAAGCAGTCACCGCGCCCACGGTCGCCTACGGGCGCGCCGCGCAGCAACTGGAGCTGAGGAGGAACGAGTTCGACCTCGCCGTCCAGCTGGGTCACGTGCGAACCCTGCCCGGGGCCGACGGCGGGCGGCCGCGGGTGGCCGCGGAGGAGATCGCGCGGCTGCGCGCCGCGCCCGACTTCCCTGCCGGACTGCGCGACCGCGTCCGGACCGTCGGTACTGCGGGGGCGGCCGAGCTCGCCTCGATCACGGGCGACCGGTTCACCAAGCTGGTCAGGACGGGGCACCTCAGCCCGGTCGCGTTCTACCTCAACCGTTACCGCGCGGTGGTGTGGCTCTACGTCGCGGGTGAGGTCAGGGAGTTCGCCGACGGGCATCCCCAACTGCTCACCGGCCGGCTTCCCGCCTCCGTGCGCAGCCGGCTCGAAGCGGGGGAGGACGTCCGGGCGCGCAACTGGCGGGCACGACGACTGGGCCTCCTGCTCCGCCGGACCGACGACCCCTGGGAGGCCGCCGCGGCCATCGCGTCGCTCCTCGCCCCGGACGACGTCGCCGAGGTGGTCGGTGATCCCCATGAGCGCGCACACCTCGACCTGCTCCGCCCGGCTCCCGCACACCCACGGCCCGAATCCCTGGCCGCCCGGGACATCGTCGACCGGCTCCGCCTGGCGGACGATCCGGACGAGATCCTCTGGCACCGGATGAGTCTGGCGCTGGCGCTGGAGGACGCACGGGCGCTCCGGCCCGCTCCCCGGCCCGACGGCACCGGTACCCCACCCCCGCGGGTGCGGCGCGGACCCGAACGCACCCGCCTGCTGCACCGCCTCCGCCTGGGCAGGCGGAGGGCGGTGCGGGCCGGCTAGGCCGATGTGCGGCACGTCGTGCCCGGCCACGCGGCGCCCTACGGGCGGGCGCTGGTGCGTTCCGGCCCCGACCGGGGTCCGGGGCAGGCCGCGCCGCGAGGCGGAAGACCCCCGCGACTCGCGGCGCCCGTGTACGTCGCGGTTCCCGCGCATGTCGCTGCGCCCGCGTACGTCCGCGGGTCAGCCGCGTGGGAGGACGGTCGCCAGCACGGCGGGAAGCGGGTACCAGTCGGCCGATACGACGCTGGCGTGTCGGCCGGCGAGCAGCGCGACCCGCTCGCGGGCCTGAGGCTCCGTCGGACTGGTGCCGTCGATGGCGGGTGCCACGTTGTGGGCGTCTGTCATCACCACCAGGTAGTGGCGGCTGTCGTACCAGCCGGTGTCGATGGACCCGGCCGCATAGGCGGAGGCGTCACCGTCGAAGACGACGAACCAGGGGCGTATCCCGGTGTCGGCGTACCGGGTGCGCGGGTCACCCGTGGCGGCGTGGTGCACGGCGGGGAACGCGGCGGCCTCCCGCAGCCGCCCGGCGGCGGCCAGGTTCTTCAGGTGGGTGGCGTACTCGCGGTCGGTCCACAGGGTGTCGAGCGGGTTGTCCTCCTCGACGGTCCCCGGGATGAGCTCGACCACGAACTTCCCCGCCATGGCGGAGCGCGCCGGCCACCCGTCGGTCCGTGCGGCGGTGTCCAGGTCGGGGTGACCTCCGGCCAGGTCCGCCGGCCGGAACAGCGCGTCACCCAGCCGGGCGGTCAGCAGGGCGTCCAGCGCCGCCGGACCCCGGCCGCTCTTGGCCTGGAACCCGTCCTTCAACTCGAGCTTGAGCAGGACCGGCCGGTGCCCCGGGTGGGCGTCGTGCCACGCCCGGATGTCCGCGAGACATCCGGCGAGGTCCTGGTTCCTCGGCTTGGTGCGCAACTCGCCGGCGTGCGCTGCGTTCTCGCAGTTGTTGTCGTTGCCGAGCGGGTTGCTGTGGGACACCCGCCAGGACCTGCCGAACGCGTTGGTCCACACGTCGATCTCCAGCATCCCCGCACCCGAGTCCAAGGCGTCGGCGAAGAAAGGGTATTTGGCCTTCTCGTAGGCGTTGTGGACGCCCACCCCGGTGGAGTCCGAGTAGGCCGACTGCCCCGGATCGAAGGAGGCGGACATGGTGGAGCGGGCCTGGCCCGGGGCGACCCCGAGCGACAGGGCACCGGCCAACACGGCGGACACGGCTGTCATCGCGGTGCGCGACGCCTTCATCATGAGCCCCCTGCTCGGTTCGAGGTCCTGGAGTTCCTCAAGTCGAGCGCAGCGTAGGGCAGTTGTCTGAACGAGGGGAGACCTGGCGGCAGCGGTCGCACGAACGGGCCGATATTGCGTACGGGTACGGGCTGCCGGCTACCGGGGTGACGCGCGGACGCCCGGCGCGGCCGGGTGAGCGGAACGTCCGAAGAGCCCGGTGCTCCTGCCGGCCGGGGGCGATCGCGGGGCAACCGGGGCCGCGCACATCCGCCGCGAGCCGTACAGCCGGACGTTAGCCGCCCCCGTGGTCGCACGCGGTAGGGGTGTCCCGCCCCGACAGGTGCCCTTCCGGTCGGAGAGGGCGCCGTTCCGGGCCTCGGGTGGTGCGCCCGCGTGCGCCGGACGCCCGGGACGTGCACCATAGCGGCATGCTGCTGGCCCGCCTCGCGGAGGTCTCCGACCAGGTCGCCGCCACCTCCGCCCGCTCCGCCAAGATCGCCGCACTGGCCGGTCTGTTCGCCGCGACCTCGCCCGAGGAGGCGCCCCTGGTCATCGCCTACCTCGCGGGACGGCTGCCGCAGGGACGGATCGGGGTCGGCTGGAGCACCCTCAAGGTGCCCGTCCCGCCAGCGGACACCGCCACCCTCACCGTGGCCGACACCGACGCGGCCCTGACCGCGCTCGCGGAGGTCGCCGGCGCCGGGGCCCAGGCGGAGCGGCAACGGCTGGTGAGGGAGCTGATGGGTGCCGCCACGGAGACGGAGCAGCAGTTCCTCGTGCGGCTGCTGACCGGAGAGGTCCGGCAGGGGGCGCTGGACGCCGTCGCCCTCGAAGGCGTCGCCAAGGCGGCAGCGGCGCCCGCCGCCGACGTACGGCGGGCCGTGATGCTGGAGGGGTCCCTGCCGCGGGTGGCCCAGGCACTGCTCGCCGAGGGGCCGGCCGTGCTGGAGCGGTTCCAGCTGCGGGTGGGCAGCCCGGTCCATCCGATGCTGGCGCACAGCGCCAAGAGCGTCACCGAGGCCATCGCCGCGCTCGGGCCCTGCGTTGTCGAGGAGAAGCTCGACGGCATCCGGGTGCAGGTGCACCGCGCCGGTGACGAGGTCCGTCTCTACACCCGGTCGCTCGACGACATCACCGACCGGCTGCCGGAGATCACCGCTGCCGCGCGGGAGCTGCCGGGGGACCGGTTCGTCCTCGACGGTGAGGTGATCGCCCTGGACGCCGCCGGCCGGCCCGTACCGTTCCAGGACATCGCGTCCCGGGTCGGTTCGCGGGTCGACGTGGCCACCGCGGCCGCCGCTCTGCCCGTGTCACCGGTCTTCTTCGACGTCCTCGCAGCCGACGGGGCCGTACTGGTCGATCTGCCGGGTCACGAGCGGCACGAGGCACTGGCCCGGCTCGTCCCCGAGCCCATGAGGGTGCGGCGCACCGTGGTCGACGATCCCGGGGACCCCGAGCGGACACGTGCGGCCGAGGCGTTCTTCGCCGACACACTGCGGCGCGGTCACGAGGGGGTGATGGTCAAGGCCATCGACGCCCCGTACAGCGCCGGGCGCCGCGGCCGCTCGTGGCTGAAGGTCAAACCGGTGCACACCCTCGACCTGGTCGTCCTGGCCGCCGAGTGGGGCCATGGCCGGCGCACCGGCCTGCTCTCCAACCTGCACCTGGGCGCCCGGGCCGCTGACGGCACGTTCGTGATGCTCGGCAAGACGTTCAAGGGGCTGACCGACGTGATGCTGCGGTGGCAGACGGAACGGCTGCGGGAGCTGGCGGTCGGGGACGACGGCTTCACCGTCCGCGTCCGGCCCGAACTCGTCGTTGAGATCGCCTACGACGGTCTGCAGCGCTCCCCGCGCTACCCGGCCGGAGTGGCGCTCCGGTTCGCCCGTGTCCTCCGCCACCGCCCCGACAAGCCGGCGGCGGAGGCCGACACCATCGACCACGTCCTGACGCGCGGCGGCCCCCCGCCGTCCGAGGCGGACTGAAGCCGGCACGGGTGTCGGGCGGAAGCCAAACCGAGGATGCCGGACCGAGGATGCCGGACCGAAGATGCCGGCCCGGAGTCCGGCCGTAGGAGCACGAGCTCAGTCGTCCATCGTCGTGTAGCGGTACCGGGCCCACAGCGGCAGCACGAACCAGCACACGACGTACCAGGTCACCACACCCGCGACCATCCACGGCACGAACGCGTCGTGCGTCGCGACCCGCAGTACCAGGAAGAGGGCCGATATCAGCGTCGCCAGCAGCAGCACGAGGCCGACGAACGTCAGGCGCGACGCCCATACGACGGCCTGGGGCTTGATCCGCCTCCCCGACACGATCCGGTGGAACGACACGGGCCCGATCAGAGCGCCCGTCGCCGAGGCGCCCAGCCCCACGGTGATGATGTAGATGGTCTTGTTGGTGCTCGACAAGTCGGCGAACGTCGGCGCGAAGACCACCGTCAGCAGGAAACCGAAGAGGATCTGCACACCTGTCTGGGCGACCCGGATCTCCTGGATCAGTTCGGCCCAGCGCCGGTCCGCCCGCTCGTCCGGCGTCTCGTTGCGTCCCCGCGGGGTTCTGCCGGCCGTCCCGTGGTCGTTCCCGGACGTACCCCGCTCGTCATGCTCAGGCATGGTGTCCTCCCAGTCCGTCCTTCGCACTGGTCTTCTAACCCCGGGCGACCGGATCAAGCGCGGATCCGCTCCGGTACGGCAGCCGAAGGAACTCGCCGGGTGTCGAGCGCGCGGAACGTGACCGGGCGCGTACGAAGCGCCCATGCTCGTACGACCCCGCCCGGGACCCACCGGGCCGGCCGTGCCGGAAGGAGCCGAATCACGTGCGTGTGATCCCCCTCGTCCCGGCGCTCCTGCTCCCGGTCGGGCTCACGCTCACGGGCTGCTCGGTCCCGCCGGACGAGATCCGGGCCGTCTCGGCGGCCGCCGCGGCCTTCGCGGCCCGCGACCGGGCCTCGGACACCTCCGCCGCCTGCCGCCATCTCGCGCCCGAGACGCGCGAGGAACTCGCCGCCGACCCCGGCCCCACCTGCGCCGCCGGCCTCGCCGAGGCGGACCTGCCGGACGCGGGCGAGGTCCGCGGCACCGAGGTGTACGGCAGGGAGGCGCGCGTGGAGCTGGACCAGGACACCTACTTCCTCACGTCATTCGCCGACGGCTGGAAGGTCAGCGCGGCCGGCTGCACGCCCCGCCTCCGCAAGCCCTACCGCTGTCTTGTGAAGGGGGACTGAGTCCGCATGCGCACCGTGTTCACGCTCTATCTCCTGGTGGTCACCTGCGGTCTCGTCTACTTCAGCGTGGTGGGGATGATGCACCGGTGAGCCAGGAGGATCACGGAAGCGGGAGCAGCACCAACGGCGGGGGCAGCACCGACCGCGGGGGCGGTACCGACGGCGAAAGTGGTACGGACCGCGGAAGCGGTGATGACCGGGGGAGCGGTACGCGGCCCGCGAGCGGCGGAGGCAGGGCGACCCGGTTCCTCCGGGACAACGGCCTCTCCCTCACCTTTGGCGTCGCCTTCCTCGCCGCGCTGTTCGGCCAGGCGCTGGCCGGCCAGGCCGCGTACAACAACGAGCTGCGGTCCGCAGGTGCCCGGACGGCGAGCTTCGGGGGCTACCTGACGACGTCCCGGTTCGCGGTGGACGTCACGGAGAACTGGCAGTCGGAGTACCTGCAGTTCTTCCTGTTCCTCTTCGCGACCGTCTGGCTGGTCCAGCGCGGGTCGCCCGAGTCGAAGGAACTGCACAAGGCGGGCGTGGAATCGGAGAGGGAGCAGCGCATGGGCAGGTATGCCCAGCCGGACTCGCCGCGCCCGGCCTCCGTCGGGGGCCTCGGACAGGCGCTGTACTCCCGGTCGCTGGGAGTGGTGATGTTCCTGCTCTTCGCCGGTTCCTGGTACGCGCAGTCGGTGGCGGGCGCGGCGGCGTACGGCGAGGAGCAGCTGCGGGAGCTCCAGGACCCCGTCCCGTGGGCGGAGTACCTGCTGACGGCCGACTTCTGGAGCCGGACGCTCCAGAACTGGCAGTCCGAGCTCCTCGCCGTCGGATCCATGGCGATCTTCGCCGTCTTCCTGCGCCAGCGCGGCTCACCGGAGTCGAAACCGGTGGGCGCCCCCCATTCCTCCACCGGAGTCGAAGGATAAACCTCAAGTCCAGGGTGAGACTCGTGTCGTACGAGTACCGGAGAACGGAACGGAGAGACCATGACACGAGCCGCGGTGTTCGACGTCGACGGCACCCTTGCCGACACCAACCACCTGCACGTGACGACCTGGTGGGAGGCGTTCCGGCAGGCCGGGCACGACGTGCCCATGCACGCCGTCCACCGGGCCGTCGGCCTGGGGTCCGACGACCTGATCGCACGGCTCCTGGGCGAGGACCGGGACAAGGAACAGGACGACGCCATCAGCGCCGCCCACAAGACCCTCTACGGGACGTACTTCGACCGGCTGCCCGCCTTCCGGGACGCCGGGCGTCTCCTCAAGGTCCTCGCCGACGGCGGCTGGACGGTCGTCCTGGCCACCTCCGCCGGCGGTGGTGAGTTGTCCGCGCTGCTGCGGGCCATCGACGCGGACGACGCCATCACGGCCACCGCGAGCGCGGACGACGTCGAGGAGGGGAAGCCCGCGCCCGAGCCGGTGCGCCACGCGCTGGAACTCGCCGGGGCATCGGCCGAGCACTCCGTCTTCGTGGGCGACACGGTCTGGGACATGAAGGCCGGCACCCGCGCGGGCGTCACCTGTGTGGGCCTGCTGTGCGGAGGCATTCCGGGCGTGGACCTCATGGAAGCGGGGGCCGCCGTTCTCTACGACGACCCCGCCGACCTCCTGGCGCACCTCGACCGCAGCCCGCTGGGCCGTCCCGGCGGGGCCGGGGGGTGAAGGCGCGCCGCACGGGTCACTTACCGAGCTCGCGCTGGAGCTCCGACTTGTTCATGGACGACCGGCCCTGGACGCCCTTGCGCTTGGCCTCCTCGTAGAGCTGGTCATAGGTGGGGCCCTTGGGGCCGCTGCCGCCCGACCGCTGGCCGCCCCGCTTCGAGGAGGACATGTCCTGCGTGGACGTCTTGCTCGCGGTCTTCGACTCCCCGGAGCGGGCCCGCTCCTTGTTCACCGTACGGGCCGCGATCTCCTCGGCCCGCTTCTCGCTCGCCCCGCGCTTCTTGGAACTGTCCTTGATGTGCTCGTACTGCCGTTCCCGCTTCGGGCTGGATCCTGCCGGCATCGGTTCCTCCTGACGTGTCACTCGGACCCCCCTGCTGCATCACACCCTCGTACCAGGCACCTCCCGCCGCAAACGCGCCGCGGTGGATTCTGATTGATGGGCCCGCAGTGAGGTATTCGTGCCTGTACCGGTAATCGACCGGACCCCGAGGAGTGGAGCGACGTGGAGAGCAACGGAACAAGGAACCACCCCGCCGACTGCGACGTCACCGTGCAGCTCAGCGACTGCGGCCGCCAGGACGCGCGGGCCGTCTTCGAGACGCTCGACCGCGTCTTCACGGGCTGCGACATGCCCACGCCGGGGCCCGAGCAGGCGCACGACCGCGAGCCGACCGTGTGGATGGCCACCTTCGACAGCTCCGCCCGGCGGGAGGAGCGGCCGGGCCCGCCGCAACTGAGCACGGAGGTCACCGCCCTGCTGACGGGTGACCACCAGGCGGTCGCGGAGGTGGAGAAGGCGCTCGGCGGGCTGTTCGAGATCCGGTCCGCCACGTCCGTGTCGGGCGAGCACGAGAAGGAGGCGCGTCTGCAGCTCGCCTCCCGTTACGTCACGCACTGACCACCTGCCGACGGTCACCGGCTGACCGCTGCGGACGACGGACTGCGGACGACAACCTCACCGACGACCACGGACGCCGGGCGCACCGGAACCGCGGCCCGCACATCGCGGGCCGCGGTTCCGGTGTTCCGCAGGCGGGCGTCCGGGCGTCCGCGGGCGGGGTCGTTCCCCGTGCGGCGTCACGCGCGGTGTCACGTCCCCCGGCCGGAGCCGGCGGCGGCGAAGTCGATCTCCTTCGCCTCCACCGTCCGGGCGCTCATGTTGGACCGCATCATCTCCAGCGCGGCATCGGCCAGCGACTCGTGAATGTGGGCCACGGCGTCCGTGGGCACCGTCACCGCGATGTGCCGGATGTGCGCGTCGAGCGCCGAGTACAGCACGCACTGCTCGGTCACCTGACCGCACAGGACGAGGTGGTCGACACCGAGCTGGCCCAGCAGATACGCCAGCGGCGTCTCGTAGAAGATCGAGTGCCGTGCCTTCACCACGAACAACGAGGAGTCGTCCGGCCGGACGGGTTCCACCAGCTCGGCGTGAGGACCGTCGAGGGCCGTACGCAGGATCTCGCCGTGGTGCGACCGCCACTCGCCGAAGTTGTCGTTGACGTAGATCACCGGTACGCCGTGTTCCCTGGCCCGGGTGAGCAGGTCCACCATCACCGGCAGCGCCTCGCGCACCGACGGCAGGAGCAGTTCGGCGTCCTGGTGGTCGTACGTGTTGATCATGTCGATGACGACGAGCGCGGTGCCGCTCTCCGCACCGCGCCGCCGCCCCGATCCTTGTGCGCCGGATGTGCTCATGCCCGTGTCAGCCGAACGCGTCGCGCAGCGCGGGCAGCAACTTCTTGGCCGACCAGTCCAGGAAGGCCGGCTGGGAGTCGCCGCCGATCTGGACGAGGGCGATCTCGGTGAAGCCCGCGTCCGCGTAAGGCTTCACGGCGGCCACGAAGTCGTCCGGGTCGTCGCCGCAGGCGATGGCCTCGGCCACGTCCTCGGGCTTCACGAACTGCGTCGCCGCGTCGAACGAGTCCGGGTGCGGCAGCTCCGAGTTGACCTTCCAACCGCTGCCGAACCACCGGAACTGGTCGTGCGCACGGCGTACGGCAGCCTCCTTGTCCGGGTCGTAGCAGACGGGCAGCTGGCCCACCCGGGCCTTGCCCTTGCCGCCGTGCCGGTCGAAGGCGTCGAGCAGGTCGCCCTTGGGCTCCGTCGCGATCACCAGGTCGGCGAGGCGGCCCGCCAGTTCGCAGGACCTCTCGCCGGAGACGGCCAGACCGATGGGCGGCGGCTCGTCGGGCAGGTCCCACAGCTTGGCCGAGTCCACGTCGAAGTGCGCCCCGCGATGGGTGACGTGACCGCCCTCGAACAGCGCCCGGATGATGCCGATGGCCTCCTCGAGCATCTCGTGCCGTACGTCGACGGAGGGCCAGCCGCCGCCGACCACGTGCTCGTTGAGGTTCTCGCCGGACCCGAGCCCGAGCCGGAACCGCCCCTCGGACAGGAGCTGGAGCGTCGCGGCCTTCTGGGCGACGACGGCCGGGTGGTAGCGGAAGGTCGGGCAGGTCACGTACGTCATCAGCGGGATGCGTGACGTGGCCTGCGCGGCGGCGCCGAGCACCGTCCAGGCGTGCGGGGCGTGGCCCTGGGAGCGCAGCCAGGGGAAGTAGTGGTCGGACGTCACCGAGAAGTCGAAGCCGGCTTCCTCGGCCTGGACCACGTGGTCCACGAGATCCCGGGGGCCGGCCTGCTCGGTCATCATCGTGTATCCGATTTGCACCATAAACCTGCGATTTCCCCGAAGATCTCGTCGAAAACATGCCCGCTGCCGTCGGCCGGACCCGCTATCCGCTCTGTGTATACACCGTGTGTAGAGTGCGGGGCGGTCGACCGGGCCCTGCCGGTCGAACCCTCCACGTACGCGGAAAGAGGGATGCCCCATGCCGTTCGGCAAGAAGTCACCGATGCGCCGCAAGGCCGCCGTCTCGGTCCTGGCCGCGGTCTCCTCGCTCGTCCTCCTTCTGGGTGGCTGCTCGTCCGACCGGGTCGCGCCGAGCAGCGCCAGGGACGACGCCAAGGGTGAGGCCGGCCCGGTCGACTGCCGGAAGCTCACCTGCATCGCGCTCACGTTCGACGCGGGCCCCGGCAAGGACACCCCGCGGCTCCTCGACATCCTGAAGGAGGAGAAGGTCCCCGCCACCTTCTTCCTGCTCGGCAGGAAACACGTCGACCGCCACCCCGACGTGGTCCGCCGCATCGCCGCCGAGGGTCACGAGGTCGCCAACCACACCTGGAGCCACCGGATCCTCACCGACCTCGAACCCGACGAGATACGCCAGGAGCTGTCCCGTACGCAGGAGGCGATAGAGCGGCTCACGGGCCGCAAGCCCACCCTCATGCGACCGCCGCAGGGCCGGACCGACGACACCGTCTCCAGGATCAGCCGCGAACTGGGCCTCGCCCAGGTGCTGTGGAGCGTGACCGCCAAGGACTACTCCACCACCGATTCCGCCCTCATACGGAAGCGGACACTGGACGGAGCGAAGAAGGACGGCATCATCCTGCTGCACGACATCTACGACGGCACCGTCCCCGCGGTGCCGGGCATCATCGACGAGCTGAAGGAGCGGGGCTTCACCTTCGTCACCGTCCCGCAGCTCCTCGCTCCCGCCAAGGCCGAACCGGGCACCGTCTACAAGCCGTGAGGCCGTGGCCGGGGTCCGGCCGCAGTCGGGTGAAGTGGGCCACACCAGGGCATGCCGGGAACACCCCGAAATCGTTGACCGTTCATGCAGGTGTGGTGACGGAGGGGACCGTGTCCCCGGCCCCCGCCGTGAGGTGACCGCCCTCCGTGCCACGGCGAAGAGCCCCGGCCGGTCTCCCCCCGTCCGGCCGGGGCCTCGTCGCCCCCCCCGCATCGCGAGCACCGCACCCCGCACTCCGCGCACCACGCAGCCGCTCCCGTACCGCCCAGGTCTGCGCCGGTCGTGGGACGCTGCCCCCACAGCCCGGTCAGGTCCGGTCAGGGACAGGAGCGGGACGGAGCAATCACCGCCCAAGGAGCGCCGCGATGACGCAACAGGCCCGGGAACTCCTCGAAGCAACCGCACGGACGCTCGCCCCCCGGCAGGGAGCCAATCCGCTCGTGGCCGCGATCGCCGACGGGACGGCCGGGCGCACCGTCATCGGCACCCTGGCCCTGGAGCAGCGCCACATCGTCGCCTCCGACCGCCGCTCCTTCCTCCACCTGGCCGCCCGCGCCGCCCCGCGACCCCACGGCACGTCGCTGTTCACCACCCTCGCCGAGGGCGAGGCCCTGGCCCTGGAGCGTCTCGGCGCGCTGCTGCACGGCTGCGGGCTCGACGAGGTGGCGGCCGGGGCGTACGAGCCGATGGCCGGCTGCCAGGCATATCCGTCGTACGTCGCCTGGCTCGCCCTCAACGGCGACCCGGCGGACGTGGCGATCGCGCTGTACGCCAATTTCGCCGCGTGGGGCGACTACTGCGCGACCATCGCCGGGGCACTGCGCACGCGGTACGGCTTCACCGACGAGGCGTGCGGCTTCTTCGACTTCTTCGCCCTCCCGGCGCCCGCCCTGGAGGACCTGGCCGTTGCGGCCGCCCAGGAGGGCCTGGACGGCGGGCACGTCACCATGCCGGCCGCACTCCGCCACGGCCGGCTCCTCCAGTCCTACGAGGCGATGTTCTGGAACACCCTCGCGTCACAGACGCCCGAGCGCCGCTGACCCGCCCGAGCACTGCCGACCCGCCCGAGCGCCGCAGGCACACCTCCCGGCCGCCCGCCTGCGCGCGTCGGTACACCCGGGCGTTCGCAGCGGCCGGATCCGGGTACCCGCGCTGCGTTCGTTCCCCGACGGCGGACAACGGAGGCGTTCCATGGCCGTACGGCACCAGTTGATCAAGAGGCCCCCCGAGGCGGTGTGGGCCGTACTCGAGGACGCGTCGCGCTACAGCGACTGGGTCGTCGGCACCTCGTCGTCCCGGCGCAAGAGCGGGGACTGGCCGAAGACCGGGGCGGCCCTCGAGTACACGGTGCGCCTCGGCCCGTGGACCGCTGACGGTGAGACCGTCGTACGTCTCTACGACCCGCCCGGGCGCCTGGAACTGGAGGCCAAGAGCGGTGCCCTGGGCACGGCCAGGATCGCCATAGAGGTACGCCCCTGGGGTGACGAGACACTCGTCGTCGTGGACGAGCACCCCCTGCGCGGCCCCGGCGGACTGCTGCACAACACCGCCATCGACGCCCTCCTGCAGGTGCGCCACCGGGCGATGCTCCGCCGCCTCGCCGACGTGGTCGAGGGGGACGCCCCGTGACCTCCGGTCGCCTCGTGCCCGACGCGGCGCCCGACACGGTGCCGGACGCCGTCGTCATCGGCGCGGGCCCCAACGGCCTGGTCGCCGCCAACCTGCTCGCCGACGCCGGCTGGTCGGTCGAGGTCCTGGAGGCACAGGACGAGCCCGGCGGGGCGGTCCGCAGCGACCGGGGCGTCCACCCCGACTACGTGAGCGACGTGTTCAGCGCCTTCTACCCGCTGGCGGCGGCCTCCCCGATCCTGTCCCGCCTCGACCTCCACGAAGAGGGCCTGCACTGGAGCCACGCCCCCAGCGTCCTGGCCCACCCGCTGTCCGACGGGCGGTGCGCCGTGCTGGAGCGCCACCGCACGTCGACGGCCTCCGGACTGGAGAAGTTCGCCCCCGGCGACGCCCTGGCCTGGGACCACCTTTGCGACATCTGGGACCGGATCGGCGCCGACATCGTCGACGCCCTGTTCACCCCCTTCCCCCCGATCCGCTCCACGGCACGGCTCGCCGCCCGGCTGCGCGCCGCGGGCGGCCTCCGGCTGGCCCGCATGATGGTCCTGCCGGTGCGACGCCTCGCGGAGGAGGAGTTCCGCGGCGAGGGCGGCCGGCTGCTGCTGGCCGGCAACGCGCTCCACGCCGACCTCGCCCCGGAGGCGGCCGGCAGCGGCGGCTTCGGCTGGCTGATGTCCATGCTCGGGCAGGCCCAAGGCTTCCCCGTGCCGGTCGGCGGCGCGGGCGCGCTGACCGACGCCCTCGTACGCCGCCTCCAGCGCCGCGGCGGTGTGGTGCGGTGCGGTGAGCGGGTGGTGGAGGTGACCGTCCGCTCCGGCCGCGCGGTGGCCGTCCGCACGGCCGCAGGGGAGACGGTCCCGGTGAACCGGGCGGTCCTCGCCGACGTGGCGGTCCCCGCGCTGTACGGCGAACTCGTCGCCCCCCAGCACCTGCCGTCCCAGCTGCTCGACGACATGCGGCGCTTCCAGTGGGACTGGGCCACCTTCAAGGTCGACTGGGCGCTGTCGGGCCCCGTCCCGTGGACGGCCGGCGAACCGGCGGCCGGCGCCGGGACCGTGCACCTGGCCGACGGCATGGACGAACTGACCCGGTTCTCCGCCCAGCTCTCCATGCGGGAGGTGCCCGACCGGCCGTTCCTGCTGTTCGGACAGATGACGACCGCCGACGCGTCCCGCTCCCCGGCCGGCACCGAGTCGGCCTGGGCCTACACCCATGTACCGCACCACGCCCGGGGCGACGCGGGCGACGACGGCATCACCGGCACCTGGGACGCGCGGGAGCAGGAGGCGTTCGCCGACCGGATGGAGGAGCAGGTCGAGCGATTCGCGCCCGGTTTCCGTTCGCTGGTGCGCGCCCGCCGGATCCTCGCTCCGACGACCCTCGAGGCGATGGACGCCAATCTGCGCCGGGGCGCCATCAACAGCGGCACCACCGCCATGCACCAGCAGCTCTTCTTCAGGCCCGTGCCCGGCACCGGCCGCCCCGAGACCCCGGTGGAGGGGCTGTACCTCGCCTCAGCAGGCGCCCACCCGGGCGGCGGAGTGCACGGGGCGCCCGGCGCGAACGCGGCCCGCGCGGCCCTGCGCAGTTCCCGCCCGCTTCGCCGGGCGCTGAGCCGGGCGCAGTCCGCCCTGGCGGGCCGCGGCGCCCGTGCCGTGTCCGGCCCGGAAGGCCTGCCGCGCACCGGCTGACCGGGCCCGGCGGGTGCTCCGTGCGCACGCGGCGCCACCCGGACGCGCCCGAGGTCCGGCCGGCCGCACCGTTAGGTGGCACCGGCACGGGGGCACCGCAGCCGACAGCCGGCACCCGGCCCGGGCACTCGCACGACCGGCCGGCGCCGGGCCCTCAGGGCGGGGAGCCCCGCCGACCGGGGCGGGCAGCCGCGTCCCGCGCGCGGCGCCGGGCCTCACGCGCCGCCCGCTCGGCCTCCTGGAACCGCCGCCGTGCGATGCGGACCTCCTCGTCCGCCGTACGCCGCGCCCGCTCCGCCTCCGCGAGTTCCGCCGCCAGCGCGTCCACCCGCGACGCCGCTTCCCGCAGCCCCTCCTCGGCGCGATCCCGGTCCGCCGCGGCCCGCTCCCGCTCGTCCTCCCGGGCTCCGGCCTCCTCCTCCGCGCGCCGCAGCTCCTCCCGGAGTTCCCGTTCCCGCCGCTCCCGCTCCGCCCGTTCCCGTTCCTCCGCCGCCTGCTCCGCCCGTTCCCGCTTCTCCTCGGCATCCGCCTTCGCCTCCCCGCCCCCCACCGTCCCCTCCCGCGCCGACCGCCCGCCGGTGCGGCGGGCACCGGTGCCGCGGGGGCGCTGTGCCGGCGCGGCCGCCCGCTCCGCACTCCGCTCCCGCCCACCCGTGCCCCGGCCGCCCTCCGGAAGGGGCGCCTCCGTGAGTGCCGCGCCGAAGCCCACCGGGGCGCTCAGTGGTCTCACCAGCCGCCCCGACGCCCATTCCCCGGCAGCCGCCGGGTCCGCCAGGACCGCGTGCAGGGTCGCCTCGACCTCGTGCTGGACGTCGTCCCCGACCGGCTGTCCGGCGTCCGCCGCGAGTTGCCGGGCCTGGCGGGCGAGGGCCGCCACCACGGCGTGCTGTTTCCGGCTCAGTTCCCTGAGCCGCTCCCCGTCCAGCTCGCGGTGGGCGCGGCGCAGACCGTCCCCGAGGGCGGCCAGCGACCGTGCCTCGGCCGGACGCTCCCGTACGAGCAGATTGCTCACCCACGCCGCCAGGGTGGGCCTGCGCAACGACCGCACGGCCTCGGCGAGCGCGCGGTCACCGGCCTTGCGCGCCTCGGCGACGCGTGCGTTGCGGGCGGCGGTGAAGCGGTCCGGGCGCAGCCCGTACAGCTCTTCGGTCACGCTCTCCAGGTCCACGGCTCTCCCGTCCGGCACGGTCGGTCGGACCGGCGTCGTCCGCACTCCTCCGAGACTGACCAATATGCCCAACTTTGAGCGTGTTGGAGATGTTTCCCTTCCGAAGGTGACGGTCACCCGCCCCCATAAGGGGTCACGAAGACCCGGAGGCCAGACGACTCCGAAGGTACGAGAAAATCCTCAGGAGGATGCATGATCACCCAGGCACAGATCCCGGCCGTGCTCGACCATCCGGTGTACGACGCGACCGGTGACAAGATCGGCGAGGCCAAGCACGTGTTCGTCGACGACGTGACGGGCCGGCCCGACTGGGTCAGCGTGAAGACCGGCTTCTTCGGCTCCGGCGAATCGTTCGTGCCCATCCATGACGCCAGCGTGGTCGAGGACCACCTGGAGGTCCCGTACCCCAAGGGCAAGGTCAAGGAGGCCCCGAACGTCGACGTCGACGCGGGGGGCCACCTCTCCGCAGAGGAGGAGCGGCGCCTGTACGAGTACTACGGCATCCGCTGGGACAGCACCCTGGAGAGGGACGACCGGGCCGGCGACGCGTACTCCGCCGGAACGGCGGGGACCGCCGGTACCGCGGCGGACGCCGGAACGGTGGGCGCGGCGGGTACCGCCGACCGCGCCGCGGACGACGCGATGACCCGCTCCGAGGAGGAGATGCACGTCGGGGTGGAGCAGCTCCAGACCGGCAAGGCGCGGCTCCGCAAGTACGTCGTCACCGAAGAGGTCCAGCAGACGATCCCGCTGCGACACGAAGAGGTCGTCCTGGAGCGTGAGCCCGTCACGGACGCCAACCGCGACGCCGCCCTGTCGGGCCCGGAGATCACCGAGGCCGAGCACGAGGTGACGCTGCACGCCGAGCGTCCGGTGGTGGAGACCGAGGTCACCCCGGTGGAGCGGGTACGGCTCGGCACCGAGGAGGTCACCGACGAGGAGACCGTGCGCGGCCGGGTGCGCAAGGAGCGGATCGAGGCCGATCTCCCCGACGACGAGACCGGAAAGAACCGCTGACGAGCGGGTCCGCCCCGCTTCCGTAGGGGGTGGGGCGGAACGCTTCTCCCTTCCCGGTTCGGCCGTTCCGGGCGGCCGGCCGTATACGGCCGGCCGCCCGGCGCACATTTCCGTGGCACGTTCTGTGCTCACGGTCCGGGTGGTGCGGGAAAAGCGAAAAGGGCCGCACGGCAGAGGGCCCGCACGGCCGTCGAGCGGCCGTGCGGGCCCTTGGTGCGGGGAGGGGAGATCTAGAAGGAGAAGACGCTGGACCCCTCGGTCTGCATGACGCAGGAATTCGCGTACATCTTCTCGAAGTTCACACGCCGGCCTTCCCACGTACCTTGCGCCGTGACGACGACCGGGTCGTAGATCTTGATGCAGGGGCGGGTCTCCTCGCCGCCCAGCCTGTCGAACCTGCCCTCCACGGAACGCAGTTCCTCGCACGCCTTCTTCGGCGCCGGATGCGTCCCCGCGGCGGTCGGAGTGCAGGTGAGCGTCACCGCCCGCAGCGGTACGGCGGTGGCGGCGCTCTCCCCCTGGGCGACCGTGAGGACGAGGGCGCTCGGTGCGTAGAGCCGCGGCTCGGGCGCGGCGGCCTCCGCGGCGGCCCCCGAGGCGGTCATCGGTCCGAGGACCGCCGCCGTGGCCAGACCGCAAATGACGGCGCGCCTTACCAGTGTCCGCATGACAGGAAACCTTTCCGTTCGATCGGGATTCTTCCGGTGTGTGCGGCAGCCACATTGCCCTGCTCGCTCTGTTGACGCACATTCAACGGCGCTTTTCGGTTTGGTCTGTTATTCAAGCGGTGACGCGAAACCGGCTCCGGGAGGGGTGCGATCGCACTGGCGCGCCGCGTTCACCAGGGCTTTGTGGTCTGCCTGAAATGGTTCAAACGTGCACCATGCGTAGAAACGTGCGAGTCGGCGGTCGTCAACACGTCCGAAACACGCGGGCAACACTCGGGGTTGATATTCGGCCTCCCCCGGTCGGCGTGCCGACTTAAAAGGACCTTTCATCAACAGGTAATGTCCTGGCAAAGTTGACGACGCTGCTGCCATGCATGATCGTTTGAGCATCGCACCCCGGTGCCGCGTTCCGGCAGTGCCGCGGAGACCCCGCGGCGCGCGTCAGCCCCACCCCCCACCTGCACACCGACAATGACCCGACCACACCGCGTCCCGAGCCCCCACGGCCGGAGCGCAGGAGGCAGGCCGCCATGAAGACCCTGATCGACAACGCCCGCACGTTCCCCACACGCGTTGCCCAACAGCCGCACGAATTCCGTCGGCTGGCCGCCGGACAAGCCCCCGAGGCGCTGTTCATCACCTGCTCGGACTCCCGGGTGATCCCCTCCCTCATCACGGGAGCCCGCCCGGGCGAACTCTTCGAGCTCCGCACCGCCGGCAATGTGGTGCCCCGCTACGACGAGGCACGGCCCAGTGCCGAGACCGCCACCGTCGAGTACGCGCTGCGCGTCCTCGGCGTCCGCGACATCGTCGTGTGCGGCCACTCGCACTGCGGCGCCGTCGGCGCCCTCGTGCGAGGGGACGACCTCTCCGCGCTGCCCGCCGTCCGCGGCTGGCTCGAGCACTCCGTACCGGAACCGCCGGACACCACGGACCTCGCCCGCGCGGTGCGCCGCCACGCGGTCGCGCAGCTGGAGACGCTGCGCGGCTACCCGTCCGTGCGGGAGTTCCTCGACCTCGGGCAACTGACGCTGCACGCCTGGTACTACGAGGTCGACACGGGCGTGGTGAGCGCCCACCGGCCGGAGACGGACGGGGAGTTCAGGCCCCTCTGAGGGGCCGTCGGCACTCTCCCGTCCCCTCCGCCCGTCCGCCGCCCCCTTCCGGGGCGGCGGACCTCTCCCCCTGAGGAATCCACTCCCATGTCCTCCCTGTTGAAGAACCCCACTGTGCTGCGCCGCGACATACTCGCGTCGCTCGTCGTCTTCCTCGTCGCCCTGCCGTTGTGCGTGGGCATCGCCGTGGCCTCCGGCGTACCCGCCGAACTCGGCCTGGTCACCGGCATCGTCGGCGGCCTCGTCGTGGGAGCCCTGCCCGGAAGTTCCCTCCAGGTCAGCGGCCCCGCCGCCGGCCTGACCGTACTCGTCTACGAAGCCGTCCAGGAGTTCGGCCCGGCGGCGCTCGGCGTCATCGTGCTCATGTCCGGGCTGCTGCAACTGCTCCTCGGAGCACTCGGGTTCGGCCGCTGGTTCCGTGCCATCTCCATCGCCGTCGTCCAGGGGATGCTCGCAGGCATCGGGCTGGTGCTGGTGCTCGGCCAGGTGTACGCGATGGCCGACACCGAACAGCCCTCCGGCGGCCTCGGCAAGCTCGCCGGCCTGCCCGGACTGGCCGGCTCCGTCCTCTCCGGCGGCACGGCGCTCACCGCCTTCCTGCTGGGCGCCGGAACCGTGGCCGTCCTGGTCCTCTGGCCGCGGCTCCCGGCCCGCGCCCGCGTGGTGCCCGGCCCACTGGTGGCCGTCGCCCTCGCCACCGCCGCGGCCGTCGCCTTCGACCTCCCCGTCGCCAAGGTCGAGGTCAAGGGGCTGCTGGAAGCCGTACAGCCGCCGGGCCTCGACGCCTTCGGGGACGTCGCCACGGTGGCGGCGATCGGCACCGTCCTCGCCTTCACCCTCATCGCCTCGGCCGAGAGCCTGTTCAGCGCCGCCGCGGTGGACCGCATGCACGACGGGCCACGCACGGACTACGACAAGGAGCTGATGGCCCAGGGCGTCGGCAACACCGTCTGCGGTGCGCTCGGCGCCCTGCCGATGACGGCCGTCATCGTCCGCAGCGCGGCCAATGTCCAGGCCGGTGCCCGCACGTCCCTCTCGCGGATCCTGCACGGAGTGTGGCTGCTGCTGTTCGTCGCACTCCTGCCCGCCGCGATCGGTGTCATCCCGCTCGCCGCGCTCGCCGGTGTCCTGGTACACGCCGGCTGCAAGCTGGTGCCCGTCAAGGACCTCGCCCCGCTGTGGCGCGAGCACCGCGGAGAGGCGGTGATCCTCGCCGTCACCGCCGTGGCCATCCTGGTCACCAACCTCTTCGAGGGCGTGCTGCTGGGCATGCTGCTCGCGGTGTGCAAGACGGCCTGGGAGACCTCCCACCTCCACGTCGAGGTCCGGGAGCTGACCGGGGGCCGCCTGGTCGCGGCCATCACCGGCAACGCGACGTTCCTCCGGCTGCCCCGGATCCTCGAGGAACTGGAGGGCCTGCCCAAGGACCGGCCCATCGAGCTCGACCTCTCCGGGCTGCGCCACCTCGACCACGCGTGCCGCATCGCCCTGGAGAACTGGGCGCTGCGGCACAACGACGCCGGTACGGAACCGGTGCGGATGCTGCCTCCCGAGCAGATCCCCGCTCAGCTCTCGTCGGCGTCCAGTACGTAGCCGACGACGGACGAGGGTGTCAGCCGGTCGTTCTTGACGATGGCGACGCTGTCGCTCCCGGTACCGGCGTCGGTACCGGGAGCGGCCCCGTGTCCGGCGGCCTGCGCGGCGGCGGCTCCCGCAGCTCCGGCGGCTCCCGCGGTGAGCAGGGCGCCGGTGGCCACGGCCAGGACGGTGGCTCGGAGGTTCATGCTCGTACCTCTCGGTCGGTGGGTCGTCGTAGCGGTGGGGCACCGTCGAGGCGCCCCGCCGATGATCAACGAAGCCCCGCCGGAGAAGTGGCGGGTCGGGTGGTGCGGCCCGGAGGGAGGGGACAGCAAGTGGGCGGCATCCCCCTGTTGACCGAAACGCACGAAAGTAGTTCTATTGCGAATAAAGGGCAGATAAGTCTTCCACAGGAGGCAGGCCCGCGATGACCACCCACCCGAGCATTGAGCAACACCCCGACCTGGCCGAGATGCGCTCTCGGTTCGAACGGGCGACCAGCACCCCTCGTGGCCAGGCGATCGAGACCCTCGGCCTTCTCACGGGTCTGTACCTGGCGGCCTCGCCGTGGATCGTGGGCTTCAGCGACCTCACGGCACTCGCCATCTGCAACCTCATCACCGGTGTCGCCTATGCCCTGTGCATGGGCGGGTTCGGCTCGGCGTACGAGCGGACCCACTCCATGGCCTGGGCCGCCTGCGCCATCGGTGCGTGGACGATCGTGGCCCCCTGGGTCGTCGCCGGCGACGTCGACACGACCCGCAGTGTGGTCAGCAACATCATCGTCGGTGCCGTGGCCCTGCTGCTCGGCCTGGCGATGGCGGGCTCGGCGATGGCCGACCGGCGTGCCGGCCGCACCCGGGTCCGCGGCGGGCCCGGCCCCATGGCGTAACCGTCCCGAGCCGACGCGCTCGACCCCGCGAGGCCCCGGCGCCCCTGGTGCCGGGGCCTTCCGCGTGCCGACGGGCCGTCGCGTACGGCCTCGCCGCGCCGCCACACACCCGGCGTCATAGCGTGGCGGGCAAGGGGCACAAGGGCACGGGAGGAGGCACAGATGGCGCGATCGATCACACGTATGGTCCGGAGGGTGAGCCGCACGTACGCGAAGGGGGAGGAGCGCCCACCGCTGGGCGGGTACGCCGCCGCCCTGGCGGCCTTCGGTGGCTACGCGGCGGCATGGGCCGGGGTGGTCCGGTGGAGCGGCCGCACCCTGCCGGCGCGGCCCGAGCCGCTCGACCTGCTGCTCACCTCCGTCGCGACGTTCCGGCTCAGCCGGCTGGTCAGCAAGAGCTCGGTGCTCAGCCCGCTGCGGGCACCGTTCACGGAGTACCAGGGACCGCAGGGCCCGGCCGAACTGGCCGAGAAACCCCGCGACGGCGCCAGGGGCACCGTGGGCAACCTGCTGACGTGTCCCTTCTGCGTGAGCGTGTGGACGGTGTCCACGCTCACCGGCGCCGCACTGCTGTGGCCCCGCGCCACCCGCACGGTCACCGGCGCCCTCACCGCGCTGGCCGGGGCGGACGCCCTGCAGTTCGCCCACTCGGCCATGCGGCGCAAGGCCGAGGGCGACTGACGGAAGAGGGAGGACGGCGCCGCGGCCGCCCCGTCACATGGTGGCCGGCCCGGCGATGTCCTGCTCGGCCCAGACGACCTTGCCGGCCGGCGTCCGGCACGAGCCCCAGCGGCGGCAGAGCATGTTGATTAGCTGGAGGCCCCTGCCGCCCTCGGCGCTGAGCGGCGCGTGCTGGATCTGCGGCAGGTCGGGGCCGGTGTCCGACACCTCCACGCACAGCCGGTCGTGCCGCACGAGCCGGAGCTGGTTCGGGCCCCCGCCGTACCGCAGCGCGTTGCCGACCAGCTCGCTCACCACCAGTTCGGTGACGTCCACCAGGTGCGGCAGCGACCAGTCCTCCAACTGCGCACGGACCAGCCGGCGCGCCTCCCCGGCGGCCGACCCGTCGGGGGGAAGGGGACGTACGAACAGCTCGCCCTCCGTGAAGGCACGGGATTCCGCCACGAGGACGACCGCGTCGTCGAAGCGCCGGTCCGAACCCCCGTCGATCCGCACGCCCGGCAGGGCGCAGCTCTCCGACAGGTCCGGCTGCGGACCCCGGACCGCCTCGCGCAGCCGGTCCAGCCGCGTCCCGATGTCCTGCTCCCGGCTCTTGACCAGACCGTCGGTGTAGAGCATCAGCCGGCCGCGCTCGGGCACCCGCGTGATCGCCGGGTCGTACGGGATCACTCCCGCGCCCAGCGGCGCGCCCGCGGGCACGTCCACGAACGCCGCCTCGCCGGCGGCGTCGATCAGCAGCGGTGGCAGGTGCCCGGCGCTGGCGAGGCGGAACGTCCGCTCGGCCGGGTCGTACACGGCGCACAGGCAGGTCGCGACCTGGTCCTCCTCCAGGTCGCGGGCGGCGAGGTCCAGCCGCGCCAGGACGCGTTCCGGCGCGATGTCGAGGCCCAGCAGCGTCCGCGCGACCGAACGCAGCCGCCCCATGGTCGCGGCCGCCGCCAGGCCGTGCCCCATGACGTCCCCGACGACCAGCGCCGTGCGGCCGCTCGGCAGGGGCACCACGTCGAACCAGTCACCGCCCACTCCGCCCGGATCGACGGCGGGGCGGTAGTCGGAGGCGACCCGCAGCCCCGGCGTCGAGGGCGCGGTCCGGGGGAGCAGCGCGCGCTGGAGGGTGACGACCGTCTCGCGTTCGCGGCCGTAGAGCCGGGCGTTGTCGATGTACACCGCGGCCTTCGAGGCGAGCTCCCACGCCAGTGCCAGGTCGGTTGGGGTGAACGAGGCCCTGCCCCCGGCGCGTACGAAGTCGGCGGCGCCCAGCAGCACACCGCGGGCCACCAGCGGCACGGCCATGTAGCTGTGCACCCCGGCGTCCCGCATGAGGCGTGCCGCCCGGGCCGTCGGGGCGATGGACTCGTACTGGTCCGGGGCGATCCGGCTCACCAGCACCGGTCTGCGGGTGGTCAGGCACTGGTGGACGTACGTGGGCGTCGGGGCGCTGGTCAGCTCGCCCACGGGATCCGGTTCCAGGTGCCGCAGCCGGTCGATCACGGCGACGGCCATGGCGCGGGTCAGCGGGACACCGGCGCCGGCCACGCGGTCCCCCTCGCCGCCCCGCAGTACCGAGTCCAGCAGGTCCACCGCGGCGCCGTCCGCCATCCTGGGGACGGCGAAGTCGGCGAGCTCCTGGGCGGTCCGGCCGAGGTCCAGCGTCGTGCCGATCAGATCACCGGCCTCGTTCAGCCACTGGAGGCGGCCGCGGTCGGCGGCGGCGGTGCCGATGGCGGACGCGGCGCGGCGCACCGCCCGCGCCGCTCGCAGCGAGCCGGTGCGCACACCGAATCCGCCGCGTCCCCGGCTGCGGTCGTCGTCCACGTCGCGCACCTCTCCCCACGGCGCTGCGGATCCGTGGAAGACCCGATTGTGCCCTGTTCCGGCCGCGGCGGCCTGCCGGGGGCACGAGCCGGTGGCGCGTCAACTCAACTTCTGTCGTTCACTCTTCCGGGCGAGTGCCTCGTCCCGGGCCCCGCGCACCGAGCCGCTGCGCCCGCCGCACCCGCGCCGTCACGCTCCGGATGCGCCCGGGGGCGGCGCGGCCGGCACCGCTGCCGCGGCCCCGGCGGGCAGGAAGGTGACCTGGGGAGCCCCGGTACGGGGATGCACCGCGACCTCGGCCGACACCCCGTACACCTCGGCGAGCAGCCGGGCGGTGAGCACCTCCGAGGGCGGGCCGGACGCGGTCACCGCGCCGTCCCGCAGGACGTAGAGCCGGTCGCAGTAGTACGCCGCCAGGTTCAGGTCGTGCAGTGCCACCAGGACGGTGGCGGGCAGCGCCCGCAGGTGGTCCAGGACCTCCAACTGGTGGCGTACGTCCAGGTGGTTGGTGGGTTCGTCGAGGACGAGCAGGGACGGCTGCTGCGTCAGGGCGCGGGCGATCAGCACGCGCTGCCGCTCGCCCCCGGACAGCCGGTCGAAGGGCCGGTCCGCGAGCCCCGCCGCGTCCACCGCCGCCAGCGACCGCTCGATCAGCCGCGCGTCCTCGGCGGTGTCCCCGTCGAGCAGCCGCTTGTGCGGCGTACGGCCCATGGCGACGACCTCCCGCACGCTCAGGTCGAAGCCCGCCCCCGGCTCCTGCACCACGGCGGCCACCGTGCGGGCCAGCCGGCGCACCGGCAGCGACCGGACGTCGGCACCGTCGACGCGGACGTGCCCGGCGTCGGGACGCAGGACGCGGTAGACGGCGCGCAGCAGGCTGGACTTGCCGCTGCCGTTGGGGCCGACGAGCCCGATCACCTCCCCGGGGCGCGCGGCCAGCGAGACGTCCCGTACGAGACGGCGGGCACCCGCGGTGAGCGTGACGCCCTCGACGACGAGTTCCGCCGCGGTCATCAGGCCACCCCCTCGTCGTCGCGCCGGCCGTCCCGGCGCAGCAGCCACAGGAAGAACGGCCCGCCGCACAGGGCCGTCAGCACCCCCACGGGGATCTCCATGGGAGCGGCGACCGTACGGGCGGCGACGTCGCACCAGATCAGGAACACCGCCCCGGCGAGCGCCGCCGTGGGCAGCACCCGGCGGTGGTCGCCGCCCACGAACAGCCGCACGATGTGCGGCATGATCAGCCCCACGAAACCGATGGGCCCGGCCGCCGCGACCAGCACACCGGTGACGAGGGACAACAGGACGAACATCCGGCCCCGGAACCGGGCGACGTCCAGCCCCAGCGTGGTCGCGGACTCCTCGCCGGCCAGCAGCAGGTTCAGCGACCGCGCCCGGACCAGCAGTATCCCCACCCCCAGCAGCACGGCCGCGCCGGGCAGCCACAGGGTGCCCCACCGGACACCGCCCAGACCGCCCATCGTCCAGGCGAGCACCGCCCGCGCCTCGTTGCCGCGCTCACCGGTCAGCAGCAGCAGTTCCATCACCGCGGTGAGCACGGCGGCGAACGCCACCCCGGACAGCACCAGGCGCATCGAGGTGATCCGCCCGCCGGTCCGGGCCGTCGTGTACACCAGCAGCAGCGTCAGCAACGCCCCGGCGAAGGCGGCGGCCGACAGCGAGAGGGGCCCGAACAGGCTCACCCCGAACACGAGGACCGCGACGGCGCCCAGCGACGCCCCGGACGACACCCCGAGCAGGTACGGCTCCGCCAGTGGATTGCGCACCAGCGCCTGCATGGCCGCGCCCACCACCGCGAGGCCCGCCCCCGTCACCGCGCCCAGCAGCACGCGCGGCGCCCGCACATCGAGGACGATCGTCTCGCGTGCCCGCGACCAGGCCGGCTCCGAGCGGTCGAGGCCCAGCGCGTGCGTCACGATGCCCCACACCTCGCCGGGCGGCACGCGCACCGAACCGACGGCCATGCCCGCGACGGCGGACAGCACCAGGGCGGCGCCGAGGACCATCAGGACCACGGCGAACTGGACGCGCCGCGCACCCGGCTCGCCGTCCCCGCCGCCCCCGCCTCGGCCTCCGTCCCGGTCCGCGGGTGCGGAGCGGGGCACGGGGGCGGCCGGTGCGGTGGCCGTCACCGGAAGCGCCCCGGGTGCAGGGCGCGCGCGAGGTCCTCGACCGCGTACGGCGGCCGGACCCCGATCAGCGTCGCGGTCAGCGGCAGCACGACGAACCGCTTGTTCCGGATGGCCGGGACGTCGGCGAGAGCCGGCTGCGAGAGCAGGAACTTCTTCTTCTGCTCGACGCTGCCGGCGCCCGCGTAGTCGTAGATCGCGATGACCTCCGGCCTGCGGGCGACGACCTGCTCCCAGGACGCGTCGCCGAAGACCTCGTCCAGGTCGGCGAAGACGTTCCGCCCGCCGGCGAGCCGGATGATCTCGGTGCCGAGACTCTTGCCGCCGGCGGTGAACGCCGCCTTGTCGCCGCTGTCGTAGACGAACACGGGTACCGCCGGGGCGCCCCTGACGGCGGCGCCGGCCTTCTCGACGCGGCCCCGGAGGTCCGCCACCAGCCGCTCGGCCCGCTCCGGGACCCCGAAGATCGAGCCGATGGTGCGGATCTCGTCGTAGGTGTCCCGCATCGACACCTGCTTCTTGCCGCAGTACTCCCGGTTCAGGTAGGTGTCGATGCCGGCGTCCGCGAACGCCTTGCGCGACCGGCCCTCGTTCTCGGCGAACGCGCTCCCGTACCCGCCGTAGACGAAGTCCGGCTCGGCGTTGAGGACCGTCTCGAAGGACGGTTCCTTCTTCGCCAGTTCGGGGACGGACTCGTAGTCCTTCCGCAGGTGCGGAAGGATCGCCGAGTCGGGGAACGCCGTGCCGACCAGCCGGTCCCTCAAGCCCAGGGCCAGCATCAGTTCGGCGGGGTGCTGGTGGATGGTGACCACCCGCGCGGGCGGCTCACGGTAGGTGGTGCTGGTGCCGCAGTTGTCGACGGTGACCGGGAACCCCTTGGCCGGCGAGGACGCGGCCCCCGGCCGGTCCGCCGGCGCGGTGCCCGCCGCGCAGCCGGCCAGCACGGCGGTGGCCGCGACGGTGCACAGGGCGGTGCGCAGGGCGGAGGAGAGCGCCGCGGCACGGGGGGCGCGGCGGCGCGAGGGGAAGGAAAAAAGGACAGGACGGGGCGTGCCGTCGTACACGTGAAGCCTCCTGGGGAGTCCGCGCTCCTCGGATCGGGCCCGCGACAGGCCAGTGTCCTGACTCCCGGATCGACGTTCCCCCCGCCTTCCCGCGCGGTGCGCAGTGGCGTCCAGAAGGGGTGCACTCCCCGGTCACAGTGGCGGGACCGTGCCGGAATCGCACCGGCTTCCTGTCTCCCGTCGCGGTGATGACCAGGTGATCTTACGTATACGTGGCGGAAGGGTGAAAGGGCGCATGACCGGAAACGCGCGCCCCCGGGTGCCCCATGTCACCGGCAGTCCCGGGGTGGGCCGCCTCGTCACCGGCCGCCGCGAGGCGGGCCGTTCGGCGCCCCGCCGCCCAAGGGCCCCCGCACCGGGCCCTGTTCACCCCTCCGCCCCGTCCCGGCGTGAAAGGGCGAAGGCGCCCGTCCGGGCCGCCGGCTCCGCCGGGCGCGCTGTGGCCGGTCGCACAGAAGGGGTCCTGGCGCGCCGCGCGGCCCGTCTGCGATCCTGCCACCGACCAGCGACGGCGGAACGAGGAAGCCGGTGGGAATCCGGCACGGTACCGCCACTGTGAAGGGGGAGCGAACCCGCCACGGTCACCGCCCGGCCGGGCGGGAAGACCGGGGGAGCGTCGATCCCGAGTCAGGAGACTCACGCCGTCGCACCTCGACGGACCGGGGCGGATCTCCCCGAGAGAGGACGGTGGCACACATGTGCCCGCCCCCGACCCCACCCCCCGCCGCGCGCCCGGGTGCCGGCGACGCCCCGCCGACGGCAGCCGACGGCCCCGGCGGGGACGGGACGTTCGCCGGGACGCCGGCGCGGGTCGCGGCCGTCGGCCCGTACTTCGCCGTCTCCAGCGGCCCACGCGCCGACGCGGCCGGCTTCCGGCCCTTCACCGCGCTCCACCACGATCCGGCGCCCCTGGCGGAGTACGTGGCGGAGACGGGCCGCCGGCTCGGCACCGACCAGCGGCGCGTCGCGGCCTCGACCCTGCACATCGGCACGGCCGCCCGCCTGTGGTCCGTCGCGCTCGCCACGGCCGCGCTGACCGGCCGGGCCGTGGACCTGACGCCCGAGCGGCTGTGGTGGCGCACGCCGCCGTCCGGACCGATCGAGCTCTGGCTGCCGGAGTGGCCCGCCGGGACCCCCGGCGAGGACGTGCCCGGCGCGCTGTACGAGACCGTCGTCGTGCGACACCTGGGGCCGCTGGACGAAGCGCTCCGCAGGGACTTCGGCCTGTCGCCCCGGATCCTGCACGGCAACTCCGCGTCCGCGCTGCTGGGCGCCGTGCGCGTACTGCTCGCCCGCGTCCCGGACGCCCCGTGGTCGCCGCTGCCCGTCGCGGCGGCGCTCCTGGCGCGGGAGCCGCTCGCGAGCGCGGGCGTCCTCACGGCCGACACCTGCGGGGCGGACCTCGGCGGGGCGGGCCCCCGCAGGGCGGGTCCCCGTGGGGCGGACGACCCCCTCAGCTACCGCCGCAACAGCTGCTGCCTCTACTACCGGGTCCGCGGCAACGGGTACTGCGGCGACTGCATCCTCGCCCGCCCGCGCTGAGGGCCGGCGGCTCCGGCGCCGCCCGTGTGCGGCGCCTGTCTGGTGGATGGTGGGGTGTGGCCCCTCCGGGCTCGCCTCCTCGGGGCCGGCGGCCTTGGGTCACGCGTAAGGAAGCCCACCCCTTGCCTCCCCCAAGCTCTCGCTGCGCTCGAGCAGGGGGTACCCCCACTCCTGCGGGGGCGACCCTGCACGGCCCCACCCCTGGGCCGTCGCCCGGCTGCGGATCGGTGGGTGTAGACGAGCCCCGCCCCTGGGCCGTCGCCCGGCTGCGGATCGGTGGGTGTACAGGGCCCCCGCTCCTTGGCTGTCGCCTGGCTGCGGACCGGTCGGTGTAGACGGCCCCGCCCCTGGGCCGTATGCCGGCTGCGGGGCCGGGCGGGAGATCACACGAAGCCGTAACACCCGGCACGTGTGGGGGACCTCCGCACCGGGGAGGGCCGTGATCATGACAGAGACCTCCACCACCGGGCCGGGCACCGCCCGCCGCCCCGTGCGGCAGCTGCTCGCCGCCTCCGTGGGCAACGCCGTCGAGTGGTACGACTGGTACGCGTACACCTTCCTCGCCACCTACATAGCGGCCCGGATCTTCCCCGAGGAGTCCGGCAACTCCCTCGTCCCCCTGCTGTCCACCTTCGCCGTCTTCGCGGTCGGGTTCTTCATGCGGCCCGTCGGGGGGCTGCTCATGGGCGCCGTGGCCGACCGGCACGGCCGGCGGGCGGCGCTCACCGTCACCATCCTGCTGATGGGCGGCAGCAGCCTGCTGGTCGGGCTGACACCGACGTACGCCGCGGCCGGCGTCCTCGCACCGGTGGTGCTGGTGGTCGCGCGCCTCCTGCAAGGGCTGTCCGTGGGCGGGGAGTTCGCCGCCTCCACCACCTTCCTCGTCGAGTCGGCCGGTCCCGGCAGGCGCGGGCTGTTCTCCAGCTTCCAGTACGTCTCCACCACCGCCGGCCAGCTCGCCGCCTCCGGCGTCGCCGCCGCCCTCGTCGCCGGCCTGGGGGAGGGGCGGATGGAGAGCTGGGGGTGGCGGGTGCCGTTCCTCCTCGGCGCGGTCCTCAGCCTGGTCGGCTTCTGGATCCGGCGCGGGGCCGAGGAGACCCTGCGCGAACCGGCCGCAGGCACCGGCGGGCCCCGCCCCCGGCTCCTCGACGCGCTGCGCCACCACCCGCGCGCCTCCCTGCTGATCTGCGGCATCACGGCGGGCGGCACCCTCGCCTACTACACCTGGACCTCCTACCTGCCCACGTACGCGGAGCTGAACGCCGGCATCGACAAGGCGGACGCGCTGCTCGCCGGGACGTTTTCCCTCGCCTTCTTCGCGCTGCTCCAGCCGGTCGGCGGAATGCTGTCGGACCGCTACGGCCGCAAACCACCGCTGCTGTTCTTCGGCGTCGGGTTCGCCCTCCTCGCCGCGCCCCTGCTCCGTTCCGTCGGCGACTCCTTCGGCTCGCTGCTCCTGGTCCAGTGCGCGGGCATGGTCCTGCTCACCGGGTTCACCTCGGTCTCGGCCGCGGTCAACGCGGAGATCTTCCCCGCCCGGGTGCGGGCCGCGGGCATCGGCTTCCCGTACTCGCTGACCGTGGCCCTCTTCGGCGGGACGGCGCCCTACGTGGGGACGCTGTTCAAGGAGCTGGGCCGGCCCGGCCTCTTCCCCTGGTACGTGTCCGCCCTGTGCCTGGTGTCCGCCGCCGTGTACCTGCGTCTGCCCGAGACCGCCCACAAGGAACTGGAGCGCTGACACCCGCTGCCCGAACGGATGGCCAAAGTCCGTGCTTCCCACAACGACATGGGGGTACCAGGGCGGTCGTGACCGCTCGCGGACCGGTGACCGGCGCCGCCCGGCCGGTGTGTGCCGATGGACGGATGTCCGCCGCGCATCCGTTACGCCCCGCCCCGCGGCGGTCATGGCTGAGGAGTCCCAGTCCCGAGCACGGAGGAACAATGCCGAACCCCAACCCGCTGAAGGCCGCCGCCGAGAAGCTCACCGCGCCCCTGCGCGACGGCGGTCCGGCCGAAGGCGTCCCGGGCGCCCCGGCCCCGGAACCTGCCCAGGTCGACGAGCCCACCGAGGTACGCGGCCCCCTGCCGCCCAAGCCGGACCAGGGCGAGCCCGCACCGTACTCGCCCACCGGCCGCCACACCGGCAACCCGCCGCAGTCCCGCGCCCAGGACGGCCCGTACCTCACCACGGCCCAGGGCGCCCGGCTGTACGACACCGACCACTCGCTCAAGGCGGGTCCCCGCGGCCCGGTGCTCCTCCAGGACCACCACCTGCGCGAGAAGATCATGCACTTCGACCACGAGCGCATCCCGGAGCGCGTCGTCCACGCCCGCGGCGCCGGCGCGCACGGAGTGTTCCAGGCCTACGGGACCGCCGAGGGCGTCACCAAGGCGGCCTTCCTGCGCAAGGGCGCCGAGACCCCGGTCTTCGTGCGGTTCTCCACGGTCCTCGGCTCACGCGGTTCCGCCGACACGGTCCGCGACACCCGGGGCTTCGCGACGAAGTTCTACACCGAGGAGGGGGTCTTCGACCTCGTCGGCAACAACATCCCGGTCTTCTTCATCCAGGACGCCATCAAGTTCCCCGACGTGATCCACGCGGGCAAGCCGCACCCCGACCGGGAGATCCCGCAGGCCCAGAGCGCGCACGACACCTTCTGGGACTTCGTCTCGCTGCATACCGAGGCCCAGCACCACACCATGTGGAACATGTCCGACCGGGGCATCCCGCGCTCGTACCGCACCATGGAGGGCTTCGGCGTCCACACCTTCCGGCTCGTCAACGCCGAGGGCGCCACCACCCTGGTCAAGTTCCACTGGAAGCCCAAGCTCGGTGTGCACTCCCAGCTGTGGGAGGAGGCGCAGATCGCCGGCGGCGTCGACCCCGACTTCCACCGCCGCGACCTGGCCGACGCCATCGAGGCCGGCGCGTACCCCCAGTGGGAGCTGGGCATCCAGACCTTCCCCGACACCCCCGAGCAGACCTTCGAGGGCATCGACCTGCTGGACTCGACGAAGATCGTCCCCGAGGAGCTGGCGCCGGTGCAGCCCATCGGCCTGCTCACCCTCAACCGCAACCCGAGCAACTTCTTCGCGGAGACCGAGCAGGTCGCCTTCCACGTCGGCCACCTCGTCCCCGGCATCGACGTCACCGACGACCCGCTGCTCGCCGGCCGTCTCTTCTCCTACCTGGACACCCAGATCACCCGGCTGGCGGGCCCGAACTTCAACCAGATCCCCATCAACCGCCCGCACGCCCCGGTCAACGACATGCTCCGGGACGGCTTCCACCAGCAGGCCGTGCACAGCGGCGTCGCCCCCTACAAGCCCAACTCCCTGGACGGCGGCTGCCCCTTCTTCGCCGGCGCCGACACCGGCGCGTACATCGAGACCCCGGTCGAGCTGCCCGCCGCCCGCAAGGTCCGCGAGGCGCCGGCCAGCTACGACGACCACTTCAGCCAGCCCAGGCTGTTCTGGCTCAGCATGTCCCCCGTCGAGCGGGAGCACATCGTCACCGCCTACACCTTCGAGCTCGGCAAGTGCTACGACAACGCCGTCAAGGAGCGCCAGCTCAAGGCCCTCGCCAACATCGACGCCGAGCTGTGCGCCCGGGTCGCCGAGGGACTCGGCCTGCCCGCGCCCGAACCGACCCTCCCGCCGGCCGACGTCGCACCGAGCCCCGCGCTGTCCCAGGTCGGCCAGGAATGGCCCGCCGACGGCCGCATCATCGGCATCGTCGCCGACGACAACGGCGACCTCGACGGCGTCCGCGCCGTCCGCCGGGCCGTTCTCGAAGCCGGCATGGTGCCGCTCGTCATCGCACCGGCGGGCGGGAAGATCGGCGCCACCGGCCCCGACCCCGTCACCGTGCAGCGGACCTTCGCCACCGCGCGCTCCATCGAGTTCGACGCCCTCGTCCTCGCCGGAGTGCCCGCACCGGGCAGCGACGCCTACGGCGCCCGGGACGCCAAGGCCGGTGACGCCGGACAGGCCGCCACCGCCCTCGACCCCCGCCTCCTGCTGATGATCTCCGAGGCCTACCGGCACGCCAAGGCCATCGGCGGCTGGGCCGGCGCCGAGAGCGTCCTGGAAGCGGCCGGAGTACCGGCCGGCGCCCCCGGCGTGGTGACCGGCGACAGCGGGGAGACGGTCCTCGCCGGGATCACCCGGCTCCTGGGCCGCCACCGTGTCTGGGACCGCTTCCCCGCCGCCGCGTAGCCGGTCAGGGAGCGTCCAGGGGCCCCCGGTGCGCGTCGTGCCGCAGCGGCGTGAGCTGCTCGATGTCGTAACGGCCGCGCAGCGCGGCGATCGCCGCGTGGTCCGGGGGCCCGTCCCGGTCGAGGATCTCGATGAGCTCCTCGAAGTACCGCTCGTGGTCCGGCGGAGGGGACGCCTGGAAGAACATCCTCGCCGGCCGGTCCGTACGGTTCGCGAACGCGTGCGGGCAGCCCGGCGGCACGACGATCACCGTGCCCGGCGTCGCCCGGACGGTGCGCCGGCCGGACGGCGACTCCCAGTGCCGCCAGTCGTCGCCCGTCCGCACCCGCGGCTCGAACGCCAGGACGTCCAGCTCGCCGTCGAGGAGGTAGAACAGCTCCTCGCTGCGGGCGTGGACGTGAGCCCCCACGTCGAACCCGGGGGGCACCACCACCTCGAAGCTCGACGCGGCGCGGGAGTGCTCACCGGTCACCTTGAAGGTGACCTCCTGCGCGGGCGAGCGCAGGGTGCGCCCGTGCCCCTTCGGCACCAGGAGCCCGTCGGGGGCGTCGGCCAGCAGCGCGGCCGGCGCCCCCTGATGTGCGGTCACCAGGTCACCGGAAGGGACTCGGGCCCGCGGATGAGCGCCCCGCGGCGGAACCGCACCTCCTCGACCGGGACCGCGAAGCGCAGACCGGGGAACCGGTCCAGGAAGGCGTCCACCAGCAGTTCCGACTCCATCCGCGCGAGCATCGCGCCCACGCAGAAGTGAGGACCGTACCCGAACGCCACATGCGGGTTGTGACTCCGGTCGAAGTCCAGCGACTCCGGCGCGGGGAACACGTGCGGATCGCGGTTGGCCGCCAGGTACGAGACGTACACCGGCTCGCCGGCCCGGATCCGCACCCCCGCCACCGTCACGTCCTCCAGCGCGATGCGGGACAGACCCACGGCGCTGCGGTGCGGGATGTAGCGGAGCAACTCGTCGATGGCGCGCGGGCGGACGTCCGGCTCGGCGCGCAGCCGCGCCATGTGCTCCGGGTGGGTGAGCAGGACGAACAGCATGTTCCCGCAGTTGTTCGTGACCGCCTCGCCGCCGATCTGGATCAGCAGCGCCAGCCCCACCGCCTCGGAGGCCGTGATCTCACCGTTCGCCACGGCCGTGCCCAGCAGCCCGACGACGCTCTCGTCGTCGTCGCCGTCCCCGTCACGTGGCTGGCTGAGCAGGTCGGCGAAGTAGGCGCACATGTCCTCCTTCGCGCGCTGGCTGCGCTCGACACCGTGCGCGGACGACAGGATCAGGTTCGTCCACTCGTGCATCCGCGGCCGGTCGATGGACGGCACGCCCATCAGCTCGCACACCACCGCCAGCGGGAACGGCCCCAGCAGCCGCTCGGTGAAGTCGGCGGGCGGGCCGTCGGCCAGCACCTCCTCGACCAGTTCGTCGAGCATCCGCCGGGCCCGCTCGCGCAGCCGCTCCACGCCCCGCGTGGTGAACGCCGGCGCCACCGCCCTGCGCAGCCGCGTGTGGTCGGGCGGATCCTCGAAGCCCACCGCCCCGTCCACCGGGATGAAGTGCGGGGCCAGCCGTGTGACGTCGTTCTCCACGACCAGCTTGCGGCTGAAGCGCGGGTCGTTCGTCACCGCCCTGACGTCGTCGTAACGCGTCACCAGCCAGGCCCAGCCGTCGCCGTTGGGCAGCTTGATCCGGGTGACCGGGCCCTCGCGCATCAGCTCCGCGAGCACCGGGTCGAACTCCACGCCGAACAGGTCCAGGGCGGGCCAGTGGCGCACGGGGGGCAGTGCCGCCGTGGTCGTCGTCTCATCCAGCACGGGTCGGTTCCTCCACCAGGACACGGTCGGGCACGTCACTGATCACACGGGTGCCGAGGCGCTCGGACGCCCGCTCGGAGACGGTCCACCGGCCGAGCGACATCTCGGCCGTGATGCCGGGGCCGAAGCCCGCGAGCAGACCGCGCGCCGTGGGGTGCACGCCCCCCTCGTCGAACATCCGCCGCAGCGCGTCCAGGACGACGGCACTCGCGATGTTCCCGTACTCCGTGAGCGTGGCCCGGCTGAAGCGGAACGCCTCGGCGGGCACGCCCAGGAACTTGCTGAGGTCGTCCAGGATCCTCGGACCACCCGCGTGGATGATGTAGAAGTCCAGGTCGGAGGCGTCCCAGTCGTGCTGTCCCGCCAGCTCCTTCAGAGCCGGCGCCAGCGGTTCCATGGTGCCGGGCACCCGCTTGTCCAGCTTGAAGTGGAAGCCGGTGGAACGTACGTCGTACGCGATCCAGTCCTCCGTCTCGGGGACCAGATAGGAGCCGTTGCGCTCCAGTGCCACACCCGTTCCGCCCCGGCCCCGCATCACCGCTGCCGCGACTCCGTCGCCGAACAGGCCGTTGGACAGCAGGTTGCCGACGCCCAGGTCGGTCGGCTGGTAGCACAGCGAGCAGAACTCGCACGCCACGATGAGCGCGTTCGCCTCCGGGTAGGCGGTGCAGAAGTCGTGCGCCCGGTTGATCGCAGCGCCGCCCGCCGCGCAGCCGAGCTGGGCGATGGGCACCTGCCGGGTGTCGCTGCGGAAGCCCATCGTGTTGATCAGCCAGGCCGTGAGCGACGGCATCATGAAGCCGGTGCACGACACGTAGATGATCACGTCGATGTCCGCGGCCCGGAGCTCCGCGTCCTCGAGCGCCCGGTCGATGACCGCCGGCACCCGGGCCTTGGCCTCGGCCTCGTATATCCGGTTCCGTATCTCGAACCCGTCGTGCCGCAGCGTCTCCTCGATGGGCCTCAGGAGGTGCCGCTTCTGGACGCCGGTGTTCTCCATCAGCCGCAGGGCCAGCTGCAGCTGAGGGTGGTCCGCGTGGATGGTCCGCGCCAGGTCGAGCGTCTGCTGCATCGTGATCACGTGCTCGGGCACGGAAACCGCGGGTCTGCACAACGTGGCCATGGGGTAAGCCCTTTCGTCGCGTTTGCACCTCAAAGGATCCGTGACCGGCGTGCGCCGCGCGCGTCGAAGGACGTCCCGCCCGTTACGTCGAACCGGTGACGCGGCACCCTCCGCCGACCCGGCCCGCCGGGTGCGCGCACCACCGGGACGCCGCCCCGACCGGCCCCCACCGGCCCCGACCGGCACCTGCCCGCGACCGGCCCGGGGCCCGCGCACGGAGCACACACCCCGCCGTCGCGCCAGCCCCGGGCGTTGCGCCCGGCCGGCGCACGGACCCGTACGGGCACCGTCCGTTCCCCCGGACGGGGGAGCAGCGGATGCTCCGCCCGCGGGGAGCGGCGGAGCATGGACGAATGTCCCTCCACCTCCGCATCGTCCACGGCCGCCCCACCCCCACCGAACTGGCCGCCCTCACCGCCGTCCTGACCGCACTCGTGTGCCGCACCGGCACGGAGGGTCCGGGGCACGGTGCGCAGGGGAGGGGGCACGGCGCGACCGGGCGCCGGGCCGAGTGGGACCGCGGCTGGCGGGCCCACCCCGCCCCCGGCTCATGGCGCGCCCGCTTCGGGCTCCCGCCCCGCCACCCGCACCATTGAGGGGTGAAGCCGACCCGCGACCTGCGCCTGCTCCTGACCTCCGACACCCACCTGCCCAAGCGGGCCAAGCACCTGCCCGCCGAGCTCCTGGCGGCCGTCGGGGAAGCCGACGTGGTGATCCACGCGGGCGACTGGGTGGACACCGCCACCCTGGACCTCCTGGAGGACCGCGCCGCGCGGCTGCTGGGCGTCCACGGCAACAACGACGGCCCGGAACTGCGGGCCCGGCTGCCCGAGGTGGCGCGCGCCGAACTCGGCGGCCTGCGGTTCGGGGTCGTCCACGAGACGGGTCCCGCGCAAGGCCGCGAACGCCGGTGCGAAGAGCGGTTCCCCGACCTGGACGTCCTGGTGTTCGGGCACAGCCACATCCCCTGGGACACCACGGCCCGCGGTGGGTTGCGGCTGCTCAACCCCGGTTCGCCCACCGACCGCCGGCGCCGGCCGCACTGCACGTACATGACCGCCGTCGTCACGGGCGGCGTGCTGGCCGAGGTCCGCCTCCACCGCCTGCCGCCGCGCCACCCGGTGGGACCCGGCGCCGCGTAGAACGGATACGGTGCTGCTGTGGTGATCGACAGGGAGGACACGGCCGGGACGGCGCTGCTGCTGGCGGCCGCCCCCGTCGGCAAGGGACGACTGATCGACGCGGTGGGCGTGCTTCCCGCGCTCGCCGCCGTACCGCCGGGGGCGCTGACCGGCACGGATGCGGCGACGCTGGTCGAGCTGGCGGACCCGCTCGACCCCCAGGCGGTCCTCACCCGCCTCCGAGCCGCCGTCGCCACGCCCGGTCCGCTCTCCCTCTACGTCACCGGGCAGCTCCACCTCGACCACCGGCAGCAGCTGGTGCACCTCGCCCTGGCGCGTACGTCACCGTCCACCCTGCGGTACACGGCACTGCCCTGGCACTGGATCGCCGGTGAGCTGAGACTCCGCCGGCCCGGCACCACCACGGTCATGGTCGACCTGGTCGCCGACGACCAGGCCTGGCGCCGGCTCGCCGCCGGCCCGGGCCTGCCGGCGCTCTGTCACGGGGCGCGCGTGTACGGCCGGGTCGTCCCCCCTCCGCCGCGCCGGGCGATCGCGAGCCCCGACTACCTGAAGGCCTGCGCGGCGATCTGGCGGAGCGGGGCGCGCCCGTCCCTGGCGGCGCTCCACGAGCAGGTCGTCGCCCAGATCTCGGCCGAGCCGGGCGCGACGCTCGGCGCACTGGTGTTCGCCGCCGACTTCCCCCCGGCGCAGGTCGCGGGGCAGGTCCCGGGGCTCGTGCCGCCGCTGTCCGTGCCGCCGCTGTCCGGGCCGGCGCCCGCGGCCGTACCCGCTCCGGGTGAACCGTCCGGCCGGTCTGCCGGTAGCGCCGTACCTCCGGCTCGCCGGGAGACCGGCGCCGACCCGCTGCCGGCCGTCCTCGCCGCCGCCGAGTCGGGCCGGCACGACGAGGCGGCCGCCGCCGCCGCTGCCTGGGAGCAGCACGCCCACCGCACGCACGGCTCCGGCTCGCCCCAGGCGATCCACTGGCTGGAGGTCCGCGCCGACCTGGCCCGGCTCGCCGGGGACCCGGCGGCCAGTTGCCGCCTGTGGATGGTCGCCGCGGAGGCCAGACTGACGCGCCGGCAGACCTCGGACGATCCCGAGGTCGAGGGCGCCGTGGACCGGGCCCACCACCAGTGGGAACAGCTCCGTGACGCGGACACCGCCCGCGCCCTCGCCCCCGCCCTGATCGCCCTGCGCCGGCGGGTGCCGGGACGCCAGCGAGGAGCGCTCCAGGTGCTGCAACGCCGGCTGGAGCGCTGGCACGACGGCAGCGAAGGTGTCACGCGCTGACACGTTGGCCGAAAGAGGTCCTCAGCGACTGCTCTTACGGTCATTCTTCGTACCGGCGGGCCGACTCTCCCTAGCATGTGCCTCTCGTACGACCGAGTTGACGGCACCCGAGCGGATGAGGACTGGATGGCACGCGAGTTGTGGAGCCCTGCGGAAATTGACACGACCGTGCCCAGCGTGGCGCGCATGTACGACTTCTTCCTGGGCGGCAGTGACAACTACGAGTCCGACCGCGAGGCGTGCGAGCTCCTGCTGAAGCAGGTCCCCAGCACCAAGACGCTCGCGGTGAACAACCGGCACTTCCTGCGCCGGGTCGTGCGCGTCCTGGCGACGGAGTACGGAATTCGCCAATTCGTCGACCACGGGTCGGGTCTGCCCACCCAGGACAACGTCCACCAGGTCGCCCAGGCCGTCGACCCCGCCTCCCGGGTCGTGTACGTCGACAACGACCCCATCGTGCTGGCGCACGGCCGCGCCCTCCTGGACGAGAACGACCGCACCGCGGTGATCCAGGCGGACATGCGGGACACCGACGGCATCTTCGGCCACGAGGAGACCACGCGGCTCATCGACTTCGACCAGCCCGTCGCGGCACTGTTCGTGTCGGTGCTGCACTGCATCCCGGACGCCGACGACCCGGGCGCGCTCGTCCGGCGGGTCGCCGAGCGCCTCGTACCGGGGAGCTTCCTGGTGGTGTGCCAGCTCGTCAGCGACCGTCCGGAGATCCGGACCTTCGTGACCGACTTCATGGCGCAGGCCACCGACGGCCACTGGGGCCGGGTGCGGGAGGAGCACGAGGTGGCCGCGTTCCTCGACGGCATGGAGATCCTCGAACCGGGCCTGGTGGAGGTGTCGACCTGGCGCCCCGACAACGACCTCGCCCCCACCCAGCAGACCGACGAGTGGGTGGAGTGGGGCGGCGTCGCCAGGATCCGCTAGGAGCGGCCCGGCGGTCCGCCGTCGTCCGCCCGACGTACGAACGTCCGGCGTGGTCCGCGGGTCGTCAGGAGTAGCGCGCGATCCGTTCCTCCAGCAGCACCAGGGACTCCTTCGGGGTGAGCGCGCAGGCCCCCAGTCTGTCGAGCATGTCGCGGTACTGCTCGACGGTCTGGGGCTTCTGGCTGAAGGTGCTGTCCGTGAGGTGCTCGATGTAGACGGCGTCCCGCAGGTCGCCGAGCGCGAACCGCAGATACGTCACGCCGGTCCCGACGCCCACGGACGCGGTGACGTCCAACGGCGCGACCTGCACGGTGACATGCGGGCGCAGCATCATGTTCGCCAGGTGTTCCAGCTGCTCCCGCATCACGCGCGGGCCGCCCACCGTCCGCATGAGCACCGACTCGTCGATCACGGCCCACAGGCGGGGCGCGTCGGGCTGGTCGAGCTGCCGCTGCCGTTCCTGCCGCAGGTCCACCCGGCGCCTGATCTCGTGCGGGAGGAGCCGGGCGGGGCCGGACTCGATCACCGCACGCGCGTACGCCGGGGTCTGCAGCAGGCCCGGCACGTAGAACGGCTCGTAGGTGCGTATGATCGCGGCCGCGCCCTCCAGGGCGACCAGCGGCGTGAAGAAGTCGGACAGGACGTCGCTGAAGGAGCGCCACCAGTCGGGGCGGCGGGACTGGGCCACCAACCGCTGGAACTCCGTGAGCAGTTCCTCGTCGTCGACGCCGTACAGCCGCAGCAGGGCCGCCGCGTCGGCGGGCTTGCAGCCGTGGCGGCCCAGCTCGATCCTGCTGGTCTTCGACCGGGAGAAACCGAGGCGGAGGTCGACGTCCGCGGGGTCGAGCCCCGCGTTCACCCGCAGTTCGCGCAGCTTGCCGCCCAGGATGAGCTTCAGGGCGGTCGGGTTGTTCTCGACCGCCCCCAGGGGCCGGACGAACAACGACGGGCTCCGTTCCGTTGCAGCCATCTTGGGCGCTCCTGCTCTGTGAGGACACGACAGTATCCAGCACGCGGTCCGCTGAGCCAGAGCGTGGGTCGACCGGTGGCCGATTCAGTCAAGTACGGTGTCGAAGTCGCCGTCCCGGGCGCCCGCGACGAACGCGGCGATCTCGTCGCGCGTATATATGAGCGCCGGCCCCTGGGGATCCCGGGAGTTGCGGACGGCGATCCGGTCACCCGGGAGCACCGCCAACTCGACGCAGTTGCCTGTGGCGTTGCTGCGCTTGCTCTTGGTCCAGGTGACCGGGCCCAGGGCCCCGGCCCGCATACCGTTGGAGAACTCCACCCTCACCAACCCCTCCCGTTTCGCTCAGGCGTTCCAGCCATCCTTGACTGCAATCCCAGATGCAATTGCATTTTCAGCGTACCGCCGACGATACTCGTTGCAGATCACCTGCCGCACCGTCGAACACCGAAGCCTGCAGGGGGACATGCCCAGTGACGGCTCACACGTCGGCCTTATCGCCCACGGACACCGCGCTGCCGCGCGACGAGAGTCTGGACGCCTTCGCCGCCTGCGGGCTGGGCGGGTCTCCCCGCAGCCCCGGACAGGCGCGGCGGTTCGTCCGGTCCACGCTCACCTCGTGGGCGCTGCCGTCGCTGGTGCCGGACATGACGCTGATCGTCAGCGAACTGGTGACCAATGCCGTCCAGCACGGCCTGGACCCGTCGTCGCCGCCCTCGGAGAACCCGGTGTGGCTGGGGCTGTTCCGCTACCCCGCCGCCGTGGTGTGCGCCGTCTCCGACCCGAGTTCCGAGCCGCCGTGCCCGCGCACCGCGCACGAGGTCGCGGGCAACGGCCGGGGTCTGGCCCTCGTCGGCGCCCTCAGCGAGTCCTGGTCCTGGGACCCGGCTCCCTTGTGGGGCAAGACCGTCTGGGCGTCGCTCGCCCTGCCTCCCGCCTGACCGCGCCCCTCCCGCCCCTGCGCAGACGAACGGCCCGCACGCCGCCCGGTGGCGACGTACGGGCCGGCGGACCCGCGTCAGTCCTGGACGGCGGCCGAGAGGTTCTCGGAGATGACGTCCTCCAGGATGTGCGACAGGGCGCTGTCACCCTTGACGGCCGTCGAGTTCTCGGCGCACTGCTGGTTCTGGGTGTCGTTCACCAGGTCCTGGACACCGATGTTGATGAGCAGGATGTTCTGGACGTCACCCTGGACCGGCAGGCCGACGCACAGCTTGTTCAGCGACCCCTGGACGAGCCCGACCTGCGGGCTCATCTGGCCCCCGGTGGTGGTGTTGCCGTACGACTGGGTGGCGAAGTTGCCGTTCTGCGTGTCGATTCCGCGGTCACCCACGGCGGCGGCCACCGGCGCGGACGCACCGAGAACGGCGGCGGCGACACCGGCCGTGGCCAGAACCTTCTTGATCATTTTCGTCCTTCATCGTCGTGACACCCGGATCCCGGGTTCCTGTTGCGTAACAGACGACCCCCCGGCGCGTAACGGCCCCGTCCCCGGGGCGGACGGAGTTCACCCTTTCGCCGCAACGAGGGCGTGCGCCGCCGAGTGGCGGCGGGGGTACCTGCGGGACCGGGGGAATGACGGCGGGGCCGAGCGGTCACACATGAGGGCATGAACGATTCCGCAGCGGACGAACAGGTCGTCGAACGGCTCGTACCGGTATGGCTGGAGGAAGCGGCGCGTCATGACGCGCGGACTGCCGAGGATGTACGGGAAGGATGGCGGCGGGGCGCGTTGTCCGGAGAGGCGGCCCGGGAGCTGGCCGACTGGGTGACGGCGCGGGTCACCGACACCGGGTTCAACGAGGACGAGGGGCCCGCGCCCGACGGGCCCGTCCGCATCAGCGTCGCCGACAAGGCGGCCGTCCACCGCTGGCTCGCCGCGCAGGGGCACGACGTGTGACGGCCGCCCTCACCCGATGAGGGGCAGGCGGTCGGCGTCCGGGCCGAGGGCGGCGCGTTCGGCGGGGGTGAGCGCGGCCCGGCCGGTGACCGCCCGGACGTAGTGCACGTCGTCCCACGGCACCGGGACGGGGCGGCCCAGGAGGCCGTCCAGCGTGCGGCGGACCTCGGCGAGCCCCTCGGGGGAGGGGCCCGGCAGGCCGGAGGCACGGACGTCCAGGTCCAGGTGGTGGATCGTCGCCTCCACCGCGAGCGTGCGCACCAGGTCCCCGGCGGTCAGGACATGGCCCTGGGTGACCACGCGCCGGGCCGGGTCGGTGTGGTCGACGGCGTGCAGTGCGGCCGCCGCCGTCTCCAGGTACAGCTCCCGCAATTGCCCGAAGTGCAGGAACATCCCGGCGACCGTCCGGGCGAACCGGCGCCCGTGCGCCGCGCGGAGCCTGCCCTCGGCGTCCTGCTGCCGCCAGTCGGCCCAGTAGCCGACGGCGTCCCGGTCGGGCGCGGCGTCCGTCGGGGTGTGCAGCGCGTTCAGGGCACGCTGCGCGTCGGTCAGGCAGTGGAACACGAGGTCGCGCGCGGCCCAGCCCGTGCATCCGGTCGGTGCCCATGACGCCTCGTCGTCGATCTCCCGGACGGCCGCCATGAAGGCTCCGTACACGGCGTGCAGCAGACCGCTCGGACTCTCGGGGTGGTGGTCGGTGCCTGTCATGACGCCAGTGTGCGACAGCCGGGTGCCGTGCACCGGCGTCAGCGCCCGGCACCCGCACCCGCCGTCGGCTTGGTGTGTACCTGACGCTAGAGTGCGGTGCCGATCACCGGCGTACGGAGGGGGGCGGCGCATGAGTGCGCAACTGCGGGAGGCTGCGGGCGAGTTGGCGGCCGTGTTGTGGCGGCAGCACACCGTCTACCGCGAGCGGTCCGGCGGCGTGGTCATCCGCGGCGAGCACGTCGAGCGCTGGATCAGCCTCGCTCCCGCCGGAGGCCGGGACGAGATTCTGCTGCGCGCCGGGCGCATCCTGGACGGCGGGACGACCGCCCCGGCCCGCTCCGAGGCGGTCATGCCGCTCACCGCGGGCACGGCGGAACTCGCCGCGGCGTGCCGGCGGCTGCTCGCCGAGACCGCCGCCGACGCCGCGCCCGGCACCGCCGGCTCCGCCGCGACCGGGCGGAAGGGCGGCGGTTCGCGGCCGAAGGCCCGGGGCCGCAAGCCCCGCCGGCCCGGCCGCAGGACCCGGCACACCGGCACCGCCTCCTGGATCGTCCTGCTGTGCCTCGCGGGCATGGTCACCTACCACCTGTGGAGCGTCCGGGCGACGCCCTGAGGAGAACCCGCCCGCCGGCTGTCGCGGCCCCGCTTTCCGTGGTCCACTTGAGGCAGGCAGGAGCGGGGCCGATGAATGCGAAACGCAGGTCGGGTCGGGCCGGCGCAGCCGTCGCCGCCATGGTGTCCGCGGTGATGACCGCCGGTCTTTACGCATGTTCCGGCAGCGGCCCGGCGCCCCAGCCACCGCCCGGCGGCTCCGTCCCGCCGAACCCGCCCGGCAAAGGGGTCTCGCCCTTCACCGGACTCCCGGCCGAATCCGCCCCGGTGCTCGCCGTCAAGATCGACAACGTCCGCCCCGCCCGGCCCCACACCGGCCTGGGAGCGGCGGACATCGTCTACGTCGAACAGGTCGAGGCCGGCCAGACCCGGCTCCTCGCGGTCTACTCCTCACGGCTGCCCGCCACGGTGGGGCCGGTCCGCAGCGCCCGCGAATCGGACCTGGAGCTGCTGCGCCAGTTCGGCCGGCCCGCCCTCGCCTACTCCGGCGAGCAGTCCGCGCTCCGGCCCCTGGTCGACGCCGCCCCGCTCATCCCGCTCACCCCGGGCGACGCCCCAGGCGCCTACTTCCGCAGCCAGGACCGCCCGGCTCCGCACAACCTGTACGTCCGGCCCGAACGCGCCCTGGCCGCCGCTCCGGAGGCCGGGAAGGCCAAGGACATCGGCTTCCGCTTCGGCGCCGCGCCCCCGGGCGGCAACCGGGTCGACCAGCACACCGTGCGCTACCCGGCCACCCGGTTCACCTTCACCTGGTCGGCCACCGGCGAGCGGTGGCTGGTCGCCATGGACGGGACGCCCACCCGCACCACGGACGGGGGCCGTGCCACGGCCCGGACGGTCGTCGTCCAGAACGTCGAGGTCCGCCCCTCGCGGTTCCGCGACCGGGGCGGCAACGTCACCCCGTACACCGAGACCGTGGGGTCCGGCACCGCGCTCGTCCTGCGGGACGGCAGGAGCCACGCGGCCCGCTGGAGCCGCCCCGCTGCGGACGGCGTGACCAGCTTCACCACCCCCGGGGGAGAGCCCCTGACCTTCGCACCCGGCCAGGTCTGGGTCGTCCTCACCGGCCGCTGACGCCGCCGAGAAGCCGCCGAGAGGCGGCCGGGGAGCCGGGACGCCGCCGTCAGGCGTCCAGGCGTGCCAGCTGCTCCGGTGCCAGCGTCAGCCGCGCGGCCCGGGCGCAGTCCTGTACGTTCCCGGGGCGCCGGGCACCCGGAATCGGCACGACACAGGGCGACAGGGCCAGCATCCACGCCAGGCACACCCGCTGGGGGCTCACCTCCAGCTCGGCGGCCACCTCGTGGAACGCGCGGTGCCGCGACCCCAGCTCGCCCGCCCCGCCCATGCCCCCGAGCGGGCTCCACGGCAGGAACGCCAGCCCCAGCCGCTCGCACAGCTCCAGCTCGGGCAGGCTGCTGCGGAACGACGGGGAGAACTGGTTCTGCACGGCGACGAGCCGCTCGCCGAGGATGCCGTGGGCCAGCAGGATCTGCTCCGGGTCGGCGTTCGAGACGCCCACCGCCCGCACCTTGCCCGCGTCGCACAGCTCCTTGAGCGCGCCGACGGACTCCGCGTACGGTACGGCCGGGTCCGGCCGGTGGTACTGGTACAGCCCGATCGCCTCCACCCCCAGCCGCCGCAGCGACGCGTCGGCGGCCCGGCGCAGGTGCTCCGGCGAGCCGTCCAGCGCCCACGCCCCGTCCGGCCGGGTGTGGCCGCCCTTGGTGGCGACCAGGACGCCGGACGTGTCCCCTCCGTACGCCGCCAGCGCCGAGGCGATGAGCGTCTCGTTGTGGCCCGGGTCGCCGGCGTCCAGGTGGTAGGCGTCCGCGGTGTCGATCAGGGTCATGCCGGCGTCCAGCGCCGTGTGCAGGGTGGCGATCGCCTGCCGCTCGTCGGGACGTCCCCGGACGGAGAGCGGCATGGCGCCGAAACCGATGGCGCCCACCTCCACGCGTCCGACGCGCCGGGCGGGCATGGCGGGATGTGTTCGTGTCACAGTCACCGCTCCAGCCTCGGTTCCGGGCCCCGGCACTGTCCAACACGGACTGGTGATGGCAGCCATCACCCGGACCGATCGCCCCCCTCGGGCAGCGACGCCAGCAGCGCCCGCACGGCCGCCGAGGGGCGCGCGTGCGCCGGCCACGCCACGGACACCTCCCACACGGCGGCCGCGGCCGGAACGAGGCTCCGCAGACCGCGGGCCTGCTCCTTGTCCGCCGCCGAGCGCGGCACCAGCGCCACGGCGCCCCCGCGGGCGACGGCTTCGAGGAGCTTGTGCACGTCGTCCAGCTGCATGGCGATGCCGCGCCGCACCCCCGCGGCCGCGAACGCCGCGTCCGCCACCCGGCGCGACCCCCAGTGCGGGTGCAGGTCCACGAACACCTCGTCCGTTAGCCCGGCGAGGTCCACCGGCTCCGCCCGGTCCGCCAGCGGGTGCCCCGGCGCGCACAGCAGCACCATGGGCTCCCGCGCCAGCTCCCGTACCCGCAGCCCCGCCGTGTCGCCCGGACCGGCGACGAAGGCCACGTCCAGACGGCCCTGCCGCAACCGCTCCAGCAGCAGGGCCGACCCCGCCTGCTCGACGTGCACGTCCACCGAGGGATGCCGCGCCCCGAACTCCATGAGCGCGCCGAACGGGTCGGCCGCGCCCATGCACTGCTCCGTCCCCACCCGGAGCGTCCCGCCGACCACGCCCCGCACCGCCGCGACCGCCTCGCGCGCCGCCGCCGCGCTGTCCAGCGTGCGCCGGGCCTCCCGCAGGAGTGCCCGCCCGGCCTCGGTCGGCCGCACACCCCGGGCGGTACGGACGAACAGCTCCGTCCCCAGCTCCCGCTCCAGGGCGCGCAGCGACGCCGACAGCCCCGACTGCGCCAGGTGCAGCCGGGCCGCGGCGCGGGTGACGTTGCCCTCCTCGGCGACGGCCACGAAATGTTCCAGATGCCGAAGCTCCACGTCAGGAAGTCTAGGGACACCGGAAGGGCCGGTCGTGGCGGGCGCCTGGCCCGCCGCGACGGTGCCGGGCCCGTGCCCCAGGGCCTCGTGCCCCCGGGGCTGCGCCGGGCCCGTGCCTGTGCGGGCCCGCACCCGCCCCGCGCCGCCGGAGGGCGCGGCACCCGGGCCCGGTGCCGCCGGGGCAGCGCCTCACCCACACCCGCCCCCGCCCCGCCGGACCGCGCGGCACCCGCGCGCGCCCGTGCCTACGCCGCCAGACCGAGCCGGGCCTGCCGCGTGCCCGGGCCGGGGACCCGGACCGTGCGCACCCGCCGGAGGCCGGTCGCGCTCACGGCGGAGCCGTCGCCGGCCGGCGCGGCGACCCGCCCCGCGGCCGACCGTGTCCGCGCCGGACGGACCAGATCGGCCTGGGCGCGGGCCAGCAGGTCGGCCAGCCCCAGGCCCAGGGCACGCGCTGCGGCCGCGAGGACCTCCGACGACGCCTCCTTGCGGCCGCGCTCCAGCTCGGAGAGGTACGGCATGGAGATCTTGGCCGCGTCGGCGACGTCCTTCAGCGTGCGCTCCTGGGCGAGTCGCTCACGACGCAGGACGCCACCGACGACGTGCCGCCAAAGGGGCTCTGGGGGTTCGTGGTTGCTCACCCGCACAGCCTAGGAGCGCCGGCTCCCGCGCGTCCCCCGGCGGAGGCGAGCGGTGTTGCGCTCTCGGTGGAATCGGCAGGCGGGGAGGTCTCTGCGACGATGGCCGCATGGATACGGATACGCGGACGGACACGGCGGACACGGGCGCGGGCGGTGCCGTCGGCGAGGAGGTCATCCCGATCCTGCGCGTCCAGGACGCGGCCGTGGCGGTCGCCTGGTACGAGCGGCTGGGCTTCACACCGCAGTGGGAGCACCGCTTCGCCCCCGGCCTTCCCGCGTTCGTCGAAGTGGCACGCGGCGGTGTGCGGTTGTTCCTGTCCGAACACCACGGCGACGCCCGCCCGGGCACCCTGGTGTACCTGCGTGTACGTGATGTGGACGCCCTCGCGGCCGCGTTCGGCGAGCGGCCGGCGGAGCAGCCCTGGGCGCGGGAGATCGAGTTGCGCGACCCCGACGGCAACCGCGTCCGCATCGGCACACCGACGGAGTGACCGGGCCGGTGGCGGCGGTTCGCACGTGCGCCGGAGCCGCGCGTGGCGACGGGAGGCCGGGCGGGAGGCCCGGATCAGGACCGGGAACCGCCCCACCGCCGCACACGTGATCGACTGGTCGGGTCGGGCGCCCGGCCTTACGGTCGAACAGTGGACGGAGGCGTCCTTGACGCTCCGTGACCGTCAGCCGACGCTCCGACGAGGGATGCGCGCCATGACCGGATCCCAGCAGACCCCCGCTCCCGGGACGACCAGCCCCCGGCGGGGTGGTGGCAATGCGATGGCGCTCCTGGTCATCGCCTCGTGCCAGTTGATGGTGGTCCTCGACATCACCATCGTGAACATCGCTCTGCCGCAGATCCAGAGCTCCCTGGACTTCTCGACCACCAACCTCTCCTGGGTGGTCAACGCCTACACGCTCACCTTCGGCGGCCTGCTGCTGCTCGGCGGCCGGGCGGGCGACATCCTCGGCCGCCGCAGGGTCTTCATCTTCGGCGTGCTGCTGTTCGTCCTCGCCTCCCTGCTCGGCGGACTCGCCCAGAACTCCGGGCAACTCCTCGCCGCCCGTGCGCTCCAGGGCGTCGGCGGAGCCATCGCCTCACCGACCTCCCTCGCCCTGATCAGCACGACGTTCAAGGAAGGACCCGAACGCAACCGGGCGTTCGGCGTGTTCGCCGCGGTCTCGGCCGGCGGCAGCGCCATCGGCCTTCTCGCGGGCGGTGTCCTCGTCGAATGGCTCGACTGGCGCTGGGTGCTGTTCGTCAACGTACCGATCGGTCTGCTCATCGCCCTCGCCACGCCGAAGTGGATCAAGGAGTCGGAGCGTCACCCCGGCAACTTCGACGTCGCCGGTGCGCTGACCTCGACCCTCGGCATGGTGCTGCTGGTCTACGGCTTCATCCGGGCCGCGCAGGAGGGCTGGGGCGACACGCTGACCGTGGTGTCCTTCGTCCTGGCCGTGGTGATCCTGGCCCTGTTCGTCTTCGTGGAACGGCGGTCCCGGCAGCCGATCACCCCGCTGCACATGTTCGCCGACCGCAACCGCTCGGGCACGTACGCGATCATGCTCAGCCTCGCGGCGGCGATGTTCGGCATGTTCTTCTTCCTGACCCTCTTCGTCCAGAACGTCCTGGACTTCAGCCCGCTCCAGGCGGGCCTGGCCTTCCTGCCGGTCAGCGCGATCATCGCGGTCGGCGCCGGCCTGGCATCCCAGCTGCTGCCCAAGTACGGCCCCAAACCCTTCATGGTGACCGGCGGGCTGCTCGCTGCCGCCGGCCTCGCCTGGCTGACCCTGACCGACGTGCACTCCACCTACCTCGGCAGCGTCCTCGGCCCGATGCTCGTCTTCGGCCTCGGCATGGGCATGGAGTTCGTCTCCCTCACCCTGATGGCGCTGTCCGACGTCCCCGTGCACGAGACGGGAGCAGCCTCCGGCCTGCTCAACGCCACCCAGCAGGTCGGCGGCTCGCTGGGGCTGTCCATCCTGGTCACGGTGTTCGGGACGGCGAGCGCCAACGAGGCGGAGAAGCAGGTCACCTCCTTCCTCTCCCAGGCCGGCCCCGCGGAACGGCTGCGCTTCCAGCGCACCAGGGAACTGCCACCCCCCTGGTCCGACCAGGTCCTCACGTCCGGTGTCTCCGCGGCCTTCGTCGTGGCGGCCGTCTTCACCGCCGTCGCGGCGCTCGTCGCCCTGGTCGTCATCCAGGTGCGCCCCTCCGACATCGAGCGGCTCAAGGGCGGGGTGGGCCCGGGCGGCATGTGAACCGCCGCGCGGCTCCGGTCGGGCGGCCCGCCCCGCCGGACCCGCCCGACCGGAGCGGCCCGACCACGCCGGACCCGCCCACCCCGCCCGTCACCCCGGCGCCCGGCGCAAAAGGCACCCGGCGGATCCACGGCCCGCCGCCTAGAATCGCCGGGCATGGAGCAGATACCGCACGGCTCGCCCGACGACCCGAACCCGCTCCGGCGGCTCTCCCTGGAGCAGCTGCGCCGCCGCACCAGCGTCAAATGGCGCGAGTACCCCGCCGACGTGCTGCCCCTGTGGGTGGCCGAGATGGACGTGCCGCTCGCCGGACCCGTGGCACGGGCGGTCACCGACGCGGTGGCCATCGGCGACACCGGCTACCCCTCGGGGACCGGTTACGCCGAGGCGCTCGCCTCCTTCGCGAGCGACCGGTGGGGCTGGGACACGATCGCCGTGGAGCACACCCGGCTCGTGCCCGACGTGATGCTCGGCATCGTCGAGGTGCTCAAGCTGATCACGGACCCCGGCGACACGGTCGTGGTCAACTGCCCCGTCTACAACCCCTTCTATCTCTTCGTCGAGCACATGCAGCGCCGGGTCGTGGAAGCACCGCTCGACCGGCGGGCGCGCATCGACCCGACCGCGCTGGAGGAGGCGTTCCGGCAGGCCGTACGGGACGGCCGGCGCGCGGCGTACCTCCTGTGCAGCCCGCACAACCCGACCGGCACCGTGCACACCGCCGCCGAACTGGCCGCCGTGGCCGCCCTCGCCGACCGCCACGGCGTACGGGTCGTGGCCGACGAGATCCACGCCCCCGTGGTGTCCCGCTCGGCGCGGTTCGTGCCGTACCTGACCGTGCCGGGCGGGGAGCGCGGCTTCTCCCTGATGTCCGCCTCCAAGGCCTGGAACCTGGCCGGGCTCAAGGCCGCGCTCGCGATCGCCGGACCGGCCGCCGCCGGTGACCTGGAGCGGATGCCGCCCGAGGTCGGCCACGGGCCCAGCCACCTGGGCGTCATCGCCCATACGGCCGCCTACCGGGACGGCGGCGCCTGGCTGGACGCCGTGCTGGACGGCCTGGACGACAACCGGCGCCTCCTGGGCGAGCTGCTGGCCAAGCACCTGCCGGGCGTGCGCCATCTGCCGGGCGACGGCACGTACCTGGCGTGGCTGGACTTCCGGTCCCTCGGCCTGGGCGACGATCCGTCCGCGGTGCTCGTCGAACGGGCCAGGGTGGCCCTGCACCCGGGCCCGCCCTTCGGCACCGGCGGCGCCGGCCACGCCCGCCTCAACCTCGCCACCTCGCCCGAGGTGCTCACGGAAGCGGTCCGGCGCATCGCCGACGCCCTGTGACCTACTCGGCCTCGCGGGAGGCGGGAGTGCCCGTCATGTACGACGACCACACCCGCAGCGACAGGAAGTCGGCCCGGTCCGACTCGCTGCCGCCCACACCGTTCATGGGCAGCAGCCCGTCCGTACCGGGCCGGCTCCGGAAGACGGTGACCGCGGTGGACAGCCGGCCGGTGTAGCCGACGAACCAGGACGCGGGGACCTGGTCCCCGGCACCGGTCCGGCCGGCGGCGACCGGCGGCAGCGTGCGGAGGGCGTCCGGCGTCATGACGTCCACCGCCACGTCCCGCAGCGCCTCCGACACCTCGCGGGCGACCCTCTCGTCCAGCGCCCGCCGGCCGGCCGGCCGCTCCATCCCCTCCAGCGGCGTGCCGAAGTGGCTGACCGCGGTCACGGAGTACGGGTCGGTCTGCCGCCCGCCGGCGGCGAACGTGCCGTACGCCCCCGCCATCCGGATCGCGCTCGGCGTCGACGTACCGGCCGGGAAGGACGGCTCCAGCGGTGCCATGCTCAGCGGCAGCAGGCCCGAACCCACCGCGAGGTCCCGTACCTTCTCCAGCCCGACGGCCTCGCCCAGCCGGTTGTAGACACCGCTGTCGCCCCGCACCAGCGCGCGGCGCAGCGCGCCCGGCGCGTCGGCGGCGGCGCCGGCACCGTGCTCCAGGGCCGCGGCCAGGACGAACGGGGTGAACGCCGAGCCCACCGGTACACCTGCCGTGTCGGCGTTGTTGGTGAAGTGCTTGGTCGCGTCGGGGCCCCCGTACAGCGCCAGTACCGCGCCGTCGCCGGGCCGGATCGACGCCGCGCCGATCTCCACGTCCCGGTCGGCGATCCGCCGGGCCGGGTCGAGCGACCTCTGGCGCACCTCCTCCACCGTCCTGCGCAGCCGCTCCACCTCTCCCTTGTCGAAGGTGGTGCGGATCCGGTAGCCCCCGCGCCCCAGTTGCTCGGTCGTCAGGCCGGTGCGGTTCTTGATGTACTTGTTCGCCACGTCGACGAGGTAGCCGATCTGGCCGGACATGCTGGTGGACACCGACTCGGGCCGGGGCTCGGGGAAGACGGTGTACTTCGCCCGCTCCCGCTCGGTCATGTACCCGAGGTCCACCTGCCGGTCCAGTACGTACTTCCACCGCTCGACGGCCCGGCGGTGGTGGGCCGGGCTCAGCGACGGGTCGTACAGCTCACCGCCCTTGAGCAGGGCGGCCAGCAGCGCGCTGCGGGAGGGGTCGAGGTCCTTGGCGTCCATGCCGTAGTACGCCACCGCCGCGGCCTGCACCCCGTAGGCGTTGCGGCCGAACCAGCTGGTGTTGAGGTACCCCTGGAGGATCTCCTGCTTCGACAGCGACCTCGACAGCTTGACCGACAGGCACAGTTCGCGCAGCTTGCGGTCGAGGGTCTGTTCCGGGGTGAGGTAGGTGTTCTTCACGTACTGCTGCGTGATGGTGGAACCGCTCTGCACCTCCTGGCCGCGTGCCATGTTCACCACGGCCCTCGCCAGTCCGCGCACCGAGAAACCAGGGTCGCTGTAGAAGGTGGCGTTCTCGGTGGCGATCACGGCGTTCTGCAGGGACGGCGGGATGTCGGACAGCGGGACGTTCTGCCGGTTGACCGGACCGACGCTCACCATCTGGGTGCCGTCCGCCCAGTAGTACACATTGGCCTCGGCCCGTGCTTCGGCGTTCACGTCCGCGATCCGCACGGTGGAGTACACGTAGCCCACCAGCGCGACGACCCCGGCGAGGCCGATCAGCGCGAGGGCGGACACCTGGCGCCACGACGGGATCCACCGCAGGACGCCCCGCCGGGCGCGGCGCGGGTAGTCGACGCGGAACCGGCGGACCCGCCCCGGCGGCGGCCCGGCCGATGGCCGGCCCTCCGGCAGCACGCTCCCCGCCAGTCCGTGCGGAACCCACGCCTTCCGCCCCCAGCGACGCAGCACGGCTCATCGCCCCCTTTTCCGTACGGGTGACCTGCTCGTCCCCTACTACGGGACGTGGCAGCCACCCGTTCAGGGGGCGTGGGGGAGTGGCGCGTTCCGGTGCGGGTCGCGCGGTCGCGGCCTCAGCCGCCGAGGGGCAGGCCGGCGGGCAGACCGCCGAGCAGGGCGCCGCCGACCGGCAGCGGGGAGGCCTGGTGGCCCTGCGTGTCGGGGGAGGTGCTGAGCGGGCCCGTGCTGTTGAGGTCGGTCACCACCGGGGCGCCGACGGACGCGGGCGGCTGCTCGCCGGCCATCGCGGGCGTGGCGGTGGCGACGCCGACGCCGGCGCCGGCGATGGAGGCGCAGACGGCGATCAGGCGGGTGCGGGGGTGGCGGGACATGGGGTGCTCCTGTTGCGTGAGGGAGGAATTCGGCCGGAATGCGCGGCCGGAATGTGCAACGAACCGGACCGGCCGACGACACGGCCCGCCCGGCCGCACGGCCCGGGCCGGTGACACGGGCGCCCGACGACAGAGGCCGCCGACGACAGGGGCCGGCCGACGACGGGGGCCGACCGACGACAGGGCGCCCGACCGCGGCGTCGGCCGCCGCCGCGCGCCGACGGAACCGGACCGCCCCGGCCCCGCTCCCGCGGCCTCCCGGCCCCCGCCCCGAGCGCCCGCTTCAGAGGGAGCGCGCGACGCGGAACCCCACGTCGTCGATCCGCAGCGTCGGATGGCTGCGGCGCCGCACCGAGGCCCGGCAGCTCCAGCGCTCGTCGAACCACCCGCCGCCGCGCAGCACCCGGTACGTGCCGTACACCTCGGGGTCGTACAGGTCCCAGCACCACTCCCACACGCCGCCCAGCATGTCGTACAGGCCCCAGGAGTTGGGCCGGCGGCCGCCCACCTCGCGCAGCCGCTCCCCGGAGTTGCCGCGGTGCCAGGCGATTTCGTCCAGCTCGCCGTAGCGCGCGCCGGTCGTGCCGGCCCGGCAGGCGTGCTCCCACTCGGCCTCGGTGGGCAGCCGGTACCCGTTCGCCGACGCGTCCCACCCGGCCCCGACCCCGTCGCCGCCACCGCCGTCACCGCAGGGGAGGCGGTACGCGGGCGTCAACCCCTCCCGCAGGGAAAGGGAGTTGCAGAACCGGACGGCGTCCCACCACGAGACGCTTTCGACCGGCAGCCGGTCACCGTGCGCGCTGCTGGGCCGGTCACCGGTGACGTGCGCGTACCACGCCTGGGTGACCGGGTGCGCGGCGAGCAGGCAGGAGCCCACCTCGACCGGCCAGCTCCGCCCGGTCCGCCGGTCCGACAGGGTCACGAGCCCCTCCGGGACGGTCACCCACACGTTCTCCCCCGTCATGCCCATGATCCGCCGATCCTACCGGCGTGCCGCGGCACCGCCGGGCTCCTGCACCGCGTACCGTCCCGCCAGCACCGAGACCGCCTCGGCCACCGCCTGCCGCAGTTCCGGGGGGTCGAGCACCTCGGCGTCCGTGCCGAGCCGGAGCAGGTCCCCGACCGCCACCCCATCCGTCTCCACGGCCATCTCCACCCGCACCCACCCGTCCTCGTCGGGCGGCCCCGCTCCCTCCAGGGCCCGCGTGCCCGCCGCACCGAAGTACATGGGCAGCAGGCGCTGAGCCCGGGGCGATATCCGCAGGCCGGCCGTCCTCCGGTGCAGCGCCGCCTCCAGGCGCCGCGAGGAGTCCTCCCAGTAGGCGGCCAGGTCGAAGCCGGCCGGCCGATCGAAGGTGCCGGGCACCGGCTCCACCGCCAGGAACCGCGCCACCCGATAGGTCCGTACCGTGTCGTCCGCCAGCGCCACCGCGTACCAGATGCCGCCCTTGAGGACGATGCCCAGCGGGCACAGCTCCCGCCGCACCTCGCCGCCCCAGCGCCGGTAGTGCGTCCGCAGCACCCGCTGCTCCCACACCGCCCGTGCGATCGTCTCCAGGTGCGGGACCGGGTCGGCGTCCCGGAACCAGGCGGGTGCGTCGAGGTGGAACCGGTCCCGCACGCGCCGCGCCAGCTCGGCCGTCCCGGGCGGGAGGGCGGCCTGCACCTTGAGCTGGGCGGTCGCCAGCACCGCGCCGAGCCCGAGGTCCCGCGCCGGGCCGGGCGCCCCGGCGAGGAACAGCGAACCCGCCTCGGCGTCGGTGAGCCCGGTCAGCCGTGTGCGGTAGCCGTCCATCAGCCGGTACCCGCCGTCGGGCCCGCGGTCCGCACGGACCGGGACGCCCGCCGCGCCGAGCGCCTCGACGTCCCGGTACACCGTGCGGACGGAACACTCCAGCGCCTCGGCGAGCTGGGGCGCCGTCATCCGCCCGCGGTTCTGGAGGAGCAGGAGCAGGGAGAGAAGCCGGTCGGCGCGCATGGGGGCATTGTCGCCCCCGTACCTGACAGAAGGTGTCAGGTACGGGGGACAGGCTGGTCGCACACCGCGGGCACGGCCCAAGGGGGCCGGCCGCAGGGCGCCCGTGCCCCCTGCCGCCCGTGCCCGCGCGGACCCACCGAGAGGACACATCCATGGCCACGCAGACCACCGGACACTTCACATTCGCCGACTGGCAGGAGCGCCCTCTGGGGCCGGCCGAGTCGTCGGGAACTCCGAGACTCGCCCACGCCTCCGTCACCAACACCTTCACCGGTGGCATCGAGGCGGCCGCGACCACGTGCGTCTACACGATCGCCTACGCCACCGACAAGACCGGCACCTACACGGGCATGGAGCTGCTGACCGGCCGGCTGGACGGACGGGAGGGCGCCTTCGTCGTCGAGGAACGCGGCACGTTCGAGGCGGACGGGAGCGTCAGCTGCGTCTTCGAGGTCGTGCCCGGTACGGCCACCGGAGCGCTGGCCGGCCTGCGCGGAACCGGATCCTTCACGGCCCGGCACGGCGAGCCGTCCGTGGCCTACCGCTTCGCGTACGACCTGGGCTGAACGCCTGCGGAGCGCATTGACCGGTTCTCGTAAGCCCCCGTATGGTGCATATCACTCATCACGCCGATCGTCTGTCGGGTGCTCCCATGGTTCTCACGGTCCTCGTCCCCCGTACCCGCCGCCGCGCCGCCGCCTTCGCGGGTCCGGCCCTGCTCACCGCCGGCCTCCTGTTCACGGTGTCCGCGTGCGGTTCGGAGGGGGCCCCCGCGGCGGACAAGCCGGCCGCCCGGCCCGCGGCCGTGTCCCTGGAGCCGGCCGGAACCTCGCTCGCGCGGGCGGTGGAGACCCAGGCCACCACGCAGGTCGCGGCGGCGCGGCAGGCGGTGGACCGGGGCCCGGGCGCCGGCGTGTGCACCACCGACCCGGCCGACCGGCCGGCCTGCCGGAACCCCGGCGGCACCATCGACCCGCATGGCGGCGACGTGGACGGCGACGGCGTCTTCGAGCCGCACGAGCCGGTCGGCCCCGGTCACCGCGACCCGCGCGCGTACGACGGCGGCATGACGTCCGGCGAGACGCAGTGCGCGTGGCTGCGCTCCCAGGGCAAGGCCTGCTGACGCGGGCATTCTGCGTCGGGCGGAATCCGCCGGGTCGGGCGGGCAGGGCGGACGACACGGCGCCGGCGCCGGGCGGCGCGGTGCGGCGGATGTCGCCGTACCGGCCGGCCGGCGCCGGCGTGGGGTGCAGGCACGGGTGTCGTCCCGTGCCGGTGCGTCAGCGGTCGCCCGGCCTGATGCGGCCGCGCCAGCCGCCGGACTCGCCGCCCTGACCCTCGATGTACTCCTTGAACCGCCGCATGTCACCCTTCACCCGCCGGTCGATCGTCCCGGTCAGGTCGGCGGCCTTCTCCGCGACGCCGCTGGGCTCGATGTCCATCACCAGCTCCACGCGCGTGTGCGTCTCGTCCAGGCGCTGGAAGCTGACCACGCCCTTCTGGTGGGTGTCGCCGCTGGTGGTCCGCCACGCGATCCGCTCGTCGGGCAGCTGGTCGACGATCTCGGTGTCGAACTCGCGCCGCACTCCAGCGATCTTCGTCTTCCAGTGGTTGTGGCGGGCGTCGACCTGGACGACCTCCTCGACGCCCTCCATGAAGTGGGGGAACTCCTCGAACATCGTCCACTGGTTGTACGCGGTGTGGACGGGGACCTCGACCTCGACGGCTTCCTTCACCCTGCTCATTTCAGCGTCTCCTCTTTCCCGGTCTGCGGCGCGAGCGGAATCCGCGGCGCGCACGTCGGCCGGTGGTGCGGGTACCCGGTCAGGCGGATCCATGCGTACGGATGCGGGAAGGACCCGTGCCGGTCCTGTGCCCCGTCCGTGTCCGCCGTGTGCCGTGTGCCGTGTGCCGTGTGCCGCGTCCGGGCCGGCGGGTCCCGGCGCGTGCCGGTGCCCCGCCCCCTCCCCCGGAGGACGGGGCACCGCCCTGCCCCCGCCGGCGACCGGCCCCGGTGCGCTCCCGGGCATCACCGCCGTCGCCCCCGTCCGCGGCCTGCCGGGCGCCCCCCCGCCCGCTGCCGGCACCGGCGGTGGCGGTCCACGAACCTACGGCGGCCCCCGCGGCCGCGTCGTCCACCGACCGGTCGACACGGGCGCCCACCCCGGGCGGCAGGCCGCCGGTTCCTGCAACTTCCGCGGTACCGCCGCTGGTTGACGTGGCCCCTTCCGCACCCGCGTTACGCTGCGGCGATGCGGATCCGCCCCCTCGCCGCCGATGTCCTGATCACGGCGGCGCTCACCAGCGTGGCCGTCACTCTCGGCCAGGAGGCCCCGGGTCAGGGATGGCCGCCGCTCGACCTCGCCGGCCACCTGCTGGTCGGACTGGTCAACCTGCCGGTCGTGGTGCGCGGCCGGGCTCCGGTCGCCGTCTGCCTCTTCGTCCTGGCGATGTGGACCGTGTACGTCACCGCCGGCTACTGGCCCGTGGTGAACTCCTTCGCCCCCATGCTCGCCGTCTACACGGTCGCCTCCCTCCGGCCGCTGCGCACGGCGGCCTGGTGCGCGGCCCTGATGAGCGCGGTCTGGGTGTACGCGGGCCTCGTCAGCGACCGCGCCGCCATGCCGTCCGTCGTCGGCCAGGCCCTCGGCTTCTCCCTCGTCCTGGTCCGTTTCGGCCATGTGGCCCGCCGCTCCGCCGAGCTGGCCCGCAGGCTGCGCGCCGAGCAGGAGGAGCGGGCCCGCCGCGAGGTCGCCGAGGAGCGCGGCCGGATCGCCCGGGAGCTGCACGACGTGGTCGCCCACCACATGTCGGTGATCTCCGTCCAGGCGGGGCTCGCGCGCTTCGTCTTCGACTCCGACCCCGGCACGGCCCGTACGGCCCTCGGGACCATCGCCGGCACCAGCGCGGAGGCGCTGGAGGAACTCCGTCGCGTCCTTCAGGTGCTGCGCGCCGACGGGGACAGCGGCCCCGCCGCGCCCATGCCGGGCCTCGCCCGCCTGGAGGAGACGGCCGACCGCGTACGGGCCGGGGGAGTCCCCGTCGAGCTGCGGGTGGACGGTGCACCGCGTCCGCTGCCGCCCGGTGTGGACCTGTGCGCGTACCGCGTCGTGCAGGAGGCGCTGACGAACGTGCTGAAGCACGCCCCCGGTTCCACCGCCCGGGTGGAGGTGCGCTACCGGCCGCACCACGTGGAGGTCTCCGTCACGGACGACGGCCAGGGGGTGATTCAGGACAGAGTGGCGACGGGCGGCGGCCATGGCTTGATAGGGATGCGGGAGCGGGCCAAGCTGTACGGGGGGACGATCAGCATCGGCCCGCGGAGCGAGGGGGGATTCGCCGTCCGGCTGACCCTGCCGACCTCCACGCGGACCGCACGGCAGGGGGACGGCTCGTCGCAATGACCAGGGTGCTCGTCGTCGACGACCAGTTCCTCATCCGGGCCGGTCTGGTGGGGCTGTTGCGGGCCGCGCCGGGCATCGAGGTCGTCGGTGAGGCCGCCGACGGCGAGGAGGCCGTCGCGCTCGTACCGGAGGCCCGCCCCGACGTGGTGCTGATGGACATCCGGATGCCCGGCATGGGCGGGATCGCCGCCACGGAGAGGATTCTCGCCGAGGCACCGGACCCGCCCCCCAAGGTGCTGGTGCTGACCACCTTCGACCTGGACGAGTACGTGTACGGGGCGCTGCGCGCGGGTGCTTCGGGCTTCCTGCTCAAGGACTCGGGGCCGGAACGGCTGCTGGCGGCGGTCGCCGCGGTGGGCGGCGGCGACGCCCTCTTCGCCCCCAGCGTCACCCGGCGGCTGGTCGAGGCGTTCGCGCACCGCGCGGGCACCGCTGCCCCGCAACCGCCCGCCGACCTGGCTCTGTTGACCGGCAGGGAGACGGAGGTGCTGCGGCTGACGGCGCGCGGCCTGAGCAACCAGGAGATCGCGGGCGAGCTGTTCATCAGCGAGGCCACGGTCAAGACGCACCTGAACCGTGCCATGACCAAGCTGGACCTCGACAGCCGTGCCCAGGCCGTCGTGGTGGCGTACGAGACGGGCCTGGTGACACCCGGCGGTACGTGACCGGTGAACCGAACGGTGCGGCGGCACGTATGGGAGGGCGACCTTTCGTTTCGCACCGGTACGGCATTGGGGGCCATGGATGAAGCACGGGCGGCGCACCCTCCGGCGGGCCATCAGGCTGGCGGCTGTCGGGGGGCTGCTCTGCGGCGGGCTGATGGTGACGAACGCGGTGGCCGGCGAGCCGGTGCCGCCGGGCGGCCGTCCCGCCGCCGGCGCCGCCCCGCCCGACGCCGTGGCCCATCAACTCGTCGCCCGGCTGGGCACGTCGCGCACCGCCGGGAGCTGGATCGGGGCGGACGGCCGCCCGGTCGTCGCCGTGACCGACGACGCCACGGCCGACGAGGTCCGCCGGGCGGGAGCGCGGGCCGAGGTGAAACGGCACAGCATGGAGGACCTCCGCTCGGCGACCGAGACCCTGGAGCGGGCCCCCAGGGTGCCGGGCACCGCCTGGACCGTGGACTACGCCACCAATCAGGTCACGGTGTACGCGGACCGGACGGTGTCGGCCGGCGACTGGTCGCGCATGTCCGGAGTCGCGCAGCGGGCGGGCGACTTCGTCCACATGCGGCGCACCGGCGGCGCCTTCACCACGAGGATCAACGGCGCGGTCCCCATCTTCAACGGCACCGGCCGCTGCTCGGTGGGCTTCAACGTCACCGACGGGCGGGACAACTTCCTCCTGACGGCCGGACATTGCGGCCCGGTCGGCACGCCGTGGTTCCGCGGCACCCAGGGCGGCGGGCAGCTCGGCACGACGGTCGCCCGCAGCTTTCCGGGCAAGGACTTCTCCCTGGTCCGGTACGACGACCGCGGGGCCTTCGACGGGACCAACGCCGTCGACATCGGCGAGGGCCGGAGCGTGCCGGTGATCGGCGCCGCCGACCCGGTCGTCGGCCAGGAGGTCTTCCGCAGCGGCAGCACCACGGGGCTGCGCTCGGGCCGGGTGACCGCGCTGGACGCGACGGTGAACTACCGCGAAGGAACGGTCACGGGGCTGATCGCCACCACCGTCTGCGCCGAGCCGGGGGACAGCGGCGGCCCGCTCCTCGCCGAGGGACTGGCGCTGGGGGTGACCTCCGGGGGCAACGGCGACTGCACGGAGGGAGGCATGACGTTCTTCCAGCCGGTGACGTCCGCGCTCACGTCACTCGGGGTACGGATCATCGACGGGCGCATCGCGGCCGACCGGAACACCGCCGCCGCTCCGTCCGCGCCTCCTTCGGCGCCCCCGTCCCCGGCCGGTGCGGTCCCGCCCGCCCAGGCCGCCGGTCCGCCGGGCGGCACCGGACGGCGGTCGGTCACCGCGATCGTCCAGGCCCACCAGCTCGTGCCCGGTCTCGGCATCATCGGCGTGAGCCTGCTCGCGCTGCTGGCCGTCGGCCGGCTCCTCTCCGACCGGGCCGACCGCGACCACCTGCGTGCGCACTACTCGCAGCACTGGGGGTGACGCTGGATGGATTATCTGGTTCGTGTCGAATAATCCGGTTATCGACCTACGTGCTTATGGTGAGCCCGCTGAAGCCACCCCCCTACGCTTGGGAGACATAGCAATGGGTCACTTCGCACGTACTTGGGGCGCCGCGATCTCCGCCGCCGCGCTGATCGCCGGCTCGGTCGGGACGGCCGTGGCGGTCTCGTCCCCGTCCTCCGCGCCGAAGAAGCCGGCGGCCGGTGCCGCGCTCACCACCGCGTCGGCCAACGCCTCGGTGAAGACCGTCCGGGCCTGGCAGCAGTTCCGCATCCGCGGCACCGTCAAGAGCCTGCGGCCGGGCAGCAAGGTCATCCTCCAGCAGAAGCAGTTCGGGCGCTGGACCACGCTCCCCGCCTCCATGAACACCACGTCCCGCTCCACCTACAGCATGCGCGTCATGCTCGGGATGAAGGGCCACAACAAGCTGCGTCTCGTCGACAGCCGCAAGCGCGTCGTCTCGCCCGTCATCAACGTCTACGTACGCTGACGCCGGCCGCCCCGTCGCGGGGCGGCCCGCACGGCCCCCGGGCTCGCCGCCGCCCCGGCGCCTGCGAGCCCGGCCCGGCACGGAGCCCGGCCCGCCCCGGAGCCCGGGCCGAAACCCCCGCCCGGGCGCGGGGGAGGGGCGAGGCCGGCCGGGAGCACTGGCCGCCCTGGTACCTACTAGGTACCATCCCGGTATGCCGTCCCTGAACATCACCTTCACCGACGAGGAGCTGGAGGAGGTCCGCGCCGCGGCGGCCGCCGAAGGCAAATCGCTCAAGCAGTACGTCCACGACCTCCCCCTCCGCGAGCGGCAGCGGCGCCAGTTCGTCCGCTACGCCGTGTCCTGGGGCGAGGCCCACCGCGCCGAGTTCGACGAGGCCTTCCCGGACGAGATCCCGCGGGCCGAGGAGCGGCGGGGAGGCGCGGCCGCCTGATGGTGTTCTACATCGACGTGCCCTGGCTCCTCGACGTGCAGGAGCAGGCCGTGCCCGAAGACGTGTCCGTCGCGGACTACTCCGCCCTCGTCGCGGCCGTCGCCCGGCACAAGACCCGCATCCCGCGCCCCACGACGGCCGAGCCGGATCCCGCCTGGCGCGCGGCCGCCCTCCTCCACACCCTCGTGCGCCTCCAGCCCCTGCCGCACCGCAACTCCCTGTACGCCTGCCAGGTGGCCGTCGCCTACATGCACGCCGCCGGCGAGGGCATCGACGCCCCCTACGGGGCGCTGGTGGAGCTGGTCCGCGACATCCAGGCGGCGAAGACCACCGTCTACCAGGCGGCGGACCGCATCCGCGGCTGGCGGATCTGACCCGCCGTCAAACCCCCGTCGCGTACGGGCCGGAGGGGCACGCCCGCCCCGGTGATGCGTGCCCCGTACAGGCGAATCTCGGCAACCTCCCCCGGAACCGGTCGTTGGCAGTCCTGGGCGTATCCCCGCGCCCACGACCGACTCCCTGGAGGCCCGATGCGCCGGAAGCTCCCGACGGCTGTCGCCGCACTCGCGTTCGTCACCACCACCGCCCTGAGCGGCGTCGTCGCCACGGCCGGTGCCGCCGCCGCCGACATCGACCCCGTGCCCGTCACGGAGCTGGGGGCCACCTCCGTACTGCTCCCCATGCCCGTCCCCGTCCCCGTGCTCGTATCCGTTCCCGGGGTGGGTGCCGCTCCCGCCGCGGACCCGGCCGTGCGGCGGGAGGCGGACCGCATTATGCACCTCACCTACCGCGAGTTCGCCCGCACGCCGCGCGTCCAGCCGTTCGACTGGACGACCGACGGCTGTTCCGTCCCCGTCGGGTACGCCCCCTACAGCCAGGTGTTCCGGCCCGCCTGCGTCCAGCACGACTTCGGCTACCGGAACTACGGGGCGCGGGGCGCGCTGAGGCTCAGTCCGACCCGGGAGACGAAGAACTGGATCGACAGCCGGTTCAGGGTCGAGATGGAGCGGGTCTGCCAGGACACCTACGTCACCCCCCTGGCCGGTCTGAACTGCATGAACGCGGCGCGGGCCTACCACGTGGCCGTCAGCCTCGGAGGGGACGGGGCGTTCTTCTGAGAAACGGGCGGGCGGCCGGACCGCCCGCCCGCCGCGGTAGCGCCTCCGCCGGGTGCTACCGCTCCGCCTGCGGCGGCTTCGGCCGCCCGGTGAAGCGGTGCCACCAGTGGTGGCGCCGGGGGTGTACGGCCCTGCCGAGCCGGCGGCCGATCAGCAGGTAGCCCAGCAGCGCGCCCGTGGTGTTGAGCAGGACGTCGTCGATGTCGAAGGCCCGCCCGGTGATCAGGGCGCCCTGGACCAGTTCGACGAGCAGCATCACGAGCGCGGTGACCACCGCCACGCGCAGCAGCCCGCGGGCGCGGGGGACCAGCACGGGCAGCAGCACACCGAACGGGACACCGAGCAGGATGTTGCCGCCGAGCTGCTTCACCGTGTCGCGGAAGGCGGGCTGTCCGAGGTAGTCGCGGATGGAGTCGCCCGGCCGCAGGTTGCTGTGCGTCAGCGACTCCGAGGCGGCCGAGGGTTCCAGGGTCAGCCGGGCCAGTACGACGGCGAAGGCCACCATGCCCGCGAAGGCCAGCAGCATCGCCGCCGCCCGCCCCCACCGGGGCGCCCCCCGCCGGTCGTCCCGCACCGTCTTGTCGCGCAGTTCCGTCCGCGCCATCACACGCCCCCAACTCAGGTCCGTCCGGTCCCCATCCCGTTACCCCCGGCAGGGCGTCGCACGCCGGTGACGATGTGCGACCGCCCGGGATGCGGATGCGCGGCTGCTCTGTTTGTCTGATCTGGCCCGGCCCCGAGCGGCCCCCTCACCGGACGGAAGGCAGGATCACGATGAGCATCGCGGACGAACCCGGCAGGATCAGCCGGATGCGCGCGAAGGCGCAGGAGCTGGAGCAGGCGGCGGAACGCGCCACCGACCCGAAGGAACGGCAGAGGCTGCGGGACAAGGCCCGCCGGCTCTCGGACCAGAGCGAGCAGGAGCGCGGCATGACCGGCGGCAACGCCGACCCGGTGTAGCGCTCCTCCGGTGTCGCGGCGGAGCCTCGGCGGGCGTGGGGGACACGGTGCCCGCGCGCGGGACACGGTGCCCGCGCGGACGGCGAGCGGCGGTCCGCCGGCCTGCGCCCGCCTCCCGGTGCGAGGCGAAGGAGGCGGGGCGGACGGGAGGTCTAGCGGACGCGCCCCTCCGACTCCTCGTCGTCGTCCTCGGGCAGATGCACGTCGCTGACGGCGATGTTCACCTCGACGACTTCCAGGCCGGTCATGCGTTCCACCGCCGCGATGACGTTCTCGCGCACGGCACCGGCCACGTCAACGATGGGGAGGCCGTACTCGACGACGAGTTCCAGATCGATGGCGCTCTGGCGCTCGCCGACCTCGACCTTGACGCCGCGCGTGACGCTCGAACGCCCGCCGGGCACGCGGTCGCGCACCGCTCCGACGGTACGGGCCAGGCCGCCGCCCAGGGCGTGGACGCCGTCCACCTCTCCGGCCGCCATGCCGGCGATCTTGACCACCACGCCGTCCGCGATGGTCGTCCTGCCCCGCGCCGCCGGGTCGGCAGCGGGGTTCCTCGAAGTGCTCGGCTCCGTCATGAGGAAGCCACCTCCTCGGTGCGAGAGATCGGGGGAGTCCCCTCACCCCAGCGTGCGCCCGTGGCTCCGCCCTCGCATGCGGGGGCGGGTGGCGACACACGAGCGAGCGTGTGCGCTGCGTAGCGGGGCGACCACTGTTCGGGTACGGTCGGGGCAGAGAAGTCGTGGTTCCGAAGTGTGCGCCCGTGATCGCGATCACGGGCGTTCGTGCTGTCACAACCCGTGTCGGGCCCGCACTCTCCGGGCCCGCACGGTGCGGGCCGTCCAGTCACAGGAGGCCTGGTATGGCTACGGGAACGGTCAAGTGGTTCAACAGTGAGAAGGGCTTCGGTTTCATCGCCCAGGACGGCGGCGGACCGGACGTCTTCGCCCACTACTCCCACATCAGCGGGGCGGGTTACCGCGAGCTGATGGAGGGTCAGAAGGTGACCTTCGACGTCACCGAGGGCCGCAAGGGCCCGCAGGCGGAGAACATCGTCTCCGCCTGACGCCGGTGCGGGACGGTCGCCCGGGCGTTCGCCGCCCGGGCGGCCGTCCCGTCGTCGTTCGCTGTACCGCCGGCCCTTCGCCGGCCGGAGTGGCCGCCAGGCTCGGCGGTGCTCGGGTGCCCTCCCCGCCGAGAATCGAACAGGCGTATGATTCCAGCCATGGCTGGAACTGACTTCCCCGACGACCTGCGCGCCGCGCAGACCCGCCTGCACCGGGCGACGGCCGAGCTGGCCGCCCTGTGCCGCAAGCTGCCCTGGAGCGTCGAGCCGCTGCCCGGCCGGCCGGGCACCACGCACCCGCACACGGGGCACGTCACGGCCGGCCGGGCCGACAGCCCCGGCTGGACCGAGGAGGAGAAGCGGGCCGTGGCCCGGCTCCGCACGGAGTGCGTCGAGCTGTCCCTGCTGATCAGCACCCACGGCTACTGGTACCGGTTCGAGGCGGAGGAACGCGTACGGGCCCGCTCCGAGCTGAAGGACGTCACACGGCGGTCGGCGACACCACCGCATGGCATCACCGAAGCCGCCTGACCCGCGCTTCCCCGCCCGGTGCCCCCTCGACTCCGTAACCCCGTGACCCCGTGACTCCGCCGACGACGTCCGACAGGACTGGACCGTGTCCGACCCACTGCCGTCCCCGTACCCGCCCGACGACGAGCGGCTGGCCGCCATCGAGGCGTACCTGACCGTGCAGATCATGCACGTCCGGCAGCAGCGCGCCGCGAAGGCCCGCCAGAGGGAGATCCAGCAGCGCACAGCCCCTCCGGCCCCGCCGCCGTACCGCATCCAGCGGAGCCTGGACGCCACCCGCACACCGGTCAGGGTGCACATCGGCACCTGCGCGCTGGCCGGCCGGGGGGCCGCCGGGGCGTCCGCGGAGACGGCACGGCGGGCCCTGGCCGAACAGGTGGAGGCTTGCTCGGTGTGCCGCCCCGACACCGAGCTGGGCATCATCGACGGCTAGGTGTATTGATCACGAGCGTTGTTGACACTTGGCGGTCTTGATCATGGCGAAGACCTCCGGTGTGGTGGAGGTGTCTAGGACTGCACCGCACGGAGGTCTTCGTGTCCCACCGTAATGCCCGGCTGACCGTTCACGGCAGGCGGATCCTGGTCGAACGTGTCCTGGCGGGCCGTCCCGTCGCGCATGTGGCGGCGGAGATGGGGATATCCCGGCCCACGGCCCACAAATGGGTCCGTCGCTGGCGGACCGAAGGCAACGCGGGCCTGCACGACCGTTCCAGCAGGCCCCGCACGACACCGCACCGGACTCCCCCCGCGGTCGAGGCCCGGGTCTGCCGACTGCGGTCCGACCGCAAACTCGGCCCGGCACGGATCGGCCCGATCCTGGGCCTGCCCGCCTCGACCGTGCACCGCATCCTTCTCCGGCACGGCCTGCACCGTCTGGCCTGGCTCGACCGGCCCACCGGCGAACCGATCCGACGCTACGAACACGACCAGCCCGGCGACCTGGTCCACGTCGACATCAAGAAACTCGGCAACATCCCCGACGGCGGCGGCTGGCGAACCGTCGGCCGCACGGCCGGCGACCACAACCGGCAGGCCACCACCCACGAGCGCCGCAGCTGCAAGCCGATGATCGGCTACAGCTACATCCACTCCGCCGTCGACGACCACTCCCGCCTGGCCTACAGCGAGGTCCTGCCCGACGAACGCCAACACACCGCCGCTGCCTTCTGGCAACGGGCAAACGCCTTCTTCAGCGCGCACGGCATCACCGTCCAACGCGTCCTGACCGACAACGGCGCCTGCTACAAGTCCAAGATTTTCACCCAGGGCCTGGTTACGGCTGGCATCGCCCACAAGAAGATCCGCCCCTACCGTCCGCAGACGAACGGCAAGGTCGAACGCTTCAACCGCACGCTCCTGGACGAGTGGGCCTACCTGCGGCCCTACACCTCGAACCACGAGCGGACCGAGGCCCTGGCAGACTTCCTCCACACCTACAACCACCACCGCTGCCACACCGCACTCGACGGACACCCACCCATCAGCCGTGTCAACAACGCTGCGGGTCAATACACCTAGGGCG
>NZ_LWBU01000034.1 GCF_001646665.1 Streptomyces noursei | reverse complement strand
CCCCCGGCGCGGGCGCCCCCCCCCCCCCCGCCCCCCCCCCCCCCCCCCCCGCGGCCCCCCGGCCCCCCCCCCCCCCCCCCCGGGGGGCCCCCGCCCCCCCCCCCCCCCCCCCCCCCCGCCCCCCCGCCCCCGCCCCCCGCCCCCCCCGCCCCCCCCCCCCCCCCCCGCCCCCCCCCCCGCCCCCCCCCCCCCCCGCCCCCCCCCCCCCCCCCCCCCCCCCCCCCCCCCCGGCCCCGCCCCCCCCCGCGGCCGCCCCCCCCGCCCCCCCCCCCCCCGTACC
>NZ_LWBU01000033.1 GCF_001646665.1 Streptomyces noursei | reverse complement strand
CCCCGCCCCCTCCGTCCCGCCCGCCGCCGGCCCGGCCCCCGCCCCCCCCGCCCCCCCCCCTCGCCCGGCCCCCCCGGCCCCCCCCCGCCCCCCCCCCCCCCCCCCCGCCCGCCCCCCCCCCCCCGCCCCCCCCCCCCCCCCCCCCCCCCTGCCCCCCCCCCCCCCCCACGTCCCTCTCCCCGGCCCCCCCCGCCCACCCCCCCGCGCCCCCCCCCCGCCGGCCCGGGGGGCCGGGGCCCCCGGCCGGCGCCCCCCCCCGCGGGGGCCCACGCGGTGGCCCCCGCGGGGCGGCCCCGCCGTCCCCCCCCGC
>NZ_LWBU01000032.1 GCF_001646665.1 Streptomyces noursei | reverse complement strand
GACCCCCCCCCCCCTTCCCCCCCCCCCCGCCCCGGTCCCGGCCCCCCCCCCGCGAGCCCGCCCCGGCCCGGGGGGGGGGGGGGGGCCCGGGGGGGGAGGGGGGGGCCGCCCCCCCCGGCCCCGCCCCCCCCCGGCGCGGGCCCGCCGCCCGCCCCCCCGCCGCCGGTCCGGCCACCCCCCTCGAATGCCGCCCCCCCCCGGGTCCCCCCCCCCTCCCGGGGCCGCCCCCCCCGGGGGGCGCCCGCCGCGTCCGCCCCCGCGAGGCGGCGCGCCGCCGACGGCGGGCCCCCGGCCGGGGGGGGGGGGCCCCCCCCCCCCGGGGGGGGCGCGCGGGTGGCCGGGGACCGCCACTTCCCCCACCC
>NZ_LWBU01000031.1 GCF_001646665.1 Streptomyces noursei | reverse complement strand
GGGGAGGGGGGGGAAGGGGTTGGGGTGGGGGGGGGCGACGCCGGGGGGGGGGAGGTCGGTCGGTTGGTGGCGCTGCCGGAAGACCCCCGGGGGGGGGGGGGGCGCGCGCGGCCGCCGGGGGGGGCGCGGGGTCTCCGGGGGGGCGGGCGGCGGGGCGGGGGCGGGGGGCCGCGCGGGGGGGGGGGCGGGGGGGGGCGGGGGGGGGGGGGGGCGGCCGGGGGGGGGGGGGGGGGGGGGGGGGGGGGGGGGGCGGGGGGGGGGGGGGGGGGGGGCGGGGGGGGCGGGGGGGGGGGGGGGGGGGGGGGGGGGGCCCGGGGGGGGGGGGCGGGGGGGGGGAGGGGGGGGGGCGGGGCCCCGGTGCAGGGGGGGGGGGGGGCGGGGGGGGGAGGGGGTGGGGGTGGAGGGTGCT
>NZ_LWBU01000030.1 GCF_001646665.1 Streptomyces noursei | reverse complement strand
GCGGGGGCCCCGGCCGGGGGGGTTTGCGGTGGGGGTCCGCGCGGTGGCGGGTGTCCGGGCCTCCCCCCCGCAGGCTCGGTCGTCTGGCGCCCGGACCCCCCCCCCCTGCGCCCCCCCTTTCGGGGGGGGGCCGGGCCCCCGGGGCCCGGGGGGGTGGGGGTGGGGGGGCCGGGGGCGGGGGTGGCGGCGGGGGCGGGGGGGGGGGGGGGGGGGGGGGGGGGGGGGGGGGGCGCCGGCCCGCCGGGGGTCTCGGGTGCGGTCTGGGCCGGGGGGGGGTGGGGGGGGGGGGGGGGGGGGGGGAGCGGGGGGGGCGG
>NZ_LWBU01000029.1 GCF_001646665.1 Streptomyces noursei | reverse complement strand
GCTGCAGACCCCCTTGTGGGACAGCGAGGCGGGGCGCCCCCCCACCCCCCCCCCCCAGCCCCCCGGGCCCGACGCCCTCCCCCTTCCCGGGCCGCCCCCCCCCCGGGCGCGCCCCCCCCCGCCGCCCCGGCCCGTGTGCCCCCCCCGGGTGGTGCCCCGCGCCGCCCCGCCCCCGCCCGGCCCCGCCGCCCGCGCGGAACAACCCCGCCAATACATCCCGGCCTTCACCTTCCGGGGTGCCGCCCCCGCCCTGCTCCCCCCGAACTAGAAGCCCCCCGCCCCCCGCGGCCCGCCCCCGCCGC
>NZ_LWBU01000028.1 GCF_001646665.1 Streptomyces noursei | reverse complement strand
CCCCCCTCCGCCCCCGCACCCCCCCGACCCCCGGCAGCCCCCCCCCCCGCGCCCCCCCCCCCCCCCGCCCCCCGGCCGCGGCGACCTCCGCCCCCGCCCCCCCTCCCCTCCGCGCGCCCCCCACGCGGTCGGCGGCCCCCCCGCCGGGGGGGCCGCCCTCGACGACCCGCTCCCCCCCCCCCGCGCCCCCCGCCGTGCCGCCCAGCGCAAGGCCGGGCGTCGCCCCCGCGCCCCCCCCGCCCCCGCCCCCCCCGCCACCCGCCCTCCTGGTCGCCCCCCCGCTCCACCCCCCCCCGCCACCCCCCCCCCCGCCCGCCGCCCCTCCTCGGCCCCCCCGGCGCCGATGCCCCCCCCCCGCCCCCCGTCCGACCGGCCTGCGTGTGCGCGCCCCGCGTCCCCGCCGCTCGCGCCCCGGCGACGCGGTCCCCCGTTCGCCTGCGCGCGACCCGTCCCGCCGCG
>NZ_LWBU01000027.1 GCF_001646665.1 Streptomyces noursei | reverse complement strand
CCAGCGTTTGCCGTCGAGGTCGTATTGGTTGATGGGGTCGCCGGGGTAGCCGTAGCGGTTGTCGCCGCCGCCGTGGATGGGGTCGGTGGACAGGAAGCGTCCGGTGCGGGGGTTGTAGAGGCGGACGCCCATGAGGGTGAGTCCGGTGAGGGTTTCGGCGGAGCGCTGTTTGGCGCCGAGCCAGTTGTAGCGGACGGCGGGTTGGTTGTTGCGGGGGTTGCCGTATTCGTCGTTGTCCAGTGCCTGGGGTGCCTTGGTGGTGTCCAGGGGGAGCTGGAGGGCGACGTCGCCGTGGATGTTGGTCAGCTGCAGGACGGTGTCGCCGGTCTTGCTGGTCGTGGCGCCGAGGTCGCCGGAGGCGGTGTCGACGTTACGGGTGAGGGCGCCGGTGGTGGTGTCCTCGATGATCCAGCGGGGGTTGTCGCTGTCGCTGTCGTAGTGGTTGAGCTTGGACGCGGTCGTGGTCCAGGTGGTGCCGCTGCCGGTTTCCACGTTCCAGGAGCGGAAGCGGTGGCTGGCGTCGAGCTGCCAGGTCTGGCGCTTGCCGTTCGCGGTCTGCTGGTGGGCGAGGTCGTTGGCGTAGTAGCCGATGGTGCCGTTGCCCGGGGCGGCGCTGGTGCGGCCGAAGGCGTCGTAGGTGTAGCCGGCGTCGACGAGGCGGTCGGCGCTGTCGTAGGTGTGGGTGGTGGTGCTTCCTCCGGTGGTGGGGCAGTCGGCGCCGGGGGTGCCGGTTGCCGAGGTGAGGGTGGAGCGGTTGGTGCGGTTGTCGAAGGTGTAGCTGCGGAGGGTGCAGATGGTTTCCGCGGTGTCCTCGACAGCGGTGAGGCGGCCGGTGGCGTCGTAGCGGTAGGCCTGGTCGGACCATCCGGCGTGGGTGGTGACCTGCCCGTGGACGGATTCAGTCACGGTGTCGGAGTAGACGATCGTGCCGTCGCTGTCACGGGTGTAGGTGCGCTCGAGTGCCGAGCCGGTGGGGTCTTCGGTCTGCTTGACCGTGTAGCCGCCGGGGAGCTGCTCGCTGGCCACGGAGCCGTCCGCGTCGTAGACGGCCTTGAACGCACCGGCGATGGAGTCGGTGGTCGTCGTGGCCAGTCCGCGCGGCTCGGCGGTGTGGTCGTAGGTGTAGGTAACGGTGGACGGCGCGGTGTCGGTGACCTTGACCGGCCGGTTGAGCAGGTCGTACTCGGTGGTGGTCGTACCGCCGTCGGCGTCGGTGTAGGACACCAGGCGGCCGAGCTTGTCGTACGCCCGGGTGATCGTGCCACCGGTGGGCGAGATGGTCTTGCTGGCGCGGCCGGTGGCCGGGTCGTACTCGGTGGTGGCCTGCGGGGCCGCCTGTCCGACGCCGCCGGTGGTGGCGACCGTGGTCGGCCTTCCGGCCTCGTCGTGCGAGGTGGTCGTGGTCCGGGTCACGCCGTTGGCGGTCTCGATGACCTTGGCGGCGTTGCCCCACCAGTCGTACTCGGTGGTCGCGGTCGGCAGCTGAGCGGGGTTGGTACCGCCGCCGGTGATAGCGCCGGCCGGGCCGGTGGAGCACACCAGGTCCGCCCACTCGGGGCGGCCAGCGCAGGCGCCGGTGCCGGTGGCCGACCAGTAGGTCGTCACACGGGTCGCGGTGTCGCTACCGGTGGCGCCGGGCAGCAGCTGCTTGGTCACCCGGCCCTGGGCGTCGTACTCGGTGGTCTCGGTGATCGCCAGACCGGCCGGGTCCTTGATGGTCTTCGACGGAAGGCCCTTGGCCCAGTCGTAGACCGTCTGCACGGCGCGGGACTCACCCATGACCGTGGGGTGTTCGCGGACCTCGGCACCGGTGGTGACCTTGGTGACCTGGTCCTTGATCTTGGCGGTGCCGTCGGTGGGACGCCCGGCGTCGTACTCGTTGAGCGTCCAGGAACGGGCGGTCACCGAGGTCTTGGCCGGCACCAGGGTGGTGGTTCCGGACTTCAGGTCGGCGGCCAGGTCGACACGCCGCAGCGGGCCGAACTCCTCCAGTTCCCGGGTACCGGTTTCGTTGTAGAGCGACTTGGTAGCCAGCAGGTCGGCGCGCTCGGCAGAAGGAAGTGCTGCGATGCCGAGGTCGGCCTGGGTGGCGGTGTCGCCGGCGGTCAGCCCGAGCGCGACGGCGCGGTTGCCGGCCGTCAGTTCCCGCACGGTGTTGCCGAAGCGGTCGTACTCGGTGGTGGTGATGTGGCCGCCGGGGGTGGCGGTGTTGACCTTGCGGCCGGACACGCCGAGGTAGTGCACCTCGGCCCGCTTGTAGTCACCGGAGCCCAGCGCGCCACCGGAGTGGTCGGCGGGAACGGCGTCGGCGGGGAAGACGGCGGTGGCGTCGGTGGGAGCGTCGCTCTGGCCCCACGCCTTCACGTCCGCGGCACCCATCTTGTGCGGGGCCGCGGTGCCGGTCAGAGCTACGTCGTAGACGATGCTGGTGGCCGCGGTACCGGACTCGGTACCGGTGGTGCCCTGCTGCAGTCCGGGACGTGATGCCTTCAGCAGCATCCCCTCACCGGCGGTGGCGGCGTTGCCGGCCTTGCCGTAGGTGAAGGTCCAGGGCAGTTCACCGGCCGGGGTCAGCTGCGTGACACGGCCGGCGGTGTCGTAGGCGTACTGCGTCTTGAGCGCGGGGCTGATCTGCGGGTTCCACGTCTCGCGCAGGCGGCCTTCGCCGTCGTAGAGGTAGCTCTGCACCGTCTTGGAGGTCGCCGCGGCCGCCCCGGGGGCGGTGGACCACAGGCGGATCTCCTTGACCTGGCCGGCCACGTCGCCCAGGGCGGTCGTGGTGGCGGTGGTGGAGGCACCGTAGACGAACTCCATCACCCGGCAGCCCTTGGTGGCCGAGTCGGCCGTGCAGGCGGCAGCGGTAGCGGCCGAGGTCGGCGCGATGATCCGCTTCGGGCGGGCGACCGTCTTTCCGGCGACGGTCACCGTCTCGGAGACGACGGTGGTGGTGCTGTTGGACAGACCGTCCAGCAGCGTGCTGGACACCTGCCAGGTCGTGGCCGTGGCATCGGGCTTGGTGAACTCGGTGACCGTGCCATCGGTGTCGGACAGGGTGAACGCGCCCGTGGTGCTGCCCTTGAGCGTCAAATCCTCCGCACCGGGCTCCGGCACCCAGCCGGTCTTGGCCGCATTCGCGGTGAAGTGCGTCTCGTCTCCCTCAGCGCCCACGACGGCGACAGCCGTGTCGGACAGCTTGCGGATGTGGGAGAAGTCGGACTCCGTCGCCTCGGCGGCGGTGCCGGCAACCCACTCCTTACCGAAGATGGCCGCCTGGCCCTCCTGCGCGGCCCCCTTGCCCGGGGTGCGGGAGGACGCCGTACGCGACACCGACATGTCGAAGGCCGAAGCATCACTGGCCGACAGGGTGTAGTCACCCGTCAGCAGGTTGACCGAGCCGGGCCCGACTTCCTCGCCGGAGGCGCCGGTGGCATTGCGGTCGACCACGACAGTCATCGGCGCGGTGCTTCCCGCGGCGCTGTTGGGGCCAGCGAAGTCGGCCTTGATCTGGACCGTGCCGTCCGGGTCGACGGTGTTGGTCGCGTTCCAGACCAGCGGAGCGTTCTTGCCGCCTGTCATGGCCACCGGCCAGGCGGTCAGCGCGGTGCCGCCGGAAGTGACGTCGCCGACCGGGATACGGACCCAGGGGTCGGCCTCGGAACGGCGCCAGGAGAAGGACACCTCGTTGTACTTGCTGGCCTCGGCCTCAGCGACCAGCGGCAGGCGACGCGCGGTGCGCTCGCCCTCAGCGGGCTGCACGAAACCGCCGGGGCCGGCGTGGAAGGTGTAGTCGATGGCCTCGGACTTGTTGTCCGCCTTGTCGACCGCCCTGACCTGCAGGGTGTGGGTGCCGTCCTTGGGCGGGGCGATGGAGATCGCCTTCGCACCCGTGGCACCGCTGGTGGTGACCTTGGTCCAGGTCGTCCCGTCCAGCGACCACTCCAGCCAGTTGTGGTCACCGGCCGGAGGCGTCACGGTGAACGTACCGGCCTGCCCAGCGCCCTTGACCCAGGCGTTGGAGGGGTAGTCCGTGGAGGTGATGGCCGTCGGAGCGGACGGTGCCGCGGTGTCGACGGTGAAGACCTTGTACGCCGACCAGCCCACGTTGTAGTGGCTGCCGTCGTAGGGCGAGGTGCGGAACTTGTAGGTCTTGCCGTTGGTCAGCATGCCCGCCGGGACGGTCACGGACGCGACCTGGCCCGAAGGCACGTACTTCGACACCAGCACATTGCCGACCTGGGCGTTGGTGGCGTTGTCGAAGATCTGGAAGGTGCCGTTGACCTTGTCACCGTCCGCGTCGACGAAGGTGTCGCGCAGAGTCGGAGTGGCGGTGTTGACGACGTAGTTGCCGCCGTAGGAGAAGTACGGCGGGCCGGCCTCCTGCTTGGTGCCGGTACGCGGCCGGTAGTTGTAATTGACGACCAGCTTGGGCGGGTTGGCCGCCGCGTTCGCCGAGTTCACCCGCTTCCACTGCGTGGACAGCGTCTCGTCCGTGGCGCGCAGGCCCATGTGGCCGCGGGTCGCCTTGGCCGAGGCCCACTCCTGAACCAGCGTGGTCACATCGGCATTGATCCAGCCATCGGGCTGGGTGGTGCACGAGGTGTTGCCGCGGGTCTCGGTGCTGGTGGCCTTCTTCGCTGTCATCGCCGGACGGTTCGTCCAGCGGCTCGAGGTGGACGCGGCAGCGGAAGACCACACCTCCCACGACTGCGCGGTGCACGCGGGAGCATTGCCGGAGTGGAAGTTCCACAGGCTCAGCTTGGCGTCCAGCACGAGCGCGTCCTGCACCGGCGTGGTGTTCCAGGAGACGAAGGACTGCGCGGTACGCGGCGTGCCGTCAGCGTTCTTCGTGCCGGGGTTGCCGAAGTCCAGCTCGACGTCGTTGGACCAGTCGACGGTCTCGCCCTGCTGCACGTAGGTGTCGAAGACATTGCCCAGCGCGGAGGTGGACGGGTCGACCGTCACCGGGTACTTGGTCGCCGGGTCCGCCAGCCACTTCGCGTCCGGCGTCAGGACCAGGTCCACCGATCCCTTGTGCTTGACGACCTTCATGGCGACCTTGGCCCGGCGGGTGTGCTCGCCGGAGACCTTGTCGACCGTGGAGTCCCACATCACCGGAGCGGGCATGACTGCCTGCTTCTTGCTCTTCTTGTCGGTGAAGAGCAGGCTGCCGTCCTCCTGCTCGGTGACCTTCAGACCCTTGGTCTTCAGAGGCAGGGTGTAGGTGTAGCCCTCGGTGGCCGGCCGCTGCTTGATCTCGACGTACTGCTCGAACCCGGTCCGCGTCGCCTCGACGACGACGTCTGCACCAGGCACGGCGTTGACGTACTCGGCACGCGTGCCCTCCAGCTTGGGAGCCGGCAGCCCGCCCCGCCACTGCAGGGTGATCTGCTCATCCCCTTCGCCAAGGGTGACCAGGTCGACAGCCTTGGCTGCCTGCCCGGCCTTCAGCGAGGCGGCCGGCGTGCCGGTCTTGCCCGCCAGCTTCAGGCCCTGCGGGTGGGCCTTGGACTCGACCGCCCCGTCGGCACCGGCGACGAGATCGAGATCGACGTCACGCCAGTCGCCGCTGTCCTCGTCATGGAAGCGGATGGGCCCGGCAGACAGCTCGGTCGTAAGCGACCCGTCCTTGTTGACCCACGTCGTCGACGTCTCCGTCCGCTCCGACAAGGCCTCTACACGCTTGCCCGACAGCCGGGCAGCCACACGTGCTGATGGAATGTCAGCCGCCTGCGTGACACTGGTCTTCTTCTCGGCAGCGACCGCCCCGGAGGGCGACGCAACCGCAGGACTCACGCCGTCAAGCAGCGTGAATGCCATGGTCGCCGCGAGACTGCCTGCGATGTAGCGCAAGCTTCTCCCCGACCAGGCCCGCCCACGCTCATCGGGCGCGGGTATGTGCACCGTCATGGTTCCTCGGTCTCTTCGTTACATGTGCATCACAAAAACCGATGCCATGTGAAGGTACCTACAAGGGAAAGCCCACAAAGACCCCAAGGAAGCATGCGCCCGACATCCCCGACAGCTAAGCGGAAGATCGTGATCGATTCTTGACGGACCGCCAGAGACGCCTACCCCGCCTCCACCCGCTCAATCCACACGACTTACGACCCATCAGACACCCCACCCACAACCAACCCGC
>NZ_LWBU01000026.1 GCF_001646665.1 Streptomyces noursei | reverse complement strand
GGGCGGGGCCTGGCGGCGGGGCCCGCCCCGGCGCCCGGCCGACCGCGGGGCCGCCCGGGGCCGGGGGGGTCCCCGCGGTGACGGCCCCCCCGGCGGCCCCCGGCAGTTTCGCCTCCCCCGCGGCCCCCCCCCGGGCGTTCCCGGGCGGCGCGGAACCCCCGACCCCCCCCCCCTTCCCCCCCGCCCCCCCCACCCCCCCCCCCACCCCGCCCTCCCGGGCCTCCCCCCCCACCCCCCCCAGGGCGCCCAGGCCCGCCCCGCCGCCCCCCGGGCCCGCCCCCCCGCCCCCCCCCGGCCCGCCCCCCCCCCCCGCCGCCGCGCCCGCGGCCCCCCGCCCCACCGCGGCCAGCG
>NZ_LWBU01000025.1 GCF_001646665.1 Streptomyces noursei | reverse complement strand
CCACCCCCCGCCGCCCCCCCCCCCCCACCCCCTCCCCCCCCCCCCCCCCGCGCCCCCCCCCCCCCCCGCCCCCCCCCCCCCCCCCCCCCCCCTCCCCGCCCCCCCCGCCCCCCCCCCCCCACCTCCCCCCCCCCTCCCGCACCCTCCCCCCCCTCTCCTCCCGCTCACCCCCCCCCACCTCTTCGCCCGCTCTCTCCAGCCCCCCCCGCCGCCCCCCGCCGCCCCGCCGCCGCCCCCTCCCCTCCCCC
>NZ_LWBU01000024.1 GCF_001646665.1 Streptomyces noursei | reverse complement strand
TGCGCTTCTGGCCGCGGTGCCAGCGCTCGGCGACCTGGTAGGCACTCTCGATCTGGCGGAGCGTCGACGTCTCGATCTTCGGGTCGTTGCTGCGGACTATGCGCAGCAGGGGCTCCAGGACCGGGTTGTACGGCGACGAGCGCTGGACGCCGAGGCGGGCGAGGCGGGGGCGCACCCGGTTGGGCGCGCCGCCGGGGCGGGCGGGGGCCGGTGCCGTGGGGTTGGGGGCCGCGGCGGGGGCGGGGCCCTGCGCGGGCCTCCGGCGCGGCCTTCTGCGCCGCTCCCGGCCCTGTCGTTTCGCCCGGCCTTGTCGGGGG
>NZ_LWBU01000023.1 GCF_001646665.1 Streptomyces noursei | reverse complement strand
CGGGTCAGCTCGGCGTGTACGGAGTCCTCGGTCTCGCTGGTGCTCATGGGGAGCGAGCTTAGACGTGTCCCGTGATGATCGTCGGCGGGTGTTCGGCATCCGGGATCCGGGTGCTCCAGCCGCCCGGTACGGCGCGTCCCTGCTGCCGGCGGAAGCGGACGGGTGCGGTGCCGACACGGCGGGGGAACAGGCGGGGGGAGGAGGGGGGGGGGGGGTGGCCGGCGCGGGGGGGGGCGGGCGCGGCGGGGGGGGGGGGGGCGGGGGGGGGGTTCTTGGGGGGGGCCCGGGGGGGGGCGGGGGGGGGGGGCTTGGGGTGGGGCCGCGCCGCGGCGGGCGGGGGGGGGGGGGGCGGGGGGGGGGGGGGGCTTGGGGTGGGGGGGTTTCGGGGGGGGCGGGGGGGGGGGGGGGGG
>NZ_LWBU01000022.1 GCF_001646665.1 Streptomyces noursei | reverse complement strand
CCGCCAACCCGTCCCCCCCCCGCCTGGCCGCGCCCGGTGCCCCCCCCGCCCGTCCCCGCGCCCCCATGCCCCCCCCCCCCCCCCCCCTGTGGCGGGCCCCCGCCTTCGCCCCGCCCCCCGGCATCCCCCAGAGCTCCCACCGCCTGTGGACCATGACCCAGGCGTACGTCCAGCGGGGCACCGGCCAGACCGGCGAGCCCGGCCTCCTCGCCGACGTCCTGCGCGGCCTCGACCACCTCGCCGAGCGGATCTACAACCCCTCCACGACCCGCTACGGCAACTGGTGGGAGTGGCAGATCGGCAGCCCACGCCTCCTGATGGACATCGTCGCCACGCTGTACGAAGC
>NZ_LWBU01000021.1 GCF_001646665.1 Streptomyces noursei | reverse complement strand
CCCCCCCGCGCGGCCCGGGCCCCGCCCCCCGCGCTGGCCCCCCTGCTGGGCGCGGTCGCGGCCGCGCCCGTCGTCCTCCCCCTCCTCCTGCGCCCCCCCCGCCGCCTGCGCCGCCCGGCGGCGCCGCAGCCCTGCCCCGCCGGTCCGCCCGTCCGGGCGTCGGTTGCGGTGGGCTCGGGTTTCCCCGGTGACCCGGCCGGTGCCGGTTGCCGTGGGGTCCGCGCCCCGGGGCGTCGCCGTGCTCGGGGTCGCCCGCCCGGGTCGGTTGCCGTTGGGGTCCGCTCCGTGGCGGGTGTCCCGGGCTCTCCCTCGCAAGCTCGGTCGTCTTA
>NZ_LWBU01000020.1 GCF_001646665.1 Streptomyces noursei | reverse complement strand
CCCCCCCCCTGCCCCGCCCCCCACCCCGCCCCCGGGGCGGCTCGGGGGCGCCGCGGCCCTGACCCGCCGGTCCGCCCGTCCGGGCGTCGGTTGCGGTGGGCTCGGGTGTCCCCGGTGACCCGGCCGGTGCCGGTTGCCGTGGGGTCCGCGCCCCGGGGCGTTGCCGTGCTCGGGGTCGCCCGCCCGGTGTCGGTTGCCGTTGGGGTCCGCTCCGTGGCGGGTGTTCCGGGCTCTCCCTCGCAAGGTCGGTCGTCTTACGCCCGGGACACCCCCCACTGCGCGTCCCCCTTCCGGGGCGGGCCCGCGGGCCGGGGGGGTTTCCGCCGGCGTGATGGGGTCGGGGGCGGGGGCGGGGGGTGCTCGGGCGGAAGACGGAAGAAGCGAGAGCCCCGGCAGCCC
>NZ_LWBU01000019.1 GCF_001646665.1 Streptomyces noursei | reverse complement strand
CCGGGCCGCGCCCGCCGCACCCCCCCCGCCGCCCCCCCGCCCCATCCCCGCGCACCCCGGCCGCCGCCGCCCCGGCGCCCAGTTCCCGCCCCCGGCCCCCCCCGGGGCGGTCGCGGCCGGGCGGGGGCGCCCCCCCCCGCCCGGACGGGGGGCCCGCGGGGCCGCCGCCGGCCGCCCCCCCCCCCCCGCCCCCGCCCCCCCCCCCCCCCCCGACGCGCCCCCCGAACCCACCGCCCCCCGCTCCCGGCGCGGGGCGCTGCGCCAGGCCCCCCCCCCCTCCGAGCCAAAGCCCGGCTCCGCCCCCCCCGCGGAGGACGACCCCCGCGCGCGGGGGACCGCCGCCCGCCACACCGACGA
>NZ_LWBU01000018.1 GCF_001646665.1 Streptomyces noursei | reverse complement strand
GACCGTCTGGACCACCTCCTGCGACGCGGCCGCCGTCTGACCGGGGCCGAGGCGGACGAGCTGGTCGCGCTCTACCAGCGCACCGCGACCCACCTCTCCCTCCTCCAGTCCAGCGCTCCTGATCCCGTGCTCACGGCCCGGCTGACCCAGCTGGTCGCCCGCGCCCGCGCCACGGTCACCGGCACCCGCCGCGCCTCGTGGCGGGGCCCGCCCGCGCCCCCCCCCCCCGCCCACGCCTTCTCGGGCCCCCCCTCGTGCCCCTCCGCCCCCGCCCCCCCGCCCGCCGCGCCCGCGACCCCGGCCCCCGTCCCCTACGCCGACTGGTCCGCCCGCTTCGAGGACTGGACCGAGGACCTCGTCGAGGTCTTCCGCGAGGTCGCCGAGAGCGGCGAGTTCATCCTCAAGTCCCGGGTGGAGCGCCTGGAGGCGGAGGTGGCCCGGCGCACCGG
>NZ_LWBU01000017.1 GCF_001646665.1 Streptomyces noursei | reverse complement strand
ACAATTTTTAGCCTCAGTCCCTGGACCTTGTGTCCGGGGACTGAGGCATTTTTGCGTTCCGGACCAGGAATTCTGTTTGACGCACACCGCCGTCCGGCGGTCGGATGGCCCGCATGGACATGCACATCGACGACGACGTCGTGCGGCGCCTGATCGCGGGCGGGTTTCCGGAGTGGGCGGCATTGCCGGTGAAGCGTTTTCCGTCCGGCGGGACCGTGAACGACGTGTACCGGCTCGGGGACGACATGGTCGTACGACTGCCACTGACCGAGGGCGGGGCGGCGGATCTGGTGAGGGAGCGGGAGTGGCTGCCGCGGCTCGCGGAACGGCTCCCGGTGGGCATACCCGAGGTGCTGGGAGCCGCTGGACCGGCGGAGGGGTTTCCCTGGGCCTGGTCGGTGTACCGGTGGCTGGACGGCGCCAACCCGCGGCCCGGGGCGCTCGATGAGCCGCTGCTGCTGGCCGAGGACCTGGCCCGGTTCGTGGCCGCCATGTGGAGCGTCGAGCTGCCGGGGGCGCCGGCGGCGTACCGGGGCGGCCCGCTGGGCACGCTCGACGCCGCGACCCGGGCGGCGATCGGCCGGCTGAGGGGCATCCCCGACGAGGGCGTGGACTGCGACGCCGCTCTGGACGTGTGGGAGGAGGCGCTGCGGGCGCCGGGGCCGCACGGGGCACCGGTGTGGGTCCACGCCGATTTGATGCCGGGCAACCTCCTGGTCGACGGCGGCCGGCTCGGCGCGGTGATCGACTTCGGGTGCATGGGGGTGGGCGACCCGGCCTGCGACCTGTTCCCCGCGTGGAACCTGCTGCCGGCCGGGGCCAGGGAGGTCTTCCGCGCGGCGCTCGGCGTGGACGACGCCACCTGGCTCCGGGGCAGGGCCCGGGCGTTCTCGCAGGCGCTCATCTCCCTGCCGTACCACCGCGGGAGCAACCCGGCGATGGCGGACAACGCCCGCCACGTCATTCGCGCCGTCCTCGCGGCCTGACCGCGCGGGGGCAGCCGCCGGCCCGAGGGGAATTGCGTTGCCGGGCAGGGGCGCCGGCGTCAGGATCGGGGCATGGAACACGTGATACGCCCCGTCCGGGCCGATGAGTGGCGCAAGGCCCGCGATATCCGGCTTGACGCGCTGCGCGACCCGGCCGCGCCCCTCGCCTTCCTGGACACCTACGAGGCCGCCGTCGGCCGGCCCGACGAACACTGGCGGGAACGGACCGCCGGTGTGGCGGAAGACAGGGACGGCGCCCACCAGTTCGTCGCCGAGGCGCCGGACGGGTCCTGGGACGGGACGGTCACCGTGCTGGTGGAACGGGCGGGCGAGGACGTCCGGTTCGGCGAGGCACCGGTGGTCGACCAGACGCATGTCGTCGGGGTGTACGTACGGCCCGAGGCGCGCGGTGCCGGGCTGGCGGACGCGCTGTTCCGGGCGGCCGTGGAGTGGTCGTGGTCGCTGGGCGGAGCACCCGTGCAGCGCGTACGGCTCTATGTGCACGAGCGGAACGCCCGGGCGGCGGCGTTCTACCGCAGGGCCGGGTTCGTGCCGACCGGGGTCGGCGTGCCGCTGGAGGGGGACGCGAGCGGGGCGCTGGAGGTGGAGTACGAGGTGCGGCGGCCCGTCACGGGGTGAGGGGCCGGTCCGGCCAGCGGGCGCGGCCCTGTTCGGCGGAGCGCAGCAGCACATGCGTGGGAAGACCGGTGTCCTGACCTCTCGTCAGCAGCTCGGGCAGCTCCGGGAGGGGCGCCACGGCGGCGACGTCGTCGAGGACGAGCGTGAGTGGTGGGTCGAGCCGACCGTCGGATGACCGTGCGGCCATGCGGCGGCCGTGCTCGACCACGTCTGAGGCGAGCGCGGTCAGCAGGGGCATCGCGCCCGGGTGGGTCCTCGGGTCCTCGATCGGTTCACCCACCACATAAAGGGTGCCCGCTTCGGCGATGAATGATTCCAGGGCCAGCGAATCAGTTCGATTCGGTGTGCACGCCTCCCGGATGTGAACCGAGGAGAGCGCCGACAGCGCCCGTACGGTCAACTCCTGCGCCACCTCACGCCGTTCCGGGTAGGCCGTGAGGGCCGACTCCAGCAGGCCGGCGTGACTGTTGGTGGCCTTGGGGTGCGTACGCAGGACGCGTACGGGTTCGTGGGCGCCGTTGTTCTGCGCCCAGCGCTGGACCTGCTTGAAGGGACGCCCGTCCACGGCGGCCGCGTGCAGCCAGCAGCGCAGGAGGGTCTCGGCGGTGTCGGCGACAGCGGCGTCCATCCGCGCCCGGGGGCGTACGGGGGCGAGGAGCGCGGCGGCGCGGAGGGCGGCCGTACCGGTGTCCTCGCAGCCCCGGAGGGGCGACCAGTGGAGCCGGGCGGGTGTGTCGCACCGGTGGCCGGGGTCGTAGACGAGGACGGGGCCGAGCTTGGCGCGGGCGTCCTTGGTGTCGGCCCAGACGGCCGGGTCGGAGGTGACGACCAGGGCGGGGCCGGCGGCCTCCTCGATGGCGCGGCGGGCCACGGGCCGGCGGTCGGCGGCGGCGCCGTAGAGGAGCCGCGGGGCGGGAGCCGGGGCCGGTGGCGCGGTGACCGGCGCGCCGTGCGTTCCCGCGCCGAGGGGGGTGTGAGGTGCGGGAGGGGCTTGGGGTGGGTGTGCCGCAGGGGATGTCTGCGGTACGGGTCCGGGCTGGGCGGCGGGCTCGGCGGTGGACCCGGCGGCGGGCGTGTGGGCGGGCACGGGTGCGGGGGCCTGGGCAGGCGCCTGGGCCGGGACGGGGTGTCCCTGGTCCTTGCCCACGGGTACGGGCTCCGGTGCCGACGCCGCAGGTGCCGTGCCGGGTGCCGGTGTCCGCGCCGTGCGTGCCGCGCGCGCCGCCGCCCGTACCGCCCGCCAGCGGGCCAGTGTCCCGACCACGAACACGGCCAGCACCACCAGAACCAGCATCTCGCTGATGAACAGGCCCCAGAACAGCCCGTACCCCGACAGCTGCCCCGCCGGAGTGGCCGGCCACGCCGCGGCCAGGTCCTGGGGCTCGGTCACCAGGCTGCGCAGCGCGAACGGGGTCTGGGAGAACGTCACCCCGTCCGGCCACGCCCCGTGCGCGAACAGCCCGGCCAGCCCGGTCGCCGTCCAGGCCAGCAGCGTCAGGCCCAGCAGGAACCCCAGCAGCCCCAGCAGCAGGCCGTCGGGGATGCCGCGTTCCTCGGTCCTGCGGTCCATGTCATGCCACCGTCGACTGAGAGGACTCGTTCATCTGCTGCTCGATGAGGGCCGCGCGCTGCTCCGCCTCCCATTCGGCCGCCTGGATGTCGTCGGGCACGGACGACTCCGTCATCGCCCGGTCCGTGTAGACCAGTGGCCGTTCCGCCTCCGTGACCAGGTGTTTGACCACCTGCACATTGCCGTTGACGTCCCAGACCGCGATACCGGGCGTGAGCGTGGGGATGATCTCCACCGCCCACCGGGGCAGGCCGAGGACCCGGCCGGTGGCCCGCGCCTCGTCGGCCTTCTGGGCGTAGATGGTCCGGGTGGATGCCATCTTCAGGATGGCCGCCGCCTCCCGTGCCGCCGCCCCGTCGACCACGTCGCTCAGATGGTGGACCACCGCCACGAAGGACAGGCCGAGCCGCCGCCCGAACTTCAGCAGCCGCTGGAACAGCTGCGCCACGAACGGGCTGTTGATGATGTGCCACGCCTCCTCCACCAGGAAGATGCGCTTCTTGCGGTCGGGCCGGATCCAGGTGTGCTCCAGCCACACTCCGACGATCGCCATCAGGATCGGCATGGCGATCGAGTTGCGGTCGATGTGGGAGAGGTCGAACACGATGAGCGGGGCGTCGAGGTCGATCCCGACCGTCGTCGGCCCGTCGAACATGCCCCGGAGGTCACCGTCGACGAGCCGGTCGAGGACGAGGGCGACGTCCAGGCCCCACGCCCGTACATCGTCTATGTCGACGTTCATCGCGGACGCCGACTCCGGCTCCGGGTGACGCAGCTGCTCGACGATGTCGGTGAGGACGGGCTGGCGGTCGGTGATCGTCTGGTTCACGTACGCGTGCGCGACCTTGAGCGCGAACCCGGACCGCTCGTCCAGGCCGTGCCCCATCGCCACCTCGATGATCGTCCGGAGCAGCGCCAGCTGGCCGGTGGTGGTGATCGACGGGTCGAGGGGGTTGAGCCGGATGCCGTCGTTGAGGGCGGCCATCGGGTCGAGGCGGATGGGAGTTATCCCCAGCTCCTGCGCGATCAGGTTCCACTCGCCGACGCCGTCCTCGCCCTGGGCGTCGAGCACGACGACCTGGCGGTCCCGGAAGCGGAGCTGGCGCAGCACGTACGTCTTCTCCAGCGCCGACTTGCCGTTGCCGGACTCGCCCAGCACCAGCCAGTGCGGGGCGGGGAGCTGCTGGCCGTACAGCTGGAACGGGTCGTAGATGTACCCCTTGCCGCTGTACACCTCGCGTCCGATGATCACGCCGGAGTCGCCGAGGCCGGGAGCGGCGGTCGGCAGGTAGACGGCCTGGGCCTGGCCCGTCGACGTACGGACGGGAAGCCGGGTCGTCTCGACCTTCCCGAAGAGGAAGGCGGTGAAGGCCTCGGTGAGGACTGACAGCGGATCTCGCATCAGAATCAGGCGCCCCTAACGGCGGATGCCGGTCGCGAACGGCAAGGTGTTCACAAAGGCCCGGTGGTGCTCGCGGTCGCACCACTCCAGCTTCAGATACGACTTGCCGGCCGAGGCCCTGATCGTCCGCTTGTCCCGGGCCAGGGCTTCGGGCGTACGAGACGACACAGTGATGTACCCGACCAGGTTCACCCCTGCCGCGCCGCTGGCGAGATCTTCACCCCGCTGGTCGAGCCGGCCGTGGGCGGCGATGTCGCGGGGGTCGACGGTGCGGTTCATCTTGGCGGCACGGCTGGCCTCCGCCTCGTCGTTGGTCTTCTCGGTCAGCATGCGCTCGATGGCGACCTCGGTGGGTTCGAGGTCCATGCAGACGGCGACGGTGCGGATGACGTCAGGGGTGTGGACGAGGAGGGGCGCGAGGAAGTTCACGCCGACCGGGGTCATCGGCCACTCCTTGACCCACGCGGTGGCGTGGCACCAGGGCGCGCGGGTCGACGACTCGCGGGTCTTGGCCTGGAGGTACGTCGGCTCGACGGCGTCCAGTTCGGCGGGCCAAGCGTTTCGTTTCGTCATCGCCTGGATGTGGTCGATGGGGTGGTCCGGGTCGTACATGGAGTGCACGAGGGACGCGAGCCGGGACTGGCCCAGCGGCTGGCGCACCCGGATGTCGGCCTCGGCGAGGCGGGCGCAGATGTCGGTCAGCTCGCGCGCCATGACCACCGCCAGGCCCGCGTCCTTGTCGAGCTTGCGGGCGCCGGTGGCCTGGCGGGCGGCGCGGGCCATGGTGTGGGCCTCGGCGGCCAGTTCGCGGGTGTAGTGCATGCAGGCGACGAGGTACGCGCGGTGCTGCTCGCTGGAGGTCGACACCATGGACTGGAGCTGCTCGTAGGAGTCGCGGAGCCAGCCGGGGGCGGTCGGGTCGCCGCGCTGGGCGACGTCCTTGGCGTGGGCGTCGGGGTCGGCGGGGAGGGTGCGGGCGAGCATCTGGATGCGGGTGACGAAGCCGTCGCCGTTGGCCACGTGCTTGAGGAGGGTGCCGAAACGGTCCACCAGGGCTTCCTGGTCCTCGCTGTCGCGCAGGCCGACGCCGGGGCCCTCGATCTCGATGGCGGCGGTGACGGTGCGGCGGTCGGCGTGGAGGAGGACGGCGATCTCGTCGGGCCCGAACGGGGCGGAGAGCCAGTTGATGCGGCCGATGCCGGGCGGCGGGCCGACCTCCACCTCACGGCCGTCGAAGCGGGTGCCCGCCTCCATGGCGGTGGACCGGTAGGTGGTGCCCTGGCGGAGGGTGCGCTTGTAGCTGCGGTTGATCTCGAACCACTTGTAGAACGTACGGCCCTTGTACGGGACGTACACGGCGGCGAGCGCCAGCATGGGGAAGCCCATGAGCGACACGATCCGCAGGGACAGGACGGGGACCAGCAGCCCGCTCATCATGCCGAGGAACGCGCCGGCGATGATCAGCGCGATCTCGCCGGTCTCGCGGTTCTTGCCGACGATCGCGTTCGGCCGGGCCCGGCCGATGAGATACGTGCGGCGGGGCGTGATCGTATGGGACTGGGTCGTCAACGCCCTCCACCTCCTGTGCTTCCTGTGCTGCTGCCTGTGCCGGTGTTGCTCTTACGGTGGGAGTGCGGCGTACCGCTGGTGCCCGGGCTGCGGGGCGGGGGTGCGGCGGAGGGGACTGATCCGCCGCCGGCCCCGCCGCTCACGCCGCTCCCGCCGCCGGACGGCTGGTTGCGGGAGCTGTGGGCGGCGACGCCGCCGGAGACGGCGCTCGCCTGCTGGGCGTTGCCGCCGCCGCCACCGCGCTGGTGGTTGCGGCTGCTGTGGGTCTTGATCCCCTGTGAGACGAGCGCGGCGGGCGAGGAGATGACCGCGGCCGCCTGGGAGCCGTCGGTGGCCTGCTTGCGGTTCGTACGGGCGGAGGCGATCTCGTCGCCGAAGCCGGGGACGAAGCGGTAGATCATCGCCGAGGCGAAGATGGCCAGGAGGATGATGGCGAGGCCGGACACGACCGCCGAGAACGCGTCGGGTCCGTCACCGGAGGACAGCGCCCCGGCCAGGCCGAGGACGATGACGATGACCGGCTTCACCAGTACCACCGCGATCATGATCCCGGCCCAGCGGCGTACGTGCCCCCACATGTTCTTGTCGACCAGCCCGGCGTACACGACGGTGCCGAGCAGGGCGCCGACGTAGAGCAGGGCGGCCCGGATGACGAGCTCCAGCCACAGGATGCCGGCGGCGAGGATCGAGACGAGGGAGACGACGATCAGCATGATCGGCCCGCCGCCGATGCCCTCGCCCTTCTTGAGCGCCTCGGCGAACGTGCCGAAGAAGGCGTCCGTCTGCCCGCCGCTGCCGCTGGCGATCACCTCGGTGACGCCGTCGGTCGCGGAGACGACGGTGTAGAGGATGAGTGGGGTGAACGCCGACGCCAGGACGGTGAGCCACAGGAAGCCGATGGCCTCCGAGATCGCGGTCGCCAGGGGCACGCCGCGGATGGCGCGCTTGGCGACGGCGAGGAGCCACAGGACGAGGGTCAGGACGGTGGAGGCGGCGAAGACGACGGCGTACTGCTGGAGGAACTTGGGGTTGGTGAAGTCCACCTCGGCGGTGCTCTTCACGGCCTCGCTGAGCTTGCCCACGATCCACGCGGCGGCGTCCGCGCAGCCCCGCGCGAGGGACGCGAGCGGGTCGAGGGCGGCGGTGGGGTCGGCGGGGTTGGCGGGGGTGGAGCGGGCGGCGCCGCCGGGCGCGCCGTTCTCGCACAGGTCGCGGGCGGGTCCCGCAATCAGCTCGCAGCCATTGCCGCTCGGACTGGGCGAGGGCGTCGGAGTGGGTGCTGCGGTGGCACGGGTCGCGAAGAGGAACAGGGCGGATTGGACGGCCGCCAGCGTCACGAGGACGGAACGTCCGCGGTGCCGAGGGTTAACGGGCATACGTGAACCCTCCGTATTCGTTGACCGCTCCTGCGATCTCGTCGGAGCCCGAGACGGGGTTGTCTCCGGTGACCGGCGTCGGCCCGGTCTTCTGGGACGTTTCCAGAACCTTCCAGTCGGAGCCGTTCCACCGCAGCTTCAGGCTCACGGTGAACCAGCCGCTGGTCACCGGCTTGGTGGACGACTCGCCCGTCAGGCCGAAGAGGCCCATGCACCAAACGTCGACGTCGGCGGTGTCCGCCGCGAAGTTCTTGACTTTCGTTCCGGCCGGCAGCGTCCGGTTGACGAACGTCGAACCGGACGGCGCGCTGCCGTCCGCCTTCAGGCCGATCTGGCTGAGGAACGCCTCCGAGTAGTCGGCGTCGAAGCCCGACTGAAGTTTGGTCAGGGAGTCGGCGTGCGCAACCGCCCGGACGATTTCCTGGCGTCGCACTGGATTGAACATTCCGTCAGATCCGAGCGCCACCGCGTAGTTCGCCGCCGCGCTCTGGGCGCCCTGTTCGTCGCGGGCGTAGCCCGAGGGGATCGTGCCGTTCTTGCCCGCGACGGGTCTGACGCCGGTCGCGGCCGTGGGGGCGGCGGCGCGGTCGGCCGGGGCGTCCGAGGGGGTGTCGTCGCCGCCACCGCTGCGGTTGGCGAAGGCGATGGCGGCGATCAGCAGCACCACCACGCCCACCACGGTGATCAGCGACCGTGAGTTGCGGGCTGGGCGGCGGGCGCCGCCGTAGACGCCGCCGTAGACGTCACCGGCGCCGCTGTCGGGCAGGCGGGTACGGGTCTGTCCCGTACCGCCGCCTCCCGCGCTGGCGCCGTCGTGCTCGTCGCCGAGGCTCATGACGGGTACGCCCCCTCAACCGGTTGCTGATCTGCTTGGTGACTGGACATCGGACGGGTTACTGCGCTGACGGAGGGTTAGACGGCCATTCCGTACACGATGGTGAACAGCGTTCCCAGTGATCCGATGATGAAGACCCCGGTGAGGCCCGCCACGATCAGCCCCTTGCCCTGTTCGGCGCTGAACGTGTCCCGGAGTGCGGTCGCGCCGATGCGCTGCTTGGCCGCACCCCAGATCGCGATGCCGAGGCACAGCAGGATGGCCACGGCCATGACCACCTCGATCATCACGCGGGCCTCGTTCCCCAGGCTCCCGAAGGGCCCCCAGTTGGGGGCGATTCCTCCAATGATGGTGGTGATGTCGCCTTTTTCGGCCGCCAGGTACATGTAACTCACCGCCCCTGTTGGGTAGTTCGACGCCCCTGCCCCATGGCACGGGTCACCGCACTATCTTCGCTGATGAAACCGCCCATGTGCGCCGACTTGGCTGGTCTCTTTACCCGATCCCCGCACCTTTGACCGGTCCGGGTGCCCTGACCTGCGAAGGCGGCGGACCGGACGGGTGCGAGTGCGCGTATCGTCACTCTGTGTATCACGGAGGGTGACTCCGGGCAATGACTGTCGTTGGTGCACTCTTGGGGCCGTTGAGGCCGAGGTCAGCGGTACGTGGCCACCAGGCGCGCGAGCTGGCGGCCGGCCTGGAGCAGGGGCTCCTCGCTGCGCATGACCTGGGCCGTCACCTCGGCACCCTCCAGGGCGCTGATGACCGTGCCGGCCAGTTCCCGGGCGTCGGCCCGGGCGATGCCCGCGCGCACGAGCTTGTCGGCGACGACGTCCTGCCAGCCGCGGAGCGCGTCGGCGCACGCCTGCTGGATCTCGGAGTCCGTGCCGAGTGTCTCCAGGGCGGCGGCCGTGACGGGGCAGCCGTCGACCCAGTCCGAGGCGCGCAGGGCGGTGGCGAGGAGGCGGGCGCAGGCGTCGACGGCCGCGGCCGGGTCCTCCTGGCTGTCGAGCGCCTCGCGCAGGAGCGCCGCGAACTCCTGGTCGCCGTGGCGGATGGCGGCGACGGCCACGGCCTCCTTGCCGCCCGGGAAGAAGTGGTAGACGGAGCCCAGCGTGGCGTCGGCCTCCTTGGCGATCTGCTTGATGCCCGTGCCGACGTAGCCCTGCCGCTGAACGAGGCGGGAGGCGGCGAGGACGATGCGGTCGCGGGTGCTGGTCTGCATGCCCCGATCCTAACGAGCAATTGAGTAGAGCGTTCGTTCTAGAGCCGTGCTACGGTCGTGCCCGTGCTCTGGATAGAGCGTTCGTTCTAGTTCGTCAGGAGTCCTCCATGCCCACCACACCCGGCGCCGCACCCGTCACCGTCATCGGTCTCGGCCCCATGGGCCACGCCATGGCGAGCACGTACCTCGACCGCGGCCACCGCGTCACCGTCTGGAACCGCACCGCCTCCCGCGCCGACGCCCTCGTGGCGCGCGGCGCCCACCGCGCGGCCACCGTCGACGAGGCCCTCGCCGCCTCCGAGCTGGTCGTGCTGAGCCTCACCGACTACGAGGCCGTGTACGCCGTACTGGGCGACGCCGACCCCGCCGCGCTTACCGGCCGCGTGCTGGCCAACCTCACCTCCGACACCCCCGACCGGGCCCGCAAGGCCGCCGCCTGGGCGGCCGACCGGGGCGCCACGCAGCTCACCGGCGGCGTGCTGGTCCCGCCCTCCGGCATCGGCGAACCCGGCTCCGCCGCCTTCTACAGCGGCCCCCGCGACGCCTTCGACGCCCACCGGGCCACCCTGGAGGTGCTGACCGCCGCCGACCACCGGGGCGAGGACCCCGGACTCGCCGCGCTGCTCTACCAGCTCAACATGACCATGTTCTGGACCGCCCTGACGGGCTATTGGCAGACCGTCGCCATGGCCGCCGCGAACGGCCTGAAGGCCGCCGACGTCCTGCCCTTCGCCGTCGACGCCCTCGACCTCCGCCCGTTCCTGGAGTTCTACACGCCCCGCGTCGACGCCGGCGACCACTCCGGCGACGTCGACCGGCTCACCATGGGCACGGCCAGCGTCGAGCACGTCCTCCACACGGCCAGGGACTCGGGCGTCGACACCACCCTCCCCGCAGCCGTCCTGGACGTCTTCCGGCGCGGGGTGGCCGCCGGGCACGGCGCGGACAGCACGTCGAGCCTGGTGGAGATCCTGAAGCGGCCCTCCGCGTGAGCGCGGCGGCCCTACGGTGGTGGCGTGACCGACATCGAAGCGAGGATCGACACCAGCCGCCCCCACACGGCCCGCATATGGAACTACTGGACCGGCGGCAAGGACAATTACCCCGTCGACCGGGAGGCCGGCGACCGGATCCGTGAACTCCACCCCGGCATCGGGGCGTACGCCCGCGCCGACCGGCTCTTCCTCGGCCGGGCCGTGCGGCACCTGGCCGAGGAGGCGGGCATCCGCCAGTTCCTGGACATCGGCACCGGACTGCCGAGTGCCGACAACACGCACGAGGTCGCCCAGCGCGTCGCCCCCGACGCGCGCGTGGTGTACGTCGACAACGACCCGCTCGTCCTCGCCCACGCCCGCGCGCTCCTCGTGGGCACCCCCGCGGGCCGCACCGACTACCTGGACGCCGACCTCCGCGACGTCGACACCATCCTGGAGGCGGCGGCCAGGACGCTCGACCTGGACCGGCCGGTCGGGCTCATGCTGCTCGGCGTCGTCATCTTCGTCGAGGACGACGCCGAGTCGTACGCCGTCGTCCGCCGCCTCCTCGACGCCCTGGCGCCGGGCAGCCACCTCGTCCTCTCCCACACGGTCGTGCACCCCTCGATGCCGGACGTGGACGCGGCGGTCGCCTTCTGGAACGAGAACGGCACCCCCCGGCTCACCCAGCGCACACCGGAAGCCGTCACCCGCTACTTCGACGGCCTGGAACTGCTCGACCCGGGCGTCGTGCCCTGCTCCCAGTGGCGCCCCGACGCCCCCGCGGACCCGGTCGCCATGTACGGCGGTGTCGGCCGCAAGCCATAGCGGCCGGACCACCCCCTGAAAGGGGGACCCGCCGCCTACACTGACGCTCGGTGGACTGCCATGTCGTGAGGGGTGGTTGACGGTGCGTAAGGCGTGGCTCGTCGCCGGGGTGTCCGTAGGGGCGTGCCTGAGCTTCGTCGCGCTGCTCGTCGTCGGGACGTACTCGGCCGCCGCCGGACTGCTCGGCGGCGCCGGGGGCGCCCTGCGCGGGGCCGTCGGGCTGGCCAAGGGCGCCGTGCCCGCCGCGTACCAGCCGCTGGTGCAGAAGTGGGGGAACCTGTGCCCCGCCATCAACCCGGCCCTGCTCGCCGCCCAGCTGTACCAGGAGAGCGGATGGAACCCCCGGGCGGTCAGCCACGCCGACGCCCGGGGCATCGCCCAGTTCATCCCCGGCACATGGGCCTCGCACGGGATCGACGGCGACAAGGACGGCGACCGGGACGTCTGGGACCCGGCGGATGCCATCCCGTCCGCCGCCTCGTACGACTGCGAACTGGCCGGGTACGTGAAGAACGTGCCCGGCGACAGGACGAACAACATGCTCGCCGCCTACAACGCCGGCGCCTACCGGGTCATAAAGGCCGGCGGGGTGCCCGGGATCAGCGAGACGCAGAACTACGTGCGGATCATCCGCTCCCTGGAGAAGAGCTTCGCCCGGCCCGTCGGCCGCGTCGAACCGTCCCGCCAGGCGGCCGGAGCCATCTACTTCGCCCAGAAGAAGCTCGGCACGCCCTACCTGTGGGGCGGCAACGGAACCCCCGAACAACAGGGCCGGTTCGACTGCTCGGGCCTGACGCAGGCCGCGTACCGGACGGTGGACATCGAGCTGCCGCGCGTCGCCAACGACCAGTACAACGCCGGTCCGCACCCGTCGCGCGACGAGCTGCTGCCGGGTGATCTGGTTTTCTTCTCGGATGACTTGAACAATTCGCGCGCCATCCGGCACGTGGGGCTCTACGTGGGCGGCGGATACATGATCAACGCCCCGTACACCGGGGCCGTCATCCGGTTCGACAAGATCGATACGCCCGACTACTTCGGAGCCACCCGGGTGACCGAGGATGGCGCGAAAGCGCTCCCCACGACCCGGCCCTGAGCTGCGCGTACGTATCACTCTTCGGTAACGTCGTCGTGATCGTTCCGTGGAGAGTGGAACGTACCCCTCCTGCGGGTCGTTCCCTGGACTGACGATGGCGACACTCACCGGGTGACACAAGGCAAGGGGCCGCAGCAGATGGCTGTTCTCGCATCGGACGGTTCGAACCCCGATGTCGGCCTGCTCTACGACATCAACGGCCTGGCGAAGGACGCCCCTTCGTGGTTCGACCGCGTCATGGAGTTCACGGGCGAGTACGGGATCATGCTGGCGATGGTGCTGGTCGTGCTCTGGTGCTGGTGGAGCGTGCGCCGGCGCGGCGGTCCCGAGGACTCCGTCACCGCGGTCGCCGGACTGCTCTGGGCGCCCCTCGCCGCCGGGATCGCCCTCCTCGTCAACATCCCCATCCGCGGATTCGTGGAACGCCCGCGGCCGTTCAAGGACCATCAGGGGCTCGAGGTCCTGGTGGACGGCAAGACCGACTTCTCGTTCGTGAGCGACCACGCCACCATGGCGATGGCCATCGGCGTCGGGGTCTTCGTCGCCAACCGCCGCTTCGGCCTCGCCGCGATCGGCCTCGCCCTCGTCGAGGGCTTCTGCCGCGTCTACATGGGCGTGCACTACCCGACGGACGTCGTCGGGGGCTTCGCCCTCGGTACGGCGGTCGCGCTGCTCCTCGCCCCCGTCGCCCTCGCCCTGCTGACGCCGCTGGTGTCCGCCGTGGCGCGCTCCGGGCGGGCCGGCCGGCTCGTCCGGTCGCGCAGGGCCCCCGCGCGCGAGCGGCACGAGACGCTGGACATCGCCGATCCACGGCTCGGGTCCGGCTCCGCCTCCGGCCCGGACGAGAACGACCTCGCGGCCTGAGACCCGGGCCCCCGCCCGTCGGCCCCTTCCTCCGCCGCGCGTCCGCACGCACCGGATCCCGCTCCCCGATCCGGCCCGGTCCGGCCCGGTCCGAGAAGCCGCGCCCTAGGCGCCCCGGACCCCCGGAGGCGCGGCCATGTGCCCCGCGGCGTCCAGCCGCGCCCGGTCGCGCGACCTCCTCGCCGGCCCGGCCCAGCCGCAGATGCAGCGGGCGACCGCGAAGGAACCCCGCTCGGTGGTGGTGGCGTCGTGGCCGTTCCCGACGTCCGGGACTGCGGGCGTCTGATCATGCGCGTGCACCCCTCCACGGTACCGGCGTGACGGTGCGCCCGGGCGTTCGTTAGGTGGTTGGGGTCTCCCGGCTTCCCCAGAGCCCCGGGGAGGGACGGGCCCCGGCAGCCGGCGGCACAGTGTTGGGGGTTGGCAGGCGATGGTGGTGCAGCAGAGGCACGGGGTCGGCGCGTTCGCCGTCACGGTCGCCGTGGTGGGCGCGCTCGTCAGCGGATGCTCGGCGGCGGCCGACGCCTCGCCCGGCACGGACCCGGGCGACGCGGTGCGCGGTGCCCCCGACGCCCTGACGCGGGCGGGCACGTCCAAGGCGCGTACGTCCATGGAGATGGCGACCGGCGGGACGCGCGTCACCATCCGCGGCGAGGGCGTGTACGACTTCGCCAGACGTCATGGCCGGCTCCGGGTCGTCCTGCCCGAGGACCCCTCCGGGACGGACGGGCACCGCCCGATCACCGAACTCCTCGCCCCCGGCGCCCTGTACATGAAGAACCGCGGCGCCGGCGTGCCCGCCGACAAGTGGGTGCGCGTCGACACCACCACGCTGGAGGACGGCAACCTCGTCACCGGCGGGGCGACCGATCCGGCCGCCGCGGCCGAGCTGCTGCGCGGCGCCCGGGACGTGACCCGCGTCGGCGAGGAGGACCTCGCGGGCGTGCGGGTCGTCCACTACCGCGGGGTCAGCGACCTGGGCCGGGCGGCGCGGGGGGCGTCACCGCAGGTGCGGGGGGCGCTCGAGGCGGCGGCGAAAGGGTTCGCCAAGGACGCGGTGCCGTTCGACGCGTACCTGGACCGCGAGGGGCGGCTGCGCAAGGTGCGCCACCGGTTCAGCTTCACCAACCAGGGGCGTACGGTCGCCGTCGCCTCCACCACGCTGCTGTACGAGTTCGGCGCCCCCGTCGACGTACGGCTGCCGGCCCGCGAGGACATCTACTCCGGCAGGGTCAGGGCCTGACCATCGCAGAATGGTCCGGACGTGCCATGCGCGGTGCGTGTCGTGCTCCCTACGCTAGGAAGCCGACACCGGCAGGAAGAGGTGATGCGCGTGGCCCCGCCCACTCCGACGACAGTCCAGGACCACGTGGCCCTCGCCGAGATCGAGCTGTGCGGAGAGCTGATGATCGCGGCGTCCGCCGCGGACGGTGAGCGGCTCAGCTCCGACCTCATCGACGCGGTGCTGAACGTGATACCCGAGGGGCGCGGCGGAGCAGCAGCGCCCCGGTGAGAACCCGGCACACCCGCGCCGGGTTCTCGAGAGCCGGGTTCTCGATGGCCGGATTCCGCCCGGCCGGAGCGCGCCGGGCGGGGCCGGACCGGCTCCGACCGCCGGCTCGGGCACCGGGCCCGCACCGGCTCCCGGGTCAGGCGCCGGACCGGGTCCCGGGTCAGGTCCGCATCATGCGGGCGATCGCCTTCGTCGCCTCCTCGACCTTCGCGTCGATCTCGTCCCCGCCCTTGACGGCGGCGTCGGCGACGCAGTGCCGCAGGTGCTCCTCAAGCAGCTGGAGGGCGAAGGACTGGAGGGCCTTCGTGGACGCGGAGACCTGGGTGAGTATGTCGATGCAGTAGACGTCCTCGTCGACCATGCGCTGCAGACCCCGGATCTGGCCCTCGATCCGCCGCAGGCGCTTCAGGTGCTCGCTCTTCTGCTTGTGGTAGCCGTGCACGCCGTGGTCGTGGTCCGTCGCCGCGGAGCCGTCTTCCGTGACCGGAAGGCCGGCCGCCTCGGTGGTCGTCATCGCGTCCTCCCGTTGTCCTTCGAGGGCCATGCATACCCCTCGTGGGTATATGGTACCGATCCTTTGTCCGCGCGGGCGGGGGCCGGTTCTGTTCACTGTGCCTGATGGGCGACACTGAAGAACGCCGGTTAGCCGTGGCCGGATGATGCGCCTAGCATCAGCCTGACCGAACCCATGCACCTAGAGGACCCCACGTGCGCTTTCGTCTGACCCCCAGGGAGACGAGCTTCTACGACATGTTCTCCGCTTCCGCGGACAACATCGTCACGGGCTCCAAGCTCCTGATGGAACTGCTCGGAGCGGAACACTCCGCCCGGGCCGAGATCGCGGAGCGGATGCGGGCAGCGGAGCACGCGGGCGACGATGCCACCCACGCGATCTTCCACCAGCTGAACTCGTCGTTCATCACGCCGTTCGACCGTGAGGACATCTACTCCCTCGCGTCGTCGCTCGACGACATCATGGACTTCATGGAGGAGGCCGTCGACCTCGTCGTCCTCTACAACGTGGAGGAGCTGCCGAAGGGTGTCGAGCAGCAGATCGAGGTGCTGGCCCGGGCCGCCGAGCTGACGGCCGAGGCCATGCCGCACCTGCGGACGATGACCAACCTCACCGAGTACTGGATCGAGGTCAACCGGCTGGAGAACCAGGCGGACCAGATCCACCGCAAGCTGCTGGCCCACCTCTTCAACGGCAAGTACGACGCCATCGAGGTCCTCAAGCTGAAGCAGATCGTGGACGTGCTGGAAGAGGCCGCCGACGCGTTCGAGCACGTGGCCAACACGGTGGAGACCATCGCGGTCAAGGAGTCCTGAGCTTCGTGGACACCTTCGCACTGGTCGTGACCATCGGTGTCGCGCTCGGCTTCACATATACGAACGGCTTCCACGACTCGGCGAACGCCATCGCCACGTCGGTCTCCACCCGGGCGCTGACCCCGCGCGCGGCGCTCGCCATGGCCGCGGTCATGAACCTCGCCGGTGCCTTCCTGGGCAGCGGCGTGGCCAAGACGGTCAGTGAGGGCCTGATCCAGACGCCCGAGGGCCAGCGCGGCATGGGCATCCTGTTCGCGGCGCTGGTCGGCGCGATCGTCTGGAACCTGATCACCTGGTACTTCGGGCTGCCCTCGTCGTCCTCGCACGCGCTCTTCGGCGGCATGGTCGGCGCCGCGCTCGCGGGCGGCACGACCGTCTACTGGGGCGGCGTCGTCGACAAGATCGTCATCCCGATGTTCGTCTCGCCGGTGGTCGGCCTGATCGCCGGCTACCTGGTCATGTGCGTGATCCTGTGGCTCTTCCGCAAGGCGAACCCGCACAAGGCCAAGCGCGGCTTCCGCATCGCCCAGACCGTCTCGGCGGCGGGCATGGCGCTCGGGCACGGCCTCCAGGACGCCCAGAAGACCATGGGCATCGTGGTGATGGCCCTGGTCATCGCCGATGTGCAGGACGCGGGCGACGCGATCCCGATCTGGGTCAAGGTCGCCTGCGCGGTGATGCTGTCGCTGGGTACGTACGCGGGTGGCTGGCGCATCATGCGCACGCTGGGCCGCAAGATCATCGAGCTGGACCCGCCGCAGGGCTTCGCGGCGGAGACGACGGGCGCGTCGATCATGTTCGGTTCGGCGTTCATCTTCCACGCGCCGATCTCGACCACGCATGTGATCACCTCGGCGATCATGGGTGTGGGTGCGACGAAGCGCGTGAACGCGGTGCGCTGGGGCGTCGCGAAGAACATCATCCTCGGCTGGTTCATCACCATGCCGGCGGCGGCACTGGTCGCGGCGGTGAGCTTCTTCGTGGTCCAGCTGTTCTTCGGCTGACGCGGCCGGCGCCGCCGCGGTCGGAGCGGCACGCAGGTGAAACGGGCCCGCCCCCTGGGACAGGGGGCGGGCCCTTCGCCTTGCGGTGGCACCGCCATGCAGCACCGCAGGACGTACGTCCCGGGGCGGGCCTGCCTGCCCCGGTGGTCTTCCCGCCCGCGGGGCCGGACGTCCTGGGACGACCCCGCGGCGCTCCGGCCGTGGCCGCGACGCCCGTCCGGCCCCGCCCTCCCGGGCGGACACCGGCACGTCGCCGGCCCGCTCTCCCGGGCGGACCGGCACGTCGCCGGCCTAGCCGAAGCGGCCGGAGATGTAGTCCTCCGTCGCCTGCACCGACGGGTTGGAGAAGATGCGCTCCGTCTCGTCGATCTCGACCAGCTTGCCCGGCTGGCCGACCGCGGCCAGGTTGAAGAACGCCGTACGGTCGGACACGCGCGCCGCCTGCTGCATGTTGTGCGTCACGATCACGATCGTGAACCGCTCCTTCAGCTCGCTGATCAGGTCCTCGATCGCGAGCGTGGAGATCGGGTCGAGCGCCGAGCAGGGCTCGTCCATCAGCAGCACGTCCGGCTCGACCGCGATGGCACGGGCGATGCACAGGCGCTGCTGCTGGCCGCCGGAGAGACCGGAGCCGGGCTTGTTGAGGCGGTCCTTGACCTCGTTCCAGAGGTTCGCGCCCTTGAGGGAGCGCTCGACGACCTCCGCGAGCTGGTTCTTCTTGTACGAGCCGTTGAGGCGCAGCCCCGCCGCCACGTTGTCGAAGATCGACATGGTGGGGAAGGGGTTCGGGCGCTGGAAGACCATGCCGACCGTGCGGCGCACGGCGACCGGGTCGACGTCCTTGCCGTACAGGTTCTCGTCGTCCAGCATCACCTTGCCCTCGACGCGGCCACCGGGGGTGACCTCGTGCATCCGGTTCAGGGTGCGCAGGAAGGTGGACTTGCCGCAGCCGGACGGGCCGATGAAGGCCGTCACGGAGCGGGGCTCGACGGTCATCGAGATGTCGTCGATCGCCTTGTGGGAGCCGTAATAGGCGGTGAGGCCGCTGACGTCGATTCGCTTGGCCATTTCACTCACTTCCGGGTGGCCTCAGCGGCCGGTCTTCGGGGCCTTCCAGCGGGCGATGCCGCGGGCGACCAGGTTGAGGATCATGACGAAGGCGATCAGGACGAGGGCGGCGGCCCAGGCGCGGTCGTACGACGCCTCGCTGCCGACCTTGTACTGCTCCCAGATGTAGAACGGGAGCGAGGACTGGGCGCCTTCGAACGGGTTGGTGTTGATCAGCTGGCTGCCGAAGACCAGCAGCATGATCGGGGCGGTCTCGCCGGCGATGCGGGCGATGGCGAGCATCACACCGGTCGTGATGCCACCGATCGCGGTCGGGATGACCACCTTCAGGATGACGCGCCACTTCGGTACGCCGAGGGCGAGCGCGGCCTCGCGCAGCTCGTTGGGCACGAGCTTGAGCATCTCCTCGGTCGAGCGGACCACGACCGGGATCATCAGGATCGCCAGCGCCAGCGCACCCATCAGGCCGGACGGTGCCAGGCCCGCGATCAGCATGATCGACAGGATGAACAGGCCGGCGACGATCGACGGGATGCCGGTCATGACGTCGACGAAGAACGTCACCGCCTTGGCGAGCGCGCCCTTGCCGTACTCGACGAGGTAGACGGCCGTCAGCAGGCCGATCGGTGCGGAGACGAGGGTGGCGAGGCCGACCTGCTCCAGCGTGCCGATCAGCGCGTGGTAGACACCGCCGCCGGCCTCGAAGCCGGGCACGCCGGCCATCGAGTGGGTGAGGAAGTACGCGTCGAGGACCTTCATGCCCCGGCTGACCGTCGTCCAGATCAGGGACAGCAGCGGGATCACGGCGAGGAGGAAGCACACCCAGACGACGCTGGTGGCGAGCCGGTCCTTGGCCTGGCGGCGGTTCTCGACGGTCGAGGTCACCACGTAGGAGATGACGACGAACAGGGCGGCGGAGATCAGGCCCCACTGGATGCGGCTCTGCAGGCCCGCGCCCGCGCCGATGCCGATGCCGAGGGCGACCGACACGGCGGCGAAGCCGGCCGGGGCCCAGCGCGGCAGGTGCCGCTGGCTGAGCGTGTCCTTGCCCGGGCCGGTGACGGCCTGGGCGGGGGTCGCGTCCTGGATCACGTTGCTCATCAGGCGTTCGCCCCCGAGTACTCCTTGCGGCGCGCGATGATCAGGCGGGCCGCGCCGTTGACCAGCAGGGTGAGGACGAAGAGCACCAGGCCGGAGGCGATCAGGGCGTCCCGCCCGAGCTCGTTGGCCTCGTCGAACTTCGCGGCGATGTTCTGGGCGAACGTCCCGCCGCCCGGGTTGAGCAGGTGCAGCGAGATCACGAAGCTCGGGGAGAGGACCGTGGCCACGGCCATCGTCTCGCCGAGCGCGCGGCCGAGGCCCAGCATCGAGGCGGAGATGACACCGGAGCGGCCGAACGGCAGCACCGAGAGGCGGATGACCTCCCAGCGGGTGGCGCCGAGGGCCAGGGCGGCCTCCTCGTTCATGCGCGGCACCTGGAGGAAGACCTCACGGCTGACGCTGGTCACGATCGGCAGGATCATGATCGCGAGCAGGATGCCGACGGTGAACAGCGAGCGGGCGACGCCGACCTCGGTCTTCTCGAAGATGTACGTCCAGCCCAGGAACTCGTCCAGCCAGGAGTTCAGGCCCTCCAGGTACGGGACGAGGAAGAGGGCGCCCCAGATGCCGTAGATGATCGACGGCACGGCGGCCAGCAGATCGACGACGTACGCGAGGGGCGCGGCCAGCCTGCGGGGCGCGTAGTGCGAGATGAACAGCGCGATGCCGACGGCGATCGGGACCGCGATCACCATCGCGATGATCGAGCTGACGATCGTGCCGAAGAGCAGGACCGCGATGCCGAAGACGGGCGGGTCGCCGGCCGGGTTCCAGTCGAAGGTGGTGAGGAAGTTGCCCTCGTTCTCGGCCAGCGCGAGCGAGGCGCGGTAGGTGAGGAACACGGCGATCGACGCCATGATCACCAGGAGCAGGATGCCCGAGCCCTGCGAGAGGCCCAGGAAGATCTTGTCGCCCGCTCGGCCGGTCGAGGTGGCGCCCGGCTTTCCGGCGACCGGCGGAGCCGGTGCGTTGTCAGTCGTTATAGCCATGGTCTTTCCGGTCTGTGTGGGGGAAGTCCGCTGTGGCGGCTCCCCTGGCGGCGGTGCACCGGATGGGTGGGGGCCGGCCCGGCGAGCGGCCGGGCCGGCCCTCGGTCAGGACAGGCCCTTGACGGTCTCGCGGACCTTGGCGTTGATCTCGGCGGGGATCGGGGCGTAGCCGGCCTCGGTGAGGACCTTCTGGCCCTCGTCGGAGGAGGTGTACGTCAGGAAGGACTTGACCGTGTCGAGGGTCTCGGCCTTGTTGCCGGTGTCGCAGACGACCTCGTAGGTCACCAGGACGATCGGGTACGCGCCCTCGGCCTTGGTGGCGTAGTCCAGCTCGAGCGCCAGGTCCTTGCCGGTGCCCTTCACCTTGGCGGCGGCGATGGCCTTGGAGGCGTTCTCCGAGGTGGCCGCGACCGGGGCGGCGGCGCCGGTGTTGATCTGGACGGTCGGGATGCTCTGCGAGGTGGCGTAGCTCAGCTCGAAGTAGCCGATGGCGCCCTCGGCCTGCTTCACCTGGGCGGCGACGCCGGAGGAGCCGGACGCGGCCTGGCCGCCGGGGGCGGGCCACTTCTTCTCGGCCTCGTAGGGCCAGTCCGCCTTGGCGGCCTTGCCCAGGTACTTGCCGAGGTTCTGCGTGGTGCCGGAGTCCTCGGAGCGGTGGAAGGCCTGGATCGGCGTGCTCGGGAGCTTGGCGTTCGGGTTGAGCTTGGCGATCGCCGGGTCGTCCCACTTCTTGATCTTGTCGTTGAAGATCTTGGCGATCGTGGGGGCGTCGAGGACCAGGTCCTTCACGCCGGGCAGGTTGTAGCCGATCGCGATCGGGCCGCCGACCATCGGCAGGTTGATGCCCTGGCCGCCCTTGCAGATCTTCTTCGACTCGGCGACCTCGTCGGGCTTCAGCGCGGAGTCCGAACCGGCGAAGCCGACGGTGCCCTGGTTGAAGGCGACGATGCCCTCGCCGGAGGAGGAGGACTTGTAGTTGATCTCCACGCCCGTGCAGGCGGCCATGTAGTTCTTGACCCACAGGTCCATGGCGTTCTTCTGCGCGGAGGAGCCGGAGGCCAGGAGCTGGCCCTTGGCGCCCTCGCACGCGATGTTCGACGCGGCGCCGGTCTTCTTGCCGCCGGTGGAGGCGCCGGTGTTGTCGTCCGAACCACACGCCGTGAGGACCAGGGCGCCGGAGACGGCGAGGGCGCCGAGCGCGGTGGCGCGAAGCCCGTTCTTGCGCTGAAGCTTCACTTTCGGGTGTTCCTTCCAGAAGCCGCCGGTCCGGTGTACATGCGGTGTACGTCGTGGGCGGCGTGTGTCGGGGAGCGGATGGCGGTCGGCGCGCCGCGGGTGGGCGGCGCCGTTCACCGTGTACGGCCGAAATTAGGCAGAACAGGTGAAGTGGCCGACCGAGGAGAGTGAACGGCAGGTGAACCGTGACGGAAGCCGTGGTGAGGCGTGGCGCGGCTCATTTTCCAGCGGCGCGGCGGGGCCCCGCGGTGCCTCTTGCGCGGGGCGGGACGGTGTGCTGCCGGCCGCGTGATGCCTCCCGCGCGGGACGGCACGGTGCGCCGCGGGCCGGGGGCGGGGGCGTGCGCCGGTGCGTGCGGTACGCGGGGCGGTGCGCCGACCACCCGAGCGGGGGGCGCGCGGGGGGCGGCGGGGTACCCCGCTGGTGTGAGACGGGCGCGTGGCCCCTCCGGGGCGGGTGGCGGGGTGCGGGTGCGGGTCCCGGCGGGGTGCGGGGTGCGGGGAGTCCCTGTCCGGTGCGGGCGCCTGCGCCACGTGGCCGGCATGGGTTGCTGCCGGTGGGCGGGGTACGGGGCCCCTCCGGGCTCACCTCCTCGCGGTTGGCGGGGCGCCCAGCCGGTTCTGTCACCGTCACTCGCCGCCAATCCGCTGCGGGGGCGACCCTGCACGGCCCCTCCTCGCCGTACTCCGGGGCACAACCCGCCGTAGTCAACCTGCAGACGGCATACACGCCGGTACGAGGCCGAGCCCTTCACCCACCGGCCGGCAGACGGGCGACGGCCCGGGGTGGGGTCGTGCAGGGTCGCCCCCGCAGGGATGGGGGTGCCCCCTGCTCGAGCGCAGCGAGAGCTTGGGGGAGGCAAGGGGTGGGCTCCCTTGCATGTGACCCAGGGCCGCCGGCCCCGAGGAGGTGAGCCCGGAGGGGCCACACCCCGCCACCCACCGGACAGGCACCGCACGGGTGCCGCACCGGGCGGAAGCCGGTCGCCGGGCCCCCGGGGGGTGAGCCCGGAGGGGCCGCACCCCGCCACCCGCCGGACCGGTGCCGCACCGGGCGGAACCGTGCGGAGGCCGGTCGCCGGGCCCCCGGGGGGCGAGGCCGGAGGGGCCGCGACCTGCCACCCGCCGGGGCGCGCCCCGGCGGGGGCGAGGTGGTCCGGGGGCGGCGGCGCCGTCAGGTGGCCGGGCCCAGGGAGAGGAACGCGGTGACGAGGTCCTTGTCCTTGTCGTAGGTCAGGCGGGCGCGGGCGGCGTCCGGGGTGAGCCAGACCAGTTCGTCGACCTCCCGGTTGGGGCGGAAGACGCCGCCCGTGGCCTCGGCGGACCAGTACCGGACCTCCTTGGCGCGGCCGGCGACCTTGTAGCGGGCGGTCGGCAGCTCCCGGCCGGGCGCGCACGTCATGCCGGTCTCCTCCAGCACCTCCCGTACCGCCGCGTGCCGGGATTCCTCGCCGGGCTCCAGCTTGCCCTTCGGCAGCGACCAGTCGGCGTGCTTGCGCCGGTGGATCACCGCCAGTTCGATCCCGTCGCCCGACGGGGCCCGGCGCCACAGCACGCAGCCCGCCGCGCGGATCACGTCGTCACCGCCGTGCGCTGCCAGGCGCGCTGGAAGGCGTACCGCGCCGCCTCCACCTCGTGCCGCTGGTCCGCGTGCAGGACCCCGAGCGCGTACGCCGTCGCGGGGGCGATGCGCGGCGTGCGCGCGGCGGTCGCGGCGGCGGCCGCGGCCTCGGCGGCGTCCCGGTGGCGGTCCAGCGCCCGGCCCGCCTCGTACAGCAGGGGCTCCGCGCCCCGCACCTCACCGGCGTACCGGTGCAGCCGCAGCAGGAGCCGTACCTGGTGCCAGGGCCCGTCGAGCTGTTCGCCGCCCACCGCGGGGGCCATCGGCAGGGCGGCCACGGCGTCCAGCAGGAGCCGTTCGACGACCTCCGCGGGCGGGCCGAGCACCTCGGAGGCCGGCGCGGCGGCGGCCGGCCCCAGCGGCACCTCCGAGGCGAGCAGCGCGACCGCGTCGGCGACCGCGTGGAACCGGGACGAGCCCAGGGCCTGGAGGGCGGCGGAGTGGGCTCGGGTCCTGGCGAGGGTGAGCTGCCGTTCCAGCAGGGCGCCCGCGCGGGCCGCGCCGACGGCCAGGGACTGCGCACCGGAGCCTCCGCCGCTGCGCGGGGCGGGGACGGTGGCCGTGCCGCCGGACAGCCGGGCGAGCGCGTCGACGAGCCGGACGAGCCGTGACGTACAGGCGTGCTCGGCCGCCAGGGTGCCGGACAGCCACGCGAGTTCGGCACGCAGCTGGTCCGCCCAGGCGGGGTCCAGCAGGGGCCGGAAGGTGTGCAGCGTCCCGCTGATGCGGCGGGCCGCGGCGCGCAGCCCGCGGGTGGCCTCCTCGGCGCCCGCCGTGTCCGCGCCGCACTCGGTGTGGTGGCGCAGGCTGCGGAGGAAGTCCGCCGCCCGGGCGTGGAGGTAGGGCGTCAGGGCCTCGCCCGCGGAACCGGGCGGGATCAGGTCAGGGTTTGGCACGTCGGCGCCTCCGCGCGTCGATCAGCATCTCCTGGACGTGCCGCAGGGGCTGGCCGTCGTGGTCGGTGGCGTGCCGTGTCCAGTCGCCGTCCGGTCCGAGGTGCCAGGACGAGGTGGTGTCGGCCATGCCGGTGTCCAGCAGCCGGTTGAGGGCGGCCCGGTGGGCCGGGTCGGAGACCCGTACCAGTGCCTCTATGCGGCGGTCGAGGTTGCGGTGCATCATGTCGGCGCTGCCGAACCAGACCTCGGGCTCGCCGCCGTTGCCGAAGGCGAAGACGCGGGAGTGCTCCAGGAAGCGTCCGAGGACGGAGCGGACCCGGATGTTCTCCGACAGGCCGGCCACTCCCGGCCGTACGGCGCAGATGCCGCGCACCCAGATGTCCACCGGTACGCCGGCCTGCGAGGCGCGGTAGCAGGCGTCGATGACGGCTTCGTCGACCATCGAGTTGACCTTGATGCGGACGTGGGCGGGCCGTCCGGCGCGGTGGTGGACGATCTCCTTGTTGATGCGGGAGACCAGGCCGTCGCGGAGCGACTTGGGTGCCACCAGGAGCCGGCGGTAGGTCTCGCGGCGGGAGTAGCCGGAGAGCCGGTTGAAGAGGTCGGACAGGTCGGCGCCGACCTGCGGGTCGGCGGTCAGCAGCCCCAGGTCCTCGTAGAGGCGGGCGGTCTTGGGGTGGTAGTTGCCGGTGCCGACGTGGCTGTAGCGGCGCAGGGTGTCGCCCTCCTGGCGGACGACGAGCGACAGCTTGCAGTGGGTCTTGAGGCCGACGAGGCCGTACACGACGTGGCAGCCGGCCTCTTCGAGCTTGCGGGCCCACTTGATGTTCGCCTGTTCGTCGAAGCGGGCCTTGATCTCGACGAGGACGAGGACCTGCTTGCCGGACTCGGCGGCGTCGATGAGGGCGTCGACTATCGGCGAGTCGCCGGAGGTGCGGTAGAGCGTCTGCTTGATGGCCAGGACGTCCGGGTCGCCCGCCGCTTGTTCCAGGAAGGCCTGGACGGAGGTGGAGAACGAGTCGTAGGGGTGGTGGAGCAGCACGTCCCGTTCGCGCAGGGCGGCGAAGATGTCCGGGGCGGAGGCCGATTCGACCTCGGCGAGGTCGCGGTGCGTCCCGGCGACGAACTTGGGGTACTTCAGCTCGGGCCGGTCCAGGGCGGAGATGCCGAACAGGCCGGTCAGGTCGAGCGGGCCGGGCAGCGGGTAGACCTCGGCGTCGGAGACCTTCAGCTCGCGGACGAGGAGGTCGAGGACGTACGGGTCGATCGACTCCTCGACCTCCAGGCGCACCGGCGGCCCGAAGCGGCGCCGCATGAGCTCCTTCTCCAGGGCCTGGAGCAGGTTCTCGGCGTCGTCCTCCTCGACCTCCAGATCCTCGTTGCGGGTCACGCGGAACATGTGGTGCGCCAGCACCTCCATGCCCGGGAACAGCTCCTCCAGGTGGGCGGCGATGACGTCCTCGAGGGGGACGTAGCGCTGCGGGGAGGCTTCGAGGAAGCGGGAGAGCAGCGGCGGAACCTTGACGCGGGCGAAGTGGCGGTGGCCGCTGACCGGGTTGCGCACGACGACGGCCAGGTTGAGGGAGAGGCCGGAGATGTAGGGGAAGGGGTGCGCGGGGTCGACGGCGAGCGGGGTGAGGACGGGGAAGATCTGCTGGCGGAACAGCGTGAAGAGCCGGGCCTGCTCCTTCTCGGTCAGTTCGGGCCAGCGGATGAGGTGGATGCCCTCGTCGGCCAGGGCGGGGGCGATGTCCTGCTGGAAGCAGGCCGCGTGCCGGGCCATGAGTTCCCGGGACCGGGTCCAGATGAGGTCGAGGACCTCGCGGGGCTGGAGTCCGGAGGCGGAGCGGGTGGCCACGCCGGTGGCGATGCGGCGCTTGAGGCCGGCCACGCGGACCATGAAGAACTCGTCCAGGTTCGAGGCGAAGATCGCGAGGAAGTTCGCCCGTTCGAGGAGGGGGGTCGCCGGGTCCTCGGCGAGTTCCAGCACCCGTTCGTTGAACGCCAGCCAGCTGCGCTCCCGGTCGAGGAAGCGGCCGGCGGGCAGTTCGGCGCCGGTGCCGTCCTCCTCGTAGGTGTCGAGGTCGGCGTCCAGATCCCGCGCCAGGTCGGACACGGGCACGTGTGCCACGGTGTGCGGCCGGTGCGCGGCTATGGAGCCGACGGACGGCTGGGACTGCGGGACCTGGACCTCGGCGGGCTGCTGGCTCATGGCACCATTCTTCCGCGCGATGGGCTGGTCAAGCGCGTCGGAGGGGGCCGCGGACACGGCGGGCTTCATTGAGCGAGCTTCGCAAGCGTGTCTGAATGGTCGGTAACGGTGACGTGACGCGCTGGGGGCGGACGGCCGGACCCCCGTCCCGGCCGTCCGCCCCGGGGGCCGAGGTCACGCGTGGTGGCGGCGCAGCACCCGGAAGGCCAGCACCGTGGCCAGTGCGGCGAGGGCGAGGACGATGCCGGTCTCGACGAGCTGGATGGGCCAGAAGTGGTCGCCGGGGTGGTGCAGGGCGTACCACTGGCGGGCCGAGCGGGCTTCGTAGCAGCCCGGAGGCGCCGGGACGCCCGGCTGCAGGCAGTCGTGGATGCGCCGGCCGGAGGGTGTGATCAGGCCCATGTCGAGCTGCCAGGCGCTGTTGCCCAGCTCGCCCCGGGAGTTCTTCCACACCTGCTCCACGGGGGTCCAGAAGTCGGACCGCCACCGTTCGCACAGGACCATCACCAGGCCGGTGACGGCGAGTGCGATGCCCCCGGCGGGCAGCGCCCGCCGCACCAGCAGGCCCGCGAGCGCGCCGACGGCCAGGGCGAGCAGGGCGTACGCGAGGACCGCGGGGCCCGTCGCGACGAAGACGTCCGTGTAGTACCACCGGTCGGACAGCCTTCGGGGGGCGGAGCCGCGGGCCCAGCCGTACAGCAGCGAGAGCAGCGCGAATCCGGCGGTGATCACCACGGCGGGGAGCACGAGCTTGGTGGCGAACCAGCGGCCGGGAGTGATGGACTGGGTCCAGGCGAGGCGGGCCGTGCCGCGTTCCATCTCCCCGCCGAACAGCACGGCGCCGGCGTAGAGGGCGACGGCCAGCGGGAGCCAGGCGATGACGGTGGCGGCGAGGCTCATGTCTCCGGGGAAGTCGGAGAGCGGCGCCTGGAAGAACGCGGCGTCGCAGAGCGGTACCCCGGGCCTCGCGGGGGTGGCGCACGACGTGGGTGACGTCGCGGCCTCCCGCCCTTCCGTGCGCAGCCACACCAGGGCGACGGCGGCGAGCGCGAGGAAGGCGCCGGATATCAGCAGCGCCCTCCGGTGCACCCGGAGCACCGTCCAGGTCAGCCCCCGGGGGGCGAGGGTGCTCACGCCGCCACCGTCCCGTCCGTGCCGGGGGACGTGCTCGGGGTGAGGAGCGGTGGGGCTTCGGGGGAGCGGAGGTGGGCGAGCAACAGGTCCTCCAGGGTCGGTGTCCTGGCGTGCCAGGCAGTGGGGTCGACCGGGCCGTCGTGGCGGACCAGCGCGGTGAGTTGGCGGCCGGTGACGCGGGACTCGACGACGGTGTGCGGGGCGAGGTCGCCGACGGGGCCGGTGAGCAGGGTGTGGGCGGCGAGGACGTCGTCGATGTCGCCGCCGAGGCGGACGCGGCCGCCGGCGACGAGCAGGAGGTGGTCGCAGGCTCCCTCGAGTTCGCCCAGGACGTGCGAGGACATCACGATGGTGGTGCCGCGCTCGGCTGCGTCCGCCATGAGAGTGCCCATCAGCTGGTGGCGGGCGAGCGGGTCGAGGTCGGCCATCGGCTCGTCGAGCAGGAGCAGTTCGGGCCGTTTGCCGAGCGCCAGGGCGAGGGCGACGCGGGTGCGCTGGCCGCCGGAGAGGGCGCGGACGCGGGCCCCTCGGTCGAGCGGGGCGACGATGCGGTCGGCGGTGGCGGCGTCCCAGCGACCGGGGTTGAGCTCGGCGCCCATGCGGAGGGTGTCGGCGACCGTGAGCTGGGGGTAGAGCGGTTTGTCCTGCGCCACGTGGGCGATGCGGTCGCGGGCGGTCGCCGGGTCGGTGCCGAGGACCCGGACCGTGCCGGCGGTCGGCCGTGTCAGCCCCGCGGCCAGGGTGAGGAGCGTGGACTTGCCCGCCCCGTTGGGGCCGACGAGCGCGCAGACGCGGCCGGCGGGGACCCGGAAGGCGCAGTCGGCCAGGGCGGGAGAGCCTCGCCGTCCGTACCGTTTGGTGAGGCCGTGGGCCTCCAGTGCGCTGGTCATGTGTCGTCCCCCTCGTAGAGCTGGTCGAGTACGGAGGCGAGGAGCGCGGTCACGTCGTCCCGTTCCAGTCCGGCCGCGCGGGCGCGGGCGGCCCAGTCGGCGAGTTCGCCGCGCAGCGGGGAGTCGGCGGGGGCGCTGCCCAGGGTTCTCCGTACGAAGGTGCCGAGGCCGCGGCGGGCCTCGACGAGGCCCTCGCGTTCCAGTTCGCGGTAGGCCTTGAGCACCGTGTTCGGGTTGATGGCGGTGGCTTCGACGACCTCGCGGGCGGTGGGCAGCCGGTCGCCGGGTTCCAGCAGGCCGAGGCGGAGGGCCTGTTTGGTCTGCTGGACGATCTGGAGGTAGGTGGCGACGCCGCTGCGCCGGTCGATGCGGTACTCGACCACGTCCTGCACCACCCTTTCACTAATGAAGTAGTGAAAGGGTGGTGCAAGAGAGGGCGGGGTGTCAATGCCCCGCCCGTCTCTCAGACCTCTGCCGTCACGTCTCCGAGCGGTACATCAGGTCCACCTCGTGCGTGGTGAAGCCCATCCCCTCGTACACCCGCACCGCCGCGGTGTTGTCCGCGTCCACGTAGAGCATCGCCGTGGGCAGGCCCTCCGCCGCGAGGTGCCGCAGCCCGACCGAGGTCAGTGCCTTGCCCAGGCCGCCGCCCTGCGCCTCGGGGCTGACGCCCACGACGTACACCTCGCCCAGCTGCTCCTCGGCGTGGACCTTCGTCCAGTGGAAGCCCACGATCTCGCCGTCCGGCTCCCGTACGGCGAGGAAGAAGCCCTTCGGGTCGAACCACGGCTCGGCCTTGCGGTCGTCCAGGTCCCGCTGCGTCAGCGCGCCCTGCTCGGGATGGTGCGCGAACGCGGCGGCGTTGACGGCCAGCCAGGCGGCGTCGTCCTGGCCGGGCACGAACGTGCGGACGGTGACGCCGGGCGGGAACACCGGCTCCGGGACGTCCGCCGGGCCGGCGAGCGGGCGCCGCATCTGCCGCAGCTCCCGGAAGAGCGTGAGCCCCAGCACCTGGGACAGGTGGCGGGCGGCCGACTTGCCGCCGTGCGCCCACACGCGCAGCCGCTTGCCGGAGGCCGCCAGCAGCGCGGAGCCCAGCGCCCGGCCGTGCCCCCGGCCGCGGTGCGAGGGGTGGACGACCAGCTCGGCGGCCGGCGCCTCGACGGGGTCGGTGTCCTCCAGCTGGGCGTAGCCGACGAGCTCGCCGCGGACGGTGAGCAGCAGGTGCGACACCCCTTCGCGGCGACCGCCGCGCAGCTGGAGCCGCCCCTGTTCGGAGACGGCCTGCATGCCGTCGGCGCGGGCGGCCTCGGCGAGGAGGGCGAGGACGTCCTGGGCCTGCTCGTGGGTGAGCTCGTCGAAGGTGTCGATACGGCGGCCGGGCTCGAGGGCCGGTACCGGGGCGTCAGTCGTCATGCGTACGAGCCTACGGCGGCCGATGGCAACCGGCTTGTAACCCTCCACCCCCTGTTGCGCTACGCGCGTTGACCCTAGGCTGCGCTGGGCCGTACACGACTTGTTGACCACGAGGGGACAGATGTCAGCGACACCGAAGAAGAACCGTGCGGGGCGGCGGATACTCGCCACCGCCGCCGGACTGGCCACCGTCGGCGCGATGGTCGCCGCCCTGCCGGCCGGCGCCGACGACCGCGGCAAGCCCGCCGGCCACCACCCGGGCCGCACCGTCGACGTGCAGCTGCTCTCCTTCAACGACCTGCACGGCAACCTGGAGCCGCCGGCCGGTTCGTCCGGGGAGGTCGTCCACCAGCACGCGGACGGCACCACGGAGAAGATCAAGGCGGGTGGCGTCGAGTACCTCGCCACGCACCTGCGCACCGCGCGCCAGGGCAACCCGTACTCCGTCACCGCCGCCGCCGGTGACATGATCGGCGCCTCCCCGCTGATGTCGGGCCTCTTCCACGACGAGCCGACCATCGAGGCGCTCAACAAGCTGAAGCTGGACGTCTCGTCCGTGGGCAACCACGAGTTCGACGAGGGGGCCAAGGAGCTGGCCCGGATGCAGAACGGCGGCTGCCACCCGACCGGCGGCTGTTACGAGGAGGGCAAGACCTTCCCCGGCGCCAACTTTCCGTACCTCGCCGCCAATGTGACGAACGAGAAGACGGGCAAGCCGATCCTGGACCCGTACTTCATCTGGGAGCGCAAGGGCGTCAAGATCGGTTTCATCGGGGTGACCCTGGAGGGCACGCCGAACATCGTCACCGCCGAGGGCGTCAAGGGCCTGAAGTTCGGTGACGAGGTCGAGACGATCGACAAGTACACCAAGGTCCTGGAGCGCAAGGGCGTCAAGTCGATCGTCGCCCTGATCCACGAGGGCGGTGCGCCGGCCTCGTCCTCGTACAACTACAACTGCGACAGCCCGGGGGCCGGCGACGGCATCTCCGGCCCGGTCGTCGACATCGCGAAGAAGCTGAACCCGCAGGTCGACGCCCTGGTCACCGGCCACACCCACCAGGCGTACGTGTGCACCGTCCCGGACCCGTCCGGCAAGCCGCGCATGGTCACCTCGGCGTCCTCGTACGGCAAGCTCTACACGGACACGACGCTGACGTACGACCGCCGGACCAAGGACATCGTGCGTACGTCGGTGGAGTCGGCGAACCACGTCGTGTCGCGTGACGTGCCGAAGGCCGCCGACATGACGTCGCTGATCGAGCGCTGGAACACGCTGGCCGCGCCGATCGCCAACAGGCCGCAGGGCTACATCTCCGCCGACATCAACGGCCGCGGCTCCACGGACTACGAGAAGCCGCTGGGCGACCTGATCACCGACGCGCAGCTCGCCGGGCTCGCCCCCGCCGACAAGGGCGGTGCGCAGATCGCGCTGATGAACCCGGGCGGCATCCGCTCGGACCTGGTGTACAAGGCGTCCGGCGCCGAGGGCGACGGGGTGGTGACGTACGGCGAGGCGTTCACCGTGCAGCCGTTCACCAACATGATGAACGTGGTCGACCTGACCGGTGCTCAGCTCATCGCGGGTCTCCAGCAGCAGGTCAGCGGCTCGAACGAGGCCTCCCCCAAGATCCTCCAGGTCTCGAAGGGCTTCACCTACACGCTCGACATGACCAGGACGGGCGCGGCGCGTGTGGTGGTCGACTCCGTGAAGCTGAACGGTGAGCCGATCGACCCGGCCAAGTCCTACCGCGTCGCGATGAACGAGTTCCTCGCGGGCGGCGGCGACGGCTTCCCGGCCCTGGCGCAGGGCAAGAACAAGCTGGTCGGCGCGTCCGACCTGGACGTCTTCAACGCCTACCTGGCGGCCAACTCGTCGGCGAGCGCGCCGATCGCGCCGCCGAAGGCCGACCGGATCACGGTCGTCAAGTAGGACGCGGTACGAGCGCGGGGCGGCGGAGCCGGTGAAACGGTTCCCCCGCCCCGCGCCCGTCTTCGGGGGCCCGGGCCGGTGGGTCCGTCCGCGCACACGTCTGGCCGTCAATGTCGTGTACGCGTCATACTGCCGCGCATGGACCTCGCCCCGGACCTGAGCCGACGGAGTTTCCTCGCGGCCACCGCCGCCGTATCCGCCACCGCCCTGCTGGGCACCCCCGCCCGCGCCCGCACCCGGACGCTCGGCACCCAGGACTGGATGGCCCGCCTCCCCGGCGACACCCCGCTGCGGACGCTGACCATCCCCGGCACGCACAACTCCGCGGCCCCCGCCGGCGGGCCGTGGGTCGCGTGCCAGAACACCGGCGTCGCCCAGCAGTTGAGCAGCGGCATCCGCTACCTGGACGTACGGTGCCGGGTCACCGGCGACGCGTTCGCCATCCACCACGGGGCGTACTACCAGAACCAGATGTTCGGCGACGTCCTCATCGCCTGCCGCGACTTCCTCGCCGCGCACCCCACCGAGACGGTGCTGATGCGGGTCAAGCAGGAGTACTCCGAGGAGCCCGACGCCACCTTCCGGCGGATCTTCGACCTCTACCTGGACGCCAAGGGCTGGCGCCCCCTCTTCCGCATCGGCGACGGCCTCCCCGCGCTCGGCGAGGCACGCGGCAGGGTCGTGCTCCTCGCCGACAACGGCGGCCTGCCCGGGGTCCGGTACGGCGACGGCGCGCTCTTCGACGTCCAGGACGACTACATGGCCGAACCGTCCGCCAAGTACCCGAAGATCGAGGCCCACTTCCGCAGGGCAGCCACGCAGCCCGGCAGGCTGTACGTCAACCACGTCTCCACCGCCGCGCTGCTCCCGCCCCGCTGGAACGCCGACCGGCTCAACCCGCGCGTCCACGGCTTCCTCGACGGGGCCGAGGCCTCCGGCTGGAAGGGCCTCGGCATCGTCCCGATGGACTTCCCCAACACCCGGGCCGGGCTCGTCGAGTCCCTGATCCGCCACAACCCCTGAGCGGGCGCACGGGATTTCCCGCCCCGGGGTTCCCCGGACCGGCGGTGAAAAACGTCATGGCGTACATCGGCCCATCCGGTTTGCGCCACGCCTTCGTGGCCGGATAGCTATGTAGGCGCACGTCCGGCCGGGACCGAGGGGGAACCGGCCCCGGCCGGACGCCTCACACCGCTCCGGGCGCGGATGGTTCGGACGGCGAGGACGGTTCGGAGGGTTCGGAGGGTTCGGACGGCGGCGGCGTCGGCGCGCCCGGCAGCCGGATCACCGCCCGCGTACCGCCGCCCTCCGCCGCCGTGAGCACCACCTCGCCGCCCGACTGCCGCACCGTCCGCGCCACGATCGACAGGCCGAGTCCCGAGCCCGGCAGGCTGCGGGCCGACGGCGAGCGCCAGAACCGGTCGAAGACGTGCGGCAGTTCGTCCGGCGGGATGCCCGGCCCGTGGTCCCGCACCGTCAGCTCCCCGTCCACCAGCGCCACCTCCACCGTCCCGCCGGGGGCCGAGAACTTCACCGCGTTGTCCAGGACGTTCACCAGCGCGCGCTCCAGCCCCGCGGGCTCCGCCCGCACGTACCAGGGGCGCACGTCGTCCGCCGTGACCGACACCTCCGGGCCCCGCAGCCGCACCCGGTCCAGCGCCGTGGCGAGGACGCCGTGCAGCGCGACCACCTCCAGCCTCCCCGGCGCCGCCGCGTCCGGCCGGGACAGCTCCTGGAGATCGCCGATGAGCGCCGCCAGCTCCGTCATCTGCGCCTTCACCGACGCCATCAGGGCCCGCCGGTCCTCCGGCGGGATCGGCCGCCCCGTCTCCTCGCTGCGCGCCAGCAGCTCGACGTTCGTGCGCAGCGACGTCAGCGGCGTGCGCAGCTCGTGCCCCGCGTCGGCGATCAGCTGCGCCTGCCGGTCGCGGGAGGAGGCGAGGGCGGCGGTCATGGCGTTGAACGACCGCGAGAGGCGGGCGATCTCGTCCTCGCCGTCCACCGGGATCCGCACCGTGAGGTCCTCCGTGCGCGCCACGTGCTCCACCGCCCCGGTCAGCCGGTCCACCGGCTTCAGCCCCGTCCGCGCCACCCACAGCCCGGCGGCACCGGCACCGACGACCCCGATGCCGGCCAGCGCGGTGAGCACCAGGGCGAGACGGCTGAGCGTGGCGTCGATCTCGGCCAGCGGCCGGGACACCGAGGCGGTCACCGGCACCCCGCCGACCGTGGTCCGGTAGCTGTGCACGCGCACGGGGGCGCCGCCGTCGGTCGAGCTGTCGTGCAGCGAGTCCGCCGGCCCGCCGCCCAGCACCTCCAGGTCCTCCGGCCGCACCTTGACCGGCGGATAGTACGGGGCGACACAGCGCCGACCGTCGGGCAGGACGAGCTGGACGTAGGCGAAGTTGGCCCCCTGCGCGGACGGCTGCGGCGGGCGGACCCCGCACGCGCCGAACGCCTGGCGCAGCACCTCGTCGGGCGCGCTGGTGTTCTTCAGCGACGTGTCCAGTTCGCCGTGCAGCTGGGCACGGGTGAAGAACCAGCACGTCACGGCCACCGCCGCGACCGCGACCGCCACCGCCGTCGCCGTCAGCAGGGCGAGCCGGGAGCGCAGCGGCAGCGCGCGGAAGCGGCGCAGCGGTCCGGTCACTCGGCGGCCCCGCCGCGCAGCACGTACCCCACGCCCCGGACGGTGTGCACCAGGCGGGGCTCGCCCGCCGCCTCGGTCTTGCGCCGCAGGTACATCACGTACACGTCCAGCGAGTTGGAGCTGGGCTCGAAGTCGAAGCCCCACACCGCCTTGAGGATCTGCTCGCGGGTGAGCACCTGCCGCGGGTGCGACAGGAACATCTCCAGGAGCGTGAACTCTGTGCGGGTCAGCTCCACCGGCCGCCCGCCGCGCGTCACCTCACGCGTGGCCAGGTCCATCCGCAGGTCCGCGAAGGCCAGGGCGTCACCCTCGGGCCGGGGCGCGCCGGAGGCCGCCGCGTACGAGCTGCGCCGCAGGAGCGCGCGGATCCGCGCGAACAGCTCGTCCAGCTCGAACGGCTTCACCAGGTAGTCGTCCGCGCCCGCGTCCAGCCCCGTCACGCGGTCGCCGACCGTGTCGCGGGCGGTGAGCATCAGGATGGGCACGGTCGAGCCGGCCGCGCGGATGCGGCGCGCGGCGGTCAGGCCGTCCATGCGGGGCATCTGGACGTCGAGGACGACGAGGTCGGGGGCGTACGCGTCCATCCGGGCGAGCGCGTCGGCACCGTCGACGGCGACGTCCGTCCCGTACCCCTCGAAGGCGAGGCTGCGCCGGAGCGCCTCGCGCACGGCGGGCTCGTCGTCGACGATCAGGATGCGGTCGGCGTCAGTGTTCATGGGGTCAGCGTCGCACGCGGTCAGGAACCGGACCGGAGGTCGTCCAGGTCGGCCTTGACGGTGTCGACGGGGATGGCGAAGCCCAGGCCGACGCTGCCGGCCGTGGAGCCGGTGGCGGAGCTGGGGGAGTACATGGCGGAGTTGATGCCGATGATCTCGCCGTTCATGTCGATCAGCGCGCCGCCCGAGTTGCCGGGGTTGAGCGAGGCGTCGGTCTGGATGGCCTTGTACGTGGTCTTCGAGTCGCCCGTGTCGCCGTTGAACCGCTGCCCGTCGAACTCGAACGGCCATCCCCGGGCACCGCCGGTGTCCGGCTGCTCCTGCTGGGCGCCGCCGTCGTCCTTGGCCACGGTGACGTCGCGGTCGAGCGCGGAGACGATGCCGCTGGTGACGGTGCCGGTGAGCCCCTCCGGGGACCCGATGGCGACGACCTGGTCGCCGACCCGGACCTTGCCGGAGTCGCCGAGGGTGGCGGCCGGGAGTCCCGACGCGCCCCGCAGGGCGATCAGGGCCAGGTCCTTGGCGGGGTCGGTGCCGACGACGTCCGCCTTGTAGGTCCTGCCGTCGCCGAGCCGGACCTTGACGGTGGAGGCGCCGGCGACGACGTGGTTGTTGGTGACGATCTCGCCCCCGGCGGTGATGATCACCCCTGATCCGGTGGACGAGCCGGAACCGGTCGTCGCGGCGATCTCCACGATGCTGGGGGACACCGCCCTGGCGACATCCGCGACGGTGCCCTTGCCGGAGCGCGACACGTTGGTGCCGGACACCGCGCCGGTGCCGGAAGCGGTGTGCGGGCCGCCCGTGAACTCCTGCACGGCCGCGGAGGCACCCCCGCCGACGAGGGCGGCGGCGACGGCGACGGCGGCGATCAGCCCCACCGGCCGCCTGCTCCCCGCGCGGCGGTGCGCGGTGGGCGGGTACGACGGGGGCGGCGGGAAGGCGAAGGGCGAGTGCGGCTCGGGGGAGGAGTGGTCCGTCATGGGTACGACTCTCGGATCCGTACATGAGAGCCGTCTGAGGACGCCCTGAGAGTCCGGGAAGAGTCTCGTATGCCCGATGTAAGGACGTGGGGCGGTCGGGGCGAGGAGCTGGGCCGGTCCGGGTGAGGAGGCGGGGCCGGGCGGGGCGAGGAGGCGGGCCGGTCCGCGCGAGGAGGCGGGGCCGGGCGGGCTCCCGCCGTGCGGGCCGCGGCCCGCCGGAGGTGCCGCCGCGTGCGGCGCTACTGGCCGTCGCAGCCGCAGGACCGGCGCACTATCAGCGCCGACGGGAACTGCTTGACCCGCTCCCGGCGCGACCCCGCCACCCGCAGGCCGTCGTCGAGCACCAGGTCCACCGCCGCGCGGGCCATGGCGGGGCGGTCGGAGGAGACCGTCGTCAGCGGCGGGTCGGTGAGCGCCGCCTCCTTGACGTCGTCGAAGCCGGCCACCGCCAGGTCGCCCGGCACGTCCAGGCGCAGCTCGCGCGCCGCGCGCAGCACGCCGATGGCCTGGTCGTCCGTGGAGCAGAAGATGGCCGGGGGGCGGTCCGGGCCCGCCAGGAGCTTCAGAGCCACCTGGTAGGCGTCGTAGCGGTTGTAGGGCGCCTGGAACAGCCGGCCCTCGACCGAGCGGCCGGACTCCAGCATCGCGCGGCGCCAGCCCTCCTCGTGGTCGGCGACCGGGTCGCCGACGGCGGGGGTGTTCTCCACGCCGCCGAGGCAGGCGACGTACTCGTGGCCGTGCTCCAGGAGGTGGCGGGTGGCGAGCTGCGCGCCGCCGATGTCGTCCGTGACGACCGCGACGTCGTCGAGGGCCTCGGGCCGCTCGTGCAGCAGCACCACGCGCGCGTCCCACGCCTCGATCTCCTGGGCGGCCCGCTCGCTCATGCCCTGGCTGACGAGGATCAGCCCGGCGACCCGCATGCCGAGGAAGGCGCGCAGATAGTGGATCTCCCGCTCGTCGCGGTAGTCGGAGTTGCCGACCAGGACCATCTTCCCGCGGTCGGCGGCGGCCCTCTCGACCGCGTGCGCCATCTCGGCGAAGAACGGCTGCCGGGCGTCGGGGACGATCATGCCTATGAGGTCCGTGCGCCGCGAGGCCATCGCCTGCGCGACGCGGTCGGGCCGGTAGCCCAGCTGCTTGATCGCTGCGAGTACCCGCTCGCGCGTGGCCGGTGCGACCGGCCGGGGTCCGTTGTTGATGACGTAGCTCACGACCGCGGTCGAAGTACCCGCAAGTCGTGCCACGTCGTCCCGCGTCACCTTGGCCACGCGCGGCAGTCTACGCGGGGTGACCTACCTCTGGGCAGGTCGTACGGCGGCTTCCTCCACCTGATCGGTGTCCTCCGGACGGGTGACGGCGGTCGCCTTGGGCGCCTTCGTCTCCTTCGTCCGGGCCTCCTCCGCCGCGCGCTCCACCTTCTCGGGCGTCACGAAGCGGTAGCCGACGTTGCGGACGGTGCCGATGAGCGATTCGTGCTCGGGGCCCAGCTTGGCGCGCAGCCGCCGCACGTGGACGTCGACCGTGCGCGTACCGCCGAAGTAGTCGTAGCCCCACACCTCCTGGAGGAGCTGCGCGCGGGTGAAGACCCGGCCCGGGTGCTGCGCCAGGTACTTCAGCAGCTCGAACTCCTTGAAGGTCAGGTCCAGGACCCGGCCCTTGAGCTTGGCGCTGTACGTCGCCTCGTCGACCGACAGGTCGCCGTTGCGGATCTCCATGGGGGAGTCGTCCGCGGTGATCTGCTGGCGGCCCGTCGCGAGCCGCAGCCGCGCCTCGACCTCGGCCGGTCCGGCCGTGTCCAGCAGCACGTCGTCGATGCCCCAGTCGGCGGTGACGGCCGCGAGGCCGCCTTCCGTGACGACCAGGATCAGCGGGCAGCCCGGCCCGGTGGAGCGGAGCAGCTGGCACAGCGACCGCACCTGCGGCAGGTCGCGGCGGCCGTCGACGAGGATCACGTCCGCGCCGGGGGTGTCCACGAGCGCAGGCCCCTCGGCGGGGGCCACGCGCACGTTGTGCAGCAGCAGTCCGAGGGCGGGGAGCACCTCCGTCGACGGCTGGAGGGCATTGGTCAGGAGCAGCAGAGAGCTCATCGCGCCCTCCGTACCCGGGTGGTCCTGTGGTCGTGCACGGTTAGCCGGCCCATGACGTCGGTCCCTCCTCGGTCCCTGCGAGGACGTTGCGGCACTGCTTCGTACGAGGCTCCCGCGCCCTGAGAGCCCTTGTTCACCTGTCTGTAACAACGGACGGAAAACACAAAAGGATCCGGGGGCTGCGTCGCCCGGATCCTCTGCCCAGGAGAATAGCCCACATGACTCCCGAGGAAGAGGGCGCATTTCACATCGTGGATGTTCCCTCGCTCACGCCCCGTCCGCTCCGCGCCATGCTGCGTACATCCGACGGGGTCCGGATCGAGGCGGTCCATACGCCGTTCGCGCCACCGCATACAGCCAGTGTCACGGACACGGCCGTCGTTGTCGCCCACGGCTTCACGGGCTCGGTCCACCGGCCCGCGGTGCGGCGCGCGGCACGGGCGTTCGCCCGGCGGGCCGGGGTCGTCACCTTCTCCTTCCGCGGGCACGGCGGCTCCGGCGGCCGGTCCACGGTCGGCGATCGCGAGGTGCTGGACCTGGCCGCGGCGGTGCGGTGGGCCCGTGAGCTGGGGTACGCGCGCGTGGCGACGGTCGGGTTCTCGATGGGCGGCTCGGTGGTGCTGCGGCACGCGGCGCTGTTCAAGGACGCGGCGCCGGAGCACACGGACGCCGTGGTCGCGGTGAGCGCGCCCGCGCGCTGGTACTACCGGGGTACGGCTCCTATGCGGCGCGTCCACTGGGTGATCACCCGGCCCGCGGGGCGGCTGGTGGGCCGCTACGGGCTGCGGACCCGCATCCACCACCGGGACTGGGACCCGGTGCCCATGCCACCGGTGGAGGCGGTACCGCTGATCGCCCCGACGCCGCTGCTGATCGTGCACGGCGACCGGGACACGTACTTCCCGGTCGACCACCCGCGGGCGCTGGCGGCCGCGGGCCCCGCCGAACTGTGGCTGGAGGAGGGCATGGGCCACGCCGAGAACGCGGCCGGCGACGCCCTGCTCGCCCGCATCGCGGACTGGCTGTCCGTGCCATAGCTCATGATGGATGCCGACGAGGCCGACGAAAGGAGTGCCGCTATGGCAGCGGGGACCATCCGCTACTGGGCCGCGGCCAAGGCGGCCGCCGGGACCGCCGAGGAGCCGTACGCCGCGGAGAACCTGGCCGAGGCGCTGGCCGCCGTGCGCGAGCGGCACCCCGGGGAGCTGACGCGGGTGCTCCTGCGGTGTTCGTTCCTGGTCGACGGTGACCCCGTCGGGACCCGGAGCCATGAGACCGTACGGCTGGCCGAGGGCGGCACGGTCGAGGTGCTCCCGCCGTTCGCAGGAGGGTGAACCCCACAGCATGAGCAGCGATCAGCAGTACCCGTACGGACAGGGGTACCAGGACCCGGACGTCGCGCAGACGTGGGAGGGCCAGACCTGGGACACCCAGTACCAGCCGGCCGTCCACCCCGTGGCGTACCAGCAGCCGCAGCCGCAGCCGCAGCCGCAGCCGCAGCAGCAGCCCGGCCCGCCGTACGCGGCGGACTCCGCCCACCTCCCGGCACAGGGCGCCGGTGGCCCGGGGGCCCACGCGCTGCCTCCGGAGGGCCCGGCCGGCCACCCGCTGCCGCCGGAGGTCCCGTACGACACACCCACGGCGTATCTGCGGCCGGTGACCCCCGGCGAGGAGCCCGCGCCCGGGTACGACCAGGCACCGGCGTACGACCAGGCAGCCGCGTACGAGCAGGCGCACGCCTACGACCAGGCGCAGCCGCACGCGCACGGCCCGGCGCACGCCGCCGCTGCCCCCACGCCCGCCCCCGCACCCGCCGAGGCCGCCGCACCGGGGTACGGCGCGCCCACCACCGCGGGGCACGTGCGGCTGACCGACGCCCAGCGGGCCCGCGCCGAGGGCCGCTCGCCGATCATCGACCCGGGCATGCAGCCGGCCGTGCTGACCGCCGCCCTGGGCGGCCTCCTCGCGGCGGGCGCCGCCCTCGGGCCGTACGGGCTGCTCGTCCCGCTCGTCCTGCTCCAGGCCGTCACCGCCGCCGGCTGGTTCCGGCTCAACGGCATGTGGCCCGCCCGCCAGGGCATCGCGCTCGCCTTCGCGGGCGGCCTCGTCTCGGACGCCGCGCTGCTGGCGGTCGGCAAGGAGCACGCGCCCGCCGCGATCCTCGGCACGCTCGGCGTGTGGGTCCTGCTGGTGATCGTGCTCCAGCTGCGCAGCCACGCGGGCTCCGACGAGCGCCAGTACGGCCTGATGGCCACCGTCGCCTCGTCGGCCCTCGCGGTCGTCGCCACCGGGTACCTGGCCGCCGCGTCCGACGCGGTCGTCGTGGGCGGCCTCGCGGTCGCCGTCACGATCGTGGCCCGCGCCCTGCCGCTGCCGGGCGTCGCCACGCTGGTGGTGGCGCTCCTCGCGGCCGCCGGCGCGGGTGCCGCCGCCGGCGGGCTGACCGGCATGGGGGCGCAGGGCGCGCTGCTGGGCCTGGGCGCCGGGGTGTGCGCCCTGGTGGGGCACCGGGTGGCCGCCTACGACTACCCGTCCCGCTTCGTCCACATGACGGCCGGGGTGGCGCTGCCGCTCGCGCTCGCCGCGCCCGCCGTGTACCTGCTGGGGCGTGCGCTGGCCTGAGCGGCGTGTGTGGGGGAAGGGGAACCAACGAGCGGACCCGCGCGTCGATCATGACGTGACGGGGGGCCGGTCGCGGACAGGGTGGGGGAACACCGAGCAATGCGAGCACTGCGAATACTGCTGATCACCGCCGTGGTCCTCGGTGGCCTCTTCGTCATCGCCGACCGCCTGGCGGTGAACTACGCCGAGTCCGAGGCGGCCGAGCGCATACGGGCGGCTCAGGGCCGGGCCGGCTCCGCCGACGTCCGCATAGCGGGCTTCCCCTTCCTGACCCAGGTCATGGGCAAGGAGCTGGACCGGGTCGACGTCACCCTCACCGACGTCGAGGCGACGGCCGGCGGGCGGAAGGTCCGGGTGACCGAGATGAAGGCCGCCCTGCACGACGTACGGCTGGAGAGCAACTTCTCGCGGGCGGTGGCCGCCTCCGCCGACGGCACCGCCCGCATCTCGTACGCCGACCTCGGCGCGGCGTCCAGCGAGGACGTGACCGTCGGCTACGGCGGCAACGGCAAGGTCAAGGTCACCGGCTCGGTCGAGATCCCGGTGCTGGGCCGGGTCACCCGCAGCGTGCTGTCCTCGGTCAGCCTGGCCGGTGACGACACCATCCGCGTGCGCGCCGACAAGGTCCCCGGCGAGGGGCTGCCGGGTGTGGAGGAGCGCGTCCGCGAGCGCACCGACTTCGACCGCCAGGTCGGCGGGCTGCCGGCCGGTCTGAAGCTGCGGAAGGTCGAGGCGACGCCGGAGGGCGTCGTGGTCACCGTCACCGGCGAGGACGTCGTGCTGACCGGCTGAAAAACCGCTCTTCGGCCACATGGTGAGACGGTGGCGTCCGATCCGCAGATGGTCGGCGGCCGGACTCCGCCCCGCGCCCGGCGGAGCCCCTCCCGGGCGGTACGTCGTCCCACATCGCGGACGATCGTGTCTCACGATACGACACGCCGGTGACACGGCGGCCCGACCGTCCCTACGATCGGCGTCATGAAGCGACAGGCGGACCTCACGAAGCGGCGGGCAGTAGACCTGTGCCGCGTCGCCGCCATGCTCTGTCGCTCCGTCTGAGCGGGAGCCCGGCCTCCCGTATCCCAGGGCCCGTCACGCACCCCGAGGCCCACCCCTGTGCCGAATCCGCCGCGTGGACCCGTACCCCCCGTACCGGGAAGCGCGCAGAGGCGAAGAGCACCCGGCACCACCCCGCCACACCCCGCCGCACACTGCCCCGGAGGAGAAACAGCATGAGCCGCAGCGACGTCCTGGTAGACGCCGACTGGGTCGAGGCCCACATCGACGACCCGAAGGTCGTCATCGTCGAGGTCGACGAGGACACGTCGGCGTACGACAAGAACCACATCAAGAACGCCGTCCGGATCGACTGGAAGCAGGACCTCCAGGACCCGGTCCGCCGCGACTTCGTCGACCAGGAGGGCTTCGAGAAGCTCCTCTCCGCGAAGGGCATCGCCAACGACGACACCGTCGTCCTCTACGGCGGCAACAACAACTGGTTCGCCTCGTACGCCTACTGGTACTTCAAGCTGTACGGCCACGAGAGCGTCAAGCTCCTCGACGGCGGCCGCAAGAAGTGGGAGCTCGACTCCCGCGACCTGGTCGACGGCTCCGAGGTCCCCAGCCGCCCGGCCACCGAGTACAAGGCCAAGGCCCAGGACACCTCCATCCGCGCCTTCCGCGACGACGTCGTGGCCGCGATCGGCAACCTGAACCTGGTCGACGTGCGTTCCCCCGACGAGTTCAGCGGCAAGCTGCTCGCCCCGGCGCACCTCCCGCAGGAGCAGTCGCAGCGCCCCGGCCACGTGCCCAGCGCCCGCAACATCCCGTGGTCGAAGAACGCCAACGACGACGGCACCTTCAAGTCCGACGAGGAGCTCAAGGCGCTCTACGCCGACGAGCAGGTCGACCTGGCGAAGGACACCATCGCCTACTGCCGCATCGGTGAGCGCTCGGCCCTGACCTGGTTCGTGCTGCACGAGCTGCTCGGCCAGGAGAACGTCAAGAACTACGACGGCTCGTGGACCGAGTACGGCTCCCTCGTCGGCGTGCCGATCGAGCTCGGCGCCAACAAGTAGTCCCGGACCTCCCGTCCTCCCCCTCCCCCGAAGACCCCTCAGGAGTACCCATGTGTGGAGCACAGGCCGGCGGCCCGGACGCTTCGACGATCAAGCCCGGTGAGACCACCATCCAGGGCCAGGTGACCAAGGACGGCGAGCCCGTCGTCGGTTACGTGCGCCTGCTGGACTCGACCGGCGAGTTCACCGCCGAGGTCCCGACCTCCGCGACCGGACAGTTCCGCTTCTACGCGGCCGAGGGCACCTGGACCGTCCGTGCCCTCGTCCCCGGCGGCACCGCCGACCGCACGGTCGTCGCCCAGCAGGGCGGCCTGGCCGAGGTCGCCATCGCCGTCTGACGGCACCGCTGTACTGGCCGAAGGGCCGCGCCTCCTGGGGGTTGGACGCTTACCGGGACCGAGGTGCGGCCCTTCGGTCGTTCCCGTCCTACGCTGGACGTATGTACGCCCGGCGTCGGCACGTCTACTTCGCGATGATGACGGCCTGCCTGGTGCTCTTCGTGGGCGCCTGGGCCGTCGTACGGCTGTGGTCCACGCCCGCCGCCGTCGCCATGTGCTTCGTCGCCATGGTCATCCCGCCGGTCGCCGCGATGGTCGCGAACCGGCGCGGCCCGGAGGACCGCTGGTGGGACGACCCCAGCGGCGACCCGAAGTCCGACGAGTGGTGGGACGAGCTCGACGGCAAGCGGAGACGCCGGTGACGGCCGGCCCCGGGACCCCGGGCCGGCGTACCGCCGTGCGCGGGCGTCAGTAGACGAGCGCCTGAGTGCCGTCGCCCAGCGCCTCGCTCACGAACACCTGCGCCCCCGCGATCCGCACGCCCTCCAGCACGTCCTCCTCCGTGATGCCGCGCCGCGCCGCGCACTGCGTGCACAGCGTGACCTTCCCGGCCGCCAGCACCGAGTCGATCAGGTCCGGCAGCGGCGCCGCGTGCGGCAGCTCGAACTCCGCCGCCCGCCCCGGCAGCGCGAACCACGAGGACTCGCCGGTCAGCCAGAGCGAGACCTCCACCCCGCTGGCCACGGCGACCGCCGCGACCGTGAAGGCCTGCGAGCAGCGCTCGGGGGCGTCGGCACCTGCGGTCACCTTGATCACGAGCTTCTTCGCCATGTGCGGAACTGTAGTGCGCCCGCCTGGGCGCAACCTCACACGGAGGGCCGTGCCCCCACCCATTACGCTGGGACCCGGCCCTTTTCTTCGCCCATACCGCTCACCGAGGAGCACCCTGTGCTTGAGGCTTTCTTCTCCGCCCTGCTGGTCCTGGTCTGCGTCGGCGTGCTCGGCTTCGCCGTGCTGACCGTGAAGAAGCTGTACCAGGGCCAGCGCTGACCACTCCTACAGATCGACTGAGCTGCTCATGATCGAGATTCCGTCCGACCTGAACCCCGACCTCGTCCCCCTCGCGTTCCTCCTGGGCACGTGGGAGGGCGCGGGCGTCTCCGACTTCCCCGGCGCCGAGAAGTGCAACTTCGGCCAGTCCGTGACCTTCAGCCACGACGGCCGGGACTTCATCGAGTACACCTCCCGCACCTGGGTCCTGGACGCCGAGGGCAACAAGGTCAAGCCCCTGGAGTCCGAGAGCGGCTACTGGCGCATCGACAAGGAGCGCAAGGTCGAGATCGTGATGGTGCGCGACCAGGGCATCGTCGAGGTCTGGTACGGCGAGCTCGCCGACCAGAAGCCGCAGATCGACCTGGTCACCGACGCCGTCGCGCGGACGGCCGCCTCCGGGCCGTACAGCGGCGGCAAGCGGCTGTACGGCTACGTGAAGGGCGACCTGATGTGGGTCGGCGAGAAGTCGACGCCCGAGGTGCCGCTGCGCCCGTACATGTCGGCCCACCTGAAGAAGGTCGTCACGCCCGAGCAGGTCGAGGCCTGGGCCAAGGACCTCGGCGACCTGCCGGACGACGGCATCGCGTTCTTCAAGTAGCCCTGGGGCTTCGCGGTCGGTGCTCCTACACTGGAGCGCGTGGTGAGCACCGACTGGAAGAGCGACCTGCGGCAGCGCGGCTACCGGCTGACTCCCCAGCGCCAGCTTGTCCTGGAGGCGGTGGACGTCCTGGGGCACGCGACGCCCGACGACATCCTCGGCGAGGTGCGCAGGACCGCCTCCGGCGTGAACATCTCCACCGTCTACCGGACGCTGGAGCTGCTGGAGGAACTGGGCCTGGTCAGCCACGCCCACCTGGGCCACGGCGCCCCGACCTACCACCTCGCCGACCGGCACCACCACCTGCATTTGGTGTGCCGCGACTGCACCGGCGTCATCGAGGCGGACGTGGAGGTGGCCGCCGAGTTCACCGCGAAGCTCCGCCGCACCTTCGGCTTCGACACCGACATGAAGCACTTCGCCATCTTCGGGCTGTGCGAGAACTGTGCGCGGAAGGCCGGGACGGGCGAAGAGGCCGAGGACGCCGACGCCCCGTCCGGCGGCGAGTCGTAGGCTGATCACATGCTGCGACCATCACCGACCAGCCCCCTGCTGTCCCTGCCAGGCGCCGTGCCCGCCGAGGGGCCGGACGAGGGCGTCGCCGCGCACTACGGCGACCTGTTCCGCGAACAGCGTGCCCTGGCCGCCGGCACCGGCCTGGTCGACCTGAGCCACCGCGGTGTCGTCACCGTCACCGGCCCCGACCGGCTCGGCTGGCTGCACCTGCTCCTCACGCAGGCCGTCAGCGAACTCCCCGCCGGGCAGGCCACCGAGGCGCTGATCCTCTCCGCCAACGGCCACATCGAGCACGCGCTGTACCTGGTCGACGACGGCGAGACGGTCTGGGCGCACGTCGAGCCCGGCACGCAGGAGGCGCTGATCGGCTACCTGGAGTCGATGAAGTTCTTCTACCGGGTCGAGGTGGCCGACCGGACCGACGAGATCGCCGTCGTCCACCTGCCGGCCGGTTCGATCGCCGACGTCCCCGAGGGCGTCGTCGTCCGGGAGACCCCGCACGGCCGGGACCTGTTCCTGCCGCGCGGCGACCTGGAGGCGTACGCCGGGAGCCACGGCCCGCTCGCCGGCATCTGGGCGTACGAGGCGCTGCGCGTCGAGGCGCACCGGCCCCGGCTCGGGTTCGAGACCGACCACCGCACCATCCCGCACGAGATCGGCCTGATCGGCACCGCCGTCCACCTCCAGAAGGGCTGCTACCGCGGTCAGGAGACCGTGGCGCGCGTCCACAACCTGGGGAAGCCGCCGCGCCGGATGGTCTTCCTGCACCTCGACGGCAGCGAGGTGCACCTGCCCGCGCACGGGACCCCGATCCGGCTGAAGGCCGACGGCGAGGAGGGCCGGCAGCTCGGGTTCGTCACCACCGCCGTACGCCACCACGAGCTGGGCCCGATCGCGCTCGCCCTGGTGAAGCGGAACGTGCCGGTGGACGCCGACCTGCTGGCGGGCGGTACGGCCGCCGCCCAGGAGGTCGTGGTCGAGGCGTAGGCGCCGCCGGGGCGCCTGGATCCGGGCGCCTCACACGTCGATGACGATGGTGAACGGGCCGTGGTTGGTGAGCGAGACCCGCATGTCCGCCCCGAACCGGCCCGTCTCCACCGTCGCCCCCAGCTCCCGCAGCCGCGCCACCACCTCGTCGACCAGCGGCTCGGCGACCTCGCCCGGCGCCGCGGCGTTCCACGTGGGGCGACGGCCCTTGCGGGCGTCCCCGTAGAGGGTGAACTGCGAGATCACCAACAGGGGTGCCCCGACGTCCGAGCAGGACTTCTCGCCCTCCAGGATCCGCACCGACCACAGCTTCCGGGCCAGCGTCGCGGCCTTCTCGGCTGTGTCCTCGTGGGTCACGCCCACCAGGACGCACAGCCCCTCGCCGTGAATCGCGCCGACCGTCTCACCGTCGACGACGACCTCGGCCCCGTCGACCCTCTGTACCACTGCACGCATGCGGACCAACCTATCCGCGTCCGAACGGGTGCACGCGACTGCATCGGCACCGGCACAAATGGCACCATGCCTCTCAGGCGGTGCTTCCCCTCGGCCCTTCGGGCCCGGGGAGACCTCGAGCACCGGTCGAGGGGACGGATTCCTATGAGCACACCAGGCGCCGGGCAGACGCCGCATCCCGTACCGATGACATGTGCCGCCGGCAGGGGGCCGCTGCGGCCCCCCACCCAGCGGACCGGTGATGCCGTCCTGCCGGAGGCGCGGCAGCACGACCTCACGAACCTGCGGCTGCCGGAGCTGCGGGCCCTGCGCCGGGACTCGCACGGCGACGAGGCGGACCTGAGCTACGTGCGCAGGCTGCTGCAGGGCCGGATCGACATCCTCCGCGCCGAGCTGGCGCGGCGGGGCGGGACGGAGGTGCCGGTGGTCGACCGGCTGTCGGAGATCCTCGCCGACACCCCGTCGCGGCACCGGTCGTCCGCCCGCCACGTGACGGTGGCCACCCCCCGCGGCGAGGAGTACCGGCGGCTGGCCGCCGAGATGCTGGCGGAGGTCGAGCTGTCCGACCTGACCGCCCGAACGGACGAAGAGCTGCACGCCGCGATGGGACGGCTGGCACGCTACGAACAGCAGGTCTCCCGGCGCCGGCAGCAGCTCCAGCGCACGGCCGACGACTGCAGCGCCGAGATCGCCCGCCGGTACCGTGAGGGCGAAGCACAAGTGGACGACCTGCTCCGCTGAGGCCGCGAGGCGGCGGGGCACCGTTCCCCGGAAGGAAGGCCGGCCGCCATGAGTTCCTCCACCAGCACCGCAGTCATCCCCCCGGTCCTCGCCGAGGTGGTCCGCTCCGGGTACGTCGAGGGGCACCACCGGGGGTCGCTCGTCCTGCTCGGCGCGGACGGCACCGTCGAGATGTCGGCCGGCGACCCGTCGGCCCCGGTGTTCCCGCGCTCGTCGAACAAGCCCCTCCAGGCCGCGGCGGTGCTGCGGGCCGGTGCGGAGCTGACCGGGGAGCGGCTGGCGCTGGCCACCTCCAGCCACTCCGGCGAGCCGTTCCACCTGGACCTGGTCCGCAAGATGCTCGCCGAGCACGGGTTCACCGAGTCCGACCTGCGGACCCCGCCCGGCCTGCCGCTCGACCAGGTGGAGGCCGAGGCGCACCTGGCCGCCGGCGGCGTCCGGGAGCGGGTCGTCATGAACTGCTCGGGCAAGCACGCGGCGATGCTGGCCGCCTGCGCGCACAACGGCTGGGACCCGGCCGCCTACCTGGACCCGGAGCACCCGCTGCAGCGGCTCGTCCGCGACGAGATCGAGACCGCGACCGGCGAGACGGTGGCGGTGGTCGGCACCGACGGGTGCGGTGCGCCGCTGATGGCGGTCGGCCTGGTGGGCCTCGCGCGGGCGTTCCGCTCGTACGTGCTCGCCGAGCCGGGGACGCCGCAGCGGCGGGTCGCGGACGCGATGCGGGCGCACCCGGAGTACGTGGCGGGGACCCGGCGGCCGGACACGTGGCTGATGCGGGAGGTGCCGGGGGCGCTGTCCAAGATGGGCGCCGAGGCCGTCCAGGCGGTCGCCCTCGCGGACGGGCGGGCGCTCGCCTTCAAGATCGACGACGGTTCCGGGCGGGCGACGGGCCCGGTCCTCGCGCGGGCGCTGCGGATCCTCGGCGTCGACTCCCCGGTGGTGGACCGCATCGCCGACGTCCCGCTGCTGGGCGGCGGGCAGCGGGTGGGGGAGGTCCGGGCGGCCTTCTGACGGGCCCGGGAGGCGCGGACGCGGGCGGTACGCCGGCCCGGGCGGGCCCCGGTGGGGTGCCCGGGCGCGGGCCCCGGTGGGCGGGCCCGGTGGGTGCCCCCGTACGGCCCGCGCGGGGGCGCCGGAAAACCGGATGCGGGCGGCGGAATGCCGCGCCTAGCGTGGCCGCCATGAGCCATGAGGTCCGTACGGTCACCGAGTCGGAGTTCCCCGACTGGCTGCGCGCCCGCCGCATCGCGTTCCTGCAGCCGCCCGTCGTCCCGGACGAGGAGGTCGCGCAGCGGCTCCCGTACGTGGACCTCCGGCGCACCCGGGGGGTGTTCGACGGCGGGCGCTGCGTCGCGACGCTGCGGTCGTTCGCGCAGCGGCTGACGGTGCCCGGCGGTGCCCGGATCGGCGCGAGCGCGGTGACCAACGTGAGCGTCCTGCCGACGCACCGGCGGCGCGGGCTGCTGAGCCGTCTGATGGCGGCGGAGCTGGCGGAGGCCAAGGAGCGCGGGGACGCCGTGTCGACGCTGGTCGCCGCCGAGTACCCGATCTACGGGCGGTACGGGTACGGCCCGGCGACCTGGATCACCGAGTGGACCGTCGACGTGCGGCGGGCCGGTCTGGACCCCCGCTGGGCGGGGCCGGACGACGGCGGCCGCGTCGACCTGGTCGAGGCGGCGGACGTCCGGGCGTTCGGCCCCGGCCTCCACGACCGGCTCGGCGCCGTCCGGCACGGCGTGGTGGACCGGGACCGGCGGGCCTGGGAGATCGGCACGGGCGCCGTGGTGCTGCCCGGCCGGCCGTGGACGGAGCCCCTGTATGCGACGTACCGCTCGGCGGCGGGGGAGGTGGAGGGGTACGTCTGCTACACCACGGACGACACCTGGGAGGACAAGCAGCCGCTGTGCAGCGCGACCGTGCGCGACCTGATCGCCGTGACCCCGGCGGCCGAGCGGGCCCTGTGGCACTTCGTCTGCTCGCACGACTGGACGACCACGGTGAGGTCCGGTCACCGCGCCCCCGACGACCTGCTGCCGCTGCTGCTGCCCGACCCGCGGGCGGCGCGCGTCACGACCCATGCCGACCTGGTGTGGCTGCGGATCCTCGACGTCGTCCGGGCCCTGGAGACGCGTACGTACGCGGCCTCCGGCGCCCTCGTGCTGGAGCTGGCCGACCCGGCGGGGCTCGCGGGCGGCCGCTACCGGCTGGACGCCTCCCCGCAGGGCGCGTCGTGCGTGCCCACCACCGCGTCGGCGGACCTCTCCATGGACGTGGCGGCGCTGGGGACGCTGTACCTGGGGGACGAGTCCGCGGTGCGGCTCGCGGCCCTCGGGCGGGTGGAGGAGTGCCGGCCGGGCGCGGCGGCGGCGGCCGACGCGCTGCTGCGCACCTCGCGCCGGCCGTGGTGCCCGGACATGTTCTGACCGCGTTCCGACCCGGACGGCGGTCCGCCGGGCGGGCGCCCCGCGGGCGGGGGCCTGTGCGGGCCCGCCGGGATCTGGCACCCTCGACCTACCCCCCGCCCCCGACCCCCAGGCGGCAGCTGTGTACGACGACCTCGTCGATGTCATCGGCGGCACCGAGCACGTCCTGTTCGGCTTCGACGGCCCCCTGTGCCGCACCCGCGGCGGGGCGGCCGCCTGGCCCACCCCGTACGCCGATCCCCTGGTCCGCACCCTTGCCGCGGTCGGCACCGGCCTCGCCGTGGTCGGCGGCGCGACGCCCGCGCCCACGGTGCGCGCCTACCTCGCGGGCCGGGGCCTGGCCGGCTGCTTCGGCACGCACGTGTACGGGGACGTCGCCGGCGCGCTCGCCGCGCTGGGGGCCCGCCCGGCCGCGTCCCTGATGGTCGGCGCCACGCCCGCGGAGCTGGCGGCGGCGCGGGAGGCGGGGGTGCCGTTCCTGGGCCACGGCCCCGACGAGCGGGCGGTGGACCTGCTGCGCGGGGCGGGGGCGGAGCGGGTGGTGGAGTCGCTGGAGCCGGTGCTCGCCGCCGTGCGCGCGGCGGCCCGGCGCTCAGCGGGTACGTACTCGGAACAGCGCGCCTGACAGGCCGGCCGCGACGGCGAGGATCCCGGCGCACCAGGCGAGGGCCAGGGCGGGGGCGGTGCCGACCGGCTGGTCGAGGAGCAGGCCGCGGAGCGATTCGATCACCGGGGTGACCGGCTGGTGGTCGGCGAAGCCGTGGAGCCAGGACGGCATGGTGTCGATGGGGACGAAGGCGCTGCTCGGGTAGGGCAGGAACATCATGAGGAAGGTGAAGCCGCTCGCCGCCTCCGGGGTGCGGGCCAGCAGTCCGACCGCCGCCGACAGCCAGGAGACGGCGAGCACGAAGGCGAGCAGGACGCCGAGGGCGGCGAGCCACCCGGCCGCCGAGGCCGAGGGGCGGAAGCCGATCAGGAACGCGACGCCGAGGACGAGGGCCGTCGACAGCAGGTTGCGGGCGGTGCTCGCGGCGACGTGCGCGGCGAGGATCGGGGTGGCGCCGACGTCCATCGACCGGAAGCGGTCGACGATGCCCTCCTTCATGTCCTCGCTGACGCGCACGGCGGTGGTCGAGGAGCCGAAGCCGGCGCAGAGCAGCAGGACGCCGGGGACGACGTAGGTCACGTACGCGGTGCCGGTGTCGATGGCCCCGCCGAAGAAGTAGACGAAGATCAGCATCAGCATGACCGGCAGGGCCAGCGCGGTGATGACGGCGTCGACGTTGCGGCGGCTGAGCCGGATGCCGCGCCCGGTCAGGGTCAGGGCGTGGGTGACGGTGTCAGGCATGGGCCGGCTCCTTGGCCGTCAGGGCGAGGAAGACGTCGTCGAGCGTGGCGCTGTGCAGGGTGAAGCGGGTGATGTCGGTGCGGGCGGGGTCGAGTTCGTCGAGCAGGGCGCGTACGTGGGCGGCGGTGCCGTCCGTGGGGATGCCGAGGGTGAGGGTCTCCGGGGCCTCGTGGACGGCGTGCGGGGCGAGGCGCCGGTAGGCGGCCCGGTCGGCGAGGACGAGGTCGAGGCGGTGTCCGGCGACGCGGGTCTTCAGTTCGTCGGCGGTGCCCTCGGCGACCAGCCGCCCGGCGTTCAGCACGCCGATGCGGTCGGCCAGCCGGTCGGCCTCCTCCAGGTACTGGGTGGTGAGCAGGATCGTCGCGCCCCGGGCCGCGACCTCGGCGACCACCTGCCACAGTTCGCGGCGGCTGCGCGGGTCGAGGCCGGTGGTGGGCTCGTCGAGGAAGACGACCTCGGGGTCGCCGACCAGGCCGGCCGCGAGGTCGAGGCGCCGTCGCATGCCGCCCGAGTAGGTGCCGGCGAGACGGCTCCGGGCGTCGCCGAGTCCGAAGCGTTCGAGCAGCTCGTCGGCGCGGCGGGCGGCGGCGGTGCGGGAGAGTCCCGTCAGCCGGGCCATCATCCGCAGGTTCTCCTCGCCGGTCTGCATGGCGTCGACCGCCGCGAACTGTCCGGTGAGGCTGAGGGCGCGGCGGACCCGGGCCCGCTCGGTGACCACGTCGTACCCGGCGACCCGGGCCGTGCCCGCGTCCGCGCGGGTGAGCGTGGCGAGGATGCGGACGGTGGTCGTCTTGCCCGCGCCGTTGGGGCCGAGCAGGGCGTGGACGGTGCCGGGTTCGACGCGCAGGTCGATCCCGTCCAGCACGGGCACGTCGTCGTAGGTCTTGCGGAGGCCGGTGGCCTCGATGGCCGGGTGCCGGGTCATGGGGCTCCCCCTTCTGCGTATGCCATACGCACTACTGCGTAAGGGTTACGCATAACTAGGATGGGCGTCAAGCAGAGGGAGGCGGACCGATGAGCGACAGCGACGGTACGGGGCTGTCGGCGAGCCTCGAGGCCGCCTGGGGCCTGCGGGAACGCCCCGGCAAGGGCCCCAGGCCGGGGCTGAGCCTGGAGCGGATCGTCGACGCGGCGGTCGGCCTGGCCGCGGCCGAGGGGCTCGGAGCGGTCTCCATGGGCCGTGTCGCCAAGGAGCTCGGCGCCTCCACGATGTCCCTCTACCGGTACGTCGGCGCCAAGGACGAGCTGTACGTGCTGATGCTGGACCGCGCCATCGGCGCCCCGCCCCCGCCGCCCGCCCCAGGCACCGGATGGCGCGAGGCCCTCGCCGCCTGGGCGTGGCAGCAGCGCGACGCCCTGCGGCGCAACCTCTGGATGCTGCGCGTCCCCGTCTCGGGACCGCCGATCACCCCGAACTCGGTCGCCTGGTGGGAGCGGGGCATGGTCGCCCTCGACGGCACCGGACTCGACGAGGGCGCCAAGATCTCGGTGATCCTGCTGGTCAGCGGCTATGTGCGCAGCGAGGCCGGCCTCATGGCCGACCTCGACGCAGCGATCCGCGCGACCGGTGGGACACCCCAGCAGGTGATGAGCCGTCACGCCCGCACGCTGCGCCGGCTGGCGGACCCCGACCGCTACCCGGCCGTCGCGCGGATGCTGGCCTCGGGAGTGATGGACGAGCCGGACGACCCGGACTTCGAGTTCACCTTCGGGCTGGACCGCGTCCTGGACGGGATCCAGGTGCTGGTGGACCGGGTCACACCCGGATGACCACCTTGCCCAGCAGGCTCCGGTCCTCGATCGCCGCGTGCGCCCCGGCCGCCCGCTCCAGCGGGAACAGCCCGCCGATCACCGGCCGCAGCCGCCCGCCCGCCGCCTCGGCGAGCACCCGCTCCAGGAGCGCCGCGTGCTCCCGCACCGACAGCTGGACGTCCCCGATGCCCAGCAGCCGCACCCCCCGCCGCCGCGCCGCGGCCGGGTCGACCGGGGCGAAACCGCCGGTCGGCGCCCCGTGCGCGGAGAACCTGCCACCGTCCGCCACCAGCGCGAACGCCGCCGCGCCCACCTCGCCGCCCACCCCGTCCAGCACGACGTCCGCCCCGGCGGGCCCGAGCGCCTCGCGGGCCCGCACGACCCAGTCGGGGGCGCCCGCGTCGATCACCGCGTCGGCGCCCAGCTCCCGTACGAGCGCGGTCTTGCGCCCGCCGCGCGCGGTGCCGACGACCCGGGCGCCGGCCGCCTTCGCCAGCTGGACCAGCAGCGTGCCCATCCCGCCGGACGCGCCGACCACCAGGACCGTCTCGCCGGGCTTCGGTTCCGTCAGGTCCAGCAGCGCGGTCGCCGTGACCCCGTCGTGCACCAGGGCCGCCGCGTCCGTGAGCGCCAGCCCGTCCGGGACCGCCGCAAGCGACTCGACGCCGGTGACCGCCCGCTCGGCGTACCCGCCGGTGAAGCCGATCGAGGCGGCCACCCGGCGGCCGAGCCACGCGGCCGCGTCGGCGCCCGCCCCGACGGCCCGGACCGTCCCGGCGACGCCGCCGCCGGGGACGTACGGCGGTTCGAGGGTGAAGTACTCGCCGCCCCAGCCGGACCGCAGCTGGGTGTCCAGGAAGATCGTGTCCGCCGCGGCGACCTCCACCACCACCTGCCCCGGCCCCGCCGCCGGTTCCGGCACGTCCGCCGTCACCAGGACCTCCGGTCCGCCGAACCCCGTCGCCCGTGCCACGCGCATCACGCTCACACCCCTCCCGCAGGCGGGCTCGGCCGGTCCGTCCGGCGCCCGCGGGGACGAGTCTGGAACGTCAAGTCCGGTTGAGGTCAACAGGTGCGTAGGCTCGGCGGCATGAGCGGTGAGACGGGTCTGCGCGAGCGCAAGAAGCAGCGGACGTACCGGACGATCTCCGAGACGGCGATCGCCCTCTTCCTGGAGCGCGGCTTCGACCGGGTGTCGGTCGCCGAGGTCGCCGCGGCCGCCGAGGTCTCCAAGCCCACGCTCTTCCGGTACTTCCCCGCCAAGGAGGACCTGGTCCTGCACCGGTTCGCCGACCACCGCGAGGAGGCGGCGCGCGTGGTCGCGGGCCGACCCGGCGGGGTCGGCGCGCTGGAGGCGCTGCACCGCCACTTCACCGGCGGGCTCCTGCGCCGCGACCCGGTGACCGGGCTCTGCGACGACCCGGACGTGCTCGCCTTCCACCGGCTGCTGTACGGCACCCCCGCGCTGGTCGCGCGCCTGTACGCGTACCAGCGGGAGTCCGAGGCGGCGCTGGCCGGCGCGCTGGGGGGAGGCGGTGTCCAGGACCGGATCGCGGCGGGCCAGATCGTCGCCGTGCAGCGGATCCTCGCGGAGGAGAACTGGCGGCGGATCGAGGCGGGCGAGACCGCCGGCGCGGTGGAGCCGGACGCGCTGGCCGCCGCGGGGCTGGCCTTCCGACGGCTGGCGGAGGGCCTGCCCCTGTGAACGGCGGCGTGCGTCCGGGGGTCCGCCGCCCCGCCTGGAGCCCGCGGACCCCCGGTCGCCGTCACCACATCACGGGCAGCCGCTCCGGGATCCGCTTCATGAAGCCGGTGCGCCACACCAGCTGCTCGATCGGCACCGCCAGCCGGAACCCGGGCATCCGGTCGAGCAGGGTCTCCAGCGCGACCTCCGCGTGCCTCTTGCCCAGCGCGGTGGCCGGGCAGTAGTGCCGGCCGCCGCCGAACGACAGGTGGGCGGCGCTGTTCTCCCGCGCGAGGTCCACGGTGTGCGGGTCGGCGAACACCTCCGGGTCGAAGTTGGCGCCCTCGACCAGCACCAGGACCAGCTCGCCCTCGCGCACCTCCACGTCCCCGAGCGTCACGTCCCGCGTCGCCAGGCGGGGCAGCCCGTCGCCGATGGAGAGGTTGATCCGCAGCAGCTCGTCGACGGCCGCCGGGATCAGCCCGCGGTCGGCGAGGAGCGCGTCCTTCAGCTCCGGGTGCTGGATCAGCGAGACCAGGGCCATGGTCAGGAAGCCGGAGGTGGAGATCACCCCGGCGCCGAACATGGTCACCCCGACCGTCGCCAGCATCTCGTCGGTGAGGTGGGCGTACTGCGGATCCCCGCGCAGCGCCGCCAGTTCGGCCATCAGCCCGGTCGTGGACGGGTCGTCGAGGCGCTCCACCATGTAGGCGATGTCGCGGTCCCAGTTGAGCCGGGCGCCGGCGACCGGGCAGGCGGAGTTCATGAACGCGATGTCCAGGCTGCGCATCAGCCGGGGCGCGTCCGCCTGCGGGATGCCCAGGATGTGGCAGTGCAGGGCGGCGGAGTAGGGGTCGGCGAACGAGCCGCGCAGGTCCCCCGGCGCGCCGTCGCCGAGGATGCGGTCGGCCAGGTCGGCGGCGGCCGACCGCATCCACTCCACCAGTCCGGGAGCCTTCGGGTTGAGCGCCTTGAGCACGGCCTTGCGCAGGCCGGCGCCGGTGATGTTGCCCATGTTGTTGACGACCTCGGGCGGGATCGTCAGCGCGTACTGCCGGGGCACGCCCGGCGCCGAGGTGTCCTTCAGGCTGAAGCGCGGGTCCTCCAGGACCTGCTTGCACAGGGCGTGGGAGGACACCAGCCACGCCTCGTCACCGGCGATGGTCCGCACCCGCTTGACCGGTTCGCCGCGCAGCAGCTCGATCTCGGGGGGCAGCCGGTCGCCGCGCCAGGAGAAGGGGAAGTCGGGAAGCTGGTCGGGCGGTGTCTCAACGGACATGGGAGGGCTCTCCTTCGGCGGCGTGCCGGCCGCGCCGTACGGGGGTGACGACGGCGTGGCCCTGGTTGCGCGAGGCGCGCAGCCCGGAGCCGCGCGCGTAGAGCAACTCGGCCAGCGGCAGCAGCTGGTGGTAGCAGTTCAGGGAGGACGGGACGCCCACGATGGCCGGGGTGTCGAGGAACAGCGGCGCCTCGGCGCACACGTACGCGAAACACACCTCGCGCTGCCGTGCCGTGGGTGTCCTGCCGGCCAGGACCTTGGAGGAGAGGAACGCGTCGATGAGCGCGTCGCAGGTGGCGCGGAAGTCGGTGTCGGTCTCCAGCCGGCGCAGCAGGTGCCGGTGGATCTCCCGGTAGGCCGGCTCGTCGCGGAAGGCCGACATGGGCCGGGCCCGCAGGCGCCGCCCCTCGGGGTCGACGGCGGCCACCGCGTTGGTGACCTTGGCCCGTACGCCGCGGAGGTTCTTGACCGCCTTGCGGCGGGCGTCCTCGGGCGTGTAGCCGGAGGCCTCGTACATCTCTGCCACGTGGAGGTCGGTGTAGACGAGGTCCACCCGGTCGAAGTGGGCGGCGCCCCAGCGGGCCAGGTCGGTGACGCGCCCCGCGGAGAAGTAGCTGTTGCCCGGCGAGACGCCGATCACGGCGTGGGCGCCCTCGGCGTGGATCACCCCGCAGTGGGCGGTGTAGGGCCGGACGGTGAACGGTCCGGCAGCGGTGTCCGGAGAGGTGAAGGGCCGAATCTCGAAGACGGCTTCAGTCGTCAACTGGGAAGTCCTTCGCGTCGCTAGTCCCGGAAGGAGCCTCGTGCTCCTGGTGTGGCGACGACGCCGTGAAGTTAGCTTCCGGACACGGAGAGTGTCAATGGACGCTCGGCCGTTACCGGTGCGTACGCATGCCATCACCATGCGTGCCACTCGTCCCCGGCATTGAGCAACCGAGACAAAAATATTACCGAGTTGCTTTATTCTGGGCCCATGACATCACTCGACGAGGAACTGAGCAGGGAACGGGCCCACCACGACGCCTGCCGCGCCGCCCTGAGCCGCATGATCGACGGGGCCGCCCACCACGTCGTCACCGGCGAGGACGTCTCCGCCTCGGGCGCCGACGCGGAGACCCTCGGCCGTCACCTGCGCAGCCGCGCCAAGGCGCTGCGCGAGGAGGCACCGGGCCCGCTGTTCTTCGGCCGCGTCGACCACGAGGACGGCCGGCACCACCACATCGGCCGCCGCCGCATCGGGGAGCACCCGGCGGCGCCGCCCCTGGTCGTCGACTGGCGCGCCCCCGTCGCCCGCGCCTTCTACCGGGCGAGCACCCGCGACCCCCAGGGCGTGCTGGTGCGCCGCCGGTTCGGGTGGGCGCCGTTCAGCGACGGCGACTCCGCCGACCTGACCGGGCTGGAGGACGAGCACCTGGCCGCCGGGGAGGACGCCCCGCCCGGCGCGATCCTCACCGGGGAGATCGAGCGCCCCCGCGTCGGGCCCATGCGCGACATCGCGGCCACCCTCCAGCCCGAGCAGGACGACCTGGTGCGGGCCGGGCTCACCGAGTCCCTCTGCGTCCAGGGCGCCCCCGGCACCGGGAAGACCGCCGTGGGGCTGCACCGGGCCGCGTACCTGCTCTACACCCACCCGCAGCGCATCCGGCGCGGCGGCCTGCTGATCCTCGGCCCCAACCGCACGTTCCTGTCGTACGTCTCCGAAGTCCTGCCCGCGCTCGGCGAGTCGGACGTCCGGCAGTCCACGATCGAGGAGGAGATCGACCGGGGCCACCCGGTGCGGGAGACGGACGCGCCCGAGGCCGAGGCGGTCAAGCACGACGCCCGCATGGCCGGCGTCCTGCACCGCGCCCTGTACGCCCGGGTCGCCCCGCCCACCGAGGACCTGGTCGTCCCGGACGGCTCCTACCGCTGGCGGGTGCCGGCCGGCGAGCTCGCCGCCGTCGTCACCGCGGTACGGGAGGAGGCGCCGCCCTACGCGGTGGGGAGGGAGCGGGTGCTCAGCCGCGTGGTGTCCGCGGTCCGGCTGCGGGCGGAGCGGCGGGCCGGGCCGAGGGGCGCGGCGTGGGCGCGGCGGATCGGGCGGACGCGGGCCGTGACCGCGCTGGTGGACGCCTGCTGGCCGAAGGTCACGCCCGAGGAGGTCCTCGCCGGGGTGCTGGCCGACCCGTCCGACCCGGCGCTCACCGGCGCGGAGCGGGAGGCGATCCGCCGGCGGCGGTCACCGCGCTCGTACCGCTCGGCGCCCTGGAGCGCGGCCGACCTGCTGCTGCTCGACGAGCTGGCCGGGCTGATCGAACGCCCCGCCGGTTACGGGCACATCGTGATCGACGAGGCCCAGGACCTCTCCCCGATGCAGTGCCGGGCGATCGCCCGCCGCGCGGACTTCGGCACCCTGACCGTCCTCGGCGACCTGGCGCAGGGCACCACCCCGTGGGCCGCCCGCGACTGGGCGGAGCAACTGGCGCACCTGGGGCGGACGTCGGTGCCGGTGGTCGCCCTGACGACCGGTTACCGGGTGCCGGCCGGGGTCGTGGCCCTGGCGAACCGGCTGCTCGGCGCGCTCGGCGTGGACGTGCCGCCCGGCCGGTCGCTGCGCCGGGACGGCGAGGTGACGTTCCGCGAGGTGCGGGACGTGCGGGAGGGCGTGGTCGCCGCGGTGCGGGCGGCGCTGGACCGCGAGGGCTCCGTCGGCGTGATCGCCGCCGAGCGGGCGGTCGCCGGGCTGCGCGCCGCGCTGGACGCCGCGGGCCTCACCGGCCCCCGGGTGACGCTCCTGCCCGCCACGCTCGCCAAGGGCCTGGAGTACGACCACGTCGTGGTGGCCGAACCCGCCGAGGTGGTCGCGGCCGAGCCGCGCGGGCTGAACCGCCTGTACGTGGTCCTCACCCGCGCGGTCTCGCGCCTCGACGTGGTGCACGGCCTGCCGCTGCCTACGCCGTTGCGGCGGGCTTGAGGGGCTGCCCGGCGGGGGCGCCGGGTGTGGGGCGCGGCCGGCGCAGCACGGTGAGCGCGACGGCGAAGGCGGCGACGAGGAGCCCGGTGCCGACGCCGAAGGCGAGCCGGTAGCCGCCGGTGAGGGCCTCGGCCCGTCCGCTGCCGGCCGCCAGCAGGCTCTCCGTGCGGGAGGAGGCCAGGGTGGACAGGACGGCGACGCCGAGCGCCATGCCGATCTGCTGGGTGGTGTTGAACAGCCCGGACGCCAGGCCGGCGTCGTCCTCGCCGGCGTCCGACATGCCGAGCGCGGTGAGGGCGGGGAGGGCGAGCCCGAAGCCGGCGGCGAGCAGCATCACGGGCAGCAGGTCGACGACGTAGTCGGCCCCCACCGGGACGCGGGTGAGCAGTCCGAGGACGCCCATCAGCATGACCAGTCCGGCCAGCAGGACGGTCCGTTCGCCGAAGCGGGCGTTGAGGCGGGCGGACACGCCGAGGGAGACGGCACCGATCACGGCGGCGGCCGGCAGCATCGCGAGGCCGGTGGCGGCGGCCCCGTACCCGAGGACCTTCTGGAGGTGGAGCGCGACGAGGACCTGGAAGGAGAACAGCGCGGCGACCATGAGGACCTGGACCAGGTTGGCTCCGGCGACGCTGCGCGAGCGGAGTATCCGCAGCGGCATCAGCGGGTCGGCGGCGGTGGCCTGGCGTACGGCGAAGGCGACGAGCAGCACCAGGGAGAGGGCGCCCAGGCCCAGGGTGTGCGCGGAGGTCCAGCCGTACGTCTCGACCCCGACCACCGTGTAGATGCCGAGCATCAGGCCGGCCGTGACCAGTGCCGCGCCGAGCACGTCGGCGCCGGCGGCCCCTCCGCGGCCGCGGTCGGCGGGGAGCGCGGGGACGGCGACGGCGAGCGCGGCGACCCCGATCGGCAGGTTGATGAAGAAGATCCAGTGCCAGTCCAGGAGGTCGGTGAGGACTCCGCCGAGGACCTGGCCGAGCGAGGCGCCCGCCGCGCCGGTGAAGCTGAACACGGCGATGGCCCTGGCGCGTTCGCGGGGTTCGGTGAAGAGCGTGACGAGGATGCCGAGGCTGACGGCGGAGGCCATCGCGCTCCCGGCGCCCTGGAGGAAGCGGGCGGCGATCAGCACGGCGGGCGACCCCGCCACGCCCGCCAGCAGCGAGGCGGCCGTGAACACGCCGGTTCCGGCGAGGAACATCCGCTTGCGGCCGATGAGGTCGCCCAGCCGGCCGGCCAGCAGCAGCAGGCTGCCGAAGGCGATCAGGTAGGCGTTGACGACCCAGCTGAGGCCGGCCGCGGAGAAGCCCAGGTCGTTCTGGATGGCCGGCATGGCGACGGTCACGATGCTGCCGTCGAGGACGGTCATCAGCATGCCGGTGGCGATGACGCCGAGGGCGAGGGTGCGTGGAGCGAGGGACATGGCGGTCTCTCCTGTCATGGGACCCGACAGGAGAGACCGTAGCAGATAGTTTTGTTATAGACGATCTGTTTCGGATGCTGTGACGCCTACTTCTCGCGCTGCCGTGCCCGCCGGGCCGGCCGGGGGCCCTCCACCGGGGTGGCGAGATGCCCTCCGACCAGCTGCCCGAGCGCCCGCAGGAACACCTCGCGGTCCCCGGCGTCCAGCGACCCGAGCGCCTCCTGATGCACCCGGTCGACGATCTCCTGGCTGCGCCGGGCGACCCGGGCCCCCTCCTCGGTGACCGCGATGATCCGGGCGCGCCGGTCGGTGCTGGACGGACGGCGCTCGGCGAGCCCGGCCTTCTCCAGGGCGTCGACCGTCACCACCATGGTCGTCTTGTCCATGTCGCCGATCTCGGCGAGCTGGATCTGGGTGCGCTCCTCCTCCAGGGCGTGGACGAGGACGCAGTGCATCCGCGCCGTGAGGCCGATCTCGGCCAGCGCGGCCGACATCCGGGTACGCAGCACATGGCTGGTGTGGTCCAGGAGGAAGGAGAGGTCGGGCTCGGTACGGGCGGGCGACATGGCGGTCATTCCCCCAGCGTACCCAGTGGGTCCGTAGCGGATTGTTCGAAAAGAGACGTCTTGAGCGCCCGTCGTTGTCCGTTCCCCGTAGAAGCGGCGGAGAGCGACGCCTCTGACCAGAGTCCCGTCAGTTGGAGCGGAACACCGTGAGTCCTTGGCGTCCCAGCGCATGTGGTTGTGGGAATTCGTGTGATCGCTGGCCTCATGGTGTCCCAGTAGAACTGGCGGCGGCCGGTGCGGTTGACCTGTGCTCATCCAGCGTGGCTGGGACGTCGGATGACGGTGTGCGGTTCGTCTCTGCGTGGAAAGCGGACTCTGCCGCTGGGGTCGGTCCAGCGGAACAGGGGGTCGTTGTGGAAGGTCCTGCGTTCGGGCATGACGCGGAGCGTCGGAACGGAGAGCCGGCGTTCGGCCTCGGCGAAAATGACGGCGATGGCGTCGTGGTGATCTTCAACGCTGACGTGCCGGTCAGTGGGGACGCGGTGGGCTCGCCAACGTGGATCAGCGATGAGTCCCAGGAGGCTGACGAACTCGGGGTAGGTCACGATGCGCTCCCACTCATCATGGCGTTGGCGGACCACGTCGCTGTAGCGCGGTTCCTCCCGAGGGAGCTGCACCAGCCGTTTCTGCCAACGCTTTTGAAGAACTGGCTGGTAGTTCGTCATCAACCAGGAGCGGACGAGTTTGTCCGCCTCCTTCGTGGCCATGTCGATAGTGTCGGGGAAACGACGGACCAGCCCGAAGTGCTGGCGCTGTGCCTTGATCAGTCCGTCGAGATGGCCGACGTGGGGGTGGCATGCACCGTCGAGCCAGATGGCGTGCCTGCGGCAGAGCCGAAGGGCCGGAGCCATGTGTGCCAGCACGGGCTCGTGGATGCCATGTCGCAGCATGCAGAGCCGACAGACGACGTAGAGGTCGTAGTGGGCGTGGACGGATTCTCCAGTGCCGTTGGCGCGGGCGGCGAGACGGGCGAAGGCGGGGAGGGAGCGTTGCAGCATGTCGATCGGGACGCCGACCACGTGCCCGCCCGTCGTGGCCGACCAGTACAGGCCCGGGAAGTTCCGCTGACCGCGGTATGAAGGGAAGCCACGTACTGGTAGTCCCGTCTCGAACTCGACCTCTTCCGCCTCACTCAGCGGTCGTCGGTGTTCACCTCTGGCATCCCGCCAACCGACCTCGAATTCGTCTACGTGTAGCGGTGCCGTATCGCTCGTCCCACCCAGCCCCATGGACTTCACTGTCCAGAATCAACGGGAATCCACCAGAAGTTTTGGGATGAAACCCCTCAAGTGAGTGATGCTGCGAGCCAGCTCAGTCAGAGGTTGTGTGATCATTGGCGGCATCGTCTGAGGCGGGTCGAAGCCTGCGACGTGCCGCAGACAGGCGTTCGTCGTAGTCCGCCGCGAAGATCCCCGGCAGGGACTTGTCGAGCGTGCCGGCCAGCCTATGAATGGGTGCCCAGACCGCCTCATCGTCGACGAGACGGCTGAGGTCCGTCATCTGCACCCTCTCCAGCCAATCGGACAGGACCAGTGCCTCATCAGGGGTGAGCTTGATGATGATCTCCGCGTTCTCCACTGCTCGAACATAGTTCGCCGACCACGCGGTGTCAGAGGTGCCTGGCACAGTGCCGCCGTGGACATCGATTCCTTCTGGAAGCTCATCGAAGAGTGCCGACGGCAGACGCGGGACCGGGACGAAGGCCTGGCGTGGTTGCGTGACGAGTTGTTGCGGAGGCCGCTGACAGAGATTGTGCAATTCCAGGTTCGCCTGGACGAAGTGACGCATGAAGCCTTCACCTGGGATCTATGGGCTGCGGCGGAGCGTATCTTCGGCGGCTGGTGTTCGGACGACGGGTTCTGCTACTTCGGCCTGTGGATGGTGGGGCTCGGCCGGGACGCCTTTTCTCGGGCAGTGGCCGATCCCGACACTCTGGCCGATGCCCCTGAGGTCCAGTGCCTGGTGGCTCGCCCTCACGAGCTCTGGAACGACGATTGGCCCGAGTGGGAGTCTCTCGACTACGCCGCCAAGGAGGCGTACGGGCTCCTTACCGGCATCGACGACTGCGGCGACGCCTTCTATGAAGCCGTCGAAGCCGAGCAAGGCGATATGGGGCGCAGCCGAGGGCCGCTCGGCGAGCAGTGGGACGTGCGGAGCGAAGCCGAGGCGGCGCGCAAACTGCCTCGGCTGAGCGCGATGTTTCCTCTGGGGCCGCTAGCCCGGTAGGGGCGACAGCTCGAGGAATCAGGTCAGCGTTTCGGCAAGGGTGTCGACGGACAGGCGATGCCATTCGTGGCTGCAACCGTCGGAGCAGTAGCGCTCCCGTCGACGTCCGTCGGCGACGGCCAGCACCGCGATCAGTAGCCGGAATGACTTGAGGCGCTCGTCGTGGGGAGTGAGGCTGACGATCTTCCCGAGTTGCTGGTCGATCCGCCCTCGTGCGATCAGAACTGCCGGTGTGTGCGTGGCGCGAAGTCCGGCACGTCGGATACTTTCCGGGCCGTCCTCGGTGGTGGCGCGGGCCTGGATGCAGAAATGTGAAAGGAGGCGCAGGGTGTTGGACTGCTCTTCAGCGGAGAGGCTCTCGAACCACTCGATGCCCTGTGACATCGGCCGAAGCTCCTGGGCGAGCTCGTTGAGAGTGATGTACGGATCAGCCATTCCCACACCCCCGTTGCGCTCGATTCACAGACCTTCCCAGCCATCCAAGCAGACCACCGGGTGACTAGAAAGGCAGTTCGTCGGCTTCCAACGGTTCTGAGTACCCACGTACCCAGTGCCCGGGAACGGTCGCGCAGAGCGACTCCAGGTCGGCCGGCGTCCTCCCCCGGACGTGCAGCCAGCTGTGGTCACTCAGGCCGTCGAGCCGCAAGAGCTTCCCCGGTGCGGAGAACCAGCACACGGGTGACTCTTCCTTCCCCGTCCACATCGGGTACTCGGGAAACTCCACCCGCGAGAACTGGCTCGGCAGCTCTCGGATCAGCCCGGCGGGAAGTTCACAGGCGTTGTAGAGCCGTTCTTCGCGGCCGAGTAGCGTCTCGCTGAGGATGAGCTCGATCCAGGTCAGGGAGACTCGCTCCAGGAAGAGAACCCAGCCGTCCCGTGACTGGACGAACACCGGCGGATCGTCCTGGTCGAGATCCCGCAGTCGGACTCCCCAGAATGCGCACCCCTGGTTCTCGGTGCGGAAGACGAGTACTCCGCCGAACTCGTCATGCACGAACAGTTCGGAGGGCCGTAGCAAAGGGTCCTGGTTGCCGGTGAGGTCGTGGCGCGTGCCGAGAAGCGAGTAGGCCTCACGCAACGCAGTCGGCAGTGCGAGCCCCAGCGTCTCTTCGGCTCGCTCCAGCTCCTCCAATCGCGCACCGGCGTTGTCGGCGAGCGGCTCCGCCCACGTTGCGGCAAAGTCCCGAACGAAGGCCCAGGCTCGTGCCCTGTGGGGTATCCCGCCGCGCAGAACTTGAGCCACATCGAACTCGTCAACCATGCGGTGGACCGTACAGGCCAGCTTCGCCGGGACTCCGTCAGGTCGTTAGCCAGGACCACGGGGACTCGCCACATCTACTGAGAACGGACACCGTCGTCCCCGTGCGAGGGGGTGGTGTGGATGGCTCGATAGTGCACTCTTGCAAGCACTCGCTTGCAATAGTTAGCAAGTGGGTGCACCATCGAGGCATGGCATCACTCAACGTCGGCAATCTCGGTGAGTACCTGCGCGAACAGCGGCGTAACGCCCAGCTGTCGCTGCGGCAGCTCGCCGATGCCGCCGGGGTGTCCAATCCGTATCTGAGCCAGATCGAGCGCGGGCTGCGCAAGCCGAGCGCGGAGGTGCTCCAGCAGGTCGCCAAGGCCCTGCGGATCTCCGCCGAGACGCTGTACGTGCGGGCCGGAATCCTGGACGAGCGGGAGCGCGAGGACGTGGAGACGCGTGCCGTCATCCTCGCCGACCCGTCGATCAACGAGCGGCAGAAGCAGGTGCTGCTCCAGATCTACGAATCGTTCCGCAAGGAGAACGGACTCGATACGGAGACGAAAGGTGCCGACAACACCACTGAGGACGGCACCTCACCCGAACTCTGACTCTGCGATCCGGGAGGACCACAGTCGTGGCCATCATCGAAGAACTCCGCACGCCCCTCTACTTCGCCGCCGGTACGGCCGACCTGGCCGTGCGGCAGGCCAGGAAGGTGCCCGGTCTGATCGAGCAGATCGCCGCGGAGGCGCCCGCCCGCATCGACGCGGTGCGCAACACCGACCCCAAGGCCGTGCAGGAGAAGGTGACCGTCCAGGCCAAGGAGGCCCAGGCCAAGGTCACCGAGGTGCTCGGCTCCCTGGACACGGACCTCAAGAAGCTCGGCGAGAACGCCCAGCACCTGGCGCTGCGCGGCGTCGGCGTGGCCGCCGAGTACGCGGTCCGGGCCCGGGAGGCCTACGAAAAGGTCGCCGAGCACGGCGAGCAGGCCGTGAAGCAGTGGCGCGGTGAGGCGGCCGAGGAGATCAACGAGATCGCCATCGCCGTCGAGCCCGACCCGGAGCCCAGGGCCGCCGCCGAGCCGGAGGCGGCGGCCGCCAAGAAGGCCGCCCAGGCCAAGAAGGCCCCGGCGCCGCGCAAGCCCGCCGCGAAGAAGGCGACGGCCTCGGACTCCTGACGGTCCGCCCCGGCGCGGCACCCGGCCGGGTCCGCCCGCCCGTCGGTCACCCCCGGCGGCGCGCGGCCCCGGCCGGGCACGTACGGGGTGGCCGGGACGTTGTACGGGTACCTTGGCCGCGAGGTGTCCCCTTCACTGACTAGGCGGTGCTCAGCATGTTGCTCGCTGGATTCAGCACGTTCCTCTTCCTGCTCAACCTGGCGATGCTCCTGATCGCCGTGGTCGCGCTGTTCATCGCGGTCACGGCCCGCGAGGACGCCTACCGCGCCGCCGACAAGCAGACCAAGACGTTCTGGCTGATCATCCTGGGCGTCACGGTCGCGGTGAACCTGCTCGTGCCGATGCTGTTCCTGCAGATCGCCGGGCTCGTCGCCTCGATCGTCTTCATGGTCGACGTACGGCCCGCGCTCCAGCAGGTCTCCGGCGGCAAGGGCCGCCGGCGCGGCGGGTCGAGCAGCGACGGGCCCTACGGCCCGTACAACGGCGGCCGCTGACCGGCCGCGTCACCGCATCGACCGGCGCGAGCCTCCGGCACCCCGGGCCCTGAAGCCGCGGGCTCCCGGCACCAGCGGGCCCCTCACGCCGCCGTTCCGCACGCCACCGGGCCCCTTGCGCCCCCGGCCCGGGGCTCAGCGGCGGCGGGACGCGCGCCGGCCCGGCGCGCGGTCCGGGCGCGCCGCCCGGTCGGCGGCCGTCCGCTCACGGGCGAGCAGCAGCACCGCCACGTCGTCCGTCAGCTCGCCGCCGTTCAGTTCCCGCACCTCCGCCACCGCGGCCTCCAGCAGCTCCTCGCCGCCGAGGCCCTGCGACAGCTGGCGGTTGATCATCTCGACCATGCCGTCCTGGCCCAGCCGGGGCGAGCCGGGGCCCGCCGACCGGCCCTCGATCAGGCCGTCCGTGTACATCATCAGGCTCCACGAGCCGCCCAGCTCCACCTGGCGGCGCGGCCAGCGGGCGCGCGGCAGCAGCCCCAGGGCGGGACCGCTGTCCTCGTACGGCAGGAGGCGCGCCTGGCTGCCGTGCCGGGCGATCAGCGGCGAGGGGTGGCCCGCCAGGCACAGCCCCGCGCGGCGCCCGTCCGGCGCGATGTCCACCGTGCAGAGGGTCGCGAAGATCTCCTCGTTGTCCCGCTCGTGCTCCAGCACCTGCTGGAGCGTCGAGAGGAGTTCGTCGCCGCACAGGCCCGCCAGCGTCAGCGCCCGCCAGGCGATCCGCAGCTCGACACCGAGCGCGGCCTCGTCCGGCCCGTGCCCGCAGACGTCGCCGATCATGGCGTGCACGGTCCCGTCCGGGGTGCGGACGGTGTCGTAGAAGTCGCCGCCCAGCAGCGCGCGGGAGCGTCCGGGCCGGTAGCGGGCGGCGAAGCGCAGCTCGGAGCCCTGGAGCAGCGGCGTGGGCAGCAGGCCCCGCTCCAGGCGGGCGTTCTCCTGCGCGCGCAGCCGGGACTCGGCCAGCTTGACCTGCACCGAGTCGGCCCGCTTGCGCTCCACCGCGTACCGGATGGCCCGGCTGAGCAGCGGCCCGTCCAGCTCCTCGCGGCACAGGTGGTCCTGCGCCCCGACGCGTACCGCCTCGGCCGCCAGCTCGGCGTCACCGGACGGGGTCAGCGCCAGGACGGCGTGGCGCGGCGCGAGGCGCAGCACGTGGTGGAGCGCGCCGAGCCGGTCGTCGCCGGTCCGGCAGGAGGCGAGCGCCAGGTCGACGAGCACGCAGTGCACGTCGTCGGTGAGCAGCCGCTCGGCCTCGGTGAGGTTGCGGGCGGTGCGGATGCGGACCCGGTTGCCGGACGGGTCGACCAGCTCGGGGACGGTGAACGTGCCCGCGGGGTCGTCCTCGATCACCAGGAGGACGAGGTCGCTGGTTCCGGGCGCGGCGGGGGCGGCCGCCGGGGTGTCCGGGGTGCTCGAGCCGCCCGGCGTGCCCGGGGCACTGGGACTGCTCGGCGTGCTCACCCTCTGTCGCGGTACGGGTACGGGCATCGGTTCGGTTTCCTTCCCTCCCCCCGAGGGCACGGTGGCGCGTCGGACGACACACCACCGACGGGGACCATAGCGGCCCGCGGCGGCCGAACGGAATGGTGATCGGCGAAGAGCCGTTGGCATATGCCGCGCAGTGGGAGGTAGTTGGGCAGCCCCTCATGACGAACGTCACGCGCCGCGTGTAGGCCCCGTCACATCCCGGACGTATACGACAGGGTGGCGCGGGTCTCATCGGCCGGGGCGCGGGGCGCGGGAAGCGTCACCCGCCGGGGCGGACCACTCCGAGGATCGCCATCGAGCCGGCGCCCGCCACCGTCACGTTCCGTCCCGGCCGGGGGGCGTGGATGATCGAACCGTCGCCGATGTAGAGGCCGACGTGGCTGGCGTCCGCGTGGTAGATGATCAGGTCGCCGGGGCGCATGTCCTCGACGTCGATCCGGGGCAGCAGCCGCCACTGCTCCTGCGAGGTGCGGGGGATGTCCGTGCCGGCCGCGGCCCACGCCTGCGACGTCAGCCCCGAGCAGTCGAACGACCCCGGACCCTCGGCGCCCCACACGTACGGCTTGCCGAGCTGAGCCCTCGCGTACGCGATCGCCCTGCTTCCCTGGGGCCCGGCCTCGCGCCCGGCCCGGTCGAGCACTCCGGACCCGAGCCACGCGGTCTGCGCCCGTGCCTGCTCGGCCTGCTCCAGCCTCAGCAGCCGCTCGCGCTCCTCGGTCTCCAGCCGGGACTCCAGCGCCTTCGCGGCAGCGATCTTGGTCTCGACCTGCTTCTTCGTCCTGGCCTGCTGGAGCCGGTTGGCCTCCAGCCGGGTCCAGTGCGCGCTGGCCTCCTTGGTGTAGGCCTCCAAGTCGGCCTGCCGCCCCGCCAGTTCGGCCAGGAGGTCGCGGGTGGCCTTCTGGCCCTGCTGGAGGCGGCCCACGCCGCTCAGGAAGAGCTGCGGGTCGTCGGCGAGCACGAGCTGCGCCTCGTCGGGAATCCCGCCGTTGCGGTACTGGGCGCGGGCGGCGGCACCGGCCCGGTTCCTCAGGTCCGCGATCCGGGCCTGCCCGTCCACGATCGCCTGCGACAGCCGGACGATCTCGGCCGACTGCTTCCTGGCCCGTTCGTCGGCGAGGTTGTACGCGTCGGTGGCGGAGGCGGCCTGGCGGTAGAGGGCGTCGATCTCGCGGCGCACCTCTTCGAGGCTCCTGCCCGAGGTGGCGGAGGCCGGGGGCGGGGTGGCCGCCACGGGCGGGGGAGGGGCGACGGGCGGGACGGGCGCCGCGTACGCCGCCTGGGCCGGAGACGCCAGCACGGTCAGCGCGCAGACCACGGTGAGCGCGGCGGTGGCACAGCGGCGTCGGTTCACGGACGTCCCCCATCTCCCCATCTGATTTACCGTCAGTAACTTCGGGTGCCGATCGAGATGGTGCCACGGCGGTGGCGAAAACGACAGGGTGTCACCCACAGGGGGGACGAAAGATCGTGGAGAAGCGTTCCGCTCAGTACGAGCCCGGCGCCAGCGCCGACCACCGGACCGTCACCTCGCCCTGGCGCCACCGCCGTCGGCCGTCCACCAGCGGCCAGTCGGCCGCCAGGTCCGCCGCCGTCCTGATCCACCGCTGCCGGGCCCCCAGCGAGGCGTACGGAGCGGCCGCCGCCCACGCCCGGTCGAAGTCCCGCAGGAACGCGTGCACCGGCTCACCCGGCACGTTCCGGTGGATCAGCGCCTTCGGCAGCCGCTCCGCCAGGTCCGACGGCCGCTCCAGCGAAGCGAGCCGCGTGGCGAACGTCACCGTCCGCGGCCCCTCGGGCCCGAGCGCCACCCACACGTGACGCCGCCCGATCTCGTCGCACGTCCCCTCCACCAGCAGCCCGCCCGGCGCGAGCCGCGCGCACAGCCGCGCCCACACCGCCGCCACCTGGTCCTCGTCGTACTGGCGCAGCACGTTCGCCGCCCGGATCAGCGCCGGGGAACCGTCCACCGGGACCTCGAAGCCCCCGTGGACGAACGTCAGCCCGTCCCGCTCGTACGGCCGGGCGGCCTCCACCCGGGCCGGCTCGATCTCGACGCCCACCACCCGGGTGCGCGGATCGGCGTCGTCGCGCAGCCGCCGGAGCAGTTCGACGGCGGTCCACGGAGCGGCCCCGTACCCCAGGTCCACCGCCGTGGGGGCCCGCTCGGCACGCCGCAGCCCGGCGCCGTGGACGGCGGCGATCCACCGGTCCATGCGGCGCAGGCGGTTGGGGTTGGTGGTCCCGCGGGTCGGGGTGCCGACGGGGCGGGTCCCGGCGGGGCGGGCGGTGCGCGGGGCCATGGGCACGAGGGTAAGCGGTGCGCGGCCGGAGCCCCGGCCGGTGCGGTACGCGCGGGCGCCTCCCCGCGCCGGGCGGTGCGGTACGCGCGCGGGCGCCTCCCCGCGCGCGTAATGAATTGGCAAAGCGGAAATGCGGAGGACCCCGTCCGCTGTTGTCGCTGTCGGGAGGGCCGTACGCACAGGCGCGGGCGTGTCCTCCGCTTGCCATGCCCGCACAGCGGAAGGACTGCCGACGTGAGCCAGTACGTGTCCCGGTTCGCCGGCACCCTGGCCGGGCCGCACCGGGCCGCCGGACCCCACCGGCTGCGGCTGCCCGGCCGGGCGCGGGCGCCGCGCCGGGTCGCCATGCTCAGCGTCCACACCTCCCCCCTGCACCAGCCCGGCACGGGCGACGCCGGCGGCATGAACGTTTACATCGTCGAGCTGGCCAAGCGCCTGGCGGCGATCAACATCGAGGTCGAGATCTTCACCCGGGCCACCACCGGCGGGCTCCCCCCGGCCGTGGAGCTGGCGCCCGGCGTCCTCGTCCGGCACGTCGACGCCGGCCCCTACGAAGGGCTCGCCAAGGAGGAGCTGCCCGCCCAGCTGTGCGCCTTCACGCACGGCGTCATGCGGGCCTGGGCGGGGCACCGGCCCGGCCACTACGACCTGGTCCACTCCCACTACTGGCTCTCCGGCCACGTCGGCTGGCTCGCCGCCGAGCGGTGGGGCGTCCCGCTGGTGCACGCCATGCACACCATGGCCAAGGTCAAGAACGCCTCGCTGGCCCACGGCGACACCCCGGAACCGGCGGCGCGGGTCATCGGCGAGACCCAGATCGTGCGGGCCGCCGACCGGCTGATCGCCAACACCGCGGGGGAGGCCGACGAGCTCGTCCGCTTCTACGAGGCCGAGCCGTCGAAGGTCGCCGTCGTGCATCCGGGCGTCAACCTCGACCGGTTCCGGCCGGCCGACGGGCGGGCCGCCGCCCGCGCCCGGCTCGGACTCCCGGCCGACGCGTTCATCCCCGTCTTCGCCGGGCGCATCCAGCCCCTGAAGGCCCCCGACATCCTGCTGCGCGCCGCCGCCCTGCTGCTGGAGCAGGACCCGTCACTGCGGGGCCGGATGCTCGTCCCCGTCGTCGGCGGGCCCAGCGGCAGCGGCCTGGCCAAGCCCGAGGGCCTGCAGAAGCTCGCCGCCCGCCTCGGCATCGCCGACGTGGTGCGCTTCCACCCGCCGGTCGACCAGGAACGGCTCGCCGACTGGTTCCGGGCGGCGTCGGTGCTCGTCATGCCGTCGTACAGCGAGTCGTTCGGGCTCGTCGCCATCGAGGCGCAGGCGGCCGGGACGCCGGTGGTGGCCGCCTCGGTGGGCGGGCTGCCGGTGGCGGTGCGCGACGGCTCGACCGGCTACCTGGTGCGCGGCCACGACCCGGGCGACTACGCGGCCGCGCTGCGCCGCTTCGTCGCCGACCCGTCGCTGTCCGGGCGCCTGGGCGAGGCGGCGGCCCGGCACGCCGGCTCGTTCGGCTGGGACACCGCGGCGGCGGGTACGGCGGACGTGTACACCGCCGCCATGCACGAACACCGCCGTGGCGTACGCTCGCGTCATGGCTGACGCCCGGAAGATCATCGAATCCGCGCTGACCGACGCCGAGCTGACCTGGGAGTCCCCGGAGCCCGGCTCGTACGTCGTCACCCTTCCCGGTACGCGCAAGCTCTCCACCACCCTGTCGCTGCGCCTCGGCCGGCACTCGCTGTCGCTGAACGCGTTCGTGATCCGGCACCCCGACGAGAACGAGACGGCCGTCCACCGCTGGCTGCTGGAGCGGAACCTGCGGCTGTACGGCGTGGCGTACGCGGTCGACAGCCTCGGCGACGTCTACCTGACCGGCAGACTGCCGCTCTCCGTGGTCACCCCGGAGGAGCTGGACCGGGTGCTCGGCTCGGTCCTGGAAGCGGCGGACGGGGCGTTCAACACCCTCCTGGAGCTGGGCTTCGCGACGGCGATCCGCAAGGAGTACGCCTGGCGGGTCGCGCGCGGCGAGTCCACGCGCAACCTGGAGGCGTTCGCCCATCTGACCCGCCCGGACAAGTAGCCCCCACCGGCGCGCCCCGACGGGCGACACCCCTGCCGGCCACCGCCGACCGGGGGCGTACGGCACCCCCGTGACCGTCCGCCCCCGGAACCTGTGCGCCCCTCCCGGCCGCCGCCCCTCAGGCGCCGACCGTCTCCGGGGCCTGCGCGGCCGGCACCGGCGCGGGCGTCCCGTCCTCCTCGGGCAGGCTCCGCATCAGCAGCCAGTACCCGAGCCCGGCCACCGTCCCGATGACCGCGCACGCGGCCCACAGCCACTCCGCGCCGTACCGGTCGATGGTCCACCCCGACATCAGCGGCGCGATCAGCGCCGCGACCGACCACGACATGCCGTACACGCCCTGGTAGCGGCCCCGCCCGTGGAGCGGGGAGAGGCGCACCACCAGGCTCGTCTGGGTCGGGGCGTTGACGATCTCGGCGAGCGTCCAGACGCAGACGGTCAGCGCGTACACTCCGACCGACCCGGCGAAGGCGGTCAGCCCGAACCCGTACCCCGCGAGCAGCGACGAGGCGATCAGCAGTCCGCGCGGGTCGCGGTGCTCGATGACGCGCGTGACGGGGATCTGGAGCGCCACGATGAGGACGCCGTTCACCGCCATGGCCAGCCCGAAGTCCGCCGAGCCGAAGCCGTCGGCGCCCATGGCGACCGGCAGCCCCACGTACCCCTGCTGGAAGATCAGCGAGATGAGGAAGGACAGCCCCACCACGCCCATGAACCGGCCGTCGCGCAGCACGCCGCCCATGCCGATCTCCGGCTCCGCGGCCTTCCCGGGGCCGGCGGCGGCGCGGACGGGCCGGGACTCCGGGACGCGCAGGAACACGAGCACCGCGCAGGCCAGGGTCAGGGCGGCCTCGCCGAGGAAACCGGCGAGGTAGCTGTACTCGGCGAGGAAACCGGCGCCCGCCGCCGAGACGGCGAACCCCAGGTTGATCGCCCAGTAGTTGAGCGAGAATGCCCGCACCCGGTCCTCGGGGCGCACGATGTCCGCCATCATCGCCTGCACGGCGGGCCGCGAGGCGTTCGAGGCGGCGCCGACGAAGAAGGCGACCGCGGCGATGGCGACCGGGTGCTCCATGAAACCGAGGACGGCGACGGAGACGGCCGAGGCCACCTGGGCGATCAGCATGGTGGGCCGCCGGCCGAGCCGGTCGGTCATCACCCCGCCGGCGACCGACGACATGACACCGCCCAGGCCGTGCAGGGAGGCGACGAGACCCGCGTACGAGGCGGAGTAGCCCCGGTCCAGGGTCAGGTAGAGGGCCATGAAGGTGGCCACGAAGGCGCCCAGCCGGTTGATCAGTGTGCTGGCCCACAGCCACCAGAAGGCCCGCGGCAGGCCCGAGACGCTCTCCCTCACCGCCCGTTTGAGCGTGGAGACGGACATGTGTAACCCCCCGTAAGTGGCCGACCCGGTGAGTGAAAATTACGGGCAGCGCACCGCGGGGAGCCACTCGTTTGACGGGAGCCGTCAAGTGTCCCGGCGTCCATTAATCTCGTACACATGGCCGACGCACCGTACAAGCTGATCCTCCTCCGCCACGGCGAGAGCGAATGGAACGCGAAGAACCTGTTCACCGGCTGGGTGGACGTCAACCTCACCGAGAAGGGCGAGAAGGAGGCAGTCCGCGGCGGTGAGCTGCTCAAGGACGCCGGTCTGCTCCCCGACGTGCTGCACACCTCCCTCCAGAAGCGCGCCATCCGCACCGCGCAGCTCGCGCTGGAGGCCGCCGACCGCCACTGGATCCCGGTGCACCGCTCCTGGCGCCTGAACGAGCGGCACTACGGCGCGCTCCAGGGCAAGGACAAGGCGCAGACGCTCGCCGAGTTCGGCGAGGAGCAGTTCATGCTGTGGCGCCGCTCCTACGACACCCCGCCGCCGGTCCTCGCCGACGACAACGAGTTCTCGCAGGCCGACGACGCCCGGTACGCCACCATCCCGCCGGAGCTGCGCCCCCGCACCGAGTGCCTCAAGGACGTCGTCGTCCGCATGCTGCCGTACTGGTACGACGGCATCGTCCCCGACCTCCTCGCCGGCCGCACGGTCCTCGTCGCCGCCCACGGCAACAGCCTGCGCGCCCTGGTCAAGCACCTGGACGGCATCTCCGACGAGGACATCGCGGGCCTGAACATCCCGACCGGCATCCCGCTCGCCTACGAGCTGGACGCCGACTTCAAGCCCCTCGTCAAGGGCGGCACCTACCTGGACCCCGAGGCGGCCAAGGCGGCCATCGAGGCGGTCAAGAACCAGGGCAAGAAGAAGTAGGGCGGGAGCCCCGCCCTCCGCGTGACCGGCTCCCCCGCCCGCCCCGCCCCGGGCGAGCGGGGGAGCCGGTCCGTCCGGGCCCCGGCCCGGGCCGCGGGACGCGCCGAGCCCCCGGACGCGGCAGATGGCGCCGGGGGCTCGCTCTCCTGTGCGACGGTCAGTTCTGTCCGGGCGGTGCGTGGCCCGACGGGTTCTGGTTCTCGCTCTCCTGCACCAGGCCGCCGCCCTTGCACGACGGCTGCTGGCCGCCGGGCTCCTGGCCGCCCCGGTTCTCACAGGAGACGTCCACCGGCTGGATCTTCGCCTCGGCGATGCTCGCGCCACCGAGCCCGAGGGCGAAGGAAGCGGCCACCGTGGCGATCGCCGCGCCCACGCGCTTTCTGGTCGAAGTCATCTGACGCTCAGCCTCCTCGATCCGTCTTCACCTGCGGGACGGACGATGCGGCGTCCGAGGGCCACGTTTCTCCGGCCGCCCACCCATGTCAACGGGTCCTCACCGGTAACAACCGGACCGGGCTTCCCGCACCCCGCCCGAGCGCACGGGAAAGGGCCCCGCCCGGGGCACGGACGGGGCCCTGCCGGGAACGCCCGGCCGGTCAGCCGCAGCAGCCGCCGCACTGGCACGGTGCGCCCGACTGGCACCCGCAGCCGCAGCCCGAGCCGCAGCCGCAGGCACCCAGCACGGGCAGGCGGAGCACTTCGACGGATACTTCCTGCTCGGGGTCGGTCATGGGCGTGTCTGCCATGGGGTCCCTCCTCGAAGGCCGTACGTTCCAAGGCGTACGTCGCCTCTCCCCATTGCATGCCCAGCCGCCAAGGCGCATCAACGGCGCACAGATGTGCGAACCCCCGCCGGCGCGCCCTGCGCCCGCACCCCCCGGGCCACCCCCTACGCGCCCTCGACCGGAGCCTCCGACTGCTGGAGCTCGTCGGCGTGCTCGCCCGTGACCAGGTAGACCACCCGCTTGGCGACCGACACCGCGTGGTCGGCGAAACGCTCGTAGTAGCGGCCCAGCAGGGTGACGTCGACCGCCGTCTCGATGCCGTGCTTCCAGCGGTCGTCCATCAGGTGCTGGAACAGCGTCCGGTGCAGCCGGTCCATCTCGTCGTCGTCGTGCTCCAGCTGGAGCGCCAGGTCGACGTCCTTGGTGATGATGACCTCCGCCGCCTTCGCCATCAGACGCTGCGCCAGCTGGCCCATCTCCAGGATCGTGGCGTGCAGGTCCCGCGGCACCGCCGCGTCCGGGAACCGCAGCCGCGCCAGCTTGGCCACGTGCTGCGCCAGGTCGCCGGAGCGCTCCAGGTCCGCGCTCATCCGCAGCGAGGTCACCACGATCCGCAGGTCCGTCGCGACGGGCTGCTGGCGCGCCAGCAGGGCTATGGCCCTGGCCTCCAGTTCGTGCTGGAGGTCGTCGACCTTCTGGTCGGCGGCGATCACGGCCTCCGCCAGCTTCAGATCCGCGTCGAGCATCGCCGTGGTGGCGCGCCCGACGGCCGACCCGACCAGCCGGGCCATCTCGACCAGACTCTCGCCGATCGAGTCCAGTTCCTCGTGGTACGCGTCCCGCATGGATGTCCCTCTCTCACTACGCCCAACAGGGGTCCGGTGGGGCCTCGGACCCCCACGCTCCCACGGTCGGAGTCCAAAAAGTCCGGGGCCTCCCTCACAAGTGAACCGTCACTTTCCCCTCGGTGAACTCTGGGCGACGACTGTCCGAGGTCGCCCCCCGACGGCTGGGAGAGTGTCCGAGCACCCGCATAACCTGGACGCATGGACGTGAACGCGGCGGTCGCCGCAGTGGCCGCGATCGCCGGGGCGTGCACCGGCGTGATCGCCATGCTGGCGTTCCGCTGGAGCGAGCGCGACCAGGCCAGACCCACCAGGACCTCCCTGCACACCGACGCGGTGCTGCCGCCCGGCGTGGACACGGTCCTGTCCGTGCTGCGCTCCTCCGCGGTCGTCCTCGACGAGAGCGACTCCGTCGTCAAGGCCAGCTCGGCGGCGTACGCCCTCGGGCTCGTCCGCGGCGGCAAGCTCGCCGTCGAGCCGATGCTCCACATGGCCCGCGACACCCGCCGCGACGGCGAGATACGCCAGGTGGAGCTGGACCTCCCCCGCCGCGGCACCGGACGCGGCGAGGCCCTCGCCGTCTCCGCCCGCGTCGCCCCCCTCGGCTCCCGCCTCGTCCTGCTCCTGGTCGAGGACCTCACCGAGGCCCGCCGCATCGAAGCCGTACGCCGCGACTTCGTCGCCAACGTCAGCCACGAGCTCAAGACCCCGGTCGGCGCCCTCTCCCTGCTCTCCGAGGCTGTCATGGACGCCTCCGACGACCCCGAGGCGGTCATGCGCTTCGCCGGGCGCATGCAGATAGAGGCCACCCGCCTCACCAACCTCGTGCAGGAGCTCATCGACCTCTCCCGCGTCCAGAACGACGACCCGCTGGAGGACGCCGAGCCCGTCCGGGTGGACGAACTGGTCGCCGAGGCCATCGACCGCTCCCGGCAGCCCGCCTCCACCAAGCAGATCACCATGGCCGCGGGCGGCACCGCCGACCTGCACGTCTGGGGCCACCGCGGCCAGCTCGCCGCCGCCCTCGGCAACCTCGTCGAGAACGCCGTCAACTACTCCCCGGCCCACACCCGCGTCGGCATCGCCGCCCGCCGCGTCACCGCGCCCGGCGGCGACCTGATAGAGATCGCCGTCACCGACCAGGGCATCGGCATCCCCGACAAGGACAAGGAGCGCATCTTCGAGCGCTTCTACCGCGTCGACCCCGCCCGCTCCCGCGCCACCGGCGGCACGGGACTGGGCCTCGCCATCGTCAAGCACGTGGCCGCCTCGCACGGCGGGGAGGTCACCGTGTGGAGCACCGAGGGTCAGGGCTCCACCTTCACCCTCCGCCTCCCCGAGGCCGGCGCCGGCCGGGACCGCGCCACGCGGTCCCACCACGACCACACCACCACCGAACCGCTCACAGCCCCGGAGGTCCTTCCGTGACCCGAGTGCTCGTCGTCGAGGATGAGGAATCCTTCAGCGACGCCCTGTCCTACATGCTCCGCAAGGAAGGCTTCGAGGTCGCCGTGGCGACCACCGGGCCCGAGGGGCTGGATGAGTTCGAGCGCAACGGCGCCGACCTCGTCCTGCTCGACCTCATGCTGCCCGGCCTGCCCGGCACCGAGGTCTGCCGCCAGCTGCGCGGCCGGTCGAACGTCCCGGTCATCATGGTGACCGCCAAGGACAGCGAGATCGACAAGGTCGTCGGCCTGGAGATAGGAGCGGACGACTACGTCACGAAGCCCTTCTCGTCCCGCGAGCTGGTCGCCCGGATCCGCGCGGTGCTGCGGCGCCGCGGCGAGCCGGAGGAGGTCGCCCCGGCGGCCCTGGAGGCCGGGCCGGTCCGGATGGACGTCGACCGTCACGTGGTGACCGTCGCGGGCGGCAAGGTCGACCTGCCGCTGAAGGAGTTCGACCTGCTGGAGATGCTGCTGCGCAACGCCGGCCGGGTGCTGACCCGGATGCAGCTGATCGACCGGGTGTGGGGCGCGGACTACGTCGGCGACACCAAGACGCTCGACGTCCACGTCAAGCGCCTGCGCGCCAAGATCGAGCCGGACCCGGGCGCCCCCAGGTACCTGGTCACCGTCCGCGGCCTCGGCTACAAGTTCGAGCCCTGAGGGGGCCGGCGCCCCGCCGGTCCGGCCGCGCGGGACGCCGCGGGCCGGGCGGACCGGCCGGGTGCCCGCCGCGTGCCCGGTCCGCCGGCGCGGGAGCGCCCCGCCCGGGCCGCCCGCCCGGGAGCGCGGGCCGCGCGGACATGAGGGAGGGGCGCCCCACCGGCCGGTGGGGCGCCCCTCCCTTCGCGTACGTCAGTGGTCCTCGCCGTGCGAGGCCGAGGCGGAGTCCGACGGGACCTCCGGGGCCTCGTCGCCCTCCGCCGGGGCGTCCGGGGCGGCGGGGGAGCCGCTGGGGCTGGCGGTGGGGGCGCCCGACGGCGGCGCGGGCGGGGTGGACGACGGCTGCTCCGCCGGCTTCTGCGGCACCTCTTCCGGGCCGTAGCCCGCGAAGTAGCTGGTCGCCGGGACGACGAACGCCTTCAGCCGGACGTCACCCGTCTCGCTGAGCTTGAAGACGACCTCCTGCACGTCGCCGTTCTTCGCCGTCTCACGGCCCTGCTCGATGACCGCCGACGCGTTGTTCTTGCCGCCGATCAGGACCGAGCCGCCCGCGGGGACGGTGATGGGGCCGGAGCCGCCCGCGGCGGTGAGCTTGACCGGGAGCTTCGAGCCGGGCAGCTCGATCGCCTCCAGCGTCTCCGCCTTGGCGCCGTTGTTGAAGAGCATCGCCGACACGACGGCGGGACCCTCCGCGTCCGGCTTCGGCTGCGTGATCACGACGGCGTTCTGGACCTTGACGGTGCCGACCGAGGTGGCGGCGTTGTCCGGCTTGACCCCGAGGGTCTGGGCGTCGTTGCCCGCACCGCAGGCGGAGAGCGAGGCGATCGAGAACACGATGGCGGTGGCGGCGAGGGCGCCGCGTCGAAGGCTGCGGCTCACGGCGGCGGCAACTCCTAGGACGTACGGACGGAGGGACGGGCACGGTCTGGTGGTACTGGCTGTGTCCGGCCGACCCCGGAACCCGCCTTGACACGGCCCGGAGATCAGTCGGCGCGCTCAGGTTACCGACCCCTCCACCCCGCCCCGCACCCGACCCGCCCCACGCCCCCCTCGGGCTCGGCTCCCGTCCGCCCCGCTCCGGCGGCGCGCCCGCCCGTCCCGGTTCTTCGCACCGCGTTCACAAAACCGCTCTTGATCAATTCCGCGGCCGTCCCGCATTCCCGGGAAAAGCCCCTCCCGATCGCGCTCCCGATCAAGCTCCGCCGTCAACGCGCGGCCCGTGGCCGTCAATTTCGACAAACAACCGGGACTGCCGTCCGTACGAGTGAGCGGCGGCCGAACGGAGTACGGGAAGTTCACCTCGTGGAACCCGACATATCGGGATGATTCGACCCGCGCGGCGTCCCGTCAAGGGGTGTGACGTGCCCGTTTCGGGCCGCCCGCGCAGCCGCTCCGACCTGCGAATACCCCCTTCCGGAAGCCCTCCGAAGCACGTTCGCATCGCTGTTGTCAAGCCCCGAGATATGCCCTGACCTGCGAAAACGCCATTCAGAAGAAGCCGTATCCGTGTTACCCTGGATAGCCACGGAAGGGGTACCTGTCACATGACGTTCAAGGTTGGCGACACCGTGGTCTATCCCCATCACGGGGCCGCGCTGATCGAGGCCATCGAAACTCGCCAGATCAAAGGCGTGGACAAGACCTACTTGGTGCTCAAGGTCGCCCAGGGCGACTTGACGGTTCGTGTGCCAGCGGACAACGCGGAGTTCGTCGGCGTGCGCGATGTGGTCGGTCAGGACGGACTGGACCGGGTCTTCGAGGTGCTTCGCGCGCCGTACGCCGAAGAGCCGACGAACTGGTCCCGTCGCTACAAGGCAAATCTCGAGAAGCTCGCCTCCGGCGATGTCATCAAGGTCGCCGAAGTGGTGCGCGACCTGTGGCGCCGTGAGCGTGAGCGCGGTCTCTCCGCCGGAGAGAAGCGCATGCTCGCCAAGGCGCGCCAGATCCTGGTGAGTGAGCTCGCACTCGCCGAGAACACCAACGAGGACAAGGCCGAGGCCCTGCTCGACGAGGTCCTCGCGTCCTGACGCGTCCCGCGCGGCCACGGGCCGGCGTGACGCGCAGCTGATGTGAAGCGATGCCGCGGTGCCCGCTGACATGCTGTGACAAGCAGCAATGTCGCCGGGCGCTGCGGCATGTCCAGCTCCAAGCCCGGCCACAGCCCGCACGTGCTTCCTGCCGGGCGGATGGCGCCCGTTTCGCCCGGGGTCACGGAAAGGGTCCCGGACGAGGCGTCGCACCGCCCCGCAGAGGCCATACCCACGTCGGCCGAGTCGACAAACCTGCCGGAGTGCAACCGATGTCAGACGCAAGCCCCCCCGCCCGCACCGCCGCGGTGATCCCCGCGGCCGGCCGCGGTGTACGGCTCGGCCCGGGCGCCCCCAAGGCGCTCCGTGCCCTCAGCGGCACGCCCATGCTGATCCACGCGGTCCGCGCCATGGCGGCCTCCCGCGCGGTGTCCCTCGTCGTGGTCGTCGCCCCGCCCGACGGCGCGCCCGAGGTCAAGAACCTGCTCGACACGCACGCGCTGCCCGAGAGGACCGACTACCTGGTCGTGCCCGGCGGCGAGACCCGCCAGGCGTCCGTCCGCCTCGGCCTGGACGCGCTGCCCGACGGCATCACCACCGTCCTGGTCCACGACGCGGCCCGCCCGCTCGTGCCCGTCGACACCGTCGACGCGGTCATCGAGGCCGTCCGCGACGGCGCCGTCGCCGTCGTGCCCGCCGTACCGCTCGCCGACACCGTCAAGCAGGTCGAGCCGCGCGGGAAGGGCGAGCCCGAGCGGGTCCTCGCCACACCCGACCGCGCCGCCCTCCGCGCCGTGCAGACCCCGCAGGGCTTCGCCCGCGACACCCTCGTCCGCGCCCACGCCACCGTCACCGACAACGTGACCGACGACGCGAGCATGGTCGAGCAGCTCGGCGAACCGGTCGTCGTCGTGCCCGGCCACGAGGAGGCGTTCAAGGTGACCCGCCCCCTCGACCTCGTGCTCGCCGAGGCCGTGCTCGCCCGGAGGAGGGCCAACGATGGCTTCTAGCCTGCCCAGCGTCGGCATCGGCACCGACGTCCACGCCTTCGAACGCGGCCGTGAGCTGTGGTGCGCCGGCCTTCTCTGGGAGGGCGAGGAGTACGGGCTCGCGGGCCACTCCGACGGCGACGTGGCCGCCCACGCCGCCTGCGACGCGCTGTTCTCCGCCGCCGGCATCGGCGACCTCGGGGCCCACTTCGGCACCTCGCGCCCCGAGTGGTCGGGCGCCTCCGGGGTGACCCTGCTCGCCGAGGCCGCCCGGATCGTCCGCGCCGAGGGCTTCGAGATCGGCAACATCGCCGTCCAGGTCATCGGCGTGCGCCCGAAGATCGGCAAGCGGCGCGACGAGGCCCAGAAGGCGCTGAGCACGGCCGCGGGCGCCCCCGTGTCGGTGTCCGGCACCACCACGGACGGCCTCGGGCTGACCGGCCGCGCCGAGGGCCTCGCGGCCGTCGCCACCGCCCTGCTCGTCCGGCACGTCTGAGCAGCCGCCCGGGGCGCCCCGCCCGGCCGCGCCGGACCGCGCGGGCGGCCCGGTACGTCCCGCCGTCGCGCCCCGCCCGGCGGGACCCCGCGAGCACCTGGGGGACGGGGCACCGGCACCGGCCCACTACCCTGGAGTGGTGACTATTCGTCTGTACGACACCAGCGCCCGGCAGGTCCGTGACTTCGTCCCGCTCACACCGGGTTGTGTCTCGATCTACCTGTGTGGTGCCACCGTGCAGGCGGCCCCGCACATCGGCCACATCCGGTCGGGGCTCAACTTCGACATCATGCGCCGCTGGTTCTCCCACCGGGGCTACGACGTGACGTTCGTCCGCAACGTCACGGACATCGACGACAAGATCATCGCCAAGTCCGCCGACCAGGACCGCCCCTGGTGGTCGATCGGGTACGAGAACGAGCGCGCGTTCAACGACGGCTACCGGGCCCTCGGCTGCCTCCCGCCCACCTACGAGCCGCGCGCCACGGGGCACGTCCCCGAGATGATCGAGATGATGCGCGGCCTCATCGAGCGCGGCCACGCCTACGTCGCCGACGGCAGCGTCTACTTCGACGTCCGCTCCTTCCCCGCCTACCTGTCGCTGTCCAACCAGGACATCGACGACCTGCGGCAGCCCGACGAGGGCGTCGCCGGCAAGCGCGACCCGCGCGACTTCGCCATGTGGAAGGCCACCAAGCCCGGCGAGCCCGACTGGGAGACGCCGTGGGGCCGCGGCCGCCCCGGCTGGCACCTGGAGTGCTCGGCCATGGCGCACAAGTACCTCGGCTCCGCCTTCGACATCCACGGCGGCGGCCTCGACCTCGTCTTCCCGCACCACGAGAACGAGATCGCCCAGGCCAAGGCGTACGGCGACGAGTTCGCCCGCTACTGGGTGCACAACGCCTGGGTCACCATGAGCGGCGAGAAGATGTCCAAGTCGCTCGGCAACTCGGTGCTGGTCTCCGAGATGGTCAAGCAGTGGCGCCCCATCGTCCTGCGCTACTACCTGGGCACCCCGCACTACCGGTCGATGATCGAGTACAGCGAGGAGGCCCTGCGCGAGGCCGAGTCGGCCTTCGCCCGCATCGAGGGCTTCGTCCAGCGCGTCGTCGAGAAGGCCGGGCCCGTCGAGCCGGCCGCCGAGGTCCCGCTCGCCTTCGCCGAGGCGATGGACGACGACCTGGGCGTCCCGCAGGCGCTCGCGATCGTCCACACCACCGTCCGGCAGGGCAACAGCGCGCTCGCCGCCGACGACAAGGAAGCCGCCGTCGCGCGCCTCGCCGAGGTCCGCGCCATGCTCGGCGTCCTCGGCCTGGACCCGCTCGACCCGCACTGGGCCGGCGAGACCGACCGCGGCGAGGACCTCCACGGCGTCGTCGACAGCCTCGTACGCATGGTCCTGGACCAGCGCGAGGCCGCCCGGGCGCGCAAGGACTGGAGCACGGCCGACGCCATCCGCGACCAGCTGGGCCAGTCCGGACTGGTCATCGAGGACGGCCCCGACGGGCCGCGCTGGACGCTCGGCGCGCGCTGAGCCCCGCGCTGGCACACTTCATATACACGTACGTACGACACGCATCGACAGAGCAGGTAAGTCATGGCCGGGAACAGCCAGCGCAGGAACCGCCGCACGTCCAACAAGAAGGGCGCGACGGTCGGCAGCGGTGGCCAGCGGCGCCGGGGCCTGGAAGGCAAGGGCCCCACGCCGCCCGCGTCCGCCCGCAAGGGCCATGTGAAGAACCGGGCCGCCAACGCCAAGGCCAAGCAGGCGCACCGCCGCCAGGTCGCCCGGCGCGGCGGCAAGGGCCTCTCCGAGATGGTCGTCGGCCGCAACCCCGTCTTCGAGGCGCTGCGCGACGGCGTCCCGGCGACGACGCTCTACGTCCAGCAGTTCATCGACAACGACGAGCGGGTGCGCGACGCGCTCAAGCTCGCGGCCGACCGCGGCGGCATCAACCTCATGGAGGCCCCGCGGCCCGAGCTCGACCGGATGACCAACGGCCTGAACCACCAGGGCCTCGTCCTCCAGGTCCCGCCCTACGAGTACGCCCACCCCGAGGACCTGGCCGCGGTCGCCTTCGACAACGGCGAGGACCCGCTGATCGTCGCCCTCGACGGCGTCACCGACCCGCGCAACCTCGGCGCCGTCGTCCGCTCCGTCTCCGCCTTCGGCGGCCACGGCGTGGTCGTGCCCGAGCGGCGCGCCGCCGGGATGACCGCCGGTGCCTGGAAGACCGCCGCGGGCACCGCCGCCCGTACCCCGGTCGCCCGCGCCACCAACCTCACCCGCGCCCTGGAGGCGTACCAGAAGGCCGGCATCACGGTCGTCGGCCTCGCCGCCGACGGTGACATGGAGGTCGGCGAGCTGGAGGCCCTCGGCGGCCCGGTCGTCATCGTCGTCGGCAGCGAGGGCAAGGGCCTGTCCCGCCTCGTGGGCGAGACGTGCGACCACCTCGTCCGCATCCCCATGCCGGGCGGCGCCGAGTCCCTCAACGCCGGTGTCGCCGCCGGTGTGGTGCTGTACGAGGCGGCCCGCCGCCGCGCCTGACCCCGCACGACCCCGGGACCCGTCATGATCTTGACGGGTCTCGGACATTTCCCGGCCGTCAAGGCAGTGTCCTAAACCACCGTCACTCGGTTAGATGAGTGTGGACACCAGAACGCCCCGGCCCGGTTTCGACGATCAGCCTGCGCTGAGCATGGTCAAGGTGGATTGCGATCCCGCGCAGGTCATCGTGAACCACGCCAGTTTCCGTGTGCAGCTCGCCCCGGCGAACAAGCCCCGGTCGGCCGGCCCCGCCCGCGTGCCCGCCATGAGCGGCGCCGGCGGCGCGGTGGCCCGGCGGCGCGCCCCCGTCGTCTGGAGCGGGAAGTCCTCGCCCGGCGACCCGGGCGCCACCGGACTGCTCCAGGCGGTGCGCGAATCCACGGCCGTCGACACCCTCGACGCCGGCGCCACCCAGGTCATCCCCCGCCTCGACGACACCATGCCGACCCCCGTCGTCGGCACCCGCCGCGGCCCCGACGCCCCCCCGCTCCTGCCGCCCATGCGCCGCGCCATGAGCGACTACGACGAACAGCCCGCCCCGTACACCGACTCCCCCACCGATCCGTACGACGGCGACGACCGCCGCCCCGGCCGCGACGACGACCGCGCGGCGGACGGCGCGTACACCGGACCGGCCCACCGGCACGCGTACTACCCCGGCCGCAGGATGAACCTCGGCGTCGTCCTGCTGCCGCTGCGCGTGTTCCTCGGCTTCATCTCCATCTACGCCGGCATGGGCAAGCTCTGCGACCCCGTCTACTTCGACGGCGGCGAGCGCGGCTCCATGGTGAAGTGGCTCAACTCCCTCCACCCGTGGGCCCTCGCGGAGCCGCTGCGCGACTTCGCCCTCGCCCACCCCGTCGGCGCCGGCCTCACCGTCGCCTTCGCCCAGGTCATCGTCGGCGTCCTCACCGTGCTGGGCCTCTGGCAGCGGGTCGCCGCCGTGTTCGGGGTGATGCTCTCCGCCGCGCTGCTCCTCACCGTCAGCTGGAAGACCGTCCCCGTCTACGACGCGCCCGACATCATGCAACTCGCCGCCTGGTCCCCGCTGATCATCGCCGGCGCGCCCGTCTACTCCATCGACGGACGCCTCGCCGGCGAGGCCTGGCGCACCCTCGGCCCCCGCTCCGCCCTCTGGGACCTGCGCCGCCGGGTGCTGCGGCGCGGCGTGGTCGTCGCCACCGTGGTCGTCGGCCTCACCCTGCTGATCGGCTCGGTCCTCGGCGGCGCCGTACGGTCCACGGAGATGGTCACCGTCCCCGGACCCAACGACGACCCGACCAACCACCTGCCCGGCCGGCCGCTCCCCGAGGAGCCCGGCGAGAGCACCCCGTCGGCCCGCCGGTCCTCCCCGAGCCCCGAGCCGTCGGTGTCCGCGTCCGAGGGCCCGACCGCCGAGGAGGAGTCGTCCTCCCCGGCCGAGACGGTCACCGAGGAGGAGCGCATCGAGGAGGAGCGGCCGACCGCCTCGCAGGGCACCGGCCAGGAGGCGCCGGAGGAGTCCGAGCCGGTTCCCCCGCCGACCAGCAGCGCCGGCCCCACCTCCACGGGCGGCTCCGGCACCGGCGGCAGCACCGGCGGTGGCGGCGGCGACGACACCGGTACGAGCGGCGGCAACGGCTCCGGCGGGAACGACGGCGGTTCGTCCACCGGCGGCAACCGCAACCCGATCGGCGGCCTGCTCGGCTGACGCACACCCACGCAGGAGGGGCGGGCACCGGACCACGGTGCCCGCCCCTCCTGCCGTCGGTCCCGCCCCCGGCCCGCGCGGTGCGTGCCGTGCGTCGTCCTTCCGGCCGGCGGGCGCGGGAGCCTCTCAGGACCTCTCAGGGCCTCTCAGGGCCACTCAGCGGTCCTTCGGGCGCCGTCAGGAGGCCGCCAGCTCCTTCGCCGCCTCCTGGAGGTCCTTCGCGGTGTCGATGGCCCTCCAGTACGCCCCCTGGGGCAGCGGGAAGCCCGCCAGGCGCCGCTCACGGGCCAGCCGGGGGAAGGTGGTGCGCTCGTGGTCCCCGCGGTCGGGCAGGGCGGCCGTGAAGGCCGGGGAGAAGACGTACACGCCCGCGTTGATGAGGAACGGCGACGGCGGCGACTCGATGAAGTCGGTGATGTGCCCGAAGGTGTCCGTCTCGACGGCCCCCCAGGGGATACGGGGACGGGCCAGGGCGAGGGTCGCGGTGGCGTCGCGCTCGGCGTGGAACGCGGCCATCTCGCGCAGCGAGAAACGGGTCCAGATGTCACCGTTCGTGGCGTACCACGGCTCGTCGGGGTGCGGCAGGCGCGCCGCCGCGTACTTGAGGCCGCCGCCGCGGCCCAGCGGCTCCGGCTCCACAACGGTGGTGACCCGCAGGGGCAGTTCGGCCGTCGACAGCCATCGCTGGAGGACTTCGGCGAGGTGGCCGCAGGAGACGACGGCGTCGGTCACGCCCTCGGCGGCCAGCCAGGAAAGCTGATGGCCGATGATCGGGGTCCCGGTTCCCGGGATCTCGACCATCGGCTTGGGGCGGTCGTCGGTGTATGGGCGCAGTCGTGAACCCTGGCCGCCCGCCAGGACCACGGCCTGCGTCGGAGAGGTGTGCATACCGCGCACGATAGGCGCACCCGGGTGCGGCTGACAGGCTCAGCTCTCGTGGGCGACGCCGGCGGCGTAGGACGTGTCGCACACGGGCCGGGAGAAGGTCTGCGCCCGGACGGGTCCGTAGTGCTGGACGGCGGCCTTGCCGAGCGCGCGGGCGATCGACATGCAGTGCTTGGCGAGCGACGGGCGCTCCTCCACGGTGCGCTGGAGGTGCGTCAGCGCGACGCCCGGGTCCTTCTCCTGGAGCTCCGCGAGGAGCTTGTCGCGGAGAACGTCCTGCGGGGCGCGGGGCTTGGCCCGTACCGAGACGTTCTCGGAGGAGGCGGTGAGCATCTGGGTCTGGGAGCTGCCTCCGGCCCACGGGACACTGGTGACCGCGAGAGTTCCGGAGAGCACCAGGACGACGGGCAGGACGAGGGCGAGGGAGCGGCCGATTCGGCGTGCGGTGTGGGTCACGGACGTGAGCGTAGCGGGCAGTGATGATTAGGAGACACGCAGTCACCCCCACGGGGGATGGTTCGATGCTCCTTTTCGAATCACATGTTGACGACAACTGTCCGGATTGCCTGTTGTGCCGGGGTATTTGTCGACATCCTGACCGTCTTCCCGGCCGTCGGCCAGGGCGGTCCCGGACGGTACGCCGACGGCCCCGCACCGAAGTACGGGGCCGTGCGGGCGGGTTGCCGGAAGGTCAGCCGGTGAGGCGCTCGCCGGTCGAGGTCGAGAAGACGTGGATCTCGTCCGGGCGCGGCACGACGTGCAGCACGGAGCCCTTCTCCGGGATGGAGCGGCCGCCGACGCGGACCACCAGGTCCTTGGCGTCGCCGCCCACGCTGGTGGAGCCGTAGACGTACCCGTCGGCGCCCAGCTCCTCGACGACGTTGACGGAGACGGCCAGGCCCTGGTCGCTCTCGGCGCCCGCGACGTCGAAGTGCTCGGGGCGGACACCGACGGTCACGGTGCGGTCGCCCCTGTCCGCCGCGGCCGACAGCGCCGTACGGGAGACCGGCACCACGCTGTTGCCGAACATCACGCCGCCGTCGGTGATCGGGACCTCGACCAGGTTCATGGCGGGGGAGCCGATGAAGCCGGCGACGAAGAGGTTCGCCGGGCGGTCGTACATGTTGCGCGGGGTGTCGACCTGCTGCAGCAGACCGTCCTTGAGCACCGCGACCCGGTCGCCCATGGTGAGGGCCTCGACCTGGTCGTGCGTGACGTAGACGGTGGTGATGCCGAGCCGCCGCTGGAGGCTGGCGATCTGCGTACGGGTGGAGACACGGAGCTTGGCGTCGAGGTTCGACAGCGGCTCGTCCATGAGGAACACCTGCGGCTCGCGCACGATGGCACGGCCCATCGCCACCCGCTGGCGCTGACCGCCGGAGAGCGCCTTGGGCTTGCGGTCCAGGTACTCGGTCAGGTCGAGGATCTTCGCCGCCTCCTCGACCTTCTTGCGGATCTCCGCCTTGTTCACGCCGGCGATCTTGAGCGCGAAGCCCATGTTGTCGGCGACGGTCATGTGCGGGTACAGCGCGTAGTTCTGGAACACCATGGCGATGTCCCGGTCCTTCGGCGGCAGGTGCGTGACGTCGCGGTCACCGATGCGGATGGCGCCGCCGTTGACGTCCTCCAGACCGGCGAGCATGCGCAGCGAGGTGGACTTGCCGCAGCCGGAGGGGCCGACGAGGACGAGGAACTCGCCGTCGGCGATCTCGATCTCCAGCTGGTCGACGGCGGGCTTGGTGCCCCCGGGGTAGATCCGGGTCGCCTTGTCGAACGTGACAGAAGCCATGGTGATGCAGTCCCTTCACCGGCAGGAACGTGCCGGACGATCCGAGTAGAGGGAGGGAGTGGTCTGGTCCGGGCAAACGGACCTGGGGTGACGCTACCTGCCGATATGCGGTCTGTCAGCAGGCGGCGGAAAGATATTCCGCGGTCTGGCGGCGGCGGAGCGCCGCACCCCGGCGGCAGCGCGGCCGGTGCCCGGTGGCGCCGGGGAACTCCATGGTCCGGGGATGTGGTGCTGTGTAGAGTGGTGATGCCTCTCACGTGCGCGGCACGTGGGCGTTGCCTCCTTAGCTCAGTTGGCTAGAGCGCGTGACTTGTAATCTCGAGGTCGTCGGTTCGATTCCGACAGGAGGCTCCAGCAAAACCGTGTCCCGGACCGTTCTGGTCCGGGACACTTTGCGTTCGAGGGTGAATGGCTGGTGTGCCTGGGGAGGGGTGCGTCGGATGAGTCGTCGTTCCGGTGGGCTGATCGGTGCGTGGGCGGAGGCCCAGCGGCAGCAGCAGCGGCAGGCGGAGGCCCGGCGGACGGCCGTGGTGCGCGACCGGCAGCGGGCGGAGCGGGAGCAGCGGGCGTACGAGCGGGACATGGCGCGGATGCACCGGGAGCAGCGGGCGGAGTACCGGCGCCGCCGGGAGGCCGACGTCCTGCGGCGGACGCAGGAGCTGGACGCCCGGGTGGCGGAGCTGGAGGGGCTGCTCGCGGCGGGGTGCGGTGCGCCGGCGTTCCGGGTGTCGGCGCTGCGGCGCGACGAGTCCGTGGAGCCCTTCTCGCCGGGGCCGTTGGGCCGGCCGGTGGCGATGCCGGACCCGGCGCTGTACCAGGCGCAGGGCGGATGGACGGCGAGCGGGCGGGCGCAGGCGGAGCGGGAGGCGAGGGCCCGCTACGAGCGGGACTGGTACGCGGCGCAGGCGGCGGAGAGCCGGCGCGCGGAACAGTTGCGGGAGTACCGGCGGCAGTACGACGAGTGGGCCGCCGACACGGTGCGGCAGGCGCGGGAGCACAACGCGGGGCTCGCGGGCCTGGCCGAGGCGATGCGGCGGGGCGAGCCGGAGACGGTGGTGGAGTTCTTCTCGGCCGCCCTGTACGCGTCGTCCGCCTGGCCGGAGGGTTTTCCGCGGGAGGTGTCGGCCGCCTACGACCGGGGGGCCCGGCAGCTGGTGCTGGACTGGGCGCTGCCGGGGTTCGACGTGGTGCCGGAGGCGAAGGGGGTGCGGTACCTGGTCGGTACGGATCAGGAGAAGCCGGTTCCCCGGCCGGTGACGCAGCGGCGTGCGCTCTACCGGGACGTGGTGGCGCAGTGCGTGCTGCTGGCGCTGCGCGAGGTGTTCGTCGCGGACGAGGCGGGTGCGCTCGGGTCGGTGGCGCTCAACGGGTTCGTGGACGATCGGGACCCCGCGACGGGGCGGCCGGCGCGGGTGGTGCTCGCGACGGTCGCGGTGGAGCGGGAGGTGTTCGAGGGGCTCCACCTGGAGCTGGTGGACGCCGTCGAGTGCCTGACGGTCGCGCTGCGGGGGCAGTTGTCGGCACGGCCCGATCAGCGCGCGGCGGTGCGGCCGGTTCGCTCGCCCGACCGGGTGGGGTCGGGGGTCGCGTCGCACGGAGGTGGTGAGGAGCCGGACCTGCTGGCGATGGACCCGGTGGAGTTCGAGGGGCTGGTCGCCGAGTTGTTCCGGGCCCGGGGGCTCCAGGCGGTGACGACGCAGCGGTCGAACGACGGTGGCGTGGACGTCGACGCCGTCGACCCGGATCCGATCAGCGGCGGGTCGATCATCGTCCAGGTGAAGCGGTACCGGAACACGGTTCCGCCGAGCGCGGTGCGTGACCTGTACGGGACGGTGCAGGGCGCGGGCGCGAACAAAGGGGTGCTGGTCACCACGTCGGGCTTCGGGCCCGGTTCGTACGCCTTCGCCAACGGCAAGCCGCTGACGCTGGTCTCCGGTCCCGAACTGGTCGACCTGCTGCACCGGCATGGTCTGCGCGGGCGGCTCGGGAACACGTCCTCGGCGACGGGAACGGCGACGGCGACGGGACCGGGGGCGGGGCCGGGGGCGCGCGCGGGGACCGCCACGGGCACGGGGGCGGGGACGGCGGCGGGGTCCGATCCGGGACCGGGGGCTTCCCACGCGTCGGTCGACGACGACACGGCCGACTTCAACGTCCTGGGCATGGACTGGTCGGGGTCGGTGGCCCTGGACGTGTGCGCGCTGGTGTGCACGGGCTCGCGCGTCATCAGTGACGATCACTTCGTCTTCTTCAACAACCCGGGGACACCGGACGGTTCGGTGCGCATGATGCGGGCGTTCTCCGGAGACCGGGCCGCGGTCCGGGTGGAGTTCGACGGGCTGCCCGAACGGGCCGACCGCCTGGTGCTGGTGGCCGCCGTGGACCCGGAGGTGAATCCGGACGCGGACCTGTCGGGGTTCACGGACGCCGGGATCCGGTTGCGCGACGCGTCGGGCGTGGAGCTCGACCGGCTGACGGTGTCGGACGGCCGGGCCGGGGAGACGGCCCTGGTGCTCGGGTCCTTCCGGCGCCGGGCGGGAGGCGACTGGGACTTCGTCCTCGGCGGCAAGGGCTACCCGGGAGGTCTCGCGGCCCTGGTGGGTGATTTCGGCATCGAGGTCGCGTAGGCGGGAGACGCGCGGGCGGGAGACGCGCGGGCGGGAGCGGAGCCGAAGGGCCCCGGGCGACGACGTCCGGGGCCCTCGTCGCGGGCGGGGTCAGTGGCGGCCGGAGACGCGGTCGGCGAGGGCGGCGACGCGGTCGGTGGTGGGGGTGTGGGCGGTGGCCTCGCGGCGGTCGGCGGCGCGGTAGGCGGCGTAGAGGGTGCGGACGCCGAGCCAGCGGAGGGGTTCGGGCTCCCAGGGGCGGACCTTGTGGTTCACCCACGGCAGGGTGGTGAGGTCGGTGGGCCCCGACTGGCCGGAGTCCTGCTGGATCAGGTCGCGGAGGGTGCGGGCGGCGAGGTTGGCCGTGGCGACGCCGGAGCCGACGTAACCGCCGGCCCAGCCGAGGCCGGTGGAGCGGTCGAGGGTGACGGTGGCGCACCAGTCGCGCGGGACGCCGAGGACACCGGACCAGGCGTGGGCGATGCCGGTGCCCGCGAGCCGGGGGAACATGCGGATGAGGACCTCGCGGAGCGCGTCGACGGTGGCGGGCTGCGTGCGGCCGTCGTTGTCGGTCCGCGATCCGTAGCGGTAGGGGATGCCGCGGCCGCCGAGGGCGATGCGGTCGTCGGCGGTGCGCTGCGCGTACATGTAGGCGTGCGCCATGTCGCCGAGGGTCTCGCGGCCGGTCCAGCCGAGGTCGTCCCAGTCGGACGGGGAGAGCGGGTCGGTGACGATCATGGAGGAGTTCATGGGGAGCCAGGTCCGCCGGTGGCCCTTGATGCCGGCGGTGAACCCCTCGGTGCAGCGCAGGACGTAGGGGGCGCGGACCGTGCCGTAGGGGGTGACGGCGTGCTTGGGCTCGATCCCGGTGACCGGCGTCCCCTCGTGGATGGTGACACCGAGGGCCTCCACGGTGGCGGCGAGGCCCTTGACCAGCTTGACCGGGTGGATGCGGGCGCCGTGCGGGGTCCACGTCGAGCCGACGGCTCCGGTGACGCGGACGCGCTCGGCGGTCTCGCGGGCGCCGAGCAGCCGGCGGTCGGTCTCGCCGAAGGCGACCTCGACGGAGTGGTACGCCTTCAGGCGGTCCAGCTGCGCCGGAGTGCGGGCGACCTCGAGGACGCCGCCGCGGTGGACGTCGGCGTCGATGCCCTCGGCCGCGGCCGTCTCGATCACCTCGGTGACGGTGGCGTTCATCGCCTGCTGGAGCCGTACGGCGGCCTCGTGCCCGTGCGCCTTGGCGTAGCGGTCGCGGCCGGCGATGCCGTTGTAGAGCCAGCCACCGTTGCGGCCGGAAGCGCCGTAGCCGCAGAAGTGGCCTTCCAGGACGATGATGTTGAGGAACGGGACGGCCTTCTTGAGGTAGTACGCCGTCCACAGGCCGGTGTAGCCGCCGCCGACGATGCAGACGTCGGCCGTGGTGTCGCCGGGGAGGGGCTCTCGCGCTGCGGGCGTGCCCTCCTGGGCGTACCAGAACGATATGCCGCCGTTGACGGTGTTCATGTGGTTCCTCGGGTGCGTCGCCGGTGAGTGGGTGTGGACGCTATCGGATGGGGTGCGTGGTGATCGAGGTGCCGGCCGAGCTGGCCGCGGCGCAGGACCGGTTCAACGGCGAGGAGGGGCGGGCGTTCGTCGCCGCGTTGCCGGCGCGGGCGGAGCGGTTCCTGGAGGAGTGGGGACTGCGGCGGACCGGTCCCGCGATGTACGGGATGGTGTCGCTGGTGCTGCCGGTGACGGTGGTGGCGGACGGGGCGCCGGCCGCGCTGAAGTTGCAGCTGCTGGACGAGGAGAACGAGGGGGAGGCGGCGGCGCTGCGCGCCTGGGACGGTGACGGCGCGGTGCGGCTGCTGGCCGAGGACCCGGGGACCGGCACGCTGCTGCTGGAACGGCTGGACGAGGGACGTGACCTGGCGGGGACGGCCGACTCGCGGGAGGCGACGCGGGTGCTGGCCGGGCTGATGGCGCGGCTGGTGGCCGTGGCGGCGCCGGCCGGGATGCGGAACCTGGGCGACATGGCGGCGGAGATGCTCGACGACGTCACCGAAGCGGTGGGGGAGCTGGAGCGGGAGGACGACCGGCGGCTGGTGCGGGACTGCGCGGCGGCGGTGCGGGAGGTGGCCGGCGAGCCGGGGGACCGGCTGCTCCACTGGGACCTGCACTTCGGCAACGTACTGGCGTCCCGTCGGGAGCCGTGGCTGGCGATCGACCCCAAGCCGCTCGCGGGGGACCCGGGGTTCGAACTGCTGCCGGCGCTCTTCAACCGCTTCGACCGGGACGAGGTGCTGTGGCGGTTCGACCTGCTGACGGAGGTCCTGGGCCTGGACCGGGAACGGGCCGGGGCGTGGACGCTCGGGCGGGTGCTGCAGGACGCGCTGTGGTGCGTGGAGGACGGGGAGACGGTGCTGGAGGGCGAGCGGCCGGAGGTGGCGCGGCTGCTGCTGGGCCGGTAAGGGGTTCAGGGTGTGGACGCTACTGGCGCGGCGGGGGGTGCGCGGGGCAGGCTGCGGTCATGATTCGTAGCGCTGTCGTCGACGACGTACCCGCCATCCACGCGATGGTCCGTGAACTCGCCGAGTACGAGAAGGCCCTGCACGAGGTGCGGGCGAGCGAGGAGCAGCTGCGGGAGGCGCTCTTCGGCGAGCGACCCGCGGCCTTCGCGCACATCGCGGAGACCGACGAGGGGGAGGTCGCCGGCTTCGCCCTGTGGTTCCTCAACTTCTCGACGTGGCGCGGGGTGCACGGCATCTACCTGGAGGACCTGTACGTGCGGCCCGAGCTGCGCGGCGGCGGGCACGGGAAGGCGCTGCTGCGGGAGCTGGCGCGGATCTGTGTGGCCCGGGGGTACGAACGGCTGGAGTGGTCCGTGCTGAACTGGAACACCCCGTCGATCGACTTCTACGAGTCGCTGGGCGCGCGGCCGCAGGACGAGTGGACGGTGTACCGGCTGACCGACGAGGCGCTGGCGGAGCTGGGCCGACGCGGGTAGGCGCGGGGCGGGGCGGGCCCGGGCCGGCCTGGCCCGGGTGGGCTCGCGGCCCGGGGCGGGGGCGGGCTCGGACGGGTGCGCGGCCCGGGGCGGGGGCGGGCCCGGACGGGTGCGCGGCTCGGACGGGTGCGGGCCCGGGGCGGGTGCGGGCCCGGGCCCATGTGCGCGGGTGCGGCAGCGTGTGCGGTCAGGTGCGCGCGGGGTCGCAGGTGAGGGTGGGGCCGGTGAGCATTCCCCCGGTGCTCTCCTGGCCCCGGGGCGTCCAGTAGCCGAGCTTGGACACGATCGTGGAGCAGGCGGCGGCCAGGGTGGCCCGGACGGTGACGGTCGCCGGGCGGCCCGGCTGGAGGTCGGTGAGCGCGCAGTCGAGCGCGTACATGCTCCGGGCCGTGGACGGGTAGCGGCCGGGCAGCGGGTTGACGCAGCGCGGGTCCGTCGTGGTGAGCCGGATGCCCGAGGACTCCTCGCCGATGAGGCCGAGCCGGGCGCTGCCGTCGCCCTGGTCCCCGACGCGGGCGACGGTGTACGTGAGGGTGGACGTGGTGCCCGGCCGCAGGACGCCGGGTGCGCCGCCCGCGGTGGTCACGTCGACGCGGTGGCTGGGCTGCGGCTTGGCGTCGGTGAGGGTGACGGTGGCGTGCGCGTCGCCGTGCAGGTCGGTCTCCTGCGCGTCGGAGCGTACGTGGACGGCCGCGTCGATCTCGTAGGTGCCCGGGCCCGGGTAGTCGGCGCGCCCGGCGAGGGTTCCGGTCGCGGCGGGGCGGTCGGCGGGGCCGCCGGCGAGATGGGCGGTCCAGGTGCCGGAGGTGCGGCAGACGGGCCGGACCCGCGTGGTGCCCCGGCGGCAGGTGGCCGCGGCCGACACGGTCATGGTCGCGCCGGTGTTGGTGACGCACAGGGCGATGTCGGCGTACTGGCCGTGCGGGCCGCGCAGGGTGCCGCCGGGGGCGCAGTGGGTGACCGGGCCGGTGGCGGGCGGCGGCGCGGCCGCGCCGGCCCGGGCGGGCGGCGGCGTGGCGTGCGCGGCGGTGACGGTCCACAGCAGCAGCGCGCCCAGGGCGCCCAGTACGTGAAGCCTGGCGGGGGGTCTCGTGCTCATCGGTGCCTCCTGCTCGGCGGGCTCGGTGGCCCGGTCGGCTCGGACGGCTTGGATGGTGCGGGAGGCGCACGCCCGTGACGTCCGCCCCACGCGGGGACTGCGCCGGTTCCCTTACGCCGGTTCACCCGGGCGGCGTCATGGGCGGGCCGGTCCCGGGACCCGGTCCCGAGACCCCGGCCACGGAACCCGGGCGGGTCCGGGGTCCTGGCCGGGGAGCCCGACCGGCCGGGGAGCCCGGTCACGGGACGAGGACCACCTTGCCCATGGTGGCGCGGGTCTCCAGAGCGCGGTGGGCGCCGGCCGCGTCGGCGAGCGGGAAGCGCTGAACGGCGGGGCGGAGGCGGCCGGCGGCGGCCTCGTCCAGGGAGCGGAGCTCCAGGGTGCGGATGTCCCCGCCGGCCTTCTCGATCATGGCGGGTCCGAGGATCGGCGGGGCGGTGATGCCGCGCCGGGTGAGCTCCTCGTCGGTGAGGGTCAGCGGCTCGCCGTCGTGCGGCCCCTTGCCCGCCCAGCCGTAGACCACGTGCTGCCCGCCCCTGCCGAGGAGGTCGAGGGCGGCGCGGCCGGTGGCGCCGCCGACGGCGTCGAACAGGACGGTCGCCCGCCGGCCGTCCAGGTACGCGCGGACCCGGTCCGGCCAGTCCGGCCGCCGGTAGTCGACCGCGAGGTCCGCGCCGTTGGCCAGCACCCGGGTGACCTTCTCGGGGCCGCCGGCGAGGCCGATCACGGTGGCGCCGGCGTTCTTGGCGTACTGGACGAGGAGCGTGCCGATGCCGCCGGCCGCCGCGGTGACCAGCGCGACGGCGTCCGGACCGAGGTCGGTGAACTGGAGGATGCCGAGGGTGGTGCGGCCGGTGCCGATCATGGCGACGGCCTCGGCGTCACCGAGCGCGGGCGGGATCTCGTGGAGCCGGGCGGCATCGGTGACGGCCAGCTCGGCGTAGCCGCCCGGCACCATGCCGAGGTGGGCGACCACGCGCTTGCCCAGCCACGCGGGGTCGGTGCCCTCGCCGAGGGCGTCCACCGTGCCGGCGACCTCGCGGCCGGGAACGGTGGGCAGCTCGACGGGGACGGGGTACGGGCCGGTCATGCCCCGGCGCAGGGCGGTGTCCAGGACGTGCACCCCGGCCGCCGTGACGGCGATCCGGACCTGGCCGGGGGCGGGCGCGGGGTCCGGCACCTCCTCGAGGGCGAGGTTCTCGGCGGGGCCGAAGGCGTGGAGGCGGATGGCGTGCATGGCGGGCTCTCCCTTGCTTGCTTGCTTGCTGGGCGGGGCGGACGGCGTGCGGAGCCGCGGGCTCGCGGTGGTGCGGGCTCGCGGTGCCGCTGTTCCGCGGGTACGGGGAGAGCCTTCAGCCTCAAGTTCGCTTGAGGTCAAGGGGCGGGCGTACGGGACGGCGTGACACGCGCGGCCCGCAGGGCGAGGGAGGCCGCCTCGACCGCGCTGGTGAACGACACCTCGCTCAGGACACCGGGCGCCGCGACCTGGTCGCCCGCCAGGAGGACCCCGTCGCCCCGGTCGATCGCCGGGCGGTCGCGCCAAGTGGTGCCCGGCAGGTCGACCGCCCCCGTACGGCCGTTGGCGACGGCCTCGCGCCGCCACAGGGTGCGCTCCCGCCAGCCGGGGAAGCCCTTGTCGAGCAGCCGCTCCGCATGGGCGACGCCGTCCGCCTTCGACTGGTGCGCGGCGATCGGGAACTGGCCCTGGAGGAGGGTCCGCCCGGCCGGGGCGAGGGAGGGGTCCTGGGCGGTGAACCGTTCCAGCCAGCCGGGTGCGTCCAGGTCGGAGATGACGAACGGGTCGCCGCGGTGCGGCCGGAGCGCGAGGTCGAGCAGGACGGTGCGCCCGCTGGGCCAGGTGAGGGACGGGTCGCCGAGGAGGCGGCTTGCGGCGTCCAGGGACGTGGCGACGACGACCGGGCCGTCCCGGTCGGGCAGCGCGTCGACACGTGCGGAGGTCTCGATCCGTACACCGAGGTTCCGGGCACGGGCGGCCATCCGGTCGATGACCCCGCCCCAGCCGCCGCGCGGGTAGTGCGCCTCGGGCGGCAGCGCGGTGGCCCGGCGCAGCCGCTCCTGCACGAAGCGGGCGGAGAGGGAGCCGGGGTCGTGGTGGAACAGCGCGACGGCCGCGAAGTGCGCGGCGGCGCGGCCGGCGGGGTGGCCGACGAGATTCTGCGACCAGGTGGCGAAGTCCAGGTCCACCGGGGCCTTCTCGGGCCTGCGGCGCGTCAGGCGGAGCATCCCGAGGGGCGGCATGCGGCGCAGCTCGCCGTCCAGGTGGAAGCGGAACCGGGCGCCCTCGAGGGGCGGCACCGCGGCCATCGGCCCCAGCAGGCCGCGCCGCGCCAGCCAGGACCAGTGCGGGCCCCGGTTGTAGAGGGCGTGGGGGCCTTCGTTCGTGCGGTACGGGCCCTCGGCGGTGCGGGCCCGCCCGCCGAGGCCGCGGTGCGCCTCGTGGAGGGTGACGGAAGCGCCGGCTTCGGCGGCGGTGATGGCTGCGGTGAGGCCGGCGAAGCCGCCGCCGATGATGGTGATGGGGGTGGGCATGGTGTCTCTCCCGAAGGTTGTGTGGCCGTTCCTCGGGGATGACGGGTGGGGCGGTGCGATGTGTGACATCGGGCCGGATGCGGGCCCTCGGCGGGCGCGGGCGCGGGTGCGGGCCGGGTGGGGGCGCGGGTGGGTGCGGGCCGGGTGCAGGGTGCGGGGGTCCATGGCGGTGCGGGTGCCGGTGGGCCTCGGGGCCGGCCGGGGGTGGCCGGCGTGGCCCCTCCGGGCTCGTCTCCTCGGGGCCGGCGGCCCTGGGCGCCGGTCAGGGAGCCGTCACGGAGCCGCCGACCCCTGCGGGGACGACCCTGCACGGCCCCGCCGGGGTGGTGTGCCGGGTGCGGGGCAGTGGGGTGTGGTGCCGCCGGGCGGGTGGGTGTCCGGGCGGTGGGGGTCAGGGGACGCGGGGGAAGCGGGACTGGAGGGTCCAGATCGCCGGGTTGTCCGCCAGGCCCTCGTGCATGTCCGTGAGGTCGGCGATCAGGTCGTGGAGGAAGTCGCGGGCCTCCCGCCGCAGCACCCCGTGGTTGAACGTCAGCGGCGGTTCCTCGGCCGGCATCCAGTCGGCCTCGACGTCCACCCACCCGAAGCGGCGCTCGAACAGCATCCGGTCCGTGGACTCGGTGAAGTCCAGCTCGGCGTACTGCGGCTGCGCCGACCGGCTGCCGCGCGGGTCGCGGTCGAGCCGCTCGACGATGTCGCACAGCGCCCACGCGAAGTCGAGCACGGGCACCCATCCCCAGGCCGTCGAGATCTCGCGGTCGGCCTTGGTGTCGGCGACGTACACGTCCCCGCAGAACAGGTCGTGCCGCAGCGCGTGGACGTCCGCGTGGCGGTAGTCCGTCTGCGGCGGGTCCGGGAAGCGGCGGGAGAGGGAGTAGCCGATGTCGAGCACGTGGTCGATGGTGTCACGGCCGGGCGTGCGCTCACACGTGCGAGTGAACGGCACCCGATCTCCCGGACGGGGCGCGGCCTACGCTGGGAACGTTGCTCCGCATCGAAGGAGGTCCGCCGTGGCACTGCCCGTTCCCGAGCGCGAGCCGGTCGACTACCGGTCCATGGCCGAGTTGCTCAAGGACCAGGTTCCGGGCCTGTCCGTGGAGGAAGCCTTCGACATGTTCAGTGCGGTCGCCCCTAAGGGGTGGCGCGTGGAGTTGATCGAAGGGGAGATCCACGTGACGCCTCCTGCCAATGGTGAGCACGAAGAGATCGTGTCCGAGGTGACCGGCCAGGTGCGGGATCACCGAAAGGACCTGGGGCGCTACACCGGTATCGGGCTCTTCCTGCCAGGCGCCTCCGTCAGCGGCAAGGTCGAACCGGACATCGTCCTCGCCCCCAAGGGCAGCTTCGACGACCAGGCGGAGTACCACGACCCCTCCGCCGTCCTGCTCGTCGCCGAGGTCACCTCGCGCTCCACCGCCGGCAACGACCGGGTGAAGAAGATCCGTGGCTACGCCCGTGCCGGGATCCCGGTGTACCTGCTCATCGACCGCGAGTCCGAGCAGGCCGTGGTGTGCACGGAGCCGTCCGGGGAGGACTACGGGGCCAAGGCCGCGTACAAGCTCGGCGAGGTCGTCCCGCTGCCCGATCCGCTCGGCTTCGACCTCGACACCGGCCGGTTCTGACCGTCACGGCAGCAGGCGCTGCTCCTTGGCGACGGCCACCGCGCCCGCGCGGGTGTCGACGCCGAGCTTGGTGTAGATGCGGCCCAGGTGGGTCTTGACGGTGGCTTCGCTGATGAACAGCGCGCGGGCGATCTCGCGGTTGCCCAGGCCGCGGGCGAGCTGGCCGAGGATGTCCCGCTCGCGGTCGGTGAGCGCCGGGGCGGCCGGTGCGGAGGCGGCGCGGCGGGCCACGGGGGCCGACAGGGTGGTACGGCCCTGCGCGGCGGCGCGGATGGCGGCGAACAGCTCCTCGGGACGCTCGGCCTTCAGCAGGTAGCCGGTGGCGCCGGCACCGATCGCCCGGGTGACGTCGGCGTCCGTGTCGTAGGTGGTGAGGACCAGGACGCGGACGTCGGGGGAGGCGATGCGCCGGGTGGCCTCCACCCCGTCGATGCCGGGACCCAGCTGGAGGTCCATGAGGACGACGTCCGGCGCCAGTTTCGCGGCCGTCGCGACCGCCTCCTCGCCGCCGGCGGCCTCGCCGACCACCTCGATGCCGGGCGCGCTGGCGAGGAGCGCGAGGAGCCCGGCGCGTACCACGGCGTGGTCGTCGCAGATCAGGACGCGGATCACCGGGGTTCCTCCAAGGGGATCGAGACGGACAGCACCGTGCCCTCGCCGGGCGCGGACTCGACGGTCAGGGTGCCGCCCAGCTGCTCGGCGCGCGCCCGGACGGCGGGCAGACCGTGGCCCCGCGCGCCGGGCGGCGGCACGGCCCGCGGATCGAAGCCCCGCCCGTCGTCGGCGACGTCCAGCACCACCTGGTCGCCCAGGTACGTGAGCGTCACCGCGGCCGACGTGGCCCGCGCGTGCTCCCGTACGTTGGCCAGGGCGCCCTGCGCGATCCGCAGCAGCGCCGCCCCCACCCGGTCGGGCAGGTCCACGGGCGGGCCGTCGACCCGGAAACCGACCGGCAGCGCGGCCCCGGACTCGCGGGCCGCCAGGGCGCGCAGCGCGTCCTCCAGGCCGCCGCCCCCGGCCAGGTCGGCGGGCGCCAGGTCGTGCACGAACCGCCGGGCCTCCGCCAGGCTGTGCTCGGCGATCGACGCGGCCGTACGGACATGGCGGCGCGCGGCCGGCAGGTCGGCGTCCCACGTGCGGTCGGCGGCCTGGAGCAGCATCCGCTGGCTGGACAGCCCCTGGGCCAGGCTGTCGTGGATCTCCATCGACAGCCGCTGCCGTTCGGCGAGGGTGCCCTCCCGGCGCTCGGTCGCGGCCAGCCGCTCCGCCTGACGCTGGGCGTGCACGAACACGGCGGTGGCGATGGCCGCGACGGCGGGCGGGGCGACCAGCAGGTTCGGGTCGGGGGCGCCGTCCGCGAGCCGGAGCTGCGCGACCACGACGAACACCGTCAGCAGGGCGACCAGCACCAGCGCGGCGCGCGGCCGCAGCGTCCGCAGCCCGGTGTAGAACAGCGGGACCGCGCACCAGGCGAAGCTCGGCGCCAGCACCACCAGCACCATCCACACGGCCACGACCGAGCACAGCCACGCCAGCCTGCGCGGCACGGGCAGCACGTACAGCACGGCCAGCGCCGCCGAGAGCGCCACCACCCAGGGGCCCAGCTCCAGCCACGGGTGGCGCAGCAGGAACCGCGCCAGTGAGGCGCCCAGCAGCGCGAAGAACGCGGCGTGCATCACCCGCGCCAGCCCGCGGGCGTCGGGGTCCGGCTCCACGTCCACCACTCCTCGTAACCGATCTCCGTGCCCATCCTCACCCGGCCGGACCCGGCGGGCATCAACCGATCGGCTGACCCGGGGCACCCGTTCCCGGGCCCAGGATCGAAGGCATGACCAAGCACACCAGGAACACGATGTCGCTGCGCGCCCGCCTCCTGACCGGCACCGTCGCCGCCGCCGCGCTCGGCGCCGGCACCTTCGGCGCGATCTCCGCGAACGCCGCCGAGCCGGCCCCGGCACCCGCCGCCGCGGCCGCCGCCCACCCGCGCGACCTGACGCAGTCCACCCACCTGACGATCGACGCCGCCACCCGGGCCGCGCAGGCCGCCCTGGACGCGGCCGAGAGCGAGAACCAGCGCGTCACCGTGGCCGTCGTCGACCGCAACGGCAACACCGTCGTCACCCTGCGGGGCGACGGCACCGGGCCGCAGTCGTACGAGTCGGCCGTCCGCAAGGCGTTCACCGCCGTGTCGTGGAACGCGCCGACGTCCGAACTGGCCGAGCGGCTGAAGAGCGCCCCGAACCTCAAGGACATCCCCGGCACCCTCTTCCTCGCGGGCGGCGCCCCCGTCGCCGCCAAGGGCGCCCCGATCGCGGGCATCGGGGTGGCCGGCGCCCCCAGCGGGGCCCTGGACGAGAAGTTCGCCCAGGCGGGTGTCGCCGCCCTCGCCCGCTGAGCCGCCCGCCCCGCCCCTCTACGATCACCGGGTGGACCCACGCCGCCCCCGGGCTCTCGCCGCCGTCGCCGTCCTCCTCGCCGCCGCCCTCACCGGATGCACCGGCGAACGGGACGGCCGGGACGGCGGCGACCGGGCCGCCCGGGGCGCGGCCGGCCTGCGCGACCCGTACTTCCCCGCCCTCGGCAACGGCGGCTACGACGTGCGCCACTACGCCCTGACCCTCGCCTACGAGCCGGGCACCGGCCGCCTCACCGGCACCGCCGACATCACCGCCCGCGCCACGCAGGACCTCGGCGCCTTCAACCTCGACCTCACCGGGCTCACCGTCCACGGCGCCACCGTCGACGGTGAGCCCGCCGGCGTCCGCCGCGCGGGCGGCGAACTGACCCTGCGCCCCGCCGAGGACATCGCGGACGGCGCCACCTTCCGTACCGTCGTGCGCTACTCCGGCACACCCGCCACGATCACCGACGCCGAAGGGGCGCGGGAAGGCTGGCTCAGGACCGCCGACGGGGCGGTCGCACTCGGCGAGCCGACCGGTTCCACGGCCTGGTTCCCGGGCAACCACCACCCGTCCGACAAGGCCACGTACACGCTGGCCGTCACCGTCCCGCAGGGGCTGCGCGCCGTCTCCAACGGGGAACCGGGCCCGGAACGGACCAGCGGCGGACGCACCACGTACACCTGGCGCTCCACCGAACCGATGGCGAGCTACCTGGCGACGCTCGCCATCGGCCGGTACGAGACGCGGACCTCCCGCACGCCGGAGGGCCTGCCCGTCCACACCGCCGCCCGGGGCGAGCCGGCCCTCCTCGGCGAGATCCCCGAGCTGCTCGCCTGGGAGGTGGAGAAGTTCGGTCCGTACCCCTTCTCCTCGACCGGCGCGATCGTCGAGCCGCTGCTGGACGTCAGTTACGCGCTGGAGACGCAGAGCCGGCCGTTCTTCGACAAGGGCACCTTCACCGCCGCCACGCTGGTGCACGAGCTGGCCCACCAGTGGTACGGCAACTCCGTCTCGCCGAAGTCGTGGCGGGACATGTGGCTGAACGAGAGCTTCGCGACGTACGCGGAATGGCTGTACGCGGAGGACTACGAGGGCACGCCCGTGCAGGACAACTTCGACGAGGCGTTCGCCGAGGCGGAGAACTGGGCCTTCCCGCCCGCCGCGCCGCCCGCGGCCGTCGACCTGTCGGACCCGCCGGTCTACTTCCGGGGCGCGATGGTGCTGCACAAGGTCCGCGAGGCGGTGGGCGACGAGACGTTCTTCGCCGTCCTGCGCGGCTGGCCGGCGAAGTACCGGCACGCCAACGCCTCGACCGAGGACTTCGTCCGGTACGTGGAGGAGCAGGCCGGCGAGGACCTGACGGACCTGTGGGACGTGTGGCTGTACGGGCAGGACCGGCCTACAGCGCCTTCCTCATGACGATGCAGTCGCGGGCGAGCCGGTGGTCCTTGCGCCGGTCGACCTCCTCGTAGCCGAGGGCCGTCCAGAACGCGATGCCGTTCGGGTTGTTGTCGAGGACGGCGATGCGGATGCCCTCGCGGCCGAGCGCGCGGAAGCGCTTCTCGACGATCTCGGCCAGCTCGCGGCCGAAGCCGGCCCGGTGGTCGCGGGCGTGCACCATCAGCAGCCCGATCCACGGGTCGGGGTCGTCCGGGTCGGGGTGGTGGGCGCGGGTCACCGAGACGCCGATGACGTGCCCGGCCGAACGGGCCAGCAGCACCTCGGTGTCCGGATGGGACAGCTCCTGGGCGAGCGACGCGGCGACCTGCTCGGGCCGGATGTCGTCGGGGTCCGGGAAGTCCCCGCTGAGCTGCTGGAACTCCCGGTTGGACGCGTACAGCTCGGTGAGCTCGGTGAGCAGCGGGCCGGGCAGCGCGCCGTCCTCGCCCACCTCCAGCGGTTCGACGATCATGCGGAAACAGTAGGGCCCCGGCGCGGACTTCGCCGCCGGGGCCGCCACGTGGGGGCGCCGGTCAGATGTTGACGCCGAAGTCGCGGGCGATGCCCTCGAGGCCGGAGGCGTAGCCCTGGCCGACGGCACGGAACTTCCACTCCGCGCCGTTGCGGTACAGCTCGCCGAAGACCATGGCGGTCTCGGTGGCGGCGTCCTCGCTCAGGTCGTAGCGGGCGATCTCGGCGCCGCCGGCCTGGTTGATGATGCGGATGTAGGCGTTGCGGACCTGGCCGAAGTTCTGCGAGCGGCTGACCGCGTCGTAGATCGAGACCGGGAAGACGATCTTGTCGACGTTGGCGGGGAGGCCCGCGAGGTTGACGTTGATCTGCTCGTCGTCGCCGCCGCCCTCGCCGGTGCGGTTGTCACCGGTGTGGACGATGGTCTGGTCCGGGGTGGACTTGTTGTTGAAGAAGACGAAGTGGGCGTCGGAGGCGACCTTGCCGGCCGCGTCGACGCCGATCGCGGACGCGTCGAGGTCGAAGTCGGTACCCGTGGTGGTGCGGACGTCCCAGCCGAGCCCCACAGTGACGGCGGTCAGACCCGGCGCCTCCTTGGTCAGCGAGACGTTGCCGCCCTTGGACAGGCTTACAGCCATGGAGAGTCCCTTTCCTCGTACCTAGCGTCGTACCGGATAACGCACCGCGCGGCGGACTGGTTCCACGACCGGAAAACGGGATGACGCGACCGCCTCTGTGCGGGGACCATGGAGGGCATGTCCGGTCCCCATGTCATCCGCGGTTCGGTCTCCCTGCCGGAGGCCGAGCTCATGTGGCGTTTCTCCAGGTCGTCCGGGCCGGGCGGGCAGCACGTGAACACCAGCGACTCCCAGGTGGAGCTGCGCTTCGACCTGGCGCGCACGGAGGCGCTGCCGGCGGTCTGGAAGGAGCGGGCGCTGGAGCGGCTGGCGTCCCGGCTGGTCGGCGGGGTGCTCACGGTCCGCGCGTCGGAGCACCGCTCTCAGTGGCGCAACCGGGAGACGGCCGCGGTGCGCCTCGCGTCCCTGCTGGCCGAGGCGACGGCCCCGCCGCCGAAGCCGCGCCGTGCGACGAAGGTGCCGCGGGGCATCAACGAGCGGCGTCTGCGGCAGAAGAAGCAGCGGTCGGAGACGAAGCGCGGCCGGTCCGCCCGCGACTGGTCCTGACGCCCCGCGCCGGGCCCGGACCGGAGGACACCGCCGGGCCGCCCCGAGGCGCAGGCCCGCCGGGGTCAGGAAAGGTGGCGGTAGTTGCCGCGGAAGTAGGTGAGCGGGCCGGCGTCCGGGCCCGGGAAGCCGACCGCCAGGACACGGGCGACGACCAGCGTGTGGTCGCCCGCCTCGACGCGCTTCTCCGTGCGGCACTCCAGCGTCGCCAGCGCCCCGCCGACCAGCAGCGCGCCGCTCGCCGCGCCGCGCACGGTGGGCAGGTCCGCGAACAGCAGCCGGTCGCTCACCCGGCCCTTCATCGCGAACCGGCCGGCCACCTGCCGCTGGCCCTCCGCGAGGATCGAGACGCCCCACAGCGGCTGCTCGGCCAGCAGGTCGTCCATCCGGGAGCCCTCGCGCAGGCTCACCATGACCAGGGGCGGGTCCAGGGACACGGACAGGAACGCCGTCGCGGTCATGCCGACGTCCTCGCCGCGCGGGCCCTCGTCCGGGTCATGGGCTGTGACCAGCACCACGCCGGCGGCCAGTCGGGACATCGCTGCCCGGAACTCGTCGTTGCTCACCCCCTCAGGATGGGGGACGGCGGGGGCGTGGGTCTGGGTCGTCGGCAGCACACCGGGAACGCTAGTCGCGCCTCCGCCGCGCCCGCATCGGGCGGAGGGCCCGGACCGCGGTCCTAGGACCCGGCGCGGTCATGGCCCCATACTGTGCGTTCACGCGGAGTTCAGCGGCCGGTTACCACCGGTTCGACCGGCTTCCGTGAACAACATCATCCTTTGTGACTTGAGTCACAGAGCGCAGGTTTTGTTGACCCTGTGTACCTGGGGCACAGCTCGCTGTGATTCAGTGGCGTGACAGTGCAACACGAGCGCCGATGAGAACCCTGGAGTTGCTGTCGAGGTCTCGGGGAGAGCGAGCAATGGAGACCGAGTCGGAGCCGTACGTCCGTCTTGCGACCCTGCGGCAGCTGCATCAGGTCGTCGCCAACCTCAACACGGCCCGCAGCCTGGCCGACACGCTGCAGACCGTCGCCGACGGCGTGATCGCCGGGCTCGGCTACGAACTGGCCTGCGTCAACCTCGTCCGCCCCGACGGTGACCTGGTCGTCGCCGCGTTCGCCGGCAGCCCGGCGGCCGAGGCCCTGATCACCGGCCGGGTCGGCTCCCGCGCGTCCTGGGAGCGCCGCCTCGGCATGGGCGAGGCGTGGGGCGAGCTCCGCTTCATACCGCACACCGAGGGCTGGGTCCTGATAGAGGACGACGTCCCCCAGTGGCACACCGACGGGCCCGAGCCGCGCTTCGAGGACGAGTGGCACCCCCGCGACCGCCTCTACGCCCCGATGTACGCCTCCGGCAGCGGCCGCGAACTCCTCGGCGTCATCTCCGTCGACCGGCCCCGCAACGGCCGCCGCCCCGGCCCCTGGGGCCAGGAGGCGCTCCAGATGTACGCCTCCCAGGCGGCCATCGCGATCAGCAACGCCCGGCTGCGCGCCAACATGCAGCGCGCCCTGGTCCGCCTGGAGCGCGAGCAGCAGGCGCTGCGCGCCAGCGAGGAGTCGTTCCGCCAGGCCTTCGAGTACGCGCCCTCCGGCATGGCCATCGCCGAGATGGGCGGCGACCAGCACGGCCGGCTGCTGCGCGCCAACGACGCGCTGTGCCGGCTGCTCGGCAGACCCGCCTCCGTGATGCGCCGCTACTCCTTCGCCGACCTCGTCCACCCCGAGGACATCGGCACCCTGCTGCGCACCTCCGCCGAGGGCGGCCGCGCCGAGCTGCGGCTGGCCCGGCGGGACGGCAGCTACGTGTGGGTCTCGCTGCGGAACTCGGTGGTCGCCGACACCGCCGACGGGCCGCGTTTCCTGCTCACCCACGTCGAGGACATCGAGGAACGCAAGCGGCACGAGCTCCAGCTCGCCCACCGCGCCTCGCACGACGCGCTGACCGGCCTGCCCAACAGCGCCGAACTGCGCGCCCGGCTCAGCTCCCGGCTCTGCTCCCGGCCGCACGCGGTGCGGTCGACCGCCGGGACGCACGAGGCCGACGCGTACGACAGCGGCGACTACGAGTACGGGGACCACGCCTACCGGGGCGACGGCTTCGACTTCGGGGCGGGCGCCGAGGGCGGCGCGTACGACCACCACGTGCACGCCGTGGCGCCGGACGACGAGGTCGACGACGGGACGAAGGGGCTCGCCGTCCTCTTCTGCGACCTGGACGGATTCAAGTCGATCAACGACCGGTTCGGGCACCACACCGGTGACGCGGTGCTGATCGAGGTGGCCCGCCGGCTGACCGCCGGGGTGCGGGACGGGGACACCGTGGCGAGGCTCGGCGGTGACGAGTTCGTCGTCCTCGCCGACGGGCTCGGCGCGGCCGACGCCGCCGACCTCGCCGTGCGGCTGCGCAACGCGATCATCCCGCCGATCCGGGTGGACGGGCGCGCGGTGCGGGTGGGTGCCAGTTTCGGCATCGGCTGGGCCGAGTGCGGCATGTCCGTCGAAGAGGTGCTGAACTCCGCCGACCAGCGGATGTACATCGAGAAGCGCTCCCGCTCCAAGGTCCACCGCCGGGCGGGCTAGGGGCTGTGGGGGGCTCCGGCCGGATCGGGGAACACGTCCCCCCTCGGCCGTTCGGGGTAGGCTCGCCCGGTCGGTGACCGCTGGCGAGCAGGGAATGAGGAGTGACCAGGGATGGCTGCCGGTAACAACGGCGCGAGCACGCCCGAGGACGACGATCCGTTCGGCTACCTGTACGCGGACGGACAGACGGCCGGCGCCCAGGCGCGTCAGGGCGGCGGCTACGGCTACCCGGGTCCGGCCGCTCAGCCGGGGGTGCCCAGAACGTCGTACAACCAGGTCAGGGCGGTGGGCGAGCGCCAGTACGGCGGCGGTGGCGGCCAGGTGCCGCCGCAGGCGCAGTACCAGCAGCAGTACGCCCAGCCGAACCCGCAGTACGCGGCACCCGAGTCCTACCCGGGCGCCGACCGCACCCGCCCGGTGCCCCCGGTCCCGTCCCCGCAGCGCGGCGGCCCCAACACCAAGGGCCTGCTGATCGGCGCGATCGCGGTCGTCCTGGTCGTGGTGATCGGCATCACGGTCGCCGTCCTGACGAACACCAAGGACGACCCCAAGGGCGGCAACGCGGGCGGCGGCGGGTCGGCGCCGCCGACGGCGGTCCAGCAGTCCCCGTCGCCGAAGCCCTCCCAGTCCGCCGAGGAGCCGGTGGAGCTGCCCAAGCAGGACGCGGCGACGCTCCGGCTGGGCGGTCCGGCCCGGCTGGGCACGGACATCAAGGGCGCCAAGGGCGCCGACGGCGCGTACGTCATGTTCAACGGCACCGGCGGCTCCGCGAGCTGGACCGTCGACGTCCCGGCGGACGGCCCCTACACGCTGTTCCTCAGCTACAGCGTCCCGGGCAAGGACGCCAACGCGACGCTGTCCGTGAACGGCGGGTCGCCGCGCGAGATCCGGATGAAGAACTTCGCGCACGCGCCGGAGGGCGACTGGGAGAAGGGGTGGACGTACACCTACTCCTACGCCGAGCTGAAGAAGGGCTCCAACACGATGACCATGTCGTGCGAGGCGGGCAACCAGTGCGAGGCCTACCTCGACCAGGTCTGGCTCCAGCAGGGCCAGGTCAAGGGCTGACCACCGACAGGAAGTGCGCCACCGTCCCCGCCATCGCCTCGCGAGCGGGGACGAGGTATTTCCGGGGGTCGACCGCGTCGGGGTGCTCGGCGAGGTGGCCGCGGACCGCGCCGGTGAACGCGCTGTTCAGGGCCGTACCGATGTTGATCTTCGTCATGCCGGCGGCGACCGCGGCGCGGAGCCCGTCGTCCGGGACGCCCGACGAGCCGTGCAGGACCAGCGGGACGGGGACGGCGTCGCGCAGGGCGCCGATCAGCGCGTGGTCCAGGGCGGCCGTGCGCCGCGTCATCGCGTGGGACGAGCCGACCGCGACGGCGAGCGCGTCCACACCCGTGTCCGCGACGTACGCGGCCGCCTCGGCCGGATCGGTGCGGACACCCGGCGTGTGGGCGTCCGGCGGCGGCGCGCCGTCCTTGCCGCCGACCCGCCCCAGCTCGGCCTCGACCCAGATGCCCCGCTCGTGCCCCCACCGCACGGCCTCGGCGGTGGCCTTCACGTTGTCGCCGTAGCCCAGCGCCGACGCGTCGAACATCACGGAGCTGAAGCCCTCGGTGTGCGCGGCGCGCAGCAGGTCGGGGGTGACCACGTGGTCCAGGTGGAGGCCGAGCGGCGCGGAGGACGCGCGGGCGACGGCCGCCGCCGCGGCGGCGACGGCGGACAGGTCGCCGCCGTGGAACCTGACGGCGTTCTCGGAGATCTGCAGGATCGCGGGCCGTCCCACCCGTTCGGCCCCGGCCGCGATCGCCTCGGCGTGCTCCAGGGTGATGACGTTGAACGCGGCGACGGCGCCGTCGGCGGACCTGGCCCGGGCGATCAGTTCACCGGTGGGAACGAGGGGCATGTGCGTACCTCCGTCAAGCGGCCGTGGCGTGCTCCGTCACCGTGCTTCGGGACAGCAGTTCCCGGTACGTCGTCATGTCGAACTCGCCCGCCGCCGGTGCCAGCACCGTGGCCGCCGACAGGGCCACCGCCCGCGCCAGCCGATCGGGCCACGGCAGGCCCTCCACCAGACCCGACAGCAGGCCCGCCACCGCCGAGTCGCCCGCACCGGTCGGGTTGCCCTTCACCGCGGACGGCGGGGCGGCCTGCCAGATGCCGTCCGGGGTCACCGCGAGCAACCCCTCCGGCCCGAGCGAGGCGACCACGGCGTGGGCGCCGCGGCGGCGGGCGTCGCGCGTGGCGCGCAGCGGCTCCCGGGCGCCGGTGAGCCGGGCCAGCTCCTCGGCGTTGGGCTTGACCAGGTCGGGCCGGGCGGCGATGCCCCGGCGCAGCGGCTCGCCGCTGGTGTCCAGGACCACGGGGACGGACGCGGCCCGGGCGCGGCGCACCAGGTCGGCGTACGCCCCGACGTGGATGCCGGGCGGCAGGCTGCCGCACAGGGCGACCGCGTCGGCCTCGCGCACCAGCGCGTCGTAGCCGGTGAGGAAGGCCGACCACTCGTCGGCGGTGACCGCCGGGCCCGGCTCGTTGAGCTGGGTGGTGTCGCCGGTGGAGGCGTCCACGACGGCGACGGTGCGGCGGGTGGTGCCGGCGACCGGGACGAGCGCGTCGCGCACCGGCAGCGGGGCCAGCAGGTCGCGCAGGACGTCTCCGGTGGGGCCGCCCGCGAAGCCGGTGACCACGGTGTCGTGGCCGAGGGCCGCGAGGACGCGGGCGACGTTGACGCCCTTGCCGCCGGGACGCTCGGCGACGTCGGTGACGCGGTGCGAGGCGTGCGGGGTGAGGGCGTCCACCTTGTAGGTGATGTCGAGCGCGGTGTTGAGCGTGACCGTCAGGATCACCCGTCACACCCCCGAGAAGTACGCGCCTGCTCCTGCCCCGTGGTCGGGGCCTCCGGGTTCTGATCATGCCAAACGGAAGGCGGTTGGCCCAGTCCCCCGGCCCGACCGCCCGGCGGCGCGGCGGCCGGCATCAGGCCGGCCGGGGCTCGACCACCCATTCACCCTTGCGCATGACACCCACCAGGGTGAACTCCGCGTCCAGGACGACCAGATCGGCGTCCTTGCCGGGCTCCAGGGATCCGACCCTGTCGTACAGGCCCAGCACCTTCGCCGGGTTGGCGGAGACGGCGCGCACGATGGACTCGACGGGCAGCCGGTCGATGGTCGCCGCCCGCTTGAACGCGGTGTCGAGGGTGAGGGTGGAGCCGGCGATCGAGCCGCCCTCCACCAGCCGGGCGACGCCGTCGCGCACCTCGACCTCCAGCGGGCCGAGGTGGTAGACGCCGTCGCCGAAGCCCGCCGCGTCCATCGCGTCCGTGATGAACGCGACCCGGTCCGGTCCGGCGTGACGGAACGCCAGTTCCAGCGCGGCCGGGTGCAGGTGGGTGCCGTCGTTGATCAGCTCGACCGTGACCCGCTCGTCCTGAAGCAGCGCGGCGATCGGGCCGGGCGCCCGGTGGCCCAGGGCGGGCATCGCGTTGAACAGGTGGGTGGCGACGGTGGCGCCCGCGTCGATGGCCGCGACCGTCTGCTCGTACGTGGCGTCCGTGTGCCCGATCGCGGCGATGACGCCGTGCTCGGCCAGCAGGCGTACGGAGTCGAGGCCGCCGGGCAGTTCGGTGGCGAGGGTGACCATCCGGGCGTGGCCGCGTGCCGCGTCGACCAGCTTGCGCACCTCGGCCGGGTCCGGGTAGCGCAGCAGGTCCTCGCTGTGGGCGCCCTTGCGGCACGGCGAGATGAACGGGCCCTCGAAGTGGATGCCCGCGATGTCGCCCTGCTCGGCCAGCTCCGACAGCTCCCCGGCGCGGTGCGCGAGGAAGTCCATGTCGCCGGTGACGGTGGAGGCGACGACGGTGGTGGCGCCGTGCAGCAGGTGCGTGTGGACGCCCTTGAGGACCTCGTCCACGGTGCCGGAGGTGAAGGACGCGCCGCCGCCGCCGTGGTTGTGCATGTCGACGAAGCCGGGGACGACCCAGTGCCCGGTGAGGTCGACGGAGGGGGCGTCCGCCGGGGCGTGGCCCACGATACGGCCGCCTGCGACGATCACCCGCCCGCTGTCCACGATCCCGGTCGGCAGCACCACGCGGGCGCCGGCGAGAACCTTGTGATCGGCCATCAGGCGGATACCTCCGAACTGGCGAGTAGGTCCCAGGCGAGGAGGCCCGCGCCCAGGCATCCGGCGGTGTCCCCGAGGGCCGCCGGCACGATGGCGGGCAGCTTCTGGAACGTCACGCGCTCCTCGACGGCCGCCCGAAGGGGTGTGAACAACGTTTCCCCGGCCTCGGCGAGACCGCCACCGATGATGAGCGTGCGGGGGTCCAGCAGGGTGAGCGCGGTGACCAGCCCGTCGGCGAGCGCGTCGACGGCGTCCCGCCACACCCGTACCGCCCGCTCGTCGCCCGAGGCGACGGCCTTGGCGCAGTCCGCCGCGTCCGCCTCGGGGTCGCCGCTCGCCGCCGCCCAGTTCCGCGACACGGCCGAGGCCGAGGCGAGCGTCTCCAGGCAGCCGCGCTGACCGCAGCCGCACGCCGGCCCGCCGGGGCGCACGACGATGTGGCCGATCTCGCCGGCGTACCCGTGCGCGCCCGCCTCGATGACGCCGCCGATGCCGATCGCGCCCGCGATGCCGGTGCCCAGCGGCACGAACAGGAACCGGTCGGCGCCCCGCCCGGCGCCCACGCGGCCCTCGGCGAGCCCGCCGGTGCGCACGTCGTGCCCCAGGGCGACCGGCAGGCCGCCCAGCCGCTCCGCGAGGAGGGCCCGCAGCGGGACGTCCCGCCAGCCGAGGTTGGCCGCGTACACGGCGAGGCCCCGGTCCGGGTCGACGATGCCGGGCACGGCGACACCGGCGGCGACGGCAGCCGCGCCGTACCGCTCACGGCCGTGGGCGTGCAGCTCGGCGGCGAAGCCGAGGATGGACTCCACGACCGCGTCGGGGCCGCGCTCGCGGCCGGTCGCGCGGCGCGCCTCGTACAGCAGGGCCCCGTCGGCTCCGACCAGGGCGGCCTTCATCCCGGTGCCGCCCACATCGAGGGCGATGACGTGTCTCACGGGAGACAGTGTCACTCGTGAACCCGTGAAAGGTCTAGTCCACTCGCCCGGATTGTTGTCCGCGCATACAAATGGGCCCACCGGGACGGAACGGGCGCCGCCCCGGCACCCGGCACGCCCCCTACGAGGACAGGATCACGCTGCGCGTCAGGTTCCGCGGCCGGTCCGGGTCGCACCCCTTCGCCTCCGCCACCGCCACCGCCAGCCGCTGCGCCCGCACCAGATCCGCCATCGGATCCGCCGTCGCGTGCGCGTGCAGCGTCCCGCCGACCCGCGCCACGTCCCCCGCCAGCCCCTCCGGCACGTCCCCGAACACCCACGTCACCCGCCCCGGACCGGTGATCGAGATCGGGCCGTGCCGGTACTCCATCGCGGGGTACGCCTCCGTCCACGCCCCCGCCGCCTCCCGCATCTTCAGCCCCGCCTCCAGCGCCAGCCCGTACGTCCACCCCCGGCCCAGGAACGTCCACTGCTCCGCCCCCGTCACCGCCGGCGGCAACGGCTCCGCCAGCGCCGCCTCCGCGTCCACCGCCGCCTCCGCCACCGGCTTCACCCCCCGCACCGCGCCCAGCCCGGCACGCAGGAACGCCAGCGCCGTCGTCGCGAACCGGGTCTGCACCACCGACTCCTCGTCCGCCCAGTCCAGCACCGCCACCGCGTCCGCCGCCCCCATGACCGGCGTCTTCGGATCGGCCGTCAGCGCCAGCGCCGGCACCCCCCGCCCGCGCAGCACCCCCAGCAGGTCCAGCACCTCCGTGGTCGTACCCGAACGGGTGATCGCCACGACCCGGTCGTACGCACGCGACGACGGGAACTCCGACGACGCGAACGCGTCCGTCTCGCCCTCGCCCGCCGCCTCCCGCAGCGCCGCGTACGCGATCGCCATGAACCACGACGTCCCGCAGCCGGTCACCGCCACCCGCTCCCCGGGGCGCGGCAGCCCCTCCCCGAACGCCCCCGCCGCCTCGACGGCCCGGCGCCAGCAGGCGGGCTGGGTGGCGATCTCTGCTGCGGTACGTGACATGCCAGGGCTCCTACGGCTGCGGAGACGGTTTCGGCCAAGCGATACCCAGGTGGTGTAGACCTCATCCCGCGTTGTGGGAAAATCACCACGCAGGCAGGAAACAAAAGTGGGGATGAGCTCTGTGCAGCGCCGCTACATACGACTGACCGCGGCGGTGGCCGCACTGGGCATGGCGGCGACGCTCGCCGGCTGCGGAGCCGGCGAGGGCGCCGAGGACGTGACGCTGAAACTCGTCGCCGCCGACTACGGCAGCGGTGACGCCAACACCTCCCAGAAGTACTGGGACGACCTCGTCGCCTCGTTCGAGAAGTCCCACCCCGGCATCACCGTCGACGTCGACGTCATGTCCTGGAAGGACGTCGACCGCGAGGTCGCCGAGATGGTCGCCAAGGGCGAGGCCCCCGACCTGGCCCAGATCGGCGCCTACGCCGACCACGCCGCCGCGGACCGGCTGTACAAGGTCGACGACATCCTCCCCATCCCCACCCAGGCCAACTTCCTGCCCCTCCTCGCCCGCGCCGGCCAGGTCGAGCGGGCCCAGTACGGCATGCCCTTCGCGGCCAGCACCCGCCTGCTCTTCTACAACAAGGGCCTCTTCGAGAAGGCCGGCGCCAAGCCGCCCAAGACCTGGGACGAGATCCGCACGGCCGCCGAGAAGCTGAAGGGCGAGGGCGTGAAGTACCCCTTCGCCCTCCCGCTCGGCACCGAGGAGTCCCAGGCCGAGACCATGATGTGGATGCTGGCGGGCGGCGGCGGCTACCGCGACTCCGGCAACATCTCCTACGACATCAACTCCAACGAGAACGTCACCACCTTCACCTGGCTGAAGAACAACCTCGTCGGCAAGGGCCTCACCGGCCCCGTCGCCCCCGGCGAGCTCGACCGCCAGGAGGCTTTCGACGCCTTCGTCCAGGGCGACGTCGGCATGCTCAACGGCCACCCCACCCTGATGGACGCCGCCGAGAAGGCCGGCGTGAAGGTCGGCAAGCTCCCCCTGCCGAGCCCCGACGGCGAGGGCCGACCCGCGATGGGCGTGGCCGACTGGATGATGGCGTTCAAGCAGAACGGCCACCGCAAGGAGATCGGCACGTTCCTCACGTACGTGTACGAGGACAAGAACGTGCTCGCCTTCTCCGACCGGTACGACATCCTCCCCGTCACCTCCACCGCCACCGCCGCGATGCGCAACGACCCCAAGCACCAGGACCTGTGGCCGTTCCTGGAGGAACTGCCCACCTCCGAGCTGTACCCGGTCGGCCACACGTCGTGGGCCAAGGTGAGCGAGAGCATCAAGAAGAACATCGGCAAGGCCGTCGCCCCGGGCGGCGACCCGGACGCGGTGCTGTCGGGCATCGCGCGGGACGCGAAGGACGCGGAGGCGGCCGAGTAACTATGTTGCTCATATGACCGCTTCTCCCCGCCGCCCGGACCGGGCCCCGGACCGCGTCCCCGACCGGGCCCCGGCCCCGGCACCGGACCCGAGCCAGGCCGTGGCCCCGGATGCGCGCCCCGAGCCGGACGCGCGCCCCGATCCGGGTGAGCGCCCCGATCCGGGCGGGCGCCCGGGCCTGACCGACCGGGACCGCGCCGTCCTCGCCGTGGAACGGCTCTCCTGGCCCGGCCCCGGCGCCAAGGAACGCGCCATACGCGAACAGCTGGGCCTCTCGCCCACCCGCTACTACCAGCTGCTCAACGCGCTCCTCGACGACCCGGCGGCCCTCGCCCACGACCCCGTCACCGTCAACCGGCTGCGGCGGCTGCGCGCGTCGCGGGAGGCGCGGCGGTAGGTGTGCGCGGCCGGGGCCCTGGATAGGTTTCGGGTCATGGGCACCCAACCGGATTCCTTGCCGCGTCCCGCCACGCCCGCCGGCCGCGAGGGCCTGGCGGCCTTCCTGGCCCACCCGGAGCGGGCGGTCGTCGCACTCGACTTCGACGGCACCCTCGCCGACATCGTGGACGACCCCGAGCAGGCCCGCGCCCACCCCGGCGCCGTCCCCGCCATCGCCGCGCTCGCCCCGCGCGTCGCCTCCGTGGTGGTCATCACCGGCCGCCCCGCCGGAGTGGCGGTACGGTACGGCGGCTTCGCCGGCGTCCCGGGCCTGGAGCACCTGGTGGTCCTCGGCCACTACGGCGCCGAACGGTGGGACGCCGTCACCGGCACCGTCCAGGCGGCCCCCGAGCACCCGGGCGTCGCCGCCGTCCGCGCCGAACTGCCCGGCTTCCTCGACCGGGCGGGCGCGTGGCGCGGCACGTGGATCGAGGAGAAGGGGCGCGCGGTGGCCGTCCACACCCGGCGCGCCGACGACCCGCAGGCCGCGTTCGACGCCCTGCGCGGCCCCCTCGCCGACCTGGCGGCCGACCACGGCCTGGTCCTCGAACCGGGCCGCATGGTCCTGGAACTCCGCCCCCCGGGCGTCGACAAGGGCGTGGCGCTCACCGAGTACGTACGCGAGACCGGCGCGCGGACCGTCGTGTACGCCGGCGACGACCTGGGCGACCTGCCCGCCTTCACCGCCGTCGAGAAGCTGCGCTCCGACGGGGTGCCCGGCCTGCTGGTGTGCAGCGGCAGCGACGAGGTCACCGAAGTCGCCCGCCGCGCCGACCTCCAGGTCCCCGGCCCCGCCGGGGTGGCCGGCTTCCTGTCCGCCCTGGCCGCCGCCTGACCCCTCCGCCGCCCGGGTGGCGCCCCCCTCCCGGTGCGCCCCCCGTGCGGTGCCTGTCCGGTGGGTGGCGGGGCGTGGCCCCTCCGGGCTCACCTCCTCGGGGCCGGCGGCCTTGGGTCACGCGTAAGGGAGCCCGCCCCTTGCCTCCCCCAAGCTCTCGCTGCGCTCGAGCAGGGGGTACCCCCATCCCTGCGGGGGCGATCCTGCACGGCCCCACCCCGGGCCGTCCCCCGGCTGCAGGCCGGTGAGTGGCTTCGACCCTCGGGCCGTCGGCCATCAGCCGGCCGGTGGGGTAGGGGGCGCAGCCTCGCACCGGCGCGTAGGCGGTCTGCTGGGCGTTGGCGGGATGTTCCCGGACTCGGCGAGGAGGGGCCGTGCAGGGTCGCCCCCGCAGCGGATTGGCGGCGAGCAACGGTGACAAAGCCGGCTGGGCGCCCCGCCAACCGCGAGGAGGTGAGCCCGGAGGGGCCCCGTACCCCGCCCACCGGCAGCAACCGACCGCACAGGCACGCCCCGCGCACGCCCCGCGAGGGGCCACGCGGGGGCGCGGGGTCAGAGGGAGCGCAGGGCGTTGAGCTGGTCGAGGAACCAGCGGGCCGGGGGGAGGGACGTGGCGGCCGCGGCGAGGCGCTTGGTGCGGTCGGCGCGCTCGGCGGGGGGCATGGACAGCGCCTCGTGGAGGGCGTCCGCCGTGCCCGTGATGTCGTACGGGTTCACGGTGATCGCGTCGTCGCGCAGCTCCTCGTACGCGCCCGCCTCCCGGGACAGCACCAGCGCGCAGCCCGCGTCGGAGACGACCGGGACCTCCTTGGCGACGAGGTTCATGCCGTCGCGGATGGGGTTGACCAGGGCGACGTCGGCCAGGCGGTACGCGGCCAGCGAGCGGGCGAAGTCGTCCTCGACGTGGAGGATCACCGGGGTCCAGCCGTCGCGGCCGTACTCCGCGTTGATCTCGTCCGCGAGGCGGGCGACCTCCGCGGTGTACTCGCGGTAGACGGCGAGGTCCTGGCGGGAGGGGTAGGCGAAGGCGAGGTGCACGACCCGCTCGTGCCACTCGGGGCGCTCGGACAGCAGGTGCCGGTAGGCCAGCAGGCCGCGGACGATGTTCTTGGACAGTTCGGTGCGGTCGACGCGGACGATCGTCCTGCGGTCGGGACCGATCTGGTCGCGGAGCATCGCCATCCGGTCGTCGACGTCCGGGCGGCGCGACCGCTCGCGCAGGAAGTCGCCGTCGGCGCCGAGGCCGTGCACGCCCAGCTCGGTCCGGTGGGGCTTGCCGTGCGCCCAGTACTGCACGCTCGGCGCCTGGTCCTTGGGCCATTGCGTCGTCACGTCCATGTCCCGCAGCGACGTGGCGCAGCAGGCCTGGAAGGCCTGGAGCCAGCGCCAGGTCAGGAAGCCGAGCCGGTCCGCGCCGAGCATGCCGAGGAGCAGTTCCTCCGCGATGTCGTCGGGGAGCATGGCGAAGTATTCGGGGGGCGCCCACGGGGTGTGCGAGAAGTGCCCGATCCGCAGGTCGGGGCGGAGTTCGCGGAGCATGCCGGGGACGAGGGCAAGGTGGTAGTCCTGGACGATGACGACGGCCTCGTCGGCCGCCTCCTCGGCGAGGGCCTCGGCGAAGGCGCGGTTGTAGAGGCGGTACGAGGCCCACTGGCGGCGGAAGCCGGCGTCGAAGGCGGGTTCCAGTGGTGTCTGGTACAGCAGGTGGTTCACGAACCACAGCACGGAGTTGGCGATGCCGTTGTACGCGTCGGCGTGCACGGCCGCGTCGATGTCCAGCATCTTCACGCCCGGCTCGGCCGCCGCGCCCTGCCGCACGGCCTGCCGGTCGCCGTCGCTCAGGGCGGCGCAGACCCACAGGGCGCCCGCGTCGGGCCCGATCGCGGACAGTCCCGACACCAGCCCGCCCCCGCCGCGCCGGGCGTCGAACGTCCCGTCCTCCCGTGGCACGTAGCTGACCGGACCGCGGTTCGAGGCGACAAGAATCTGGGCTGCCATGGGAACGAACCTAGCCCGTAGCGGAAACGCTCAAACGTACGGCGCTCAGGCCACCCGGCGGCGCCGCACGTACTCGGCCACCTCGATCATCGGCGGGCGTTCCTCGGTGTCGACGTCGTGGGTGCGCGGTACGAACCCGTCGTCGCCGCGGTCGAACTGGGTCAGCCGCGGCCGCACCAGGTGGCCGCGCGACAGCCTCAGCTGCGCCGTCCGGTAGATCGCGGCCGCCATCCGGCCCAGTGCCCGTTCGTCCTGGTGCCGGTGCTTGCGCACGCCCACGTCCACCTGGGCCAGGGCGTCGAGGCCCACGGTGTGCAGGGCGTCCACGAGGAGGCCGAGTTCCACCCCGTACCCGACGGGGAAGGGGAGCCGTTCCAGCAGGGAGCGGCGCGCCGCGTACTCGCCGCCGAGGGGTTGGACGAATCCGGCCAGCTGCGGCCAGTGCAGGTTCAGCAGGGGCCGTGCCACCAGTTCCGTCACGCGCCCGCCCCGGCCGGGCGCGCCGGCGAGGGGGCGGTCGTACATGGCCTTGACGAAGTGGACGGACGGGTCGGTGAGGAGGGGGCCGACGATCCCGGTGACGAAGTCGGCCGAGAAGTCGCGCAGGTCGGCGTCGACGAAGCAGACGATGTCGCCGGTGGTGGCGAGGAGGGAGCGCCACAGCACCTCTCCCTTGCCGGGGAGGGCGGGTATGCGGGGGAGTATCGCGTCGCGGTGCACCACGCGTGCGCCGGCCGCGGCAGCCACCTCGGAGGTCCGGTCGGTGGAGCCGGAGTCGATCACCACCAGTTCGTCGACGAGCGGGGCCGCGGCGGACATCAGTTCGCGGCGGATCACGGTGACGATGTCGCCGACCGTGGCCTCCTCGTTGAGCGCCGGCAGGACGACACTGACGGTCGTACCGTGCTTGGCCGCGAGCAGCCGGTCGAGCGGTCGATCGGTCACGGACCAGGACCGCCGCTCCAGCCAGCGCTCCACCTCTTCCAGCACGTGATCTCCATCTCGCGTATCGGACGACCATCTCAAGCGTCCAGGGGTTCGGTTACAGTCTTGAACAACGCGGATGACCGTCGCATGTCGGGTCCCCCGCGCACACAACCGAATACCGCTCATCCAGAGGGGCAGAGGGACACGGCCCGTTGAAGCCCCGGCAACCCTCCAGTCGGCACTCGCATGTCTTGCGCGAGGCCCCGGCTAGGGAAGGTGCCAAATCCGTCTCATGGCGAAGTGCGCCATGAGGAAGATGAGGAGAAAGGGCCTCGCCTCCATGGCTGTACAGACTGTCGCCACCGCCAAGAACGTCGACCTCGGGCCTGCTTCCGCCCTCTCCTGTCGCGAGTGCGGCGAGCGTTTCGAGCTCGGTCCCATTTTCGCCTGTGAGCTGTGTTTCGGGCCCCTGGAGATCGCCTACGACCTGCCGGTCGGCGACCCGGAGGGCCTGCGCAAGCGGATCGAGGCCGGACCCGCGAACATCTGGCGGTACGCGCCGCTGCTGCCCGTCCCGGAGGACGTGGCCGGCAAGCCGAACCTGAACCCCGGCTGGACCAAGCTGGTCCAGGCCGACAACCTCGCCCGCGAGCTGGGTGTCGAGCCGGGCAAGCTGTTCGTCAAGGACGACTCGGGCAACCCGACCCACTCCTTCAAGGACCGGGTCGTCGCCCAGGCGCTCGAAGCGGCTCGCGCCTTCGGTTTCACCACCCTGTCCTGCTCGTCGACCGGCAACCTGGCGGGTGCCGTCGGTGCGGCCGCCGCCCGGGCGGGCTTCCGGTCCTGCGTGTTCATCCCGCACGACCTGGAGCAGGGCAAGGTCGTCATGGCCGCGGTGTACGGCGGTGACCTGGTCGGCATCGAGGGCACCTACGACGACGTCAACCGCTTCTGCTCGGAGCTCATCGGCGACCCGCTGGGCGAAGGCTGGGGCTTCGTCAACGTCAACCTGCGGCCGTACTACGCCGAGGGTTCCAAGACGCTGGCGTACGAGATCTGCGAGCAGCTCGGCTGGCGGCTGCCCGACCAGCTGGTGATCCCGATCGCGTCCGGCTCGCAGCTGACGAAGATCGACAAGGGGCTCCAGGAGCTGATCAAGCTGGGCCTGGTCGAGGACAAGCCGTACAAGATCTTCGGTGCGCAGGCGGAGGGCTGCTCCCCGGTGTCGGCGGCCTTCAAGGCCGGTCACGACGTGGTGCGGCCCCAGAAGCCGAACACGATCGCCAAGTCGCTCGCCATCGGCAACCCGGCCGACGGCCCCTACGTCCTGGACATCGCCCGCCGCACCGGTGGCGCGGTGGAGGACGTGGACGACGCGCAGGTGGTCGACGCGATCAAGCTGCTGGCCCGTACGGAGGGCATCTTCGCCGAGACGGCGGGCGGGGTGACCGTGGGCGTGACGAAGAAGCTGATCGAGGCGGGTGCGCTGGACCCGTCGCTGACCATGGTCGTGCTCAACACGGGCGACGGCCTGAAGACCCTCGACGCGGTCGCTCCGACCACGGGCCCGACCGCCACCATCCGCCCGAGCCTGGACGCGTTCCGCGACGCCGGCCTGGCCTGAACGACCGAAAGGCAGCACGACGACATGAGCGTCAACGTCCGCATCCCCACCATCCTCCGTACGTACACCGGTGGCCAGGCCGAGGTCACGGCGGAGGGCGCGACCCTCTCCGAGGTCATCGAGTCGCTGGAGAAGAACCACCCGGGCATCGCCGCCCGTGTCCTGGACGACCAGGGCAAGCTGCGCCGCTTCGTCAACGTGTACGTCAACGACGACGACGTGCGCTTCGAGGACGGTCTGGGGACGGCCACGCCCGACGGCGCCGGCGTCTCGATCATCCCGGCCGTCGCCGGCGGTTGCTGACGTACCGAGCGTGACGGATCCTGCCCCCTCCGCGAGAGAAGCGGAGGGGGCAATTCTGCATGGTTGAGCGCGGTAGAGTTGGGGAAGTCCCCGCCGCCGCGTGTGCCGGACGCATATGAAGTATTGCGCGGCCGCGACAAGATGCAGTCAATGTACCCCCGCGAGTTGCGCCATTTGCGCCCCTTTGCCGGGCCCGACTTGCCCGGGATTCTGGCCCCTTCGGCCGCATTTTCCGTTCATCCGTGCTCGGATTTCTCGTCCGACTGACCTGTTGCAGACGGCAGTTGGGCAGATACATTCAGCGGCGGTCGACGCGTTACGGCGCACGCTCACACCTGTCAGTGGGTGAGGTCTGACCCGGGTCCGCGAAGTGCGGTCCTGTGCAAGGGCCAGTAATAGGGGAGTTAGGCATGGCTCAGGGCACCGTCAAGTGGTTCAACGCGGAGAAGGGGTACGGCTTCATCGCGGTCGACGGTGGTGCGGATGTTTTCGTCCACTACAGCGCGATCCAGATGGACGGCTACCGCACCCTTGAAGAAGGTCAGCGGGTCGAGTTCGAGATCTCGCAGGGCCAGAAGGGTCCGCAGGCGGACATGGTCAAGCTCGCCGCCGGCTGAGAGCCGCGTCGCGATCGACCGACCATCGACTGTCGACACCGCAAGTGCCGAGGGGCCCGCGTTCCAGGGGACGCGGGCCCCTCGCGCATGTCCGGACGACGTCCCGGATCTGCGGGAGGCGCTTGCACTCGCATGGGTCGAGTGCTAATCATTGCGTTAGCACTCTGAAGGTGAGAGTGACAACGAAGGACCGGGTCGGTGAGGTCCGCAGGCCGGTGGGGCAAGGAACCACCTCAGGCAGGCAGACCGTCCGTCGCGGGCGCCAGCGCGGTCCGGAGCATCCACCCCAGTCCGGGAGGACCACTTCACATGGCCAAGATCATCGCGTTCGACGAGGAGGCACGGCGCGGCCTCGAGCGCGGCATGAACCAGCTCGCCGACGCCGTCAAGGTGACCCTGGGCCCCAAGGGTCGCAACGTCGTCCTCGAGAAGAAGTGGGGCGCCCCCACGATCACCAACGATGGTGTGTCCATCGCCAAGGAGATCGAGCTCGAGGACCCGTACGAGAAGATCGGCGCCGAGCTGGTCAAGGAAGTCGCCAAGAAGACGGACGACGTCGCCGGTGACGGTACGACCACCGCGACCGTCCTCGCCCAGGCGCTCGTCCGCGAGGGTCTGCGCAACGTCGCCGCCGGCGCCAACCCGATGGCCCTGAAGCGCGGCATCGAGACCGCCGTCGAGGCCGTCTCCGGCGCGCTGCTGGAGCAGGCGAAGGATGTCGAGACCAAGGAGCAGATCGCTTCCACGGCCTCCATCTCCGCCGCCGACACCCAGATCGGCGAGCTCATCGCCGAGGCCATGGACAAGGTCGGCAAGGAAGGCGTCATCACCGTCGAGGAGTCCCAGACCTTCGGTCTGGAGCTGGAGCTCACCGAGGGTATGCGCTTCGACAAGGGCTACATCTCGGCGTACTTCGCCACCGACATGGAGCGTATGGAGGCGTCGCTCGACGACCCGTACATCCTGATCGTCAACTCGAAGATCTCCTCGGTGAAGGACCTGCTCCCGCTGCTGGAGAAGGTCATGCAGTCCGGCAAGCCGCTGCTGATCATCGCCGAGGACGTCGAGGGCGAGGCCCTGTCGACCCTGGTCGTCAACAAGATCCGTGGCACCTTCAAGTCCGTCGCCGTCAAGGCCCCGGGCTTCGGCGACCGCCGCAAGGCCATGCTGAACGACATCGCCATCCTCACCGGTGGCCAGGTCATCTCCGAGGAGGTCGGCCTCAAGCTCGAGAACGCCGGCCTGGACCTGCTGGGCCGTGCCCGCAAGGTCGTCATCACCAAGGACGAGACCACCATCGTCGACGGTGCCGGTGACAGCGACCAGGTCGCGGGTCGCGTCAACCAGATCCGTGCCGAGATCGAGAACTCCGACTCGGACTACGACCGCGAGAAGCTCCAGGAGCGTCTGGCGAAGCTGGCCGGCGGCGTGGCCGTCATCAAGGCCGGTGCCGCCACCGAGGTCGAGCTCAAGGAGCGCAAGCACCGCATCGAGGACGCGGTGCGCAACGCCAAGGCCGCCGTCGAGGAGGGCATCGTCGCCGGTGGTGGCGTGGCCCTGCTCCAGGCGTCCAGCGTCTTCGAGAAGCTGGAGCTCGAGGGTGACGAGGCGACCGGCGCCAACGCCGTCCGCCTGGCCCTGGAGGCCCCGCTGAAGCAGATCGCCGTCAACGGTGGTCTCGAGGGTGGCGTCATCGTCGAGAAGGTGCGCAACCTGCCCGTCGGCCACGGCCTGAACGCCGCGACCGGCGAGTACGTCGACATGATCGCCGAGGGCATCATCGACCCCGCCAAGGTGACCCGTTCCGCTCTGCAGAACGCGGCCTCCATCGCGGCGCTGTTCCTCACCACCGAGGCCGTCATCGCCGACAAGCCGGAGAAGGCCGCGGCCGGTGCTCCGGGCGGCATGCCGGGCGGTGACATGGACTTCTGATCCTCGCGGATCGGACGCAGTCCTTTCGTTCCGAGGGCGGTACCCCCACTCCCAGGGGGGTACCGCCCTCGGGCGTTTTCGGGGCCGGCCGCCCCGGTGGCGCTCACCGCGCCCCGGCCGCCCCCCGGATCACCCGGTCCAGCAGCGCGTCCACCCCGGCGGACAGCTCCGCCCGGCCGCCCCGCCCCGCGAGGGAGGGGGCGCTCTCCCGGAGCCTCGGGAAGTCGTGGGCGGGCAGGCGGTGCAGCCCCAGCCGGAACGCCGGGTCCGGTTCCTCGGGCGCGTCGACCATGGCGCGCAGGTCCACCAGGAGATAGCCGAGCAGCCAGGCCGTGAACGCCCGGTGCGCGGCCGTCGCCGTGGCCGTGTCCAGCCCGCCCGCGTGCAGCAGCCGCAGGACGTTCTCGTCGACGCGCAGCACGGCGGCCGGCCGCCGCGCCAGGGGGACGCTCAGCATCCGGGTGGCGAGCAGCGGCACCACCTCCGGGTGGCGCAGCCCGACGGCGTAGACGGCGTACGCGATGCGCTGCAGGCCGGCCCGCCAGCCGGGGCCTTCGGATCCGGGCCGCGCTTCGGGTGCGCCGGGCTGTGCTTGGGGCGCGGTCTGTGTTTCCGGTGCGGCTCGCGATGCGGGCGGGGCGCCGGTGGCGGGGACGTCCGCGGCTTCCGGCGCGCCCCAGCCCTCCGGTACGTCGCCGGCCTCCCGCGCCAGGTGCTCCTCGACCTGCTGGTACAGCGCCTCGACAAGTCCGTCGAGCAGCGCGCCCTTGCCCGGCAGGTACCGGTACAGGGACATGGCCTCCACGCCGAGTTCGGTACCGAGCCGGCGCATGCTGAGCGCCGAGAGGCCCTCGGCGTCGACCACCCCGAGGGCGGCGACCAGTACACGCTCCCGCGACAGCTTCCCGTACCTCCCGCGGTCGCTGGCACGTCGTCCGGGCGCGTCCTCAGGGGCCACGGCGCTCACCGATCCGTTCCGTCGCGTCGATCGTCCCCCTCGGCAGGTATGCCCCGGGCACAGCGGCCTCCGTTCCACCGTACGTGTACGGCGTAAGCGGGTTCCCTCCACTTACGCGCCGGTACGGGTTGACACTTTCCAGGATATAGATGGACACTCTAAACATACGACGTAAACATACAGCAGATGGACAGCCGCTCCAGGCACCCACCGGAGTGGGCGGCCATCCTCCCGGCGCAGAAGCGTGCGCCTCTCACCACCTTCACGACCCGTTCTTATGGAAAGTCGGCGACACCATGTACGGCTCGCTCGCACACACCGGAGTCTCCTGGCCCCTCTACGCACTCATCGGCATCATCGCCGCAGTGGTCGGCAAGCTGCTGAGCTGGTTCCGAGGCAGCTGATGAGTGCCACCGGTACCACGGACCTCGCGGCAGCGCCCGCATCCCGCCCCCGGACGGAACGCCTGACCGTCACCGCCCTGGTTCCGGCGCACAACGAGGAGGAGGGACTCGGCGACACGCTGATGTCCCTCCTCGCGCAGTCCGAACCCTTCGACGAGATCATCGTCGTCGACGACTGTTCCTCGGACCGCACCGGGGACGTCGCCCGCTCCTTCGGAGTCACCGTCGTCAGGCCCCAGCACAACCGGGGCAGCAAGGCGAAGGCACAGAACTACGGGCTCCCCTACGTACACACGGACCTCGTCCTGCCCGTCGACGCCGACACGCTCCTCGCCCCCGACTACGTCGAACTGATCAAGGCGCCCTTCCGCGAGGACCGGGTGGCGATCGCCGCCGGCTGCGTCCAGACGCGGTTCGACGACACGGCGACCGAGCGGGGCCGGTGCATCGAGTACCTCTTCGGCTTCCACTTCCAGCGGCCGATCCAGAACGCCGCCAACAGCCCGGTCGTCTGCTCCGGCTGCTGCTCCGCCTTCCGCACCGACGAGCTGCGCCGCTTCGGCGGGTTCCCCGAGCGGACCATCGTCGAGGACATGGACTACACGTGGAGCAAGCAGATCGAGGGGCGTCGCGCGGTCTACGTCGGCGACGCCGTCGCCTGGGCGGCGGACCCGACCGACCTCGTCTACCTCCGCAAGCAGGTCTGGCGCTGGATGGCGGGCTTCTTCCAGAACGTCCGCATCCACTCGGGGCAGATGTTCTGCCACAAGCCGCTGCTGTTCCTGTGGATCCTCATCGCCTGCTGGGACATCGTCACCGCGCCCCTCTGGTACGTCATGCCGTTCTTCCTGATCTTCGTCCTGCACCAGGACGTCGGGACCACGCTGATGTGGTGGCTGGGCTTCGAGATGGTGTTGATGTGGCTCCCGCTGATCTATGCGATAAAACGCCGCCATCTGTCGTGGGTGCGGATCCTCCGCAACTTCCCGTTCGTCTACATGAACAAGATGGTCAACGTCTTCTACGCGTGGAAGGCACTTCTGGTCGAGCTGATCGGCGTGCCGCTCAAGCTCACCGAGGGCCTGGTCACCTATGAGAAGGGCCGTGCCTGACGGGGTGGGCCGGAGGCGCGCGCGGGCCCGGGCGGCCCGGACGCGCCTCCGGTCCGCGTGCGGCGCCCGGCCCCGGAGCTTCGGGCCTACGCTGGGGTCATGGCCGTCGACGTCCTGACCGAGACCGTGATCGACGCCCCGTGCGACCGCGTCGCGGCGTACGTCGCGGATCCGTCGAACGCGCCCGAGTGGTACGTCAACATCGTGTCCGTCGAGTGGGAGACGGTCGCCGAGGTCGCGGTCGGCGCACGAGCCGCGTTCGTCGCCCGCTTTCTGGGGCGGCGGCTGGTCTACACGTACGAGATCGTCGCCTACGAGCCCGGCCGACGGCTGGTGATGCGGGCCGACCAGGGGCCGTTCCCCATGGAGACCACGTACACCTGGGAGCCGTACGGAGATACGGGCGACCGCACCCGGATGACCCTCCGGAACCGGGGCGGCGGCAGCAGCCGCGTCCTGGCCGCCGCGATGCGCCGCGCCAACCGCAAGGACCTCGCGCTGCTGCGGCACCTGTTGGAGACGCGGTACGGCCCCGGGGCCTGAGCCCCGGGGCCGCGGTGGCGCTCTATCGCTTGAGGCCCGCTACGAACGCGGACCAGGCGGCGGCCCGGAACACGAGCTTCGGGCCGGTGGGGTTCTTGGAGTCACGGACGGGAACGATGTCCGGGTTGCCGTCGGTGACTTCGAGGCAGTCACCGCCGCTAGCGCCACTGTGCGTGGACTTGCGCCACCGGGCGACCTCCAGACAGTTGCCGCCACTGGCATCGCTGTAGCTCGACTTGCGCCACTCAAGGATGTCGATCTTCATGGGCGTAATCCTCCGCCACTGAGGTGAGCAGGGCCAGGGATTCTTGAGGTGACAGTGCGCCGGCCCCGAGCAGATCGTAGGACAGTTCGTAGTGTCGGACCGTGGCGGGATCGTCGTGCAACTGTCCTGAGCCGAGGCTTTCCAGATAGGCGAGCGGTGGCGCGTCGTCGAAGGCCATCAGTTTGAGTGCGCCCCCCAGGGCCATGTGCGCGCCGGCCGCGAACGGGATGACCTGGACGATCACCCGGTGAGCCCGGCCCAACTCGGCGATGTGTCGGAGCGCCTCGGCCATCACCGCCGGTCCGCCGACCTCCCGGCGGAGGACCGCCTCGTCCAGGACCGCCCAGAACAGTGGCTTCGTCGGGTCGTCGAGGATGTGCGCGCGGGCGAGACGCGCCTCCACCAGCTCGTCGATGACGTCATCCGTAGCCGTGGGACGCCCGCCACGGAACACGGCCCGCGCGTACGCCTCCGTCTGCAGCACGCCCGGGATCAGCAGCGGCGCGTACTCCCTGATGGCCGTCGCGACCGCTTCCACCTCCGCCGCCTCCGCGAAGTGGTCGGGGTACCGCGACTTGTTGGCGGCCCGGCAGTTGCGTTGGAAGAACCCGTTCGTGCCCAGTATGCGGTCGATCCGGGCAGCGATCTCCGGCTGCATCCGCCGCGTACCGGACTCCAGTTGGCCGATGAACGAGCCGCTCACGAAGAGCTTCTCGCCGAGCGCGTCCTGGCTGAGTCCGGCGTTCTCGCGGGCATGGCGCAGCTCGGCGCCGAGCAGTGCCCTGGGGGAGGAGGAAGGGTCGAGATCCTTCGGACCGGGCATGTGTCAACTCCCGTTAGCACAGATGGGGTTGTTGGGCCGCCTTTGTGTTCAGACTAGCCGGGAATCGACCACGCTGTGTACAGAAGCCGAACACTCAGCGTGGAGGTGCCTGGTCATGGGGATGGTGTCCGTGGAGCACGTGGTGAGCCAGTTGCGCGACGAACTCGGCAGGGTCGGGGTGACCCTGCCGTCCCTGCGGGTGGACCCGGTGTCGGCCGCGGGCGAGGCGCCGTACCCGCTGGTGGACCTGGGGCGCTGCAACGTGGACACCGCCCTCCGGCTGGTCGCGGTCCTGCGCGAGGTGCGGCGATGAGCGCTCCCGAGTACATGATCGACGCCCGGGACGGGCGGATCGGCGAGGTGATGGGCCACGTCGGTGGCCGTGTGCAGCTGCGCCCGCTGGGCGGCGGCCGGGAGTGGGACTGCCCGGCCGACGAACTGACGCCCGCGTCACCGCGCGAGGTGCTGCGGGCGCGCGTTCGAGAGTTGAACCAACGGGGACGCCTGCCGTGATCCCCTCACGCTGCCCGACGGTCGATGAACGTCACCTCTTCGCGATCGCTGTCCAGGGCGATGTTCAGCGTGGCGTCCAGGGCCTGAGCCAGGCGCCGAAGCAGGGGAAGGGTCGGCACCGCGTCGGCCCCTTCGATGCGCGAGACCTTCGCCTGGGTCAGCCCGGCGCGCTGGGCGACTTCCGACTGGGACAGTCCGAGTCTCTGGCGGCGGTCGTAGACGGCTTTGGCAAAGGCCATGGCCAGCCGGATCTCGGCGCGGTCGGACGCGGCTTCCTCCGGTTCGGTGCTTCCGTCGCTCACCGCCCTCTCACGGTTGAGCTTCCAGCGTGTGTGGTTCATGGTGCTCATCCCCTCTCGCCACGGCTGTAAGTGGTGTGGGCGGGTCCGTGATCCTCCGCGCATACCTTGCGGGCGATCACGGCTCGGTCCACTTGGGCGTCCTCACGCATGCGGGTCTTCCGGAAGACGGTCAGGAGGACGATCCGCCGGTCCGGGGTGAACCAGTAGGTGATACGGGTGTCCTCGCCGTCAAGCGTCGGCCGGAGCTCGTACACGCCGTCTCTGAGCGGACGCGCGAAGGGCATGGGGGTCCTGGTGCCCAGCGTTGCCAGTAACCCGGCGTACTCCTCCACTTTGCGGTACTGCTTGTCGGGCAGAAGTGCCAGCCAGTCGCGTACCTCCGGCTCAAGTTCGATCGCGTGCAGGTCGTCCATGCCGCAGACCGTAATATGTCGTCTACGACATGTTAGACGTCTCGTGGAGTTCTCACCCGTCCGGGTGGTGCTGCCGCTTCTCATACGACTCTCACCGGGGCCTCAACCCACCATCACGCCGCGTCCATAGCTTTCGCGGCATGTTCTTCACCTACCTCCGGCGCGAGTTGCGCCGTCGACGCAAGGCGGCGCTCGTCGTCGCCTCGGGGCTGGCCCTCGGGATCGCGCTGGTCATCGTGGTCGACTCGGTCACCGCCGGCATGAGCCGGGCCCAGACCAAGGTGCTGGAGTCGCTGTACGGACTCGGCACCGACATGACGGTCACGAAGGCCGCTTCCCCGCCCGGGGAGGGCGACGCCGTCCGGCGGCCCCGCTTCCGGTTCGACGCCGGCGCGGGCACGGACAGCGCGCAGCAGAGCCAGGACGTCGTCATGGTGCAGGGGTTCGAGACGCTCACCGCGTCGACCGTCGCCAAGGTCGCCGCACAGGACGGGGTCGCGGACGCCGTCGGCGGGCTCAGCGCCCGGGTGATGAAGGTCGACGGGCGCTTCGCGAGCGGCGAGGTCCGGCCCGCGCAGCCCGGTCAGGCCCCGGGCCAGGGCGGGGCCGGCGGTGAAGTGCGCGGCGGCGGCGCGGACTTCGGCGTCGACTCGTACACCGTGTACGGGACCGACGTCGCCCACCAGGGTCTCGGACCTCTCACCTCCTCGAAGATCACCTCCGGCCGTACGTTCACGGCCGGCGAGACGTCCGCCAAGGTGGCCGTCGTCGACAGCGCCCACGCCAAGGAGCAGGGCCTGACCGTCGGCGAGAAGATCACCGTCTCCGGCACCGCGTACACCGTCATCGGTGTCGCCACCGCCGACAGCGGCGACGCCTCCGCCGACGTCTACCTGCCGCTCGCCGAGGCGCAGACCCTCGCCGACGCGAAGGGCAGGGTGACGACCGTGTACGTCCGGGCGACCGCCTCGCAGCGCATCGACGAGGTGAAGGGCGCCGTCCAGAAGAACGTCCCGGGCACGACCGTCACCACCTCCGCCGACCTCGCCGACACCGTCTCCGGGTCCCTGTCGACCGCCTCGGACCTCGCCACGGGCGTCGGCAAGTGGCTGTCGATCGTCGTGCTGGGCGCGGCGTTCGTGGTGGCCGGGCTGCTGACGTCGTCGGCGGTCAGCAGGCGCGTCCGGGAGTTCGGCACCCTCAAGGCCCTGGGATGGCGCAGCGGGCGCGTCACCCGGCAGGTGGCCGGCGAGGCGCTGGCGCACGGGCTGATCGGCGGGGCGCTCGGGATCGGCGCGGGCCTGGCCGGGGCGTGGGCCGTCACGGCGTTCGGCCCGACGCTCACCGCCGAACTGGGCGGCGGCGCCGGTGGCGGCGGCGGGCAGCGCTTCGCCGGCGGGCCCGGAGGCGGGGGCGGGCCGGTCCGCGAGACGGCGACCCGCGCCCTGGACGTCGCGCTCACCGCGCCCGTCTCGCTCACCACGATCGGGCTCGCCGTGGCCCTCGCCGTCACGGGCGGCCTCGTCGCGGGCGGGTTCGGCGGCTGGCGGGCCGCGCGGCTGCGCCCCGCCGACGCGCTGCGCCGCGTCGGATGACCCGCACCCGCACCCCCCTTACGTACGACTGGAGTTGACAGCATGTACCAGCTCAGTGGCGTCACCAAGCGCTACCGGCGCGGCAAGGAGACCGTCCGTGCCCTCGACGGGGTCGACCTGATCATCGAGGACGGCGGGCGGCTGGTGATCCAGGGCCCGACCGGTGGCGGCAAGTCCACCCTGCTCCAGATGCTCGGCGGCCTGGACCGGCCGACGGAGGGCCGCGTGCTCCTGGACGGCACCGACCTGGCGACCCTGCCGGAGGCGCGGCTGACGCGCGTGCGGGCGGAGAAGATCGGGTTCGTGTTCCAGGGCTTCAACCTGGTGCCGACGCTCACCGCCCAGGAGAACGTCGAGACCGCCCTCGTACCGCTCGGGCTCAAGACCTCCGAGCGGCGCGAGAGGGCGGCGGAGGCCCTGGTGTCGGTGGGCCTGGGGGAGCGGCGCGGCCACCTGCCCGGCGAACTGTCGGGCGGGCAGCAGCAGCGCGTGGCGATCGCCCGGGCCCTGGTGAAGCGGCCCGCGGTGCTGCTGGCGGACGAGCCGACCGGGAACCTGGACGAGTCGATGCGCGACGAGATCATGGACCTGCTGGAAGGGCTGTGGGAGGAGAACGGGCTGACGTTCGTGATGGTCACCCACGACACCGCCCTGGCACGGCGCGCGCCCCGGCTCGCCACGATCCGCAAGGGGCAGGTGACGATCAGGGAGCAGGTGGTGGGCTGAGCAGCGGCCTGCCGATGCCGAAGAGGTACGTGGCGGCGAACCCGGCCACGTACCCGGTCAGCAGCCCGCCCGCGTAGACGGCGACGGTGGTCGCGGACAGGCCGGAGCCGCCGTCGAGCAGCGGGAACAGCGCCAAGCCGGACGGGCCGATCGCCGTGGAGCCGACCGGGGCGCCGAGCATGTGGAACAGCCCGACGAACCCGCCGCCGAACGCCCCGCCGACGCAGGCCGTGACGAAGGGCCGCCCGAGCGGCAGCGAGACGCCGTAGATGAGCGGCTCGCCCACGCCGAGGAGCCCGGCGGGCAGCGCGGACCGGATGGTGCGGCGGAGGTCGGTGCGGTGGCGGAGCCGTACGTACACGGCGGCGGCCGCCCCGACCTGGCCCGCGCCGGCCATCGCCAGCATGGGCAGGAGCACGGTGTGGCCCTGCTGCTCGATCAGTGTGGTGTGGATCGGGATCAGGGCCTGGTGCAGGCCGAGCATGACGAGGGGCAGGAACAGCCCGCCCAGGACGAACCCGGCCACCGCACCGGCGTGGGTGAGGAGCCAGTCGGCGGCCGTGCCGATGGCGGTGGACACCCCGCCGGCGACGAACATCAGGCCGTAGACGGTGACCAGCCCGGCGACGAGCACGGTGAGGGTCGGGGTGACGAGCACGTCGAGCGCCTCGGGGACGTGGCGGCGGCACCACTTCTCCACGTGGACCGCGAGCACCGCCGCCGCCAGGGCGCCCAGGACGCCGCCCTGGCCGGGGGAGAGCTGCTGGCCGAACGCCTCCACCTTGGCCACGCCCGGGTACACGACGATCGCGGCGACCGCGCCGCCGAGGATCGGTGTGCCGCCGAACTCCTTCGCCGTGTTCAGGCCGACGAACACGGCGATCAGCGCCATGAAGCCGGAGGCGACGGCGGCGAGGGCGGGGGTGAGGGCGGGGAGCCAGTGGAGGTTGAGGAGCAGGCCGTTGATGCCGGCGATGATGCCGCAGCCGATGAGGGCGGGGATCAGGGGCACGAAGATGTCGGCGACCCGGCGGAGGAGGACCTTGCCGGGGGTGCTGTTCCTGTCCTTCTGCGCGGCCTTGATGGCGGCGCCCCGGGCCTGGAGGAGCAGGGCCTCGAACTCGGGGGTGACGCGGGCGACGGTGCCGGGGCCGAGGACGATCTGGTACGTCGTGTCGTCCTCGACGACGCCGAGGACGGCGGGGTGGGCCCGGAGGGCCTCGTCCTGCACCAGGGTCCGGTCGAGGAGGCCGAGGCGGAGGCGGGTCATGCAGTGCGCGACGGAGGTGACGTTCGCGGCGCCGCCGACGAGGGGGAGGAGGGCGCCGGCGGTGGTCCGGGCGTCGGGTGCGGGTGCGGCTGCGGTCATGCGCGGATGGTGCCAGGGGGCGCGGCCCGGGGCGGCGGGTGCGCGCCGGTGGGCGGGTGGTGCCCGCCTATTGGTCGAGCGCCGTGGTCCGTCGGGCGGGGTGGTGGTGTGGCGGGGGCTGGTCCGGGTGGGTGGTGGTGCGGCGCGGTCCGGCGGGCGGGGGTGGTGGCGTCCGTGCGGGGGCCGCGCGCCGGGCGGGGGCGTAGTGCGGGTGGGTGGTGGCCTCAGTGGTCGAGGGCGGCGCGGAGGTGGCCGTCCGTCTTGGCGAGGAGCCGGGTCGCCGTGTCGGCGTCGACGCCGGCGAGGAGGACGAGGATCGCGGGCTTGACCTCGCCGTCCGTGGCGGTGAGGGCCGCCTCGATCTCGCTGTCGGATGCGCCGGTGGCGAGGGCGACGATCCGGCGGGACCGGGCGCGGAGCTTCTCGTTGGAGGCCCGCACGTCGACCATCAGGTTCCCGTAGGTCTTGCCGAGCCGGATCATCGTGATCGTCGAGATCATGTTGAGGACCAGCTTCTGGGCGGTGCCCGCCTTCAGGCGGGTGGAGCCGGTCAGCAGTTCCGGGCCGACGACCACCTCGATGGCGTGGTCGGCGGCGGCGGCCAGGGCGCTGTCCTCGTTGCAGGCCAGGCCGATCGTCAGGGCGCCCAGGGCGCGGGCGTGTTCGACCGCCCCGACGGCGTACGGGGTGCGGCCGGAGGCGGAGACGCCGACCACGGTGTCGTCGGCGGTGAGGGACAGCGCGTCGAGGTCGGCGGCCGCGAGCTCGCGCGAGTCCTCGGCGCCCTCGACGGCCGCCAGCAGGGCGGTCGGGCCGCCCGCGATCAGCCCGACGACCTGGCCGGGGGCGGTGTTGAAGGTGGGCGGGCACTCGCTGGCGTCCAGGACGCCGAGCCGCCCGGCGGTGCCCGCGCCGGCGTAGACGAGCCGGCCGCCGCGCGCCATGCGGTCGGCGGTGGCGTCGATGGCGGCGGCGATGCGCGGGAGCTGGCCCGCGACGGCGCCGGGGACGGACCGGTCCCCGGCGTTCATGATGCGGGCGATCTCGGCGGTGGGCAGCCGGTCGATGTCCGCGAGCTCCGGGCGGAAGGCTTCCGTGGCGAGGGTGGACAGTTCCGAGTGGTTCATCGGTGCGCGCTCTCTCGGGCGAGTGGGGCGGGGCTGCGGTGGCGTGCGGCCGGGTGGCGCCGGTCAGCGGGTGCGGGGCGAGTGGCGGTGGGCGAGGGCCTCGTAGGAGGCGGAGAGCGCCGGGGCCGCCGTCTCGTACGTACGCTGCGTGACTCCGGTGAACAGGCAGTCGACAACGAGGAGTTGGCTGGTGCGGGAGGACATGGCGGCGGGGCGCAGCTCGCTCTCCCGGGCGGTGGAGGTGGTGAGTATGTGGTCGGCGTACTGGGAGACCGGCCCGTCCGGGCGGCCGGTGATCGCGACCGTGGTGGCGCCGCGGTCGAAGGCCACGCGCAGCGGTTCTATGACGTCGCCGGTCGATCCCGAGTGGGTGATGGCGATGGCGACGTCGCCGGTGCGGAGCTGGACGGCGTTGGTGACGGCGAGGTGCGGGTCGCTGTGGGCGTGTGCGACCAGCCCGATGCGCAGGAGCTTCTGCGCGAGGTCCTGGGCGACGAGGCCGGAGGCGCCGACGCCGTAGATGTCGGTGCGGCGGGCGGCGGCCAGGGCGGTGACGGCGGCGCCGAGCTGGATGGTGTCGAGTCCGGCGGCGGTGTCGGCGAGGGTCTGCTGCTCGTCGTGGGCGAGCTTGGCGACGACGTCCGCGATCGGGTCGTCGACCGCGATGTCGGCGGTGACGGACGGCGCCCGGCCGGACTGCTGCTGGGCGGCGAGCCCGGCGAGGGCGAGGCGCAGGTCGCGGTAACCGGGGTAGCCCAGGAGGCGGGCGGTGCGGACGACGGTCGCCTCGCTGGTGCCGGTGAGCTCGGCGAGACCGGTGACCGTGAGGGCGGCGCAGCCGGCGGGGTCGGCGGCGACGGCCTCGGCGACGCGCTGCATGGAGCGGGTCATGGAGGGGGCGAGGGTGCGGACCTTGGCGGCGAGGGCGGCGGGAGCGGGGGCGGCTTCCCCGCCCGGTCTTCCCTTGGCGGTGCCGTTGCTGAAAATTTCCTTCACATCATTGGTCACTCCTGAAAGGTATTTTCAGCCCGGTGGGCCGTCAACCCCTCCGGACCTGGGGCGACAATGGGCTGCATGGACGCCGTGAACCCCCTTGAGCAGGCCCTGCACGCCGCGCGGGCCCTGGTCCTCGCCGACCTCATGGCGCGGAACGTCGCCGAGGCCGAGGTGGTCTCGCTGGTGGAGGACGCGGTGACGCACCGCCGATGGTGGGTCGAGCAGTGGCCGGAAGGCGTCGAGTACGTGGCCGGGCTGGTCGCCCAGGACGTCCAGGACGCCCTGCTGGAGCGGTACGGCCGGTGGCCGCTGTGCCCGGTGTGCAGCTCCGGCGATCCGCACGCGCTGGACGTGGAGCCCGAACTGGGCCCGGACCCGCACTGGGTGTGCGGCAAGGCCGGCGTGCGGGTCGCCCGGGTCGGCGGCCTCACGTGACGGTGTACATCGACCCGCCGAACTGGCCGGGCCACGGCCGCATGTGGTCGCACATGGTGAGCGACACGTCCTACCAGGAGCTGCACGACTTCGCCGCCCGGATCGGCGCCCCGCCCCGCGCCTTCGACCGCGACCACTACGACGTGCCCTCCGAGCGGTACGCGGACGCGGTGGCGGCGGGCGCCGTCGAGGTGGGCTCCAAGGAACTCGTACGACGGCTGAAGGAGGCGGGCCTGCGCCGGCCGAAGCACCGGCCGGTCGACCGGGCGGCCGACGGGCCGGCGGACTGACCGGCGGACTGACCGGCGGACTGACCGGCGGCGGACTGACCGGCCCGCGTGCCCCGGGCGCCTCAGCGGCGGGCGGCCTCGTGGTCCCGGTCCTTCGCGGTGCCCGACCGGGTGACCACGCGGGACGTCGAGGAGTGCAGGCGCAGGGCCACGGCCGCCGCCGCGAGCCCGAGGACGGTCATCGCGGCGCCCGCCCAGGCCGTCGCGGGGAAGCCGAGGCCCGCGTCGATGACCGTGCCGCCGAGCCAGGGCCCGCCGGTGTTGCCGAGGTTGAACGCGGCCGTCGTGGTGGCGCCCGCCAGGGTGGGGGCCGCTCCGGCGACGTTGAACATCCGGGCGTTGAGCGCCGGGGCGGTGTAGAACGCCGAGACGCCGAGGAGGAAGGAGAGGACGACCGTGGCGACGGGACTGGCGGCGAGGACCGCGAGCGCCACCAGGAACAGCGTCGAGGCGGTGATGCCGCTCAGCAGGACCCCGAACAGGTGGGCGTCCGCGACCCGGCCGCCGATCGTCGTCCCGACCAGCGCGCCGATGCCGAACAGGGCCAGCACGGTCGGGACCCAGCCCGCGTCGAGTCCGGCGACGTCGGTGAGGAGCGGCGCCAGGTAGGAGAACGCGCAGAAGACACCGCCCGCCGCGAGCGCGGTGACCGCCACCGCGAGCCAGACCTGCCGGTCGCGGTAGATGCCCAGCTCACGCCGGAGCTGCGGCTTCTCGTCGGGGAGGGGGATGCGGGGGATGAGGGTCACCACGCCGACCAGCGCGACGGCGGAGGCGGCGCCGACCGCCCAGAACGCGGAGCGCCAGCCCAGGTGCTCGCCGAGGAAGGCGCCGGCGGGAACGCCGAGGACGTTGGCGATCGACAGGCCGCCGATCATCACGGCCATCGCGCGGGCGCGGGAGCCGACCGGCACCATAGCGATGGCCACGGCCGCGCCGACCGCCCAGAAGCCGGCGCACGCGAGGGCGCTGACCACGCGGGACGCGAAGAGGATCCCGTACGAGGGGGCCAGCGCGCCCACGAGCTGTCCGACGCCGAACGTGCTGATCAGCGCGGTGAGCGTGGTCTTGCGCGGCAGTCGCAGCGTGGCGACCGCGAGGAGCGGCGCGCCGATCACCATGCCGATCGCGAACGCGGATATCAGCAGGCCCGCCTGCGGGATCGACACGTCCATGTCGTCCGCGATCGGCGGCAGCAGGCCGGACAGCATGAACTCGCTCGTGCCGAGCGCGAAGACGGACAGGCCGAGGATGTAGACGGCCAGGGGCATGCGGGTGCGATCGGCGGAGGACGGCATGCCAGGGGTCAACACCTCGTTGATCCCTTACATTCCCGCCGTCTCCAGCAGCTTCAGTTCCGTGGTCAGGTTCTGCCGGGCCCGGTCCTCCCAGGCGCGCGCGCCGTGCGGCGTGCGGAACAGGCACGGCAGGCCCAGCAGCTGGCGCAGCACCGCCGCGCGGCCCTCGCGGAACGCGTCGTCCGGCACGAAGCCGTACTCCTCCCGTACGGCGGCGGCGTAGGCGGCGTACGCGTCGGGTGCGGCGGCCAGCACGGCGAGGTCCGCGTCGCACAGCACCTCGCCGTTGCGGTCGCCGTCCGCCGGGTCGTGGGTGACGGTGAGCCGGACCAGGCGGGCGACCTCGGCCGTTCGGGCGGCGTCGACGCCCAGCTCGGGCAGCGCGCGCTCGGCGAGCCGGGCGCTGCGCTCCTCGTTGGTGGACCGGTCCGGGAGGTAGACGGCGTCGTGGAACCAGGCGGCGAGGCGTACGGCGTCGGCGTCGTCCGCGTGGTCCGCGAGCTCGTCGACGCGGTCGAGGACGGCGAGGAGGTGGTCGGTGGTGTGGTACCGGCGCTGCGGCTCCGCCCAGCGGGCGAGGAGGTCGTCGGCGTAGCGGTCGGCGTGCGGCGCGTCCCGCACGGCCGACGCCCAGCGGCGGCGGAGGTCGTCATGGGCGGGGTGAGCGGGGAGGGGCGCCATGCCGCCATTGTGCCGGTGCCCGGCACCCGCCCGGCGGTCCGGGGGCGGGGGGAGAGAGGTGCGGCGGGGGCCCGAGGGCTTCCTCGGCCCGGCGGAGGGGGCGGCCCTCCCGCCGCGGCCCCGGGGCCGGGCCCCGGGGCGTGGCGGGAGTCGTGTCAGGGGCGGGCGTCGACCGCGGTGCGCCAGGCACGGACCGCCGTCGGGGAGACCGGGGCGCTCCAGCCGGAGGGGCGGGCGGCGCCGCCGATGTGGAAGCCGGTGACGCCCGCCGCGAGCAGCGCGGGGACGTGGTCCAGCCGGAGACCGCCGCCGACCAGCAGCCGGGGCGTGTAGCCCGGCTCGCCGCGCCGGGCCGCCTCGGCCTCGGCGAGCAGGACCGGCAGACCGTCGTCGACCCCGGCCGCCGAGCCCGCCGTCAGGTAGGTGTCGAGGCCCGGGAGGTCCGCGAGCTGCTTGCGCGCCGCGTCGCGGTCGGCCACCCGGTCCAGGGCGCGGTGGAACGTCCAGCGGCAGCCCTCCAGCTCGGCGACGAGCCGCTCCACGGTCACCAGGTCCACGTGGCCCTCGGCGTCGAGGAAACCGAGGACGAACTCGTCGGCGCCCTCCTCGCGCAGCTCCCGTGCCACCCGCACCAGCGTGTCGACGTCACCCGCGGCGAAGCCGTCCGTGAGGCGCAGCATCACGCGCAGCGGGACGTCCACGGCGGCACGGATCCGGCCGTACGTCTCGCGGGACGGGGTGAGCCCGTCCGCCGCGATGTCCGTGACCAGCTCCAGGCGGTCCGCTCCTCCGGCCTGTGCGGCGATCGCGTCCTCCGCGTCGAGGGCGATCACCTCCAGGACTGCACGGTTGCTCACTGCCGACTCCATTCGTTACAGGTCTAGTCCAATGCCACCCTAATGCGCGTGCACGGTGAAGGCAGCCGTACGGACCTTCCCGCCGTGCCGGAAGTCGAGGAAGAGCCGGTACGCCCCCGGGCTCGGTGCCGTCGCGGTGAAGGACACCTCCGGCCCCGCCGGTCCCTCGTGCGGGTGGACGTGCAGATACGCGAGGTCCCCGGCGCGCAGGGCGACCAGGTGGCCGTACGCGCCCAGGTAGGGCTGGAGGTCGGTGACCGGCCGCCCGTCCCTGCTCACGCGCAGGGTCAGTCGGGTCGCCCGGCCCGGCAGGGGCGTCCCGGCCAGCTCGACGCGGTAGCCGTCGACCTCGGCGACCCGGTTCGGCGCCGGCGGCGCCGCCGGGCGGTACGCCCCGGACACCGCCAGGTCCGCCCCCAGCGTCAGCGCCGTGCCGCCGGCGGGAGTGAAGTCGGCGAACGCCCGGTAGTCCCCGGCCCGGGGCAGCTCGACCGGCGTGGACCAGGTGCCGTCGGCGCCCCGGACGGGGTGGAGGTGCCGGTAGACGGTCAGGTCACGCGAGGCGAGGACGAGGTGCAGCTCCTTGCCGTGTTCCCGCTCGTACGCCGTGACGGCCCGGCCGTGCGCGTCCGTGACGCGGAAGCGCAGCTCGCCCCGCTCGCCGGCCCTGAGCGCCGAGGGTTCGAGGGCCAGGGTGTGACCGCGCTCCGAGACCTGGAGCCCGCCGGGCGCGCGGGCGGCCGGCGCGTCGTGCCCGGCCGCGTCCGGCTCGCCGTGCCCCGCCGCGTCCCGCTCGCCGTGCCCGCCCGGCTGCCGCTCGCCGTGGCGTGCGGCCGGGCGCTCCTCCTCCGCCACGACCGGGCCGACGCCCGCGCCCACCCCGTACGCCGTGCCGAAGGTGGCGGCGAGGGCTGCGGCGAATGCGGTGATCTTCACTCCGGTGTGCATGGCGACTCCCTGGGCGAGGCGTGGTCCCGATGCCGCCCACGATACCCCTGGGGGGTATCAAGTCAAGTCCGGTGATCGCTTGCGGGCGACTACCCCCGGGGGGTATACAGGAGACCCACGGCACGCCATACCCTGTTGGGGTATCGATCGGCGAGGAGCAGCACGCATGAGCACCACCACGACGACGACACCCGGCCCCACCGCCGAGGTCGAGCTCGCCATCGGCGGCATGACCTGCGCCTCCTGCGCGGCCCGCATCGAGAAGAAGCTCAACCGCATGGACGGCGTCACCGCGACCGTCAACTACGCCACCGAGAAGGCGAAGGTCGCGTACGCCGACGGGGTCCGGGTCGCCGACCTCATCGCCACCGTCGAGGCCACCGGCTACACCGCCCAGGAACCCGAACCCCCGGTGCCCGAGACCGAGGACGACGAGACCGGGCCGGCCGACGAACTGCTGCCGCTGCGACAGCGGCTGCTCACCGCCGTCGTCCTCTCCGTACCCGTCATCGCCATGGCGATGGTCCCGGCCCTCCAGATCCAGTACTGGCAGTGGCTCTCGCTCACCCTCGCCGCGCCGGTCGTCACCTACGCCGCCTGGCCGTTCCACCGCGCCGCCTGGACCAACGCCCGGCACGGCGCCGCGACGATGGACACCCTCATCTCCGTCGGCACGTCCGCCGCGTTCCTCTGGTCACTGTGGGCGCTGTTCTTCGGCACGGCCGGCACGCCCGGAATGACCCACCCCTTCGAGTTCACCATCTCCCGCACCGACGGCGCCGGGAACATCTACCTGGAGGCCGCCGCCGGGGTCACCGCGTTCATCCTCGCCGGCCGCTATTTCGAGGCACGCTCCAAGCGCAAGGCGGGCGCGGCGCTGAGGGCGTTGCTGGAGCTGGGCACCAAGGACGTCACCGTCCTGCGCGACGGCCGCGAGACCCTCGTCCCGACCGCCGACCTGCGCGTCGGCGACCGCTTCCTCGTCCGGCCCGGCGAGAAGATCGCCACGGACGGCACGGTCGTCGAGGGCACCTCCGCCGTGGACGCCTCCATGCTCACCGGCGAATCCGTGCCCGTCGAGGTGGGCCCCGGCGACCCCGTCACCGGCGCCACCCTGAACGCCGGCGGCCGACTGGTCGTCGAGGCCACCCGCGTCGGCGCCGACACCCAGCTGGCCCGCATGGCCAAGCTGGTCGAGGACGCCCAGAACGGCAAGGCCGCCGCCCAGCGCCTCGCCGACCGGATCTCCGCCGTCTTCGTACCGGTCGTCATCGGCCTCGCGCTCGCCACCCTCGGCTTCTGGCTCGGCAACGGAGCCGGCCTCACCGCCGCGTTCACCGCCGCCGTCGCCGTACTGATCATCGCCTGCCCGTGCGCACTGGGCCTCGCCACCCCGACCGCCCTCATGGTCGGCACCGGACGGGGCGCGCAGCTCGGCATCTTGATCAAGGGCCCCGAAGTCCTGGAGACCACCCGCAAGGTCGACACCGTCGTCCTCGACAAGACCGGCACCGTCACCACCGGCCGGATGACGCTGATCGCCGTCCACACCGCCGAGGGCACCGACGAGCGCGACGTCCTGCGCCTCGCGGGCGCGCTGGAGCACGCCTCCGAGCACCCCGTCGCCCGCGCGGTGGCCGCCGGAGCGGCCGAGCGCGTCGGCGCGCTCCCCACCCCCGAGGACTTCGCCAACCTCGCGGGTCTGGGCGTCCAGGGCGTCGTGGAAGGCCACGCGGTGCTCGTCGGCCGCGAGAAGCTGCTGGCCGACTGGGCCATCGAGCTGCCGGCCGCGCTGGGGCGCGCCCGGCACGAGGCGGAGGCGGCCGGCCGCACGGCCATCACCGTCGCCTGGGACGGCGAGGCCCGCGCGGTCCTGGAGGTCGCGGACGCGGTCAAGGAAACCAGCGCCGAGGCGATCACCCGCCTGCGGGCGCTGGGCCTCACCCCGATCCTGCTCACCGGCGACAACCGGGCCGTCGCGGAGGCCGTGGCCGCCGAGGTCGGCATCGACCAGGTCTTCGCGGAGGTCATGCCCGAGGACAAGGTCGACGTCGTCAAACGCCTCCAGGCCGAGGGCCGGTCGGTGGCCATGGTCGGCGACGGCGTCAACGACGCGGCCGCCCTCGCCCAGGCCGACCTGGGCCTGGCCATGGGCACCGGCACCGACGCCGCCATCGAGGCGGGCGACCTCACGCTCGTACGCGGCGACCTGCGTGCCGCCGCCGACGCCATCCGCCTCTCGCGCCGCACCCTCGCCACGATCAAGGGCAACCTGTTCTGGGCCTTCGCCTACAACGTCGCCGCGCTGCCGCTGGCCGCGGCGGGCCTGCTGAACCCGATGATCGCGGGCGCGGCCATGGCGTTCTCGTCGGTGTTCGTGGTCGGCAACAGCCTGCGCCTGCGCGGCTTCAAGCCCGCGGCCTGACGTCCGGCTCCTGCCGGTGGGTGCGGTCGGGCCGGCTTCTGCCCGGTGGGTGGGACGTTTCGCCGTTCGGCTTCTGCCCGGTGGGCGGGGTCGGGTGCCGGGTCCTGCGGCGGGGGGTGCTCGGGCTCTCGCTTCGCTCGTCTTACGCCCGAGCATCCCCCACCTCCGGCCCCGACACCCTCACGCCGGCGGAAACCACCCCGGGCCTCGGGCCCGCCCCGGAAGGGGGACGCGCAGTGGGGGGTGTTCCGGGCGTAAGACGACCGAGCTTGCGAGGGAGAGCCCGGGACACCCGCCACGGAGCGGACCCCAACGGCAACCGACACCGGGCGGGCGACCCCGAGCACGGCAACGCCCGGGGCACCGAGCCCACGGCAACCCGCACCGGGCGGGCGACCCGCGAGACCCGGGGGCGAGGGGGCGGCGCCCCGTCAGGGGGCCAGCTGCGGCGGCAGCGGGGCCGCGTGGAGGACCGTGAGGCCCGAGACCGCCCTCGTCAGGGCGACGTACAGGCGTCGCAGGCCGGTGCGTTCGTCGGGCTCGCCGTCCACCACGGCCGCCGGCTCGTCGAGGACGACGTAGTCGTATTCGAGGCCCTTCGCCAGGGAGGCCGGCACCAGCGTGAGGCGGGACTCGGCGGTCGTCTCCTCACCCGGCGACAGCACGGCGAGGCCCGCCTCCCGCAGCGCCTCCGCGAGCAGCGGGACCCGCGCGTCCGCCGCGATCAGGCCGATCGACCCCTCGTGGCGCAGCGAGGCGCGGCACGCCGCCACCACCGACGCCGCCAGGTCCTCCGCCCGGCACGTCACGATCTCCAGGGAGCCCGGCGACTCCCGTACCGAGCGCACCTCCGCGAGCCCCGGCGACATGTACGGCAGGAGCCGCGACGCGTACGCGATGACTTCGCGCGGCACGCGGAAACCGGCCGTCAGTTCCTCCACCACCGCGTCGGGCTTGCCCAGGTGCGCCAGCGCCTCCGCCCAGCTCGCGGTCGCCCACGGCGTGGTGCCCTGCGCGAGGTCGCCGAGCACCGTGGCCGAACCGGTCGAGCAGCGCCGACCCACCGCCCGGTACTGCATCGGCGACAGGTCCTGCGCCTCGTCCAGGACGACGTGGCCGAGGGACGGCGTGCGTTCCACCAGGTCGGCCACCTCGTCGATCAGGACCGCGTCCGCCGCCGACCATCTGGCCGACTTCACCGAGCGGGGCGGCTTCGCCCACAGCACCGTCTTCTGCTCCTCGGCGGTGAGGAGCCCTTCGGCGTGGCGTGCCAGGAACTCGGCGTCCGACAGCAGCCGCAGGACGAGTCTCGCCGGGTCGACGGCCGGCCACACCGCCTTGACCACCGCCTTCACGGCGGCGTTGCGCGCGACCGCGTCCTGCACGCGGTCGTCCGGGGCCTCGCCCGCCTCCTCCATGCGCACCAGCACGGCGTGCGCGATCCGCTGCGGCAGGGCGTCCCGCGCGGCCCCGTACCGGATGTCGCGGTCCAGCAACTGGGTGACGATCTCCGCCAGTTCGTACGCCGGTACCCGCCAGCGCCGCGAGCCGCGCACCACCATCAGCGGCTCGGTGGGCGGCGTCACGTGCGACCGGAGCGCCCGGCGCAGCACCTCCGCCATCCGGGCGTCGCCCTTGACGACGGCGGCCGCCGGTTCGTCCTCGCCGCGCACCTCGACGTGGGCGACGAGGTCGGCGACCGTCGCCTGCCGCACCTCCAGCTCGCCCAGCGCGGGCAGCACCTGCTCGATGTAGTGGAGGAAGGACCGGTTCGGGCCGATGACCAGCGTCCCGGTGCGGGCCAGCCGCTCCCGGTGCGCGTACAGCAGGTAGGCGACCCGGTGCAGGCCCACCGCCGTCTTGCCGGTGCCGGGCCCGCCCTGGACGCACACCGAGCCGGACAGGCCGCTGCGGACGATCTCGTCCTGTTCGGGCTGGATCGTCGCGACGATGTCCCGCATGGGGCCCACGCGGGGCCGTTCGATCTCCGCCTGGAGCAGCTCGGACGCCTTGTCCGCCTCCGCCGGGTCGGACAGGTGCTCGTCCTCGTAGGCGGTCAGTCGCCCGCCCGTGTAGCCGAACCGGCGCCGCAGGGCGACGTCCTGCGGGTCCTTCCGCGACGCCCGGTAGAACGGCTGCGACACCGGTGCCCGCCAGTCGACGACCATCGGGTCGCCGTCCGCGTCGTGGACGTGCCGCCGCCCGATGTAGAACCGGCGGCCGTCCTGGGTGGTGTCCAGGTAGTCCAGCCGCCCGAAGAACAGCGGGGTGTGCGACAGGTCGGCGAGCGCCTTGATCCGCTCGTCGATCTGGGCGGACAGCACGGCGGCGTTGACCCAGTTCGCCGTGACGTCGCGGATGTCGAGGGACTGGACGTCCTCCCGCATGGCACGCAGGGCGGCGCGCGAGGCGGCGAGGTGGGCGCGCTCCTGCGCGAGCGGATCGGGCACGGCAAAGCCTCCGGGGTCGTGCGCGGGGTGATGGCGGGCCGACCGGTTTCCGACCGGAGGGCGGCACTCCACGAAAGGGAGGCGGGCAAGCCGGCGATTCTAACGGCCCGCCGGGGGGCGGGCGACCGAATATCCGTCCCGTAGGGGATGCCGTATGCCTGGAGTCGTACGGGGACGGCGCCGGGGTTCGGTCTGGGGACCGATGTGCCGCCCGGCCTCGGAAACCATCATGGAGACATGACCACAGCCACCTACCACCACGCCTCCGGCGCCACCGCCCTCGGCACTGCCCGGCACCCCGCCCACCGCCTCGGCAACGCCCTGCGTGCGATCAAGGTGTTCGCCGAAGCGGCGTTCGGGGTCGTCGTCCTCGGCGAGTTCGCCGAGGAGGCCGGCGTCGTCAGGCGCCGCTGAGGTCCGGGTCCGTGTCCTGGGCGAGCAGCTCGTCCGCGTCGACGATGCGGTACGCGTACCCCTGCTCCGCCAGGAACCGCTGCCGGTGCGCCGCGAAGTCCTGGTCGATCGTGTCCCGCGCGACCACCGAGTAGAAGTGCGCCTGGTGGCCGTCCGCCTTGGGCCGCAGCACCCGGCCGAGGCGCTGAGCCTCCTCCTGGCGCGACCCGAAGGTGCCCGACACCTGGATGGCGACGGTCGCCTCCGGCAGGTCGATCGAGAAGTTCGCCACCTTGGAGACCACCAGGACGCTGATCTCGCCCTGGCGGAACGACTCGAAGAGCTTCTCCCGCTGCGCGTTCGGCGTCTCGCCCTTGATCACCGGCGCGTCCAGGTGCTCGCCCAGCTCGTCGAGCTGGTCGATGTACTGGCCGATCACCAGGATCTGCTGGCCCGCGAACTTCCGCACCAGCGCCTCGGCGACCTTCTGCTTGGTCGCGGTCGTGGCGCAGAAGCGGTACTTCTCCTCCGTCTCGGCGGTCGCGTACGCGAGCCGCTCCGACTCCGTCAGGTTGACCCGGACCTCGACGCAGTCGGCGGGCGCGATGTAGCCCTGCGCCTCGATCTCCTTCCACGGCGCGTCGAACCGCTTGGGTCCGATGAGCGAGAAGACGTCGGACTCGCGGCCGTCCTCCCGCACCAGCGTCGCGGTCAGGCCGAGCCGCCGGCGCGCCTGGAGGTCGGCGGTGAACTTGAAGACCGGGGCGGGCAGCAGGTGCACCTCGTCGTAGACGATCAGGCCCCAGTCGCGGGAGTCGAACAGCTCCAGGTGCGGGTAGACGCCCTTCCGCCGGGTCGTCAGCACCTGGTAGGTGGCGATGGTGACCGGGCGGATCTCCTTCTTCGTGCCGCTGTACTCGCCGATCTCGTCCTCGGTCAGCGACGTCCGCTTCACCAGCTCGTGCTTCCACTGGCGGGCGGAGACGGTGTTGGTCACCAGGATCAGCGTCGTCGCCTTGGCCCGCGCCATGGCGCCCGCGCCGACCAGGGTCTTGCCGGCGCCGCAGGGCAGGACGACGACGCCGGACCCGCCGTGCCAGAAGCCCTCGACGGCCTGCTGCTGGTACGGGCGCAGCGCCCAGCCGTCCTCGGCCAGGTCGATGCGGTGCGCCTCGCCGTCGACGTAACCGGCGAGGTCCTCGGCGGGCCAGCCCAGTTTGAGGAGGGTCTGCTTGATCTGGCCGCGCTCGGAAGGGTGCACGGCGACCGTGTCCGGGTCGATGCGCGTGCCGACGAGCGGCTGGATCTTCCTGGAGCGCAGGACCTCCTCCAGGACCGGCCGGTCGGTCGTGGTGAGGACGAGCCCGTGGGTGGGGTGCTTGGAGAGCGTGAGCCGCCCGTAGCGGGCCATCGTCTCGGCGACGTCCACCAGCAGGGCGTGCGGCACGGGGTAGCGGGAGAACTCCACCAGCGCGTCGACGACCTGCTCGGCGTCGTGCCCGGCGGCCCGCGCGTTCCACAGGCCCAGCGGGGTGACCCGGTAGGTGTGGATGTGCTCGGGGGCGCGTTCCAGCTCCGCGAAGGGAGCGATGGCGCGGCGGCAGGCGTCGGCCCGCTCGTGGTCGACTTCGAGCAGCAGCGTCTTGTCGCTCTGGACGATCAGCGGTCCGTTCACGCCTCACCCTTTCCTGGCGGCCTCGGTCGATGGCCAAACATCCAGTGTCGCCCATCGGCGGCGTGATCGGCCGGGCCGTGCGGGATGAGGCGCCCCACACCGGGACACGCGCGGCTCGCGGGGGGCCCTGTGTGTGTGGGGGGGGGCGGGCCGTGCTGCCGCTCACCGGCCACGGTGGGCCGCGACCGGTGAGGGGGGCGGGGGCCGGCGGGTCAGATCAGGGGGCTGGTGAACAGCGGGCCCTCGATCTGGAGGTCGGCCAGCGGGCCGCCGATGGGTGGGAGCGGGGTGGCGGCGGCCGGGGTGGCGAGGGCGGTGAACAGCAGGGCGGCGCCCGTCAGGAGGAGGGCGATGCGTCGGCTCATCTCGGGTTCCTTTCGCGTCGGCGGCGGCAGCGGACCGGGCCCGCACCTTCCGTGGTGGTGCGGGCCCGGTGGCGGAGGGGAGGGCGGTCAGACCAGTCCGACACTGCCCGCGAGATCGATGCCCACGGCGGCGGCCTGGGTGGTCAGCGCGGACAGGAACGCGGCGGTGGTCAGCAGGACGGTGGCGGCTCGGCGCATGGGGACGACCTCTTTCACGTGTGATGCGGTTCGGGACGTCCGGTGGCTGCCCGCGCCACGCCGGGGGGATGCGGAAGGTCCCCCTGGGGTGGGCAATCGGTCACTCACGGGCGGGAAATCCGCCGCCCGCGCGCATGATCCGGCGGCGGGCGGGGTCAGCCCGCGTCGTCGGCGAGTTCCGCGACGCCCGTGATGCGGTGCAGCGGGTACGTGCGGACCTCGTCGGCGGTGTGGTCGTACGCGGTGACGAAGCCGCCCTCCACCCGCACCGGGGCGATGACGCGCTGGCTGGCCGCCCCGTCGGCGTTGACGTACCCGATCCAGACGGCCGAGCCGGTCATCGCGGCGGCCTGGACGGTGGCGAGGGTCTCGGCGGCGGAGGTCCGGGGCGGGGCGCCGTCACCGGCCGTGTCCGGGGCGGCGGAATCGTCCCTGCGCACGACCGTCGCGGCGCGGTCGCCGGCGCGGATCGCCCTGACGGCGGCGCCCAGCAGCGTGGCGTCCGGCTCGGGCGGTCCTTCCGGCACCGGCGCGGGCGCCGTGCGCGCCGGGGTGCGGTACGCGTCCGCCCGCGTGATCAGGACGTCGCCCTCCGCCGACTCGGCCGCCGGGGCGAAGCCCATGGACCGCAGCCCCTCCAGCAGGGTCGCCGGGTCGGTCTGGGCGGCCAGCACGGTGGGCGCGAGGCGCCGCAGCCGCAGGCCCGCCGACCGCTTGTCGGCGAGGATCTCGCCCAGCACGGCGTCGTCGTCGCACCGCACGTACGCGGAGGCGGCGCCCACCCGCAGGTGGCCGTGCCGGCGGGCGACGTCGTCGATGAGGTACGCGAGCGGCTGCGGAACGGGCGTGCGCGAGTGGGCGGCCAGGAAGGCGTGCAGGTCGGCGGCGGCCTGTCCGGAGTCCAGGGCGCGGCGTACGGAGCCGGGCGTGAAGCGGTACACGGTGGCGCCGCCCTTGGACTCGACGTCCGCCAGCACGGCCAGCGTGTCGGCGAGCGGGCGCTGGAGCGGGCCGGGCGCGACGGCCGTCAGGTCGGCTTGGAGCAGGACGTGGTCGACCGGCTCGGGCAGCAGCGGCGCCAGGAGCGCGGCGGCGCCCGCGTGGTCGGCCACCGCGGCGTGGGCCGGCCGCCGGCCGCCGACCGCCTCGGGGCCGGCCGCCGCCGGGGCGGGGACGGCGCCCCGGTGCGGGTGCTCCGGCGCGTGCCCGTCCACGGGGTGGTCCGTGCCCGGTGCGGGGGCGCCCGGCAGCAGCGCCCGGCCGTGGGCGGCCAGCGCCCCGCGCCCGGTCACCCCCAGCAGTTCGGCCTCCGTGAGCGTCCAGCTCGCCAGGCGCGCCCGCAGGTCGGTGCCGGTCTCCCGCGCGGCGCCCCGCAGCGGGCGCTCCCACCGCAGCCGGGCCAGCAGCGTCTCGGGGTCGGGCGACGCCCCGGCCGGGAGGCCGGCCAGCAGCGTCAGCACCCGGCGCCGCACCTCGGGCGCGACGCCCCGGTCGAGGTCGGGCCCGAGCACCGCGAGCGTGCGGCCCTTGGTGTCCTGGGAGCCGACCAGGCCGGGGGTGCGCGTGGCGGCCAGCCACGTCCCGGCGAGCAGCGCCCACCGCTCGGCGGCCGGCAGGCCGAGCCACTCGTCGAACGCGGGGGTCGGGGCGAACCGCTCGTCCGCCTCTCCGTCCGGCGCGATCAGCCCCGCCCCGTACGCCACCTCCAGCCAGAACGCGGCGACCTGCTCCGTCACGTCCAGCGCCACGGCGGTGCGCTTGAGGTCCCGTACGGACATGCCGCCCGCGCGCAGCACGGCGGGGCCGCCCTCGTTCCACTCCTTGCCGAGTTCCTCGACGGCCGCGAGCGCGGTGTACGCCTGGCCCGCCGCCGTGCTGTCCACAACCTGTGGACGGTATTCGCGGGCGGGCGTGACGGCGGGCGCCACCGGTTCGGGCACCCGGTGCGCGCGCCCGGCCCGCAGGTGCAGGGCCGCCTCGCGGGGCAGCACCACGGTGCGCGCCGTCGCCGGCAGCAGCAGGCCCCGGTCGCGCAGCCAGCGCACCGGCGGCGTCGGGTCGGGCGTCACCTCGCCGTACGGCGGCCCCCACACCAGCCGGTCCAGGATGCCGAGCGCCTCCATGGGCGCGGTGTCCAGCAGCCCGCCCATCCGCTCCCGGTCGGTGAACAGGTCCGTCAACGCCGCGACCGCCGACACCGGATCGTGTGTCGTGGGCAGGCCGGCCGTCGCGATGATCTCCTGGAGCCGGGTCGGCGACATGCCCGCCGTCGCCTCCGCGACCGTCGGGCCGAGCCCCGTGGGCGAGGGGTGCTGCGGCGACGGCGCCAGCAGCTCGCGCGCCGTCCGCACCAGGCGCAGCCGGTCGTCGTCGCCCCACACCAGGGCCTGTTCGCGCAGGATCCCGACGGCGCGGGGCAGCGCCGCCTCGATGTCCGCGTCGCCCTCGTCGCCGGCCATCAGCCCGAGCAGCACCGGGTAGGGGGCGGGGTCCGGCGCCACCGCGAGCGCCTCGGCGGTCTGGAGCGCGAACCGGTCGAGCCGTTCCAGGGCCCGTACGACCGAGGCGCGGGTCCCCGCCCGGGTGGCGAGCTGCGTCAGGTCGCCCGGCACGGGAACCAGCAGGTCGGGGCGGGCGCGCAGCAGCGCGGCCAAGCCCTCGTCGCCGCGGGCCCGGAGGGCCTCCGCGAGGGTGCGCGGAGCCGCCGTACCGCCGTTGACTTCGGTCCCTGCGGCCACGTGCGCCTCCCGATCGAGCTCACCGGTCCCCATCCGGACCACGTTAGCCCCTGCGCAGGCGCTAACGTCGTGACGGTGGGGATCGAGAGCGACCAGCTGGTGTTCGACTACCTGAGCCGGGTGGGTGACCTGGCCCAGCAGCGTCAGCTGTCCTCGCAGGCGCGGATGCGGCTCGTGGCGTCGCTGCGCAGCGAGATCGACAGCAGGCGCGCGAAGGACGACAGTCCGGGCGCGGTGCGGGGCATCCTGACGGCCCTCGGCACACCGGACGAGGTCGTCACCGCGGCGGCGTCCGGTGCGTCCGGTGCGCCGACCGCCCCGACCGCCCCGACCGCCCCGACCGCCCCGACCGCACCGGGCGGGTCGGCCGGGCGGTCGGCGCCCGGCGGCCCGGCACCGGGTGGCCGGAAACGGCCCGCCGTGCCCGAACAGCGCACGCCGCGCACCCGGTTCCGCCGCCGCGCGGAGGCTTCCCCGGACGGGGCGGGCGCGCCGGACGCCGGGGACGTGCCGCCGCCGCGCGGGACGCCCGCGTCCGAGGCGTGGAGCCCGCACCTGGCCGGGATGGACGAGGTCGGCGCGTCCGTGGAGCAGCCGGACTGGTGGCGTGTCGAGGAGGGCGCGTTCGGGGGCGTGGACGGCGTGCCGCCGGGCTTCCGGGGCGGGGTCGAGATCCCCGACATGCTGAAGCCCCCGCCGCGGGACCCCGAGCCCGAGGAGGAGGGGGAGGCCGGCCCCGACGCCGGGCCCCCGTCACCGCCCGGGGCGGCCGGCGCCCCGGCACCCGCGCGGGCCCGCCTGGCGTGGCTCCGCCCACCGCTGCGGCTCGGCCACCCGCTGCTGGTGGCCGCGGCGGCGCTGCTGGTCGCCGGGGTCGTCCTCGGCTCGTGGCTGGCGCTGCTCGGCGGCTGGCTCCTGGCGTACGCCTCGGGCCGCCTCAGCCGCACGGAGGCGAAGCTGGCGGTGTTCGGCCTGCCCGGCGCGGTCGCCGCCGGTGTCGCGGTGTGGCTGTGGGGCCGCCTCGACGGCCGCTGGGGCGACCCGATCGCCCCGGGCGGCGACGCCATGGGCGACGCGCTGGGCGCCGCCTGGCCCTGGACGCTGCGCGGGGCGGCCCTCGCCTCGGCCCTCTACCTCCTGTGGCGCGCCCGCCGCGCCTGACCGCCCCGCACGGGGGCCCGGGGCGGATCGCCCGGAACGCCCGGGCGCGGCCCGGCCCGACAGGCACAATGGCCCCCATGGCACTCCCGCTGACGGTCGGCTTCGACCTCGACATGACGCTGATCGACTCCCGCCCCGGCATCCGCGCCGCCTACCGGGCGCTGTCCGCCGAGACGGGTGTCCGGATCAACGCCGACCTGGCCGTCACCCGGCTCGGACCGCCCCTGGAGCAGGAGCTCGCCCACTGGTTCCCGGCGGACCGGATCCGGGGGGCGGCCGACCGCTACCGGGAGATCTACCCCGAGTACGCCATCGGGCCGACGCCCGCGATGCCCGGCGCGCGGGAGGCGATTCAAGCCGTTCGCGCGGCCGGCGGCCGGGCCGTCGTCGTCACCGCCAAGCATGAGCCGAACGCCAAGCTGCACCTCGCCCACCTGGGCATCGAGCCGGACGCCGTGATCGGCTGGCTGTGGGCGGAGGCCAAGGCGGAGGCGCTGCGCGAGCACGGTGCGCGGGTGTACGTCGGCGACCACGTCGGTGATGTGCGCGGCGCCCGCGCGGCCGGCGCCCTCGCCGTCTGCGTACCCACCGGACCGTGCGGCGCGGACGAGCTGCGGGCGGCCGGCGCGGACGTCGTCCTGGCCGACCTCACGGCCTTTTCCGCCTGGTGGGACGCCTACAGGGCCGACTTCGCCTGACGGCGCTGGGCGGCGATCGAACGCAGCACGCCGGCGCCGGCGATCAGGAAGCCGACGCCCATCAGCATGCACACGGCGTACGCGATCGGCGGGAACGGATCGGTGCCCAGGAACAGCGGGGCCACCGTGACGAGAGTGGCCACGGCACCGACGATGAAGACGATCCCGCCGGCACGGACGAGACCGTCACCGGGCGCGGCGGCGCCCGCGGGGGTTTCACTATGCATCCGGCCAGGGTAGTTCCCTGGCCGGGGGAACGGACCGGCGACGTCTTGTCACCAGCCCCCGGACCATTAGCCTTGGGGCGTTGGGGGTCCCCCTGCTCGAGCGAAGCCGAGAGCTCGGGGGAGGGCCGAGCGGCCCGCCGCAGGGCCATCCACAGCTATCCACAGCCAGTTTTTCTCATCGAGTACGAGGACGAGGACAGACGTGCCTACCGGCAAGGTCAAGTGGTTCAACAGCGAGAAGGGCTTCGGCTTTCTCTCCCGTGACGACGGCGGCGACGTCTTCGTGCACTCGTCGGTGCTCCCTGCCGGGGTCGACGCCCTCAAGCCCGGCCAGCGCGTCGAGTTCGGCGTGGTCGCGGGCCAGCGCGGCGACCAGGCGCTCTCGGTGACGGTCCTCGACCCGACCCCGTCGGTCGCGGCGGCGCAGCGGCGCAAGCCGGACGAGCTGGCGTCGATCGTGCAGGACCTGACGACGCTGCTGGAGAACATCACCCCCATGCTGGAGCGGGGCCGCTACCCCGACAAGGTCCACGGCAAGAAGATCGCCGGCCTGCTGCGGGCGGTGGCGGACCAGCTGGACGTCTGACCCGTACGCGGGCGCGCACACGTCGACGGCCGAGGGGCGGCACCCGCCCCTCGGCCGTCGCGCACGTCCCCGCTCCCGCTCCCGATCCCGTGACCGGGGCCGGTCAGGGGAACGACAGCGCGTCCGGCTTCAGGGCCGGCACCAGGCCCTCCGCCGCCGCGCGGGTCAGCAGCCCGCGCACCGCCGCGTACCCGGCCTCGCCAAGGTCGGCCGTGAACTCGTTGACGTACAGGCCGATGTGCTGGTCGGCCACGGCCCGGTCCATCTCCTGGGCGTGCGCCCGTACGTACGGCCGCGATGCCTCCGGATCGTCCCAGGCCATGCGGACCGACGCGCGCGCCGACGCGGCCAGCAGCGCCAGGGTGTCTTCGCCCAGCGACCGCTTCGCGATGATCGCGCCCAGCGGGATCGGCAGCCCCGTCGTGGACTCCCAGTGCTCGCCCATGTCGGCGAGGCGGTGCAGACCGTACCGCTGGTAGGTGAACCGGGCCTCGTGGATGACGAGGCCCGCGTCGACCCTGCCGTCCCGCACGGCGGGCATGATCTCGTGGAACGGCATCACGACGACCTCGCCCACCCCGCCGGGGACGGCGTCCGCCGCCCACAGGCGGAACAGCAGGTAGGCCGTGGACCGTTCGCCCGGCACCGCGACCGTCCGGCCCGTCAGTCCCCCGAGCTCTCGGCTTCGCTCGAGCAGGGAGGTACCCCCATGGCCCGGCTCCCGGGTGAGCACCAGCGGCCCGACGCCATGGCCGAGCGCGCCGCCGCACGGCAGCAGGGCGTACTCGTCCAGCACATGGGGCAGCACGGCGTACGACACCTTCAGCACGTCCAGCTCGCCCCGCTCCGCCATCCCGTTGGTGACGTCGATGTCGGCGAACGTCACGTCGAGCGCGGGCGCGCCCGGCACCAGGCCGTGCGCCCAGGCGTGGAAGACGAACGTGTCGTTCGGGCACGGGGAGTACGCGATCCTCACAGGTCCTCCAGGAAGACGGTGGAGCCGAGCAGCCGGAACGTCTCCCGCAGGGAGGCCAGCGCCTCACCGATCCGCCAGGCGGCGCGGTCGCGCGGGCCGACGGTGTTGGAGACGGTACGGATCTCGACGACGGGCACACCGTGGGCGGCGGCGGCCTCGGCCACGCCGAAGCCCTCCATCGCCTCCGCGGCGGCGCGCGGGTGACGGGCGGTCAGCTCGGCGGTGCGGGCGGCGCTGCCGGTGACCGTGGACAGGGTCAGGACGGGCGCGACGACGTGCCGCACCCCGCCCGCGTGCAGCGCTCCGGAGATCCGGGCGGTCAGCGCGGGCGGCGGGAGGTGGACGGACCGGCCGAAGCCGAGCTCTTCGACGGCGACGTACCCGCCGGGCGTGTCGGCCCCCAGATCGGCGGCGACGATCGCGTCGGAGACGACGACCGAGCCGAGGGGCGCGTGCGGGGCGAAGCCGCCGGCGATGCCGGCCGAGACGACCAGGTCGTACGCGGACGGGGCGGTGGCGAGCGCGACGGCCGTCGCGACGGCCGCGGCGGCGGGCCCGACGCCCCCCGCGACGACGTCCACGGCCACCCCCACGGCACCCTCAGGGACGGGCCGCCCCGCCACGCAGGGCGCGCCGGGGGAGCCGGAGGGACCGGAGTCCCGGTCCCGGTCCCCGTCCCGGTCCGCCGGGACGGCGGGGGACGGGTGGTGCAGACGCGTCAGGGTGTGGCCCGACGGCAGGACGCGCGGGGCGGACGCCGCACAGCCGCCGAGACCGGCGGCGACGGAGTCCGACTCCGCCGCCACCGCCGTGACGACCAGGACGCGCAGGGTCAGGATTCCTTCTTCAGCTGGAAGTGCCAGATGCCGGTCAGCTTCTTCCCGCTGGTCTCCACGATGCTGATCTGCGCCGTGTTCGAGGTCTCACCGGTCTGGCTGGAGAGGAACGCGCTGGCCGGGATCGACCGGTACGTCTTCTTGTACGGCTCCTGCTCGGCCTGCTGGCCGCCGATGAACAGCGTCCAGCCGTTCTCGGCGACCTCCGGGTCGACGCCGAAGCGGATCCGGTCGTCCGCCGAGACGGTGATGGTCTTCTCCGCCTTCTTGTTCAGGCAGGACTGGATCTGCGACTCCTTGATGGCCTTGCCGTCGTTGTAGCAGGTCGCCTCGGCGTTGACCGAGTCGGACCCGACCGTCACGGTCGCGAGCGGCGTCGGCTTGTCGCAGGCGGAGAGTACGAGGAGTCCGGCGGAGACGGCACCCAGAGCGACGCCGGCCCGGCGGGCCCTACCGGAAAAGAACGCAACGGTCATGGCCCGAAGGCTATACGTCGCCCACGGTCACGCCACGCGGGGGTGCGGCGTGCCGCGCCGCGCGGCGCTCAGCAGGCCCCGGACGGTCACCGCCACACCCAGCGCCAGGATCCCCGCCGCGACCGACATCCCGAGCGTCCCGTTCAGCGGCAGGGCGATCCCGATCGCGCCACCGACCACCCACGCCATCTGCAGCAGCGTCTCGGACCGGGCGAACGCCGACGTCCGCACCACCTCCGGCACGTCCCGCTGGATCATCGCGTCCAGCGACAGCTTCGACAGGGCCTGCGACAGGCCCGCCACCGCACCCAGCACGGCGACCGCGAGCCCGCCGAAGAACACCGCCGCCACGATCGCCGCCGTCATCGCCAGCGTCACCATCGCGGCCACGATCAGCTCCGGCGCCCGGGACCTCAGCAGCGCGCCGAGCGCCGTGCCGCACGCGTTGCCCACCCCCGCCGCCACACCGACGATGCCCAGCGACACCGCCGCGCTCTGCCCGGGCAGCGGATGCTCGCGCAGCAGGAACGCCAGGAAGAAGATCAGGAAGCCGGACAGCACCCGGTGCGCCGCGTTGGCCTGGAGACCGTGCAGGACGGACGGGCCGACCGTCCGCAGGCTCGGCTTCCGCTCGCCGTGGGTCAGCATGTGCGCCTTGCGCTCACCCTTCGCCGAATCCACCTTGTGGGGCATCGACAGGGCCAGCAGCGTCCCCCCGGTGAACAGCACGCACGCCCCGTACAGCGGCCACGGCGGCCCGATCTGCTGCAACCCCACCCCGACCGGCGCGGCGACGCCCGTCGCCAGCAGCCCGGCGAGGGTCACCCGGGAGTTCGCCTTCACCAGCGAGAAGCCGTGCGGCAGGAGTCTCGGTACGACGGCGCTGCGCACCACCCCGTACGCCTTCGACGCCACCAGCACGCCGAGCGCCGCCGGGTACAGCTCCAGGCCGCCGGTGGCGACCGCCCCGGACAGGGCGATCGCCAGCACCACCCGGGTGGCCATCGCGCCCGCCATCGCCGCGCGCCGGCCGTGCGGGAGCCGGTCCAGCAGCGGGCCGATGACCGGGGCGAGGAGCGTGAACGGCGCCATCGTGATGGCCAGGTACAGCGCGACCCGGCCGCGGGCCTCGTCGGTCGGCACGGAGAAGAACACCGTGGACGCCAGCGCCACGGTGATCATGACGTCACCGGCGCCGTTCACCGCGTGCAGTTCGATCAGCTTGCCGAGGCCCGATTCCCCGGCGCCATGGGCGTGCGTCGCTTTTCGGATACCGCGCGCCGTACCGGTGAACGGCAGGTGGAGGGCACGACCCACCCGCCGGCCCGCCCTCTGGAGCGGCCCGGCATCGTCGGACGACCTCACGGCTGCCACCCCGTCATAGTGCCCCAGCAGCCGCTTCGGCGAACCGTGATGAGGGCTACTTGGGGCGGGCAGGTGGGCGGCGGGCTGCGGAGGGGGTAGCGTGCGTAGCGCGCCACCGGCGGAAGTTCTCGGCCGCGCGCCTCTTCGGCATCCCGCAGAATGGATGACGTGAGGTGTGCCCGAGACACGTCGGGCGCGGACGTCGATGCGGCCCGTTGGTCCGCTCCGCCCGCCGCCCGTACTTCGCGAATCGGCCGGCGCATCTGTGAGACGGCGTAGGAGATGAGCGAGACCTGTGAGTGCTGCGACGACGCGAAGCCGTACTGCGCGTACCCCCGCCCCCGACCGCCTGTGCGCCGAGGCGGTGGACCTCGCCCGGGAGGCGGCCGCGGAGGTGGCGGCGCCCGGGGTGGTGGGCGAGCACACCGGCGTCGTGGCCGAGGGTGACCGGGTCGTCACGCACTTCTTCGAGTGTCGGGAACCCGGCTACCGGGGGTGGCGCTGGGCCGTGACGGTCGCCCGCGCGTCCCGCGCGAAGGTCGTCACGCTCGACGAGACGGTCCTCCTGCCCGGACCCGACTCCCTCCTGGCGCCCGAGTGGGTGCCGTGGAGCGAGCGGCTGCGCCCCGGAGACCTCGGCCCCGGCGACCTGCTGCCGACCGAGCAGGACGACCTGCGGCTGGAACCCGGCTACACCGGCGAGGACGTGCCGCCGCCGAACTCCCCCGTGTCGGAGGAGATGGCCGAGCTCGTCGACGCCGAGGACGCCGACCTCGTCGCCCGCACCCCGTCGCGGGGCTCCATCGCGGCCGTCGCGGAGGAGCTGGGCCTGCGCCGGGCCCGCGTCCTCTCCCGGTACGGGCTGCACGTGGCGGCCGACCGGTGGGAGGAGAACTTCGGCGCGAAGACCCCGATGGCGCAGGCCGCGCCGGCACCGTGCGTGTCGTGCGGGTTCCTGATGCCGCTGGGCGGGTCGCTGAAGCAGGCGTTCGGTGTCTGTGCCAACGAGTTCTCGCCGGCCGACGGGCGTGTCGTGTCCCTCACGTACGGCTGCGGCGGCCACTCCGAGGCGGCCGTCATGCCCAAGCCGCCGCGCCCCGCGCCGCCGGTCCTGGACTCGATGGGCGCCGACGCGTTCCCGCTGCGCCCGGCCCGCGACAGCGGCTCGGTGCCGCCGGTCTCGCCGGACGCGGCCTCCGAGGACCTGGGCCACAGCTAGCCCTCCCGCCGGGCGGGCGCGCTCGCCGGCGGGCCCGGCCGCCGGTTGCCGTGGGCTTTGCCCGCCCGCGGGGTCGCCCGTCCGGGCGTCGGTTGGCGTGGGTCCGGGTCCCCCCGGTGCCGGTTGCCGTGGTTTCCGCGGCCGGGGTTGTCCGCCCGGTGCCGGTTGCCGTTGGGGTCCGCTCCGTGGCGGGTGTCCCGGGCTCTCGCTTCGCTCGTTTTACGCCCGGAACACCCCCCACTGCGCGTCCCCCTTCCGGGGTGGGCCGAGGCCCCGCGGCACGCGTGCGTGAGGGTGTCGGGGCCGGAGGCGGGGGGTGCTCGGACGTAAGACGAGCGAAGCGAGAGTCCGAGCATCCCCCGCCGCAGGACCAGGCGCCCGCCCCCGCCCACCGGCAGGAGCCGAACGGCGAAACGTCCCGCCCACCGGCAGGAGCCGAACGGCGAAACGTCCCACCCACCGGGCAGGAGCCGGACGGCGCCCCGCCGCGGCGGCCCGGGCGGTGGGGGAGCGGAGGGCGCGGGCCGGTGACGCCGTCGCAGGGGGTACCTTCGGGCTCCGTAACGACGCGCAGGGCGAGAGAGCGGAGCACGACGTGGGCGTGAGGGCGACGGCGACCGATGGGGCCGACCCGTTCGGGACCGCGCGGCTGCGGCGCGGGGTGCTCGACGCGTGGGGCGCCGGGCCCGCGCGCTTCCGGGAGGACGCCAACGCCGAGGAGGACCTCGCGCTCGGCGGCTACCGCGACCGGCTGGTGGTGGAACTCGCGCAGAACGCCGCCGACGCCGCCGCCCGTGCGGGTGTTCCTGGACGGCTGCGGCTGACACTGCACCCCGCCGGTGCGGACGGCCCCGCCGTGCTCGCCGCCGCCAACACGGGCGCGCCGCTGGACGCGACCGGTGTCGAGTCGCTCAGCACACTGCGCGCGTCCGCGAAGCGGGAGGGCCACGAGGGCGCGGTCGGCCGGTTCGGTGTCGGGTTCGCCGCCGTGCTGGCGGTCAGCGACGAGCCGGCGGTCGTGGGCCGGCACGGCGGCGTCCGGTGGTCGCTGCGCGAGGCCCGCGAGCTGGCGGCCGACGCGGCGAAGGCCAGCCCCGGTCTCGGCGACGAGCTGCGCCGCCGCGACGGCCACGTACCGCTGCTGCGGCTGCCGTTGCCCGCCGAGGGCACCGCCCCCGAGGGCTACGACACGGTGGTGATCCTGCCGCTGCGGGACGCCGCCGCCGTGGACCTGGTGGAACGGCTGCTCGCCGGGATCGACGACGCCCTGCTGCTGACCCTGCCGGGTCTCGCCGACGTCGTCGTGGAGACCCCGCAGGGGACGCGGACGCTCACGCGGCGGGAGCAGGACGGGTACGTCCACGTCGACGACACCGCCGCCGGCACCCGCCGCTGGCGGACCGTCAGCCACCGGGGCGCGATCGAGCCGGAGCTGCTGAAGGACCGTCCGGTCGAGGAGCGCCTGCGGCCGCACTGGTCCGTCACCTGGGCCGTGCCGGTGGACGACGGGGGCGCGCCCGCCCGTCCCCGTACCGCGCCCGTGGTGCACGCCCCGACGCCCACCGACGAGCCGCTCGGCATCCCCGCCCTGCTCATCGCGACGTTCCCGCTGGACACCACGCGCCGCCACCCGGCGCCCGGTCCGCTCACCGACTTCCTGGTGCGGCGCGCGGCCGACGCGTACGCCGAGCTGCTGGCCGACTGGCGGCCCGTCTCCACCGGGTCGATCGACCTGGTGCCGGGCCCGCTCGGCAAGGGCGTCCTCGACGGGGCGATCCGCGGCGCCGTGCTGGAACTGCTGCCGCGGGTGGCGTTCCTGCCGCCGGCCGCGCCGCCCGGCGACGAGGTGCCGCACGCGCTGCGCCCGTTCGAGGCGGAGGTCGTCGAGGGTGCCGGCGCCGACACGGTACGCGTTCTGGCGGAGGTGCTGCCGACGCTTCTGCCCGCCGGTCTGGAGCGCCGCACCGAGCTGCGCGCCCTCGGCGTGGCCCGCCTGTCCCTCGGTGACGCCATCGACCGGCTGGCGGGCACCGAGCGCACCCCCGCGTGGTGGCACCGGCTGTACGAGTCGCTCGCGGGCGTCGATCCCGACCGGCTGACCGGCCTGCCCGTGCCGCTGGTCGGGGGCCGGACGGCGACCGGACCGCGGCATGTGCTGCTGCCGCTCGCGGACACGCCCACCGACCTGACCAGGCTGGGTCTGAAGGTCGCGCACCCGGACGCGGCCCACCCCATCCTGGAGAAGCTCGGCGCGCTGCCCGCCACCCCGCGCGCGGTGCTCACCACGCCGCAGGTGCGGGCGGCCGTCGCCGGGTCGCTGGACGCGGGGGAGGTGTGGGACGAGGAGGCGCCGGACGCGGAGGAGCTGGCGGACACCGTCCTCACCCTGGTGCGCGACGCCGGGCTGGAGCCGGGCGACGAGCCGTGGCTGGGCGCCCTCGCGCTCCCCGACGAGGACGGCGAGCTCGCCCCGGCGGGCGAACTGGTGCTGCCGGGCAGCCCGTTCGCCGCCGTCATGCGGGAGGACGAGCTGGCGCTGGTGGACGCCGAACTGGCCGAGCGGTGGGGCGAGCAGCCGCTCGCCGCGTGCGGCGTGCTCGCGGACTTCGCCCTCGTACGGGCCACGGACGTCGTCCTGGACCCGGACGAACTGGAGCCCCGTGACGGGGACTTCGCCGAACCGGACGACGTCGGCCTGCTGGACGCCGTCGACGTGTGGTGCGAGGACGCGCTGGACCGGCTGCCCGAGACGCCGGTGCCGCCGGTGGCGACCGAGATCGTCGCCGTGCGGGACCTCGACCTGGTCGACGACGACGCGTGGCCCGAGGCGCTGGCGCTGCTCGCCCGGCCGCCGCTGCGCGACGCGCTCACCCAGCCGGTGCGGGTCCTGCTGCCGGACGGCACGACCGAGACGGTCCGTTCGTACACCGCCTGGTGGCTGCGCGACCATCCGGTGCTGGACGGCCGCCGCCCGGCCGGGCTGCGGGCCGCCGGGGTGGACCCGCTGCTGGAGGGGCTGTACGACGCGGTCGACATCGCGACGGGCTTCCGCGACCCGCAGGTGCTGCGCGCCCTGGGGGTGCGGACCTCGGTCGCCGCGCTGCTGGACGAGCCGGGCGGCGCGGCCGAGCTGCTGGGGCGCCTCGCCGACCCGGACCGCGAGGTGACCGCCGCGCAGCTGCACGGCCTGTACACCGCGCTCGCCGGCCTCGACCCCGAGCAGGTCACCCTCCCCGACGAGCTGCGCGCGGTCGTCGACGGCGAGGTGCGGGTGGTGGACGCGGCCGACGCGCTGGTCGCCGACGCGCCGGACCTGCTGCCGCTCGCCGGGCGCCGCGCCCTGCTGCCGGTCGCCCCGGCGCGGGCGGCGGAGCTGGCGGAACTGCTCCAGGTGCGGCGGCTGAGCGAGGACGTGGAGGCGGAGGTCACCACGGCGGGCGAGGTGCACGAGGTGCCGGAGTCGGTGCACGCCCTGCTCGGTGCGGGCACGCCCGCGACGTACGTGGAGCACGAGGAGCTGCGGGCGGGCGGTGTCGAGCTCGACTGGCGCCACGCCCCGGACGGCACGGTCCACGCGGCCACCCTGGAGGGCGTCGCGGCGGGCCTGGCGTGGGCGGCGGGCCAGTGGCCGCGCCGCTTCGAGGTGGCGGCGCTGCTGGAGGACCCGTCCCGTACGGCGGAGCTGGCCCGGGACCGCTGGTTCGACTAGAGGGACGACAGGGGGGGGAGCCTGTTCGTGAGGGCGCCGGCGGTGGCCCGGGAGCACTGGTGGCTGCCGTTGCGCGTCGTGGTCCTGCTGGCCGGGGTGGCGGGGCTGGGGATGTGCGGCGTCGAGACGTGGCGGCTGGTCCGCGGCGGGGAGTCCGCGTCGGCGGCGCTGGACCGGCTGGAGGCGGAGGCCGGGGCCGGCGAGGACCGGTGACGGGCGGACGGGTCTCCGGCCGGATCGGCACTGTCAGTGCGGTGCGGCATGCTCGGGTACCGCACCGCACACGGCGGAGACCCGGCGAGCGAGGAGAACGACCCGTGCCCCTGGCAGACGAACTACTCGGCGCGGACACCGTCGCCGGTCTCGCCGCATGCCTGGTGCGGGCCGGGGACGGGATCACGGCGCGGGAGACCCGGGCGTGCGGCGCGGTCCTGGACGGGCTGAGCTTCACCGGGCGGGTCGCCCTGATCAGGGACGCCGTCCTGGCGGACCTTCCGCCGGACTACCCGGACTTCGCTGCCGTGCTGCGCGCCGCACTGCGGGACGGCGACTTCACGGGGTGGATGACCTTCCCCGTCGCGGAGGCCGTGGCCGTACGGGGCCGGGACGTCTTCGAACCGGCGCTCGCCCTGCTCGCGGAGCTCACCCCGCGGCTGACCGCGGAGACCGCGGTACGGCCCTTCCTCCGCGACGATCCGGAACGCGCGCTCAGGGTCATGATGCCGTGGACCGCGCATCCGGACCCGCACGTGCGCCGGCTGGTCAGTGAGGGCACACGGCCGCGACTGCCCTGGGCGCCCCGGCTGCCGGAGCTGATCGCGGATCCGACGCCCGCGCTGCCCCTGCTCGACGCGCTGTACCGGGACGACTCCGAGTACGTCCGCAGGTCGGTGGCCAACCACCTCAACGACATCAGCCGTGACCACCCCGACCTCGCCGTCGCGGTCGCGGCGCGCTGGCTGGACGACCCGGCGCCGACGACGGACCGGGTGGTACGGCACGGCCTGCGGACCCTGATCAAGGCCGGCCACGCCGGGGCGCTCACGCTGCTCGGCCACTCACCGGACAGCCCCGTCGCCGTCGAGGGGCCGCACCTCCACGCGTCGGAGATCCGGGTGGGCGACCATCTGGTGTTCGACTGCTCGGTGACCAACACGCACGACCGGACCGCTCACCTCGTCGTCGACTACGTCGTCCTCCACATGAAGGCCAACGGGACGCGCACCCCCAAGGTCTTCAAGCTGACCACGCGGTCCCTGGCTCCCGGTGAGACGTGGCGCGCGTCCCGCAGACACTCCTTCAAGCCGATCAGCACCCGGCGCTACCACGCGGGTGTCCACCAGGTGCGGCTCCAGGTCAACGGCCGGCCCCACGGGGAAGCCTCGTTCATGCTGCACACCTGAGACCCGCGGCCGCACCGCCGCGCCCGGCCCCGGGCGGGGGCGTTCACGTGGGCATCCTGCGGTCCACCAGGCGCCACGCCGCTTCCACGAGGGCGGCGCCCGCCGCCGCGACGGCCACGGCGATCCAGGGCATCGTCGTGCCCACCAGCCGCAGCGCGAAGAAGTCCTGGAGCCAGGGCACGACGAGGACCAGCAGGAACGCCCCGCCCATGACGGCGACCAGGGCGATCCGCCACCAGGTGTAGGGCCGGGCGACGATGGCCAGCACCCACATGGACACCAGGAACAGGGTGAGCGTCGCCGCGCTGGTCTCGGCGCTCAGCGCGTCGGGCCCGTCGTAGTGGGCGCGGGCGAGCAGGTACGTGGTGAAGGTCGCCGCCGCCGCGACGATGCCGCCGGGGATCGCGTACCGCATCACCCGCCGGACGAAGTGGGGTTTGGCCCGCTCCGTGTTGGGGGCGAGGGCCAGGAAGAAGGCGGGTGCCCCGATGGTGAGGGTGGACAGCAGGGTGAGGTGGCGGGGGAGGAAGGGGTACTCGATGCCGCTGCACACCACCAGGATCGCCAGCAGCACCGAGTAGACGGTCTTGGTCAGGAAGAGGGTCGCGACGCGGGTGATGTTGCCGATGACGCGGCGGCCCTCGGCGACGACGGCGGGCAGGGTGGAGAAGCTGTTGTTCAGCAGGACGATCTGGGCGACCGCCTTGGTGGCCTCCGAGCCGGAGCCCATGCTGACGCCGATGTCGGCGTCCTTCAGGGCCAGTACGTCGTTGACGCCGTCCCCGGTCATGGCGACCGTGTGGCCGCCGGACTGGAGCGCGCCGACCATGTTCCGCTTCTGCTGGGGGGTGACGCGCCCGAAGACGGAGCCCTCGTCGAGGGCCCGGGACATCTCGTCGCGCTCGGCGGGCAGGCGGCGGGCGTCGACGGTGTGCGCGGCGCCGGGCAGGCCGAGCTTGTCGGCGACGGCGCCGACGGAGACGGCGTTGTCGCCGGAGATGACCTTGGCGGCGACGTTCTGGTCGGCGAAGTAGGCCAGGGTGTCGGCGGCGTCGGGGCGCAGCCGCTGTTCGAGGACGACGAGGGCGGTGGCGCGGGCGCCGGCGGTGACGTCGGGGTCGTCCAGTTCGCCGGCGGCGCCGGCGAGGAGCAGGACGCGCAGCCCTTGCCGGTTGAGTTCGTCGATGTCGTCGAGGACGGGGTCGCCGTCGGGGAGGAGGACGTCGGGGGCGCCGAGCAGCCAGGTGCTGGTCCGTCCGTCGCCCTCGCTGAAGGTGGCGCCGCTGTACTTGCGGGCGGAGGAGAAGGGCAGCGCCTGGGTGCACCGCCAGTCCTCGTCGTCGGGGTAGGCGTCGATGATGGCCCGGAGGGAGGCGTTCGGGCGGGGGTCGGACTCTCCGAGGGCGCCGAGGACGGTGCGTACGTAGGTCTCGTCGGCGCCGTTCAGGGTGCGCAGTCCGGTGACGTCCATGCCGCCCTCGGTGAGGGTGCCGGTCTTGTCGAGGCAGACGACGTCGACGCGGGCGAGCCCTTCGATGGCGGGCAGTTCCTGGACGAGGCACTGTTTGCGGCCGAGGCGGATGACGCCGATCGCGAAGGCGACGGAGGTGAGGAGCACCAGGCCCTCGGGGATCATCGGCACGATGCCGCCGACGGTCCGGGCGACGGAGTCCTTGAAGTCGGTGTCCTTGACGACGAGCTGGCTGATGATGAGCCCGGTCGCGGTGGGCACCATCATCCACGTGACGTACTTGAGGATGGTGGAGATGCCGCTGCGCAGTTCGGAGCGGACGAGCGTGAACCGGGAGGCCTCCTCGGCGAGCCGGGCCGCGTAGGCCTCGCGTCCCACCTTGGTGGCGGTGAACGCCCCGCCGCCGGCGACGACGAAGCTGCCGGACATGACCTGGTCGCCGGGTTTCTTGACCACGGGGTCGGCCTCGCCGGTGAGCAGCGACTCGTCGACCTCCAGGTTGTCGGCCTCGGCGATCTCGCCGTCGACGACGACCTTGTCGCCGGGCCCCAGCTCGATGCAGTCGCCGAGGACGATCTCGGACGTGTGGACCTCGGTGGAGGTCCCGTCCCGCCGGACGGTGGGCTTGGTCTCGCCGATGACGGCGAGGGAGTCGAGGGTCTTCTTGGCGCGCAGTTCCTGGATGATGCCGATGCCGGTGTTGGCGATGATGACGAACCCGAACAGGCTGTCCTGGATCGGTGCGACGACCAGCATGATCACCCACAGGACGCCGATGATCGCGTTGAAGCGGGTGAAGACGTTGCCGCGGACGATGTCGGTGGTGGAGCGGGAGCTGCGGACGGGTACGTCGTTGACCTCGCCCCGCGCGACCCGTTCGGCCACCTCGGCGGCCGTCAGTCCGGCGGGCCGGTGGTGGACGGGTGGCCGTTGCGGGTGGACGGGGTCGAGTTCGGCCCCGGCGTCGATGGTGGGCCCGCCGGGTTTCTCGGAGCCGTCGGTGTCGATCTTCGCCCGCTGCGTCATGTTTTCGACGGTACGGCCGTCCGGGCGCCCGCACATCGTGAGCGGCCGGAAGATCCGTCCCCGGTACGACGCGAATCGTCCCGTGGCCGTACGCGTACGCCGGGACGCTGTCGCCGTCGTTGCCGTGGTCCACTGCCGCTGTGCCGGCCGGGCGGTGCCGCGGGCGGGCGGCCGGGCGGTGCCGCGTGCGTCAGGCGGTGTCGCCGTGCGGGGGCGGGGAGGCCGCCGCCCGCTTGAGGGCGGCGTCGCGCCGGCGGACGTACCAGATGCCGATGAGGCCGAGCCCGGCGCCGGCGAGGCAGGTCCACACCCACCACGTGAGGTCGCGGTCGGCGAACCAGCCGTAGAAGGGGACCTGCACCAGGAAGAGGACGAACCAGAGGATCGTGCCGCCGGTGATGGTGGCGACGACGGGCCCCTCCAGGGGCTCGGGTGCCTCGTGCTTGGGGGTCCACTTCGCCATGCGCACAGTGTAGGCGGGGCTCCGGGCGCGGCCCGGGGCCCTTGCGGGGCATGGCTCTACGCGCGGAGATACCGATCTTCGCATGATGCGTTCATACTGAAACGGCTTGTGTCTGACCGGTTTCTTTAGTGTGAATGACCAAAAAAGACCGGTCCGGCCCCCACCCCACCCCCGCACCCTGAGGTTTCGCATGCCCTCCTCGGCCACCACGCTGACGGACGCCGGCGCCACGCCGCCGTCCCCCCAGCAGCCGACCCACGGCCGTCTGGACCGCTTCTTCAAGATCTCGGAGCGCGGCTCCACGGTCGCCAGGGAGGTACGCGGCGGATTCGCGACCTTCTTCGCGATGGCCTACATCATCGTGCTCAACCCGATCATCCTGGGCAGCGCCAAGGACATGTACGGGCACCAGCTCGACAGCGGCCAGCTCGTCACCGCGACCGTGCTGACGGCCGCGTTCTCCACGCTGCTGATGGGCGTCATCGGCAACGTGCCGATCGCGCTGGCGGCCGGGCTCGGCGTCAACACGGTCGTCGCCCTCCAGCTCGCGCCCCGCATGTCGTGGGCGGACGCCATGGGCATGGTCGTGCTCGCCGGTGTCGTGGTGATGCTGCTGGTGGCGACGGGCCTGCGCGAGCGGGTGATGAACGCCGTGCCCGTCGGGCTGCGCAAGGGCATCGCCATCGGCATCGGCCTGTTCATCATGCTGATCGGCCTCGTCGACTCCGGCTTCGTCTCCCGCATCCCCGACGCCGCCCACACCACCGTGCCGCTCCAGCTCGGCGCCGACGGTCACCTCGGCGGCTGGCCGGTCCTGGTCTTCGTCCTGGGAACGCTGCTGACGCTGGCGCTGATCATCCGCAAGGTGCCGGGCGCGATCCTCATCTCGATCGTCGTCATGACGATCGTCGCCATGGTCATCAACGCGGTGGCGACCATCCCGTCCTGGGGCCTGACCACGCCGGAGTGGCCCGGCAACCCGGTCGCCACTCCCGACTTCGGGCTCGTCGGAGAGGTCAGCCTGTTCGGCGGCTTCGAGAAGGTCGGCCTGCTGACCGGCTCCCTGTTCGTCTTCACCGTGCTGCTGTCCTGCTTCTTCGACGCGATGGGCACCATCCTCGGCGTCGGTGACGAGGCCAAGCTGATGGACAAGGACGGCAACTTCCCCGGCATCAACAAGGTGCTCCTCGTCGACGGCCTGGCCGTCGCCTCCGGCGGCGCCACCTCGTCCTCGGCCACCACCTGCTTCGTGGAGTCCACGGCGGGCGTCGGCGAGGGCGCGCGCACCGGTCTGGCGTCCGTCGTCACCGGCGCGCTCTTCTCGGTGGCGCTCTTCCTGACCCCGCTCGCCACGATGGTGCCGTCCCAGGCGGCCACGCCCGCGCTGCTGGCGGTGGGCTTCCTCATCCTGGCCGGGTCGGTGAAGGACATCGACTGGAGCGACTTCACGATCGCGGTGCCCGCGTTCCTGGCGATGGTGATGATGCCGTTCACGTACTCCATCACCAACGGCATCGGTATCGGCTTCATCGCCTTCAGCGTCCTGCGCCTGGCGGCCGGTCGCGGCCGCGAGGTCCCGGCGGCGATGTACGTCGTCTCGGCGGTGTTCGCCTTCTACTACGCCATGCCGGCGCTCGGTCTCACCTGACGCCGCGCCCCGCCACCGGACGGCCCGGCCCCGTGCTCCCCGCGCGGCGCCGGGCCGTCCGCGTACCCGGCCGTGGTCCGTCGCCCGCACGGGCGTACGGGGCCGTACGCGGTCGTACGCGGTCAGGTGCCGTGGGGGCCGTGGGGGTCGTAGAAGCGGTTGGTCCGGTCGACGGCCGTTTCGAGGCGTTCGTCGAAGTCGTCGCGGACGAGCGTCCGGACCACGTAGTCCTGGACGCTCATGCCGCTGCGGGCCGCGTGGCGCCGGACCCGGTCGAGCAGCTCTCCGTCTATCCGCAGGCTGAGCACGGTCGATCCCATGGCGCCAGAGTCGCCGTCCCGCCCGGCCCGCCGCGTCGCTTTCCGGCCTTGTCTCACTCGTACGGGTGACACGTACCACTCACCGCCCACCGGGTGGTATTTAGCCAGGGTAATGAGTTACGCTAAATACATGCCTGACCTCTCCCACGGCGACCCCGCTGACGCAGCCGCCGTGAACGCCTTGCGCTCCGCCGTCATGCGGCTGGGCCGACGCCTGAAGCACCAGCGCGTCGACGAATCGCTGAGCCCCACCGAGATGTCGGTGCTCGGCACCCTCGCCCGCTGCGGTTCCGCCACCCCCGGTGAGCTGGCCCGCAAGGAGCACGTGCAGCCGCCGTCGATGACACGCATCGTGGCGCTGCTGGAGGCCAAGGGGCTGGTCCGGCTGGAGCCGCACCCCGAGGACCGCCGGCAGAAGGTCGTCAGCCAGACCGAGACGGCCGAGGCCATGCTCGAGGAGTCCCGCCGCAAGCGGAACGCCTGGCTGGCCACCCTCGCCGAGGGTCTGGACGAGGACGAGTGGGCGAAGCTGCGTGCCGCCGCTCCCGTGCTGGAGAAGCTCGCGCACCTGTAGACCGACGCACCAAGGAGGCGACCTCTTTTGAGTTCGGGACCCGGAGTACTCTCCGCACCCGCACACAACCCCGACGACCGCAAGACACCCCGCAACGGGACCTTCTCCTCGCTCAAGGTCCGCAACTACCGGCTGTTCTTCACCGGTGCCATCGTCTCCAACACCGGCACATGGATGGCCCGCATCACCCAGGACTGGCTGGTCCTCAGCCTCACGGGCTCCGCCGCCGCCGTCGGCATCACGACGGCGCTGCAGTTCCTGCCGATGCTGCTCCTCGGCCTGTACGGCGGGGTCATCGCCGACCGCTACCCCAAGCGCAACCTGCTGATGATCAGCCAGGGCGCGCTCGGCCTGTGCGGTCTCGCCCTCGCCGTCCTGACCCTCTCCGGACACGTCCAGGTCTGGCACGTCTACCTGATCGCGCTCCTGCTCGGCCTGGTCACCGTGGTCGACAACCCGGCCCGCCAGTCGTTCTACTCCGAGCTGGTCGGCCCCGCGCAGGTCCGCAACGCCGTCAGCCTGAACTCGGCCAACTTCCAGTCGGCCCGCCTCGTCGGCCCCGCCGTCGCGGGCGCGCTGATCGCGTCGGTCGGCAGCGGCTACGCCTTCCTCGTCAACGGCCTGTCCTTCCTCGCCCCGCTCGCCTCGCTGATGCTCATGCGCACCGCCGAGCTGCACCAGGTGGAGCGGGCCCCGCGCGGCAAGGGGCAGCTGCGCGAAGGACTGCGGTACGTCGCCGGCCGCCCCGAGCTGATCTGGCCGATCGCCCTCGTGGGCTTCGTCGGCACCTTCGGCTTCAACTTCCCGATCTGGTTGACCGCCTTCTCCGACGACGTCTTCCACGCCGGTGCGGGCACGTACGGCTTCCTCAACACCCTGATGGCCGTCGGCTCCCTCATCGGCGCCCTGCTCGCCGCCCGGCGCGGGACCTCGCGCCTGCGGCTGCTCGTCGGCGGCGCGGTCGCGTTCGGCGTCCTGGAGATCGCCGCCGCGTTCTCGCCGTCCTTCTGGCTCTTCGCGCTGCTGCTGGTCCCGATCGGCATGTTCGGCCTGACGGTCAACGTCACCGCCAACTCCTCGGTCCAGCTCGCCACCGACCCGGTCATGCGGGGCCGGGTGATGAGCCTCTACATGATGGTCTTCGTCGGCGGTACGCCGGTGGGCGCGCCGCTGCTGGGCTGGATCACCGACACGTACGGCGCCCGCGCCGGCTTCGCCACGGGCGGTGCCGTGTCGCTGGCCGCCGCCGTGGTGATCGGTCTGGTGCTGGCCCGCGTGGGCGGGCTGCGCCTGAAGGTCGAGATGCACGGCCGCCACCCGCACGTGCGGTTCGTCCCGCGCGAGCGGCTGGCCACGGCCGCGTAGACCGCCCGGCCCCCGCCCGGTCGGCCGTGCGGGGCCCGGGGCGCCCCGTGCCCAGGCAGGGCAGGGCAGGGCCGGGGGCGGCCGGGGCCGGCCCCGGCGTCACACCCGGCGCTCCAGCACCTGCCCCGGCCAGTCGCCGACCGTGAACGTCTCGGTCGGCGTGAAGCCGTTGCGCACGTAGTAGTCCACGAGCCGCCCGCCGCCCCCGGCGAAGCAGTCGACCCGCAGCAGCGAGACGCCCTGCCGCCGGGTCTCCTCCACCGCGTGCGCCAGCAGCGCGCCGCCCACGCCCCGCCCGTGGAAGCGGCCGTCGGTCGCCAGGAAGCGCACGTACAGCTCCGGCTCGGCGGCGGGCGCCACATCGGGCCCCGGGTACGGCGTCAGCGTCAGCGTCCCCGCCGGTACGCCCCCGACCTCGGCGATCCACGGCGAGCCGTCCGTGACGGTCTCCCGCACGCGCCGCACGGCCCGCGGCCTCGACGACCACGGCTCGGTGCCCCACTGGTCGGTGATCCCCCGCTCGTTCAGCCAGACCACCGCGCTGTCCAGCACGGCGAGTATCGCGGGGACGTCGTCCGCCGTGCCCCTCCTGATCTCCACCTTGTCCATCGGCCGAGGATACGGCGCGTGGATCATGCCAGACTCGCGGTATGAGGCTTTTCGCCGCCGTGCTGCCGAGCAGCGCGGCCGTAGAGGAACTCGCCGCCGAAGTGGACCTGTTGCGCGCCCTCCCGGGCGCCGGTGACCTGCGCTGGACGGGACGTCCCGGCTGGCACTTCACGCTGGCGTTCATGGGGGAGGTGGACGAGGCGCTGCTGCCGGAGCTGCGCACCCGGCTCGCCCGCGCCGCCCACCGCACCGCGCCCTTCCCGCTGCGCCTGCACGGCGGCGGCCGGTTCGGCCGGCGCGTCCTGTGGGCCGGTGCGGCGGGCGGGCTGGACGAGATGCGGCTGCTCGCCGACCGCGCGGACGCGGCCGCCCGCCGCTCGGGCGTCCCGATGGACGAGCACCGCCGGTACCAGGCCCACCTGACGGTGGCCCGCGGCCGCACGGACGCGGTGGACCTGCGCCCCTTCGTGGAGCGGCTGCGCGAGTTCGAGGGCTCCCGCTGGGAGGTGGACGCGCTGACGCTGGTGCGCAGCAACCTGCCGGGCGGTGGCGCCGCGGGCCGGGGCCCGCGCTACGAGACGGCCGGGTCCTGGCCGCTCGGAGGGGCCAGCTAACCTCGGAGCGTGGACCCGAAGACCCGTAACCGGATCATGGCCGGTGTGCTCGTGCTGATGTTCGTGATCGTCGCCGTGGCGGCCGCGCTCGGCTGACGCCGAGCCGCGGCCGTGCGGTGACGCCCGTCACCAGGCGAAGGCCTCCGGGGACGGCCCCGTGCCCGGGAAGATCGCGTCCAGTTCCTTCAGGACCTCGTCCGACAGTTCCAGCTCCACCGCCCGCAGCGCGGAGTCGAGCTGCTCCGCGGTGCGCGGCCCGACGATCGGCCCCGTCACCCCCGGCCGGGTCAGCAGCCAGGCCAGGGCCGCCTCGCCCGGCTCCAGCCCGTGCTTGTCGAGGAGGTCCTCGTACGCCTGGATCTGGAGGCGTACGTCGGTGTTGGCGAGCGCGTCGGCCGATCGGCCGCTGGTGCGGCGGCCGCCCTTCGCCTCCTTCCTGAGCACGCCGCCGAGCAGCCCGCCGTGCAGCGGCGACCAGGGGATGACGCCCAGGCCGTAGTCCTGAGCGGCGGGGATGACCTCCATCTCGGCGCGGCGCTCGGCCAGGTTGTAGAGGCACTGCTCGCTGACGAGCCCGACCATCCCGCGCCGGGCGGCGGTCTCGTTGGCCTGGGCGATCTTGTAGCCGGGGAAGTTCGACGACCCCGCGTACAGGATCTTGCCCTGCTGGATGAGGACGTCGACGGCCTGCCAGATCTCCTCGAACGGCGTGTGCCGGTCGATGTGGTGGAACTGGTAGAGGTCGATGTAGTCGGTGTTCAGCCGCTTGAGGCTGGCTTCGACGGCCCGCCTGATGTTCACGGCGGAGAGCTTGTCGTGGTTGGGCCAGACCGGCCCTTCGGCGGCCATGTTCCCGTACACCTTGGTGGCGAGCACGACCTTGTCCCGGTCACCGCCCCGGGCGAACCAGGAGCCGATGATCTCCTCCGTGCGGCCCTTGTTCTCACCCCAGCCGTAGACGTTGGCGGTGTCGAAGAAGTTGATGCCCGCGTCGATCGCGGCGTTCATGATGGCGTGACTGCCGGCTTCGTCGGTCTGGGGCCCGAAGTTCATCGTGCCGAGGACGAGTCGGCTGACCTTGAGTCCGGTGCGTCCGAGCTGCGTGTACTTCATGGTCGTACAGCCAACGCCTTGGAGCGCGCTCGAAGCAAGGGGGCACCGGGCGCGGCGCGGTCGTGCGTCAGTCGCGGGGGAAGCCGGCGGTGTCGAGGACGAGTCCGAGGGGGGTGTCCGTGAGGTCGATGGGCTCGCCGAAGGCGACGGTCGTCTCCATGGCGTAGTCGTCCTCCTTGGGGCGGGTGTACACGTGGCACCTGCCCTGGTAGGGGTCGGCGATGAGGTAGACGGCCACCTCGGCGGCGGCGTACGCGGTCTTCTTCGGCCCGTAGTCGTTCATGCCGGTCGACCGGGAGACGACCTCCGCGACGAACTCGACGTCCTGGTACCGCCACAGTCCCCTGGAGGTCTGCTCGGCGGTGTCGCGCAGCTTCACCACGTCCGGGCAGAAGCCGTTCAAGTGGCCGGGGAAGTCGATGCGCTCGTCGAACGACACCAGTGCGTCCATGCCGAACTCGTCCTCGAGGGCTCGCATGATCAGGCGCATGATCCGCGCGTGGACGTGCCGGTGCGGCGACATGACGACGACCCCCTCGACGATCTCGGCCTTGTATCCCTCGAAGAGGGGCATCCGCTCGATGGCCTCGAACATCTCGTCGAGGGTCCACTCAGGGTCGCTCTCGGCCATGTCGATCCTGTCGCTCTCTACGACGGTCATCGTGGCGCTCCTCCCCGCTGCCGCGTGATCGCATGCAGCCGCGCATCTCAACGATACGTACGCCAGGGGCGACACGCCGGTGGCGACAACTGGCCGAGCGGGCGGATCACGTCCCGCCCAGCCATCCCGCCGCGTCGAGACGGAAGGCGTCGGTGGGGACGACGGCGCGCAGGGCGTCCTCCATGTCCCGGACGCGTTCCGGTCCGAGGGTGTGGGCCCAGTCCGCGCGCAGGTCGTCGAAGATCGCGGCCGAGCGGGTGAGGGCGTCCAGGCCGCGCGGGGTGAGGCGGACGAGTTTGCGGCGGGCGTCGGTGGGGTCGTCGGCGCGCTCGGCGTACCCGAGGGCGACGAGCCGGTCGACCGTCTTGCCGGCCGCCTGCTTGGACACGCCCAGCCGCCGCCCCACCTCGCTGGCGGTCGCCCCGCCGACGCCGACGGCCTGCATGGCGAACCCGTGCGCGGGGCGCACGTCGGGGTGGCCCTGCCGGGCGAGTTCGGCGTGGAGCCGGTCGATGAGGGTGCGGAAGCCCGCGAAGAGGAGCAGGGGCAGCTCGTAGCCCCGGACATCCCCCTTGCCCGGATCGACAACCTGGTTTACCTTCTTGTCGTCAACCATGTTGTCCATCTTAGGAGCGGCCGTGTTCACCGACCACACCCTGGAGACCGCCCCGCCCGCCGCCCGCCCGGTCATGGAGGCCGTCGCCCACCGCATGGGCGGCCACATCCCACCGGCCGTCGCCCGGATGGCGGCCTCACCCGAACTGCTGGAGGGCTTCCTGACCCTCACCGCCCTGTTCGACCGCACCACCCTGGACCCGGTGGCCCGCGAGACGGTCGTCATGACCGTCGCCACCCGCAACGGCTGCCAGGTCTGCGTGGACCTACACACCCGCAAGCTCCGCGCCCTGGGCGCGGCCCCCGCCGTCGTCACCGCCCTCCGCGCGGGCACCCCGCTGCCCGACGAACGCCTGGAGGCGGTGCGGCGGTTCGTCGAGGCCGTGTACGCCACGACGGGCGAGGTCGCCGACGAGGACCTGGCCGCCTTCCTCGCCCACGGCTACACCGAACGCAACGCCCTGGAGGTGGTCATGGGCATCGGCACGTACACCATGTCGACGTTCGCCAACCGCCTCACGCGGGCGTAGCCGCCGCCACGTTGTCGGCCATGCGGCGCAGCACCTTCAGGGCGGCGACGTACTCCTCGTCGGTGATGCCGTCATGGATCCGCGCCCGGATGCCGGTGACCAGCTCCTTGATGCGGGCCTTGGCGGCGCGGCCCTCGTCGGTGAGGTGCAGGCCCTCGTCGCCGTCCAGGCGCAGCCAGCCCCGGTGGAGCAGGTGGTCGACGGCGCGGGAGCCGTCGTACGGGGTGTCCGCGACGCCGGCGAGCCCGGTGGCGACCACCTCGCGGGTGACGTGGCCGCCGGCGTCGACCCGGTTGAGGGTCCACCACATGGGCTGGGTGAGGTCGACGCGGGCCATGGCGTCGCGGATGTGGGTGATGACGGCCTTGTGCACGACCCCGCTCCAGTAGCCGATCGGCTGGGAGGCGAGTTCGGCCTCGGTGACGGCGGGGTCGGCAGGGGCGGGGACGGTGGGTGTCGTTGTCATGGGGCAGACGCTAGGACCTCGACCGCGATTGAGGTCAACGCCCTTGCCGTCCCGCTCGGCGGCCCCTGTCGGCGTCCGCCGACCGCCTCACGCGGGCGTCGGGGCGGGCCGCCGGTCCGGTGGCCGCGCTACCGGCTCTCCGGCCGCCCCAAGGCAGGTCCGGTAGCCAGATCGTTCTCCAGGGCGCGGAGTTCGGCGGCGGCCTCCAGCTGGCGCGGGTTGTTCAGGCGGACCAGGCCCTCGCGCGCGGCGGTCAGGGTTTCGCGCGCCTCCGGGTACCGGGCGAGGTGGCGGAGGGTGATGCCGAGGTCCAGCCGGGACGGCTCGCTCCAGGCGGGCATCCGCGCCGACTCGAAGTGGGCCAGCGCGTGGCGCAGCGGGCCCTCGGCCTCGCTCCACCGGTGCAGGGCCGCCAGGTCGTTGCCGATGTGCTGGCGGGTCGCGGCCAGGTACAGGCCGATCAGCTCCTGCGGCTTCCCCGGTACGCCCGCCCGGCAGATGGTCTCGCTGCGCCGGTGGATGACCAGGGCCTCCGCGGCGCGGCCGACCTGGCGCAGTTGCTGACCGAGCGCGTTGAGGGCGCTGAGTTCGGCGAGGCGGCTCTGCGCGCAGCTCTGGCCGGCCAGGTGGGCGGCGGACTCCTGGAGCCGGGCGATGGCTTCGTCGGCCCGTCCCAGGCGGTTCAGCGCTCCCGCCGCGTAGCCCAGCGCCCAGCCGACCTGGAGCTGGTCCCCCACCTCGCGCGCCGCTTCCAACGCGGCCTCCGCGGTCGGCAGGGCGGCGGCGGGGTCGAAGACGCACTGGTTGTAGGCCCACGCCAGGTAGTTGAGGTGGACCGCCTCGTCACGCCTGCTGCCCAGCGCGCGGGCGGAGTCGACGGCCCGCCGGAAGACCTCCGCCCACAGCTCCCACTGCAGGGTGCGGTCGGAGAACCAGTGCATCGCCTCGGCCGCGTCGACGACCTCCTGGTGCCGGCCGGCCGCCTGCACCCGCCCCAGGGCGGCCAGCCACTGGGCCCGTTCGGCCTCCAGCCAGCCGTGGGCCGCCTCGTTGTCGCGGGGCGCGGTGCCCGGGTCCGGATCGTCGTCGGGCACGCCCCGGTGGTCGGCGTCGAAGCGCAGCGCGGCGGCGGTGGCCCGGCGGAGCATCCACCGGGCGGTCCGGTCCTCCGCGGCGGCGATGTCGGCCGGATCGTCCTCCTCCGCCAGTTGTTCGGCGGCGAACAGGGCGAGGAGGTCGTGGAAGCGGTACCGGTCGGCGGCCGGGTGGGGCTGGAGCAGTCCCGCGCCGGTGAGGGCCTCCAGGCACCGGGCCGTCCGGCGGACCGGCAGCCCCGCGAGCAGCGCCGCGGTCTCGGGGCCGAAGTCGGGGCCGGCGGCGAGCGAGGCCCGGCGGAAGACGGTACGGCTCGGCGGGTCCAGCTGCCGGTACGAGAGGGCGAACGCGGTCCTGACCCGCAGCGAGCCCGCCTCCAGCCCGTCCAGGCGACTCCCGTACGCCGCGAGCTGGGTGACGAGCTTGCCGATGCGTTCGGCCGGCCGGGAGGCCAGGCGCTGCCCCGCGATCCGTACGGCCAGGGGGAGGTGCCCGCACAGGTGCGCCAGGTCGCGGGCCGCCTGCGCCTCCTCCCGTACCCGCTCCGGGCCGACGATCCGGCCGAGCAGTTCCACCGCCTCCTCGCGGCGCAGCAGCGCCAGGTCGACGCGGTGCACCGATTCGAGGCCCGCCAGGCTGCTGCGGCTGGTGACGAGGGTGAGCGACGGACCGTGGCCGGGCAGCAGGGGCCGGACCTGGGCCTCGTCGGCGGCGTTGTCGAGAAGGAGCAGCACACGCCGGTCGCGCAGTACGGAACGCAGCAGGCCGCAGCGGTCGTCGGTGGCGGCGGGCACGGCACCGGCGGCGACCCCCAGGGCGTGCAGCAGCCGGGCGCACGCGTCGCGCGGAGGGGTCGGCCGCGGGTCCATGCCGCGCAGGTCGACGGCGAACTGCCCGTCAGGGAAGTACGGCGTGAGGGTGTGCGCGGCGTGCACGGCGAAGGCGGTCTTGCCCAGGCCCGGCTGTCCGGACACCACCGCGACCGGCGGGTGGGCGGCATCCAGCCGCTCGGCCAGCGCCCGCAGCCGGGCCAGGGCGGGACCGCGGGCGGTGAAGTCGTGCAGGTCGCGGGGGAGCGCGAGCGTGTGGAACGGGGCCGGCCCGCTGTCCGTGCCGGTGGCTTCGGTGCCGGCCGCGCCGGCCCGCGCGGGGCGGGGCCGCGGCCGGCCGAGACTGGCGGCCCGCTCCAACTCCCGTGCGCCCGCGGCATCCAGCCCGAGCGCGGCGGCCAGCGCCTCCACGGTGCGACGCTGCGGACCCCGTGACCGGCCGCGCTCCAGGTCCGACAACGCCCGGACGCTCACCCCCGCCGCGTGCGCCAGGGCCTCCTGGCTGAGCCCGGCGGCCGAGCGCAGGGCGCGCAGCCGCTCGCCGAACCCGTCCGTGACCGGCGTACCGGTGTCCATGCCTGCGTACCCCCCCGGGTCGGCGTGGTCCGTCCGGACGGACGGGCCCACCGGCAGAAGTATGCAAGACGGTACTTCTGCCGGGAGAACCTCATGGTCCACCCCATATCCACCGGTGTTGGCTGGGGGCGACCCGGGGGGCCGACCGACCGATCCGCGCTCCCCGACCACCAACACCGACCACCGGTCACCGGCGCCACGCCCTTCCGCGCCCGGCGGCCGACCTCACGTGGGGGAGACGGAACACGACATGCGTACACGAAGCGCCCGCGCCGTGACGGCAGACGCCAGGGGCCCGGTCCCGCGACCGGGCCCCGCCCACCGCCACCGACTGCTGCGCCTCCTGGCCCTTCCGGTCCTCTCGCTGCTGTTCCTGGCCGGGATGCTGCCCGCCCCGGCGCCCGCGGCGGCGGCGAGCAAGTACGGGGACGCCCGGCTGGACCAGTGGTCGTGGCTGACGACGCACAATTCCTACGCCTACATCGGTGCGCTCCCGCCGCGGAACCAGTCGCGCAGCGTCGTCGAGCAGCTCGACGACGGGGTGCGCGGCTTGATGTTCGACACCCACTACAAGGTGCAGGGCCATCCGGCACCGGTGAGGGGGGTGATGCTCTGTCACTCCGCCATCGCCTGCTACAGCCCTTTCAAGACAGAGTTCGCACGGGTCGTGGACTTCCTGAAGAAGAACCCGCAGGAGGTCGTGACCATCTTCCTGGAGAACTACGCGAGCCAGGAGACGCTGACCGAGGCCATCGCCCAGGTGCTGGAGGAGAAGAACGCGACCGATCTGCTGTTCCAGCCTTCGGAACAGGGCTTCAACATCGACAAGAGCAACTGGCCGCGCGTGCGCAACATGGTCGCCCGCAACGAGCGGCTGGTCATCTTCCAGGACAAGTGGGACTTCGACGTACCCGTCACGTCGACCAAGGACGCGGGAGTCGAATACGGGCGCCTCATGTACACCTGGAAGCGCACGGTGGAGACGACTTACGACTACGACGGCAACAGGCCGAGCGGGTGCGTGTCGCGCAACGGCAACAGCCTGGACCTCGCGAAGATGATGGGGACGAACCTGACTCCGCTGTTCACCATCAACCAGTTCGACTCCAGCGTGCTCAACCCTGAGAGCAAGTCACACGGCGACAACGGGCAGAGCCTCAAGAACCGCGTCGAGAAGGACTGCCGGGACGTCGCCAGGCGCGAACCGAACTACGTCGCCGTGAACTTCCACCAGCACAGCGACACACCCGGTGTCACCCCGCTGTCGGTGGTCGACGGACTGAACCGCAACGCCGTCATCATCGACCCGCACCAGGCGCTCTGGACCGTCAGCCCCAGCAAGCAGTACGTCAGCACGATCGCCACCAACCGGTGCATGGTGCGCGGCGACGAGTTCGAGGACGGGCAGGGCGGCCTGGTCACCCAGCGCAACTGCGCCACCCCGGCGCCCAGCAGCCACCAGTGGTCCGCCACCCCGCCGTCGTACGACGGCAAGAACTTCTTCTGGATCAAGGCCGGGAACGGCTCCTGCCTGACCGTGCCCTACAACAACGGCACCCCGCCCGGCAACGACACCCAGTTGTTCTGGTGGCCCTGCGAGACCCGGTGGTTCTCGGGCAGCCAGCTGTGGAACGTCATTCCGGCGAAGCAGCAAGGCGGCCCGGCCGCCTTCTACTTCGTGAACCAGTGGACGGGGAAGTGCCTGACGCTGGACATCCCGACGAGTGCGGCCAAGGCCGGCAAGGTCACGCAGGCGGCATGCCCGAAGCTGTGACGCCCCCTGCACAGGGGTGATCGCCCGACCGGGGGCCGCGCGAACGCGTCGGCCCCCGGTCGGATACGGCCGTAGACCTGGAGTCGGACCCCGTTCAAGCCGTGGACGGACGACCCGGCAGGGGCCCGCTGCCTAGCCTCGGCGGTATGAATCGACTGCCCCGCGGCGCTGCCGCCGCAATGCTCGGTCTGTCCCTCGCCCTCCTCGGTACGGGCGTCGCCTCCGCCGTCCCGGCCACACCGGCGTCTCCGGCCACCGAGGCCGCCGAACGCACCCGCGTACGCCTCGAACTGCCCGCCCCAACTGGCGCGTTCGCCGTCGGCCGCGACACCCTGCACCTCGTCGACCCCAGCCGCCCCGACCCCTGGGTCCCGGAGGCCCGGGCGCGCGAGCTGATGGTGTCGATGTACTACCCGGCCCGGCCCGGCGGTGGCCGGACGGCCCCGTACATGACCAAGGGCGAGGCCCAGGCCTTCATCGACGACCGCGAACTGACCGACGCGGTGTCCGCCGCGACGCTCAGCGGCACCCGAACCCACGCCCGTCCCGCCGCCGCCCCCGTACGCGGGAAGTTCCCGCTCGTGGTGCTGTCGCCCGGGTTCACCGTCAACCGCTCCACCCTGACCCTGCTCGCCGAGGAGCTGGCGAGCCAGGGGTACGTCGTCGCCGCCGTCGACCACGCCTACGAGTCGGTCGGCACCGCCTTCCCCGGCGGGCGGCTCCTGACCTGCGTCGCCTGCGACAAGATCAAGCCGGGCGGGTACGGGGTGGTGCCCCAGGGCCGGGCGAAGGACGTGTCCTTCCTCCTCGACCGGCTCATTGCCGACAAGCGCCCCGCCTGGCGGCACGCCCGCGTGATCGACCGGGAGCGGATCGGCATGGCCGGCCACTCCATCGGCGGCGCCTCCGCCGCGACGACCATGGCGGGCGACGCCCGGGTCCGCGCCGGGGCCAACATGGACGGGTCCTTCATGGAGCCCATCCCCGCGACCGGCCTTAGCGGCCGCCCGTTCATGCTGCTCGGCACGGGCGACGACGACCGCTCGTGGGTGCGTGACTGGCCGCTCCTGGACGGCTGGAAGCGCTGGATCAACGTCACCGGAGCGGAACACTTCACGTTCACCGACGTGCCCGTCCTCGGTGACCAGCTCGGCCTGCTGCCCCCGGAGGAGCCCCTGAAGGGCAAGCGGTCGCAGGAGATCACGCGCGCGTACGTGACGGCCTTCTTCGACCTGCACCTGAAGGGCGTCGACCGGAAGCTACTCGACGGCCCGACCGCCGAGCACCCGGAGGTGGTCTTCCACAAGGAAGGCTGACCAGGCGGAGGGGGAGAGGTCCAGGGCGGGGCGGGTCACGTCCTTGGAGTCACGGACGTGGACGGTGTGGGGGAAGGTTGCCACTTCGAGGCAAGCGCCGCCCTGGTCACCGCTGTAGGTGGACTTCGTCCAGACGAAGGCGACCTCGACACATTCGCCCTGCTGACTGCCGCTGTAGCTGCTCTTGAACCAGTCGAGGTTGGTACTCATAGCTCTCGTGCCACCTGTTCGATGAGTTTGGCCGAGTCTTCGGGGTTGAGGGCTTGCGCTCGCAGAATGCCATACCGTCCGAACACATCGCCTACGTCCGGCTGTTCGCTGAGGAAATACCGGCCGCCCTGACCTTCGACGTAGACGAGCTGACTTCGTCTCTGGGCCGTTTCGAGCAGGATGAAGGGGCCATCCAACCCGGCGTGACTATGCCGGTCGCCCGGCATCACCTGAACTTCGACGTTGCGTAGACGTCCGACCTCCAAGATGTGCAGCAGGTTGGACTTGAGCACCTGTGGCCCACCGATGGGGCGGGTGAGTGCCGCCATTTCGAGAACGAAGCTGATGAGCGGCGGGCGGGGCTTGCGCTGGAACACCTGTTGGCGGGCCAGCCTCGCACGGACCGATGCTTCGATTTCGTCCTCGTCCAGAGGTGGGCTGGCGCAGCGGAACACCGCGCGAGCGTATGACTCGTTCTGGAGCAACCCCGGAATCACATGCGTCTCATACTTGTGAACCTCGGCTGCCCTGGCCTCCTCTGCTAGGTAGTCCTCCAGCCAAGCGGCCACCCCGCTCGCCTTCAGCTCCTTCGCGACCTCCAGCAGTGCACCCTGTGCACCCAGCAACTCGTCCGCCAGCTCCACGAAGTTGCCCCTCGGCCTTCGCTCGCCGCGTTCGATCATGGCCACCTGGGACTTGGAGTAACCGGTCTCCCGGCCCAGCGCCTCCTGGGAGACCTTCGCCCGCTCGCGGTGGAAGCGGAGGAGCCTGCCGAACGCCTTCGCGGCGCCCGGAGTGCCGTTGCTGCCGATGTTCACGCCCGTCCTCCCTGGGTGCACAGTCCCGCACAGACGCCCTGTGGTGCTGGTCACGGTAGGACCGGACCGCGAAGCTGGCCGCATGAATCCGTGCAACTCACCCCATGGGGATACGTCCTGGATCCCCGCATCCGGGCACGCCCTGCGGCACGCGGGCATCCACTTCGACGCCGTACGCATCAGGGGGCTTCTCGGTGAGGAAGTGGCCTACATGCTCATGGAGTTCACCCACTTCGAGGCCGGGCCGATCGTCCGGGAGCTGGCGGGGGAGCGGAACGTGTACTTCCTGCTGCCGCCGCGGACGGCGGCCGGGTACGCGTGGCCGGCCGGGGCGCGGGCGCTGAGCCGGAGCGGTCGGAGTGCCGCGTTCGTGGGGATCCCGGCGCTCCACGGGCTGACGTGGCCGCTGGACTGGAGGTCGCGGCCCACGGCGGACGTGCCGTTCGTGGAGCCGGGTCTGCTGCACGAGATGGTCGGCCGTGCGGTGCGGTGAGGGCGGTCCGGCCCCGGTCGGCGCCGGCTACGGGGCGTACGGCCCGCCCAGACCCCATGCCTGGTGCATCGCCGTCGCGAAGGCGGCCGCGAGCTTGTGCTCGCCGGAGGGGCCGGGGTGCGTGCCGTCGTAGGTGTCGGTGGCGATGTCGTACGACTCCGGCACCGAGGCCAGCAGCAGGGGGGAGCCCGGCTCGTCGAGGTCGGCCACGGCCTTGGCGAGCAGCTCGTTGAAGCGGGCGCACTCGGCGGCGAAGGGGGCGTCGTACTGGGCGCGCACGTTGGGGATCACGGGGAGCAGGACGGCCCGGACACGCGGGTTCGCGGCGCGGGCCGCGGCGGCGAAGGCGTGGACGTTCTCGGACGTCTGGTCGCTGTTGGTGTAGAAGCCGAGGTCTATCAGCCCCAGGGACACCAGGAGCACGTCCGCCTGCGTCTCTGCGACCGCCCCGCCGATCAGCGGCGCCATGTGCAGCCAGCCCTCACCCCAGCCGGCCAGGTGCCTGCGGGCGTCCGCCGGGAAGGTGGGGTCGGCGTACGCGTGGGACACGGGGGCGTCGGCGGTCGCCTCGTACAGCTCCGTGCGCGGGCCGACGATCTCGTAGGAGCCGGCGGCGGTCGCTTCGAGGTGCTGCCACATGCGGTAGCGCCAGGTGTAGTCGCCGGCGCGTCCGATGGTCATGGAGTCGCCGACGAACATGAAACGCATGGGGGTCATCATCGCCGACCGGGGCTCAGGTGTGCGATGTGACCATGGACACTGGTGGCATGCGTTCGTTGCGTACGACCCTGGGAGCGGCCGTCGCCGCGGTGGTGCTGTCCGCGGCCCCCGCCGCGGCGGCGGGTGAGGACGACGGGTTCACCGTCGAGGACCCCCGGATCACCGAGTCCAGCGGCCTCGCCGCGAGCCGCGCCCACCCCGGGATCTACTGGACGCACAACGACCAGGACCAGCCCCGGGTGTTCGCGGTGGACTCCCGGACGGGGAAGACCGTCGCCACCGTCACGCTGCGCGGGGTCGGTACGCCGCGCGACATGGAGGCCATCTCGGTCGGCGCGGACGGGGCGGTGTACGTGGGGGACATCGGCGACAACCTTGACGGGTCCTGGCAGCACGTGTGGATCTACCGCTTCCCGGAGCCTGAGCGGCTGCGGGACCAGACCGTCGACGCCACCCAGTACACGGTCACCTACGCCGACGGGCCGAGGAACGCCGAGGCGCTCATGGTCCACCCCACGACGGGGCGGGTCTACATCGCGTCGAAGAACGAGGACGGCGGGGGCCTGTACGAAGGCCCGGCCCGGCTGAGCACGGGCGGCCCGAACGTGTTCCGGCGGATCGGCGAGGTGCCGTGGGTCACGGACGGGGCGTTCTCGCCGGACGGCGACGAGCTGGTGCTGCGCGGCTACTTCAGCGCGCGGGCGTACGCGTGGAAGGACGGACGGCCCGGCGCCGAGAAGCGGCTGAACGCGCCGATCATGCGCCAGTCGGAGTCGGTGACGTACACGGCGGACGGTTCGGCGCTGATGTACGGCTCGGAGGGCGCGGGCAGCGAGGTCGTGCGGGTGCCCGTGGAGGGGGCGCGCCCGGTGCCGAGCGGCGGGGGTTCCTCCGCCCCGGGCACGAGCGGTGCGACGCCGGGGGCGGAGGGCCGCGAGGGCGCGGCCGAGGGCGGCGGGGGGAACGCCACGACGGGCGCGCTGGTGCTGGCGGGCGCCGCCGGGCTGGCCCTGCTGTGGCGGCGGGCGCGGCGGCGGGGCTGACGCACGGCGGAAGGGCGGCGGGCGCGGCGGGATGGCCGCGCGGGGCCGGGTGGTCCTCGACGGGGCGGGGCGTCAGCCGGTGAAGTGCCGTACCGCCTCGCGCGCGAACGCCTCCGCGGCCGGGGCGACCCACCGCCGGCGGTGGCGGGCGAGCCGCAGCGGGACGTCGGGGAAGCGCGGACCGGGCACCCGTGCCAGGCGCCCCTGCCGCAGCTGGTCCTCCACCGTCGTGAGCGGCAGCAGGGCGAGACCCAGGCCGGCGGCGACGCAGTTGCGGGCCGCGTCGACGCTCCCGAACCGGGTGAGCCGGGGCCGGGCCCCGGGAACGGCGAGCAGCCGCCGCTCCAGCTCGTCGCTGTAGGAACAGCCCTGCTCCAGCAGGAAGAAGTTCTCCGCCGCCAGGTCCTCCCACGACGCCGGGCGCGTCCGCGAGGCCAGCGCGTGGTTCGCGGCGCACAGGAGGGCCAGGGGTTCGTGGGCGATCGGTTCGGACATGACGTCAGGGAAGTCGGCCCCGTCCTCCAGCAGCAGCGCCACGTCGAGGCGGCCGGACCGCAAACCCTCGACGCACTGCGCGGTGCCGGCGGCGTGGAGGTGGACGTCGACCTCGGGGTGCCGGGCGCGCAGGGCGGTCAGGACGCCCGGCAGCCGGGTGGAGCACAGCGACTCGGGGGTGCCCACGGCGACCTGTCCCCGCACGGCGCCGTCGGGGCGCGCCGCGGCCCGCAGCCTCGCCACCGCGTCGAGGACGTTCCCGGCCTCCTCCAGCAGGCGCCGCCCCGCGTCGGTGAGCAGCGCGCCGGTGGGGAGGCGGTCGAAGAGCGGGACGCCGAGCTCCCGCTCCAGGGCGCGGATCTGCACGGTCACCGTGGACTGCGCGACGTGCAGTTCGGCCGCGGCGGCGGTGAAGCTGCCGGTGCGGGCGAGGACGGTGAAGGTGTGCAGCAGCCGGGTGTCCACACCGACAGGCTATGCGTTTTCCGCATGGGGGTCATCGAAAAGCATCGTTGGACGCGATACCTCTGCGGGCGTCAGCATGGACGCATGACCAGCACCGGAGTTCCCCTGCGCTACGCCGCCTTCACCAGTGACCCCGGCGGCGGCAACCCCGCCGGCCTCGTCCTCGACGCCGGCGGGCTCGGCGAGGCGGAGATGCTCGCGGTCGCCGCCGCCCTCGGGTACTCGGAGACCGCGTTCGTCACGAGCCGCGACGACGCCGCGCGGAGGTTCGGGGTCCGCTACTTCAGCCCGCTGGCGGAGGTGGCCTTCTGCGGCCACGCCACGATCGCGCTCGCCGTCGCGCTCGCCGAGCGGCTCGGGGTGGGCGATCTGCTGCTCGACACCCCCGTGGGCGAGATCCCGGTGGCCACGGCCGAGGACGGCACGGGCGCGGTCCTGGCCACGCTCACCAGTGTCCCCACCCGCAGCGGGCCGGCCGGGAGCGCCGCGCTGGACGCCGCGCTGGGCGCGCTGCGCTGGTCCGCCGCCGACCTCGACCCGGATCTTCCGCCGCACGTCGCGTTCGGGGGCAACGACCACCTGGTGCTGGCCGCCGCCTCGCGGGAGCGCCTGGCGGACCTGGCGTACGACTTCGACGCCCTGGCCGCGGTGATGCGGGAGCACGGGTGGACCACGGTGAACCTGGTGTGGCGCGAGGCGCCGGAGCGGTTCCACGCCCGCAATCCCTTCCCGGTCGGCGGTGTCGTGGAGGATCCCGCCACCGGGGCGGCCGCGGCGGCGCTGGGCGGCTACCTCCGGGCGCTGGGCCTGGTGGCCCGGCCGGCGACGATCGCGATCCGCCAGGGCGAGGACATGGGCCGGCCGAGCGACCTGCTGCTCGGTGTGTCCCCGGAGGACGACCGGGTCCGGGTCACGGGACGGGCCGTACCGATCGCGCAGAACTGACCGCGCAGGGCTGATCGCGCAGAACTGACCGCGCGGGGCTGATCGCGCAGGGCTGATCGCCGGGATGCCACCCGGCCCTCCCGCCCGCACCCGGATGGCCGGCGGGCGTCGGAGGGCCGGGACGGTGGGGCGCCCGGTCACCACCAGTCGGTGCAGTGGATGCCGGTGCGGGTGGAGCCGCAGGCCCGGAACTTCCAGTTCGCATCGGTGCTGGTGCGCTGCGCGGCACTGGTCTTGTTCTCGCCGTTGCGGGAGGTGAAGGGCCCGCACTGCAGCCAGGTACGGCCGCCGTCCCTCGACCAGTCCAGCCACACCGAGTTGCCCGCCTGGACGTCACCGGCGATGCGGGCCCAGCCGCGCTGGACGCCGTTGATGTTGCCGTACTGCACGCTGATGTTGATGCCCTCGCCCCACAGCGTGACGGCGCGGGCCTGCATGTCGTACGCCTCGTCGGAGATGTCGACGAAGCCGTTGCGCCCGCCCTCGCAGTCGGACGCCGCCGCGTGCGCGGCCGGTGCGGGGCTGAGGAACCCCAGTGCGCCGGCCATCAGCGCCGTGGCCAGGACCGCGGTCAACGGCCTGCGCGGGCGCGTCCGCCGGTCGGCCCGGGCGGACGTGCGGGTGTCGCTGATCATGACTTCCCCCTCGTGGTCGTGCGTCGTGCCGGGTGGCTGCTGTCGTACGGATGACGGGCCGCGCGAACCCCCCGTATGAGCGCCGCCCGAACATCGCACCCCGCGCCCGTCGCCGTCGCCGTCACCGCGGACAGGCAGGCCGGCAGGCCGCCGTCGTCGTGCCGCGGGTCTCCGGCCGTACCGCCCGCCGTTACCGCCCGGCCGCTTCGGCCACCATCGTCTCGAAGCCGCCCAGCAGGGCCCGCAGACCGAACGCGAAGTGGTCGAAGTCGGCGGAGAAGGCGTCCGGGGAGAGCGCGGCCGTCAGGGGGTAGTCGCCGGTGCGCATCGCGCGGTCGAGGTAGGGCTCCTGCCGGGTCCAGAACTCCTCGTCGCTGACCCCGGTCTCCCTGGCCGCCTCGACCGCCTCGGCCTCCATGCGCGCGATGCCGGAGACGAAGCTCTGGACGGCGATGATCACGGAGATGAGTTCCGGGTCGGTCAGGCCCATGCCCTTCAGGCCCAGCAGGGCGTGCTCCAGGCCGCGCAGGGCGCTGGGGCCCAGCACGGTGCGGGTCTGGTTGACCTTGAGCAGCCAGGGGTGGCGGCGGTGGAGGTCCAGTTCGGCGCGGGCCAGCGCGTCGACGGCGGCCCGCCAGTCGCAGGGCGCGGACGGCCGGGGGTCGAGCATCAGGCCCCGTACGCGGTCGAGCATCAGGTCCAGCAGTTCGGCCTTGCCGGGGACGTACCGGTACAGCGACATCGTCCCGACGCCCAGGTCGGCGGAGAGCCGCCGCATCGAGACGGCGTCGAGTCCCTCCGCGTCGGCGACCTCCACGGCGGCGGCGACGATCCGGTCGACGGTCAGGCCGCGCCGTGGGCCCCGGGAGGGGGCCTCGCCGGTGCCCCAGAGCAGGTCCAGGCTGCGGACGATGTCACCGCTGCCGCTCGTCGCCGTCGTGCTGTCCCTGGTCATGGCGTCAGCGTAAATCACTGGACGAGAACTGGGTACGGTGTACGCTCCGGTGAGTACGGTGTACTCGGTTTCAGGGGAGGGCGTCATGGACGACTGGGCGGTACGGGCCGAGGGCCTGGAGAAGCGGTACGGGGAGAAACGCGCGCTCGACGGATTCGACCTGGCGGTGCGGCCCGGCACCGTCCACGGCCTCCTCGGCCCCAACGGGGCGGGCAAGACCACCGCCGTGCGCGTGCTGGCCACGCTGCGCCGGCTCGACGGCGGCCGCGCCGAGGTCGCCGGCGTCGACGTGGCCCGCGACCCCCGCCGCGTGCGCGCCCTGATCGGCCTCACCGGCCAGTACGCGGCGGTGGACGAGATCCTGACCGGCCGGCAGAACCTGGAGATGTTCGGCCGGCTGTTCCACCTCGGCGGGCGCGGGGCCCGCGCCCGCGCCGCCGAGCTGCTGGAGCGGTTCGGGCTGACGGAGGCCGCCGACAAGGGCGTCGAGGGGTACAGCGGCGGCATGCGGCGCCGCCTGGACCTCGCCGCCTCGATGATCCTCGCCCCGCGCGTGCTGTTCCTCGACGAGCCGACGACCGGCCTCGACCCGCGCGGCCGGGGCGAGGTGTGGGACGCGGTGCGCGACCTGGTCGCGAGCGGCACCACCGTCCTGCTCACCACGCAGTACCTGGAGGAGGCCGACAAGCTGGCCTCCCGCGTCACCGTGATCGACCGGGGCCGCGCCATCGCCGACGACACCCCCGAGGCGCTGAAGGACCGGGTCGGGGGCGACCGCATCGAGGTCGTCGCCGCCGACCCGGCCGACCTCGCGCACGTCGCCAGGGCCGTGGCCCGGGTGTGCAGCGGCGAGCCGCGCGTGGTCGAGGAGGCGCGGCGCGTCCACGCGCCGGTCGCCGACCGGGTCACGGCGCTCACCGAGGTGGCCCGGACCCTCCAGGACGAGGGCGTCCAGGTCGAGGACATCGGGCTGCGCAGGCCGAGCCTCGACGACGTGTTCCTGCGCCTGACCGGTCACGCGACCGAGGAGGAGAAGGAGGCGGTGGCCGTATGACCAGCACCCTCCAGCCCGTCGCCGGGCGCGGCCGGCTGTACTGGGCGCTCGCCGACTGCGGGAACATCGTGCGCCGGCAGCTCACCCACTACCGCCGCAAGCCCGTCTACATCGCCTGGCAGCTCGGCTTCCCGATCCTGTCGGTCCTGCTGTACGGGTACGTGTTCGGCGGCGCGATGAAGCCGCCGGGCGGCGGCGGGGCGGCCGACTACCGCGACTTCCTGATGCCGGGCATGTTCGTGATGACGATGGCCTTCGGGTTCATCAACACCGCGACCGCCGTGGTCACCGACGCCAACAAGGGCGTCATCGACCGGTTCCGCTCGATGCCCATGGCGCCGTCCGCGGTGGTCACCGGCCGCGGAGCCACCGACGTGATCATCGCCTGCGCCGAGCTGACCATCCTGGCGGCGACGGCGTTCGTGATGGGCTGGCGCTCGGACGGCGGGTTCCTCGGCACCGTGGCGGCCTTCGGCCTGCTGCTCCTGCTGCGCTACTGCCTGACCTGGGTCGGCATCTGGCTGGGGCTGCTGGTCCCGGACCCGGAGGCGGCCGGCGGGCTGTTCGCGGTGGCCTTCCCGCTCACCATGATCTCCAGCGTGTTCGTCCAGCCGGGCACGATGCCCGACTGGCTGGGCGCCGTCGCCGCCTGGAACCCCATCTCCTCCACCGCGGCGGCGACCCGCGAGCTGTTCGGCAACCCCGGGGCCGGGGGCGGCAGCTGGGTCGAGCAGCACGCCGTCCTGATGGCCGTGGTGTGGCCCGTGGTGATCACCGCGGTGTTCCTGCCCCTGGCGGTACGGCGCTTCCAGCGGCTGAGCCGGTAGCACCCGGCCGGAGGGTGGGCCCGCGGAGGGGGCGCGGGCCCACCCGGTCACCGGGGGTCTACTTCGGGCACTCCTTCCATGCCAGGCGGTAGACCGTCTTGATGTCCCCGTCCGTGGAGTCCATGGCGATGAAGCTGTTGGTCTTCGTGGGGTCGGAGGTGCCCGCGCTGACCCGCAGTTCGGTGTTGATGTTGAAGTTCCGCTTGGCGCCGCAGGGCGCCCAGACCAGCTGCCCCCAGTCGGTCTGGTCGGTGGCCTGCCAGTTGTTGTCGTACGGGCCCTGGTAGGGGTGGCTGGCCTGGGCCGTGTCGGGGGAGCCCTGGAAGTAGTAGGACGCCTTCTGTACGGCGGTGGCGCCCCGCTCCAGCTTGGCGTAGCCCCGGTAGTCGGCGCTGGCGACGGCGTAGGTGAAGCCGCCGGGGACGTGGACGATCAGGTTGAGCTGGCAGTTCTTGCGGAAGTCGGTCGGCTTCGCGCCCACGCCCACCTGGGCGAGGTAGTCGCTGTACGTCACGGTGAAGGCGGTGTTGTCCGGGGCCACGGCGACGGCGGCCGTGCCCTGGGGGCAACCGGAACCGTTGACGGTCGCGATCTCGATGACGATCTTGTCGGGCGGGGCGACGATGCCCGCCGAGGCGGGGGTGGGTGCGAGGACGGTCGTCGCCACGGCCGTGGAGAGCGCCGCTCCGGCGAGCAGGGCTCGGGGTCTTCTGGACATGGATCTCCGATCGGTTGCCGGTCGAAGTGGGGGGTCCAACCGTGGATGTTGTGCACATGTCAACCACATCCGGGGGCAGTGCCTCCGGGGTGCTACGGATGGTAGGGACCCGCGGCGGCGGCGGATAGAGCGGTTATCGGCCGCAGGCGGAAGGGCCGCGTCCCTCACCCGACCGGGCCGCACGCGGAAGGGCCCCGTCCCTCGGGGGGACGGGGCCCTTCACTGGCGTACCGCTGACTACAGCTTCTCGATCACGTGGTCGACGCAGGCCGTCAGCGCCTCGACGTCCGCCGGGTCGATCGCCGGGAACATCGCGACGCGCAGCTGGTTGCGGCCCAGCTTGCGGTAGGGCTCGGTGTCCACGATGCCGTTGGCGCGCAGCACCTTGGCGACCGCCGCCGCGTCGATCTCGTCGGAGAAGTCGATCGTGCCGATGACCTGCGAGCGCTTCGCCGGGTCCGCCACGAACGGCGTCGCGTACTTGGACTCCTCGGCCCAGCCGTACAGCGTCCGCGCGGAGGTCGCCGTGCGGCGCACCGACCAGTCCAGGCCGCCCTGGCCGTTGATCCACTTCAGCTGCTCGTTCAGCAGGAACAGCGTGGAGAGGGCCGGGGTGTTGTACGTCTGGTTCTTCAGCGAGTTGTCGATCGCGGTCGGCAGGGAGAAGAACTCCGGGATGTGCCGGCCCGACGCGTGGACCCGGGCGGCCCGCTCCAGCGCCGCCGGGGAGAACACGCCGATCCACAGGCCGCCCTCGGAGGCGAAGGACTTCTGCGGGGCGAAGTAGTAGACGTCCGACTCGGTGATGTCGACCGGGAGGCCGCCGGCGCCGGAGGTCGCGTCCACCAGGACCAGCGCGCCCTCGTCGGCGCCCTCGACGCGCCTGACGGGCGCGGCGACACCGGTGGATGTCTCGTTGTGCGTGAACGCGTAGACGTCGACGCCCGCCTCGGCCGCCGGCTCCGGGTGCGTACCCGGCTCGGAGGAGATGACGGTCGGCTCGGCCAGCCATGGGGCCAGCTTCGACGCCTTGGCGAACTTGGACGAGAACTCGCCGAAGGTCAGGTGCTGCGACTTGTTCTCGATCAGCCCGTGGGTCGCGATGTCCCAGAAGGCGGTGGAGCCGCCGTTGCCGAGGATCACCTCGTAGCCCTCGGGGAGGGAGAACAGGTCGCGCACTCCCGCGCGGACCTCGCCGACCAGGTTCTTGACCGGAGCCTGGCGGTGGGAGGTGCCCAGGAGGGAGGTGCCGGTGGCGGCCAGGGCGTCCAGCGCCTCCGTACGCACCTTGGAGGGGCCCGCGCCGAAACGGCCGTCGGCGGGCTTGATGTCAGCGGGAATCCGGATCTCAGCCACGCATCGGAGCCTAGCCGCTCACGGACACGGTCGAGGACCGTGTCCGTCCGATGAGACACAGATCGGCAGGTTCAGCGGCGGGCCGGACCCAGCCGGACGGGCAGTTCGAAGAGGTCGTTCTGCGTGACCACCGGCTTGTGGCGCAGTTCGGCGGCGGGCACCGCGAGGGTGAGGGAGGGGAAGCGCGCGTACAGCGCCGGCAGGGCGACCCCCGCCTCCAGCCGGGAGAGCGCCGCCCCCGGGCAGACGTGCGGCCCGTGCCCGAAGGAGATGTGCCGGTTGGGGGAGCGGGTGATGTCGAAGACGCCGGCCGTCGGGCCGTGCTGCTCCTCGTCGCGGCCGATCGCCCCGTACGACACGATCAGCGCGTCCCCTGCGGGCAGCGTCCGGCCGGCGACCTCGACGTCCTCCGTCGCGAACCGGATCAGGACGTGGGAGGTGGGGGTGGAGAACCGCAGGGTCTCCTCGACGACGGCGTCCCAGCCCGCCTCACCGGAACGGACGAGGGCGAGCTGTCCGGGGTGGGCGGACAGGTTGACGACGGCGTTGACGATCAGCGAGATCGTGGTCTCGTGTCCGGCCGCCACCATCAGCTGGAGGGTGGAGACGATCTCCTCGTCGGTGAGGTGGTCGCCGTCCTCGGAGGCGGCGATCAGCGCGCTGGTGAGGTCGTCGCCGGGCTCCGCGCGGCGGGCGGCCACCACCTTCCCCATCATCTCCGCCAGTTCCCCCAGGGTCGCCACGACCTCCTCCGGCGGCGTCTGGGTGGAGAAGAACCGGTCGAACAGCACCTTCAGGCGCGGGTGGTCCGCCGGGTCGATGCCCATCAGGTCGCTGATCACGTACATCGGGAGCGGGTAGGCGAACGCGGCCTTGAGGTCGACCGTCTCCTCCGGCCCGTACGCGGCCAGCCCGTCCAGCAGGCCCTCGGTCAGCTCGGTGATCCGGTCCCGCATCAGCTCCACCCGGCGCGGGGTGAGGGCCTGCGCCACCAGGGCCCGCATCCTGCGGTGGTCCTCGCCGTCCACGGTCAGCATGGACCGGCCGGGGTTGGCCAGGCCGATCAGCGGCCAGTCCGGCGGTATCTCGCCGCGCCGCCAGGCGCCCCACACCCCGATGTCCTTCACCAGCCGCTTGTCGGTGAGCAGCGCCCGCGCCTCGGCGTGGCGCGTCACCGCCCACACCGGCACCCCGCCCGGCAGGACGACCCGGGCGAGCGGTCCGGCCGCGCGCAGGGCCGCGCTCTCGCCGTCGAGGTCGGTGACGAAGGGGTCGAGCGGGATGGGGTCGAGGGGCGCGGGGCCGGCGGGCGCGGGGCCGGCGGGGAGGGGTTCCGCTGCGGGGTTCACGGGGATCACGGGGTGCCTCCGAGGGCGGGGGTCGGGGTGAAGGTCACGGGCAGGTCGGTGAGGCCGCGCAGCCAGGGCGACGGGCGCCTGGTCAGCGCGGCGGCCCCGGTCGCCAGGTCCAGGTCGGGCAGCCGGTCCAGCAGCACCTCGATCCCGGTCCGGGCGATGACCTCGGCGATCTCCTGGGCGGGGAACGGGCAGCGGTGCTCCCCGTGGCCGAAGGAGAAGTGGGCGCTGTTGCCGCCGGTGAGGGCCGCGTTGTCGATGTGGACCTGCGGGTCGGCGTTGGCGGCCGCCAGGCCGAGCAGCAGCAGGTCACCCGCCTTGATGTGCCGCCCGCCCAGGTGGGTGTCGCGCGACGCCCACCGGCCGGCCACGTTCTGGGTCGGGGTGTCGGCCCACAGCACCTCGTTCATGGCCTCGGCGACGGAGTGCCGGCCGCCCGAGAGGGACGCCGCGAACCGGTCGTCGGTCAGCATCAGGCGCAGCGAGTTGCCGATCCAGTCGGCCGTCGGCTGGTGCCCGGCCGCCATCATGACCATCAGGTCCTGCGCCATCTCCTCGACGGTGAACCCCGACGGGTCGGCCAGCATGCGGGAGGCCACGTCGTCGCCGGGCTCGGCCCGCTTGGCGGCGAGGAGGCCGAACACCGCCTCGGCCAGGTGCCGCTGGCCGTCCAGCGCCCGCTCCCGGCCGTCGATCATGTCGTTGAGCGCGGTGACCAGCCCGGGGCCCTGTTCGTCGGGCACGCCGTAGATCTTCACCAGCACCCGGACCGGCAGCAGCATGGCGTACTGGGAGATCAGCTCCGCCTCGCCCTTGCCGCAGAACGCGTCGATCAGCCCGTCCGCGAAGCCCTCGGCGTACCGGCGCAGGGTGAAGGGGTCGACCGATTCGAGCGCCGTCGCGATCATGCCGGCGCGCTGGCGGTGGCGTTCGCCGACCGTGTAGAGGATCGACGGCTGCTTGCGGCCGATCATGGGCAGCAGCGGCCAGTCGTCGGGGATGCGGTCCCACTGGTTCCACAGGTCGGAGTCGCGGCTGAACAGCACCGGGTCGCCGGTGACCTGGTGCAGTTCGCGGTAGTCGAGCACCAGCCAGGCCGGGACGTCGCCGTCGAGGAGGACCGGGGCGACGGCTCCGTGCTCGCGCCGCATCTCCCGGTACAGCTGGGCGGGTTCGGTCTGGAACCGGGGCCCGGACAGGGGCACGGGGGCGGTCATGTTCTGGTCTCCCGGAGGGCGTGCAGGCGTTGGAGGTGGGTGACGAGGGTGATCAGGACGTACTTGCTGGACGAGCGGTCGCGGGCGTCGCACTCGACCAGCGGTACGTGGTCGGCGAGGTCGAGCGCCTCGCGGATCTCCTGTTCCGTGTGGGCCGGGCCGCCGAAGTCGTTGCAGGCGACGATGAACGGCATGCCGTGGTGCTCCAGGCGGTCGATCGCGTACCAGGAGTCGGCGAGGCGGCGGGTGTCCACGAGGACGACCGCGCCGAGGGTGCCGGCGAAGAGGCGGTCCCACAGGAACCAGAAGCGTTCCTGGCCGGGGGCGCCGAAGAGGTACAGGACGTTGTGCGCGTCGAGCGTGATGCGGCCGAAGTCGAAGGCGACGGTGGTCGACGTCTTGGTGTGGACCTGGGCGACGTCGTCGACGGCCTCGCCCGCACGGGTCATGGTCTCCTCGGTGTTGAGGGGACGTATCTCGCTGACCGAGCGGACGAGGGTCGTCTTGCCGACACCGAAACCGCCGACGATGACGATCTTCAGACCGTTGTCGGCGGTGCTGGTGAGCGGTGTCCGTTCAGAGATTGCGGAGTCCAACGAGCACCTGCTCCAGGATGTCGGGGTCGGGGAGGCTGTACGAGCCGGACGGGTCGGCCGGTCCGCTCGTACGGGGGTGGCGGGCGCTGATCCGGCCCGTGCCGAGCAGGTCGGCGAGGAGGATCCGCACGATGCCGACGGGCAGCGCCAGTTCGGCCGCCACCTCGACGACCGCCGTGGGGCGGCGGCACAGGCGCAGGATCGCGGCGTGCTCGGACTGCATGCCGGGCGCCGGGTCCGACTCCGCCACCACCAGGGTCACCAGGTCGAACGGCGCGTCCGGGGCGGAGCGGGTGCGGCCACCGGTGAGGGTGTACAGCCGGTCCGGGGACTCGTCCCTGTGGCTCGCCGGACTCACGAGGTGCGGGGCTCGGCGTGCAGGTGCTCGCCCAGCTGCTCGACGAGCTCGCTCATGTTGTGGCCGACCAGGCCGACGTCGGAGTCCTCGGCGGCGACCACCGCGAGGTGCGCTCCCTCGCCCGCTTCGACGATGAGCAGCACGCCGCCGTAGAACTCCGCCATTGCCGACCGTACGCCGCCGGTCCCGTCGCCGAACTCCATGGAGGCCCCGTGGGACAGGCTCTGGATGCCGGCGGCTATGGCGGCCAGCTGATCGGCCTGGTCGACCGAGAGCTCCGGCGTGCGGCAGAGCTTGAGGCCGTCGCGGGACAGCACGAGCGCGTGGCGGGCTCCCGGCGTGCGCTGGAGGAGGTTCTCCAGCAGCCAGTTGAGCTTCTCGTCGGTGGTGGTACCGGTGGTCATCGGGGGGTGCCTTCCGTGGTGGTGCGTACCGCTTGGCGGAAGCTGCTGAAACGGGACGCCGACCGGGTCCGCGAGGCGGGGTCCGCGGGCTCGGCGGGGGTGGTGGGGGTGCCTTCGGGGTGGGCGGCGGCCAGGGTCTGGCCCCGGCGGCGCTTGGGCAGGGCGCCGGGTGGGCGCGCGCCGGTGCCGTCCTGGCCGGCGAAGGGGGACGCGGGGCGCTCGTGGACCTCGTGGGGCTCGCGGAACGGGCCGTCGTCACCGGGGGTGGTGGCGGCGCCGGGGGCCTGCGCGGGCGACGGGTCCTCGTCCGGCTCGCGGCCCTCGGGGCGGTGCTGGGCCGTGTGGGGCTCGCGGTCCTCGGGGCGGTCCTCGCGGGCCGGGGCTTCGAGGGCGTCGCGGCGCGCGGGCAGGGCCTCGGGGCGGGTACGGGCGATCAGCTCGTGCGGGACCATCATCAGCGCGCCGGTGCCGCCACGGGCCGACGGGCGGAACGAGACGGTCAGGCCGTGCTTGCGGGCGAGCCGCCCGACGACGGCGAGGCCGAGGCGCGTGCCCGACAGGCCGGTCAGGTCGGTGCCCTCGGCGGGGTCGACGGCCCGCTCGGCGCGGCGCAGCTGGACGTCGCTCATGACCAGGCCGCTGTCCTCGACGGTGATCACCAGACCGGCCGGGACCTCCTCGACGTACACGTGCACCTCGGCGGTGGGCGGCGAGAAGTTCGCCGCGTTGTCGAGGAGTTCGGCCAGGGCGTGCATGACACCCTCGGCGGCGTGGCCGGCGATCGCGGCGTCGCTGGTGGTGTGGAGCCGCACGCGCTGGTAGCCGCCGATGCGGCCCATCGCGCCGCGCAGGATGGACTCCACCACGATCGGCCTGGCCCAGCGGCGGCCCGAGCGGGCGCCGGTGAGGACGGCGACGGAGTCGGCGAGGCGGCCCGCCTGGGCGGTGCGGTGGTCGAGGTGGAGGAGGTCGGTGAGCACGTCCTCGTCGGCGTGCCGGTGCTCCATCTCGCGGAGGTCGGCGAGCATGCTCGTGGCCAGCGCCTGCATGCGGCCGGCCGCGTTGGCGCAGGCGGCCACGGCGGCGGCCCGGTTGGTCTCGCTGCGCGCCGCGTCGGCGCGGGCGCGGGCCGCCTCCGCGCGGGCCTCCGCGACGGCCCGCTCGGCCTCGTCGCGGGTCCCGGCGACGGTCCGCTCCGCCTCGGCGCGCGCCTCGGCGACGGCCCGGTCGGCCTCCGCGCGGGCCTCCGCGACGGCGCGGGCGGCGGTGGCGCGGGCCTCGGCGACGGCCCGGTCGGCGTCCGTCCTGGCGCGTGCTGCCTCCGCGCGGGCCTCGGCGAGCGTCCGGGCGGTGTCGGCGGCGCGGCGGGCGGCCTCGGTGGTGAGCGCGGCGTTCCGGTCGCGCAGCCGGCGCGCCGTGTCGAGGGCGTACGCGGCGGTGGTGAGCGCGGCGGTCAGCAGCACGGCGGCCACCGCCGAGCCCCACGCGAGCGGGGCCCGCACGGAGGCGGGCGCGACGGCCACCGCTCCCGCGCACAGGAGGCCGGTGACGGCCGCCGAGATCAGCAGGGTCGGCGCGGCCGGCCGGAGGGAGGGGCGCAAATCGTCAGTCCTCTGGGCGTGGGGGCATCTGGAGCCGTCAATTCCCGAACAATTCCCGGTCACTATAAGAGAATTGACGATCACTTTGGGAAGTACCCGTGTGCTTTCTTACACGGACCGGCAGCCGGCCGAGGGTGGGCGCCCGCCCCGTGCACGCCCGGCGCCCGCCCCGTGCACGCCCGACGCCCGCCCCGTGCACGCCCCGGGCCCGCCGAACGCCCACCGCGTGCCCGCTCGGCGCCCGCCGCGAGCGCGCCCACCGCGTGCCCGCCGAGTCCCCGGCCCCGGGCCGGCCCCGCGGAGGGCATCCTGGCCCCATGGGCGATCAGCTACGGGAGACGGCGGCCGTCGCACGGGCGCTGCGGGACGCCGTGCGCGGCGACGTGGACTTCGGCGCGGCGGCCCGCGCCCTGCACACCATGGACGCGTCCAACTACCGCCGCGTCCCCGTCGGCGTGGTGGCCCCGCGCGACGCGGCGGACGTGGCCGCCGCGCTGGCCGTGTGCCGCGAGCACGGCGTGCCGGTCGTGCCGCGCGGGGCGGGCACCTCCATCGCCGGGCAGGCCACCGGCACCGGCGTCGTGCTCGACTTCACCCGCCACATGCGGGACATCGTCTCGATCGACCCCGAGGCACGGACGGCCGTCGTCCGGCCCGGCGCGGTGCTGGACCGGCTGCGCGACGCGGCCCGCCCGTACGGACTGACCTTCGGCCCCGACCCGTCCACCCACAGCCGCTGCACCCTCGGCGGCATGATCGGCAACAACGCGTGCGGGGCGCACTCGGTCGCCTGGGGCACCACCGCCGACAACGTGCACGAGCTGTCGGTCGTGACGTACGGCGGCGCCGAACTGCGCCTCGGACCGGGCGGGCAGGGCGCGCCGGACGGCCTCGCCCGGCTGGTCCACGACCACCTGGCGGCGATCCGCACCGGCTTCCCGCCGGGCCTCCCCCGCCGCATCTCCGGCTACGCCCTGGACGCCCTCCTCCCCGAGCGCGGCACCGACCTGGCCCGCGCGTTCTGCGGCAGCGAGGGCACCCTCGGGGTGCTGACCGAGGCGACGGTACGGCTCGTCGAGTCGCCGCCCGCCCGCGCCCTCGCCGTCCTCGGGTACGCCGACGAGAGCGCGGCCGCCGAGGCGGCGCCCGGCCTCCTCCCGCACCGCCCCCTCACCGTCGAGGGCATGGCCGAGGACCTGGTCCGCGACCCGGCCGCCCGCGCCGTGCTGCCCCGGGGCGGTGCCTGGCTCTTCGCCGAGACCGGCGGCGCGACGCCCGGCGAGGCGGCCGCGCACGCGGCCCGGCTCCTGCGCACCGCCGACGCCCTGGACGGCACCGTCGTCACCGACCCGGCCGCCCGGCGCGCCCTGTGGCGGGTGCGCGAGGACGCCGCCGGGACGGCGACGCGCACCGCCGGGGGCGACGAGGCGTGGCCGGGCTGGGAGGACTGCGCGGTGCCGCCCGCCCGTCTCGGCGCGTACCTCCGTGACTTCCGCGCCCTGCTCGCCGCCCACGGGCTGCACGGCACGCCCTACGGCCACTTCGGGGACGGCTGCATCCACGTCCGTATCGACTTCGACCTGGTCACTCCGGAGGGCGTACGGCGCTTCCGGCGGTTCTCCGAGGAGGTCGCCGGCCTCGTCGTCGCCCACGGCGGCTCGCTCTCCGGCGAGCACGGCGACGGACAGGCCCGCGCCGAACTGCTGCCGAGGATGTACGGGGACGAACTGGTCGCCCTCTTCGGCCGGTTCAAGGACCTGTGGGACCCGGACGGCGGCATGAACCCGGGCATGCTCGCCCGGCCCGCCCGCCTCGACGAGAACCTCCGCTTCGCCGTCCTGCCGCGCGAGCGCGTGGAGGCTGCGTTCGGCTACCCGCACGACGGCGGGGACTTCGCCACCGCCGTACGGCGCTGCGTCGGCGTCGCCAAGTGCCGGGTGGACGGGCCGAACCAGGGCCCCGGCGTGATGTGCCCGTCCTTCCGCGCGACCGGCGAGGAGCGGCACTCCACGCGCGGGCGCGCCCGGCTGCTGCACGAGATGCTCGCGGGCGAGGTGGTGACCGACGGGTGGCGGTCGGCGGAGGTGCGGGAAGCGCTGGACCTGTGCCTGTCGTGCAGGGGCTGCCGCAGCGACTGCCCGGTCGGGGTCGACATGGCGACGTACAAGGCGGAGTTCCTGCACCACCACTACGCGGGGCGCCCCCGCCCGGCCGCCCACTACGCGATGGGCCGCCTGCCGCAGTGGCTGCGCCTCGCGACCCCGTTCGCCCCGGCCCTCAACGCCGCCGCGCGGGTGCGCCCGCTCGCCGCCCTGGCCAAGCGGGCGGCGGGCGTCGCCCCGGAACGGGACCTGCCGCGGCTGGCGCCGCAGACCTTCCGCGCCTGGTTCGCCCGCCGGGGCGCTGGGGCGGGCGACCTGCTCGTGTGGCCCGACACGTTCACCGACCACCTGAGCCCGTCCGTGGGCCGCGCGGCCGTCACCGTCCTGGAGGCGGCGGGGCTCCGCCCGGCCCTGCCGCCCGGCCGGGTGTGCTGCGGCCTCACGTACGTCTCCACCGGCCAGCTCGACCGGGCCCGGACCGTCCTGCGCCGCACCCTCGACACCATGGAGCCCGCCCTGGGCACGCCCGTGGTCGTCCTCGAACCGAGCTGCGCCGCCGCCCTCCGGTCCGACCTGCCCGAGCTGCTGGCCGACGACCCCCGCGCCCGCCGGCTGGCCGGCTCGGTGCGGACCTTCGCCGAGGCGCTGGAGGAGTACGCGCCCCACTGGCGGCCCCCGCGCCTGGACCGGGCGGTCACCGGGCAGACGCACTGCCACCAGCACGCCGTCCTCGGCGACGCGGCCGACCGCCGCCTGCGCGCCCGCGCCGGGCTCACCGGCGACCTCGCCGGCGGCTGCTGCGGCCTGGCCGGCGACTTCGGCTTCACGCGCGGCCACTACGAGGTGTCCGTCGCCTGCGCCGAGGACCAGCTCCTCCCGGCCGTCCGCGCGGCCCTCCCCGGCACCGGCGTCCTGGCGGACGGCTACTCCTGCCGCACCCAGCTCGACCAGCTGGCGGGGGTGCGCGCCCGGCACCTGGCGGAGGTGCTGGCCGAGGGGCTGGATTCCTAGGGGCGCGTCCGCGACGTCCCGGCGCCCGCATCAGGCAACGTTCGCCCTCAATGGTGCCGACCCCGCTGGAGGGCCTGTCTCGCCGATGCGGCCGGGTTGCGAGCGGGACAGTCTGCAAACTTTGGTTTCCATATGGGCAGTTCGGAAACTATAGTTGCCATATGATGGTCTCTGAGATCACCCCGGAAGAGCAGGCCGAACTCGACAAGGCGCTGTACGACGCCTTGAATCCGCTGGCCTCGGCGATTCGCTCCCGAAAGACCGGGCTGCCCGCGGACCGTATGTGGGAAGCGGATCCCGTCGAAGTGGCACTGTCCGTCCTGGCCGCTTGGAAGGTGATGGATGCCCAGGTCAGGCGGTTGACCGCGCGGGCGGCAGCAACCGCCGGCTCCTATGGCGCCAGTTACGAGCAGATGGGGGCTGTCTGGGGCATCACCCGGCAGGGTGCCCGTAAGAAATGGCCCGACGCCGTCCGCCGCTCAGCACCCGCGACAGCGGGCAGGAGCACGCTCGCGCTCTTCGGGGGGACTGCCGAACTGGTGCAGGCGCCTTCCGGTGGCTGGGGGTGGACAGGCGTGGGCGCTGACGGAGCATCCGCCACGGCCACCGATGGGCCGCGGTACGCGACCGCGGAAGAAGCAGCGGCCCATGCGGGCGCTTTTCTCAAAGAACACGCCCTCGACCGTTCCTAGCATCAGGTGCGCACGGCGGTGAACCGGGCCTCGATGCGGTTGAGCCAGGAGCTGTTGGTGGGGGTGCAGCCGATCTCCAGCCCTGTTGGCCGCCGCCCGGGTCCCGAAGCGCTGGCACCGCTTCGTCGTCAGGTGGGGGGAGTGGTTGTCGCAGGCGATCGCGATGCGCTTCTCGACCGGGTGCGGTCCGGGAAGTCGGCCGGCTTGGCCAGGCTCCGGGCCGAAACGGCAGGCCGCCCTTGTGCTTGGGGTGGAGGGAGTCGAAACCGTCGACGGTGAGTGGTGGATCACGTCGCGGTCCCGGTCCGCGCTGGTGAACGTTACCCGCACGCGCTTACCCGCGTGATCATTCCGATTGTCCGCTGCCGCCCCGCACGGCAAGCCGACGCATCATCACAGGACGGACGGTGCTCGATGCGGCATATGGGGGCGCGTCCGCGCAGTCCCGGCGCCCGCCCGGCGCCCGACCGGCGGCCGGGCCTCGCGGCGCCGGGGCGCCCGTACGGTGGAAGGGTGGGTTCCGCTCCCTGTGGTGCAGTATGTTGTACCGCGAGTGCAATGAGGGGCACCTGGTTCGAGAGGAAGTCATGAGGGTCACGGAGTGAACGACGCCCGTACGGATTCCGCCGTCCGCGGCGCGGGTGCCTCGGCCGTCACGCTGCCCGAGGCGGCCGCCGCGCACCCGTCGGGCGGCGGCCGGCGCCGGCCCGCCCCCGGACCGGTCGCGCTGGTGGTGGCCGGCGGGCTGTCCGTCCAGTTCGGGTCCGCCGTCGCCGTGCTGCTGATGCCGCGCGCCGGGGCGCTCGGGGTGGTCACCCTGCGGCTGGTGCTCGCCGCCGTGGTGCTGCTGGCGGTGTGCCGCCCCAGGGTGCGCGGGTACGGCCGGGCGGACTGGGGGACGGTCCTCGCGTTCGGCGCCGCCATGGCGGGCATGAACGTCCTCTTCTACCAGGCCGCCGACCGCATCCCGCTGGGCGCCGCCGTCACCCTGGAGGTGCTCGGCCCCCTCGTCCTGTCGGTGATCGCCTCCCGGCGGCTGGTCAGCCTCGTGTGGGCCGGACTGGCGCTGGCCGGCGTGCTGCTGCTGAGCGGCGGCGGGTTCGACCGGCTCGATCCGGTGGGCGCGGCGTTCGCCCTCGCGGCGGGCGCGATGTGGGCGGCGTACATCGTCTTCAGCGCCCGTACCGGGCGGCGGTTCCCGCAGGCTGACGGGCTGGCACTCGCGATGGCGTTCGGCGCGGTGCTGACCGTGCCGCTGGGCGTCGCCGAGGCCGGCGCCAAGCTGCTGGTGCCCTCGACGGTCGGGCTGGGCCTCGCCGTGGCGCTGATGTCGTCGGTCCTGCCGTACACCCTCGAACTGCTCGCCCTGCGCCGGCTGCCCGCGCCGACCTTCGCCGTCCTCATGAGCCTGGAGCCCGCGATCGCGGCGACCGCCGGGTTCCTCGTCCTGCATCAAGCCCTTTCCGTCACCGACGCGTTGGCGATCGCGCTGGTCATCGCGGCCAGCATGGGGGCCGTGCGGTCACAGGTGGCGAAAAAGTAAAGCAAGCATGCTTGCTTGTTTCTCGGGGCGCTGCCATGCTCCGGGGCACGCACTGCCGTGTCCCGGAGGGAGCGCACCGTGTCCGATGCCCTGCTGGATGATCTGCGCGACGAAAGCGAGGAACTGGACCGGCTGGTCGCGGCGCTGGAACCGGACGGCTGGGCCGCCCCCACCCCCGCGCCCCGGTGGACCGTCGCCCACCAGATCGCCCACCTTGCCTGGACCGACGACGCGGCCCTGCTCGCCGTCACGGACGCCGACCGGTTCACCGCCCACGTGGGGGAGGCCCTCGAGGCGCCCGGCACCTTCGTCGACGACGGTGCGGAGGCGGGCGCCGCCGCGCCGCCCGACGCCCTCCTCGCCCGCTGGCGCGACGGCCGCGCCCGCCTCCACGCCGCCCTGGCCGCAGCCCCCGCGGGCGCCCGCTTCCCCTGGTACGGGCCGCCCATGAGCGCCGCCTCCATGGCGACCGCCCGGCTGATGGAGACCTGGGCCCACGGCCAGGACGTCGCCGACGCCCTCGGAGCCGTACGCCGCCCGACCGCCCGCCTCCGCCACGTCGCCTGGATCGGCGTCCGCGCCCGCGACTACGCCTACGCGGTGCGCGGACTCACCCCGCCCGCCGAACCCTTCCGCGTGGAGCTGACCCCACCCGACGGGACCGGCCTGTGGACCTACGGCCCCGAGGACGCCGCCCAGCGGATCACCGGACCCGCACTCGACTTCTGCCTCCTGGTCACCCAGCGCGCCCACCGCGACGACGTCGCCGTACGGGCCGAGGGCGCCGACGCCGAACGGTGGCTCACCCTCGCCCAGGCCTTCGCCGGGCCCGCCGGCCCCGGCCGCGCCCCCCGGGCGGCGGCGTGAGGCGGCCCCTGCGGATCGGCAACGCGTCCGGCTTCTACGGCGACCGCTTCGACGCCGTGCGCGAGATGCTCACCGGCGGCGGCCTCGACGTCCTCACCGCCGACCACCTCGCCGAACTGACCATGCTCATCCTGGGCCGCGACCGGCTGAAGGACCCCGGACTCGGCTACTCCAGGACCTTCCTGCGCCAGATGGAGGAGGGCCTCGGGCTCGCCCACGACCGCGGCGTACGGATCGTGACCAACGCCGGCGGCCTCAACCCGGCCGGGCTCGCCGACGCGCTGCGCGCCCTCGCGCGGCGGCTCGGCCTCCCCGGCGTGCGCGTCGCCCACGTCGAGGGCGACCAGCTGCCCGTGCCGGACGGGGCCCTGACGGCCAACGCCTACCTGGGCGGCGCAGGCATCACGGCGTGCCTGCGCGCCGGCGCGGACGTGGTGGTCACCGGGCGGGTCACGGACGCGGCCCTGGTCAGCGGGCCGGCGGCCTGGTGGTTCGGCTGGGGGCCGGAGGAGTACGACCGGCTGGCGGGCGCCGTCGTCGCCGGGCACGTCCTGGAGTGCGGTACGCAGGCGACGGGCGGCAACTACGCCTTCTTCACGCGGCACGACGTGCGGCGGCCCGGCTTCCCGGTCGCCGAACTGCACGAGGACGGGTCGGCCGTCATCACCAAGCACGACGGCACGGGCGGGGTCGTCGACACCGGGACGGTCACCGCCCAGCTGCTCTACGAGACGGCCGGCGCGCGGTACGCGGGCCCCGACGTCACCGCCCGGCTCGACACCGTCCGCCTGGACCCGGACGGCCCCGACCGGGTGCGGATCTCGGGCGTGCGGGGCGAGGAGCCGCCCCCGACGCTGAAGGCCGGGCTGACCCGGCTCGGCGGCTGGCGCAACGAGGTCGTGTTCGTGCTGACGGGCCTGGACGTCGAGGCCAAGGCACGGCTGGTCCGCGAGCAGCTGGAGGACGCCCTCACGGTGAGGCCCGCCGAGGTGCGGTGGGAGCTGGCCCGCACCGACCGGCCGGACGCCGGCACCGAGGAGACGGCCAGCGCCCTGCTGCGGCTGGTCGTCCGGGACGCCGACCCCGACGCCGTGGGCCGCGCCGTGAGCGGCGCCGCCGTCGAACTGGCCCTCGGCAGCTACCCCGGCTTCCACGTCACGGCCCCGCCGGGCAAGGGCGCGCCCTACGGGGTGTTCGAGGCGGTGTACGTCGACCCCGGCACCGTCACGCACACCGCGGTCCTGCCGGACGGTGAGCGCCTGGTGGTCCCGCCACCGGTGCGCACCCGCCCCCTGGACCCCGTCCCGCGACCGCCCCTCCCGGACCCCCTCCCGGACGGCCCCGTCCGCCGCGCCCCGCTCGGGCTCGTCGCCGGGGCGCGCAGCGGCGACAAGGGCGGCGACGCCAACATCGGGGTGTGGGCGCCCACCGACGCGGCGTGGCGCTGGCTCGCGCACGCCCTGACCGCCGACCGGCTGCGCGCACTGCTCCCCGAGACGGACGGCCTGCCCGTGCACCGGCACGTCCTGCCGAACCTGCGCGCGCTCAACTTCACCGTCACCGGGCTCCTCGGCGAGGGCGTCGCCGCCCAGGCCCGGTTCGACCCCCAGGCCAAGGCGCTGGGCGAATGGCTGCGCGCCCGCCACCTCGACATACCGGAGGCCCTGCTGTGACCGTCCTCCCCACCGCCCTCGACCCGCGCGGGCCCGAGTACGCCGCCCACCGCGAGGCCATGCTCGCCAAGCTCGCCGAGCTGGACGCCGAGCACGCCAAGGCCCTCGCCGGCGGCGGCGAGAAGTACGTCGAGCGGCACCGGAAGCGCGGCAAGCTCCTCGCCCGCGAACGCATCGAACTGCTCCTCGACCCCGACTCCCCGTTCCTGGAACTGTCCCCGCTCGCCGCCTGGGGCAGCGACTACCCGGTGGGCGCGTCGATCGTCACCGGCATCGGGGTCGTCGAGGGCGTCGAGTGCCTGATCACCGCCAACGACCCGACCGTGCGCGGCGGCGCGTCCAACCCCTGGACGCTGAGGAAGGCGCTGCGCGCCAACGAGATCGCGTACGCCAACCGGCTGCCCTGCATCAGCCTCGTGGAGTCCGGCGGCGCCGACCTGCCGTCCCAGAAGGAGATCTTCATCCCCGGCGGGGCGCTGTTCCGTGACCTCACCCGCCTGTCCGCCGCCGGGATCCCCACCATCGCCGTCGTGTTCGGCAACTCGACGGCGGGGGGCGCCTACGTGCCCGGGATGTCCGACCACACCGTGATGATCAAGGAGCGGTCGAAGGTCTTCCTCGGCGGCCCGCCGCTGGTCAGGATGGCCACCGGCGAGGAGAGCGACGACGAGTCACTCGGCGGCGCCGAGATGCACGCGCGCGTGTCGGGGCTCGCCGACCACTACGCCGTCGACGAGGCCGACGCGATCCACCGGGCCCGCCGGATCGTCGCCCGCCTCAACCACCGCAAGGCGCACCCCGACCCGGCCCCGGCCGAGCCCCCGAAGTACGACCCGGACGAGCTGCTCGGCATCGTCCCCGGCGACCTGAAGATCCCCTTCGACCCGCGCGAGGTCATCGCCCGGATCGTCGACGGCTCCGACTTCGACGAGTTCAAGCCGCTGTACGGGCCCTCCCTCACCACCGGATGGGCGTCCCTGCACGGCTATCCGGTCGGGATACTCGCCAACGCCCAGGGGGTCCTGTTCTCCGCCGAGTCCCAGAAGGCGGCGCAGTTCATCCAGTTGGCGAACCAGCGCGACATCCCCCTGGTGTTCCTCCACAACACCACCGGCTACATGGTCGGCAAGGAGTACGAGCAGGGCGGGATCATCAAGCACGGCGCGATGATGATCAACGCGGTGAGCAACTCGAAGGTCCCGCACCTGTCGGTCCTCATGGGCGCGTCGTACGGCGCCGGGCACTACGGCATGTGCGGGCGCGCCTACGACCCCCGCTTCCTCTTCGCCTGGCCCAGCGCCAAGTCCGCCGTCATGGGCCCGCAGCAGCTCGCCGGCGTCCTGTCGATCGTCGCCCGCGCCTCCGCGGCCGCCAAGGGCCGGCCCTACGACGACGAGGGCGACGCGGCGCTGCGCGCCATGGTGGAGCAGCAGATCGAGTCCGAGTCCCTGCCGATGTTCCTCTCGGGACGGCTCTACGACGACGGCGTCATCGACCCGCGCGACACCCGCACCGTCCTCGGCCTGTGCCTGTCGGCGATCCACACCGCCCCGGTCGAAGGCGCGCGAGGCGGCTTCGGCGTCTTCCGGATGTGAGGACCACTCCATGATCTCTTCTGTCCTTGTCGCCAACCGGGCCGAGATCGCCTGCCGCGTCTTCCGCACGTGCCGCTCGCTCGGCATCGACACGGTGGCGGTGTACGCCGACCCCGACGCGGACGCGCTGCACGTCCGCGAGGCCGACGCGGCGGTACGGCTGCCGGGGGCGGCGCCCTCCGACACGTACCTGCGCGGCGATCTGGTCGTGGCGGCCGCGCTCGCGGCGGGCGCCGACGCGGTGCACCCCGGGTACGGGTTCCTGTCGGAGAACGCGGACTTCGCGCGGGCCGTCCTCGACGCGGGCCTGACGTGGATCGGCCCGCCGCCGGACGCCATCGCGGCGATGGCGTCCAAGACGCGCGCCAAGGAGCTGATGGCGGCGGCCGGCGTGCCCCTGCTGGACCCCGTCGACCCGGCGAAGGCCACGGACGCGGACCTCCCGCTCCTGCTCAAGGCCGCGGCGGGCGGCGGCGGCCGGGGCATGCGGGTCGTCCGGGACCTGGCCGCCCTCCCCGGCGAACTGGCTGCGGCCGCCGCCGAGGCCCGGTCGGCGTTCGGGGACGGCGAGGTGTTCGCCGAGCCGTACGTCGAACGCGGCCGGCACGTCGAGGTGCAGGTCCTCGCCGACGCGCACGGCACGGTGTGGACGCTCGGCACCCGCGACTGCTCGCTCCAGCGCCGGCACCAGAAGGTCGTCGAGGAGGCACCGGCGCCCGGCCTCGGCCCCGCCCTGCTGGAGACCCTCCGCGCCTCGGCGGTCGCGGCCGCGAAGGCGGTCGGCTACACCGGCGCCGGCACCGTCGAGTTCCTGGTCACCGGCGACCGGGCGTACTTCCTGGAGATGAACACCCGCCTCCAGGTCGAACACCCCGTCACCGAGGCGGTCTTCGGCCTCGACCTGGTCGCCCACCAGCTCCGGATCGCCGAGGGCGCCGCACTGCCGCCGGAGCCGCCCGCCCCCGAGGGGCACGCCGTGGAGGTCCGGCTCTACGCCGAGGACCCCGCCCGCGACTGGGCACCCCAGACCGGCGTCCTGCACGCGCTGGACGTCCCCCGGGGCGACGGGCTGCGGGTCGACACCGGGTACGCCGCCGGCGACACGGTCGGCGTCCACTACGACGCCATGCTCGCCAAGGTGATCGCCCACGCGCCCACCCGCGACGAGGCCGTCCGCCGGCTCGCGCACGCCCTCGCGCGGACCCGGGTGCACGGGCCGGTCACCAACCGGGACCTGCTCCTCGCGTCGCTGCGGCACCCCGACTTCACGGCGGGGCGGCCCGACACCGGCTTCTACGACCGGAACCTGCCCGCGCTGACCGCCCCCGCCCCCGGCGAGGACCTCGCGGCCGTCGCCGCCGCCCTCGCCGCCGCGTCCGGCCGCACCGGCCGCTTCGGCGCCTTCCGCAACGTACCGTCGCAGCCGCTGACCGCCCGGTACGGCGACCACGAGGTGCGCTACCGGCACACCAGGGACGGCGGGTTCACCGTCGAATCGCACCCGCACGCGCGCGTGGTGGCCGTCTCGCCCGCACGCGTGCGCCTCGACGTGGACGGTGTCGTCCGGTCCTTCGAGGTGGCCGCCCACGTCGACGGCGTCGTCCACGTCGACGGCCACCGGCTGACCACCCACCCCCGGTTCACCGACCCGGCCGCACGCACCGCGCCCGGCTCGCTGCTCGCGCCCATGCCCGGCACCGTCGTCCGGGTCGCCGACCTCGCGGTCGGCGCCCGCGTCGAGGCCGGCCAGCCGCTCCTGTGGCTGGAGGCCATGAAGATGGAGCACCGCGTCACCGCTCCCGCCTCCGGCACGCTCACCGCGCTCCACGCCGCCCCCGGCCACCAGGTCGAGGTCGGCACCCTGCTCGCCGTCGTCCAGGACGCACCGGAGAAGGAGACCGACCTATGAGCACCGTCGTCGAGACCGAGGAGCACCGCGCCCTGCGCGCCGCCGTCGCCGCCCTCGGGCAGCGCCACGGACGCGCCCACGACCGCGAGGCGCTCTGGGCGGAGGCCGGCAAGCTCGGCTACCTCGGGGTGAACCTGCCGGAGGAGTACGGCGGCGGAGGCGGCGGCATGGCCGAACTCTCCATCGTCCTGGAGGAACTGGGCGCGGCCGGCTGCCCACTGCTGATGATGGTCGTCTCGCCCGCCATCTGCGGCACCGTCATCGCCCGGTTCGGCACCCGCGAGCAGAAGGCCCGCTGGCTGCCGGGACTCGCCGACGGCACCCGCACCATGGCGTTCGGCATCACCGAGCCCGACGCGGGCTCCAACTCGCACCGGATCACCACCACCGCCCGCCGCGACGGCGACGACTGGGTCCTCACCGGCCGCAAGGTGTTCATCTCCGGCGTCGACATCGCCGACGCCACCCTCGTCGTCGGCCGCACCGAGGACGCCCGTACGGGGAAGCTCAAGCCCTGCCTGTTCGTCGTCCCGCGCGACACCCCCGGCTTCGGGCGCCGGCGGATCGACATGGAACTGGACGCCCACGAGAAGCAGTTCGAGCTGACCCTCGACGACGTGCGCCTCCCCGGCGACGCGCTGGTGGGGGAGGAGGACGCCGGACTGCTCCAGCTGTTCGCCGGGCTCAACCCCGAGCGCATCATGACCGCCGCGTTCGCCGTCGGCATGGGCCGCCACGCCCTCGCGCGGGCCGTCGCGTACGCCGGGGAACGCCAGGTCTGGAAGACGCCCATCGGCGCCCACCAGGCCGTCGCCCACCCGCTCGCCCAGAGCCACATCGAACTCGAACTGGCCCGCCTGATGATGCAGAAGGCCGCCCGCCTCTACGACGCGGGCGACGACATCGGCGCCGGTGAGGCCGCCAACATGGCCAAGTACGCGGCGGCGGAGGCGTGCGTCGCCGCGGTCGACCGGTCCGTGCACACCCTCGGCGGCAACGGCCTCACCCGCGAGTTCGGCCTCGCCTCGCTCATCACCGCGTCACGAGTGGCACGCATCGCTCCGGTAAGCCGGGAAATGATTCTGAACTACGTGTCCCACCAGACCCTGGGCCTGCCCAAGTCGTACTGACCCCAGTGCCGGAGCCGTACCGACAGGAGCCGTGATGGTGTTCCACAGCGCGTACGCGGACGTCCCCGCCGTTTCCCTCCCCATCCACGAAGCGGTCCTGGCCCGGTCGGCCGCCGCGCACACCGACGGGACCGCCCTCGTCGACGGGGCGGGCGACCTGACCCTCACCTACGGGCAGCTCGACACCTACCACCGGCGGGTCGCCGCCGCGCTCGCGGAGGCCGGGGTCGGCAAGGGCGACGTCCTCGCCCTGCACAGCCCCAACACGGTCGCCTACCCGGTCGTCTTCTACGGCGCGACACGCGCCGGGGCGGCCGTCACCACCGTCCACCCCCTGGCCACCCCGGAGGAGTTCGCCAAGCAGCTGCGGGACTCCTCCGCCCGCTGGATCGTCACCGTCTCGCCGCTCCTCGCCACCGCGCGGCGGGCGGCCGAGCTGGCGGGCGGCGTCGCCGAGATCTTCGTCTGCGACGAGGCACCGGGCCACCGGTCCGTCCTGGACATGCTCGGCTCCACCGCCCCCGAACCGGCCGTCACCATCGACCCGGACGAGGACGTCGCCGCCCTGCCCTACTCGTCCGGCACCACCGGCGTCCCCAAGGGCGTCATGCTCACCCACCGCTCCATCGCCACCAACCTGGCGCAGCTGGAGCCGACCATCCCCATGGGCCCCGGCGACCGCGTCCTGGCGGTGCTTCCGTTCTTCCACATCTACGGATTGACCGCCCTGATGAACGCCCCCCTCCGGCAGGGCGCCACCGTCGTCGTCCTGCCCCGCTTCGAGATCGACCAGTTCCTCTCGGCCGTCGAGAAGCACCGCATCAACGCCCTGTACGTCGCCCCGCCGATCGTCCTGGCCCTCGCCAAGCACCCGGCGGTCGAGCGGTACGACCTGTCCTGCCTGGAGTACGTCGTCAGCGCCGCCGCCCCGCTGGACGCCCGCCTCGCCGAGGCCTGCTCCGCCCGCCTCGGCCTGCCGCCGGTGCGCCAGGCGTACGGCATGACCGAACTGTCCCCCGGCACGCACGTCGTCCCCCTGGACGCCACCGACGCCCCGCCCGGCACCGTGGGCAGGCTGCTGCCCAACACCGAGATGCGGCTGCTGTCCCTGGACGACCCGGCCAAGGACGCCGCGCCCGGCGAGGAGGGCGAGATCGCCATCAGGGGCCCGCAGGTCATGAAGGGCTACCTGGGCCGCCCCGACGCCACCGCCGCGATGATCGACCCCGACGGCTGGGTGCACACCGGGGACGTCGGACGCGTGGACGAGGACGGATGGCTGTTCGTCGTCGACCGGGTCAAGGAACTGATCAAATACAAGGGCTTCCAGGTCGCCCCGGCCGAACTGGAGGCGCTGCTGCTCAGCCACGAGGCGGTCGCGGACGCGGCCGTCATCGGTGTGTACGACCGGGACGGCAACGAGGTCCCCAAGGCGTACGTCGTCCGGCAGCCGGGGGCGAACCACCTGAGCGGCGACGACATCATCGCCTTCGTGGCGGGGAAGGTCGCCCCGTACAAGAAGATCCGGCGCGTCGAGTTCATCGACGGCGTGCCGAGGGCGGCGTCGGGAAAGATCCTCCGGCGCGAACTGAGGGAGCGGGAAGGCGCATGACGAGTCTCGTCACCACCGCGCACGAGCGGGGCATCACCACCCTGACGCTGGACTCACCGGAGAACCGCAACGCCCTGTCGGCGCGGCTCGTCGGCGAGCTGGCGCGGGCACTGGAGGACTGCGGCAAGGACCCCGCGGTACGGGCGGTGGTGCTCACCCACGCCGGAGCCACGTTCAGCGCGGGCGCCGACCTGAAGGCGCCGCCCAGCCCGTACACGTTCGTGGCCCTGCTGCGGGCCATCGTGGAGCTGCCCAAGCCCGTGGTGGCCCGGGTCACCGGCCACGTACGGGCCGGCGGGCTGGGCGTCCTCGGGGCGTGCGACATCGTCGCGGCGGCGGCCGACGTGGACTTCGCCCTGACGGAGGTGCGGATCGGGGTGGCGCCCTCGGTGATCTCCCTGACCCTGCTGCCCCGCCTCGACGCCCGCGCCGCCGCCCGCTACTACCTGACCGGGGAGCGGTTCGACGCGGCCGAGGCGGCCCGGATCGGGCTGGTCACCGTGGTCGGGGACGACGTGGACGAGGCGCTCGCCCCCGTCCTGGACGGGCTGCGCCGGGCGTCGCCGCAGGGGCTGGCGGAGGCCAAGAGGCTGGTCACGGCTAGGGTGCTGGAGACCTTCGAGCGCGACGCGGAGGACTTCGTGCAGCGCTCGGCCTCGCTCTTCGCCTCGGCGGAGGCACGCGAGGGGATGACCGCCTTCCTCGAACGACGGGACCCCGCATGGGTGGTGTGACGACGGCCGCCAAGGAGCCGAAGCAGGACCGCAGCAGGGCCACCCGGCAGCGGCTCCTCGCGGCGGCGGTCGCCTGCCTCGCCGAACACGGCTGGGCGGGCTCGACCGTCTCCGTCGTCGCCGAACGCGCCGGGGTCTCCCGGGGCGCGGCGCAGCACCACTTCCCGACGCGCGAGGACCTGTTCACGGCGGCGGTCGAGTACGTCGCCGAGGAGCGCTCCCAGGCGCTGCGCGCCCTGCCCGGCCAGGACCGCGCCGCCGTCGTCGCCGCCCTGGTCGGCCTCTACACCGGCCCCCTGTTCCGGGCGGCGCTGCACCTGTGGGTGGCCGCCTCCGACGAGGAGCAGCTGCGCCCCCGGGTCACCGAGCTGGAGGCCCGGGTCGGGCGCGAGACGCACCGCATCGCCGTCGAGCTGCTGGGCGCGGACGAGTCCCGGCCCGGTGTCCGCGAGACGGTCCAGGGCCTGCTCGACATGGCGCGCGGCCTGGGCCTGGCCAACCTCCTCACCGACGACACGGCGCGCCGCGAGCGGGTGGTGGCCCAGTGGGCGGCCCTGCTGGACGAGGCGCTCGGCTGACCGGCCGCCGCACCCACCACGGCGACGGCGCCGCACCCCGCGCGGGGTGCGGCGCCGTCGGTGTCCCGTCTCAGCCGGCGATGTCCTCGTACCCGGCGATCTCCCGGGGGCTGCGCGGGCCCGGGCCCACGTAGCGCGCCGAGGGGCGCACCAGGCGGCCGGTGCGCTTCTGCTCCAGGATGTGGGCCGACCAGCCGGCCGTCCGGGCGCAGGTGAACATCGACGTGAACATGTGCGCCGGGACCTCCGCGAAGTCCAGCATGATCGCCGCCCAGAACTCCACGTTCGTCGCCAGGACCCGGTCCGGGCGGCGGTTGTGCAGCTCCTCCAGGGCGGCCTTCTCCAGCGCCTCGGCCACCTCGAAGCGGGGCGCGCCCAGCTCCTTGGCGGTGCGGCGCAGCACCCGGGCGCGCGGGTCCTCGGCGCGGTAGACGCGGTGGCCGAATCCCATCAGGCGCTCGCCCTTGTCGAGGGCCTGGCGGACGTAGGCGCCGGCGTCCCCGGTGCGCTCGATCTCCTCGATCATGCCGAGGACGCGGGACGGCGCGCCGCCGTGCAGCGGGCCCGACATGGCGCCGACGGCACCGGACAGGGCCGCGGCCACGTCCGCGCCGGTCGAGGCGATGACGCGGGCGGTGAAGGTGGAGGCGTTCATGCCGTGCTCGGCGGCGGACGTCCAGTACGCGTCGACGGCCTTGACGTGCTTGGGGTCGGGCTCGCCGCGCCAGCGGATCATGAACCGCTCGACGACCGACTCGGCCTTGTCGATCTCGCTCTGCGGCACCATCGGCAGGCCCTGCCCGCGGGCCGACTGGGCGACGTACGACAGCGCCATGACGGCGGCCCGCGCCAGGTCGTGGCGGGCCTCCTCCACGTCGATGTCGAGGAGCGGTTTCAGGCCCCACACGGGGGCGAGCATGGCGAGCGCGGACTGGACGTCGACGCGGATGTCACCGGAGTGCACCGGGATCGGGAACGGCTCGGCGGGCGGCAGGCCGGGGTTGAACGCCCCGTCGACCAGCAGGCCCCAGACGTTGCCGAAGGAGACCTGGCCCACCAGGTCCTCGATGTCGACGCCGCGGTACCGGAGCGCGCCGCCCTCCTTGTCCGGTTCGGCGATCTCCGTCTCGAACGCGACGACTCCTTCGAGTCCGGGTACGAAGTCGGACATCAGGCGGCTCCTCGTGAGGTGTGCGACAGGTCGGGGTGTCTTCCGGTGGTGCGGTGATGCCCCGTAAGGCTGGTGGTCATCCTCACCGTCGTAGGGAGGGAACAGTGACCCAGCCCAAGAGTCTGTCGGGTTCACCCGATGCGGGGAAGCGTGACATCCGGCACACTGCGCCGAACCGGTCAGGGAGATTAGTGGCACGCGGTGCCGGGCAGACTCGGGTGCCAGGGGGCGTCTTGCGGATCAGGCCGGATCAGGGAGCGGGGTCCGATGCGTGCAGATGCAAGGCGGAGGAGGGAGCCGACGCGGTGGGGGCACCTCCCGTGCCCGAAGGGGCTACGGGGGACGTCGGCGACCGACGACAACGCTGCAGATGCGCGTGACGGGGCACGCGAGCCCGGCCTGATCCGCAAGATGCCCCCTACGGCAGGATGGCCCTGTGACAGACGCTCTCGATCCAGCAGCTCTCGATCCCGCCGACATGCGCGAGCAGTACCGCACCGCCGAGTTCGTGGAGGCGGACCTCGCGGCCGATCCGATGGAACAGTTCGCACGCTGGTTCGCGCAGGCAGCCGACAGCGACGCGATCGTCGAACCGAACGCCATGGTCGTCTCGACCGCCACGCCCGACGGCCGGCCCTCCTCGCGGACGGTGCTGCTGAAGCACTACGACGGGCGGGGCTTCGTCTTCTTCACCAACTACGACTCCCGCAAGGGCATGGAGCTGGAGACCAACCCGCACGTCTCGCTCCTCTTCCCCTGGCACCCCGTCGCCCGTCAGGTGCTCGTCACGGGCACCGCGAGCCGGGTCGGCCGGGACGAGACGGCCGCCTACTTCCGCACCCGGCCGCACGGCTCCCAGCTCGGTGCCTGGGCGAGCGAGCAGTCCTCGGTGATCGCCTCGCGGGCCGAGCTGCTCGCCCGGTACGAGGACCTCGCGGCCCGCTACCCGGAGGACGAGCAGGTGCCCGTCCCGCCGCACTGGGGCGGGTTCCGGGTCGTGCCCGGGACGGTCGAGTTCTGGCAGGGCCACGAGAACCGCCTCCACGACCGGCTGCGGTACGTGCGCGAGGGCGGGGCGTGGCGGGTCGAGCGGCTGGCACCGTAGGCGCTACGAGGGGTCGAAGGCCGCCAGCAGCGGACCGCCGGCCATCAGCGCGTACTGGACGAACACCGCCCCGCGCCGGACCCGGTGGCCCACCGCGTCGCCGGGCAGGCACATCGCCCACAGTCCCACCAGCCCGGACAGGCTCAGGGACCACATCGCCAGCTCCTTGAGGGGGCCGGGCGCGCCGTCGCCCGCGAAGGACTGCCGCAGCATCAGGACCACGGTCACCAGGAAGGCGCCCACCAGCAGCACCAGCCCGGTCCCCGCGAAGACCCGCACGGCCCCGGTGCTCGGCGCGAAGGGGTCGCCGCCGGGGGCGGTGGCGGGGGCGAGGGCGCCGGGGCCGCCGTCGGCCGCCGGTGCGGTCGCGGCCGTGCCGGTCGCCGTGGTTCCGGTCGCGGTCGGGTCGGTGGCGTTCATGCGGCCATCGTGCGCGGCGGGCGGCGGCCGGGGCATCGGCGCCGGTACTCACCCTCGTACGCGTGTACGTACTCAGAGCCGTCCCGGAGCCCGGTCCGGAGCCCGTTCCGGTTCCGGCTCGCGCCGGGGGCGCGCCGCCGTCCGGTCCGGGCAAGCAGAAACCCGCGGGCTCTGGCTCTCCTGACGGAGAGGCCGGCCGGATGTGCCGGCGAACCCGCGGGTCGGTGACTGCTTGGGATTGCGGCAGGAGGCCTGCCGACATTGCACAGAGTGCGACAACAGGCCTCAGCCCGCAGTCACCTCACGCATCCGAAAAGAAACCACTTCCGGATCACCTCCTTTCTTCGTGTGCTCCACACCCTAGGAACCCCGCCCGCGCCCCACAACCGCTTTTTTCGCACCGGGTGATTTCCGGGAACCGGCTGTGCTCTGGGTCACGTTCCAGTTGAATGGCCGGTGGCGTGCACATGCACGTGAGTACACGTCCTGCAGGGGGTGCCGGGATGAGTGCGTCCAGGAGCGAGACCGCGAGGGCCCTGGGGCCGGGGGCGGACCTGCTCGCCGCGCTGCTCGACGGGATGGACGCCGCGCTGTGCGCGTTCGACGCCGACGGGGTGGTCACCCACTGGAACCGCGAGGCCGAGCGGATCCTCGGGTGGAGCGCCGAGGAGGCCGTGGGACGCAGCGGGTTCGCCGGGTGGGCCGTGCGCAGCGCGGACGCCGACGACGTGCACCGGCGGCTGATGGCCGTCATGGACGCGCCCGGCCGGCAGGTGCACGAGTTCGCCCTGCTCCGCAAGGACGGCGGCCGGGTGCTGGTGCGCACCCAGTCGGCCGGCGTGCGCGGCGCGGACGGCGGACCGGCCGGGGTGTACTGCGCCTTCAGCGAGGTGCACGCCCAGATCGACCTGGAGCGGTCGATCGCCCTCAGCGAGGCCCTCTTCGACGACGCCTCCTGGGGCGTCGTCCTGGTCGACGTGGACCTGCGCCCCACCGTGGTCAACGCCCACGCCGCCCGGGCGCTCGGCGCCTCCCGGATGTCCCTGCTCGGACGGCCGCTCGGGGAGCTGGTCGTGCAGGGCGTGGAGGAACTGGAGGGCGCGCTACACCACGTACTGGCCGAGGGCGCGCCGCGTGCGCTCGTCGAGCTGTGGGTGACGCTCAGGACGCCGGAGGGGGAGCGGCGGCGCTGCTGGCGCAGCGGTTTCCTGCGGCTGGCGTCACCGCTCGCCGAGGAACCGGTGCCGCTGGGCATCGGCTGGCTGTTCCAGGACGTCACGGACGCGAAACTGGCGGAGCAGGAGGCCGACCGGCTGCGGTTCCGCACCAGCCAGCTGCACCGGGCGGGCTACGCGGCCGCGGAGTGCGAGGACCCCCTGGAGGCGGCCGCCGTCCACCTGGACTTCGCCCTGGCCGGTTTCGCCGACCACGCCCTGGTCGACCTGGCCGAGGGCGACCGCCTCGTGCGGGCGGCGGCCTCCCCGGCCGGCGCGCCCGGCCCGATGGCCCGCCCGGCCGGTGCGGGCATCCCGGTCCGGTACGGGGCGGGCCACCCCGCCCTCCAGGCGGTGGACCGCATCGGTTCCGTACGGGCGAGCGCGAGCGCGAGCACCGGCGCCTCGACGGAGGCGTGGGCGGCGGAGCGTCAGTGGCCCCGGGAGGCGGCCCACGCCCTGTGCACGGTGCTCCGCAGCCGCGGCAGGACGCTGGGCGTGCTGACCTTCCTCCGCTCCGGCAACCGCCCCGCCTTCGAGCGCCCGGACGCGGTGTACGCGGAGAGCGTCGCGGCGCGCGTGGCGGCCGCGGTGGACCTGGCGGGGGCGGCCCGCGAGTGACGCCGGCCCGGCCGGACGGTGCTCGGCCCGTGTCCGCACGGTTCCGCCCGGCCCCCGTCGCCCCGTACGCCCACCGCGGCCCCCGCCCCCCGGGCGGACGCCGATACTTTGCGGACACTCCCTAGTGGCGGAAGAAGATGCGGTCCGCGTAGTCGCTCATCACCCGGCCGTTCCACTCGTGGCCGCCGTCGACGTTGCCCGAACGGAGCAGCGGCGGCTCGATGCCGCGCGCCACCAGGGCCTCGGTGGCCGCCGCCATCGTCGCCTGCATCAGGGCGCTCGTCACCACGGTCGACGCGGGGGCGAACGGGGCCTCGACACCCTCGCAGGTCAGCTCGGCGTCCCCCACGGCGATCTTGGAGTCCAGCACGACGTCGCAGTGGTCCATGAGGAAGGTGCCCGACGAGTGCCGGGACTTCGTCTCGCGCGCGTACGCCACCGAGGTCACGCCGATGACCTTCAGGCCCAGCGCGCGGGCGTTCATCGCCATCTCGACGGGCAGGGCGTTGCGGCCGGACAGCGAGACGACGATCAGCACGTCACCCGCCCGGGCGGGCGAGGAGTCCAGGACCGCGCCGGCCAGGCCGTCCACCCGCTCCAGGGCGGAACCCAGCGTCGCGGGCATGACGTCGACGCCGACGACCCCCGGCACGGCGAGCAGGTTCACCAGCGCCAGCCCGCCGGCCCGGTAGACCACGTCCTGCGCGGCCAGCGACGAGTGGCCCGCACCGAAGGCGAACAGCCGGCCGCCCCCGGCGACCGCGTCGGCGAGGACCTCGCCCGCGGCGGCGACGCTCGGCGCCTCCTCGTCCCGTACGCGCTGGAGCAGGCCGATCGCGGCGTCGAAGAACCGCCCGGCCGTCTTGCTCCCGCCACTGGTGTCAGGCATGGCGTCAGGCCCCTTCTCTCCGTGTCGCGCATCACGTTGCGGTCTGGACCATTGCTCTGTCAATACCGGCATCTCCACGGGGCGGCACGGTTGTCGGCGCGATGCGCAAGAATTGAGTCAGGGCCAGCGCACGAATCTTTCGAGGGGCACGTATGTCCGGACTGATCGACACCACGGAGATGTATCTCCGCACCATCCTCGAGCTCGAAGAGGAAGGTGTGGTGCCCATGCGCGCCCGCATCGCCGAGCGGCTGGACCAGAGCGGGCCGACCGTCAGCCAGACGGTCGCCCGGATGGAGCGGGACGGTCTGGTGACCGTCGCGGGCGACCGGCACCTGGAGCTGACCGACGAGGGACGCCGCCTGGCCACGCGCGTGATGCGCAAGCACCGGCTGGCCGAGTGTCTGCTGGTCGACGTGATCGGCCTGGAGTGGGAGCAGGTCCACGCCGAGGCGTGCCGCTGGGAGCACGTGATGAGCGAGGCGGTGGAGCGCCGTGTGCTGGAGCTGCTGCGGCACCCCACGGAGTCCCCGTACGGCAACCCGATCCCGGGCCTCGAGGAGCTGGGCGAGGAGGCGGAGACCGAGGCGTTCCTGGACGAGGGCATGGTGTCGCTGGCCGAGCTGGACGCGGGCCCGGAGGGCAAGACCGTCGTGGTGCGCCGCATCGGCGAGCCCATCCAGACCGACGCGCAGCTGATGTACACCCTGCGCCGCGCGGGAGTGCAGCCCGGTTCGGTCGTGAGCGTCACGGCGTCGGCGGGCGGGGTGCTGGTCGGCAGCAGCGGCGAGGCCGCGGAGCTGGGCGCGGACGTCGCGTCGCACGTCTTCGTCGCCAAGCGCTGAGCGTCGCCCCGGCCCCGGCGGGCCGCGGCCGGTCGGGCTGCCCGGTCGCGTCAGGCCGCGGCACTTCCGCCCCGGCCCGCCCCGGCGGCGGGCGCCCCGGCGGTCCGGGCTGCCCGCGTGCACGGACCAGGGGCCGGACGGCCCCCGCGAAGAGGGCCCCGCACCGGCCCGCCGGGGGCACGGGCCCCTGCGGGCCGGGGTGTTCGGAACGCGCTTTCGGGCGAACGGCAGCGCTCGGGCGGCTCCCGTGCCAGTCTTGGCTCAGGCATATGACCTGAGCGGGGAGGGAGCAGGTGATGCGCCCGCCTGGACGTCCCGGACAGGGCGAGAGCCCCGGCGCCTTGCGACGCCGGGGCCCGACCTCCCCTGTGCTGACCCGGAGCCCCGAGCTCTCAGGGTCGTCCCCTTCGGACCGTTTTCCCCGAGCGGCCCGCCTCCCGATGAAGATCTCCCCTCGGCGACGGCCGTCAATCCTTGAGCCGGGTCACTCGAACGAGCGGTGTTGCGGGCGGGAGCCGCTTTTTCGAATGCAGGTTCGATAGTCTGGCTCGCGCACGTGACAGAAGGGGGTGTCAGGACACATGGTGCGACGCATCGACCTGACCGGAGCCGACGGCTTACGCCTCGCCGCCTGGGAGTTCACCGACCCGCCCAAGGGCCGGTCCGCCGACGCCGACCAGGCACCCGGGGTGCTCCTCCTGCACGGGCTGATGGGCCGCGCCTCCCACTGGGCGCCGACCGCCCGCTGGCTCTCCGAGCGGCACCGGGCCGTCGCGCTGGACCAGCGCGGGCACGGGCGGAGCGACAAGCCCGCCGAAGGCCCCTTCACCCGCGAGGCGTACGTCGCCGACGCCGCCGCCGCGGTCGAACAGCTCGGGCTCGCCCCGGCCGTGCTGATCGGCCACTCCATGGGCGCCCTGACGGCCTGGCAGCTCGCCGCCGAGCGCCCCGACCTCGTGAAGGCCCTCGTCATCAGCGACATGCGGGCCTCCGCCCTGGGCGCCGCGTCGCAGCGCGAGTGGGAGAGCTGGTTCCGCTCCTGGCCGCTGCCGTTCGCCACCCTCGCCGACGTACGGAAGTGGTTCGGCGAGGACGACCCCCGGGTGGAGCGCCCCAACCCGGCACGCGGCGCGTTCTTCGCCGAGGTCATGGCCGAGGGGCCCGACGGGTGGCGCCCCCTGTTCTCCCGGCGCCAGATGCTCACCTCCCGCGAGACGTGGGTGTTCGACGCCCACTGGGACTCCCTCGCCCAGGTCCGCTGCCCCACACTCGTCGTCCGCGGGCTCGACGGCGAACTGGGGCGCGCGGAGGCCCAGGAGATGGTCCGCGTCCTCCCCCAGGGGCGGTACGCGGAGGTTCCGGACGCCGGCCACCTCGTCCACTACGACCAGCCGGAGGGCTGGCGCGCCGCCCTCGCCCCGTTCCTGGAGGACGTCAGCCCCTGCTGACCGCCGCCAGGATCTCCGGGAGCCGGTCCGCCGTGCGCGGCGCGGCCAGCCGGAGCCCCGCCCAGGTCAGCAGCGTGCCCCAGCCGGCCCCCAGGACCAGCAGCAGCAGGCGCCCCGCCGGGCCCGTCGTCGCGTCCAGCCACACCGTGAGGGCGACCAGCGGGGCGCACAGCAGCGCCGCCGCGACCATCCCGCCCGTGAGGGAGATCCACGCCAGCCCCGCCTGGCCCGGCGCCACGTTCTTGAACCCGCTGTCCTGCGGGATCGAGTACGGGAACAGGGACGACGCCACCGCGCCCGTACCGAGCATCGCGCCCAGCACCCCGAACGACAGCCCCAGCGCCCCCGGCAGGGCCCACCAGTCGCCCAGCACCGCCGCCGTCACCCCGGTCACCAGCACCACGAACGGCAGGGTGATCACGGTCAGGGCCAGGGCCCGCGCCCGCAGCTCCGCGTAGGCGTCCCGCGCCGAGGAGATCGTCAGCGCGACCATCCAGAACGCCGAGGCGTCCTGGCCGAACTGGTTGTACATCAAAATGCCGAGCATCCCCGCCGAGAAGCACGCCAAGTACACCGACCCCGTGCCCTGCAAGGCGTTGAACAGCGGCACGATCAGGCCGATCGCCAGCGACGTCACCCACGCCGCCTTGGTCTTGGGGTCCCGCACCACGTACCGCAGGCTCCGCCCCACCACCGTGCCGGCCCGCCCCTCGGGCCACCGCCACCCCGGCGAGCCGGCCCGCGACGGGCGCGAGGCCGCCGCCAGGGTGGAGCCGTCCGGCGCCGTCATCAGCTTCACCAGGCTGCGCCGCCAGGCGTACAGCAGCGCCCCCAGCGCCGCCGCCGACAGCAGCAACCCCGCCGCGGCCTCCCCGTACCGTCCCTCGCCCGCCGAGCCGACCGCCGCGACCGCCGACGCTGGCGGAACCCACCGCACCACCTCGGCCGCCGGGTCCAGCGCCGACAGGCCGCCCGCCCGGCCGAGGCGCTGCACGCCGAAGTTGACGAACTGGATGCCCACCGCGATCACCAGCCCGCTCAGCACCGCGAGGTCCCGGCCCCTGCGGGACGTCAGCAACCGGACGTTCCCCGCCGCGACCGCCCGCGCCAGCGCCACGCACACCAGCAGCACCAGCGGCACCGCCACCACCGCCACCACCGCGGCGAACGCGCCGCGCGACAGCGCCACCGCCGACCCGACCGCCAGGCACAGCGTGAACAGCGGCCCGAACCCCACCAACGACGACACCAGCAACGCCCGCACCAACGGCCCCGGTTGCAGCGGCAGCATCACCAGCCGCGTCGGATCCAGCGTCTCGTCCCCGCTGGGGAAGAACAGCGGCATCACCGCCCACGCCACTGCCAGCAGCCCCGTCAGCAACACCGCGACCGTGGCCGCGTGTTCGCTGCCCCGCAGCACCACCAGCGCCAGCACCAGACCCGCCCCGCACAGCACCGCCAGCACGGCGGAGACGACGTACGCCGCCGTGCGGCCCGCGGACTGCCGCAGACCGTTGCGCAGCAGCGACAGCTTGAGCCGGACGAAGACCCCCGTCAGCGTCACCGGGCACCGCCCAGCCAGTCCAGCGACTCACCCGTGTCACGGCCCACCGCGCCCACCAGCTCCAGGAACGCCTCCTGCAACGACCCGGCCCCGCCCCGCACGTCGGCCAGCGTGCCCTGCGCCCTGATCCGGCCCGCCGCCATCACCGCGACCCAGTCGCACAGCGACTCCACCAGCTCCATCACATGACTGGAGAACACCACCGTCGCGCCCGAACCCGTGTAGCGCTCCAGGACCCCGCGGATCGTCTGCGCCGACACCGGGTCCACCCCCTCGAACGGCTCGTCGAGGAAGAGGACCTCGGGATTGTGCAGCAGCGCGGCGGCGAGCCCGATCTTCTTGCGCATCCCGGTCGAGTAGTCCACCACCAGCTTGTCCCGCGCGCCCGCCAGGTCCAGCACGTCCAGCAACTGGGCCGCCCGCTTGTCGACCTCGTCCCCCGGCAGCCCCCGCAACCGCCCCGTGTACGCCAGGAGTTCCCGGCCCGACAGCCGCTCGAACAGCCGCAGCCCCTCCGGCAGCACCCCGATCCGCGCCTTCACCGCGGCCGGATCGCGCCACACGTCGTGCCCCACCACCTCGACCCGGCCCCCGTCGGGGCGGAGCAGCCCCGTCACCATCGACAGGGTCGTCGTCTTGCCCGCCCCGTTCGGACCCACCAGCCCCACGAACCGGCCCGCCGGCAGCACCAGATCGACCCCGGCGACCGCGACCTGCTCACCGAACCGCTTCCACAACCCCTCGACCCGCACCGCGGCCGCGGGACCCTCCGTCACCTGCTCCGGCATGGTCACTGCCTCCCCTGGTCCCCGTGCGTACGAGAGCCAGCGTACGTACGGGCCGGGACGAGCACAGGGGCCGGAAACCGGCAGTCAACGACGGTCAGCCCTGCCGGGACCGGGCATCGGCGGCCTCCCGGGCGCACGCGTACGCCAGCGGGCAGATCAGCTCCTCGACGTCCGGGAGCCAGCGGTTCGCCGGTGTGGGGCGGCGCGCCCACTGCACCGCGCCGTGCCCGCCCACCCGGGTCGGCGGCGCCGCCACGTACAGCCCCTCGCCCCGGGCCACCAGGTCGATGCCGGTCGGCGACCAGCCCAGCTTGCGCACCAGGTCCGGCACCTTGGCGGCGGCACCCGGCAGCACGAAGAACATCATCCGGCGGTCCGGGGTGCAGGTGACCGGGCCGAGCGTCAGGTCCATCCGCTCCATCCGCGCCAGCGCCAGGAAGCCCGCCGACTCCGGGACGTCCAGCGCGTCGAACGTGCGGCCCGTGGGCAGCAGGATCGACGCCCGGGGCTGCTTGCCCCACAGCCGGCGCGCCACCACGGCGCTGCCGGTGGCCTGCGTCGCCCAGTCCGGGCGCGCGGGGTGCGCCCCCGGGGAGGGGCAGGCGGTGTCGCCGCACGAGCACCGCTCCGTGCCGTCGACCGCCTCCAGCCAGGTGCCGGGGAACACGTCCCAGTGCCGCTCTTCCGCGTACCGCACGGCGCTGTCCAGCAGCTGCTCGCCTCGCTGCTTGGGGATCTGTGCGGCTTCCGTGACTCCGATGGTCTCTTCCACGGACAGCTCAACTACCGGCCCGATCCGGGGTTACGGGGCGCGGGAAGGGAGGCCGAGGAGCATCGATTCCGCATTCGGGGCGCATGGATGCATGGACGGGGGCGCGCGTGAGCGCCGGGAGCGGAGCCCGGGTAGCCACAGTCGGGGAGGTGGGGATGTGGCGATCTCACGCCATCGCACGACCTGTCGGTCCACGTCGGCACATGGGGGGTGACGGCCCGGTCCGGTCCCGTCCGCGTACCTCGGTCACGGAGCGTGCTCAGCCGCGCTCTTCATCGGTTTCGTCAGTATTCGCAGGTCAACTTCTGCATTCTCCGCATATCAGCCGGGCAGTGATCAGCGGGACTGATCACCGCGGCAACAGGGGGTAGTCATGGCAGCGAGGCCGCTCGTCGCCCGTCAGCCGAACGAACGGCTGCAGGCTCTCATCCAGGAAGCAGGATGCTCGAACGCCGGGCTCGCCCGCCGGGTGAACATGGTCGGGCAGGAGCGCGGACTCGACCTCCGGTACGACAAGACCTCGGTCGCCCGCTGGCTGCGCGGCCAGCAACCGCGCGGCCGGGCGCCGGGGATCATCGCCGAGGCCCTCGGCCGCAAGCTGGGGCGGACCGTCACGATCGACGAGATCGGCATGGCCAACGGCAAGAACCTGGCCTCCGGCGTGGGTCTCCAGTTCTCGCCGACCGTGCTCGGCGCCATCGAGCAGGTCTGCGAGCTGTGGCGCAGCGACGTGGGCCGGCGGGACTTCCTCTCCGGTTCGACGGTGGCCGCCTCCGCGCTGGTCGAACCCAGCAGGGACTGGCTGATCACGGCCGCCGACCCGCAGGTCGCCCGGCAGGCGGGGTCGCGGGTCGGGATGGCGGACGTCGAGGCCGTACGGGCGATGACGGCGGCGCTGGTCGACCTGGACCACCGGTTCGGCAGCGGGCACGTGCGGCCCGTGGTGGTGCACTACCTGAACAGCGTGGTGTCGGGGCTGCTCTCCGGCTCGTACCGGGACAACGTCGGCCGCCGGCTCTTCGCCGCCGTGGCCCGGCTGACGGAGCTGGCCGGGTACATGGCGGTGGACACGGGGCAGCCCGGCCTGGCGCAGCGGTACTACATCCAGGCCCTGCGGCTGGCGCAGGCCGCCGGGGACCGCGGCTACGGCGGGTACGTACTGGCCGCGTCCATGAGCCACTTGGCGGCCCAGCTCGGCAACCCGCGCGAGATCGCGCAGCTGGCGCGGGCGGCGCAGGAGGGGGCGCGGGGGCACGTCCCGCCGCGGGCGGAGGCGATGTTCCTGGCGGCCGAGGCGCGCGGGCACGCCCTGCTCGGTGATCTGCGCACGTGCCAGGAGGTGGCGGCGCGGGCGGTGACCGCGATGGACCGCGTCGACCCGGAGTCGGGCGACGACCCGGCGTGGATCGCCCACTTCGACCGGGCGTACCTGGCGGACGAACTGGCGCACTGCTACCGGGACCTGGGCCGGCCGGAGGACGCCGCGCGGGCGGCGACCGAGGCGCTGGACGGGCACCCGGCGACGCGGGCGCGGCGGCGGGCGATCGGTCTGGTTCTGCTGGCCACGGCACAGGTCCAGCAGCGGGAGGTGGAGGCCGCCTGTCACACGGGCACCCGCGCGGCCGAACTGCTGGGCTCGCTGCGGTCGTCGAGGGGCGCGGAGTACCTGGACGACCTCCAGCAGCGCCTGGAGCCGTACGCGGACGAGCCCGCCGTGCGGGAGTTCGGGGCCCGGCTGGAGCTCCAGGCCGCCTGAATCCGGTGCGCGGCCCGTCTCATCAGCGTCGCGAGGGAGGTTCTTGTTACTGCCGCCACACACGTGTGCGCGGGCTCCTCGTCACCCGGTAGCGTGAGCCGACGCTTCCGTAGGTTTACAGGTTCACACGTAGGAGTCCCGGTGACGCAGAGCGGACAGGGCCAGGAGCCGCACCTTCCCGCGGCGCGGCCCGCGCACGAGGGTGTCGTGCTGCCCGCCGAGGGCGGCGAGGCCTGGGGCGCGGCAGGTTCCCAGCCGGCCGGCGGCCGGCCGTGGGGCGGCCCCTGGGGCCCGCCGGACGGGCAGCAGCAGTCCGTGCCGCCGCAGCAGCCGGGCGGGTACGACCCCCAGCAGCCCGGGGCGTACCAGCAGCCCCAGCAGCCGTACCCGCCGCAGGCGCCGCAGCAGCAGTACCCGCAGGGCCAGACCTACGGGACCGCGGCCCAGCCGCTGCCGCCCGAGGTCCCCGCGGGCGGCGGTGACGCGGACGCGACCCAGTACCTCCCGCCCGTCGCCGCACCGGGCGCCGGGCCGATGCCCATGCCGGCGCCCGGACCGGCGGAGAGCCCGGCCGAGTCGACGCAGTTCCTCGGCACCCGGTCGGCCGCCGCCCAGGATGGGGACGCCACGCAGTACCTCCCGCCCGTGCCGCCGCAGCCGTCGGCCGCGCCCTTCGGGATCCGTCCCGGGGCGCCGGGCGACCGCCGGCCCCCGGCGGAGTTCGACAGCCTGTTCCGCGACGACGCCGCCGCCACGCAGCACATGCCGCCGGTCGCCGCCCAGCCGCCGCACACGCAGGCCCAGCAGCCGCACCGCGGGCCCCAGGCGCCGCAGGCCCCTCAGGCCGCGCAGCAGTACCAGGACGCCTACCAGGAGCCGGTGCCGCGCCGGTCGTCGAAGGTGCCGCTGATCGCCGCCGTCGTCGTCGGGTGCGCGGTCCTCGGGCTGGGCGCGGGCGCCCTGCTCAGCGGGGGCGAGGACGACCAGAAGGGCCGGGCCGACAAGGCCGGCGTCGCCGCCGCCAGCTCGCCGACCCCCGGCGGTGGGAACCCCTCGCAGGCCGCCCCGGACCCGGCCCGGACGCAGGCGGAGGCGCTCGACAAGCTGCTCGCCGACAGCAACAACAGCCGCGACACGGTGATCCGGTCCGTCGAGAACATCAAGAAGTGCCAGGGCCTCGACCAGGCCGCCACGGACCTGCGCGGCGCCGCCGGCCAGCGCCGCGACCTGGTGACCCGCCTCCAGGGCCTGTCCCTCGACAAGCTGCCGTCCCACACGGAGCTGAGCGCCGCGCTGACGAAGGCGTGGCAGGCGTCCGCCTCGGCCGACGACCACTACGCGGCCTGGGCCGTCGAGGTCAAGGGCAAGAAGGGCTGCAAGGGCGGCAAGGCGCGCAGCACGGGCGAGTTCGCCGAGGGCAACCGGGCGAGCGGCGAGGCGACGGCCGCGAAGAAGGAGGCGTCGCAGCTCTGGAACGGCATCGCGGGCACCTACGGTCTGACCCCGCGCCAGCCGGCCCAGCTGTGATCCTCCGGGGCGCGCCCCGGACGTAGCGGCCCCGCTCCCGCCTAGTGGGCGGCTGCCTTGCGGAGGGTCGGGCCGACGTCCACGAAGCCCTCCTTCTGCGCCACCAGCCGCCCCTTGCGCACCACTTGGAACGTCACGTCGTGGTTGACGGACCTCGGGGCGCTCGGCGTGCCGAGCATGTCCTCGTAGCGCCAGCGCAGGGGCGGGGTGAGGCCGCCGGTGTCCACCTGCACCCCCCGGTCGAGCGCGCGGCCGATCAGGCCCGGCGTGACCTCCTCGTCACCGAGCGATTCGACGGCCGCCGTCAGGACGGTGTAGGCGATCCAGGTCGTCTGCACGCCGGTGTCGGCCGGGTCGATCCGGTTGTCGGCGAAGGCGTGCTCGCGCAGCACCTGCTTCATCGGCTCCCAGCGCGGGTCGCCCGCGTCCGGGTACCAGCCGGTGAGGTACGCCCCCTCGAAGGGGCCGTTCACGCCGCCGGTGCGGTCGATCAGCGGCTGGTCGACGCTGCCGAGGACGGAGGAGACCTTGACGTCCCGCCCGTCGGACGGGAGCCGGCGGAAGGAGTCGAAGAAGTTGGCGGTGTACTCGCCGAGCGCGGCGGTGACGCAGCCGCCCTTCTCGCCGGCCCGGGCGCGGGCCAGCCGGGCCTCCTGGGTGTACTCGCCGGCGTCGTCGGCGGCCGGGATGTCCACGGCGGTCCGGTGGTTCGCCTGCGCGAGGCCGGTGTTGAGGATCTGCGGCAGGTCGGCGCCGGTGAGGGTGTCGGGCCGGACGAGCGAGACGCGGTCGCACGCGTCCGCGAGCTGGATGCCGTTGCCGGCCAGCAGCGCGGCCTGGCCGCCGTTGACGGGGTAGGAGACCGGGCTCTTGAACTCGTCGTCCGTCAGCCCGTAGCCGCCGATGTACGGGATGCCGGCGGCCTCCAGCGGAGGCATGAAGGCGCGGCTGTTCTGGCTGTACGAGCCGACGACGGCGACGGCGCCCTCCTGGACCGCGCGCCGGGCGCACGCGGCGGCGGCCATGGGCTCGTTGCCCTCGTTGCAGGTGAGCACCCGCAGCTCGCGGCCGTTGATGCCGCCCCGGGCGTTGATCCAGCGGGCGTACGCCTGCCCCATGGCGGGCATCCCGGGCATATTGGTCGCACGGGTGTTGTCGGGCGCCCATGTCATGACGGTGAGGGGTTCCCCGGAGCCCCCCGTGGCTCCGGGGAGGACCCCGCACCCGGCCAGGAGACAGGCCGAGCCGAATACCGCCGTGGCCCTGAGGAGGGAGAACGTGGGGAAGGGTCGTCGCCTGCCATTACCGGTCATGGGCATGCACAATTCCGCCCCATGGGTAACGCGGATGTGAGGACGGTTCAACGCTGGGTGACGTCGAGGTGAATTACGGGGGCCGGTCTCCGGGGCGCACGGGGGAACGTACGATCGAAACGTGTCAGCTTCCGTGAACTCTTCCCGTCGCGGCCGTCGCTCCTCCACCATGGGCGGCATGCCGCTCACAGACATGCCGTGGTGGCGCTGGCGCGCCAACGTGCGCTCGGCGCTGCACATGCTCTCCGACCCCGTCTTCCACCAGGAGTGCTGGCTGACGGGCCAGGAGGGGTACGGGGACGTCACCGACGCCGTGTACCGGCTGGTCGAGGACACCTGGCTGGACAACTGGTCCGCCGAGAAGTACGTCGGCACCATATTCCGGGACTCGGGCGAGGCCGCGCTGGTCGACGTCGCGGTGCTGCGGGTGCTGCGGATCATGCACCAGGTCGGCCCGGACGCGCCCGTCTCCGCCTACATGGGGCACCACGGCTGGCCGGAGGCGGTGCGGGCGGCCCGCGACGCCCACGTACGGCTCGCCGTCAACGACGGTGAGGACCCGGACGCGCCGCCGCGCTCGCTGGACGTCCTGCGGATCATGACCCGGTCCGCGTGACGGACCGGCGTCCTGCCGCCTCCCGCGGATGTGGCATCCTGCCAGGATGACCGACCAGTACGTCCTCACGCTCTCCTGCCCGGACAAGCAGGGCATCGTGCACGCCGTTTCGAGTTACCTCTTCATCACCGGCTGCAACATCGAGGACAGTCAGCAGTTCGGGGACCGGGACACGGGCCTGTTCTTCATGCGGGTCCACTTCTCGGCCGAGGCGCCGGTCACGGTGGACAAGCTGCGCGCGAGCTTCGCGGCCGTCGGGGACTCCTTCGAGATGGACTGGCAGATCCACCGGGCCGACGAGCGCATGCGCGTCGTGCTGATGGTGTCGAAGTTCGGCCACTGCCTCAACGACCTGCTGTTCCGCACGCGCATCGGCGCGCTGCCGGTCGACATCGTGGCGGTCGTCTCCAACCACACCGACTTCGCCGAACTGGTCGCCTCGTACGACATCCCGTTCCACCACATTCCGGTCACCAAGGACACCAAGTCGCAGGCCGAGGCCCGGCTGCTGGAGCTGGTCCGCGCGGAGAACGTCGAACTGGTCGTCCTCGCACGCTACATGCAGGTCCTGTCGGACGACCTGTGCAAGCAGCTCAGCGGCCGGATCATCAACATCCACCACTCGTTCCTCCCCAGCTTCAAGGGCGCCAAGCCCTACCACCAGGCACACGCGCGGGGCGTGAAGCTGATCGGCGCGACGGCCCACTACGTGACGGCCGACCTCGACGAGGGCCCGATCATCGAGCAGGAGGTCGAGCGGGTCGGCCACGAGGTCACCCCGGAGCAGCTGGTCGCGATCGGCCGTGACGTCGAGTGCCAGGCGCTGGCCCGTGCGGTGAAGTGGCACGCGGAGCGCCGCATCCTCCTCAACGGCCGCCGCACGGTCGTCTTCGCGTAGGGGGCGGTTCGCGGCCGGTTGCCGTGGGCTCCGCGCCCCGGGCGTTGCCGTGCTCGGGGTCGCCCGCCCGGTGCCGGTTGCCGTGGGCTCCGCGCCCGGGGCGTTGCCGTGTTCGGGGTCGCCCGCCCGGTGCCGGTTGCCGTTGGGGTCCGCTCCGTGGCGGGTGCCCCGGGCTCTCCCTCGCAAGCTCGGTCGTCTTACGCCCGGAACACCCCCCACTGCGCGTCCCCCTTCCGCGGGCGGGTCGAGGCCCCGGGGCACACGTGCGCGTGAGGGTGGCGGGGCCGGAGGCGGGGGGGGCTCGGGCGGAAGACGAGCGCAGCGGGAGGCCGAGCACCCCCCCCCCCCGGACCCGGCACCCCCCCCCGCCCCCCCGCCGGAGCCGGACGGCGGAACGCCCCCCCCCCCGGCCGGAACCCCCCCGGCCCCCGCCCCCCCCGCCCCGGGCGGGCCCTCGCCGAACGGGGCAGGCCTCCACGGCCCGCGCGGCCCCGGCATCGGCGGGCGCCCCCGCGG
>NZ_LWBU01000016.1 GCF_001646665.1 Streptomyces noursei | reverse complement strand
GAGGGGGCCACGCTGGAGCCGCCACGCCAGGCCGCCCGCCGTGGCGATGCGGCCCTCCGCCGGACCGGGCCGCGCGGGCAGGAAGCTCATGCCGACGTCCCGGCGCCCCGCGAGCCCGTACGCCACCGCGCCCAGGACGACGGCCGCCGCCGCCATGAGCGGCGGCACCCACCAGCGCTCGCCGGCGGTGATGATCAGGGCG
>NZ_LWBU01000015.1 GCF_001646665.1 Streptomyces noursei | reverse complement strand
GGGCGGTTGTGGTGCCCTTGGGCGGGGGGGGGCGGGGGGGGGCGGGGGGGGCGGGCGGGGCGGGGCGCTGACGGGGGGTTCCCGCCCCCCCGCCAGCGAAACTGCGTGCTGCCGCCCCTCACCCGTGCGAATTTTGTCACCCGGGTGAGTAGCTGTGGCGGGGGAGTTGGCAAAAACTGCCCACCCCCCCGCCCCGCCACGCCCGCCTCTCCGGGGGCGGCCCTCCATGACCTGCTCCATCCCCCCACCCGGTGCCGGCGACCGCATGCCGGCCCGGAGCATCGTCATCGGTTCCCGACCCGAACGAGTTGGAGCCCGCATGCCCCAGCACGTGCCCCCCACGCTGACCGCAGCCCCGACCCCGC
>NZ_LWBU01000014.1 GCF_001646665.1 Streptomyces noursei | reverse complement strand
CCCCCGCCCCCCCGCCCCCCCACCGCCCCCCCCCCCCCCCCCCCCCCCCGGGAGGACCCCCCCCCCCCCCCGCCCCCCCCCGGACGGGGGGCGAGCCCCCACGGGGGGGGCCCCCCCGGCGGGGACAGGCGCCGCCCCCCCCCCCCCCGGGAACACCCCCCAAACGGGGGGGGCGGGGCCCCCCCGCGGGGGGGGCCCCCCC
>NZ_LWBU01000013.1 GCF_001646665.1 Streptomyces noursei | reverse complement strand
CTGGGGCGTGGCGGTACGTAGGGGGGGGGCGCCGCGGCCGGGGGGGAGGGGGGGGGGGGGCGGCCGGGAGGCGGGGGGGCCGCCGCCGCGCCGGGGGGGGGCGCCGGCCGGCCCCCCGCCGCCGCTGCAGGCCCCCCCCCCGCCCCGCCCCCCCCACCCGCGCTCCGCCCCCCAGCCGGTGGGCCCCACCCGGCCGCCCCCCCCCCCCCCCCCCGCGCCGCCGGGGCGCGCCCCTCCCGCCCGCCCCGCCCCCTCGGCGCCGCGCCGCCGCGGGCCGGCGCCCCCCGCCGGCGGGGCGGCGCCCCCCCCCGCCTGCCCGGGGGCGCGGACCCCCGCAACGCCCGCGCCCACCGCGGCGCCCGCCACCCCCCCCCACCCGGCCCCCGCCCGGCGGGCGCCCCCCGCACCCCGGGGGGGGGGCCCCCCCGCC
>NZ_LWBU01000012.1 GCF_001646665.1 Streptomyces noursei | reverse complement strand
GACCCCCCCCACCCCCCCCCCCCCCCCAGCGGCCAACCCCCCGCCCCGCCAGACCCCCCCCCCCCCCCCGGCCCCCCCCGCCCCCCCCACCCCCGCCCCCGCGCCCGGCCCACCCCCCCCCCCCCCCCCCCCCCCCCCCCCGCCCCCCCCCCCCCCCCCCCCCCCCCCCCCCCCCCCCCCCCCCCCCCCCCCCCCCCCCCCCCCCCCCCCCCCCCCCCCCCCCCCCCCCCCCCCCCCCCCCCCCCCCCCCCCCCCCCCCCCCCCCCCCCCCCCCCCCCGCCCCCCCCGCCCCCCCCCCCCCCCCCCTCCCCCCCCCCCCCCCCCCCCCCCCCCCCCCCCACCCCCCCCTCACCCCCC
>NZ_LWBU01000011.1:186555-291264 GCF_001646665.1 Streptomyces noursei | reverse complement strand
GGGCTGCCGGGCTGTTCTGCGCTTTCGCGCTTTCCCTTTCCGGCGGTTCCGACTCTATCAGATCCTTTCGGGCCTGATTCCCAGTCAGAGGGGGTTGTCTTTCCGGCTGTTGGGCCGTTCCGACGAGTGAGACTTTAGCGGATTCCGTGGCCCCGACGCTAATCGGGCTGCGTCCGTTCGAACGCGGATTCCTCATTTCGCAAAAGCGCACGGAAAGCGGGGCGACGGATCGTCGCTCGCTTGGAGTGGTTCTTGCGGAATGGCTGTCCGGGGACCGACCGGGGTCGGCGCTCACGTCGGACAACCCGGAGAACAGTACGGACGGAGCAAAGCCGTGTCAACCCCGGGTCCCCTGCCGTACTCTGCGGGCATGACATCGCGTGCGTTCACGACCCTGTGGTGGGCCGCCTGACGGCGGCCGCGCAGACACGCATGCACTCAACGGCCGCCGCTTCGGCGGCCGTTCGCGTTTCTCCCCGGGGGAGGCCCGGCCGCGGTGGCGGCGGCCTCCACCGAAGGATGGAGGAGGACGCCATGACGCGGATCTTCAGTGGGATCAAGCCGACCGGACACCTGACGCTGGGGAACTACCTCGGAGCCGTGCGCCGGTGGGCCGAGGTGGACCAGTACCGGGCCGACGCGCTGTTCAGCGTGGTGGACCTGCACGCGCTGACCGTGGAGCACGATCCGGCGCGGGTGCGGCGGCTCAGCCGGCAGGCGGTGACGCTGCTGCTGGCGGCCGGACTCGACCCCGGGCGGTGCACCCTCTTCGTACAGAGCCATGTGGACGAGCACGCGCGGCTCTCCTATCTGCTGGAGTGCACGGCCACGGACGGCGAGCTGCGGCGGATGATCCAGTACAAGGAGAAGTCGGCGGCGGCGCGGGCGGCCGGTCAGAGCGTGCGGGTGTCGCTGCTGACGTACCCGGCGCTGATGGCCGCGGACATCCTGGCGTACGAGACCGACGAGGTGCCGGTGGGGGACGACCAGACGCAGCACGTGGAGCTGACGCGGGACCTGGCGGTGCGGTTCAACCAGCGGTACGGGCACACCTTCACAGTGCCGAGGGCCACGCCCCCGAAGGTGGGGGCGAGGGTGATGGACCTCCAGGACCCGACCGGAAAGATGGGGAAGTCGCACGAGAACGGTGCCGGGATCGTCTATCTCCTCGACGAACCGGACGTGGTGCGCCGGAAGGTCATGCGGGCGGTGACCGACAGCGGGCGGGAAGTGGCCTACGACCGGGAGAACAGGCCGGGCGTGGCGAACCTGCTGGACGTGCTCGCGGCGTGCGGGGGCGGGGAGCCGGCGGAGCTGGCCGGGGCCTACACGTCGTACGGCGCGCTGAAGAGGGACGTGGCCGAGGCGGTGGTGGAGGTATTGCGGCCGCTGCGGGAGCGGCACGCGTCGCTGGTGGCCGAGCCCGGGTACGTGGATGCGGTGCTGCGGGAGGGCGCCGAGCGGGCGCGGGCCGTGGCGCGCCCGGTGGTGGACCGGGCGTACCGGGCGGTGGGGCTGCTGCCGCCGGGGTGACCGCCGGGTGGTGGCGGGTGGTGGCGGGCGCGTGCCGCCGGCCCCGGGTGGTGGGGCCGACGGCGGGCGGGGTCAGCCGTTGCCGGTGGCGAGCTCGCGGCTGCGGTCGCGGGCCGCTTCGAGGGCGGCGATCAGGGCGGCGCGTACGCCGTGGTTCTCGAGCTCCCGGATGGCGCTGATGGTGGTGCCGGCCGGGGAGGTGACGGCCTCGCGGAGCTTGACCGGGTGCTCGCCGCTGTCGCGGAGCATCACGGCGGCGCCGATGGCGGCCTGGACGATCAGGTCGTGGGCCTGGGCGCGGGGCAGGCCGAGGAGGATGCCCGCGTCGGTCATCGCCTCGACGAGGAAGTAGAAGTACGCCGGGCCGGAGCCGGAGAGGGCGGTGGCCGCGTCCTGCTGGGACTCAGGGACGCGGAGGGTCTTGCCGACGCCGCCGAAGATCTCCTCGGTGTGGGCGAGGTGGTCGCCGGTGGCGTGGCTGCCGGCGGAGATGACGGACATGCCCTCGTCGACCAGGACGGGGGTGTTGGGCATGACGCGGACGACGGGCGCGCCGGCGGGCAGCCGCTCCTCGATGAACGCGGTCGTGATGCCGGCGGCGGCGCTGACCACGAGGCGGTCGGGGGCGACGTGGGGGCCGAGCTCGTCGAGGAGCCTGCCCATGTCCTGCGGCTTCACGGCCAGGATGAGGGTGTCGGCGCGCTTGGCCGCCTCGGCGTTGGTGACGGTCTCCACGCCGTAGCGGGTGCGCAGTTCCTCGGCGCGGTCGGCGCGGCGCGTGGTGACCAGGAGGTGGGCGGTGGGCCAGCCGGCCCGGATCATGCCGCTGAGCAGGGCTTCACCGATCTTGCCGGTACCGAGGACTGCGACGGTCTGGGTCATGGCTGCTGTTCACCTCGCCGGGTGGGGGTACGTGTCGCCATCCTCGCACCGGGGCGGGGGGCAGGGCGCGGTTGTCCGAGGGGCGGTACGGGTGGGGTCGAGTTCGGCGACGATCTCGTCGTCCTCGACGGTGCCGGTGGGGACGAAGCCGAGCGATTCGTAGAGCGCGCGGGCCGGGGTGTTGTCCGGGTGGTAGGAGAGGCGGACGGCGCGGCAGTCGTCCTTGTCCGTGAGCCAGGCCGCGAGGGTGCGCACGGCGGCCCGGCCGATGCCGGTTCCCTGGTGGGCGGCGTCGACGAGCATGCCGCCGATCCAGTGCGTGCCGTCGTCCTCGCGGGCCCACATGACGTGGCCGGTCACCTCGTCGCCGGCGAGGACGGCGAGCGAGTGCCAGACGTCCTCGCGCAGGGAGAGCAGGAGGTAGCGGGCGGCGAGGGCGGGGACGTGGTCCCGCTGGTCGTCGCGGGGGGCCGTGTCGGCGACGGCGCGCCAGTTGTGGTCGTCCACGCCGTGGAGCGTGACGGGGCGGCCGGTGGTGTCGCACAGTCCGAGGTCGATCACGTTGTCGATCATGTGGGGAGGCTAAGGGGTGCGGCGGCGGAGGGTGGCGGCGCCGAGGACGAGGACGAGGAGGGCGCAGCCGGCGACGACGAGGGCGTCGCGGACGAAGTCGGCGGTCATGTCGGTGTGGCGGAGGACCTGGTTCATCCCGTCGACCGCGTACGACATGGGCAGTGCGTCGGAGAGGGCTTCGAGGGCGGGCTGCATGGTGTCGCGCGGGGTGAACAGGCCGCAGAGGAGGAGCTGGGGGAAGATCACGGCCGGCATGAACTGGACGGCCTGGAACTCCGAGGCGGCGAAGGCCGAGACGAAGAGGCCGAGGGCGGTGCCGAGGAGGGCGTCGAGCAGGGCGACCAGGAGGAGCAGCCAGGGGGAGCCGGTGACCGTGAGGTCGAGGAGCCAGAGGGCGGTCGCGGTGGCGAGGGCGGACTGGACGACGGCGAGCAGGCCGAAGGCGAGGGCGTAGCCGGCGATGAGGTCGGCCTTGCCGAGGGGCATGGCGAGGAGCCGTTCGAGGGTGCCGGAGGTGCGTTCCCGCAGGGTGGCGATCGAGGTCACCAGGAACATGGTGATCAGCGGGAAGATGCCGAGCAGGGAGGCGCCGACGGAGTCGAAGGTGCCGGGGCTGCCGTCGAAGACGTACCGGAGCAGGGTGATCATCAGCACCGGGACGAGCAGCATCAGGGCGATGGTGCGGGGGTCGTGACGCAGCTGGCGCAGGACGCGGGCGGCGGTCGCGAGCACGCGGGAGGCGTTCATCGCCGGGTCTCCTGGAGGGTGTCGGCGGCGTCGGCGGCGGTGGCGGCGTCGACGAGGCGGAGGAAGGCGCCCTCGACGGTGGGGGTGTCGTTGCGGCGGCGCAGGGCTTCGGGGGTGTCGTCGGCGAGGAGTTCTCCGGCGCGCATGAGGAGGAGGCGGTGGCAGCGCTCGGCCTCGTCCATGACGTGCGAGGAGACGAGGAGCGTGACGCCGCGTTCGTCGGCGAGGCGGTGGAAGAGGTCCCACAGGTAGCGGCGGAGCACGGGGTCGAGGCCGACGGTCGGTTCGTCGAGGACGAGCAGTTCCGGGGTGCCGAGCAGGGCGACGGCGAGGGAGACGCGGCTGCGCTGGCCGCCGGAGAGGTTTCCGGCGAGGGCGTCGGCGTGCGAGGTGAGGTCGACGTCGGTGAGGGTGCGGGTGACCGCTTCCGCCCGGGTGTCGCGCCGGTGGCGGCCGGGGAGCAGGACGGCGGCGAAGTAGTCGAGGTTCTGGCGGACGGTGAGGTCGTCGTAGACGGAGGGCGCCTGGGTGACGTAGCCGATCCGGGCGCGGAGGGAGGCGTCGCCGGCGGGGCGGCCGAGGACCGTGAGGGTGCCGGTGACCTGGGCCTGGGTGCCGACGACGGCGCGCATCAGCGTGGACTTCCCGCAGCCGGAGGGGCCGAGGAGGCCGGTGACCTGTCCGCGCGGCACGGTGAAGCCCAGGTCGCGCAGGACGGTGCGGCGGCCGCGTACGGCGCTGAGGGCGTGTGCCTCGATGGCGTGGCCGATAATATTCACCATGTGATGAATATTGCGCGTGGAGGGAGGCGCGTCAAGGGAGCGGTGGCGGCCGCGTGGGTGCGTGCCGGGGTGTTGCTTACGGCGGGGGGTGTGGCTTACGGCGGGGGGAAGGGAGGGAGCGGGCGGTGTCCGGCGGGCGGCGTCGCGGCGCGGATGGGACAGCCCGGGAGCGGCTGGGCGGGGCGGCGGCCGGGTCCGGGCGGCTGGGGACAGCTGCGCGCGGGGGTGATCCATTACGGCGTCTGCGGGGCGGGTCCGCTGGAGCGGGGGCGAGCGCTCGGCGGCGTCGGCGGCTCGGGCGGGAGGTATGGCCCGGGCGGGGAGCCGGCGGCTGGGCCGGGGTGGCGGCGCGGCGTCGGCGGCCGGGGCATCGGGGGAGCGGATGCGCTCGGCGGGTGGTCGATCGCGGGCCGCCGGGGCGGGGATGGGCGCTTGTCAGCGTTTGCGGGGCTTCTTGCGGGCGGCCGGGTTGCCCGCGCGGGTGGAGCGGCGTTTGTCGTACTGGGCGCGGGCCGTCTCGTACTCGGTGCGCAGCAGCTTCTCGCCGGGCGCCTCGACCAGGGAGCGGAGGAAATACGCGAGCAGGGAGCCGATGAAGCCGATCGCCTTCAGGCTGCGCAGCGCGTCCTCGCGGGCCGGGTCGGCCGGGCGGCGGGTGAAGCCCTGCCAGGTCCGGCTGAAGGCGATGGTGGTGCAGACGGCGAACATCACGACGAGCAGCGTGTTGACGAAGCCGCCGATGTCGGCGATGGCCAGGCCCTGGTGGGCGAAGCGGAGGACGAACGCGCCGGCCACGGCACAGGCCAGCGAGCCGACGGCGACCCCGGCGCGCCGCAGCCCGTATCCGCCGTCGTGGCCGACCCAGGTCGTACCGAAGAAGCGGAGGGGCTCGGGCTGCGGCCCGGCGGGGGTGCCGTGCGTGGTGGTGCTGGTGTGGTCGCTCACGGGGTCGATTATCCCCGGGCGGACCGCCGGGCGGTCAGGAGCAGCGCACGGCCACGTAACCGTCGCTGCCGGTGTTCACGTAGGCGTCGGAGACGTACTGGCCGTTGGCGATGTTGTCCCACAGGTTGGTCGTGCCGTACGGGCCGGTGATCGTCTGGCCCGGCTTCTGGCAGTTGATGGGGACGCGCACGCCCTCGGCCAGGACCTTGACCAGGCTGTAGTTCGTGCCCGGGCCGCTGCGCACGTTCAGTCGGTGGCCGGGGGCCACCGGGTAGCGCTTCACGGTGTACGCCGTGGTCCCGACCGCTTCTTCCGTCACTTCTTCCATGGCCGTACGGCCCCTCCCCCGTCGAGCGCGTGCCCCGTGCACGCGCGCCGCGCGCAGGCTAACAAGCCCTGAGGGGATCGCACGCATCATCGACTAGGCTCCGTGCGTCGCGCTGGACGCGGGACGCGCGCGGACGAACACACACGGGGGTGGCGATGCCGCCGTTGCGCAGTACCGGACCGGCTTCCGGGCCGTTCCCGGAAGCGGAGCATCCGGAGTACGCCGGCCGTTACCGGCTGGAGGAGTGCCTGGGTGCGGGCGGCATGGGGGTCGTCCACCTGGCGAGGTCCGCTTCGGGGCTGCGGCTCGCGGTCAAGGTCGTGCACGCCGAGCACGCGGCGGACGCCGAGTTCAGGGCGCGTTTCCGGCAGGAGGTCATGGCCGCGCGGCGGGTCAGCGGGGCGTTCACCGCGCCCGTGGTGGACGCCGATCCGGATGCCGGCCGGCCCTGGATGGCCACCCTGTTCATCGACGGGCCGACGCTCTCGGAGCGGGTGAAGCGGAACGGCCCGCTGGGCTCCGGGGAGCTGCGGCGGGTGGGCGCCGGGCTCGCCGAGGCGCTGCGCGACATCCACCGGGCCGGCGTGGTGCACCGCGATCTGAAGCCCAGCAACGTGCTGCTGGCCGCCGACGGCCCGAAGGTCATCGACTTCGGGATCTCGCGCCCTGCGGACAGTGACCTGCGCACCGAGACGGGGAAGCTGATCGGCACGCCGCCGTTCATGGCGCCCGAGCAGTTCCAGCGGCCCCGGGACGTGGGGCCGGCGGCGGACGTGTTCGCGATGGGCGCCGTGCTGGTCCACGCGGCGACCGGGCGCGGTCCGTTCGACTCGAACTCGCCGTACATCGTGGCCTACCAGGTCGTCCACAACGAGCCCGACTTGGCGGGTGTCCCCGAGGACCTGGTCCCGCTGCTGCGGCGGTGCCTGGCGAAGGACCCGGCGGAGCGGCCCACGGCCGACGAGCTGATGGGCGAACTGCGGGCTGACGGGGGTGCCGGGGTCGGAGGCGGTGCCGAGGATGGCGGGGTCGGTGTCGGTGCGGACGGTTCCGGGGGCGGTGCCGGTCGCGCCGGGAGCGGTGCCGGTGCCGGTGCGGTCGCGTTCGTGCCGGGGCAGCGGCGGGCGGAGGACACGGCCGGAACGGAAGCGACTGGCACGGAAGCCGCCGGCATGGAGGGCGCACCGGGGGACGGGGCCGGCGCGGGTGCCGGGGGCGGCGCCCGGGCCGTGCCGCGCCGGACGCGGCGGCTGCGCCTGGCGGCGGCGGGGCTCGCCGTGCTCGCCGCGGTGATCGCCGGCGGGGTCGCCGGGGTGCGGGGCGGCGGCCCGGCGGACGGGCCGGCCACCTCCGGCGGGGGGCGGGAGGCCGCCGCCCCGGCGTTCCGCCCCTGGGCCGTCACTCCGGGCGCGGCCCGCGGCGAGAGCCTCACGCCGCTGTGCGCGGCCGACGCGGACCGCGCCCTGTACTGCACCGCGCCCGGACTCAAGGCGGCCCGCCTCCGCCCCGCGGACGGTGCCACCGCCTGGGCGGTGGACGCGGCCCCGGCCGGTGCGGCGCACACGGCGGGAGCCGCCGGGGCCCCCGGGGCCGCCGGGGCCGCGCCCGGCACCGCGCCCGTGATCAGCGGCGGGCTGGTCCACGTGATGGTGCCGGGCGGCGCCCGCCTGGAGGCGCTCGCGCCCGACACCGGCGCCGTCCGGTGGGCCGAGGACGTGTCCGCGTACGCCAACGTCCTGCACTCCGGCGACACGGTGCTGCTGGTGACCGCCGACGGCACCGTGCGGGCGCTGGACGGGGCGACCGGCGCCGAGCGCTGGACGAAGCGGCGGCTCGCCGCGCCCGGCGCCCAGTGGATCACCGGCGGCGGGGGCGTGTACGCCGCGGCCGCCTCGCCGGACGCGGCGGCCACGCTGGTGACCGCGGTCGACCCGGCGGACGGGCGGGTGCGGTGGACCGAGCGGCTGACGGGGGCCCTCGGCCCCGTACAGGCGTCGTCGGACGCGCTGCTGCTGCTGTCCACGGACGCGGACCTGTACACCGACGCGGTCGTACGGCTGGACCTGTCGGGGCGCACCGCCCGGCGCGTGCCGCTGACGGTCCCGGCCGACCAGGCGCAGGCCGTGATGGCGGGCGACACGGTGTACGTCGTCGGGTCGGGCGGTTCGCTCGCGGCCGTGGACATGACCGGCGGGAGCGCCCAGCGGGCGCAGCGCTGGCGGCTGGAGACGGGCGTGACGCACGTGTCCCGCCCGGTCGTGGCGGGCGGGCACGTCCATCTGACGGCGGCCGACGGACGGCTGCTGGCCGTGGACGCCGGGCGCGGCGTACTGCTGGGGATGACGAAGCCGCGCATGGACGGCGGGCGGTACACGTTCGCTCCGCTGCTGCCCGCGCCGGCCGTGGTGGACGGCAGGGTGTTCGCGACGGCGCCGGACGGGTCGGTGTTCGCGGTGGACGCGGGCGATCCGGCGGCCTGGTGACCCCCGGGCCCGAAGGGCATCGGGCCGGGGGGCCGGGAGCGCGGGGGCTCAGCCGAGCTTGCTGACGTCCCGGACGGCGCCCTTGTCGGCGCTCGTGGCCATCGCCGCGTAGGCGCGCAGGGCGGCCGAGACCTTGCGGTCGCGGTTCTTCGGCGCGTACACGCCTCCGAGGGCCTCGCGGCGGGCGGCCAGCGTGGCGTCGTCGACGAGGAGTTCGATGCCGCGGTTCGGGATGTCGATACGGATGCGGTCGCCGTTCTCGACCAGCGCGATCGTGCCGCCGCTCGCCGCCTCCGGCGACGCGTGGCCGATCGACAGGCCCGACGTACCGCCGGAGAAGCGGCCGTCGGTGATCAGGGCGCAGGTCTTGCCCAGGCCCCGGCCCTTCAGATACGAGGTCGGGTAGAGCATCTCCTGCATGCCGGGGCCGCCCTTGGGGCCCTCGTAGCGGATGACGACGACGTCGCCCTCCTTGATCTCCTTCAGCAGGATCTTCTCGACGGCCTCCTCCTGCGACTCGCAGACGACCGCCGGGCCCTCGAAGGTCCAGATCGACTCGTCGACACCGGCGGTCTTCACGACGCAGCCGTCGACCGCCAGGTTGCCCTTCAGCACGGCGAGACCGCCGTCCTTGGAGTAGGCGTGCTCGGCGGAGCGGATGCAGCCCTCTGCGGCGTCGACGTCCAGGGTCTCCCAGCGCTCGGACTGGGAGAACGCCTCGGCGGAACGGACGCAGCCGGGGGCGGCGTGCCACAGCTCGACGGCCTCCGCGGACGGCGAGCCGCCACGGACGTCCCACGTCTTGAGCCAGTCGGAGAGCGAGGGGCTGTGGACGCTGTGGACGTCCTCGTTCAGCAGACCCGCGCGGTGCAGTTCGCCGAGCAGGGCGGGGATGCCGCCGGCGCGGTGCACGTCCTCCATGTAGTACGTGCGGTTCTTCGCGACGTTCGGGGCGACCTTGGCCAGGCACGGCACGCGGCGCGAGACGGCGTCGATCTCGTCCAGCCCGAAGGGGACGCCCGCCTCCTGGGCGGCGGCCAGCAGGTGCAGGATCGTGTTGGTGGAGCCGCCCATGGCGATGTCGAGGGCCATGGCGTTCTCGAAGGCCGCCGTGGTGGCGATGTTGCGCGGCAGGGCGGACTCGTCGCCCTGGGCGTAGTAGCGGTCGGTCAGCTCGACGACCGTGCGGGCGGCGTTCTCGTAGAGGGCGCGGCGGGCCGTGTGGGTGGCGAGGGTCGAGCCGTTGCCGGGGAGGGACAGGCCGATGGCCTCGGTGAGGCAGTTCATCGAGTTGGCGGTGAACATGCCGGAACACGAGCCGCAGGTCGGACAGGCGTTCTCCTCGATACGGAGCATGTCCGCGTCGGAGATCTTGTCGTTGACGGCGTCCGACATGGCGTCGACCAGGTCGAGCGTGCGGACCGTGCCGTCCACGAGGGTGGCCTTGCCGGCCTCCATGGGGCCGCCGGAGACGAAGACCGTCGGGATGTTGAGGCGCAGCGCGGCCATCAGCATGCCGGGGGTGATCTTGTCGCAGTTGGAGATGCAGATCAGGGCGTCGGCGCAGTGCGCCTCGACCATGTACTCGACGCTGTCCGCGATCAGGTCGCGGGAGGGCAGCGAGTAGAGCATCCCGCCGTGGCCCATGGCGATGCCGTCGTCGACGGCGATGGTGTTGAACTCGCGCGGGATGCCGCCCGCCTCGCTGATCGCCTGGGAGACGATCCGGCCGACCGGCTGGAGGTGGGTGTGGCCGGGCACGAACTCGGTGAAGGAGTTGGCGACGGCGATGATCGGCTTGCGGCCGATGTCCGCGCCCGGTACACCGGAGGCCCGCATAAGGGCGCGGGCGCCCGCCATGTTGCGGCCGTGGGTGACAGTGCGGGACCTCAGCTCGGGCATCGTCGCTCGCTCCTTCGGACGGATGTGGACACTTCGAGCGTACGCCTCGGCTCCAAGATCTGGACAGGCTGTCCGCATAGCGGGACGGACGGCTCAGTCCTCGGTCAGGTACCGCTGGAGCGTCGGGGCGACCATGGCCACGATGTCCTCGGGCCGCGCGGAGGCCAGCGGCTCGACCTGCACGACGTAGCGCAGGATCGCGATGCCGATCATGTGCGACGCGGCCAGCTCCGCCCGGAACTCCGGATCCGGTACGTCGAGGTCGGCGGCCACCCGCTGGAGCAGCCGGCGCAGCACGAAGCCGCGCAGCACCTTCGCCGCGGCCTCGTGGGTGAGCGCGGAACGGATGACGGCGAGCAGTGGGGCCCTGGTCACCGGGTTCTCCCACACGGAGAGGAAGTACCGGGCGAGCCGTTCGCCGATGCCCTCGGCCGGCCCGCCGACGATCGCCGGGATGATCAGCGCGGGCTCGAAGGACAGCTCGATGGCGGCGGCGAAGACCTCGTCCTTCGTACCGAAGTAGTGGTGGACGAGCGCCGGGTCGACACCCGCGGCCTTGGCGATGCCGCGCACCGACGTCTTGTCGTAGCCGCGCTCGGCGAACTCCGCGCGGGCGGCCTCCAGGATGCGCTCCCGGGTGCCGGGGCCCGCGGCGGCCTCGGCCCGTGACGGGCGTCCCCGCCCCCTGCGCGGTCCGGTCACCGCCGCGCTCCCGGCGGGGTCATCGGACGCGGGCCGAGGAGGCGAGGTGCAGCCGGGTGAAGGCCAGCGCCTCCGCCAGGTCGGCCTCGCGCTCGGCCGCCGACATCGCGCGCCGGGTGTTGACCTCGATGACGACGTGGCCGTCGAAACCGGAGCCCGCGAGGTGCTCCAGCAGTTCGGCGCACGGCTGCGTGCCGCGGCCGGGGACCAGGTGCTCGTCCTTCGCCGAGCCGCGCCCGTCGGCGAGGTGGACGTGGCCGAGGCGGTCGCCCATGCGGGCGACCATCTCCAGGGCGTCGCTGCGGGCGGTCGCCGTGTGCGAGAGGTCGATCGTGTAGTGGCGGTAGTCGTCCTGGCTGACGTCCCACTCGGGCGCGTACGCCAGCATCTCGCGGTCGCGGTAGCGCCAGGGGTACATGTTCTCGACCGCGAACCGCACGTCCGTCTCGTTCGCCATCCGCCAGATGCCGTCGATGAAGTCCCGGGCGTACTGGCGCTGCCAGCGGAACGGCGGGTGGACGACGACGGTCGACGCGCCGAGCTTCTCCGCCGCGGCCTGCGCGCGCTGGAGCTTCACCCACGGGTCGGTCGACCAGACGCGCTGGGTGATCAGCAGGCACGGCGCGTGGACCGCGAGGATCGGCACCCGGTGGTAGTCGGAGAGGCGGCGCAGCGCCTCGATGTCCTGACTGACGGGGTCGGTCCACACCATGACCTCGACGCCGTCGTAGCCCAGGCGCGCGGCGATCTCGAAGGCCGTCGCGGTCGACTCCGGATAGACCGAGGCCGTGGACAGGGCGACCTTCGCGTCCGGGATGCGCACCACTGATTCCGACGTTTCAGCCACGAGGGACAGCCTACGGGCACCGGCTAGGAGGTCGGGAGGTGGTCCAGCCGACGCAGGATGACTCCTTCGCGCAGGGCCCACGGGCAGATCTCCAGTTCCTCGATGCCGAACAGGTCCATCGCCCCCTCCGCGACCAGCGCTCCCGCCAGCAGCTGGGGCGCCCTGCCGTCGGAGACGCCGGGGAGGGCGCAGCGCTGGGCGGTGGTCATGACGGAGAGCTTCGGGACCCACTCCTCCAGCGAGGTGCGGCTCAGTTCGCGCTGCACGTACGGGCCCTCGCCGGAGCCGGGCGCCCCGGCGAGCCGGGCCAGCTGCTTGAACGTCTTGGAGGTGGCGACGACGTGGTCCGGTCGCCCGAAGCGGGCGAACTCGCCGACCGTACGGGCTATCTCCGCCCGCACGTGGCGGCGCAGCGCCTTCACGTCGGCCGGGTCCGGCGGGTCGCCGGGCAGCCAGCCGGCGGTCAGGCGTCCGGCGCCCAGGGGCAGGGAGACGGCCGCGTCGGGCTCCTCGTCGAATCCGTACGCGATCTCCAGGGAGCCGCCGCCGATGTCGAGCAGGAGCAGCTTCCCCGAGGACCAGCCGAACCAGCGGCGGGCGGCCAGGAAGGTGAGGCGGGCCTCCTCCGGGCCGGAGAGGACCTGGAGGTCCACGCCGGTCTCGTCCTTGACCCGCTTCAGTACGGCGTCGGCGTTGGCCGCGTCGCGGATGGCGGAGGTCGCGAAGGGGAGAACCTCCTCGCAGCCCTTGTCCTCGGCGGTGCGCACCGCGTCGTGGGTGATGGTGACGAGGCGCTCGACGCCCCGCTCGCCGATGGAGCCGTCCGCGTCCAGCAGCTCGGCGAGCCGCAGCTCCGCCTTGTGGGAGTGGGCGGGCAGGGGCCGGGCGCCGGGGTGGGCGTCCACCACCAGCAGGTGCACCGTGTTCGAACCGACGTCGAGAACTCCGAGTCTCATGCCCCGAACGCTACTGCGCCGGGCGCATACGCTTGGTGTGTGCCCAAGACGAAGAAGGCGAAGCCCGCCAAGAAGCACGAGAAGTCCCCCGTACTGCCCGAACTGCCCATTCCGGGCGTTTCCGATGAAAAGGGTCTGGACTTTCCCCGTGCGTGGGTGGAGTTCCCCGACCCGGCCGACGACGAGCAGGTCTTCCGCTGCGACCTGACCTGGCTGACCTCGCGCTGGAGCTGCATCTTCGGCAGCGGCTGCCAGGGCATCCAGGCGGGGCGCGCGGCCGACGGCTGCTGCACCCTGGGCGCGCACTTCTCCGACGAGGACGACGAGGCGCGCGTCGCGTCGCACGTGGCGCGGCTCACGCCCGAGCTGTGGCAGTTCCACGACGAGGGCACCTCGGCCGGCGGGTGGGTGCAGCTCGACGAGGACGGCGAGCGCCAGACGCGCCGCTGGGAGGGCTCCTGCATCTTCCAGAACCGTCCCGGGTTCGCGGGCGGGGCCGGCTGCGCGCTGCACATCCTGGCGCTGCGGGAGGGCCGCGAGCCGCTGGAGACCAAGCCGGACGTGTGCTGGCAGCTGCCGGTGCGGCGCACCTACGACTGGATCGACCGCCCCGACGACACGCGGGTGCTGCAGATCTCGATCGGTGAGTACGACCGGCGGGGCTGGGGTCCGGGCGGGCACGACCTGCACTGGTGGTGCACCTCGGCGACATCGGCGCACGGCGCGGGCGAGCCGGTGTACGTGACGTACCGCCCGGAGCTGACGGAGCTGATGGGCAAGGAGGCGTACGACGTGCTGGTGGAGCTGTGCGAGGCCCGCCTGGCGTCGCAGCTGCCGCTGGTGGCGCCGCACCCCGCGGACCCGGTGGCCTGAGGCCTCTCATGCCGGCGGGGGCTCCGGCGCCGGGTCCCCGGTGGCGGGCGGCGGGGTGTCCGAGGGCGCCGGGTCCGGTGACGGCGGCGGGGTCGACGGGGGCGCCGACTGCGTCGGTGGGGGCGCCGGCGTGGGCGTGGGGTCCGGTGACGGCGGCGGGCTCGTCGCGGGCCTCGTCGCCGGCACGGTCGTCGGCGCGGTGTGCGTACCGGGGCGGGGGTAGGACGGCGGGCGGCGCGCGCCGTGGCCGTCGATCTCCACCACCGCGCCCGCCGGGTCGACCCCGACGCGGGCGGTCCAGGCGCCGGCCGGTTCGCGGGCGTGGTCGACCGTGACGTGCACGGTGACCGAGTGCCCGGGGGCGAGGGTGCCGGAGGCGCGGTCGGCGTAGAGCCACGGGGCGTTCGTCCACAGGGACCAGGAGACCGGGGCGCCGCCCGACGCGGTGAGCGTGAGCACCGTGGTGTCGCGGCCGGACGGCTGCGCGGTGACCGTGACACGGCCCGGGCCGCGCGCTCCGGGCGCGGCCGGCGGGGGCGTGCCCGGACTGATCACCTCCACCGACAGGTGCGACGGCCCGGGCAGGGCGGAGCGGCCGCCCCGGTCGCTCCGGGCGCTGCCGGCGTTCTGGTAGTGGTCGGGACGGCCGTCCGGCCCGCCCTCGTCCGGGGCCCGGTCGCCGGCCTCGGCCGCGCTGACCGCGGTGCCGTCGCGCCCCTCCCCCGTCAGCGGCGCGCCCCGGTAGGCGGCCCACAGGGCGAACACCGGCGCCGCGACGACGGTGGCCACCACGGTCGTGGTCACCGCCCGCGCCCGCAGCCGGTCCCGGCGGGCCGCGTGGTCGCGGGGGTCCAGCGGGAAGCCGTCGCGCCCGAACCTCGGGCCGGCCGCCCGGGCCCGCGGGACGTGCAGCATCGCCATGTACGCCGCCGCCCTGGGCGCCTCGACGAGCGGCAGCTTCGCGGGGGTGACGGAGGAGCCGGGCCAGGGGCCGCCCGCGCCCGCGCGCTCGGCGGCTCTTCGGCAGCGCGGGCAGTCGTCGACGTGCCGGACCAGCTCGCGGCGGAGGGTCGCGGAGAGCAGCAGCTCGTGGTCGCCGGTGAGCCGGGCGACCGCGGGACAGGTGCCGCTCTCGACGACGGCCAGGGCGGCGCGGGTGCGCTCCACCTCGCAGGCGGCGGCGGACAGCAGCTCGCGGGCGGCGGAGGGCTCCATGCCGAGGACGGCGGCGACCTGGGGAGCGGCGAGCTGGTGCCGTACGGCCAGCTCCAGCGCCTCGCGCTGCTCGGGCGTGGTCCCGGCCGCCTCGGGCCAGGCGAGCACGGCCAGCTCGCGCAGGCGGTGCTCGGTGATACCGGACGGGGCGTGCACGGTGTCCCCGGCGGGGGGCGGGACGGGGGCGGACGGCGCGGGGGCGGGCGGGGGCACCGACGGGGTCGGGCGCGCGGCGTGCGCCCCCCGGCCCTGCTGCGCGCGGCGGCGCCGCTGCTCGCCCAGCTCGCGCAGGCAGGCCCAGCGGGCGAGGGCGTACAGCCATGCCCTGCGCTCCGGGTCGGCGGCGGGGCAGCGTCCGAACTGCCGCTCGGAGACGGCCAGTACGTCGCCCAGCACCTCGGTCGCCGCGTCGTGGTCGCACAGCACGGACAGGCAGTACGTGAACAGGCCGTCCAGGTACGGCTCGTACCGGGCCGGCGGGCGCTGGGCCAGGGTGCGGGGCGCGCGACGCAGTGCCCGGTGTGCGCCGGTGGTGTGCGTGGGGGTCTCCAGCCTGCTGCTCATCACCCGGCGACCGTAGGCAGTGGACGGCACACCCTTCGTACCCCTTGCGCACTTTTAATCCTTACGGGTGAACGTATCCCTCAAAAGGGGACAGGAAGCGCAGATTCCGCGCCGGTCACCCACCAGCACCCCTGGGGCCCCCACCGCCCCGCGGGTCCCGTACGGGAAGCCCTCACCGGGGCGCGCGGGAGGCGTTGTCAGTGGGGCCCGCTACGGTCTTCGGCATGGCTGCCCGTACGAAATCCGCCAAGGACAGGCCCTCCTACCGCTGCACCGAGTGCGGGTGGACGACCGCCAAATGGCTCGGCCGCTGCCCCGAGTGCCAGGCCTGGGGCACGGTGGAGGAGTACGGCGCGCCCGCCGTCCGTACCACGTCCGCCGGCCGGGTCTCCACCGCCGCGCTCCCGATCGGCCAGGTCGACGGCCGGCAGGCCACCGCCCGCAGCACCGGCGTCGACGAACTGGACCGCGTCCTCGGCGGCGGACTGGTGCCCGGCGCCGTCGTCCTCCTCGCGGGCGAGCCCGGCGTCGGCAAGTCCACCCTCCTCCTCGACGTCGCGGCGAAGGCCGCGAGCGACGACCACCGCACGCTGTACGTGACCGGCGAGGAGTCCGCGAGCCAGGTCCGGCTGCGCGCCGACCGGATCGGCGCGATCGACGACCACCTGTACCTCGCGGCCGAGACCGACCTGTCCGCCGTCCTCGGCCACCTCGACGCCGTCAAGCCGTCCCTCCTGATCCTCGACTCCGTCCAGACGGTGGCCTCCCCCGAGATCGACGGCGCCCCGGGCGGCATGGCCCAGGTCCGCGAGGTCGCCGGCGCGCTCATCCGCGCCTCCAAGGAGCGGGGCATGTCCACCCTGCTCGTCGGCCACGTGACCAAGGACGGCGCCATCGCGGGCCCGCGCCTGCTGGAGCACCTGGTGGACGTCGTCCTGTCCTTCGAGGGCGACCGCCACGCCCGGCTGCGGCTGGTCCGGGGCGTGAAGAACCGGTACGGCGCGACGGACGAGGTCGGCTGCTTCGAACTGCACGACGAAGGGATCACGGGCCTCGCCGACCCGAGCGGACTCTTCCTCACCCGCCGCGCGGAAGCCGTCCCCGGCACCTGCCTGACCGTCACCCTCGAAGGCCGCCGCCCGCTGGTCGCCGAGGTGCAGGCGCTCACGGTCGACTCGCAGATCCCGTCACCCCGCCGCACCACCTCCGGCCTGGAGACCTCCCGCGTCTCCATGATGCTGGCGGTCCTGGAACAGCGCGGGCGGATCACCGCGCTCGGGAAGCGGGACATCTACTCCGCGACGGTCGGCGGGGTCAAGCTCTCCGAACCCGCCGCCGACCTGGCGGTCGCGCTGGCGCTGGCCTCGGCGGCCAGCGACACCCCGCTGCCGAAGAACCTGGTCGCCATCGGCGAGGTCGGCCTCGCGGGCGAGGTCCGGCGCGTCACGGGCGTCCAGCGGCGGCTCGCCGAGGCCCACCGGCTGGGCTTCACGCACGCGCTGGTCCCGGTCGACCCCGGCAAGGTCCCGCCGGGCATGAAGGTCACGGAGGTCGCCGACATGGGCGACGCGCTGCGGGTCCTGCCCCGCGCCCGCCGCCGCGCCCCAGCCCGGGAGGACGCCCCCCAGTCCTGACACCCGGCCCCGGCCCCGCTCGCGGTGGCGGTCACCGGTGCGGTGCGGTGCTCGCGGCAGGGGCGGCTGCTGTCGGTGTCCGGTGCCGGGCGTGGCCGGGGTGCTTTCTGCCGGTGGGCCGGGGGCGGGGCGGTCACCGGTGCGGTGCGGTGCTCGCGGCAGGGGTGCTTTCTGCCGGTGGGCCGGGTACGGGGCCCCTCCGGGCTCACCTCCTCGCGGTTGGCGGGGCGCCCAGCCGGTCCAGTGACCGTCACTCGCCGCCAATCCGCTGCGGGGGCGACCCTGCACGGCCCCTCCTCGCCGTACTCCGTGCCACGACTCGCCGTCGCAACACAGCGCGCAGACAGCAAACGCGGTGGTACGAGGCCGAGCCCTCCACCCACCGGCCCGCAGGCGGGCGACGGCCCGGGGTGGGGCCGTGCAGGGTCGCCCCCGCAGGGGTTGGCGGCAAGGGGTGGGCTCCCTTGCATGTGACCCAGGGCCGCCGGCCCCGAGGAGGTGAGCCCGGAGGGGCCACACCCCGCCACCCGCCGGACAGGTGCCGCACCGGGCGGAACCGCGCAGAAACCGGTCGCCGGGCGACCGGGGGGTGAGCCCGGAGGGGCCGCACCCTGCCGCCTGCCGGACAGGCACCGCACCGGGGCGGGACCGTGAGGAGGCGAGCGGCCACCCGGAACGGACCGGGATGGAACGGGACATAGGGGTTCGCGCAGGTCGGCCGGTGGGAACCGCATCGCACCCCGCCGGTCCGGTGCCGGGCGCGTCCGATTACCGGGCGGACCGGGCGGGAGCCCGACGGCTGCGGGCGGGGTCGCTAGACTTTGCCCAGGTCTCGCCCATCCGTACGAGCCGGAGGAGTGCAGTGGCAGCCAAGGACGGGGCAGCAGCTCCCGGAAAGTCCGGCGCGGGCTCCGGCAACGAAGCGCTGATGCGCGCTTCCCTCAGCGCGGTCGCGCCGGGTACGTCCCTGCGTGACGGCCTGGAGCGCATCCTCCGCGGTAACACCGGTGGTCTCATCGTGCTGGGCATGGACAAGACCGTCGAGTCGATGTGCACGGGCGGGTTCGTGCTGGACGTGGAGTTCACCGCGACCCGGCTGCGCGAGCTGTGCAAGCTCGACGGCGCGCTCATCATCGACAAGGACATCACCAAGATCCTCCGCGCGGGCGTGCAGCTCGTGCCGGACGCGTCGATCCCGACCGAGGAGACCGGTACGCGCCACCGCACGGCGGACCGGGTCAGCAAGCAGTGCGGCTTCCCGGTCGTGTCGGTGTCGCAGTCGATGCGGCTGATCGCCCTCTACGTCGACGGTGAGCGCCGCGTCCTGGAGGAGTCGGCCGCGATCCTGTCCCGCGCCAACCAGGCACTCGCCACGCTGGAGCGGTACAAGCTCCGCCTCGACGAGGTCGCCGGGACGCTGTCGGCGCTGGAGATCGAGGACCTGGTGACGGTCCGGGACGTCACCGCCGTCGCCCAGCGCCTGGAGATGGTGCGCCGGATCGCCACCGAGATCGCCGAGTACGTCGTCGAGCTCGGCACGGACGGCCGGCTGCTCGCGCTCCAGCTCGACGAGCTGATCGCGGGCGTGGAGCCGGAGCGGGAGCTGGTGGTGCGCGACTACGTGCCGGAGCCGACGGCCAAGCGGTCGCGCACGGTCGCCGAGGCGCTCACCGAGCTGGACGCGCTCAGCCACGCCGAGCTGCTGGAGCTGCCGATCGTGGCGCGTGCCCTGGGGTACACCGGGTCGCCGGAGGCCCTGGACTCGGCGGTCTCGCCGCGGGGTTACCGGCTGCTGGCGAAGGTCCCGCGGCTGCCCGGTGCCATCATCGAGCGGCTCGTGGAGCACTTCGGCGGTCTGCAGAAGCTGCTCGCCGCGAGCGTCGACGACCTCCAGACCGTCGACGGTGTCGGCGAGGCGCGGGCCCGCAGCGTGCGCGAGGGGCTGTCGCGACTGGCCGAGTCGTCGATCCTCGAGCGGTACGTCTGACCCGCCGGCCGCCCCGTCAGTCCTTGGTGAGGGTGAACGACGCCGGCATGACCTTCACGCCCGGCACCGCCGCCTCGACCAGGTAGGTGCCCGGTCCGGCGGCCGTCGCGGGGGGCGTCGCGCAACGCGGGGCGCTCGGGCGGCGGTCCCATTCCACGGTGTGGGTGACGCTGCCGCCCGCGGGGACGCGCAGCAGCAGCGTTCCGGAGCCCTTGGGGCAGTCCTTCGACGACCAGACCTGGTCGGCCTCGTCGTTCTTGATGGTGAGCACGGCGGTCTTCGCGCCGAGGTCGGTCTTGCAGGTGGTGGCGGAGGTGTTGCGGGCGACCAGCTGGAAGCGGGGCTTCTCGCCGGGCGCGTAACCGACCTTGACGCTGCGCAGCGTCAACTGCAGTGCGGTGGAGGTGCAGTTGGGGAGGGGGGAGTTCGCGGGGACCTGCTGGCCGCCGGCGCCCGCGCCGGTGTCCGTGCCGCCGCCGGAGCCGCCCCCGGACGTGGTGCCCGTGCCGGCACCGCCCGGTCCGGTGCCCGTGCCGTCGCCGCCGGTGTCCGTGCCGCCGCCGGGGCCGCCCGGCGCCGAGGTGTCGCCGTTCTTGCCGCCGTCGTCGCCCTGTCCGGCGCTCGACTCGTCGCGGCCGCCCGGCTGTTCGCTGATCGCCGCTCCGGGACGGGAGGGGCCCGGGGTGATGGTGGTGGCGGGCGCGGCTCCGTCGGAGGTGTCGCCGCCGTTCTTCCCGTTGTCGTCACCGGAGCTGACGAACCATACGATCAGCAGCGCGAGGAGCGCGACCAGGCTCGCCGCGACTGCCCTCCGTCGCCAGTAGATGGAGGAGGGAAGCGGCCCGACCGGATTGCGCAGAGATCCCACGCCCAAACTGTACGAGAGATCGACGCCAACTCCCGCCCCACCCGCCGCCTGTGCACCAAGTTTTGCCGATGATCACACTCGAAGGACCGGGCTCGGGTCCCAGGGGGCTCCGGGGGCCAGGTACCGTCCGTAACCATGAGCCAGGACCTCTATCGCGACATCACCGACTTCGCCCATGACACACCGGGCTGGTTGCAGCTCGTCGCCGAACTGTGGACGGAGGCCGGCCTGCTGCTGTTCGGCGTGCTGTTCCTCGTCGGCTGGTGGCGGGCGCGTCCCGCCGACTCCCGGGCCGTGGCGCTGGCCGTCCTGGCGCCGCTGGGCACGGCGTTCGGGTACGTGGTGAGCGAGTTGCTGAAGTCGGTGGTGGACGAGGAGCGTCCGTGCCGGGCGGTGGCGGGGGCGGCCGCGTCGATCGTGGAGTGCCCGCCGTACGGCGACTGGTCGTTCCCGAGCAACCACTCGGCCATCGCGGGCGCGGCCGCCGTGGCCCTCGCGATGGCGTGGCGCGGGATCGTCTGGCTGACGGTGCCGATGGCTCTGCTCATGGCCTTCTCGCGGGTGTTCGTGGGTGTCCACTACCCGCACGACGTGGCGGCCGGTCTGGTGCTGGGCGCGCTGGCGGCGGTGCTGTTCGTCCGGCTGCTGACCGGGCCCACGGGGGCGCTGGCCGGCACGATGCGGACGAGCCGGTCCGCCGTCGCCGCGTGGCTGGCCGGTCCGGGGCCGTCGGTCCCGGCCCCGGTGACGGCCCCGGGGGCGGGGGCGGCACCGGGGGCGGGCCGTGCCGGGGGCCGGCGGCGCCGGGAGCCGATGCACCGCCGTTCCTGAGGAACGTGCCAGGATCGGGGGTGCCATGACTGCGATCCCCTTCTCCCCCGAGACCGGGCCCGACGCCGCGGGCCTGCACGCGCCCGTGCTCGCCTGGTTCGAGCAGAACGCCCGCGACCTCCCCTGGCGCCGCCCCGAGGCGGGCGCCTGGGGGGTGATGGTCAGCGAGTTCATGCTGCAGCAGACGCCGGTGAGCCGTGTGCTCCCGGTGTACGAGCAGTGGCTGGCGCGCTGGCCCCGCCCGGCGGACCTGGCCGCCGAGGCCCCCGGTGAGGCCGTGCGCGCCTGGGGCCGGCTCGGTTACCCGCGCCGCGCGCTGCGGCTGCACGGCGCGGCGGTGGCGATAACGGAGCGGCACGGCGGCGACGTACCGGACGACCACGCCCAGCTGCTGGCGCTGCCCGGCATCGGGGAGTACACGGCCGCGGCGGTGGCGTCGTTCGCGTACGGGCAGCGCCACGCGGTGCTGGACACGAACGTGCGGCGGGTGTTCGCCCGGTCGGTGACGGGTGTGCAGTACCCGCCGAACGCCACGACCGCCGCCGAGCGGCGCCTGGCGCGGGAGCTGCTGCCGGACGACGAGCGGAGGGCGGCCCGCTGGGCGGCGGCGTCCATGGAGCTGGGCGCCCTGGTGTGCACGGCCCGCAACGAGGACTGCGCCCGGTGCCCGATCGCCGGCCGGTGCGCGTGGCGGCTGGCGGGCAAGCCCGCCCACGACGGCCCGGCCCGGCGCGGCCAGACGTACGCGGGGACGGACCGCCAGGTGCGCGGCCGGCTGCTCGCCGTCCTGCGGGAGGCGGTGACCCCGGTGGAGCAGGCGGCGCTCGACGCGGTCTGGGACGAGCCGGTGCAGCGCGCCCGGGCCCTGGACGGGCTGGTCGCCGACGGTCTGGTCGAGCCCCTGGACGGCGGCCGGTACCGGCTCCCGGCGGGCTGAGGCCCCGGGGGCGGGGTCCTTCCGCGCCGCGCCCCGCTGTGTAACACCACCGCTGTTACACAACCGATGGCCAGCCGTGCGTCCGCCGACGGTCTGTGCGGACAACCCCGTGACAACCGCTCCGTAGCGTCTCCCGACGTAAGCGGTACACGGGGTTTCACGGGGATCGGAGGCGGTTCGGGATGTCGCACGGCGAGGTGCTCGAATTCGAGGAGTACGTACGCACACGACAGGACGCCCTGCTGCGCAGCGCCCGGCGTCTCGTCCCCGATCCCGTCGACGCGCAGGACCTCCTGCAGACGGCGCTGGCCCGGACGTACGGCCGGTGGGACGGCATAGCGGACAAGTCCCTCGCCGACGCCTACCTGCGCCGCGTGATGATCAATACGCGTACGGAGTGGTGGCGCGCCCGGAAGCTGGAGGAGGTGCCCACCGAGCAGCTGCCGGACGCGTCGGTCGAGGACGCCACCGAGCAGCACGCCGACCGGGCCCTGCTGATGGACATCCTGAAGGTGCTGGCGCCCAAGCAGCGCAGCGTCGTCGTGCTGCGCCACTGGGAGCAGATGAGCACCGAGGAGACGGCCGCCGCGCTGGGCATGTCGACCGGTACGGTGAAGTCCACGCTTCACCGGGCGCTCGCCCGTCTCCGGCAGGAGCTGGAGAACCGGGCCGTCGACAGCGACGCCCGCGTCCTGGAGCGTGGCGGCCGTGCGGAGCGCGCGGCCGGACGTGTCCACGAACGGGGGCGGGAGCGGTGCGCGGCCTGAGCGCCAGAGACAGCGGGAGCGTCCCGAGCGGCACCGGCAGGTTCCGGGCGGCGGGCACCACGGCGATGGCGGTGGCCGCCGCCGTCGGCCTGTTCACGGTCGGGTGCTCCACCGGGGGCACCGGGACGCGGGACGAGGGTGCGGCGCGGGCCGACCAGGGCACGCCGTCGAGCGCGCCCGCCCCGGCGTCGTCGGCGTCCTCGCAGGTGAAGAAGGTGGATCCGGTCCGGCTGATCATGACGGACCCGAAGGTCAGCGACCGGGTCAAGGACGACCTGAAGCCGTGCGTGGCGGACGCCTACCCCGTGGACACCTCCTACGGGACGCTGACGGACTCCGGTACGCACGACGTGGTGGTGAACGTGCTGACGTGCGGTGACGCCGTGGGGGTCGGCACGTACGTCTACCGGCTGGCCCCGGGGAAGGACGACGTCAAGGGCACGTCGTACGAGAACGTCTTCTCGCTGGAGGAGCCGGCGGTCTATTCGACGATCGACCGGGGGGACCTGGTCGTCACCAAGCAGGTGTACGCGGAGGGCGACCCGGTGTCGTACCCGTCCGGCGAGGACGTGATCACCTACCGGTGGGCGGGCAGCAAGTTCACCGAGCACGACCGGGTCCACAACGAGTACAGCAAGACCGTCGGGGACGGTGGCATCGACGGCCCCGCCGAGCCGACCGCTCCCCCCAAGAACTGAGAGAGCACGGAGAGAAGACGTCGATGGCCGAGACCCATGTCCTGTTCGTGGAGGACGACGACGTCATCCGGGAGGCCACGCAGCTCGCCCTGGAGCGCGACGGCTTCGCGGTGACGGCGATGCCGGACGGGCTGTCCGGCCTGGAGTCCTTCCGCAGCCGGCAGCCGGACATCGCGCTGCTGGACGTGATGCTGCCGGGCATGGACGGCGTGAGCCTGTGCCGGCGCATCCGCGACGAGTCGACCGTGCCGGTGATCATGCTGTCGGCGCGTGCCGACTCGATCGACGTGGTGCTGGGCCTGGAGGCGGGCGCCGACGACTACGTCACCAAGCCGTTCGACGGTGCCGTGCTGGTGGCCCGCATCCGTGCCGTGCTGCGCCGCTTCGGGCACGCGGGCGGTCCGGCGGGCGGGCCCGGCGGTGACGGGGACCGGTCGGGGCAGGACCAGGGCGGGGTGCTGGTCTTCGGGGACCTGGAGGTCGACACCGACGGCATGGAGGTCCGCAGGGGCGGTGTCCCGGTGGCGCTGACCCCGACGGAGATGCGGCTGCTGCTGGAGTTCTCGTCGGCGCCGGGCACGGTCCTGTCGCGCGACAAGCTGCTGGAGCGGGTCTGGGACTACGGCTGGGGCGGCGACACCCGGGTGGTGGACGTCCATGTGCAGCGGCTGCGCACCAAGATCGGCCAGGACCGGATCGAGACGGTCCGCGGCTTCGGCTACAAGCTCAAGGGATGAAGCCGCCGTCGTTGCGCACGGGTGTCAGATGGAAGATCTCGATCGCCATCGCCGCCGTGGGCGCGCTGGTCGCGGTCGCGCTGAGCCTGGTCGTCCACAACGCGGCCCGCGTCTCGATGCTGGGCAACGCCCGTGACGTACAGATGGAACGGCTGCTGTTCGCCCAGCGGATGTACGAGTCGGCCAAGCCGAAGACCGACCCCAAGTTCGGGGCGAAGCTCAACGACCCGGCGCTCCCGGAGCAGCTGGACGAGCTGATGGCGGAGCGGCGGCGCGGTACGTACGTGCAGGAGCACCCGGAGGGGCCGCCGGACGTGTGGGCCGCGGTGCCGCTGGGCAACGGGGACGTGCTGTCGCTGCACAGCCAGTTCGCCAGCCGCAGCACGACCATCATGAGGGACCTGGACGAGGCCCTGATGGTCGGTTCGGTGTCGGTGGTGTTCGGCGGGTGCGCGCTGGGTGTGCTGATCGGTGGCCAGTTGTCGCGGCGGCTGCGCAAGGCGGCGACCGCGGCGGGGAAGGTCGCCCAGGGCAATACGGAGGTGCGCGTACGGGACGCCATCGGCGGTGTCGTGCGCGACGAGACGGACGAGCTGGCCCGGGCGGTGGACGCCCTGACGGACGCGCTGAACGAGCGGATCGAGGCCGAGCGGCGGGTGACCGCGGACATCGCGCACGAGCTGCGGACCCCGGTGACCGGGCTGCTCACGGCGGCCGAGCTGCTGCCGCCGGGCCGGCCGACGGAACTGGTGCGGGACCGGGCGCAGGCGATGCGCACGCTGGTGGAGGACGTGCTGGAGGTGGCCCGGCTGGACAGCGCCTCGGAGCGGGCCGAGCTCCAGGAGGTCGCGCTCGGGGAGTTCGTCGAGCGCCGGGTGGTGGCGCTGTACCCGGACGCGGTGGTGCGGGTGGTGCACGAGTCGTGGGTGAACACCGATCCGCGCCGGCTGGAGCGGATCCTGGGCAATTTGCTGGCGAACGCGGTGAAGTACGGCAAGGGGCCGGTGGAGGTGACGGTCGAGGGCCGGGTGGTGCGGGTCCGCGACCACGGGCCGGGGTTCCCGGAGGACCTGCTGCGCGAGGGGCCGAGCCGGTTCCGTACGGGCGCGAGCGACCGGGCCGGCCAGGGGCACGGCCTGGGCCTGACCATCGCGGCGGGCCAGGCGCGGGTGCTGGGCGCGCGGCTCACCTTCCGCAACGCGGCGCCCACGGGGACCGCGCCGGGGACGGGCGGCGCGATCGCGGTGCTGTGGCTGCCGGAGCACGCGCCGACGACGACGGGCAGCTTCCCGATACTGCGGCTGCCCGACGCGCCCTGACGGCCGAGGGGCCCCGCCCGGTACCGGGTGGGGCCCCTCGGCCGTCGTGCAGAGGGTCGGGTCGGACCGCGGCCGGAGCGGGGGATCCGCGGAAGGCCGCCGGCCGGAAGGGCGATCGGGTCAGACCGCGGTGTCCGCGAGCCGGCCCTCCTTCTGCTCCCGCTGCGTGCCGTCGTCCTCGCGGTCCTCCTCGGCGGGGGCGCTGCGCGGGCCCGCGCCCCTGAGGGGGACCTCCTTGACGAAGAGGGCCGCCACGAAGCCGAGGACGGCCACCGCCGCGCCCACCAGGAACGCGAGGTGCGTGCCGGACGACACGGCGACCTGGTACGCCTCGCGGAGCTGTTCCGGCAGTTTCGCCAGGCTCGCCGCGTCCAGCTGGGCCGACTGCTGGGTGGCCGCGCCGCCGCCGCGCGCCGCCATCTCGTCCTGCACCCGGCCGGTGAACAGCGCGCCCATGATGGCGACGCCGAAGGACGATCCGAGCGTGCGGAAGAGGGTGGTCGAGGAGGAGGCGACGCCCATGTCCTTCATCTCGACGCTGTTCTGTGCGACGAGCATGGTGATCTGCATGAGGAAGCCCATGCCGGCGCCGAGGACCGCCATGTAGACGCCCGAGGTGAGCCGGGAGGTCTCGGTGTCCATCTGCGCGAGCAGGAAGAGTCCGGCGACCATCAGCGCGCCGCCGATGATGGGGAAGATCTTGTACTTGCCGGTGTCGGTGGTGACGCGTCCGGCGATCAGCGAGACGGCCATCATCGCCAGCAGCATCGGCAGGAGCAGCAGGCCCGAGTTGGTGGCGGACGCGCCCTGCACGGCCTGCTGGTAGAGCGGCAGGAAGAGGATGGCGCCGAACATCACGAAGCCGGTGAGGAAGCCGATCACCGACATGAGGGTGAAGTTGCGGTTGCGGAAGATGTGCAGCGGCATGATCGGCTCGGGCGCGCGGGTCTGGACGAGGAGGAAGCCGGCCAGGGCGGCGACGCCGAGGGTGCTCAGGCCCACGATGACGGAGGAGCCCCAGGCGTACTCGGTGCCGCCCCAGGTGGTGACGAGCACGATCGCGGTGATGCCGACGGTGAGCAGCACGGCACCGAGGTAGTCGATGCGGGGCCGGTGGTCCCGGTCGCGCTTCGGCAGGTGCAGGACAGTGGTGACCATGGTGAGCGCGACGGCGCCGAGGGGGAGGTTGATGTAGAAGGACCAGCGCCAGCCCCAGTGGTCGGTGATGGTGCCGCCGACGAGCGGTCCGCCGATCATGGCGAGGGCCATCACGCCGGCCATCATGCCCTGGTACTTGCCGCGCTCGCGCGGCGGTATGAGGTCGCCGATGATCGCCATGACGCCGACCATCAGACCGCCGGCGCCGAGGCCCTGCACGGCCCGGAAGCCGATGAGCTGGCCCATGTCCTGGGCCATGCCGCTGAGCGCGGAGCCGATGAGGAAGATGACGATCGAGGTGAGGAAGGTGCCCTTGCGGCCGTAGAGGTCGCCGAGCTTGCCCCAGATGGGGGTGGAGGCGGCGGTGGCGAGGGTGTACGCGGTGACCACCCAGGACAGGTGGGCGAGGCCGCCCAGTTCACCGACGATCGTCGGCATCGCGGTGCCGATGATCATGTTGTCGAGCATGGCCAGCAGCATGGCGATCATGAGTGCCAGCAGGACGACTCGCACGCTGCGCGGTGGTGCCGCCTCGGGCACCGGCGCCGCTTTCTCCAGGGGTTCCGACATGATCCCTACTCCCGTTACTTACTTGCCGCCCGGCTAGTTACTAGACTGGGGACGGTAGACCCGTTACTAGCCGGGCGTCAAGCAAGTTTCGTGGGAGCGGACCATGGCCAGAGGCAACACCCGTCAGCGCATCCAGGACGTGGCCCTCGAACTCTTCGCGGAGCAGGGATACGAGAAGACCTCGCTGCGCGAGATCGCCGAGCACCTCGACGTCACGAAGGCGGCGCTCTACTACCACTTCAAGACCAAGGAAGACATCGTCATCAGCCTCTTCCGCGATCTGACGCGGCCGATCGACGAGCTGATCGCCTGGGCCGAGCAGCAGCCGCGCACCCTGGAGGCCAAGCAGGAGATCCTGCGGCGCTACCACGCGGCCCTCATCGGCGCCGCCCCGCTCTTCCGCTTCATGCAGGAGAACCAGGCGACCGTGCGGGACCTGAGCATCGGCGAGACGTTCAAGGAGCGCATGGTCACGCTCACGCAACTGATCCAGGAACCGGACTTCCCGATGGCGGACCGGGTGCGGTGCATCAGCGCGCTGTTCACCATGCACGCCGGGATGTTCTTCATGCAGCACGTCGACGGCGACCCCGAGGAGAAGCGTGCCGCCGTCCTCGAAGTCGCCGTCGATCTGGTGACCCGGGCCCACCAGGGAGCCCGGGGCTGAGCGCGGTCGTCAGATGACGACGCCCTCGCCGCGCAGGAACTTCGCCGGGTTCAGCGCGGAACCGTAGTTCGGGGTCGTACGGATCTCGAAGTGCAGGTGCGGGCCGGAGGAGTTGCCGGTGTTGCCGGAGCGGGCGATGGTCTCGCCGGTCTTCACCGTCTCACCGACACGGACGTTGATCTTCGACAGGTGGGCGTACTGGGTGTACGTGCCGCCCGCGTGCTTCACCACGACGGCGTTGCCGTACGCGGAGCCGTCGCCGCCGCCGTTCGGGCCGGCCTTCACGACGACGCCGGAGTGGGCGGCCTTGACCACGGTGCCGACCGGCACGGCGAAGTCCTGGCCGGAGTGCTTGTGGGACCACATGGCGCCGCCCTGGTTGAAGCTGGCGGTCAGGGTGTACCGGGCGACCGGCTTGACCCAGGACGCGGCCTTCTTGGCGGCGGCCTTCTTGGCGAGGGCGGCCTTCTTGGCGGCGTTGGCCGCGGCGGCCTTCTTGGCGGCGGCCTTCTTCGCGGCGGCGACCTGGGCCGCCTTCACCTGGGCGGCCTTGGCCTGCGCCGCCTGCGTGTGGGCCTGGGCCGCGACGGCGGCCGCGGGACCCGCGGCGGGAACCGTCTTGCTGTCGGCGGCGACGGCGGCACCGCCTCCGAACACCATCGACGCTCCCACGCCGGCGGCGGCAAGGGCGACGACGGCGTTACGGGCGGGGTGCTTGACGCGCTTCGACATACGGGGAAGTCCTCCGGACAAGAGCGGACCCGACGCGAAGAGTGCGCCGGGTGGTTGGGCTCATCCTTGGTAACCCGCCCACCCATCCCGCCTCAAACCGCCCATCTACGACATCTGGTCGTAGGCCGTCCGGTGTGACCTGGACGCTTGACGCGCCACCTCACCGCAGGGCAACAGCCCGAAATGTCCGAAGAAAGCAAGGTTCATCCCTCTCCGGGCCCCGACAGCCTGGCGCTTTCCGCCCCGGTCACCGCCCCCTCGGCCACCGCACCCGCCCCGGCCCCCCGCCCGCGCCCACGGGGCCGCCCCTCCTACCCGGCGGAACGCACTATTCCACGTAGTACCGCCCAAAACACCTGTGCGCCTTGTCACGGCCACCGGCCCGGAAGTCCTCCGGAATCGTGACGGGGGCCACGCGACCCGGGCTAGTCTCGACGCGTCGACGATCACGCCGTGGCTCCGGGGGGACGCACGTGGATCCAGCACTCATCGGGACCCGCCTCGCGTCGAGCGCGATCGCGCCACTGATCAGGAAGCTCCTGGTCCAGGACGGCCCCGGCGCCGGGCTGGCCGAGCAGCGCGTCCGCCTGACCCGGCTCGTCTCCTTCCGGGGCGAGAAGCGGACGCTCACCGAACGGGACGTCCGCAGGCTGGCCGCACGGCTCGTCGCCGACGCGCTCGCCACCCCCGGCGAGCCGCCCTTCCCGCACGACGAGGCCGAAGCCGTCACCGACGCCCTCACCCGGACCCTGCTCGCCCTCGGCGACCTGGACATGGACGACGTCCAGGCGGTGCACCTCGGCCACCGCGAGCTCGCGGGCAGGCTGCGCCGCGCGGCACCCGGCCCCGCGGGGCTCTCGACCGACGCGGCCGGCTTCCTGGACTCCCTCACCGAGTGGGCCTGCCTGCACATCCTGCACTTCTTCACCCAGCGCTCCACCTTCGTCGCCCGCACCCTCGTGGAGCAGGCCCACACCCAGGCGGAGCTGATCGCCAAGGTCGACGCCCTCATCGCCCGTACGCCCCGGCCCTTCGCCCGGGACGCTTCGTTCGAGCTCCGCTACCGCGCCTACGTCGCGAAGAAGCACGGCAGCCTGACCATCTACGGCATCGACCTGCACACCACCCCGGACGCCTGGCCACTGGACGCGGCGTACCTGTCCCTGGAGGCGAGCACCCCGGACACGCGGCCGGCGCCCCGGCCGGGCTTCTCCTGCACGGTGTGCGACCAGGAGGCCGCACCCGCCCCGCGCCCCGCCGACCAGGCGCTCGCCCAGCACGACCGGGTCCTGCTGCGCGGGGTCGCCGGCTCCGGCAAGACCACCCTGGTCCAGTGGCTGGCGGTCTCGGCCTCGAAGGGCGACCCGGACGCGCGCATGGCCTACCTGGGGGACCGCGTGCCCTTCGTCCTGCCTCTGCGCACCCTCACCCGGCACGGCGAACGGCTGCCCGCCCCCGACCGCTTCCTGCCGGCCGTCGGCTGCCCCCTCGCCCCGCCCGACGGCTGGGCCGACCGCGTGCTGTCCTCCGGGCGCGGGCTGATCCTCGTCGACGGCATCGACGAGGTGCCCGAACCGGAGCGCGACCGCACCCGCCGCTGGCTGCGCGACCTGCTCGCCGCGTACGGCACCGGCAACCGCTGGCTCGTCACCTCCCGCCCGTCCGCCGTACGCGACGACTGGCTGGCTGCGGACGGCTTCACCGAGCTGGCGCTGACCCCGATGAGCCGCACGGAAGCGACCGCGTTCGTCCGCCGCTGGCACGCGGCCGCCGGCCCGGACGCCACGTCGTACGAGCAGCCGCTGCTCGACGCCCTGCGCACCAAGCAGGACCTCGCCAGGCTGGCCACCAACCCCCTGATGTGCGGCCTGATCTGCGCCCTGCACCGCGACCGGCGCGGCTTCCTCCCGCGCGGCCGCAAGGGCCTGTACGACGCCGCGCTCGACATGCTGCTCGCCCGCCGCGACCGCGAGCGCGACATGGGCGACCCGACCGGCGTCGACCTCGGCGAGGCCCCGCAGATCCGGCTGATCCAGCGGCTCGCGTACTGGCTCACGATCAACGGCCGCACCGAGATGGACCGGTCCCGCGCCCGGACGATCGTGCTCGACGCGATCGCGGCCATCCCGGACGCGGCCGCCGCCGGCGAACCGGAGGCCGTCTTCCAGCACCTGCTCCACCGCAGCGGCCTGCTGCGGGAGCCCGGCCCGGACGCCGTGGACTTCGTCCACCGGACCTTCCAGGACTACCTCGCCGCCAAGGCCATCGTCGACGACTGGCACATCGGGGTCCTGACCGACCACGCGGGCGACGACCAGTGGGAGGACGTCATCCGCATGGCGGTCGCCCACGCCCGCCCGCGCGAATGCGCCGAGATCCTCACCGAGCTGCTGGCCGCCGCCGACCGCGCCACCGACCGCCGCACCCGGCTCCGCATCCTCTTCGTCGCGGCGGCCGCCCTCGAACACGCCACGGAACTGGCCCCCGGCCTCCGGCGCGCCCTGCTGGACCGCACGGCGGAGGTCATCCCGCCCCGCAGCCCGGAGGAGGCCCGCGAACTGGCCTCGGTCGGCCCCCTCGTACTGGACCTGCTCCCGGGCCCGGAGGACCTGGACGACGAACAGGCCCGGATGGTGGTCATCACCGCCACCCACATCGCGTCGGACGCCGCCCTGCCCTACCTGGCACGGTTCGCCGGCCACCCGTACCTCCCGGTGCGGTCACAGCTCATCTGGGCGTGGTCCCGGTTCGACACCGCCGCCTACGCCGAGGAGATCGTCTCCCGGGTCGACCCGGACGGGCTCGACTTCACGATCGCCTCCGACGACCAGGCCGACGCCCTGCTGCGCCTCGGCCTGCGGATGCCCCGGCTCGACGTACGGGAGGGCGTCTCCGCCACCGGACTGGCCGCCGTGCTGCGGCACGTCTCCCCGGAGGGGCTCCGGGTGGCGAGGCCCAGGGCGCACCCCGACCTGGACTGTCTGGCCTCACTCGACCAACTGCGGACGCTGCGCGTGTACGTCTCCGAGGACACCACGTGGAGCCTCGCCTGCCTGCCGCCGAAGGCCCCGCTCGAGCACCTGGAGATGCCGGCGCCTCCCCAGGAGGGGCTGGGCGGGCTGCGCCGCTACCCCGCGCTCCGGTTCGCCGCCTATCTGGGCCGGCTGTCGGCGGACGACTGGCAGGACCTGGCCGAGCTGCCGAGCCTGGAGTACCTGGCCTGCGCGTCCGCCTCCCTGGCGTCCTGCCCCGCGTCCCTCGCGCTTCCCGGCGTCACGGGGATCGGCCTCGTTATCGCCGACGGCGACCGGACGCTCCACCGACTGGCCGACGTGTTCCCCCACCTGCGAAACCTCAGCCTGATCAGCCCGGGACCGGGCCCGGCGGCCCCGGTCGACCTCTCCCCCCTCGCCGGGCTGCGCTCGCTGCGGCGGATCGAGACGCGACGGCTTCAGGTCACCGGCGCGGACCGCCTCCCCGCCGAGATGTACGTCGAGGTGCACCCGCCCGCCTGACACGCCTCCTTCCCAGCCCGGGCACGCTCCGCCATCCTCCTCCTCATGAGCAGACATGTGACGCGCGTCACCATCCTCGCGTTAGGGCTTGCCGGACTCCTCACGGCGAGCACCCTCACCGCCGGGGCGGGACCTTCCGACACCGGGCTCAAGGGGGCCATCGACACGATCCTCACCGACCCACGGCTGGACGGCGGCGCGGCGGGGGTCGTCGTCGCGGACGCCCGGACCGGCGAGACCCTGTACCAGCGCGACGGGGGCGACCGGCTCATGCCCGCCTCCAACACGAAGATCGCCACCTCCGTCGCCGCCATGGCGCTGCTCGGCCCGGAGTACCGGTTCCGTACGGAGGTCCTGGCCACCGCCCGCCCCAGGAGCGGCGTCCTCCTCGGCGACCTGTACCTGCGCGGCACGGGCGACCCGACCACCCTCGCCAGGGACTACGAGGCACTGGCCGCCCAGGTCGCGGCCGCCGGCGTCCGGCGGGTGGCCGGCCGGCTGGTCGCCGACGACACCCGTTTCGACGCGAACCGGCTGGGACGCTCCTGGGCCGCCGACGACGAGTCGTCGTACTACTCGGCGCAGATCTCCCCGCTCACGGTCGCCCCCGACACCGACTACGACTCCGGCACGGTCGTCGTCGAGGCGGCTCCGGCGGCCGGGGCGGGCGCGCGACCCCGGGTGACCGTGACGCCCGCGACCGACTACGTACGCGTCGACAACCGCGCCGTCACCGTCCCCGCCGGCCGCCCGGACACGCTCACGATCGAGCGCGAGCACGGCACGAACACCCTCACCGTGACCGGCGAGATTCCCCTCGAGGGCGCGCCCACCAAGGAGTGGATCACCGTCTGGGAGCCGACCGGGTACGCGGCGGCCGTCTTCGCCGACGCCCTCGCCGCCCGGGGCGTACGGGTCGGGGGGCCGCCCCGGCTCGGGATGGCCACTCCCCCGGCCGCGAGGGTCCTCGCCACGCACAGCTCCATGCCGCTCAAGGACCTCGTGCGCCCGTTCATGAAGCTGTCGAACAACATGCACGCCGAGGCCCTCACCAAGACGATCGGGTACGAGACGGCCGGCCGCGGCACCTGGGGCGCGGGGCTCGCCGCCGTCGACGCGTACCTGCGCGAGGAGGGCGTCCGGACGTCCACCGTCCGGCAGGTCGACGGCTCGGGCCTCTCCCGGATGAACCTGTTCCCGGCCGCCGAGCTCACGCGCCTGCTCCTCGCCGTCCAGGACGCCCCCTGGTTCGCCGACTGGTACGCGTCCCTGCCCGTCGCCTGCGCCCCCGACCGGGCCACGGGCGGCACGCTCCGCACCCGGATGTGCGGCACGGCCGCCGCCCTCAACACCCGGGCCAAGACGGGGACCCTGACCGGCGCCTCCGCCCTCTCCGGGTACGTCACGGACGCCGGTGGCCGCTTGCTCGTCTACAGCGTCGTGCTCAACAACCACCTGGCCCCGTCCGTGAAGAGCGTCGAGGACGCCATCGTGGTGACCCTGGCGGCGTCCGACACCGCCAAGGGCACGATCGCCCCCGTCCGCCCGGACCGCGCGCGGACCGCCGAGGCCCCCGGCGGGCTGGAATGCTCGTGGGCGAAGCCGGTGCGCTGCTGAAAAGCGACAAGGGTCTGCCCCGGGCGTTCTCGCCCGGGGCAGACCCTTCAGTCAGCGGAGGTTACCGCTTACGCGTCCTTCGACAGGTTCGGACCGGCGCCGCCGGCGGCCTGCTCGATCGGGGGGACGTCCGGCAGGGCGGACTTCTCCTCGCCGCGGAAGGTGAACTTCTTCTCCGCACCCTCGCCCTCGGTGTCGACCACCACGATGTGACCGGGGCGCAGCTCGCCGAAGAGGATCTTCTCCGACAGGATGTCCTCGATCTCGCGCTGGATCGTCCGGCGCAGCGGCCGGGCGCCCATCACGGGGTCGTAGCCGTGCTTGGCGAGGAGCTCCTTGGCGGAACCGCTGAGCTCGATGCCCATGTCGCGGTCCTTCAGGCGCTCGTCCACCTTGGCGATCATCAGGTCGACGATCTGGATGATGTCTTCCTGGCTGAGCTGGTGGAAGACGACCGTGTCGTCGACTCGGTTGAGGAACTCGGGCCGGAAGTGCTGCTTCAGCTCTTCGTTGACCTTCGCCTTCATCCGGTCGTAGCCGGTCTTGACGTCGCCCTGTGCCGCGAAGCCCAGGTTGAAACCCTTGGAGATGTCCCGGGTCCCGAGGTTGGTCGTCATGATGATGACCGTGTTCTTGAAGTCCACGACCCGGCCCTGGGAGTCGGTCAGGCGACCGTCCTCCAGGATCTGGAGAAGGGAATTGAAGATATCGGGGTGGGCCTTCTCGACCTCGTCGAAGAGGACGACGGAGAACGGCTTCCGGCGGACCTTCTCGGTGAGCTGGCCGCCCTCTTCGTAACCCACGTATCCGGGCGGGGAACCGAAGAGACGGGAAACCGTGTGCTTCTCGCTGAACTCCGACATGTCGAGGGAGATCATCGCGTCCTCGTCGCCGAAGAGGAATTCGGCGAGCGTCTTGGACAGCTCGGTCTTACCGACACCGGACGGGCCGGCGAAGATGAACGAGCCACCGGGGCGCTTGGGGTCCTTCAGGCCGGCGCGCGTACGGCGGATCGCCTGCGAGAGGGCCTTGATGGCGTCCTTCTGCCCGATGACGCGCTTGTGGAGCTCGTCCTCCATGCGGAGCAGGCGGGAGGACTCCTCCTCCGTGAGCTTGAAGACCGGGATGCCGGTGGCGGTCGCGAGGACCTCGGCGATCAGCTCGCCGTCGACCTCGGCGACGACGTCCATGTCGCCGGCCTTCCACTCCTTCTCCCGCTTGGCCTTCGCCGCCAGCAGCTGCTTCTCCTTGTCGCGGAGAGACGCCGCCTTCTCGAAGTCCTGGGAGTCGATCGCGGACTCCTTGTCCCGGCGGACACCGGCGATCTTCTCGTCGAACTCGCGGAGGTCCGGCGGCGCGGTCATCCGGCGGATGCGCATCCGGGAGCCGGCCTCGTCGATCAGGTCGATCGCCTTGTCCGGGAGGAAGCGGTCCGAGATGTACCGGTCGGCCAGGGTGGCGGCCTGGACCAGCGCCTCGTCCGTGATGGAGACGCGGTGGTGGGCCTCGTAGCGGTCGCGCAGACCCTTGAGGATCTCGATGGTGTGCGGCAGCGACGGCTCCGCGACCTGGATGGGCTGGAAGCGGCGCTCCAGGGCCGCGTCCTTCTCCAGGTACTTGCGGTACTCGTCCAGCGTCGTGGCACCGATGGTCTGCAGCTCGCCGCGGGCGAGCATCGGCTTGAGGATGCTGGCCGCGTCGATCGCGCCCTCGGCGGCGCCCGCACCCACCAGGGTGTGGAGCTCGTCGATGAACAGGATGATGTCGCCGCGGGTGCGGATCTCCTTGAGGACCTTCTTCAGGCGCTCCTCGAAGTCACCGCGGTACCGGGAGCCGGCGACGAGGGCGCCGAGGTCCAGGGTGTAGAGGTGCTTGTCCTTGAGGGTCTCGGGCACCTCGCCCTTGACGATGGCCTGCGCCAGGCCCTCGACGACCGCCGTCTTGCCGACGCCGGGCTCGCCGATGAGGACCGGGTTGTTCTTGGTCCGGCGGGACAGCACCTGCATGACCCGCTCGATCTCCTTCTCGCGCCCGATGACCGGGTCGAGCTTGGACTCACGGGCGGCCTGGGTGAGGTTGCGGCCGAACTGGTCGAGGACCAGGGACGTGGAGGGGGTGCCCTCGGCAGGGCCACCGGCGGTGGCGGCTTCCTTGCCCTGGTAGCCGGAGAGCAGCTGGATGACCTGCTGCCGCACCCGGTTGAGATCGGCGCCCAGCTTCACGAGGACCTGGGCGGCGACGCCCTCGCCCTCGCGGATCAGGCCGAGCAGGATGTGCTCGGTGCCGATGTAGTTGTGGCCGAGCTGAAGGGCCTCGCGGAGCGACAGCTCCAGGACCTTCTTGGCACGGGGCGTGAAGGGGATGTGCCCGGACGGGGCCTGCTGGCCCTGGCCGATGATCTCCTCCACCTGCTGGCGGACCGCCTCGAGCGAAATCCCGAGGCTCTCCAGGGCCTTAGCGGCGACACCCTCACCCTCGTGGATAAGGCCCAGGAGGATGTGCTCGGTGCCGATGTAGTTGTGGTTGAGCATCCGGGCTTCTTCCTGAGCCAGGACGACAACCCGCCGCGCGCGGTCGGTGAACCTCTCGAACATCGTTAATCGCTCCTCAGAGCGGTCAGGCAGTAAGGGGTCGGTCCCCTCCCTGTCCTTCCGCAGCTTAGTCCCGCAAGCGGGGACCGCTCATTCCAACTGCCGACACCCGTCTCTGGCCTCCTGACCCGAACGCCGACAAATGCTCCAACCCAATGGTCCGAGACGATGTTCCCGCAGGCCAGGCACTTACCCTCAACGGCAGTACGCCGATGGCGAACGTGAGACCGCCCGATCCTGCGTGTCGCCCCTCCTCACTAGGAATGTCTTACCCGTAAGCACGGACACTCCATGCGGCACACCCCGGTTCCCTCAGCTACGGGCGAACACCCTTGCGCTCGGCCATGCCTTCGCGCGTACCCCTGGAAAACACGGAGAGTGTTCGCACGGACGCCCTGCGTAACCCGGAGCGCGGGTGACGAGTTCCCCGGTCATGGCGTTCACCCTTCCCCTCCCGGCACCCCGTTCACCGTTCGACGGCGAGGGTGTCGCGCGGTGGTACGCGCACGAGCTGGGCTGGGCCACCGCGCGCGGGGACGCCGGCGGTCCGGTGGAGCTGCTCACGGGGCTGCGCTTCGACGTCCTCGAGCTGCCGGCCGCGGCCGGGTTCGCCGTGCTGGGGCGGCTCGGGGGCCGGTGGCCGGTCGCCCTCGCGGGGAGCAGGATGCGGCTGCTGGTGGCCGCGGGGTCCGCGGACGAGCTGCCGGGGCTGCTCGACTGGCTGGACTGGGGCGGGATCGCCCTGGACCTGGTGGCCCTGGGCGCCGGTGACCGGATGGCCGCTCCTGTTCCCCCAGGATGGAGCGGATCCGGCTCGCCCGACGCCGTCTCGTGGCTGCGCCCCCCCGAGCCCGGGCGCGAGGTGGAGCCGACACTCGCGGCCGTGTCCGCCGTGGCGGGCGGCGCCGGCGCCCCCTGCCTGGTGCGGCTCGTGGACGCGGCGGCATCGGAATGCCACCGGGTCCGGCTGCTGGGTGCGTACCGCACTCAGCGGTTGGCGTCCTCGTAGGCCTGCTTGATGTCGGCGGGGACGCGGCCGCGGTCGTTCACGTTGTAACCGTTCTCCTTGGCCCACGCGCGGATCTTCGCGGTGTCGGGGCTGCCGCTCGTCGCGGCACGGCCCTTGCCCCGCCCGGCCGAGGAACGGCCACCGGTGCGACGGCCGCTCTTGGTGTACGGCTCGAGCAGCCCACGAAGCTTGTCCGCATTGGCGGTGGTGAGGTCGATCTCGTAGGTCTTGCCGTCCAGAGCGAACGTCACCGTCTCGTCCGCCTCGCCGCCGTCGAGGTCGTCGACAAGAAGGACCTGAACCTTCTGTGCCACCGGATTTCCTTTCATCGAAAATGCAGTACGCGGAAAGGAAACCGCTTTTCCCTGGAAAACACAAACCCCTGGGAGAGGTTCAGATCCCCGGGAGAGCGGGAAACATGCGCGATTCGGACATAGGGTGCCGGGATCGGGGATCGGCAGATCACAGATGCAGAAGCATCCGGCTGTTGCCCAAGGTGTTCGGCTTCACTCGTTCGAGACCGAGGAACTCGGCGACGCCCTCGTCATAGGAACGGAGCAGCTCGGTGTAGACATCTCCGTCGACCGGGGTCTCACCGATCTCGACGAAGCCGTGCTTCGCGAAGAAGTCGACTTCGAAGGTCAGGCAGAAAACCCTGCGGACGCCGAGCCAGCGGGCGGTGTGCAGCAACTTGTCGAGCACGTGATGCCCGATGCCGGCGCCCGTGAAGTCGGGATCGACGGCGAGAGTGCGCACTTCGGCGAGGTCTTCCCACATCACGTGCAGTGCGCCGCAGCCGACGACGGTGCCGTCCTGGTCGCGTTCCGCGACCCAGAACTCCTGGATGTCCTCGTAAAGCGTCACGGGTGCTTTGTCGAGCAGGATGCCTTCGGTGACGTACGGATCGACGAGCCGGCGGATCGCCTGCACATCACTGGTCCGGGCCCGGCGCACGGTCACGGCTTTCGCCGGTCCGGGAGGCGGGAGCTCGGGGGACGGGGAGGAGGAGGACGGCATGGCTGGACGTTATCGCCCCGCCCCCGCCTCCCCCTCGGCGGCCTCGCCCGCCGACGGTTCTTCCCGCGGTTCTTCCCGCGGTTCTTCGCCGCCCTGTTCGGGGGTGTCCCGCTGGACGATGCGGACCGCGTCGTTGAGGGCCTCGCGTTGCTCCGCGGACATCATGCCGAAGAAGGCCACGAGTGCGGCGGCGGGGTTGTCGCTCTTCGACCAGGCCTCGTTCATCAGTGCGGCCGAGTAGGCGGCGCGGGTGGAGACCGCCGTATATCGATAGGCGCGGCCCGAGACTTCCCGGCGCACCCAGCCCTTCTGATGGAGATTGTCCATTACGGTCATGACGGTCGTGTAGGCGATGGACCGTTCCTGCTGGAGATCCTCCAGGACTTCCCGGACGGTGACGGGCCGGTTCCATTGCCAGACGCGCGTCATGACGGCGTCTTCCAGCTCTCCCAATTGACGGGGCACATCTTCACCATAGTGGGAGATGTCCGAATAACTGGCTATTGACGGAGCAAAAAGGGCGTACGACGGGTGGGTCGTACGCCCTCGGCGCTGGTACGGGTGCGGTGCGGGTGCGGGAGCGAGCGGTCAGGCGCCGCTGGGCTCGGCGCTGCCGTCCGCCTGGCGGGTGGCCTCGGCGCGGGCGAACGCCGCGTCCACGACCGCGTCCTCCTTGGCCTTGTTCGGGCCGCCCTGGCTCTTGACGATCGTCACCACGAGCGCGGTGAAGAAGGCGGCCATCACCACGGGGGGCAGGAGCGCGGATACGTATTCCATGGATCCAGGGTAGCTAGCCGGCGGCGCGTTCCTCGGGCGGGGGCGCGGCGGGGCGGCGGCGGGGCGGGAACACCTCGGAGGGCTTGGGCACCGGGCGGTCGGACGGCGGCGGGGTGGGCGCCGGCCCCGGGGCGGGCTTCGCCGGGCGCGGCTCGGGCTCGTCCGCCGCGGCGGCGCGCCCGCCGGGGAGGGCCAGCAGCCGGGTGCGCGGTGCGGGGGCGACGTGCCGTCCGGCCAGCCGGGCCCGCACGGAGTGCTCGGCCAGCGTCCGGCACCGCGCCAGGAGGGCGGCGCCGACGGGGCTGCCGCTGAGGCCGCGGAGGGCCGCCAGATCCTCGGGGCGGGGGTCGTAGCCGGCGGCGAGGGCGTCCTGGAGCAGTTCCAGGTACCCGGCCGCCGAGCCGGGCAGCGCGTCGCGGTACCGGGCGAGGTCGGCGAGGAGGAAGGCCCGCATCCGGCCGGCTTCGCGGACGGCCTCGTCCACGGAGCCGGCGAGTCGCAGGCAGTCCTGCACGTCTTCGTCGTCGAGGGGCGTGGGGTGGAGGGCATGGGCGAGGGCGCGTCGGAGCACACGCAGCTCGTCTGCGCCGAACGCCAGGCCGCCGCGGGATCCGTAGGGCGTGGGCATGGCATGACAATACGGTCTAATCAGACAAAATTCGTTTAACGGATGCCTGTGGGCGCGTTGCGCACGGCCCGCCCGGCCTGCCCGACCCCCGGCGGGCGGGGAGGACCGCCGGCGGGCGGGGCGGTGTCACATGCGGGGACGTCGGGCGGCGTGCGGTGTCACATGCGGGGACGTCGGGCGGCGTGCGGTGTCACATGCGGGAGACGTTGCGCTCGTAGACCAGGCGCAGGCCGATCAGCGTCAGCCACGGCTCGTGCTCGTCGATCTCCTTGGCCTCGCCGAGGACCATCGGCGCCAGCCCGCCCGTGGCGATGACCCGTACGTCCGAGGGGTCGCCGTCCCGGCCGACGAGCTCGCGCTTCATACGGCTGACGATGCCGTCGACCTGGCCGGCGAAGCCGTAGACGATGCCCGCCTGCATGGCCTCGACCGTGTTCTTGCCGATCACGCTCCGCGGGCGGGCCAGTTCGATCTTGCGGAGCTGGGCGCCCTTGACGCCGAGCGCCTCGACGGAGATCTCGATGCCCGGGGCGATCACCCCGCCGATGTACTCGCCGCGCACGCTGATCGGGTCGAACGTCGTCGCCGTACCGAAGTCCACGACGATCGCCGGACCGCCGTACAGCTCGTTCGCCGCGACCGCGTTCACGATGCGGTCGGCGCCGACCTCCTTGGGGTTGTCCGTCAGGATCGGCACACCCGTCTTGATGCCCGGCTCGACGAGGACGGCCGGGACGTCGCCGTAGTACCGCCGGGTGACCTCGCGCAGCTCGTGGAGCACGGACGGGACCGTCGAGCAGATCGCGATGCCGTCGATGCCGTCGCCCAGCTCGTCGCCGAGCAGCGGGTGCATCCCCATCAGGCCCTGGAGGAGGACGGCCAGCTCGTCGGCGGTGCGGCGCGCGTCGGTGGAGATGCGCCAGTGCTCGACGATCTCCGCGCCGTCGAACAGGCCCAGGACCGTGTGGGTGTTGCCCGCGTCGATCGTGAGCAGCATCAGCCCTGCTCCGCCTCTCGCAGGTCGAGGCCGATGTCGAGGATCGGGGACGAGTGGGTGAGGGCGCCCACCGCCAGGTAGTCGACGCCGGTCGCGGCGTACGCGGCGGCGTTCTCCAGCGTCAGGCGGCCCGAGGACTCCAGCACGGCCCGTCCCGCGACGAGCGTGACGGCCTCCTCCGTCTCCGCGGGCGTGAAGTTGTCCAGCAGGATCAGGTCGGCACCCGCGTCCAGGACCTCGCGGACCTGGTGCAGGGTGTCCACCTCGACCTCGATCGGCACCTCGGGGAAGGCCTCCCGTACGGCCTTGAAGGCCTGGGCGACGCCGCCCGCGGCGATCACGTGGTTGTCCTTGACGAGCGCCGCGTCGGACAGCGACATGCGGTGGTTGACGCCGCCGCCGCAGCGGACCGCGTACTTCTCCAGGGAGCGCAGGCCGGGCGTGGTCTTGCGGGTGTCGCGGACCCGCGCCTTGTACCCCTCCAGGGCGTCCGCCCACGCGCGCGTGGCGGTGGCGATGCCGGACAGGCGGCACATGATGTTCAGCGCGCTGCGCTCGCCGGTGAGCAGGTCGCGGGTGCGGGTGGTGACCGACAGCAGCTTCTGGCCCGCCTCGACGCGGTCGCCGTCCGCCACGTGCCGCTCGACCGCGAACTCCTCGGTGCAGACGACCGACAGGATCGCCTCGGCGACGTGGATGCCGGCGACGACGCCCGCCTCGCGCGCGGTGAAGTCACCGGTCGCGACGGCGTCCTCGGGGACGGTCGCGGCGGACGTCACGTCCACCCCGCCGTCCAGGTCCTCCTCGATGGCGCGGTACGCCACGTCCTCGACGAGCACGGGGTCGAGGCCGGCGTTCACCAGAAGCGCGGCGAGCGCCGGGTCGAGCCCGCACTCGTACACCTCGTCGTCGCCACCGCAGCCGCACCCGTCGCCGCAGCCGCCGACGGCCTGGCCGGCCGGGGCGCTGATGTTGATCAGGGGTACGTCCACGGGCTGCGGGCGTTCTTCGGGCGTGCTCACGGTTACGGCTCCCTGGGGGCGTCGGCGTCGGTCGGGGGGAAGTCTTGGGTGTCGGTGGGCCGGACGTCCAGGGCCCGGTCCGGGCCGAGGCGCACCACCAGGTGGCGGCGCCAGGCGGTGTCGTCGCGGTCGGGGCGGTCCTCGCGCCAGTGGCAGCCGCGGGTCTCCTCGCGGCGCCGGGCGGCCGCCACCAGCACGCGGGCCACGCAGAGCAGGTTGGTGGTCTCCCAGGACTCGACGCCCGGCTCGGCGGCCTTGCCGGCGTCGTTCAGCGCCTCGGCGTGCACCGCATCCAGGGCGTCCGCGGCCTCCGCGAGGCTCGCGGCGGACCGCAGCACCCCGGCGCCGGCGGTCATGACGTGCTGGACGCGGGCGCGGGCGGCGGGGTCCAGGAGCGGCAGGGGGCGGGGTGCCGGGTGCGCGACGGGGGCGCCGGCCCGCGCCGGGGAGGCGGCGATGTCGTCGGCGATGCGCTCGGCGAAGACCAGGCCCTCCAGGAGCGAGTTGGACGCCAGCCGGTTGGCGCCGTGGACGCCCGTGCAGGCCACCTCGCCGCACGCGTACAGCCCGGGGACGGTCGTGCGGCCGTGCAGGTCGGTGCGGACGCCGCCGGAGGCGTAGTGGGCGGCCGGCGCAACGGGGATGGGCTGCGTCACCGGGTCGATGCCGTGGGCGCGGCAGGCGGCGAGGATCGTGGGGAAGCGGGACTCCCACATGGCGGCCCCGAAGTGGCGGGCGTCGAGGTACATGTGGCGGGCGCCCTGCTCGCGCATGCGGCGCATGATGCCCTTGGCGACGATGTCGCGCGGGGCCAGCTCGGCCAGCTCGTGCTGCCCCACCATGAACCGGACGCCGTCCGCGTCGACCAGGTGGGCGCCCTCGCCGCGTACCGCCTCGGAGACGAGGGGCTGCTGTCCCTCGGCGTCCGGGCCGAGGAAGAGGACCGTCGGGTGGAACTGGACGAACTCCAGGTCGCTGACCTCGGCGCCGGCCCGCAGCGCGAGGGCGACGCCGTCGCCGGTGGAGACGGCCGGGTTGGTCGTCGCGGAGAAGACCTGGCCCATGCCGCCGGTGGCGAGGACCACGGCGGGGGCGTGCACGGCGCCGACGCCGTCGTGCTGGCCCTCGCCCATGACGTGCAGGGTGACGCCGGCCGTGCGGCCCTCGGAGTCGGTGAGCAGGTCCAGGACCAGCGCGTTCTCGATGGTGCGCACGGCACGGTCGCGCACCGCGTCGACGAGCGCGCGGGAGATCTCGGCGCCCGTCGCGTCGCCGCCCGCGTGGGCGATGCGGCGGCGGTGGTGGCCGCCCTCGCGGGTGAGCTCGATGGTGCCGGAGGCGTCGGTGTCGAACCGGGCGCCGGTCTCGATCAGGCGGCGCACCGCGTCGGGGCCCTCGGTGACCAGCAGGCGTACGGCCTCCTCGTCGCACAGGCCCGCGCCGGCGACCAGGGTGTCGTCGAGGTGCTGCTCGGGGGTGTCGCCCTCGCCCAGGGCCGCCGCGATGCCGCCCTGCGCCCACCGGGTGGAGCCGTCGTCCAGGCGGGCCTTGGTGACGACGACGGTACGCAGCCCGGCGGCCGTGCAGCGCAGTGCGGCGGTCAGGCCCGCGACCCCGGAGCCGACGACGACGACGTCGGCGTCGATCGACCAGCCGGGGGCGGGGGCCTGGAGGCGTATGCCGGTCATGCGGGGGCTCCGAAGGTGAGGGGGAGGTTGTCGATCAGCCGGGTGGTGCCGACCTTCGCGGCGACGGCGAGGACCGCCTCGCCGGTGTGGTCGTCGGGGACGTCGGTGAAGTCGGCGGGGTCCACCAGCGCCACGTAGTCCAGGAGCAGCGGCGGGTCGGCCTTCGCCGCCTCGTCGAGTACCGCGCGGGCCGCCGCCCGAACCGCGTGGGCGCCGCCGCCCGGGACGGCCGCCGCCACCGCGTGGGCGTCGGCCGCGGCACGGGCCTCGCCGATCCGGGACAGGGCCTCGGCGCGGCCCTCGGAGGCGGGCAGCGTCTCGGCGCGGGCCAGCAGCGCCGTCTGGGCGGCGAGCCGGTCGCGGGCGGCGAACAGGGCGGCCGACAGGGCGAGGGCCGTACGGCGCTCGCGGTGCGAGAGGTACCGGTTGCGGCTGGACAGGGCCAGGCCGTCGGGCTCGCGGACCGTCGGCACGCCGACGATCTCGACCGGGAAGTTCAGGTCGCGCACCATGCGCCGGATCAGGGCGAGCTGCTGGGCATCCTTCTGGCCGAAGAACGCCACGTCGGGGCGGGTGAGGTGCAGCAGCTTGGCGACGACGGTGAGCATGCCGTCGAAGTGGCCGGGGCGCGAGGCGCCCTCCAGCCGCTCCCCCATGGGGCCGGCGGTGATCCGCACCTGGGGCTGCCCGCCCGGGTAGACCTCGTCGGCGGACGGGGCGAACACGGCGTCGGCGCCCGCCCGCTCGGCGGTCGCGAGGTCCGCTTCCAGGGTGCGCGGGTAGCGGTCGAGGTCCTCGCCCGCGCCGAACTGCAGCGGATTGACGAACACGGTCACCAGGACGTAGCCGTCGCGGCCGACGTGCTCGCGGGCGGCGCGGACCAGGGTGGCGTGGCCCTCGTGGAGGGCGCCCATGGTCATCACGACGGCGGTGCGGCCGCGGGGGGCGAAGTGATCGAGGACGTACTCGAGGTCCTCGCGCGTGGGGATCAGTTCGAAGGCGGTGCTCATCGGCCGCTGTCTCCTTCCGGCCCGGCGGGTCCGCCCGGACTGCTGGGGTCGGTGGGGCCGGTGGGTCGGTCGGTGTCGGTGGGGCCGGTGGGGCCGCCCGGGCCGGCGGAGCCGTCCGCGAGGACGCCGAGCAGGTCCTCCGCGAGCTCCGGCTTGAGCAGTCCGTGCGCGAGTGCGCGGTCCGCGGTCGTACGGGCCATGGCCAGGTACCCGGCGACGGTGGCGGGCGCGTGCTTGCGCAGCTCCGCCACGTGCGCGGCGACGGTGCCCGCGTCACCGCGGGCGACGGGGCCGGTCAGGGCGGCGTCACCCGAGCGCAGGGCGTTGTCCAGGGCCGCGCCCAGGAGCGGACCGAGCATCCGGTCCGGGGCGGCGACGCCGGCCTGCCGGAGCAGCTCCATGGACTGGGCGACCAGGGTGACCAGGTGGTTCGCCCCCAGGGCGAGGGCCGCGTGGTAGAGCGGGCGGGCCGCTTCCTCGATCCACTCGGGCTCGCCGCCCATCTCGATCACCAGGGCCTCGGCGGCCAGCCGCAGCTCCTCGGGGGCCGTGACGCCGAACGAGCACCCGGCGAGCCGGTCGACGTCGACGCTCGTGCCGGTGAACGTCATCGCCGGGTGCAGGGCGAGCGGGAGGGCGCCGGCCCGGCGGGCGGGGTCGAGCACCGCCGTGCCGTACCGCCCGGAGGTGTGGACCAGCAGCTGCCCGGGGCGTACGGCGCCGGTCTCGGCCAGCCCCTGGACCAGGCCGGGCAGGGCGTCGTCCGGGACGGTGAGCAGCACCAGCTCGGCGCGCTCCAGGACCTGGGCGGGCGGCACCAGCGGGACGTCCGGCAGCAGCTCGGCGGCGCGGCGGCGGGACGCGTCGGACACGCCGGAGACGGCCACGGGGCGGTGCCCGGCGAGCCGCAGCGCGGCGGCGAGGGCGGGTCCTACCCGGCCGGCGCCGACGACGCCGACGGAGAGCCGGGCGGGGCGGGGTTGTGCGGGTGCGTTCACGCGTCGACGGCCTTCCGTTCCAGTCCGCGGGGGGTACCGGACGATTTCTCGTCATGCTACGCCAGCGTTACGCGGGGCTACCTCCCTGTCCACAGCCTGTGGACCGGTCCCCCGCGCGGGAGCGGCGCAGGTGGTGGTCGCGGGCCGCCCGGAGGGCCGCCAGGTCGTCGCGGCCGGGGGGCGGCGGGGGCTCCTCGCCGTGCCGGGCGGCCCGGTAGGCGTCGATCATGTGCTGGTGCAGGGCGTTCATGCGTCCCACCCTCCGCCCGCCCGTCCGGCACCGGCGCGTGGATTGACGAGGCCCGTCAATCGGCGCGAGGTCCGCCGCCGCACCCCTCACCATGGGGGCGTGAGCGTGATCATCGACATCACGGGCCTGCCGCCCGAACGCATCGTCTTCGAGCCGTCGCCCCTCGCCGAGCTGGGCGTGGCGCTGCACGCGCTGGCCGAACCCGGCCACCACCCGGGCCTGCACGGCTGGGCGACCGCCACCTCCGCCGCCCTCAAGCCCGACCTGGCCGACCGGCTGCACGAGGCGAACTTCCTCTGGACGACCAGCTTCTCGGACGTCTTCATGCCGTACGCCGGCATCCGCGGCGGCGACGGCCGCACCGGCGCCACCCTCGCCGACGAGCTGGACCTGCTGGACCGGCTGGACGAGGACCGGTTCGTCACCGCGGCACTGGAGTTCACCTGCTCCGAGCAGTACGCGATCGGCGGCCCCGTCCGCACGGAGCGGGCCCTGGAGCTGGCCGCCAACCGGGGGCCCAAGCAGCTGGACTTCACGCGCCGCCTGCTGGCCGACCCCGCCGGCGTACGGGCCTGGCTGCGCCGGCTGTTCGAGGACTGCGACCGGGCGTTCTTCGCCGACACCTGGCGCAGGGTCGCGCCCGCGCTCGCCGCGGACGCCCGGCACAAGACGGAGCTGCTGCGCCGCAAGGGGCTGCCCGAGACGCTCCGGGCGGTCTCGCCCGCCGTGACGCTGGGGCTCTCCGAGGACGGCGGCGCCCAGCAGCGCATCGAGGTGGACAAGCTCGCCAACGGCCGGACCACCGCCGCCGACCCCGCCGTCGGGGCGGGTGTGACGTTCGTGCCGTCCAGCTTCGGCTGGCCCCATCTGATGGTGCTGCACGCCCCGGGCTGGCGCCCCGTCGTCCACTACCCGGTCGGCGCCCCCGAGCTGCCCGGCCCGGCCTCCGTGGAGCTGCTCCAGCTGCGCATGGACGCCCTGGCCCACCCCATGCGGATGCGGATGTGCCGGCAGCTGGCGCGCGCCGCGTACACGACGGGCGAGCTGGCCGAGACGTACGGCATCACCTCGCCGGAGGTCTCCCGCCACCTGGCCGTGCTCAAGAAGGCCTCCCTGGTGACGACCCGGCGCCGCGGCCGGTACGTGCTGCACCAGCTGGACGTGGCCGCGGTGGCCCGCATCGGCAGCGACTTCCTGGAGACGGTCCTGCGCTAGGGAGTGGCGCGTGCGGGGCGCCGGTGCCCGGTCCAGCCGCCGCTACACGTTTCCGCCGCCGGCCCGGACGAGGCCCGTCTCGTAGGCGAGGACCACGACCTGGACGCGGTCGCGGAGCGCCAGCTTGGTGAGGATGCGGCCCACATGGGTCTTGACCGTGGCCTCCGACAGCACCAGCCGGGCCGCGATCTCCCCGTTCGACAGGCCCTGGGCGACCAGCATCATCACCTCCCGCTCCCGTTCGGTCAGCTTCTCCAGCGTCTTGTCGCGCGGCTCGCTGCCGGTGACCGGGAGCATCGGCGAGAAGCGGTCCAGGAGGCGCCGGGTGGTCGACGGCGCGACGACCGCGTCGCCGCTGTGCACGGAGCGGATCGCGCTGAGCAGCTCGCCCGGGGGCACGTCCTTCAGCATGAAGCCGCTGGCGCCCGCCTTCAGCCCCGAGAACGCGTACTCGTCGAGGTCGAAGGTGGTGAGGATGAGGACCTTCGGCGGCTGCGGGGCGGCGCAGATGCGGCGGGTCGCCTCGACGCCGTCGAGCCTCGGCATGCGGACGTCCATCAGGACCACGTCCACGGCCGTGGAGCGGAGGATCTCGATGGCCTCCGCCCCGTCGCCCGCCTCCGCCACGACCTCCATGTCCGGCTGGGCGGCGAGCACCATGCGGAAGCCGGTGCGCAGCAGCACCTGGTCGTCGACGAGCATCACGCGGATGGACATGCGGTTCCTCACGGGGCGGTGGGCGGGCTCGGGGGGGGTCGGGCGGGCTCGGTGTCAGTGGGCGGGCTTGAGGGGGAGCAGGGCGCTGATCCGGAAGCCGCCGCCCGGCCGGGGGCCGGCGTCCAGGGTGCCGCCGACCATACCGACCCGCTCGCGCATGCCGATCAGGCCGTGGCCCCGGCCGTCGGCGCCGCCGTCCTCGTACAGTTCGTGCGCCGCGCCGCGGCCGTCGTCCTCGACCAGCAGGCCCAGGCCGTCGTCGAAGTACACCAGCCGCACGCTCGCCCCGGCGTCCGGACCGCCGTGCTTGCGGGTGTTGGTCAGCGCCTCCTGGACGATGCGGTACGCGGTGAGTTCGACGCCGCTGGGCAGGGGGCGCGCGGTGCCCTCGACCTTGAAGTCGACGGTGAGGCCCGCGGCGCGGACCTGCTCGACCAGGTGCTCGATCTGCTGGACGTCGGGCTGGGGCACGTAGTCCTCGGAGTCCTGCGGCTCCCCGGTGCGCAGGATGCCCAGCAGCCGGCGCATCTCGGCGAGGGCCTGGCGGCCGGTGCCGGAGATGGTCTCCAGGGCCTGTTTCGCCTGCTCGGGGGAGGCGTCCAGGACGTAGGCGGCACCGTCGGCCTGGACGACCATGACGGACACGTTGTGGGCGACGACGTCGTGCAGTTCGCGGGCGATGCGGGCACGCTCGGCGGCGACGGCGACCTTGGCCTGCGCCTCGCGCTCCCGCTCCAGCCGGGAGGCCCGCTCCTCCAGCTGGTCGAAGTAGGCGCGGCGGGTGCGCATCGAGTCCCCGAGCACCCAGGCGAGCACGAACGGCACGGTCATCACGACGGTGAAGAAGACCTTGCCGGCGGTCGAGACGTTCTCGGGGGGCCAGCGCAGCTGGGCGAGCGGCGCCGCGCTCACGCCCCCGAGGAGCGCGAGCCGGGACGCCCACCGGGGGCTGTCGCCCTGCGCCGCGACCGTGTAGATCACCACGAGCATGGCGAAGTCGGCCGGGTTGGTGTGGATGTCGAGCGCGAGCTGGGCGACCCCGATGCCCGCGACGAGCAGCAGCATCTTCTCGGGCGCGCGGCGGCGCAGCGCGAGCGCCAGGCAGAGCAGCAGGACGACGCCGGCCGCCGCGGGGCGGGGGTCGGCTCCCACGGGCTCCTGGACCACCCACAGCATGGAGAACCCCAGGAGCATCACAGCCCAGAAACTGTCGACGCCCGTGGGGTGTCTGCGGAGGAAGTCATAAAGGCGCTGCACGTGACCCAGCGTAGGGAAACCGGATAGGTGCATGGGTCAACCGGAGGGCCGATCCAGGCGGCGGAGGCATACTCCGCAAGGTGGAGACTGGTGCCCGTGAATGATGACACCGGTCGATCGGGGCCCTGGCGCGGCTGGCGGGCGGCCATGGAGACGGCGCTGTACGGGCCCGGCGGCTTCTTCCTGCGGCCCGAGGGACCGGCGGGGCACTTCCGCACCTCGGTGCACGCCTCGCCGCTGTTCGCCGGGGCGGTGGCCCGGCTGCTGGCGGAGGTCGCGGCGGAGCTGGGCACGGACGACGTCGCGGTGGTGGACATGGGCGCGGGGCGGGGCGAGCTGCTGAGCGGCGTGCTCTCGGCCGTGCCGGCGGGGCTGCGCGTACGGGCGTACGCCGTCGAGCGCGCCGCTCCGCCCGAGGGGCTCGACCCGCGCGTCGCGTGGGTGGCCGAGCCGCCGGCGGGGGTGCGGGGGCTGCTGTTCGCGAACGAGTGGCTGGACAACGTCCCGGTGGACGTGGCGGAGCGGGACGGGTCGGGCACGGACCGGTACGTGGAGGTGGCGCCCGACGGCACGGAGCGGCTGGGCGCGCCGGTGGCGGGCGCGGACGCGGCGTGGCTGGCCCGCTGGTGGCCGCTGCGGGAGCCGGGCGAGCGCGCCGAGATCGGCCGGTCGCGCGACGAGGCGTGGGCCCGGGCGACCGGCACGCTGGCGGCGGGCCTGGCGGTGGCGGTGGACTACGCACACACGGCGGGCGCCCGGCCCCCGTTCGGCACGCTCACCGGCTTCCGCGCGGGCCGCGAGGTGCCCCCGGTGCCGGACGGGACGTGCGACATCACGGCCCACGTGGCCCTGGACGCCTGCGCGGCGGCGAGCGGCGGTGCGGAGGCGGGCGGTGCGGAGGCGGGCGGCACCGGCCCGGTGGGCGGCACGGGCGCGGCGGGCGGCACGGAGGCGGTGGGCGGCACCTCGGCGGACGCCCCGTCCCCGGGGCGGTCCGGCCTCCTCCCGTACGGCACGCGGCTGGTCACCCAGCGGGAGGCGCTGCGGCGGCTCGGCGTCAGCGGCGGGCGGCCGCCGATCGAGACGGCCCGGACGGATCCCGCCGGATACGTACGGGCGCTCGCGCGTGCCGGCCAGGCCGCCGAGCTGACCGCGCGGGGCGGGCTCGGGGACTTCACCTGGCTGCTCCAGCGGGTGCCCGGGGAGGGATACTGTCCGGCATGACGGAGACCACGGTCGGCATCGGCGGTGCCGCGGAAAGCACCGACATGGTGCTGAACATCGGACCCCAGCACCCCTCCACGCACGGCGTGCTGCGCCTCCGGCTCGTCCTGGACGGCGAGGTGATCCGGCACGCCGAGCCGGTCGTCGGCTACATGCACCGCGGGGCCGAGAAGCTCTTCGAGGCGCGCGACTACCGCCAGATCATCATGCTGGCCAACCGCCACGACTGGCTGTCGGCGTTCTCCAACGAGCTGGGCGTCGTCATGGCCGTCGAGCGGATGCTCGGCATGGAGGTGCCGGAGCGGGCCGTGTGGACCCGCACGCTGCTCGCCGAGCTGAACCGGGTCCTCAACCACCTGATGTTCCTCGGCTCCTACCCCCTCGAACTGGGCGGCATCACCCCGATCTTCCACGCCTTCCGCGAGCGGGAGGACCTCCAGCACGTCATGGAGGAGGTCTCCGGCGGCCGGATGCACTACATGTTCAACCGGGTCGGCGGGCTGAAGGAGGACCTGCCGGCGGGCTGGCTCGGCCGGGCCCGCGGCGCGGTGGCCGAGGTCCGCTCCCGCATGGACGTGTACGACCGCCTCGTCCTCGGCAACGAGATCTTCCGCGGCCGCACCCGGGGCGTCGGCGTCCTGCCCCCCGCGACCGTGCACGCGTACGGGGTCAGCGGCCCGATCGCCCGCGCCTCCGGCGTCGACTTCGACCTGCGCCGCGACGAGCCGTATCTGGCGTACGGCGAGCTCCAGGACGCCCTGGAGGTCGTCACCCGTACCGAGGGCGACTGCCTGGCGCGCTTCGAGTGCCTGCTGGGGCAGACCCACAACTCGCTGGACCTCGCCGACGCCTGCCTGGACCGGCTGGCCGAGCTGCCGCCCGGCCCGATCAACCAGCGGCTGCCGAAGGTGCTCAAGGCGCCCGAGGGCCACACGTACGCCTGGACCGAGAACCCGCTCGGCCTCAACGGCTACTACCTGGTCTCCAAGGGCGACAAGACGCCGTACCGCCTCAAGCTGCGCTCGGCGTCCTTCAACAACATCCAGGCGCTGGTCGAGCTGCTGCCGGGCACGCTGGTCGCCGACATGGTGGCGATCCTGGGCTCGTTCTTCTTCGTGGTCGGCGACATCGACAAGTAGGGCGGCGGCGCGGACAGTGACCGGCGTCCGGACAGTGACCGGAGGCCGGTCAGCGTCCGGACGGTGACCGGAGGCCGGTCAGGACACCGCGTCGCGCCGCAGCTCCACCACGTCGAGCTGCTCGGTCTCGTCGTGCGCGGTCAGGTCAATGACCTTGCCGACCGCGCGCTCCTCCCCGCGCCGCACGGCCAGCGCCTCCTCGCCCACGACGTCCGCGAGGTCCTCGTCCTGCACGGCCTCGATGGCGGCGGGGGTCTTCGCGCCGCCCGTGCCGAAGAAGTCGAAGCCGCCCAGGAGGCGGGGCGCCGGGCGGCGCTGCTCGGTGGACGGCACGATCGCGGCGGCCGGCGGCACCGGGCGCATCGCGGAGGCGCCGCGGACGGAGGGGGCGGCGGCCGACGGGCGGTCGTGCTGCCGCTCGGCGACCGCCGCGTGCTTCCCCTGCGGCTCGTCCGCCTCACGGGCGCGCTCGGCCCGGTCGCGGCGCCGGGCCTCCTCGGTGGTGCGCCTGGCCTCCTGCTCGGCGGCGTTGCGCGTGAGGCTCTCCAGGGCGCGGGCGGCCTGGAGGTAGGCGGCCGGCGTGGGCGTGGAGGTGCCGGCGGGCAGTGCCCGGCTGGGGGTGGCGGCCTCCAGGGCGAGCTGCCGGCGGCCCTCCAGCGCGCTGGCCCGCTCCGTCTCGGCGGTCGCGTACCGGCGCAGCAGCTCCGCGTGCTCGTTCCGCAGCGCGGCCAGTTCGACCCGCTTGGCCCGCAGCCTGGCGTCGAGCTTGGCGCGCAGTTCGCGCGACTCCTCGAGGTCGGTCTCCAGCTCGGCCAGGCGCTCCTCGGTGCGCCACTGGTCGCCGGCCCGGGCCCGGGTCAGTTCGGCGACGCGGCGGCCGGCCGCGCGGTCCCAGCTGCGCATCAGGACCGCGCCGGTGACCGCCGCGGCGGCCGCGGCGGCGGTCAGGACCCGCAGGGCGAGCGGATCGGAGAGGAGCCAGGCGCCACCGGCGCACAGGACGGCCGCTCCGGCTACCGCGGAAGGGGGCAGAAGCCGGTGCAGGGGTGGGGAATGGCGGTGGCGTCCACGTGGCATGGCCTGAAATTTACCGTGCGTAGGGGCCATATGGGGGGTCGGTACGGCAATGTTTCGGCCTCGTGATCCGAAACGGCGTCACCAGGGCTTGCCGGCCGGCCGGACCACCGGTCCGGCCGGCCTTCCCGGGTTACTTCCCGATCAGTCCCTCGGACTCCAGGTAGGCCTTGGCCACGTCCGCCGGCTTTGCCCGCTCGGCGTCCACCTTCTTGTTCAACTCGACCAGATCCTCGGTGCTGAGCGCCTTGGTGATCTTGTTGAGGGCGGCGGCTATCTCCGGGGAACCCGCGTCCTTCGCATTGACGACGGGAAGGACGTTGTCGGCGTTCTGGAGCTTCTTGTCGTCCTCCAGGAGCACCAGCCCGAAGGCGTCCAGGGTCGCGTCGGTCGTCGTGGTCAGGACGAGCTGGTCGGTGCCGTCCTTCACGGCCTGCTTGGCCTGGGGCGTGCCCACGCCCTTGGGGTCGATGCCCGTGACATCGATTCCGTACGTCTTCTTCAGCCCGGGTGCGCAGAACGGCCGTATCTCGCACTCGTCACCGGCCGCGATCCGGACTTTCAGCTTCGAGGCGCCGAGATCCGAAAGCGTCCTGAGCTTGTTCTTGTCGGCGAATTCCCTGGTCACGGCGAAGGCGTTCTGATCCACCGCCTCACCGGCCGGAAGCACCTTCAGACCGCGCGGGCCGGCGAGCTTCTCCAGCGCCGTCACGGTGGCGGTCACATCACTGGAGGCGACCGGCTTCTCCTCGACCGCCTTCGGGCCGTTCACCTTCGCGTTCAGGAATTCCGCAAGCGTAGCCGCGTATTCCGGTACGACGTCGATCTCGCCCTTCTCCAGGGACGGTTCGTACAGTTCCCGGTTCTCCACGGTCTTGACGGAGGTCGAGTAACCGGCGTCCCTCAGCACCTGGGCGTACAGCTCCGCCAGGACATTGGCCTCGGTGAATCCGGCCGATCCGACGACCAGCGTGCCCTTGCCACCGCTGCCCTTGGCCGCGGAGGTGTCCGCTCCGCCGCGCTCCTCCAGGCTCTCGCCACCGCCGCACGCGGCCAGCCCGCCCGTGAGCGCCACCACGCCCAGTACCGCACCCGCCATCGCCGAGGTCCTGCTCATCACGTTCTCCATCCGGTCCCGCTGCTTGCCGTTCATCGGTCAGTGCGCCCGCCGGGTCGCGCGCATGGGGTCGAACGCCCGGCCCACCGCCACCAGCAGGCCCTCGGCCAGCAGGGCGAGCGCGCCCACCACCAGCGCCCCGGCGACCACCTGCGCGGTGTCATTCCTGTTGAACCCGGCGGTGATGATCCGGCCGAGCCCGCCCTCACCCGCCATCGCGGCGAGTGTGGCGGTGGCGATGACCTGCACGGTCGCCGACCGCAGGCCCGTCATCACCATCGGGTACGCGAGGGGCAGTTCCACCCGGGCGAACACCTGGCCGCCCGACATCCCCATGCCCCGGGCCGCCTCGACCACCGAGCGGTCCACCTCGCGCATGCCGACGTACGCGTTGGTGAGCAGCGGCGGCACGGCGAACAGCACGAGCGCGATGATCGTCGGCAGGGCGCCCTGCCGGCCCAGCGGCGTGAGCGTCAGCAGCACCAGCACCGCCAGGGTGGGCACCGCACGGCCCGCGTTGGAGATGTTGACGGCCAGCGCGCCGCCCCGGCCGATGTGCCCGAGCCACAGCGCGAGCGGCAGGGCGATCAGGCACGAGACGACCAGGCACACGCCGCTGAACCACAGGTGCTCGGCCAGCCGGTGCCACACCCCGCTCTCCCCCTGCCAGTTGGCCCCGGTCGTCAGCCAGGTCCACGCCTCGGTCACCGCGCCCATCGCTCACCCGGCCTTGCGTATGAGCGTGCCCGGCGTGCGGGCCGGACGGGTCCACGGGGTGAGGAACCGCTGCAGCGCCAGGAGCAGCAGGTCGGCGGTGACCGCGAGCAGGACGCACAGCACGGACGCGGTGAGCACCTGCGCCTTGAAGAAGCTCTTCAGCCCGGTCGTGATGAGGGTGCCCAGGCCGCCGTGGTCCACCAGGGCCCCGACCGTGGTCAGCGCGACGGTCGACACCGTCGCCATCCGCACGCCCGCCATCACCGCGGGCAGCGCCAGCGGCAGTTCGACCTCCCACAGCAGCCGGCCGGGGCCGTACCCCATCCCGCGCGCGGCCTCCCGCGCCTCCTCGGGCACCGAGGCCAGCCCGGCCAGGATGTTCCGGACGAGGATGGTCAGCGAGTACAGCACGAGCCCGGTCACCACCAGGGCGGCGGACAGGCCGAACAGCGGCAGCAGCAGCGAGAACATGGCCAGCGACGGGATCGCGTACAGCACGGTGGTGAGTCCGAGGACGGGGGCCGCGAAGCGTGGGCGGGCACGGACGAGCAGCGCCAGCGGGAAGGCCACGACCAGCCCGATCAGCACCGACACGGCGGTGATCCACACATGCTCGACGGTGGCGTCGGTCAACTCCTGGGCGCGGGAGCGCACGTACTCACCGCAGATCCAGTCGTTCGCCGCCAGACACCCGGCAGCGCTCACCACGGCACTCACCCGCCCCCTCCTCCCCGCTCACTCACGTCCGCCCGGCCCGCGCCGGACACCCGATCCCGCACCCGGACCCCGGGCCCACGACGGGCACCCGGTCCGGACCGGCAGTCGGTCCCCGGGCATCCGTACCCGGCGTTCGGACGCGCACTCCGCCCCGCCCCGACCGACTCGGCCCGGTGTTCGAACCACCACGACCCTAACCCCGCCCACCGACAATCGGCGCCGGTCACCACAGGCCGGCAACACGGCCTTCACACACCGGACGGCCGCTGCGGCCACAATGGGACGCATGATCCGATTCGAGCGCGTGACCAAGCGGTACGCGGACGGCACGACCGCCGTCGACGACCTGTCGTTCGAGGTGGCCGAGGGCGAACTGGTCACGCTCGTCGGACCGTCCGGCTGCGGCAAGACCACCACGATGAAGATGGTCAACCGGCTGATCGAGCCGACCGAGGGCCGGATATTCGTCGACGGCCAGGACATAGCCGACGTGGACCCGGTGCGGCTGCGCCGCCGGATCGGCTACGTCATCCAGCAGGTGGGCCTCTTCCCCCACAAGACCGTGCTGGAGAACACCGCGACCGTCCCTCACCTGCTCGGCGTCAAACGCTCCGCCGCCCGCGCCCGCGCCGCCGAACTCCTCGCGCTCGTCGGCCTCGACCCCCGCGTCCACGGCGACCGCTACCCCGAGCAGCTCTCCGGCGGCCAGCGCCAGCGCGTCGGCGTCGCCCGCGCCCTGGCCGCCGACCCGCCCGTCCTGCTGATGGACGAGCCGTTCGGCGCGGTCGACCCGGTGGTGCGCGAGCACCTGCAGAGCGAGTTCCTCAAACTCCAGTCGGAGGTGCGCAAGACGGTCCTCTTCGTCACCCACGACATCGAGGAGGCCGTCCGGCTCGGCGACCGCATCGCCGTCTACGGGCAGGGCAGGATCGAGCAGTTCGACGCCCCGGCCACCGTGCTGGGCGCCCCGGCGACCCCGTACGTCGCCGACTTCGTCGGCGCGGACCGCGGCCTCAAGAGGCTGTCCGTGACCCCCGTCGAGCCGGGCGACCTGGAGCAGCCGCCGGTCGTCCACCTCGACGACGCCCTCCCCCGCGAGCTGGGCTCGCGCTGGGCCGTCGTACTGGACCGGGACGACAACCTGCACGGCTGGATCTCCGCCGAGCAGGCCGCCCGCGGCACGGGGACCGTCGGTGACCACGCCCGCCGCATGGAGGCGTGGCTGCCCGTCGGCGCCTCGCTGAAGCAGGCCTTCGCGACGATGCTCCAGCACGACGCCGGCTGGATCGCCGTCATCGACCGCGCGGAGCGGGGGCGTTTCCTCGGTGTGCTGACCCCGGCCCGGCTGCACGAGGCGCTGCGCCGCTCGATCGACGCGGACGCCCGGGACGTCCCCCGTGGGGACGTCGACCTGGAGACGGTCGGCTAGCGGGCAGGCAGCGTCCGGGCACGGGAGGAGACGGCCGGGTACGGCGGAAGACAGCGCGGCGCGGCGGAAGACGGCCGGGTACGGCGAGCCGGGCGCGGCAGGGAACGGGCGGACGCGACAGGAGACGGCCCGGCGCGGTGGAAGACAGCGCGGCGCGACAGGGGACGGGCGGGCGGGACAGGAGACGGGCGGGCGCGTCCGGAGGACGGCCCGCCCGCCCGGCCGGGCGAGGCGGGTCAGGCCGCGCTGAGCCGGCCGCTCATCCACACCAGCGCGGGCGGGATCTCCCGGTTCCAGGTGTTGAAGTTGTGCCCGCCGCTGTCGAGGGTGATCGACGAGACGCGCGCGGGCGCCTTCACCTTCCGGATGAAGGCGCGGGTGCCCTCCAGGTTCCCCTCGCCCTTGGCGGAGGTGGTGACGAGGAAGGACGACCGCCCCTGGGGCAGGTGGTCCAGGCTCCACAGCAGGTTCGCCCGGTCGCGCAGGCGCCGGTCGCCCTGGAAGAGGTCGCCGGTGGTGATGTCCTCGGCGGCCTTGTAGTAGGCGGACAGGCCCGCGCCGGCGGCGAACCGCCCGGGGTGGTGCAGGGCGATCTTGAGGGCGCAGTAGCCACCGGTGGAGTTGCCGATGAACCCCCAGTTCCGGGCGGCGGTGCCGACCCGGTAGGTCTCCGAGACGGCCTTCGGCAGGTCCTCGGCGAAGAAGGTCTCCGTCTGCGGGCCGCCGGGGACGTCGACGCACTCCGTGTCGCGCGGCGGGGCCACGGTGGGCCGCATCATCACCAGGATCATCGGCTGCATCTTCTTGTTCTTCGCCTGCTCGTAGGCGGTGCGCGGGTACTTCAGCCCCTTGAGCAGGTTCTCGGCCGTGCCCGGGTAGCCGGTCAGGACGACCGCGGCGGGGAAGGTCTTGCGCGCGTACGCCGGCTGGAAGTACTCGGGGGGCAGGTAGACGTAGGCCGGACTGTCGATCTTCGAGGTCTCCCCCGAGATGACGACCTTCTGGACCTGGCCGCCCACCGCCGGGCGGCCGCCGCCGGGGACGCCCTCGATCTTCTGCCTGCCGACGATCCTGACGTCCTTGGCACCCGCCGAGTGGTCGACGACCACCCCCATCTCCTGCTCCTGTCCCAGCAGGTCGGCCCAGGAGCCGTAGAAGAGGAAGTAGTTGTTGGCCGCGAGGCCCACGGAGGCGAACAGCGCCGCCTGGGTCGCCAGCAGCAGACCGATCCGGCCCAGCACCGCCCGCAGGCCGCCGCGCGCCAGCCGCGGCCACAGCCAGACCGTGACCGCGAACAGCACGACGGCCAGCAGGGCGGCCAGCGCCAGGACTTTGTTGCTGGTGAGACCCATGAGTCCTTCAAGCCTTCTTCGTCGAGATTTTCGGGGCGGGGAATGAACCCACCCCCCACGAGCCCCGTCCTAGAGAGCGCAAAACGTCCGGGCCGGACCAGTTCCGGCCGAAGGGACACAACGATTCTTTGCGGAGCCTTGGGAAGCGATGTCTGTCACGGTAGATGGGGATAAGTCGGAGTCGGTTCCGAGCCGGATGAGCCGTCTCCTGCGCGGTCCACGCGCCGAGAAGGTGCCCTCCCTGGTCGGCACCGCATGCACGTTCATCGGTCTGATCGACATCGCCGCGGGCGTGTTCCCGCGCTTCCGCACCAGCCGCATGCACGCCGTCGCCGAGGTGCTGCCCGGCACCCTGGGCCCCCTGTCGGCGGCCCTCTCCCTCGGCGTCGGCGTCCTGCTGCTGCTCCTCGCCCACGGGCTCAAGCGCCACAAGCGCCGCGCCTGGCGGGCGGCCGTGATCCTGCTGCCGGTGGGAGCCGCGGCGCAGTTCGTCTACCGCCACTCCGTGATCGGCGTGCTGTTCTCCCTGCTGCTCCTGGCGCTGCTGCTGCGCCACCGCGGGGAGTTCGCGGCACTGCCCGACCCGCGCAGCCGCTGGAAGGCGCTCGCCAACTTCGTCCTCATGGGCGCCGGTTCCATCGCCCTCGGGCTGGTCATCGTCAGCGCCCACCCGGGGAAGGTCGTCGGCAGCCCCGGCCTGAGCGACCGCCTGGAGCACGTGCTGTACGGCCTGTTCGGCGTGGAGGGCCCCGTCGGCTACCGGGGCGGCGTCGACTGGACGGTCGGCTACTCGCTCGGCGCCCTCGGCCTGCTCACCGCCATCACCACCATCTACCTGGCCTTCCGCCCCGAGCACCCGGTCGCCCGGCTCACCGAGGACGACGAGTCCCGGCTGCGCGCCCTGCTGGACAAGCACGGCGGCCGTGACTCCCTCGGCCACTTCGCGCTCCGCCGCGACAAGGGTGTCGTCTTCTCCCCCAGCGGCAAGGCCGCCGTCTGCTACCGCGTCGTCTCCGGCGTGATGCTGGCCAGCGGCGACCCGATAGGCGACGTCGAGGCGTGGCCCGGCGCCATCGAGCGGTTCATGGACGAGGCCAAGGCCCACTCCTGGACGCCCGCGGTGATGGGCTGCTCCGAGACCGGCGGCGAGGTGTGGACCCGCGAGACGGGCCTGGACGCGCTGGAGCTGGGCGACGAGGCGGTGGTGGACGTCGCGGATTTCTCCCTGACCGGGCGCGCCATGCGCAATGTGCGCCAGATGGTCAAGCGCATCGAGCGCAATGGGTACACGACCCGCGTCCGGCGCGCCCGTGACCTCTCGGACGGTGAGCTGGAGCGGATCCGGCGCGCCGCGGCCGACTGGCGGGGCACCGACACCGAGCGGGGCTTCTCCATGGCCCTGGGCCGCATAGGCGACCCGGCCGACGGTGACGCGGTGATCGCCACCGCCCACAAGGAGGACCCGGACTCCCCGTACGGCGACCTGAAGGCGATCATCCACTTCGTGCCGTGGGGTACGGACGGGATGTCGCTGGAGCTGATGCGCCGCGACCGCTCCGCCGACCCGGGCATGAACGAGCTGCTGATCGTCGCCGCCCTCCAGGCCTCGCCCAAGCTGGGCATCGAGCGCGTCTCGCTGAACTTCGCGATGTTCCGCTCCGCCCTGGCGCGCGGCGAGAAGCTCGGCGCCGGCCCGGTCCTGCGCGTCTGGCGCGGCCTGCTGGTGTTCCTGTCGCGCTGGTTCCAGATCGAGTCGCTGTACAAGTTCAACGCCAAGTTCCAGCCCCGCTGGGAGCCCCGCTTCGTGGTCTACCGCAACGCCCGCGACCTGCCGCGCATCGGTTTCGCCGCCATGCAGGCCGAGGGCTTCGTGGACCTGGCCCCGCCCCGGCCCTTCCGCCGCCGCTCCTCGGCCCCCACGGCCCGCCCGTGCGCGCACCTCGCCCCGCGCGGCGAGCACGAGGTCCGCGCCGCCTGACCCGGCACGCGGCCCCCGGCCGGGGCGGCCACCCCCGCCCGGCCACCCCCGCCCGGGCCGCGCCGCCGGCCCGCCCGGTCCCCCCGGCCCGTCACCCCCGGCCGGGCCGCGCGCGCGGCGGGCCGTTCCCGGCCGTCCCGGTCCGAGGACACCCCCTAGGCTGGTCGCATGAGTACCTTGCGCGGACGGGGCACGGCCCGCGGCCTGCCCACGTTCGACCGCTGCGCGGTCATGGGGGTCGTCAACGTGACGCCCGACTCCTTCTCCGACGGCGGCCGCTGGTTCGACACCACGGCCGCCATCAAGCACGGTCTGGAGCTGGTCGCCCAGGGCGCGGACCTGGTCGACGTCGGCGGCGAGTCGACCCGCCCCGGCGCCACCCGGGTGGACGAGGAGGAGGAACTGCGCCGCGTCGTCCCCGTCGTACGCGGCCTCTCGGCCGAAGGGGTCGCCGTGTCGGTCGACACCATGCGCGCCTCCGTCGCCCGCCGCGCCGTCGAGGCCGGCGCCATCCTCGTGAACGACGTCAGCGGCGGCCTCGCCGACCCCGGGATGGTCCCCGCCGTCGCCGCCGCCGAGGTGCCGTTCGTCGTGATGCACTGGCGCGGCTTCAGCAAGGACATGAACAGCCTCGCCGTGTACGACGACGTGGTGGCCGAGGTGGTCGGCGAGCTGCGCACGCGTATGGAGGCGGTCGTGGAGGGCGGCGTCGACCCCGAGCGGATCGTCGTCGACCCGGGCCTGGGCTTCGCCAAGGCGGCCCCGCACGACCTGGCCCTGGTGGCGCACCTGGCCGACCTGCGGGCGCTGGGCCGCCCGCTGCTGGTGGCCGCGTCCCGCAAGCGGTTCCTGGGCCACGTCCTGGCCGGGGAGGGTTCCGCGCCGCCGCCGGCCCGGGAGCGCGACGCGGCCACCGCGGCCGTCTCGGCCATCGCGGCGTACGAGGGCGCCTGGGCCGTACGGGTCCACGAGGTGCGCGCGACGGCGGACGCGGTCCGCGTGGCCCGCGCCGTGGAGGCCGCCCGGTGAGCGACGCCGCACGCACCGACGTCGAGGCGGTGGAGCTCGCCAACACGGCGTTCTACGAGGCGATGGAGCGCGGGGACTTCGAGGAGATCTCCGAGCTGTGGCTCGACGACTCGCAGGGCGCGATCTCCTGCGTCCACCCCGGCTGGCCGGTGCTCACCGGACGCGGCGAGGTGCTCCGCTCGTACGCGCTGATCATGGCGAACACGGACTACATCCAGTTCTTCCTGACCGATGTGAAGGTCTCCGTGGCCGCCGACACGGCGCTGGTGACCTGCACGGAGAACATCCTCAGCGGCGGCCCCGCCGAGGAGGGCGCGGACCTCGGACCGCTCGTCGGGCAGCTGGTCGTCGCCACGAACGTGTTCCGGCGCACACCCGACGGCTGGCGGATCTGGGCCCACCACGGGTCGCCCGTTCTGGCCGAAACCGGTGAGGAAGAGCCCGACGAGAACCCCTCCTGAATGGGTAGGCGAGCCGGAGAGGGGCCCGTGGGCAGGTCCTGTCAGTGCTCGCAGGTAGATTCGACGGGTGGCATCGCGCCGTCCGCACCCGGCCGCGTGCCCGCCAGACCAACGACAGCAGGAGTGATTCGCGTGGATCGTGTCGCGCTGCGCGGCCTCAAGGCCCGCGGGCACCATGGCGTCTTCCCCCGGGAGCGCGAGGAGGGCCAGACGTTCATCGTGGACCTGGTCCTCGGCCTCGACACCCGCCCCGCGGCGGCCGACGACGACCTGGCGAAGACCGTGCACTACGGCGTCGTGGCGGAAGAGGTCGTGGACGTCGTGCAGGGGGAGCCGGTCGACCTGATCGAGACGCTCGCCGAGCGCATCGCCCAGCAGTGCCTCAAGCACGACGGCGTCCAGGAGGTCGAGGTGGTGGTCCACAAGCCGGACGCCCCGATCACCGTGCCGTTCGACGACGTGACCATCACCATCACCCGGAGCCGCGCATGAACAAGACGCACAGCGACCCCACGGTGCAGCCCGTGCCGGCCTCCGTGACGGAGCAGGTCGACGCCGCCGACATCACCCTGTCCAACCCCAAGCGGGCCGTGATCTCCCTCGGCTCCAACCTGGGCAACCGCCTGGAGACGCTCCAGGGCGCCATCGACGCGCTCGAGGACACCCCCGGCGTCCGGGTCAAAGCGGTCTCGCCGGTGTACGAGACGGAGCCCTGGGGCGTCGACCCCGGCACCCAGCCGTCGTACTTCAACGCGGTCGTGCTCCTGAAGACCACCCTGCCGCCCGCGTCCCTGCTGGAGCGGGCGCACGCGGTGGAGGAGGCCTTCCACCGCGTCCGTGACGAGCGCTGGGGCGCGCGCACGATCGACGTCGACATCGTGGCGTACGCGGACGTCGTCTCCGACGACCCCGTCCTCACCCTCCCCCACCCGCGCGCCCACCAGCGGGCCTTCGTGCTCGCACCGTGGCACGACGTGGAGCCGGAGGCACAGCTGCCGGGCGTCGGCGCGGTCGCCGACCTGCTCGGGGGCGTGGGCCGGGAAGGCGTCCTGCCGCGCGCCGACCTGGAACTGCGCCTGCCCGAGTAGCGTTGGGTGATCGGCAGGCACTGCACGGCGACGAGATGAAAGGCCCCCGGTGAAACAACTGCGGCTCAAGGTACTGGCCGGACTGTTCGCCGTCGCCGGCATCCTCTCCTGGGGCGGCGCCCGGCTGTGGGAGGCGTTCGGCACCCTGCCGAGCGTGCCCCTGGCCGCGCCGGTCGTCCTCGCCGTCATCGCGGTGGTCCTGACCGCGACGGCGCTGTCCCTGCGCTCCCGGCTGCGCGCCCAGCGCGAGCGCCGCCCCGACGCCAAGGGCGTCGAGCCGATGATGGCCGCCCGCGCGGTCGTCTTCGGCCAGGCGAGCGCCCTCGTCGCGGCGCTGGTGAGCGGCATGTACGGCGGGACGGGCGTCTTCCTGCTCGGCTCGCTCGACATCCCGGCCCGCCGCGACCAGGCCATCTACGCCGGCTTCTCGGTCCTGGCGGGAATCGGCGTGATCGCGGCGGCGATGTTCCTGGAGCGGGTCTGCAAGCTCCCCGAGGACGACGACGAGGCCCCGTCGCGCGCCTAGGGGGCGTCTCGCCGGCCCGCCCCGGGCACCGGTCGGCTACAGCAGGGTGCCGCCGGAGACCTCCGTGTCGGCGAGGACGGCGGAGAGACGGTCGCGCACGTCCGGGGAGAGCCGCACCCGGGCGGCGGCCAGGTTCTCCCGGATGTGCGCCGGGGTGCGGCTGCCCGGGATGGGGACGACGTGCTCGTCCTGGTCCAGCAGCCACGCCAGGGCCAGCTGCGCCGGGGTGATGCCCAGCTCCCCGGCGATGCCCCGCACGGGCGCGAAGCGGTCGCTGTTGGCCCGGTGGTTCTCGGCGTCGAACCGGGGCATGTGCTGCCGGAAGTCGCCGTCCTGCACCGTGCCGACCTTGCCGGTCAGGAAGCCGGCGCCCAGCGGCGACCAGGCGACGACGCCCACCCCCAGCTCGCGGGCCGCCGCCAGCAGCTCCTCGTCCACGTGCCGCCACATGGACCACTCGGTCTGGACGGCCGCCACCGGGTGCACGGCGTGTGCCTCGCGCAGCTGGTCCGCCGTGACGTTGGAGAGCCCGAGGTGGCGCACGAGACCCGCCTCGACGAGTTCGGCGACCGCGCCCACGGTGTCCGCCAGCGGCACCTGCGGGTCGGGGAAGTGCGGGTAGTACAGGTCGATCCGGTCGGTGCCCAGCTCGCGCAGGCTCGCCTCCGCGTACCCGCGCACATGCTTGGGGTCGGCGTTCACGGCCAGCTCCCCGAAGGCGTACCCGACCGGGAAGGGGTGCGGCTCGACGCCCTCCGGGAGCCGGAAGCCGAACTTGGTGGCGATGACCACCTCGTCCCGCCGGCCCCGCAGCGCCCGGCCGATCAGCCACTCGTTGTGGCCGTCGGCGCCGTAGCCGTCCGACGTGTCGATGAGGGTGGCCCCGGCGTCCACCGCCGCGAGCAGGGCCCGCTCGGCGCGGGCGTCGTCGATCTCCCCGTACACCCCGGGCGACAGCACCATCGCGCCGAACCCGAGGGCGGACACCTCCAGGCCACCGAGCCGACGGGTGGGCAGGGCATTCTCGCTCATGCGCGGCATCTCCATCCGTGGATCCCCCGGGATCCATGAGACTTCCCGATGTACGCGTACGAGTCTTCCGGCAGCCCGCCCCGGCGTCCAATGCCCGTGGCCATAACTGCCGCGCATGCGACGGTGGTTGGCGAGAACCCTCGGCGTGCCATGGTGCTGCGTGGTGCGCCGTGGTGCGGCGTGCCACGCGGACGACGCGCCGTGCCGGGCGCGCGCCGTGCTTCAGCGCGCCATGATGAGGCTCATCGCCTCGGCGCGGGTCGCGACGTCGCGGAGCTGCCCCCGGACCGCCGACGTGATGGTCTTCGCGCCGGGCTTGCGGATGCCGCGCATCGACATGCACATGTGCTCGCACTCGATGACGACGATCACGCCGCGCGGCTCCAGGATCTTCATCAGGGAGTCGGCGACCTGCGTGGTCAGGCGCTCCTGCACCTGCGGCCGGCGGGCGAAGACGTCCACGAGCCGCGCCAGCTTCGACAGCCCGGTGATCTTCCCGCTGACGGACGGGATGTAGCCGACGTGGGCGACGCCCCGGAACGGGACCAGGTGGTGCTCGCAGCAGGAGGTGATCTCGATGTCCTTCACCAGGATCATCTCGTCGTGGCCCAGGTCGAACGTCGTCGTCAGGACGTCCTCGGGCTCCTGCCACAGCCCGGCGAATATCTCCTTGTACGCCCGCGCCACCCGCGCCGGCGTCTCCCGCAGCCCCTCACGGTCCGGGTCCTCACCGACCGCCAGCAGCAGCTCGCGCACGGCGCTCTCAGCTCGCTTCTCGTCGAACTCGCCGATCGTGCCCTCGACGTCCAACGTCACCGGGTCGGTCATCTGTGCCTCGTTCCATGGTGCCTGTGTGCGCGCGGGACCGCGCACGCGAAAGCCGCGCCTCCCCAGGCTAGAACCTGGGGGGCGCGGCTTTCATTCCGGGGCCGGGAGGCCCGGCCCGGACGCCGGCCGGGGCCGGTCAGTTCTCCGGACGCTCCTCCGGGACCGCCTCGGCCGCCGGGGCGGACGGGCCGGTCTTGGTGATGTCCGTCGGCGTGGTGCCGTTGGCGCCCACGGCGCCGTTGGTCAGCGCCAGCTCCTTGGGGGAGAGCACCGGCGGCCGCGTCGACGGCGTACGCCGCGAGGAGCCGGTCCACGCCGGGCGGGCCGGGCGCTTGACGATCGGGGCGAAGATCTCGGCGATCTCCTCCTTGTTGAGCGTCTCCTTCTCCAGCAGCTGGAGGACCAGGTTGTCGAGGACGTCGCGGTTCTCGACGAGGATCTCCCAGGCCTCGTTGTGCGCGGTCTCGATGAGCTTCTTGACCTCTTCGTCGACGAGCGCGGCGACCTCTTCCGAGTAGTCGCGCTGGTGCGCCATCTCCCGGCCCAGGAAGGGCTCGGTGTTGTCGCCGCCGAACTTGATCGCGCCGAGCCGCTCGGTCATGCCGTACTGCGTGACCATGGCCCGCGCGGTCGCGGTCGCCTTCTCGATGTCGTTGGCCGCGCCCGTGGTCGGGTCGTGGAAGACCAGCTCCTCCGCCGCGCGCCCGCCCAGCATGTAGGCCAGCTGGTCGAGCATCTCGTTGCGGGTGGTGGAGTACTTGTCCTCGTCCGGGAGGACCATGGTGTAGCCGAGCGCCCGGCCGCGGGACAGGATGGTGATCTTGTGGACCGGGTCGGAGTTCGGGGACGCCGCCGCGACCAGGGCGTGACCGCCCTCGTGGTACGCGGTGATCTTCTTCTCCTTGTCCGACATGATCCGGGTCCGCTTCTGCGGGCCCGCGACCACCCGGTCGATCGCCTCGTCCAGCATGTGGTTGTCGATGAGCTTCTTGTCGCTGCGCGCGGTGAGCAGCGCGGCTTCGTTCAGCACGTTCGACAGGTCGGCGCCGGTGAAGCCCGGCGTACGACGCGCGACGGCGGACAGGTCGACGTCCGGGGCGACCGGCTTGCCCTTCTGGTGGACCTTGAGGATCTCCAGACGGCCCTGCATGTCGGGGCGGTCGACCGCGATCTGCCGGTCGAAACGGCCCGGGCGGAGCAGCGCCGGGTCGAGGATGTCCGGCCGGTTCGTGGCGGCGATCAGGATGACGCCGCCCTTCACGTCGAAGCCGTCCATCTCGACGAGCAGCTGGTTGAGGGTCTGCTCGCGCTCGTCGTGGCCGCCGCCGAGACCCGCGCCGCGGTGCCGGCCGACGGCGTCGATCTCGTCGACGAAGACGATCGCCGGGGCGTTCGCCTTGGCCTGCTCGAAGAGGTCACGGACACGGGAGGCACCGACACCGACGAACATCTCGACGAAGTCGGAGCCGGAGATCGAGTAGAACGGGACGCCCGCCTCGCCCGCGACGGCGCGCGCGAGCAGGGTCTTGCCGGTTCCGGGCGGGCCGTACAGCAGCACACCCTTGGGGATCTTGGCGCCGACGGCCTGGAACTTCGCCGGCTCCTGGAGGAACTCCTTGATCTCGTGGAGCTCCTCGACGGCCTCGTCGGACCCCGCCACGTCGGCGAAGGTCGTCTTCGGGGTGTCCTTGGTGATCAGCTTGGCCTTGGACTTCCCGAAGTTCATCACCCGGGAGCCGCCGCCCTGCATCTGATTCATCAGGAACAGGAAGACCACGACGATCAGCACGAAGGGGAGCAGCGAGAGCAGCACCGAGACGATGGCGCTCTGCTTGGTCGGCGAGACGGTGTAGCCCTTGTCGATGTCGCCGGCTTCGTACTTCTTCTGGAGCGTGGCGGCGAGGTCGGAGCCCTGCGTGCCGATGTAGCTCGCCTGGATCTTGTCGCTGCCCTTGACCTTCTGGCCGTCCTTGAGGTCGACCTTGATCATCTGTTCGTCGCCGGTGGTCAGCTTGACCTGGTCGACCTGGTTCTTGTCGATCGCCTGGACGACCTCGCCGGTGTCCACCGTCTTGTAGCCACCGGACGAGCCGACGACCTGCATCAACACGACCACGGCGAGGACGGCCAGCACGATCCACATGACCGGCCCACGGAAGTATCGCTTCACGTCCATCCATACGGAGCGATGACGCCCCGTCCCTCCTGCCCGTAGGTAAATGCTGCTATGAGAAAAGACTGTTCTTCGGACGGTACCCCAGCATTGTCACCCGCGACCGCCTTCCCATGCTCCAACGGCGGGAGGGCGGTCGAGGTTCCCGGGGCCCGGCGGGCGCCCGGGGCGGTTCAGCCGCCGTAGACGTGCGGAGCGAGCGTTCCGACGAACGGGAGGTTGCGGTACTTCTCCGCGTAGTCCAGGCCGTAGCCGACGACGAACTCGTTCGGGATGTCGAAGCCGATCCACTTCACGTCGATCGCGACCTTCGCCGCCTCCGGCTTGCGCAGCAGCGTGCAGACCTCCAGGGAGGCCGGCTCGCGCGAGCCGAGGTTCGACAGCAGCCAGGACAGCGTCAGACCGGAGTCGATGATGTCCTCGACGATCAGGACGTGCTTGCCCTTGATGTCGGTGTCCAGGTCCTTGAGGATCCGGACCACGCCGGAGGACTGGGTGCCCGCGCCGTACGAGGAGACGGCCATCCAGTCCATGGTGACGGGGGTGGACAGCGCACGCGCCAGGTCGGCCATCACCATGACGGCGCCCTTGAGGACACCCACGATGAGCAGGTCCTTGCCCGCGTACTCAGCGTCGATCTTCGCGGCGAGCTCCGCCAGCTTCGCGTCGATCTCTTCCTTGGTGATGAGCACCGACTTGAGGTCGGTGCCCATGTCTTTCTCGTTCACCCGGGTCACTTTCGTTGCAGCCTGCGTCAGCCTTGCCGAATGACCAGTCTGCCACCCTGGCGGCGTGCCACGACGCGGCCGGGCAGATTGATGGCCCCCTGGCCCCGCCAGCCGGTGATCAGGCGGTCCAGCTCCTCGACGTGCCGGGCGAAGAGGGAGCCGGCCGGGGCGCCCTCGGCGATGGCCGCGCGGCGCAGCACGCGGCGGCGGACGGCGGGGGGCAGGGCGTACAGCTTGGCGCACTCCAGGAGGCCCGCCTCGTCCCGCACGGTCGGGTCGGCGTCGGCCGCCCACGCGTCCAGGGCGTCCGCGTCGTCGCGGCACAGCTGGGCCGTCCGGGCGAGGGCCTCGACGACGCCCTTGCCGAGGGACTTCTCCAGGGCGGGCAGGCCCTCGTGGCGCAGCCGGGAGCGGGTGTAGGCCGGGTCGGCGTTCATCGGGTCGTCCCAGACCGGCAGGGACTGGACCATGCAGGCCTTGCGGGCGGTCTGCCGGTCGAGCGTGAGGAACGGGCGGCGGTAGCGGTCCCCGGTGCCGGAGACGGCGGCCATGCCGGACAGGGAGCGGATGCCGGAGCCCCGGGCGAGGCCGAGGAGCACCGTCTCGGCCTGGTCGTCGCGGGTGTGTCCGAGCAGCACGGCGGAGGCGCCGAGGCGTTCGGCGGCCTCGTCCAGCGCGGCGTACCGGGCGTCGCGGGCGGCGGCCTCGGGCCCGCCGTCGCGGCCGACGGTGACGGCGACCGCCTCGACCGGGTCGAGGTTCATCGCGGTGAGGCGGGCCGCGACCTCGGCGGCGCGGAGGTCGGAGCCGGGCTGGAGGCCGTGGTCGACGGTGATGCCGCCGGCGCGGACGGCGAGCTTGCGGGCCTCGAAGGCGAGGGCTGAGGCGAGCGCCATGGAGTCGGCGCCGCCCGAGCAGGCCACCAGGACGAGCGGGGCCCGGCCGGGCCCGCCGGGGGCGGTGTCTTCGGTTGTCCCGGCAGCGGCGGGAGCCGGGGCGGAGTGCTCGGTGAGAACGTCGTGGAGTACGCGGCGGACCGCCAGGCGTATCGCCGCGACCGCAGGATGGGGACCCATGTCCGGTGCCCTTCGTGTGAAGTTGGGGGGTGCCTCGGTCGGAGTCTTAACGGCCGGAGCGGGGGGTTCGGTCACTCAGAGTGCGTCGATGGTGACAGAACTCGGCCGTTCCCCGAGCATCGCACGCCTACCCACTGCCCACGGTCCCTCGGATGGGTGATTGGGGAGGCGTTCTTCTGCCGTCGTCCGGATCGGGCTCCTCATTCTGCTTTACGGTGCACCCTCGCGACCCAGTCCGCCGGTTTGGCGATCTCCGCCTTGGTGGGCAGGGTGTTCGGCGAGGTCCACACCCGGTTGAACCCCTCCATCCCGACCTCGTCGACGACCGCCCGGACGAACCGCTCGCCGTCGCGGTACTGGCGCAGTTTGGCGTCCAGGCCCAGCAGGCGGCGCAGCGCCAGGTCCAGCCGGGAGGCGCCCTTGGCCCTGCGCTGCTGGAACTTCTCCCGGATCTCCGCCACCGACGGCACGACCTGCGGGCCGACGCCGTCCATCACGTAGTCGGCGTGGCCTTCGAGCAGCGACATCACCGCCGTGAGGCGGCCGAGGATCTCGCGCTGCTCGGGCGTCTGCACCAGCTCCACCAGCGAGCGGCCGCCCTCGTCCTCCTCGCCCTCGGGGCGGGCGCCGGTGAGGGCCTGGGCCGCCTCCCGCAGCCGCTCCAGGACCGTCATCGGATCCATGTCGGTCGCGCTCAGGAATGACTGGATCTCGCCCTGCAGGTGGTCGCGGAGCCACGGCACGGCCGTGAACTGCGTGCGGTGCGTCTCCTCGTGGAGGCTCACCCAGAGGCGGAAGTCGTGCGGGTCGACGTCCAGCTCCCGCTCGACGTGCACGATGTTCGGCGCCACCAGCAGCAGCCGGCCGCCGCCGTTCTCACCGGCCGGCAACTCCCGCGTGGCGGGGGCGAACGTCTCGTACTGCCCGAGGACCCGGGAGGCCAGGAACGACAGCAGCATGCCCAGCTCCACGCCGGTCACCTTGCCGCCGACCGCGCCCAGCACGGCGCCGCCGGAACTGCCGGAGCGGCGCTCCTGCATCTTCTCCAGCAGCGGCTTGAGCAGCTCCCGGAAGCCCGCCACGTTCGCCCTGATCCAGCCGGCCCGGTCGACCACCAGGACAGGGGTGTCCTCCGGTTCGTGCCCCTCGGGGATCATCCGGGTGAACGCCCGGACGTGCTCCTCGGACGCCTTGGCGTGCCGCCGCAGCTCGGCCACGACCGCGCGGGCCTCCTCACGGGTCACCTCGGGCCCCGGGCGCACCAGCCGGGTCGCGGTCGCGACCGCGAGATTCCAGTCGACCATCTCGGCACCACCGATGCTCGTCATGCGTCAACCGTACGTGCTCGGCGCCGGATCGGGTCAGGGTGCGGCGCCGACCGGCTCACGGGACGAGCGCGGAGGCGAGGCCGTCGAGCGCGGGCTGGGCCGCGGCGGCGGACGGGGTGCGCCCGGCGAGGAACGCGAAGGCCAGCAGCCGGCCGTCCGCGGTGACCACCGTGCCGGCCAGGGTGTTGACGCCGGTCAGGGTGCCCGTCTTGGCCCGGACCAGGCCGGCGCCGGGCGAGCCGTCGGGGTAACGGTCCGCCAGGGTGCCGCTGAAGCCGCCGACGGGCAGCCCGGTGAGGACCGGTCGCAGCTGGGGGCGGGCCGGATCGGCCGCCCGGGCGAGCAGCGCGGTGAGCAGGGCGGCCGACAGCCGGTCGCGGCGGTCCAGGCCGCTGCCGTCCGCGAAGCGGGCTCCGCCGAGCGGTACGCCCAGCTCGCGCAGCCGCTCGGCGACGGCGCGCCCGGCGCCGTCGAAGCTCGCGGGCCGGCCGGAGGCGAGGGCGGTCTGGCGGGCGAGCGCCTCGGCGAGGTCGTTGTCGCTGTGGGTCAGGGCACGCTCGACGAGGGCGGACAGCGGCTCGGACCAGGTACGGGCGAGCGGCACGGCCTTCTTCGGCGCACGCGCGCGTGCCGGGGGCCTGCCGGTCGAGACGCCGTGCTCGGCGAGCAGGGCCGCGAAGGTGCGGGCGGTGTCGCCCGCGGGGTCGGTGGAGCGCGGGGCGGGGCCGGCGGTGGAGCCGTTCAGGCGGCCCTCGTCGGTCATCAGGGCGGTGACCGGGGCGATGTTGTCGTTGACGCCGATCGGGTGCCGTTCCGGGCCGGTGTAGCGGGACGTGTCGTACGTCAGCGTCACGGCGGTGGTGCCGCGCGAGCGCAGGGCACGCGCGGTGTCGGCGGCCAGGGCGCCCAGCCGGGCCCGGGAGAGGGTGGGGTCGCCGCCGCCGACGAGCGTGACGCGCCGGGCGCCGGTGTCGGCGACCGTGGTGGTGGCGATGCGGTGGTCGGGGCCCAGGGCGGTGAGGGCCGCGGCCGAGGTGGCGATCTTGATGGTGGAGGCGGGCGTCATGGGCGTGCCCGCCCCGCTCCCGTACACCTGCCTGCCCGTCGTGACGTCCACGACGGACGCCGTGCGCAGCGGGCCCAGACCCGGGTCGGCGAGCAGCGGGCCGAGGGTCGCCGCCAGGGCGGCGGGCGCCGGGGCCGCCGGCTTCGGGGCGGCCTTGGCCCGGGGCGCGGCGAGGGCCGTGAGGACACCGGGGGCGCTGGGGGCCGGCGCGGGGGCGGGCCGCTCGGGACCGGCGGCGTCGTGATCTGCGCCACCTGTACCAACCTGGGCGGCGGCCCGGGCGCGCTCGGCCGTACGCTGACCCGAGTCCCAGGGCCCGGCCAGGGCCACCGTCCCGGCCGCCAGGACGAGGCCGAGCACGGCGGAACCCGCGGTGAGCTGCACCAGCTTCGGCTCCAGCACGGCTGACCAGCCCCTTTCGCGAGCACACAGTTGCGTGAGGGACACTTAACCACTGAGCTGTGCCGTGAGCACGGCACCCCCGGTGACCACGGCGGTCCGGTCCTGCCGGGGGAGCAGTATCACCCGACGTAATGTGTTGATCTTGGAGGAGCCACCCGTGGAGTTCGACGTCACCATCGAGATCCCGAAGGGGTCGCGGAACAAGTACGAGGTGGACCACGAGACCGGTCGTATCCGACTGGACCGCCACCTCTTCACGTCGACCGTCTACCCGGCCGACTACGGCTTCGTCGAGGGCACCCTCGGCGAGGACGGCGACCCGCTGGACGCGCTGGTCATCCTGGACGAGCCCACCTTCCCGGGTGTCCTGGTCAAGTGCCGCGCCATCGGCATGTTCCGGATGACCGACGAGGCGGGCGGCGACGACAAGCTGCTCTGCGTGCCGGCCTCCGACCCGCGCATGGAGCACCTGCGCGACATCCACCACGTGTCGGAGTTCGACCGCCTGGAGATCCAGCACTTCTTCGAGGTCTACAAGGACCTGGAGCCCGGCAAGTCCGTCGAGGGCGCCAACTGGGTCGGCCGCGCCGAGGCCGAGGCCGAGATCGAGGCCTCCGTGAAGCGCCTGGAGGCGCAGGGCGGCGCTCACTGAGCCCCCTCTCCCCGCACGACGGGCGGCGCACCCCTCGGGTGCGCCGCCCGTCGTCGTGTGGGAGCCCTTGGCCGTGCCCATACTGGGCAGGCGAATCGGATGGGTCGGACGGGAGCGAGGACGAGCACAGTGGCGCCGGAGACGGACGGTCCGGAGGACCGTAAGCCTCAGTCCGATGAGGCACACAGCGCCTTCGCGCCACCACCGGGCGTGGAGCAGCCCCCCGGTACCGAGGAGGACCAGCAGACGACGTCGGAGTTCGCCCTCCCGCCGGGACTGACGCCCGAGGCGCCCGCCGAGCCCGAGGGCTCCGCGTTCGCCCCGCCCTCGACGTACTCGGCGAAGGAGTCCCCGGCCGCCTTCACGCCCGCCGAGGGATTTCCGGCGATACGGCTGTCGAAGGACGCGCCCTGGCAGGACCGCATGCGCACCATGCTGCGCATGCCGGTGAGCGAGCGGCCCGTGCCCGAACCGGTGCAGAAGCAGGACGACGCCGGGCCCGCCGTGCCGCGCGTCCTCGACCTGACCCTGCGCATCGGCGAACTGCTGCTGGCGGGCGGCGAGGGCGCGGAGGACGTCGAGGCGGCGATGTTCGCGATCTGCCGCTCGTACGGGCTCGACCGCTGCGAACCGACGGTCACCTTCACGCTGCTGTCGATCACGTACCAGCCCTCGCTGGTCGACGACCCCGTCACGGCCAACCGGACCGTACGGCGGCGGGGCACCGACTACAACCGGCTGTCGGCCGTCTACACGCTCGTCGCCGACATCAACGCCGAGGACTACGAGGTCTCCCTGGAGGAGGCCTACCGGCGCCTCGCGGAGATCCGCCGCAACCGGCACCCGTACCCCGGCTGGGTCCTCACCGTGGCGGCGGGCGGACTCGCCGGCGCCGCGTCCATGCTGCTCGGCGGCGACATGGCCGTCTTCCTCATCGCGGCGGCCGGCGCCATGCTGGGCGACCGGCTGGCGTGGCTCTGCGCGGGCCGCGGACTGCCCGAGTTCTACCAGTTCGCGGTCGCCGCCGTACCCCCCGCCGCGCTCGGCGTCGTCGTCAGCCTCCTGCACGCCGGGCTCCAGCCGAACGCGGTGATCACCGGTGGGCTGTTCGCCCTCATTCCCGGACGGGCGCTGGTGGCCGCCGTCCAGGACGGACTGACCGGCTTCTACATCACCGCCTCGGCACGCCTGCTGGAGGTCGGCTACTTCTTCGTCGCCATCGTCGTGGGCGTGCTGTCGGTGCTGTACGGGGGCGTCCAGCTGGGCGCCAAGCTCAACCCCGAGGGCGTGCTCGACTCCGTCGAACGGCCGGTCATCCAGATCCTGGCGGCGGTGCTGCTGTCCGTGACGTTCGCGGTACTGCTCCAGCAGGAACGTTCCACGGTGCTGTTCGTGGCGCTGAACGGGGCGGCGGCGTGGGTCATCTACGCGGCGATAGCGGTGACGGCGGGCGGCTCGACCGTGATGGCGACGGCCGTCGCGGCGGGGCTGGTCGGCCTGTTCGGCCAGCTCATGGCCCGCTACGAGCACACCTCGTCGCTGCCGTACGTCACGGCGGCGATCGGCCCGCTGCTGCCGGGCAGCGCCACGTACCTCGGGGTGCTGAACATCGCGCAGAACAACATGGACGCGGGGTTCACCTCACTGGCGCGCGCGGCCGCGCTGGCGCTGGCCATCGCGATCGGCGTGAACCTGGGCGGCGAGATGGCCCGGCTGTTCATCCGGGCGCCCGGCTCGGCGGCGCTGCGCCGCGCGGCCAAGCGCACCCGCGGCTTCTGACCCGGCGAGGCCCTGGCGGCGCGGTGCGCTGCCTGTGCGGTGCGGTGCCTGTACGGCGCCCCGGCGGTGCGGTGCTGGTGCCCCGTGCCGGGCGTGGCCGGGGTGCTTTTTGCCGGTGTGCGGGGTACGGGGCCCCTCCGGGCTCACCTCCTCGCGGTTGGCGGGGCGCCGAGCCGGCTTTGTTGCCGTTACTCGCCGCCAATCCTCCCCCTACGCCTGGCGGCGTGGGGGGACCCCCAGGGGGCGACCCTGCACGGCCCCTCCTCGCCGAGTCCGCGAATACCCCGCCCCGTCCCGCACACGCCTACGCGCTGGCATGAGGCACGCCCCGATCACCGATCCGCAGAAGGCACACACACCAAGGTCGGGTCTTCCCCCACCGGCCCGCAGACGGGGACGCTCGGGGTTGAGAGCGCCCCACCCACCGGCCCGCAGGCGGGGGACGGCCTGGGGTGGGGCCGTGCAGGGTCGCCCCCGCAGGGGTTGGCGGCAAGGGGTGGGCTCCCTTGCATGTGACCCAGGGCCGCCGGCCCCGAGGAGGTGAGCCTGGAGGGGCCACACCCCACCACCCACCGGACAGGCACCGCACGGGTGGCGCACCGGGCGGAAGCCGGGCCAGGGGCGGCGTCCTCACCGGGCGGGGTGGGCCCGCAGGGGCTGGGCCCACCAGGGGGCGGGGTCAGCGCTTGGCGTGGCGGCCGCGCGGGGCCGAGGGGCCGCCGTCCTCGGTGACCGGCTCCTTCCTCTTCTGCGAGCGGGCCCGCAGGTACTCGATCACGATCGGGACGACCGAGATCAGCACGATCAGGATGAGGATGGGCTCGATGTTCTTGTGGACGAACTCGATCTTGCCGAGCGACGCGCCGAGGAGCGTCACACCGGCGCCCCAGAGGACACCGCCGATCACGTTGAACGTGATGAACGAGCGGTAGTTCATCCGGCTCACACCGGCGATGATCGGCGTGAACGTCCGGACAATCGGGACGAACCGGGCGAGGATCAGCGACTTGGGGCCGTGCTTCTCGAAGAACTCGTGGGCCTTCTCGACGTTCTCCTGCTTGAAGAGGCGGGAGTCCGGGCGCTTGAAGAGGGCCGGTCCGACCTTGCGGCCGAAGAGGTAACCCACCTGGTCGCCGATGATCGCGGACAGCACGACCAGGGTGCAGACGAGCCACAGCGGGGTGTCGAGGACACCGGTGGTGACCAGCAGGCCGGTGGTGAACAGCAGGGAGTCACCGGGGAGGAAGAAACCGATCAGCAGTCCGGACTCGGCGAAGACGATGACCAGGACGCCGATGAGGCCGAAGGTCTCGATGAGGTAGTCCGGGTCCAGCCAGCTCGGTCCGAGCGCAAGCGTATTCACGGGTTCCGGGGCTCCTGGGTCGGTGGGCGGGGGATGGCTGCCCAAAGCTATCAACGCTTCCACCCCCCACCCGGTTCCACGCCCCCTCCCACCCGGTCTCCCGGCCCGCGCGCGGTGTCAGGCGTGGCGGGCGGCGTTGGCGTGGATGGCGTCGCGGAGGTGCTGGGCGAGGCCGGGGCGGATGGCGTCGTAGTACGCCGTGAAGCGCTCGTCCGCGACGTACATGTCCGCGAGGCACCGGTGGATCTCGTACGTGCAGTCGTAGTACCACCGCACGATCTGCGTGCGGTGTTCCTCCGCGAGGTCCATCGCGCGCTCGCTCGTCGCCGGCTCGCCCGCCTCCATGAGGGCCTGGTAGCGGGCGCCCCAGTCGGCGGACTCCTCCTTCATCCGCAGCCAGTCCTCCTTGGTGTACCGCGCCGTGCGGCGGGCCGACTCCCGGTAGGCGTCGGTGTCGCCCCAGCGCTGTTCGACCTCCTCCTCGTACTGGTCGGGGTCGTGGTCCCCGAACACCTCGAACTTCTCCTCGGGCGTGAGGTTGATGCCCATCTTCTTCGCCTCCATGGCGTGTTCGACGGCCTCGGCCATCCTCTGCAGTTCGGCGATCCGCGTGGTCAGCAGCTCGTGCTGGCGCCGCAGGTGTTCCTGCGGGTCCGCGTCGGGATCGTCGATGAGGACCGCGACCTGGTCGAGCGGGAAGCCCAGCTCCCGGTAGAACAGGATCCGCTGCAGCCGGTCGAGGTCGGCGTCGTCGTACCGCCGGTGGCCCGCGTGGCTGCGGCCGCTCGGGGAGAGCAGCCCGATCTCGTCGTAGTGGTGCAGCGTCCGCACCGTGACGTGGGCGAACGCGGCGACCTGTCCCACGGAGTGGCTCACGGCTCTCCGCTCCCTTCTTCTGGTTGCGCGCTCCAGCCTGTTCCCTCACGCCACGTGAGGTGCAAGTCCCTTGTCGGCTGTAAGCGCGGGCCGTCCACGGGGAGCCCAGGGGGCTGCGGGTCAGGTGGTACGTGCCGGTGCGCACGTCCTGGAGGGTGCGGCCGCCGTCGGGCCGGTTGTCACCGGGTGTCGCCGGGGTGCGGGGTCCCGGTCGCGTACGGGTTCTCGTCGTCCTCGGACAGCACGCCGACGAAGGGCTCGCCCTCGCCGGCGAAGGTGTACGCGCCGCCCTCGATGCGCTCGATCAGCCCGCGCGTCCACGCGGCGCCCGCGTCGGCGGAGTGGACCCACATGTTCATGATCTCGCCGATGTGGCCGAGCGACTCGGGCCCGTCGGCGGGCGTGTAGTACTCCGTGACGCCGGCCCGCCACCGCTCCAGGCCCTCGATCCGCCGCTTGAGGAGCGCGACGGCCTCGTCGCGCGGCAGGTCGACGATGAACCCGACGGCCGCCGACAGGACGTCCGTGCGCTGGTCGTACGCCGTCAGCGACTCGCGCAGCAGAGCGAAGTACTCCTCGGTGCCCTCGGCGGTGAGCTCGTACTCGGTGCGCGGGGGGCCGCCGGCCGTGCTCGGCGCGGTCTCGTAGGCGTGCAGCAGCCCCTGCTTGGCCATCTGCTTCAGCGCGTGGTAGATCGATCCCGGTTTGGCGTTGGACCATTCGTGCGCGCCCCAGAACTCCAGGTCGTTGCGGACCTGGTAGCCGTGCGCCCGCCCGTGCTGGCGCACGGCTCCCAGCACCAGCAGCCGGATCGCCGACATCTCTCACGCACCCTTCCCGGTCCTTCGCGACCAGGGTACGCAGGGGGCGCCGGGGCCCGGAGGGCACGGTGCCGGGGCGCGGCACCGTGCCGGGGCCCGGCCGGCCCGGTGCGTCAGGCCCGTTCGAGCGCGACCAGGTCGAAAGCGCCCTTGCCGTCCAGGGACTCGCGGATGATGTCGGCGTGGCCGGCGTGCCGGGCGATCTCCTCGACCAGGTGCATGCCCAGCCAGCGCATGGAGACCCGGGCGTCCTTGGGGTACCAGGGCGCGTCCGGCAGCGGGAAGGTGTCGTCCAGGCTCGGGACGGTCCGCAGCAGTTCCTCGGTCTCCTTGGCGACGCCGTCCCAGAACGCCAGCACGCCCTGGATCGTCTCGTCGCGCTCCAGCCGGAAGCCGTCGGCCCACGTCTCCTCGGTGCGCTGCCTCTCGTTGGGCTGCTGCTGCGCCAGCCGCAGCCAGCCGAGTTCCGTCTCGGCGACGTGCTTGAGCAGACCGGAGAGCGACAGCTCGCTGGCGCTCGGGCGGGACGCGGCCTGCTCCTCGGTCAGCCCGAGCACGGAGCGGCGGACCGCGCCGCGCTGCGCCTCGATGAAGTTCAGCAGCGCGCCGCGCTCGTCGCCGTGGGCCTCTGAGGGAACGTGGGTGACCATGTCGGTCCGCCTTTCCGGTCGGTGCCTTACGACAACCAACCTACGGACCCTCGCGGTCAGGTTCTGTCCTCAACTCGCGGCCGGAAGGGGCCTCAGAAGGGGAACCTGCTCCGGCCGTGCTGGATGGAGATCCACTGGTGGGTGGTGAACGCCTCCACCGTGGATTCGCCGTTCAGCCGCCCCACGCCTGAGTGCTTCTCGCCTCCGAAGGGCACGATCGGCTCGTCATGGACGGTGCCGTCGTTGATGTGGATCATGCCGGTGCGGATGCGCCGGGCGATCCGTACGCCACGCTCGACGTCACCCGTATGGACGGCGCCGCTGAGCCCGTACGGGGTGTCGTTGGCGATGCGCACCGCCTCGTCCTCCCCGTCGAAGGGCAGGAGCATCACAACGGGGCCGAAGATCTCCTGGGCGAGGACCGGGGAGTCGTCCGGGAGGTCGGTCAGCACGGTGGGCGTGACCACGTTGCCGGTGGCGGAGCCGTGGACGAGGGCCGTCGCGCCGGCGGCGACGGTCTGGTCGACCAGCGTGGTCACCGACTCGGCCTGGGAGGAGTTGATGAGCGGGCCGAGGTGGGTGGCGGGGTCGGCGGGGTCGCCCGCCCTCAGGCCGCGGACCTTGGTGACGAACTTGTCGGTGAACTCGCTCAGCACCGAGCGGTCCACCAGGACCCGGTTCGCGGCCATGCAGACCTGGCCCTGGTGCACGAACCGGCTGAAGACGGCCGCGTCGACGGCGTAGTCGATGTCGGCGTCGTCCAGCACGATGAGGGCGCTGTTGCCGCCCAGCTCCAGCACGGACCGCTTGAAGTGGGCGGCGCAGACGGTGGCGACGTGCTTGCCGACGCGGTCGGACCCGGTGAAGGAGATGACCGCGGGCACCGGGTGCTCGATCAGCGCGTCGCCGATCTCCGCGATGTCGGTGATCACGACGTTGAGCAGACCGGCCGGGAGGCCGGCGTCCTCGAAGATCTTGGCGACCAGGGCGCCGCCGAGTATGGGGGTGTTCTGGTGGGGCTTGAGGACGACTGCGTTGCCGAGGGCGAGCGCCGGGGCGACGGACTTGATGGAGAGCAGGAAGGGGAAGTTGAAGGGGCTGATGACACCGACGACGCCGACCGGCACCCGGTAGAGGCGGTTCTCCTTGCCGTCGACCGGCGAGGGGAGGATGCGGCCCTCGGGGCGAAGCGCCAGGTTGACCGCCTCGCGCAGGAACTCCTTGGCCAGGTGCAGTTCGAAGGCCGCCTTGGTGCGCGTGCCGCCGAGTTCGGCGATGATCGCCTCGGTGATCTCCTCCTCGCGCTCCTCGATGAGGCGCAGGGCCCGCTCGAAGACGGCGCGGCGGGTGTACGGGTTCGTGTCGGCCCACGCGGGCTGGGCGCGCTCGGCCGCCCGGTAGGCCTGGTCTATCTCCTCGACCGTGGCCACGGTGATGGAGGCGAGCTTCTCCTCGTTGTACGGGTTGAAGTCGATGATGTCCCACGAGCCGCCGCCGGCCCGCCACTCACCGTCTATGTACTGCAGGGCCAGGTCTGTGAAGTAGGACATGCCATCCCTTCCCGAGGGCGCGCGCTCTCATGACACGCTCATGACGACGCGTTTGATGGGACGTCATCCTACTGGCGGGTCACGTGAGTTGGAGGAGTCCCCGGAGAACGTCTCGGCTCTCCTCGGGGCCCGGGCTGTCGTGATGCAGCCGCTCCATCACCCGCTCGTACTGGGCCACTTCCTCGCGCTTGTCGAGGTAGAGCGCGCTCGTCAGCTGCTCCAGGTAGACGATGTCGGAGAGGTCGGACTCGGGGAAGCGGAGCATGGTGAAGGCGCCGCTCTCGCCGGCGTGGCCGCCGAAGCTGAAGGGCATGACCTGGAGGGTGACGTTGGGCTGCTCGGAGACCTCGATCAGGTGCTTGAGCTGGTCGCGCATCACCTCCCGGTCGCCGTAGGGGCGGCGCAGGGCCGCCTCGTCGAGAACGGCGTGAAAGTGCGGCGCCCGCTCGGAGACGAGCACCTTCTGGCGCTCCAGGCGCAGCGCCACGCGGCGGTCGATCTCGGCCCGCGGGGCGTCCGGCATGCCGCGGGTGACGACGGCGTGCGCGTACGCCTCCGTCTGCAACAGCCCGTGCACGAACTGCACTTCGTAGATACGGATGAGCGAGGCGGCGCCTTCGAGGCCGATGTAGGTCTGGAACCACCCGGGGAGCACGTCGCCGTAGCTGTGCCACCAGCCGGCGACGTTGGCCTCGCGGGCGAGGCCGAGGAGGGAGTCGCGCTCGCTGTCGTCGGTGACGCCGTACAGCGTGAGCAGGTCCTCGATGTCCCTCGCCTTGAAGCTCACCCTGCCCAACTCCATACGACTGATCTTGGATTCGGACGCCCGGATGGAATAACCGGCGGCCTCGCGCGTGATGCCGCGCGACTCCCGCAGCCGCCGCAGTTGCGAACCCAGCAGGATGCGCCGCACCACGGAACCGCTCGACTCACTTGCGGTCACGTCTCCAACCCTCCCCATCGCCGATGTGTACGACGGAGCACCCCCGAGCTCCGAGACGCCGGATTCTGCCACCAAAATGCTTCACCGCGTACTCGCACGGTTACGCAAAGACGAAGCCTTGACCGAGTCGCGACGGCTCGAGCGCCCCGCCGGGGAAAGTGGGGGGCGGAAGATATGGCCAGTAATCGGCACGGGGGTGGACAGGTCGGGCGCGTGCACGTGCATCTGCCCTTGCATCAGGTGGTCGCATTCGGAACGATGGACCCCGCGCACCTGCGTAGTCGTTCGTGTTGTCGCACCACAGCCGCGAATCCCGGGAGTGCCTCGCATGGGGACGAATGGATCGACCATGCTCGAGCCTTTAAGGCAGGGGCTTCCGCCGATCGATGCCGCTTCTGTCTCCAGTTCCGCCTCGTGCGCACTGCCCGCCCGCTATGAAGCGGTGCGTGGCGCGCGGAAGTTCACCAGCGCGACGCTCGCCCAGTGGGACCTCACCGACCGGTTCGACGACGTGGCCCTGGTCGTGTCCGAACTCGTCACCAACGCGCTCCGGCACGCCCTGCCGGCCGACACGCCCCGCGAGGCGCCGCACGACCCCCCGGTACGGCTGCACCTGATGCGGTGGGCGAGCCGGCTGGTGTGCGCGGTGCGCGACCCGAGCCCGGACAGCCCGGCGGCGCGCGAGTCGGACGAGGACTTCTCCGCCGAGTCGGGCCGCGGGCTGTTCCTGGTCGAGTCCTTCAGCGACAGCTGGGGCTGGCACCCGCTGGCGGGCACGCTGCACGGCAAGGTCGTCTGGGCCCTGTTCCGCCTCTCGGACACGCCCGGTACGCAGCGGACCCCGTAGGGACGTGGGGCGCCCGGAGGGCGCCCCACGGATACGTCAGCCGGCCGCCAGGTGGTCGAACTCGCCGTCCTTGACGCCCAGCAGCAGGGCCTCGATCTCCGCCGGCGTGTACACCAGCGCCGGGCCGTCCGGATGCCGCGAATTGCGCACGGCCACGTCCCCGCCGGGCAGTTTGGCGAATTCGACGCACGAGCCCTGCGAGTTGCTGTGCCTGCTCTTCTGCCATACGACGCCGTGAAGCTCCGTGGCCGCCATGCCGTTGTACACGTGGTGCACAGGACGCTCCCCGAGATACATGATGCAGGTGTCAACTATCGGGATCATAGCTAGGTTCACGTGCTGTTGCATGTGCAGATGCACGTGCACGGAGGGTGGTCCTGTGGTGACGACGACGTTGCTACTCCCCCGTACAGAATGAAGGACGTTCGGAACGCCGTAATGGCTCCCTTCTTTCTGCACGACATACGAAAAGGCCCTCCCGGAAGGAGGGCCTTGTACCGAACAGGCGTACGCGAGGAGCGTCAGCGCGCCGACGAGGAGTACGGCAGCAGGGCCATCTCCCGTGCGTTCTTGATGGCGCGGGCCAGCTGCCGCTGCTGCTGCGCCGACACGCGCGTCACCCGCCGGCTGCGGATCTTGCCGCGGTCGGAGAGGAACCTCCGCAGCAGGTCGGTGTCCTTGTAGTCGACGTAGGTGATGCCCTCGCGGTCCAGGGGATTGGGGCGGGACTTCACCGGCTTGCGGTCGGCGGAACGGCGGGGGGACATGGGGTCAGACCTCCAGGAGGGCGTCGAATGCGGACGGGAGCCGTTTCCAGGCCTCGCGGCCCGCGGCGTACTCCGCGTCGGTGAGCAGGCAGGAGTCGAGGAGCTCGGCCAGGCCCTCGCGGTCCAGGTCCGGCGAGGTGAAGACCAGGTGCTGGCAGCGGTCCCCGTGCTCGGGGTCCCAGTCCAGCGCGGCCGCCGCCCGGCGTACCGGCGGGACCATCTCCCAGGCGGCGTCCGGCAGCGACGCCAGCCACGGCCCGGTGGGCTCGACGCACAGGGCGCCGCCCGCCGCGTCCCAGGCCAGCAGCGTGTCCGGCCGGTCGGCCAGCCAGAACCGCCCCCGGCTGCGGGCGGCCGCGCAACACAGGTCCTCCAGCGCCGCGTACAGCCGCTCCGGGTGGAACGGGCGGCGCCGGTGCCACACGTACGTGCCGACGCCGTGCGCGTCCGCCTCCTGCGGCAGCAGCGCGCAGGCCGGGTGCTGGGCGGCCGCCGCGGCCTCGACGTCGAACCCGGCCAGCGCGGCGGCGGCCAGGTCCCCGCCGGGGAGGGGCACCTGCCGGGCCGTCGGATGGAGCTGGGCGAGCAGCGCCCGGTCCTCGTCGTCGGCGTCCGGGCCGTCCAGGACGGCGAGCACGGGCGCGTACTCCAGCTGGCGCGCGAAGGTGTCGGCGACCGTACGCCGGTCGGTGGCGGCGGCCGCGAGCCCCGCGTCCGCCAGGTCGTCGCCGTTGCCGAGGCAGGGCAGCAGCAGGGCGGGGTCGACGGCGGTGATCACCGAGCCGACCGTCAGTCCGGCCGCCGCGACCACCTCGGCCATCGCCTTGGGCTCGACGGAGTCCCACAGCTCGACCACCGCCAGGCGCGTCAGCCCCGCGTCGGCGAGCCGTTGCAGTTCGGGCACCAGGTCCTCGCGGAGCGCGCAGCAGGCGCAGTCGTTGACCAGCGGCGTCTCGTCCGTGGACAGGACGCCGGTGGCGTCGCGCACGGTGCGGGTGACCGTGCCCCGCTCGGCGGCGCCCGTCAGGTCGTGGTGGAGCGCCACGCTGCCGGGGACGGTGGTGAGCAGCCGCTCAACGGCGGCCGCGCGGGCCCCGGAGTGGAGCCCGCCGACGAGAGCGACGGAGAGCATCAGCGGGCCCCGTGTCGCCGGCCGTAGCGCTGCTCGAACCGCTCCACGCGCCCGGCCGTGTCCAGGACGCGCGCCTGGCCCGTGTAGAAGGGGTGGCTCGCGGAGGAGATCTCGACGTCGATGACGGGGTACGTGTTGCCGTCCTCCCACTCGACCGTCTTCTCGCTCGTGGCGGTGGAGCGGGTCAGGAAGGCGAAGCCGCCCGCCTTGTCACGGAAGACGACGGGCTCGTACGGGGGGTGGATACCGGGCTTCATCGCGCGCCTCAGCGCTCCTCTCGGAAGTCGACGTGCCGCCCGGCGACCGGGTCGTACTTGCGCAGCGTCATGCGGTCGGGGTCGTTACGGCGGTTCTTGCGGGTCACGTAGGTGTAGCCGGTGCCGGCGGTGGACCGGAGCCTGATGACCGGTCGGAGTTCGTTGCGGGCCATGCAGGTACAGTAAATGGAAATGGTTTCCATTACCAAGACAGCCCATGGAGAGGTAGGTCACCCTTGTCCGCCCACTGCCAGCTGACCGGCGCCCGCCCCGGTTTCGGCAACCGCGTCTCGCACTCGCACCGGCGCACGTCCCGGCGCTTCGACCCCAACATCCAGCGCAAGCGCTACTGGCTGCCGAGCGAGGGCCGGTACGTCCGGCTCACCCTGTCCGCCAGGGGCGTCAAGACCGTCGACACCCTGGGGATCGAGGCCGCGGTGGCCCGGATCCGCGCCCGCGGGGGGAAGGTCTGATGGCCAAGAAGAGCAAGATCGCCCGCAACGAGCGGCGCAAGCGGGTCGTCGAGCGGTACGCGGCCCGCCGCGCCGAGCTGAAGGAGATCATCCGGCGGCCCGGCACCCCGGAGGCCGAACGGCTCGCCGCGCGGGCCGAGTTGAGCCGGCAGCCGCGGGACGCCAGCCCCACCCGGGTGCGCAACCGCGACAGCGTGGACGGCCGGCCGCGCGGCCACCTGCGCAGGTTCGGGCTCTCCCGCGTCAACCTGCGGCAACAGGCGCACGCCGGGTTCCTGCCGGGCGTCACCAAGTCGTCCTGGTAGCCGGGCCTACCGGCTGGTAGCTTGTCGCGCGTTTCCGGCACCGACGTTGGGGAGACGTGGCGTGGACGCGCACAGGCTCGTACGAACCGGGGTCGTCGCGGCGGCGGGTGCCGCCGTCCTGCTCGCGCTGGCCGGCTGCGGCGGCGGCCCCGGCGGCGCCGCCCCGCGGCCGGCCGGCGGCGCCACGCCGTCCCCGGCGGCGACACCGGCCGCGCCGCCCTCCCCGTCCTCGTCCCCGTACGCGTCCGCCCCGCCGGCCGCCGCCGGTCCGGCGGACGGGTCCTGGGTGGGCCTCACCGGCGGCAAGCCGGTCAGCGTCACCGTCAAGAAGGGCCACGCCCTGGTGCTCGCCGAGGCACACGTCTGCCAGGGCACCGCGCGCGGCACGGCCCCCGTGGCCCTCACCCTGACCTGCGACGACGGCTACACCGCCCGCACCGAGGGCACGGCGAGCACCGAGCGGGGCAAGCTGGTCGTCACCTGGGCCGACGGCACGAAGGACACGCTCACCAAAGCGACCGCCTCCTAGGCCCCCGGCGGGGCGACCACCTCCCCGCCGGGGCGGGTCGTACGGGCACGGGCGGGACGCCCCTTACCGGGCCGCCGTCGTCGGCAACCACCGGCGCCGGGGCGCCGACCACCGGCGTCGGGGAGCCACGGCCGCCTCCAGGGCGGCGGTTTGTCGGCCGTCCTTGGCAGCAGCCGGCCGCCCGGGCACCCGCCACCGGCCACGGGAGCCCGAGCCGCCAAGGCGCGGCCACCGGCCACGGGAGCCGCCGCGCCACCGGGGGCCGCCCGGCCACAGGCGTGGGAAGCCGCCCTGACACCCGCCACCCGGCGCGGGCCACCGGCCACTGGAGCCGTCGGGGTGCCGGTCGCCCGCCAAGGTCGGGAGCCGGCCGGGCGGGGGCTGTCAGCGGGGCAGGGTGCCGCGGCCCCGGTCGTGTCCACGGCCGTGGTCCGTGCGCGCCCGGTCGGCGGCCGCCGTGCCGTGGTGCCAGCCCGCCTCGTCGGTGGCGCCGCGCACCCGGGTCGTGGTCGTCTCGGGGAACATCCGGTCGGCCCGGGCCGTCACCGCCACGTCCCGGGCCGCCAGGACCGGCAGCAGCGACGGCTCCTCGGCGGTGACCCGCTCGGAGGTGGACGCGAGCCGGTCGCCGAGCCGGTGGGCGTACGCCAGCAGGAACGACTGGCGGAACGTCTTCGTACGCCTGCGTCCGCCCTTCCGCTGCTCCGCCTCCGCCCGGGTCATCGCGCCCGTGCCCTGCACCAGCAGCGAGGTGTACAGCAGCTCGACGACCTCCAGGTCCGGCTCGAAGCCGACGACCGTCGAGAAGCCGAACGCCTCGTTCCACACCGCCCGGCAGCGGTTCGCCGACGCCACCGCGTCCAGCAGGATCGCCTTGGCCGTCTCGTACGGCGCGTCGACGCCGATCCGCAGCGCGCCCGGCTCCTCCGGGCTGTGCGTACGGGACGCCAGGGCGGCCTCGTCCAGGCTGTACCGCGCCATCAGCTCCTGCGCCTTCGCGGTGAGCGCCTCGGCCTCCTCGGGATACCCGGTCGCCTCCGCCTTGGCCAGCAGCGCGCGGATCCGGCCCAGCATGCGCGGCTCGCCGTGCACCGGCGGAGTGTGCAGCGGCGAGGCGCCCGGCACGGGGCCCACCGGCTCGATCGCCGGGAGGCGGGCGAGCAGCCGGTACAGCTCCAGCACGGCCGTGGCGTACGAGAACCGGTCCGCGCGCCAGCCGGTGCCGTCCAGCTCCGCGACCTGGGCGGCCCACCGCGCCGGCAGCCGCTCGTACGCACGGACCTCGGCCACGATCAGCGCCGCGACCAGCCGCACGTGGTGGTCGTCCAGGTCGCGGCGGACCAGCCGGACGACGTCGGCCGGCTGCCAGCCGCGCTGCCACGCCCGGCGCACGAACTCCTCGCCCCGGCGCGCCAGTTCCGCGTCGGCGGCGGGTTCGGCGGCCAGCAGGGAGGCGCCAGTGTCGAGGGCGGCGTCGTCCTCGGCGTACAGCGCCGCCGCGAACGCCCGCTCCACGGCGCCCGCCTCCGATTGCCCCGCTGACATGCTCCCCGCCTCCTCGTTGCCGCACGCCGGCCCCGGCGTCCTCGTCCTCCATGGTCGCAGGGGGGTAGGGCCTGCCCCACCACGAAGACACCTGCCAGTGGTCGTGATCGCGGGCGGCGCGGACGGTTGTCTGGAGCCATGACCACAACCGCCGTACGGCTCACCGCGCTTCGCCGCCGCCACCGGGACGTCACCGCGCTCGACGGGGTCGACCTCGACTTCCGCACCGGCTCCTTCACCGCCGTGATGGGCCCGTCCGGGTCCGGGAAGTCGACCCTCCTGCACTGTGCGGCCGGGCTCGACCGGCCGACGGGCGGCCGGGTCGAGGTGGCCGGCGTCGACCTCGGCGGGCTGAGCGAGCGGCGGCTGACGCTGCTGCGGCGGGACCGCATCGGGTTCGTGTTCCAGGCGTTCAACCTGCTGCCGTCGCTGACCGCCGCCCAGAACGTCGCCCTGCCACTGCGGCTGGCCGGGCGGAGACCCTCGCGGGCCGAGGTGCGGGCGGCCCTCGCGCGCGTGGGGCTCGCCGACCGCGCGGGGCACCGGCCGGGCGAGCTGTCCGGCGGACAGCAGCAGCGGGTGGCGCTGGCACGGGCGCTGATCACCCGGCCCGCCGTGCTCTTCGCCGACGAGCCGACCGGGGCGCTGGACTCCGGGGCGGGCCGTGAAGTGCTGCGGCTGCTGCGGGAGACGGTGGACCGGGACGGCATGACGGTCATCATGGTCACCCACGCCCCGGTGGCCGCCTCCCGAGCGGACCGGGTGGTGTTCCTGGCGGACGGCCGGGTGGGCGGGGAGCTGACGGCGCCCACCGCCGAGGCGGTCGCCCACCGGATGGCCGGGTCCGCGTCCACGTCCACGCCCGCGTCCGCGTCCCCGGAGCGTGCCGCGTGCTGAGTCTCGCCCTCCTGGGGCTGCGCGACCGCTGGGCCTCCTTCGCCGGGAGCTTCGTCGCGCTGGCGATCGGCGTGGGGCTGCTCACGACCATGGGCCTCGGCCTCGCCTCGACGACCGACGCGCCGGAGCGGGCGCCGGAGCGGTTCGCCGCCTCGCCGGTGGTGGTGATCGGCACGGACACGGTGACCGTCGGGCGCGTGACGCACGAACTGTTCCATCCACACCCTGTGGACACACGGCTCCTCGCCGACCTGCGGGCCCTCGGCCCGGTGGCCACCGACGGCGGCACGGACGCGGTGGGCGTGGACGCGGCTCCCGACGCCGTACGCCGGGTCGTCGGCGACCGCGGCCGGGTCCTCACCGGCGACGAGCGGCGGCAGGCGGACCCGGGGCCGGAGCGGGACGCGGAGGCCCTGGTCACCGTGAACGCCCTGCTGGGCACGGCCGGCGGGGTGACCGCCTTCGTCTCGGTGTTCGTCGTCGCGTCGACGTTCGCCTTCGCGGTGGCGCTGCGGCGGCGCGAGTTCGGGCTGCTGCGCACGGCCGGCGCGACCCCGGGCCAGGTGCGGCGGGCGCTGCTCGCCGAGGCGGCCGTCATGGGGGCCGTCGCCTCGGGCACGGGGTGCGCGCTCGGGGCGTGGGGCGCGCCGGAGCTGGCCCGGGTCCTGGTCGAGGAGGGCGTCGCACCGGAGTGGTTCACCGTCCGGGACACCGGCTGGCCGTTCCACGCCGCCTTCTGGACGGGCCTGGCCGTCGCCCTCACCGGCGCCTGGGCGGCGGCCCGCCGGGCGGGGCGCACCGGCCCGGTCGAGGCGCTGCGGGAGGCCGACGTCGACAGCGGCGTCCTGCCCCCGGGCCGCCGGGTGATGGGCGCGGCCCTGCTGCTGACGGGTCTCGCCCTGCTCGGCTGGATGCTGCTCACCGACCCCTCGGACCTGCTGAAGCGCAAGACGTACACGACCCGGCCCATGCTGCTCGTCACGGGCACGGCCCTGCTCACCCCGCTGCTGGTCCGCCCGGTGGCGCGGGCGCTGCCCCTGCCGGGCGTCACGGGCATGCTCGTACGGCAGAACGCGGCGGCCGCCCTGCGCCGGACCTCCGCCGTCGCCGCGCCTGTCCTGGTCACCGTCGCGCTGGCCGGGTCGTTGCTCGGCACGGCCGGGACGGTGGCCGCCGCAGAGGCCGCCGAGGCGCGGCGCCACACGGCGGCGAGCCACATCGTGACGGGCGGGGACCTCCGGCCGGTGCGGGTCCCGGGCGCCACGGTCTCCCCCAGCGCGTCGACCGGCGTCTTCGTCCGCGACGGCGCGACGGCCGTCGTCCGGTACGAGGCCCGGGCGGTCACCGACCCGGCCGCCTTCGCCGAACTGGCCCGCCTGCCCGTCGTGGCGGGCGACCTCGGCGACCTGGACGACGGCTCGATCGTCATCGACGAGGAGATCGCGCACAGCGAGTCCGGGGAGCGGAGGGTCGGCGACCGGCTCGACGTCCGGCTGGGCGACGGCCGGCCCGCGTCGCTGCGCGTCGCCGCGGTGCTCGCGACCGGGACGGGCGGCAACGGCCCGTACGTCACGGCCGCCAACGCCCGCGCGGCGGCGGTCGACCGTGTCGACGTCCGGCTGCCGCCCGGCACGGACCCGGCCGTGCTGCGCGCGGCCGGCTCCACGGTCACCCCCGTCGACGCGTGGGCCGCGCCGCGCACCTCGCCGCAGACCCGGCTCGGCTTCGTCGTGGTGCTCGGCATCGCCCTCCTCTACACCGCGATATCCCTGGCCAACACGCTGGTGATGGCCACGTCCGTACGGGGCGGGGAGCTGCGCGCGCTGCGGCTGGCCGGGGCGACGCGCCCCCGGGTGCTGGCGGTCGTCGCGGGCGAGGCGCTGTTCGCCGTCGGGATCGGCGCGGTCCTGGGCGCCGCGGTGGCGGCGGTCGGCCTGGCCGGGCTCTGCGCCGGTCTCGCCGCCCTCTCGGCCCCGGTGGTGCTCGCGGTGCCGTGGGCGCCCATGGGGGCCGCCCTGGCCGGCTGCGCCCTGGTGGCGGTGGTGTCGTCGGTCGTGGCCGCAGCCCGCGCGAGCCGGTGACCGCCACCCCGGTCCGGGGCCGTGCCGGGCCGCCCCGCCGGCCGTGCGGGGGTGCGCGCGGACGGCCCGGGACCAGCGGCCCGGCACCCGGTTCAGGGGCGGACGACCAGCTTGCCGCGCGCGTGGCCGGCCTGGCTCAGCTCCTGCGCCTTCGCCGCGTCGGCCAGGGCGAACGTCTCGGCGATCCGCACCCGCAGCCGGCCCGCGGCGGCGAGACGGCCCTGCTCGGCGAGTCCCGCGCGGACGGCCTCCGGCGGGGTGCCGCCCCCGGAGAAGGGGACGCCGTACGCGTCGGCGTCCGTGGCCGCGATGGTGACGATCCGGTCCGTCGTACCGCCGCGCAGCTCGATCGAGACGGGCAGCGTGTCGTGCCCGGCGGCGTCGAAGACCGCGTCGACGTTCCCGCCCGGGGCCACCGCACGGACGCGGTCGCCGAGCCCGTCCCCGTACGCCACGGGGACGGCCCCCAGCTCCCGCAGGAAGTCGTGGTTGGCCGGGGAGGCCGTGCCGACGAGCGTGACGCCGAGCGCCACGGCGAGCTGTACGGCGACCTGGCCGACCACGCCGGCCGCGCCGTGCAGGAGCAGGGTCTCGCCGCCGCGCACCTCCAGCAGGTCCAGCACCCGCTGGGCGGTCTCCCCCGCCACGGGCAGGGCGGCCGCCTCCTCGAAGGAGAGCCCGGCCGGCTTGTGGACGATGTCGCCGGCTATCGCGTACTCGGCGTACGCGCCGGTCCGCGTCCACCCGAACACCTCGTCGCCCACGGCGAAGCCGGTCGCACCCTCCCCGAGGGCGTCCACGACGCCGGCGAACTCCAGACCGGGTACGGCCGGGAACGTCGTCGGGTAGAACTGCTCCACCCACCCCTCGCGGCGCTTGTGGTCGAGCGGGTTGACCCCCGCCGCCACCACCTTCACCCGCACCTCGCCCGGGCCGGGCTCCGGCGTGGCGGTCTCGCCGAGCGCCAGGACCTCGGGGCCGCCGAACCGCTCGTAGGAAATGGCCTTCATGTCGTGCTCCCCCTCGTGGATTCCGGTTGACGGGCTCAACCCTCCACCGGAGCACCCGTCAACACGGCCGGTCCAAAGGACGGTTGGACCTGTCCGAAAGGAGAGCGGCACCGGTGCCCGTCGTGGCTAGGCTGAGGCGCATGGATGTGATCGCCCCGACCGGCACCGGCCTCGGCACGGACAACGGCGGCCCGGGACCCGGCCTGGGCCTCGGCCCCGGCGCGGTGCCCGCACTGACCGCCGCCCACGACGTGATCAGCCGGCCGCTGGGCCAGGTCCTGCCCCGCCTTTCGGCCGTGCTGTCCGGGACGGTCCCGCACGTCGCCGCGGCCGAACTGTCCACGCACTGCGCCCACTCACCGTTCAAGTCGTACGGGGACGAGGCCGTCACCGCCCGGCTGGGCACCGCCGAGATGGCCCCGCTCCTCGCCTCGGGCGTGCCCGGCCGCCCCTGGCAGGGCACCCTGACGGTGGCGGGCACCGCGCACCCCGTGCTCGCCGTCCGCAGCGACGCGACGCCCCGGGGCGCGGTGCTCGTGCTGTTCCGCACCGGGGGCGACCCGCTCGATAGCCAGGTCCTCGCTTTCGTACAGGCCCTGTGGGACCTGGTCACCAGCCACTTCGAGCGGCTGGCCGCGGAGGCCGTGCCGGGCGCGCTGGCCCGGTCCCGCACCGCCGCCGGCACCCGCGCCAGGGTCATCGCCGAGCTGGGCGAGGCGCACGCGGCGACGCTCACGGGGCTGCTGGGCGTGCTGCGCGGCCGGCACCTGGACGACGCCGCCGCCCGCGCCACCGCGACCGACCTGGCCGTGTCCGCGCTGGTGGAGCTGCGGGCGCAGGCCGAGCGGGACCAGGAGATCGCGGAGGAGCCCGCCGACCAGGCGTTCGACCGGCTCGCCGAGTCGCTGCGCCCCCTCGTCCGCTACGGCCCGGTCCGCCTGGAGCTGGGCGCGCCCGGCTCCACCAAACCGCTCGCCGCCGACGTGGCGCACACCGCCCGCGCGGTGGTCCGGGCCGTCCTGATGAAGGTGCTGGAGCAGGAGGCGGTGACCCGCGTCCACGTCGGCTGGCAGGTCACCGAGGACACCCTGCGCGCGATCGTGCGGGACGACGGGCCGGGCACCCTGTCGCACTGCGCGCTCGGCCCCGGCCGGGTGGCCGAGCGGCTCGACGTCCTCGACGGCCGGCTCGACGTGGACGCCGTGCCCGGCTGGGGGACCACCGTCACGGCGTCGGTCCCGCTGCGCGTGTCCCAGGACCCGGCCCCGCACCCGCTGACGGCGCTGGGCGGGCGCGAGCTGGAGGTGCTCACCCACCTGGCGCTGGGGCACCGCAACCGGGTGATCGCGCAGGAGCTGCACATCAGCGAGTCGACGGTGAAGTTCCACGTGGCGAACATCCTGACCAAGCTGGGCGTCGGCTCGCGCGGCGAGGCGGCCGCCCTCTTCCACGCCGCCGCGTGACCGCGGGTCCCGCCGATTGTCAGTGCCGGGTGCCAGACTCGCATGCGTGAGCGAACGCTGGGCGGTGGACGACACCGGGGGCGGTGGCGCACGGCTCGTCCCCCTCGGTGAGGACGGCCTGCCCGCCGGTCCGGTGCTGACCGCGCCCGACGTGGTCGAGGCGGTCCGCTCGCGGCCGGACGTCGGCCGGTGGGTGTGGCGGTCCACCGGCGCGGTCTACCCGCGGCTCCTCGCGGCGGGCGTCCGGGTCGAGCGGTGCTACGACATCGAGGACGCCGAGCAGTTGCTGCTGGGGCACGAGGGGCGGCTGGGCGAGCCCCGTTCGGCCGCGGCGGCCTGGGCGCGGCTGCGGGACCGGCCCGTCCCGCCCGACCCGCCGCTCAGGGCGGCCGAGCCGGGGGCGCACGCCCAGTCGTCCCTGTTCGATCCGCGGCCCACGCTGGACCTGCCGTTCGAGGCCCTTCTGGAGGTGTACGCGGACCAGCAGCGAAGACACGCGGCCGCCGAGCACCCGGGGCGGATGCGGCTGCTGACCGCCGCCGAGTCGGCCGGGATGCTGGTGGCCGCCGAGATGCACCGGGCGGGTCTGCCGTGGCGGGCGGACGTCCACCGGGCGGTGCTGCACGAGCTGCTGGGCGAGCGGTACGCGGGCGGTGGTGAGCCGCGCCGGCTGGCGGAGCTGGCGGACGAGGTGTCGGCGGCGTTCGGGCGCCGGGTCCGTCCCGACCTGCCGGCCGACGTGGTGAAGGCGTTCGCCCGGGCGGGGATCCGGGTGCGGTCGACGCGCCGCTGGGAGCTGGAGAAGATCGACCATCCGGCGGTCGAGCCCCTCATCGCGTACAAGAAGCTGTACCGGATCTGGACGGCGCACGGGTGGGGATGGCTCCAGGACTGGGTGCGGGACGGGCGCTTCCGGCCGGAGTACCTCCCGGGCGGCACGGTCAGCGGCCGCTGGACGACCAACGGCGGTGGCGCGCTGCAGATCCCGAAGGTCATACGGCAGGCGGTCGTCGCGGACGACGGCTGGCGGCTCGTCGTGGCCGACGCGGACCAGATGGAGCCGCGGGTGCTGGCGGCCATCTCGCGCGACCCGGGGCTGATGGAGGTCGCGGGCCACCCGGACGACCTGTACACGCGCCTGTCGGACCGGGCGTTCTCCGGCGACCGGGACCACGCGAAGCTGGCGCTGCTGGGCGCGATCTACGGGCAGACCAGCGGGGACGGCCTGAAGAACCTGGCGGCCCTGCGCCGCCGGTTCCCGCGGGCGGTGGCGTACGTGGACGACGCGGCGAAGGCGGGTGAGGAGGGCCGGCTGGTGCGCACCTGGCTGGGCCGCACCAGTCCGCGCGCGGCGGGCGCGGCGGAGGCGGACGAGGCGGGCATCCCCCAGGAGGGGGCGGAGGAGCCGCTCACGGACGGCGAGTTCACCCCGGGGTACGCGTCGGTGAACGCCCGCGCGCGGGGCCGCTTCACCCGGAACTTCGTCGTGCAGGGCAGCGCGGCTGACTGGGCGTTGCTGATGCTGGCCGCGCTGCGGCAGGCGCTGGCGGGGATGCGGGCGGAGCTGGTCTTCTTCCAGCACGACGAGGTGATCGTGCACTGCCCGGCCGCCGAGGCCCCGGCGGTCGCCGAGGCGATCCGCGCGGCCGGTGACACGGCCGGCCGGATCGCGTTCGGCGACACTCCGGTGCGGTTCCCGTTCACGACGGCGACGGTGGAGCGCTACTCCGACGCGAAGTGACGGGCCCGTACGGGCCGGGCCTGTCCGCACCGTATCGGCCCCGCCCTCCCGACAGGCGCGGGACGGACGCCGGTCCCGTGCGTACCGCTCTCTAGCGGGCCACGAGCCAGGTCCGGCTGAGGGCGATGGCCTTCAGCTCCTCCATGGTGATCAGGGGCTCGGCGCCCCGCTTCGCCGACTTGGGCGACGGGGCGTTGTAGGCGGAGACCAGCATCTGCAGGCCGTTGACCCTGAGCATGTCGACCCGCCATCTGACGACGCCCGGTTCCTGGGCGGTCAGCCGCCGGGTGGCGACCTTGGTCCTGTCCGGCAGGGTCTCGGTCCAGGCGATGTCCTCGAGGTTCCGTCCCGCCTCGATGTAGGTCTCGTTGCCCTGCCCGTCGGCCACCACCACATGACCGCCCGCCCCGGTGCCGCCCTCGGAGTACACCTTCAGGCGCTTGGGCAGCAGGGACTTCAGGATGGGGAGGATGTCGCCCGGTTCGGCCGCGGCTCCCGGCTCCACCGTGCCGAAGGTGTTCGGCTCGCCCTCAGGGGTGAAGGACGCGTCGACGAACATGGCGAGGTGCCGCAGCTTGCCCGGGTTCATGCGAGGGTTGCGGCCCTTGGGCGACACGTCACCGGACACCTGCACGTTCTGGGTGGCGAGTTCGATGAGGTAACCGTTCGGGGAGACCATGGTGAGCGCCCACTTCTTGACGCCGCCCGCCTTGCCCGCCTCGGTGTACCCCTTCACGGCCCGGTCGCCCGGCTGGTTGGTGCACTCCTCGAAGGGCGAGCCCTTCTTGGGCGGGCAGGTGATCAGCTTCTTCAGCGCGGGGTCCGCCGGGTCGACCCGGCGGACCGACAGGTCGACGGTCGCCTCGCCCCAGCCGTCGCCGAAGGTGAGGGAGGCGGTTCCGGCGCGTGCGGGCTCGGTGCTGCCCCTGCCCTCGGTCCGGGGCTTCACGATGGCGATTCCGGCCCGGCCCATGCCGTTCTCGAGGATGTTCTCCATCTCCTCGGCGGTGACCTCGAAGTGCCGGTACGCATCGGTCGTCGCCACCTGCGCCGCCCGTTCCGTCCCGTCCTTCTCGGGCGTCCGCACCGCGTAGAGCCCGCCGGTGGCCACCACGGCCACGGTGAGCGCGCTGCCCGCCACCATGGCCACACGGCGGCGGGCCAGCTTCTTGCGCCCTCGCGCCAGACCGCCCTCCACCAGGGCACGCTGACCGGTGCTGAAGGCGCCACCGGCGTTGTGGAGCGCCTTCCCGAGCTCGTCTTCAAAAGGCATGCGAAACCACCAGCTCCTGATCTGGGCGGGACGTGAAGAGGGGGGCGGGGACGTGCGGCCCCGGTCAGACGGCGGCGGACAGTTCCGCCATGCTGCCGCCCAGTTGCTCGCGCAGCCGGGCGAGCGCCCGGGTGGAGCGGGTGCGGACGGCGGCGGCGCTGACGTTCATGGCGGCGGCGGTCTCCTCCACGCTGCGGTCCTCCCAGTACCGCAGCACCACCACGGCCCGGTCCTTCGGCGCCAGCCGTGCCAGCGCGTCGAGCAGCGCCACCCGCAGGGCGGGGTCGTCGCCGCGCCCGGCGGTGGACTCGGGCAGTTCGGCCAGCGGCCGCTCCCCCGAGGAGCGCCGCCGCCGCTGGGTGAGGTAGGTGCGTACGAGGACGGTCTGGGCGTACGCCGCGGGGCTGTCGATCCGTGCCATCCGGCCCCACGACGCGTACATCCGTCCCAGCGTCTCCTGCACCAGGTCCTCGGCGAGGTGGGTGTCGCCGCTGGTCAACAGGCAGGCGGAGCGGAAGAGATGCCCTGTGCGGCCCGCCGCGAACTCCATGAACTCGTCCGCTCGGGACCTTCTCATGCCCTCCCCTTCACCCCGCTGCCGTCGTCCTTCACCCCATTGACGCGGCAGCCGGCGGCAAATGTTTCACACGGCTTTCCTCCCGTGCACGCACAAGGGCGGGCCCCGCGTCCGTGGAACCGGATGCGGGGCCCGCCCAGGCGGTGGTCACGCCTGTTAAGTGCGTCAGTCCTGGACCGCGACGGACGCGTTCTCGGAGATGACGTCCTCCAGGATGTGCGACAGCGCGCTGTCACCCTTGACCGCCGTGGAGTTCTCCACGCACTGCTGGTCCTGGGTGTCGTTGAGGATGTCCTGCACACCGACGTTGACCAGGGCCACGATGTTCTGGACGTCCGCCTGGACCGGCAGACCGACACAGGGCTTGTTCAGCGTGCCCTGGACGAGGCCGACCTGGGGGCTCTGGTGGCCGCCCGTCACGGTGTTGCCGTAGATCTGGCGGGAGAAGTTGCCGTTCTGCGTGTCGATACCGCGGTCGCCCACGGCCGAGGCCATCGGCGCGGACGCGCCGAGCACGGCCGCAGCGACGCCGGCGGTAGCCAGAACCTTCTTGATCATGGTTCATCCCATTCGTCGAGAGACCCGGTGCTCGGGTCGTGCCAGCGCCCGGCGTCGGGCGCGTGGGGAGCGTGGGCGTCAGCCCGTCGTGCGTGGCGCGGACGCCACGCGGAGCCGGCCCGCACGGCCGTGTCGACCGTGCGGGACGGCTGCCTGGTGCGTCAGTCCTGGACGGCGGCCGAGACGTTCTCGGAGAGGACGTCCTCCAGCAGGTGCGACAGGGCGCTGTCGCCCTTGACCGCCGTGGAGTTCTCGGCGCACTGCTGGTTCTGCGTGTCGTTGAGGATGTCCTGCACACCGACGTTGACCAGGGCCACGATGTTCTGGACGTCCGCCTGGACCGGCAGGCCGATGCAGGGCTTGTTGAGCGAACCCTGGATCAGACCGATCTGCGGGCTCATGTAGCCACCGGTCGTGGTGTTGCCGTACGACTGGGTGGCGAAGTTGCCGTTCTGCGTGTCGATACCGCGGTCGCCCACGGCCGAGGCCATCGGCGCGGACGCGCCAAGGACGGCGGCGGCGACGCCGGCGGTGGCCAGAACCTTCTTGATCATGGTCCATCCTTCTCGTCGAGAGACCCGGTGCTCGGGGTCGCCCTGATCAACAGCAGGCCACCGTTTAAGTTGCGCCAGGTCACCCGAAGAGATCAATCACCTAAAGAAGGATGAAACGCTTGCATGATGATGCGTTCGTCCGGCCCGGGTATGTCTGATCGGGCGGCGACCGGGGTACACGCCCCATATGGACTCTCTCGTGACGTTCGCCATGGAATTCGCCGCTAAGGACCATGTCGTCGGTATTGGTCCTCTGGTGGCGGGCATCCTCCTCGTCGGCTTCCTGATCGGTGCCTTCATGCTGGGGCGGCGCGTCCGGAACCGGGAGCCCGCACCCCCCACGCCCGACGAGCAGCCGCACCGGCCGGCGAACTCCGGTCTGCCCGGTGAGGCCGAGGGACACCGCCGGCCCGCCGAGCTGGACGAGCGCGAGGACCGGGTGATGCCGTACGAGCTGAGGCACCAGAACACCGACCCGGACGCCTCGCCGCGCAGCGAGAAGGACCACAAGTGGGGCGGCGCGCCCAGCGGCGGCTTCGGCAGCGGCGGTCCCACCACGGGCGGCTGACCGGCCCGCGCAGCAGCCGCCCGACCGGGCCCCGACCGGCCCGCGGACCGCCCCGGCACGCCGTTTCGCGTCCGGGGCGGCTGGGCACCCGGGGGCCATGACCAGTACGGACACGGCCACGCACACCCCCGTCCGGATCTCCCCGCGCGACACGGCACGGCTGGTCGCGCAGGTCGTCGCTCCGACGCTCGCGGCCGGCGTCATCGTCCGCCGCCGCTCCGGGATGGCCCTCGCCGAGCGGTTCGCCGTCGACCGGCGCGCCACCGCACTGCTCACCGAGCTGCGTGGCGCCCACGGCCCCGGACCGCTGCGGCTCGACGTGGCCGGACGTCACTTCGCCGTCGTCCTCAGCGCCGGTGACGCCGCGCGGATCCTGGGCGGCACGCCGGACCCGTACTCGCCCTCCACCCGCGAGAAGCGCGCCGCGCTGGAGCAGTTCCAGCCGCACGGGGTGCTGATCTCGCGCGGCACGGAACGCGACCCCCGGCGCGCGTTCAACGAGGCCGTCCTGGAGTACGGCCACCAGATGCACAGCCTGGCCCCGCGGATGGTGCGGACCGTGCGCGAGGAGGCCGGCAAGCTGCTGGGCGCCACCACCGCCGGTGACGGCGAGATCGACTGGCAGGCCTTCAGCACCGCCTGGGACCGCACCGCGCGCCGGCTCGTGCTCGGCGACCACGGCCGTGACGACACCGGCCTGACCGCGATGCTCGGCAGGCTGCGCTCGGCCGCCAACTGGTCGGGCGCCGCACCGCGCCGCACCGCCCTGCGCGACCGCTTCGAGCGCCGGCTGCGCGCCCACCTCGCCCGCGCCGAACCCGGCAGCCTCGCCGCCGCCCTCGCCGCCACGCCCGCCGTACCCGGCACGGACCCGGCCGGCCAGGTGCCGCACTGGCTGTTCGCCTTCGACGCGGCCGGCATCGCGGCCTTCCGGACCCTGGCCCTGTTGTCCACGCACTCCGCGCAGGAGGAGCAGATACGCAACGAGCTGGCCGTCACCGACCTCACCGAGCCGCACCTCCTGCCGTACACCCGCGCCTGCCTCCTGGAGTCGGTGCGGCTGTGGCCCACCACGCCGTTCCTGCTGCGCGAGTCGGTGCGCGAGACCGAGTGGGGCGGGGACGTGCTGCCCGCCGGGACCGAGTTCCTCCTCTACGCGCCGCTGTTCCACCGCGACGAGTCGCTGCCGTACTCCGACCGCTTCACACCGGAGATCTGGCTGGACGGCACCGCCCAGGACACCGAGGCGCTGGTGCCGTTCAGCGCGGGCCCCGGCCGGTGCCCGGGCGAGGACCTGGTCCTGCTCGTCACCTCGACCATGCTGGCGGCCCTGCTCGAACGGCACACCTACCTCCCGGAACGGCCCGGGCGGCTGCGCCCCGACCGGCCCCTGCCGCGCACCCTGGACCACTTCGGGCTGCGCTTCGCGGCCCTGCCGCACCACCCGTGACAGTGACGGCGCGCACACCGCCTGTGACATGATGCGAGGGCCTCGCCAAGGCTGCTGTGAACGGAAAGGTTCGGCATGGCTCCTCGCGCCGGTAAATGGCAGCGTGTGCCCCTCATCCCACAGAGCAGGCAAGCGGCGGAGACCGATCCGGTCCCCGTCTATTCGTCGTTGATGCGCGAATGGAAAGCGCTGGGCCGGTCGGTACCCGGAGTGCCGGACCATGAATGGGACGTTCTGGTGACGCGCCCCGTGTGGCCCAGCCATTGAGCCATCTGCCGCCGGTCGATGCTCGGCGGTTCGGGTGAATCGGTGCGGAAAGCAGCCTCAGTGGTGTCTTTCCGCTTTCGCATTCGTTGTGATTTTCGCAGTGGAAGCCGGACCTCATCGAGGCCCGTTCGTCACGAAATCCGTGGCTCGACTTCCTCCTGTGGAAAGGACCCGAACCTATGAAGTGCAAGAAGGCTGCGGTAGCCGTCGCCGGTATCGTCATGGCGCTGGGTGCGGCCGCGCCTGCTGTCGCCGACGCCGACGCCGAGGGTGCCGCTGTCGGCTCCCCGGGCGTCCTGTCCGGCAACGTCGTCCAGGTCCCGGTGCACGTGCCGGTCAACGTGTGCGGCAACACCATCAACATCATCGCGCTGCTGAACCCGGCCTTCGGGAACGTCTGCATCAACAAGTGACGCAGCATCAGGCCTGATTCCAGGTCGCGCCAGAGCCGGTCCCGGAGCGCTCCGGGACCGGCTTTTCGCCGTCCTGATGACCCAAGCGGGGGATGAAATTCCCCAACGGCCTACTGAGGGAAGGGACCGCGTTCCCGGTCGGCTCATTAAGAATACTTTTGCTCCGAGTGGCTGGCGAAATCCTGGCGCCTGGCGAAGGAGCGGACATGGGTCACCGGAGAAAGAGGACCGACGGCGCGCGGCCGGGGGGCGCGCGGCCGGGAGCCCTGACCGCCGGGCTGCTGGGCCTGCTGATGGCCGGCTCGGTCGTGTCGGCCCCGGCCGGCCACGCCTCGGCCGCGGTGCCGGTCACCGGGGCGGCCCGGGGGCCGGTCATGGGGGCGCACACCGGGACCGGGCCGGGCCCGGACGGCGACCGGGAGGCGGGTGCCGTGGCGGGCCCTGGAGCCGGGGCCCCCGGCTCGGGCGCCGGTGCCGGTGCCGGGACGGCGCTCGGCGCGGGCGCCCCGGACGGCACCACGGGAGACACGGACGGAGCCGCGGACGGGACGGGTGCCGGTAGCGGGACGGGTACCGGGAGCGGAACGGGTGCCGGGACGGGAACGGGCGCCGGGAGCGGCGCCGGGGCGGTCGCGGAGACCGACACCGGCGGCGGCCCGGGGCCGGGGTCGGGGGCCGAGCGCGTCCGGGAGCCCGGCGCCGTCCCCACTCCGGAGGGCGGGACCGGCGACGGCGCCGGGGCGGCGGCCACGGCCATGGGCGCCTACCTCGACTACGGGCCGCGCGGCATCCACCGCATGGCGGGGCTGAGCAAGTGGCTCGGCGGTGCCGACCTGCGCGTGGGGCACACCTACCTGCCCGGCGACGTGTGGACCAACATCGAGGGCCGGCCCGGGTTCCTGGAGCACTGGGCCCAGTGGCGGCAGGCGCGGAAGGACCGGCTGTTCGTCCTCAACGTGCCCATGCTGGAGCGCAACGAGAGCCACCTCCCCGACCCCGTCGTCCGCCAGTTGCTGCGGCTCGGCGCGGACGGGCGGTTCGACCGGCACTTCCGGGCGCTGGCCGAACGCCTCGTACGGCTCGACGTCCCCGACACCGTGCTCGTGCTCGGCTGGGAGATGAACGGCACCACCTACTCGCACCGCTGCGGCCCGGACCCGGAGGCGTGGAAGGCGTACTGGAAGCGCATCGTCACCACCATGCGCGACGTACCGGGGCAGCGCTTCCGGTTCGACTTCGCGCCCAACCGCGGCCGGGACGCCGTCCCGTGGACCGAGTGCTACCCCGGTGACGACGTGGTGGACATCATCGGGATGGACTCCTACGACCAGCCGACGGGCCAGTCCTTCGACGAGCAGATCACCGAGCCCTACGGTCTGCGGCACCACGTGGAGTTCGCCGCCGCGCACGGCAAGCCCGTCTCGTACCCGGAGTGGGGCCTGTTCCGCAACGGGGACAACCCGGAGTACATGCGGCGCATGCTGGACTGGATCGAACGGAGCAAGCCGCTCTACCACACCATCACCGACTACTGCCCACACGGCGTGTGGCAGTGCGAGGAGAACCCGCGGTCGTCCGAGGTGTTCCGCACGAAGCTGTCCGGCAAGGGCGGCCCGGTGGAGCCGGCCCCGGAGCCCGAGCCGGAGCCCCGCCCGGAGCCGGAACCCGAGCCGGAGCCTCAGCCCGAAGAGCCCGCCTGCACGCCGCTGGACCTCGGCGAGTGGGTCGAGAAGTGGCTCGGACGCAAGCTGTGCGTACGGCTCGAATGGCAGCGCCGGCTCACGTCGTGAGCCTCCGCGCCCAGGCCCGGTCACGCAGCCGGTCCGCCGCCCGCCGGCGGCCGGCCGCGTACCCGGCCAGGAGCAGCAGGGGCGCGGCCGTGCGCCGGCGGGCCAGCAGCAGGCGCTGGTTGACGACCGGTTCGGGGCGCCAGTGGCTCTTGTACGGCTCCCGGCCGCGCAGCAGGCTCAGCGTGGCGCGGCCGCTGGTGCTGCTCTCCCGGGCGCCGTTGCGCAGCAGCAGGGTCGCCACGTCCACCTTGCTGGCACGCAGCACCGGGTCCGCCCCGTACAGGTAGCCGCCGGACAGGAGCGGCGACATCAGGGTGAGGTCGGCGGCGACCAGGTCGCCGGCCATGCGGAACTCCGTCACCATCGCGTCCCCCGACTCGACCATCGACCGCACCGCCCGCTGGAGGTGCTCCGCGAACCGGGGCCTGAGGTGCTCGGGCGTCACCCCGCGGTCGGCCCACTGGCGCTGGTGCAGGTCGAGCAGGCGCCGCAGCGCGTGCGGCACATCGGCCGGCGGGACGACGCGCTCCTCGATGCCCAGCTTGTCGAGCCGGCGCAGCTTGGAGCGGGCCCGCTGGGCCCGGGACGACGGCAGGCGGGCGACCAGTTCGTCGATGGACGCGGCGGGCAGCTCCATGCACACGGAGTCGGGCAGGCGCCGGCGCGGTCCGCGCCAGCACGCGTACACCCGCTGGGCGGCGGCCTCCGCCCGTACCTCGCGGAGGTCGATCACGGCGGTACGGGCCAGCCGGCCGAGCGCCCCGGTGAGCACGGGTACCGCGTCGTCGGCGCACGCGTCGTCGACGAGCACGTCGGAGAAGTCGGTGATCGCCCCGCCCAGGTGGGTCAGCACCGGCAGCGGACCGCGCGCCAGCCGCAGGGGGGCCGCCGCGACGAGGGCGCCGTCCCGGCGCACCAGGACCACCCGCAGGGCGCCGGGCGTGCCGTACGACACCCACCAGGAGTGCAGCCAGGAGTGCGACTGGAAGGGGGTGGCCGTGGCGCACCGCCGGTACAGGGCGGCCCACTCCGGCCCGAGCCGGCCGAACGCGCCGCCGTCCCGGCAGACGGTGACCTCCCAGTTCCCGTCCCGCGTCATACCAGCGCCTCCGGCTGTGCCACCGGGCCCGGTACGGACCCGAACCGGGCCCGTCCGTCGCGCCGGCCGTACCGGGGCGGGCGCACCAGCAGGGCGAGGCCGCCGAGCAGACCGCCCGCGCAGCCGCCCACGAGCCCGGCGAGCGGGGCCGAGGGCGAGACGGGGTCCGTGGGCGTGGCGGCCCGGGTGAACTGGAGCACCTTCACCCCGGTGCCGGCCTCCGTGTGGGCGCCCTTCTGCACGAGGGCCCGCGCCACGCTGTCGGCCATGTCCGCGGCGGTGGCGGCCCGCGAGGAGCGCGCCGTGACGGCGATCATCGGGGCGTCCGGCGAGGTCACGGCCTGGACGCCGGCCCGCAGGGTCTCGGCCGGCACCCCGGCGGCGACCTGGGCGTCGCCGACGACCGCGATGTCGGTGGCGACCCGCCCGTACGCCTGCGCCAGGCCCATCGCCCCGGCCGGGTCGGACTTCGCGGTGGGGACGACGATGACGTAACTGGTCGCGGCGTACTCGGGCGCCTTCAGCAGCCCGTAGCCCCCGCCGACGAGGACGCCCAGCAGGGCGGCGGCCGGGACGAGCCAGCGGCGCCGGGTGCGTTTGAGGCGGGTGAGCCAGCCGATCGCACGGCGTACGGCAAGGGACTGGGTCGTGGTCATCGACAACTCGCTCCGTCGTAAAGGTCGTCGTGAAGTTCGTCGTGAGGGGTGGGGTGCGGGGCGGTGTGGTGGAGCCGGTCGTAGAGCGACATCAGCCGGCGGGCGCTGTGCGCGATGTCGTAGCGGCGTACGGCGGCGGGGACGGCGAACCGCTCGCGCGGGACCGACTCCAGCGCGGCCGTCACCTCGGGCACCGACCCGCCGATCCGGCGCGCCCCGGGCACTTCCCCGGGCGGCAGGTCGTCGAGCGCCGGACAGGCCACGTACCGCACGGGGAGCCCGGCGGCCAGCGCCTCGACGATCGCGAGGCCGAACGCCTCGTCGGCGGACGTCGACACGAACACGTCCATGGCGGACAGCAGTTCCGGCAGTTCGCGGTCGACCGCGCCCGCCCACACCACCCGGTCCGCCGCCCCGCACTCCCGGGCGGTCCGCTCCAGCCGCTCCCGCTGCTCGCCCTCGCCGACCAGCAGCAGCCGGGGCTCCCGGGGGAGGGCGGCGACCGCCCGGATCAGCGTGCCGAACCGTTTGCCGGGCGCGAGCCGCCCCACGCCGCCGACGACGTACGCGTCGGGCGCCAGCCCGAGCCGCCGGCGTGCCGCCCGGCGCGCGTCCGGGTCGAACGCGAAGCGCGGCACGTCGACGCCGTTGGGCACCACCCGGACACGGGAGGGGCTCACGCCCCATGCGACCAGGCGCCGCGCCACCGTGTCGGAGACGGCGACCGTCGTGGTGCCGAGCCGCTCGCCGGCCAGGTACAGGGCGCGCGCCCCGGCGCTCAGGGGCCGTCCCTCGATCTGCGCGGCGCCCAGCGAGTGCTCGGTGGCGACGACCGTCCGCACGCCCGCCAGCCGGGCGGCGACGCGCCCGTAGAGGCAGGCCCGGTACAGGTGGGTGTGGACGACGTCGAAGGCGCCCCGCCGGATGAGGCGGGTGAGGCGCGGCAGGGCCGACAGGTCGCGGTTGCCGCGCATGCCCAGGTGGGCCACGGGCACCCCGTCGGCGCGCAGGGCGCCGGCCACGGGGCCGGGGTTGGTGAGGGTGACGACGCTGCTGCGGACGCGGTCCATGTGCGGTAGCAGCAGCCGCAGTTGCTGTTCGGCGCCGCCGATGCCGAGGCCGGTGATGACGTGCAGGACCTTCAGGCCGCTCATGACACCGGCACCGGGGCGCGCCGCACGCCGTGCAGCCGGCGTTTGGCGTGCAGTCGCCAGGCGGTGTCCCGTTCCCCGATGTGCACCCGCGGCAGGGCGAACATGCCGCCGGCCGGGCCGGGGTCGATGGCGGCGGCGTACGCGTAGCCCGCCTCGCGCACGGCGCGCACGGCTCGCTCGTCGACGTGCCCGTACGGGTAGCAGAAGCCGTCGGGCGCGGTGCCCGTGATCGTACGGAGCAGCCGGCGGCTCGCGGCCGTCTCCTCGTGCAGCACGTGCTCGGGCGCGCCGGTGAGGGAGACGTGCAGCAGTCCGTGGGAGGCGACCTCCATGCCGGCGGCGGCGCAGCGGCGCACGCCGTCCTCGGTGAGCAGCGCCTTGCGCGGGCCGAGGGCGTCCCAGGCGTTCTCGCCGCCGAGCCGGCCCGGGAGGACGAAGACGGTGGCCGTGCACTCGTGGCGGCGCAGGACGGGGACGGCGTTGTCGAGGAAGTCGGCGTAGCCGTCGTCGAAGGTGAGGCCGACGAGTCCGCGGGTGTCGCCGTGGCGGGCCGCGTACAGCAGCAGCTGGCGCAGGCCGACGCCCCGCAGCCCGTGGTCGCGCAGCCAGCGCAGCTGCTTGTCGAGGCGGGACGGGGAGACGGTCACGTGGTACGGGTCGTCGTCCGTGGTGTCGTCGATCGAGTGGTACATCGCCACCCACAGGGGGATGCGCGGCTGGTTCATGAGCGGGCCTTCGCGAGCCGACGGAACGGATGGGCGGAGCGGACGAGGGAGGGGACCACCGGGGCGCGCAGGGCGCAGGCGGTGGCGGTGAACACGGTGGTGACGGCGGCGAACGCGAGCGGCACGGCGAGCGGCGGCGGGCCCGCCGCGCACCACTGTCCGGCGGCGGTGGCGACGGCCGCGGCGGCGGTGAGCCGGGCCAGTCCGCCGGCGAGGCGCCGGGCGTCGAGCGGGACGCTCTGGTGGCGCAGGCCGAGCAGGAGCAGGGCCGCCGTGAGGGTGATGCCGAGCGCGTTGGCGGCGGCGATCCCGCGGGCGCCCCACGGCCCGGCGAACGCCGAGCCGGCGGCGGCGGTCAGGGCGATGCCGCCGAGCATGGCGGCGGCCGGGTACCACAGGGGCCGGGAGGCGGAGAAGTAGCAGCGTACGAGGGCGCCGACGAGCGTCTGGCCGAGGAGCCCGAGGGCGTACACCCGCATGACGCCCGCCGTGGCGGCGGTGTCGGCGCCGTCGAACGCGCCGCGCTGGAAGAGGAGCCCGACGATCTGCGGCGCGGCCGCCACCACGGTGGCGGCGCCGACGAGGACGATCACCCCGGCGAGGAGCAGGTCGCGTTCGGCGCGCCGGCGGGCGGTGCCGGTGTCACCGGCCGCGAGGGCCCGGGCGACGACGGGGAAGCTGACGGTGCAGAGCATCAGGGAGAGCACCATCGGCAGTTGGGCGACCTTCTGCGCGTAGTTGAGGTGCGAGATGGCCCCGGCGGGCAGCGGCGCGGCGAGGAACCGCTCGACCAGGACCTGCGACTGGCGGCTCACCGCGAACACGATCACCGGCGCGAGCGCGGCGAGCACCGGCCGTACCCCGGCGGACGTCGGGGCGGGCGGGGCGAGGGCTCCAGGAGGGGCGGGCGGGGCG
>NZ_LWBU01000011.1:0-186485 GCF_001646665.1 Streptomyces noursei | reverse complement strand
CGAGGGCTCCGGGAGGGGCGGCGGGCGCCGCGGCCGGGGTGACGGGCGGTGTTTGAGGGGCGGACGGGGCCGGGGAGGCCGGCGGGCCGGGCGGGGTGCGCAGTTGGCGCCAGAGGACGGGGGCCTGGACGAGGACCATCAGGGCGCCGCCCGCCGCCACCCCGGCGGCCGCCGCGCGGACGCCGTGGTCAGCGGGGTCGAGGACGACGACGGCCGTGATGATGCCGGTGTTGTACGCGACGTAGATCGCGGCCGGCGCGAGGTACCGGCCGTGGGCCCGGAGCGCCGCGCTGCAGTACCCGGCGAGCGCGAAGGAGAACAGGCAGGTCGCGGTCAGCCGGGTGCAGTCGACGGCCAGTTGCCGGTCCGGCAGCCCCGGGGCGAGCAGCGGGACGACGAGGGGCGCGGCGAGCACCAGCAGTCCGGCCGCCGCGGCCGTCCCGAGGGCCGCCTTGGGGAGGGTCGCCCTGACGAGCGCGTGCACCGGGTCGGGGCCGGCGGCCGGCGGGGCGGCGCCCCGGCGCGCGAGGGCGGCGGCGAACGCTGGCACGAGGACCAGGGCCATGCCGTCCTCGATCAGCAGGGTGGCGGCGAACTCCGGGACGGTCCAGGCGACGAGGAAGGCGTCCGTGCCGGTCCCCGCGCCGAACGTGCGGGCGAGCAACTGGTCGCGGAACAGCCCGAGCAGGGCGCCCAGCGCGGTCAGCGCGGCCGTGAGCGCGGCCGCCCGGGCGAGGAGGCGGCCGGACGGCGCACCGGGCGACGGGCGGTCCGCGTCGGGCGCGGGCCGCGCGGCCACCGCCACCGGCGGCCGTGGCGCGTCAGCCATGCCGGGCCCCCGCGGTGGCGGGCGGGGCGGGCGCGCCGCGGCGGGGCGGCACCGGGCCGGCGGGGGTGCCGGTGTCCGTGCCGGTGCCGGTGGTGCCCGTGCCGGTGGCGGGACCGCCGGCCGGCCGGTGCGGGGCGAAGGACCACCAGGCGGCCATGCCCAGCACCAGGGCGGTGAGGACCGTCGCGGGGCCGCCGATGTCCGCGTACGCGAAGTCGACGAGCTGCCACACCAGCAGGCCCACCGCGACCAGCCCGCAGGCCGGGAGCGTCCCCGCCCGGCGGGTGTCGGCGCGGCGGGTGTCCGCCAGGCGTCGCAGGGCGCATCCCAGCAGGGCGAGCCAGCTGCCCGCGACCGTCAGCAGGCCGAGCAGGCCCTGCTCGCCCAGCACCAGCAGGTACATGTTGTGCGGCGACAGCAGGGGCTGCCGCTGGAAGCCCCGGCCGGCGCCCGCGGTGTCGCTGCCCGACGACAGGGCCAGCGAGGCGTGGCTGTCCCGGTAGTGGGGGAAGCCCTTGAGCCCGACGCCGGTGAGGGGCTCGGCGCGCCACATCCCGGCGGCCGCCGCCCACATGGTGTACCGGTCGGTGACCGACCGGTCGGGCGCGGCGGTGACCTGCGAGATGCTGGCCACCCGCTCCTGCACCAGCTGCGAGCCGATGCCGAGTCCGGCCACCAGCACGACGCCGAGCGCGCCCGCCGCGAGCCCCACCCGCACCGCCCGGCGCACCCCGCACAGCGCCAGCAGCAGCGCGCACGCCCCCGCCGTCGCGATCCAGGCGCCCCGGCTGAACGAGACCACCAGCGGCACGGCCAGCAGCCCGCCGCAGACCAGCGCCCACGTCCGGGAGCGGCGCCCCGGGGTGCCGAGCGCGATCCCGGTGGCGGCGACGATCCCGTACGCGACGACCGTCGCCATGCCCATCACGTCCGTCGGCCCGAACGTCCCCACCGCCCGGACGTCCTCCCCCATGTAGGAGGCGCCCGTGCCGGTCAGGTACTGCGCCACGCCCACCGCGCCCTGCGCGAGCGCCAGCCCGATCACCGCCCAGGCCACCACGGCGAAGTCCCGCCGGTCGCGCACCGTCAGCACCACGGCCGCCGGTACGAGGACGAAGACCTGGAGGTAGCGCGCGACCCCCGGCAGGCTCGCCGCCGGGTCGTGGGACGCGACGGCCGCCGTGCAGATGCCGAGCACGGGCAGGCCCAGCACCACGGCCGCCGTCCGCGACAGCGGCCGCACCCGGTCCCGCACCACCCGTACGGCGCAGCACACCACCAGGACGGCGGAGGCGGCGTCCGCCACCGTGCCGGTGCCCGAGGACCCGTGCGGCGGCGGTACGGCGAGCAGCGCGACGACGGCGAGCAGGGGCACCAGGTGCGCCCGGGGCGGAACGGGCATCAGCTGCCCGCCGGCCGGAGCAGCGAGACCGCCGTGCGCAGCAGGATGCACACGTCCTGCCAGAGCGACCAGTGGTCGATGTAGTGGTTGTCGAAGCGGCAGCGGTCCTCGATGGAGGTGTCGCCGCGCAGCCCGTGGACCTGCGCCAGCCCGGTCAGCCCGACCGGCATCCGGTGCCGCGCCGCGTAACGGGGGTGGACGCGGCTGAACTCGGCGACGAAGTACGGGCGTTCCGGGCGGGGGCCGACCAGGCTCATGTCGCCGCGCAGCACGTTCCACAGCTGCGGCAGCTCGTCGAGCGACGACCGGCGCAGGAACGTCCCCACGGTGCTCATCCGCTCGTCGTGGGCGACGCTCCACCGGGTGGCCGCCTCCTCGTCGTCGGCGCGCAGGGTGCGGAACTTCAGCAGCGTGAACAGCCGGCCGTCCTGTCCGACGCGTTCCTGACGGAAGATCACGCCCGGTCCGTCCGAGAGCCGGATCGCGGCCCCGCACAGCAGCAGGACCGGGGAGAGCGCGGCGAGCATCAGCCCGGCGACCGTGACGTCCAGGACCCGCTTGGACAGCGGGCTCCGGTGGGCGGGCGGCGGGTCCAGGCGCCGGCAGGCATGGCCCCACAGGTGCTGGCTCATCGGGGTGGGGCGCGTGCCGTCGTCGACCTCCCCCACCAGCCAGCCGGCGCAGCCGTGGTGGCGCAGCAGGGCGACGAGGTCGGGCCGGGCGGCGCCGGTGAACACCGCGTCGCGGACGCTGTTCTGGATCACGGCCCGGTGGATCTCCTCGGGGGTGACCAGCACCGGCAGGGACGATTCGGCCGGGCCGTCCGGCCGCTGGGTGGCGACGACGCCGACGGGCCGGATGCCGTACTCGGGGTGTCCGGCGAGCGTGCCGGCGAGGCGCTGGGCGTCGGGTGCGGAGCCGACGACGAGCGCGGAGCGCGGATGGGCGCGGGCGGCGGCGCGCCGCCGGTGGTGCAGGACGGCACGGCACCCGCACACGAACGCGAGGTGGACGGCGTACACGGCGGCCAGGGCGACCGGGCCGACGGCGTGCCGGGGCGACTGCGCGGCCAGCAGCGCGGCGGCCGCGCACCACGCGATCGCCGCGCGCCCCGCGAGGGCGGGCAGTTCGTCGAGTACGGAGGCCACGGCACCGGGCCGGTAGAGGCCGGCGTACGCGTTGAGCGCGGCCAGGCACGCGGTGAGCTGCATCAGCAGGGCGGCGCCGCGCTGCTGGGGGTCGAGCAGCAGCGCGGCGAGCAGGACGGCGGCGCAGTCGGCGGCGACCAGGGACGAGACGAAGGGCGGTGCGGGCTCCGGGCGGCGCGGCGGCGGGGCCGCCCGGTCCACCGCCCCTCGGGGCGGGACGACGGTGGGGGTGGCCGGGCTGGTGCTTTCCGTGGTCACTGGGAGATCGGCTCCCCGAGTTCGTGGCGGTGGCGCGGTGCGGCGGTCACCTCGCGGTACACGTCCGCGAGGGCGGCGTTGGCGCGCCGCACGTCGAAGCGGCGCAGTACGTACTGCTGGGCCCGGCGCCCCAGGGCCTCGCGGAGCACCGGGCGCCGCAGGAGGGCGGTGAGGGCGTCCGCCAGGGCGGCCGGGTCGTCCGGCCGGACCAGGCAGTGCGCCTCCTGGCCGGGTGGCAGGCTCTCGCGGGCGCCGTCCACGTCGGTGAGGAGGACGGGGCGTCCGCCCGCCATCGCCTCCAGCGGCGCGAGGGCCATCCCCTCCCAGCGGGACGGCTGGACGACCAGGTCGGCGGCCCGGTACCAGGGCGCCGTGTCGGTGACGGCGCCCGCGAACGTGACCGTCCGGTCCGCCGCGCCGCACGGGGCGGCGGCGGTACGGGACGCGGTGGCCGTACCCGCTGCGGCGGCCGTGCGGGGGCCGGGCTCGGGGCCGGGTTGGGGGCCGGGGCCGGGTTCCGTGCGCGGGCCGGCCGCCGCGCGCGGGCCGGGCCCGGTGCCCGGTGCGAGCCCGGTGCCCGGTGCGAACCCGGCGGCCGGGACGCACAGTCCGGCGGCGGCCGTGCGCAGTGCCTCGGCCTCCGGGCCGTCGCCGACCAGGACGAGCCGGGCGTCCGGTACGCGGGCGAGGACGGCGGGCCATGCGTCCAGCAGCACGTCCTGCCCCTTCTGGCGGCACAGCCGCCCCACGCACACCACGAGGGGCGCGGTGGGCGGGAGGCCGAGCGCGGCGCGGGCGGCTGCCCTGCCCGGTCCGGCGGTGAACCGGCGGGCGTCCACGCCGTTGTGGATGACGGACCAGGGCGCCCGCACCCCGGCGTGCTCGCCGCGGCGCCGCTCCGCCTCGCTCACGCAGATGACCCGGTCGGTCCAGCGGGCCGCCCAGCGCTCCCAGCGCCTGGCGAGCGCGCCGGTCACCCCGTCGACCGCCTCGAACGACCAGGCGTGCGGCTGGTAGACGGTGGGGATCCGGCCGCGCACCGCGATCCGGGCGGCCAGTCCGGCCTTCGCGCTGTGCGCGTGCACCAGGTCGGGGCGTACGAGGTCGACCAGCGCGGCGACCCGGCGGCTCTCCGCGACCAGGCGCGGGCCCGGCTCGCGGCCGGCCCGCCACGGGTGCACCTCGGCGCCCCGCGCGCCGGCCGCCACCGCCAGCGGCGTACCGGGCGGGCAGGCGACGGCGACCCGCATGCCCAGGTCCAGTTGCGCTCCGATCACGTCGGTGACCACGCGGGCCACCCCGCCGTCACCCGGCTGGACAACATGCAATGCGGTGAGTGGGGAACGCACGCGTGACCCTTTCTACGAAGCTTTCCACGAAGCGGGCGGCAGGAGGGTTCGGCGGAGTCGGCAAGGTCGTCGGTCCCGGCGCTTTCCGGCGCGCGGGCGAATGTCAGCGGCGCACGTGATTCGGGCGTTCCCACACTGAAAGAACCTCTGCATTCCCCATCCCGGTTCTCCGCTTCGACGAGTGAGGACCGCGTCCAGCGAGATGTACGTTATAACTCAACAAACCGGACCAGAAGCACGCGAAACACCCATGGAGCAACTTCCCTGCCGGGGTGCCGCGTTGACGGTGCGGCGTGTCGCGGGCGAGCCGCGGGGGCGCGCGTCACCCGTTCGGTCGCGCAACCGCCGAAATGCTGCGGCGTTGTTGGTGTAGCCGACCACGTCGGCCGCAGAGCCTCACCGACCTAGGAGTTCCCCACCATGTCCCGTATCGCGAAGGCAGCCGTCCTGACCTCCGCCGTCGCCGCCTCGGTCGTCGGCGCCACCGGCGTCGCGCACGCCGACGCCGACGCGGACGCCGCGGCCGTGAAGTCCCCCGGCGTCATCTCCGGCAACGTGGTCCAGGTGCCGATCCACATCCCGGTCAACCTGTGCGGCAACACGATCGACATCATCGGTCTGCTCAACCCGACCTTCGGCAACGTCTGCGTCAACGACTGACGTCCGCCCGCTCGGGCGGCCCGACGCGACGAGAAGTGCGCCGTTCCTCCGGGAACGGCGCACTTCGTCGTGTGCGGGAGGGGGCCGGCCACCCCATCGGCGGCGCCGCGCCATTTCCCGGCGACGGCCCGCCCGGGGCCTTTTCCGGCAGGTCAGACGGCCCGGTTCACCCATCGGGCCCACGCGCGCTTGCCGCGCACGCGTTTGCGGGGCGCAATGGGCGGACCGACGGTGATGTCACATTCCGACGCGTCACTGGAAGGACAAGGCATGCGTCTCCTGACACCCCGCCGTGTGGCGGTCACCGCACTCTGCGCCGCGCTCACGCTCGGTACGGCGGGACCCGCACTCGCCGCCCACTCCGCCCCCCTCGCCCCCGCCCAGCGGGCCGAGGCACCGGAGGACATCAGCGACATCCTCGGCTCGATCGGAGGCGTGGTCGACTCCGTCCTCGCCACCGCCTCCGGCACGAGCAGCACGCAGTCGCTCCCCTCCGCCGGGACGAACCAGGAGATGAAGGAGCTGACGGCCGCCATCGAGGCCCTGCGCAAGGCGATGGCCGAGGCGAACACCAAGACGAACACCGGCACCACCGGCACCGCCGCCACCACCGTCCCCACCACGGGCACGTCCGGCACCACGGGCGGCGCCGACTCCTGGGCGGCCACCGACGAGGCCCCCGTAGAGCCCGCGGGCGGCACGGACGCCCCGGACGTCACCGACCCGGCCGCCGAGCCCGCCGCCGACGCCACCGACACGGACGTGGACAAGGCCCTCGCCGCCATGGACAAGGCCATCGACGACCTGGTCGCCGCCGCGGCGAAGGGTCAGGCCACCACCTCGGCGTCCCAGGTCCAGGCGGCCACCCAGACCCTGATGGACGCCATCATGAAGGACGTCGCCAAGATGACGGACACCCCGGCGACGGGCGTCAGCACCCTGCCCGCCACCACCCTGCCCGCCACCTCGACCCCGCAGATGCCGGTCGCCGCCCGCTGAACCCGGCGGCCGTACGCTCCCACCCCCCGCGGCCGTGCCGCCCCGGTCCCGCCGGGCGGACACGGCCGCCGGCCGTTGCCCGCACGGCCACTCGCACGTTCATCCGAGAATAGGACCGCTCCGTATCGTTCGAGTGCAGTGGCCAGAATTCCGGACCGATGGAGTTTCCCCCGGGCGGAGGGCTCGTTACAGAGGACAGAGCCCCGCCCAGGACGCATCAAGTGGCTTGTGCGGCGGCCGAGTTGTAGCGAACAGACGCCGTTCCAGGAAGGACTCATCCCCATGAAGCCCACCAAGGTTGCTGCGGTCGTCGCCGGTTCCATGATGGCTCTGGGCGTGGCCGCCCCGGCCTTCGCCGTCGACAGCCTCACCCCGTCCAGCCTCAACGGAGGAGTCGAAGCGCTGGGCAAGCGCGGTCTGACCGAGGCCGTCCCGACCGACGCGGTGGGCAAGGTCACCGACGGCAAGGCCGTCGACAAGGTGCAGGGCGCCACCGGCGGCCTGGACGGCGCCAAGGACACCGCCCAGCCGCTCCTCGGCGGACTGCCCGCGCTGGGCAAGTAGTACGCCGGGGCACACGCCCGGCGACACACGCGGAAGGAGTGCGGCCGCGTGGACGACGCTGCCGGGGCCGACGGGAAACGACCACGTTTCCGTCGGCCTTTCGGCATTTCCGGACCCGCCCGTCAACACCGCCGTCGCCATTGCTGCAACCAGGGGAATCCTGACGCGTTTTTCGGCGCGTGCTCGTTCTTTTGGGCAGCACCGTACTCACAGCCCGGGAAGGCGTACGCAGCAAATGAACCTGAAATCTCAGGCCGGCATGGGGATTCTCGTCACGTGCCTCGCATCCGCGGCGATGGCGTCGCCCGCCGCCGCAGCGACCACCGTACCGGTCGCGCCGGTCGACGTGCCGCTGCACGGCCTCGGCACCGTACTCCCCACCGAGACCCCGACCCTGCGTACCGGCGTGCCCATCCCGCTCCCGGGGGCGCCCATGGGGCTCACCGGACACGGTGAGGGCAGGTTCCAGCCCGTCCTCCTGCCGCAGCTCCCGGTCACGTCGGGCGTCCCGGAGACGCTGGTCAGCGCCCCGCTGCCGGACGCCGTCGGCGAGGACCCGACGGGCCGGGCCCTGGTGGCGGCCCCCGCCTCGGAGCTCCGGGCGACGACCCCGGGCGCGATCCTCGGCCTGCCGGTCACGCCGCCGCGCGCCGAGACGCTCGGCATGCCCGGCGCCGAGCTGCCGCAGGCCGGTCTCCTGTCGCCCAGCGTGACCGGAGGCCTGGACTCCACGCTCGGCCTCGACGGGCCGAAAGACTGATCCGCCGCCCTTCCCGCCGGCCGGTCACCCGTTCCGCGCAATCCCCGGGGCCAAAAGAGCGAATGCCGTGCCACGACCGGTTGTTGGGGTGGCGCGGCCGTTACCCGGCCTGACGAGTGGCGTTGTAGGGGAGTGACGACCGCAGGTCCGCGGTCGGATTTCCACGTACAAGGAGATTTTGATGTCTCGCATCGCGAAGGCTGCCGCCGTCATCGTCGGCACGGGCGCTGTCGCCCTGAGCGGAACCGGCATGGCCGTCGCCGACGCGCGGTCCGACGCCGCAGCCGTCGAGTCCCCCGGTGTCATCTCCGGCAACGCGGTCCAGGTCCCGATCCACATCCCGATCAACCTGTGCGGCAACACCATCGACATCATCGGTCTGCTGAACCCGGCGTTCGGCAACCAGTGCGCCAACGTCGACGACCACAAGAAGCACGGCGGCTACGGCAACTGACCGTCCGTAGCGCGTACGGCCCCCCGGCCCACCGGCCGGGGGGCCGTTCCGCGTCCGCGGACCCCTCAGGCGTAGCGGTAGAGGTGGCGGTGGTCGGCGACGTCGTCCGGGGTGGCCCGGAACGGCGGCATCGGCTCGTGCCGCGCGACGACCCGCCGGTACTGGGCCGAACCGGGCGGGGGCGGGGAGGCGGGCAGGTAGCGGGCCTCGGGGTTCTTGCGCTGCCAGCGCGACCAGACGAGGTCGATGAAGGAGTGGTGGAGCCAGAAGACCGGGTCGTTGACCGACGCGCCGCCGAGCATCAGTCCGCCCACCCACCGGTGGACCCGGTTGTGGTTGCGCCACCGGCCGTTGCCCGCCTCCCGCGTCCAGCCCTCCAGCGCGTTGCGGAAGCCGGTGCGGCTGGTGGAGTCCCAGGGGGCGGAGTCGTAGACCGTCTCGGCGGTCGCCCGGGCCAGTTCCCGCGCGGTGGGCAGCTCGATCGGGTTGGCGGGGTTGCCGAAGTTGCGGGTGAGGAACGGGCTCTCGGTCACGCCGACCGTGATCGGCCAGTCGCCCCTTTCGTACGCGAACGGCCCGGTGGTCACCTGGCGGTCGCCGCGCCGGCCGTTGCCGCCCATGAAGTCCTCGCCCCACAGGGACGCCGCCGGGGTGTTGTCGCGGGTCCAGTCCCAGTAGGGGACGGTCACCGTGGGGTCGACGCTCCTGAGGGCCCGCTCGAACTCCAGCAGGTACTGGCGGTGCCAGGGCAGGAACGACGGCGCCATGTGCGCCACCCGCAGGTCGTCGTCGCCGTCCGCGCTGTAGTACCGGACGTGCGTGCGGACGAAGTCGTCGTACCGCCCGCTCCTCTTCAGCTCCAGGACCGCGCCGACGAACTTCCTGCGCTCGGCGGCGGTCAGGTCGCGCTGGTTCTTACGGACGTACACCATGGTGCGCTCCCAGTGCCAGTCGGGCGGAACCCAGCTCGTCCACGGCGCCGCGGGCGGCCGCGAGGGGGGTCGGGTACGACGAGTAGTGGTCGACGGGCGTCAGGTAGCCGCCGCCGGCGCACCGCATCAGGTGCAGGGGCCGGCCGTCGACGCGCACGTCGAACCCCGCGCCGGCCACCGGCCGCCCCTGGATGTGCCGCCCCCGGTACATCTCGTCGAACCCGCCCGCGGCCGCCCGCCCCGCCCCGTCGGCCCGCGTGGTGGCGACGTGGGCGAGCGCCCCGCCGGTGAAGGCGGTGACGGTCAGCGCGAAGAGCGACCGCAGGACGGTGCGCCGGCGCGGGAGGAGTCGGGACAACGGCTGTGCGACGCTCATCGATCGGGCTCCCTGCTCGTCGTGGCTCCCCCGGACCAACGACCCTGATCGTGAACCGTTCCGGAGGGTGTCACCGCGTCCATTACCCGGCCAGGTGAATCATCGCCCCGTCATATGGGCCGAACGGGTGGAAACGCTCACGAAGGGCCCAAGGGGCGGCACTAGCATCCGGCCCCATGACCTCTTCCACCACCGCCACGACGCCGGGCCGGCAGGAATCGCTCCTGGGCACCCTCACCGTCATCCCCTGGGCCAACGAACCGGAGTCCGAGGCCGACGCGCCCGTGACGCCGTTCCTGATGGTGTACTCCCTCGGCGACGGCCGCGACGGGCCCGAGGCCGGGGCGGAGGCGTTCCGCGGGGAGCTGGAGAAGATCGGTCTGACGATCGGCGACCGGGTCGCGGACCTCGCCCGGGAGACCCGGATCCCGATCACGCTGCTGGTGGAGGCCGAGCAGGCGGTGCTCAACATGCCGTTCATGAAGGTGCAGTGCCCGGTGCCGCCGGAGTGGGAGAAGGCCGCCCACGAAAGCGGCAAGGCCTACCTGATCTGCGCGCTGCGCCCCTGGCCGGAGGCCGTGCACGGGAAGCCGGTCGGCGAGGAGCGGCTGCGGGCGTTCCTGGCCGACGAGGAGATGGTGGCGCAGAGCGCGCACTGCCTGCTGCCGGTGCGCAGGGTGCGTACCTGACATCCGGACGGAAGGGGCCCCGGCGCGGGAAGGGTTGACCCGTCGCCGGGGCTTTCCCTCGTTCCGGTGGAAGAAAACGGGGAAAACCGCGATGAAAGGATTCCGCGTGTAGCGTCGCCGCATGACGATGACGCGTGTGAAGGACGAGGCACCCCTCGCCCGGAGCGAGCAGGCGGAACAGCCCCCGACGGCGGTGGGCGCCGGCCGGGCGTTCGGCTGGATGCTGGTGATCACCGGTGCGGTGGGGCTGCTGGCGGCGTGGGTGATCACGCTGGACAAGTTCAAGCTGCTGGAGGACCCGAACTTCACGCCGGGGTGCAGCCTGAACCCGGTCGTCTCCTGCGGCAGCATCATGAAGAGCGACCAGGCCTCGGTCTTCGGCTTCCCCAACCCGATGCTGGGCCTGGTGACGTACGGCATGGTCGTCGCCGTCGGCGCCGCCCTCCTCGCCGGTGCGCGCTTCCGCCGCCGGTTCTGGCTCGGACTCAACGCCGGCACCCTCTTCGGCGTCGGCTTCTGCACCTGGCTGATGCAGCAGTCGCTGTACGAGATCAACGCGCTGTGCCTCTGGTGCTGTTCGGCCTGGCTCGCGACGCTCGTCATGTTCTGGTACGTCACCTCGCACAACGTGCGCACCGGCCTGCTCCCGGCCCCGCGCGCGGTCCGCGGCTTCCTGGACGAGTTCACCTGGGTGCCGCCCGTCCTGCACACCGGGAGCATCGGGATGCTGATCCTGACCCGCTGGTGGGACTTCTGGACCGGCTGATCCGCCGACCGGCGGCCCCACCCGCACCGTCCGGTGCGGGCCCGGGGCCCCGTGACACCAGAAGACCCAGGTCGCACCTGCGTGACCTGGGCCTTCGTCTGAGCCGCCTTCGGGATTCGAACCCGAGACCTACGCATTACGAGTTGTCCGGTCTTGGTCCGGGGTTGTTCAGGGACGTTCGCAATCACCGCTGCTTACCTGGTCAGAAGGGTTGCTGGATTCCTGTGGACGACAGCGGACAATCTCGGAATCGGCGGCCATTGAGACCACATTTGAGACCTTGCTTCGGCGCCATCGCGGTGCCCCCATTCCCCCTAGGTGGCGGCGTCTACGATAGCGGCAGCCTTCACAAGGGCGGCGACGTGCTTCCGGACCGCGTCTTCCCTATGGCATCCGGCTGCGACAGCAGCAGGCAACCATCCAGCTCCTTTAGCTACTCCCAGATTCGGCGCGAACCGCTCCAGCTCGCCCACCCTCACCGCGACGATCCCCATCGAATCAAGCTTTTGGAGAAGAGACTGAGCCGCCACTGGATCGCCGCGAAAGGCCAACTCTCCGTAGTCTTTCAATGCGGACCATGGATTTCCCTTGCCTCTCAACTGCGCCATGAACTCTCGCCGAACGTCCGCCGTAAAGTAATCTTCTCCCCTAGAAGAAAAAACGCCGTTCAATGCTGCAAGAACGTCAGCTACATGGGTGGCCTCGCGAGGTTGCCTGAACTCTGCGGTCGCCTTGTCGTAGTCGGATTGGAGATGCGACCACTCTCCCCCCATAGCCTGAACGAGAACTCGCATCTTACCTCTGTCGTTCAAGACGTCTAGGTCCGGGCTGGCGACCACAGGAACGCTGACCGAACGCAACACCTTCGCGAGCCGAGGGAACCCATCCTTACCACCACTAGGCACGAACAATACATCACCGGGAAGAATAGGGAGCCCACCCCTTGGTGCATACTCTTCCAGGGCGGACGAATAAAAAGTACAGTCCCGCTCAGCTTCAGCGAGGACGACAGCCTTGTGGAAGAGCCCATCTAGAACGTTCGAGTACCGCAGAACCGGATCGTTCCAAATACTCCTTAGCTCCTCAACGTTAAGTTGACGCGCTCGCGTTCTATCGCCAGCCGCTCTTTCAAGGCGGACAATCGACACATCCGCCTCCGATTGCAGCAAACCAGAGAGAATATTGCGATCGTGAGTCGCCAGGACAATCTGCGTATTCTTTACCCTAGCCTGTTCACCGAGGATTCTACCCAAGGCCATGGCTTGTGGCGGGTGAAGAAACGCTTCAGGCTCATCAATGAAAACGATTGGATAGACAGATGTCACCAAGGAGACGAGAAGCCCGATGAGGCTTTTCATGCCATCCCCTTGCTCCATCAACGTAGGCAGCGACGACAGAGCGGTTCGGTACTCCGCGCTAATTTCATCCACCCTTGGTGAAGGGATACCCGTTTCACCGACTCGTAGATTAATATTTTTGCTAAGGCGGTCAAGCGTGAGAGGTTGACCAAACACCTCCATGGAGAGATTGCACAGTTCCGCAAAGAGGTCAGAGCGGTCCTGGAGGACATGAAGAGGAGACACGGCAGGGTCGTCGAAAACATTACGCATCTCCACCGAAGCCGCGCTGTGAATTCTTTGCCATGCGTCTCCATAGAACACCAGGAGATCCCACATCTCCTGCAACCCATGTTCAATCGCATCGAACGAAAGGCGCCAGCTAATCGCATCAATGGGCACTTGGGCACCAGGGCGAACGAAGTTATTCTGCCCGCCGATATTGACCACTTTCGCGTGCTGCAAAATTCTAGCCTTGGCATCCTCCTCACTTCCTGACCATTCCAGTGGAGCGTTTTCTACAATAAAGGAGGTGCCGTGTAGGGGTGCGTTGACAGGACCAAATCTGATGTGGGTCGACATTTCTCGAATAAGTGTCGACTTGCCCGCATTATTAGGCCCCACGATGGCAGTTACGCCCGCCCGAGGAAGGGTGATCACGTCACCACTTAGAAGCTTTACAGACGAAACGCGAATTGAGAAAGTTTCAGCATTCCCCGCCGATTCGGTTGATTCCATCAGGACCCCTCTCAGTTTCAACGCTCCAAGCAACGATATATCCGTCCAGTTCCTCATGGGAGCGAGATCGAAACTTTCAGATGACCGAGTTGGCGGTCCGTTCAGGGCGGAGGTGATGAACGGTCCTCCCGGTGTAGGCCATGGCGTGGGAAGCTGGGGCGGCACGACGGTCGGTAGAGCAGGAGGAGCGAGTGCCGCAGCAAGTTAGCCCACGGGGGACCTTCCTGAAGGTTGCGGATGCGGTGAGGACCCGTATCGAGGCGGACCCGGACATGGTGGAGCTTCCATCTGCTGCTGACCTCATGCGCGACTACAAGATCTCGCGTGGGGTGGCGCTCCGGGCGTTCAGTGTTCTCCAACGGGATGGCATCGCCGAGCCAGTGCCTGGCGGACGATGGCGCGTGATACGAGCAGGGAACCAAGCCGATCGACGCCCGCTGGTCGATCGAATCGCAGACATCGTCACGGAGGAAGGTCTCGAAGTAGGGGCAGCCTTTCCCAGCGCTTCCGTTCTGGCAGCGCGGTTCGGTATCTCTCGTCCCACCGTGACCAAGGCTCTGGACAAGTTGGAGGCCGCCGGCGTGCTGGCGAGCGGGGGGCAGGGCAAGGCGCGGACGGTCCGTGCTGTGCCGATTCGAGAGGAGCGTTCGTAGCTTGTCGGAGCTGACGGAGTGGGCCTACCCCTTGGCGGAGTCCCTGCTTGCCGAGCCCTTGCCACGCCGCTGGAAGCACTGCTTGGGGGTCGCTGAGCGGGCGCGCAGTATCGCGCGCATCCTCGGAGAGGATGCCGAGCTGCTGGAAGCGGCGGCCGTCCTTCATGACATCGGGTACTCGCCAGGTCTTGCCAAGACGGGCTTCCACCCGCTGGACGGCGCCCGCTACCTCCGGGACGTGGCTCGCGCTGACGAACGGGTCGTGAACCTGGTAGCCCACCACTCGTGTGCGTGGATGGAGGCAGAGGCGAGAGGGCTCCGAGAGGAACTGGAATCCAAGTTCCCCCGTGACAGCCCGCACCTGAACGACGCGCTCTGCTATTGCGACATGAACACGACGCCGGACGGTACGCCCACGAACCCGATCGACCGAGTCAACGAGATCGCCGGAAGGTACGGGCCGGACAGCCTGATCGGCACGTTCATCCGCCGGGCAGAGCCGGAGATCCTCGCGAGCACCTCGCGCGTGCTGGAACGGGTCGCTACCGCCAAGCGTCAACCGATGTAGGGGGTTGTCCGCGCGCGATCCATGGCGTGCTCGATCCGGAGCCGCATGGTGGGGTGGATGTCCAACTTCGACAAGTCCGCTGGGTCAGCCCAGCGGACTTGTGTCGTCTCGTTGCTCGTACGCAGCTCACCCCCGACGGGGCGCGCGCGAAAGCAGATGCTGAACTGCTGGCGAACCTCTCCGTCGTCGTACTGCATCACGTGACCCGGGTCGGTGTAGATCCCCGACATGCTGACGACTTCAGCCTTGATGCCGGTTTCTTCCCAGACTTCGCGCACCACGGTGTCACTGATCGACTCGCCTGCGTCGTGACCTCCACCGGGCAACGCCCAGCGCCCATTGTCGGACCGCTGGATCACCAGCACCTGACCCGCATCGTTCTGTACGAAGGCCACGACAGACGGGACGACCGAGTTGGCCGGCGGAGCGTCAGGGTCGTGCAAGTAGTCGATGCGTCCCATGTTCATGCTCCCGTGACGTCGCGGTCCGTGATCTGGCGTGCGCCTCCCCAGGTCTGTTCGATGCTATTCGCGTAGGTGTCGAATAGACCGCCGCCCGGCATCCGCCGTAGGTGGAAGACCGGCGCCATGTAGGCACCGATGCCGTAGACATGGGGGTTGACGAGCATCTCGTCATCGGACCGGTAGATGGAGTTGTAGAGCGTAGTTGCGTGCAGACGGAAGCGGATCTCCGGACAGCTTTTGAAGAGAGGCCGATAGTTCACCAACGCGTTCCGGATCTTCCCGTCCATGATTCGATGGCCCTCGTCCATGCCACGCTGCCGGACCGCTTCGCAGTCGGGGTCCCCCAGCAGGACGCGTACCTGCGTGGTCGCCTCAGCCTTCTTCTTCAGAAGATCCAGAAACGAAGGGTCCTCGGACAGGAAGAGCCCCGAGTAGACGAGCACGTCAAGGTTCCTCCCCGCCCGCGCGTACAGCTCACGCCAGAGGCCGGGCGGCACGGTGTGCCGATGCGGGTAGACAGCGACGATCTCCGCTTTGGTCAGGTCTGTCGCGCTGTCCACCGCGCGCCTGTCGTCCCACAGGGTCGTGACGTCGACATTGAGCACTGTGGCCGTTGCGTACTGGTGCCGCCGGTACGGCACTTTGCCCTGCGTGATCCAGCGCTCAATCGTTTTTGGGTTGACTCCGATCTCATCGGCCAATCCCTGGACGGTCATGCCACGGGCTAACAGAGCCGACCGCAGGCGTTCGTTGGACATCTGCACCCCCGATGGGACGTCTAGGGACTTCTTGACGGTAGCCAGAACTCCCTGAGCTGTCTACGCATGGGGTAACCAACTCCCCTCACCTGCACCGATGCTGATTGTGCGCCAGGAAGTTCCGGCGCAAAGCCATGCGATTCCGTCGACGTACTTGACGAGGACCCATGCAATACCTGTAAAACAGGTACTGCATCCCAGCGAGGGCGGGAACCGCTCGGCTGGATGGCGGCTGATGCCGCACGTGCAGAGGGCGGGGACGCTGCAATCCCGCTAAAGGCCAGGTGGAACAGGGTTTCGGCCCGTACTGGCGAGGTGGCCCGGTGACCGCGAGCAACGGCCGGAGGGTGGGGATATAGGTCCCCCTTGCAGTGCTTCATCCCCGTTGTTCGAAACCAAGGAGGCTTCGGTGCTCCGACGAAGACTTCAGGTGCCGCCACCGCTGGACCGGCGAGGCGACCACGCCCACCGCGTCACCTGACCCCTGCAGTCGCATTGCTGCGGCCGGTTGCCTCCCCCGCCCGTCCGGCCCGCTGGCCGTACGGGTGGGGCCGAGGGGAGCCGGATTGCTGGTTCCAACGGCGTGCACCCCCGGAGCGGCTACTCCGGGGGTGCTGTTCGGGCCGTTTCACCTGCTAGGGAGACCACGACCCATGAACCACATCGTCACTGTTCAGGACGCTGTTACCGCGTTCGCCGACTTCATGGAGCCGACGGTCGCGGAGCTGGACGCGATCGAGCGGGAGATGCCCGTGATCCTCGCGGACGTCGACCTGCTGGACGCGCACATCGTCACCCTCGACCGCACGCCGACCGAGCTGGACGAGCGTCGCATCCGCCGGGCCCGCCGCCGCGCGCTGGCCGCCCGGGTCGCGCTGGTCAACCGCGCGGCCGGCACGAGCCTTACCGGCGGTGCCGCGTGAGTACCACCGACCGCAATCTGATCGCCGCGCACGCCGAGGTGAAGGCGGAGATCGCGCGGACCGACACCAAAGCCGCGCTGCTGCTGGTGTTCGTCGGCGCGGTGCTCGGCGGTACCTGGTTGCTCGCCCGGGACCTGCCCCTGTACTGGCCCGCCATCCTCGCCGGCGGGCTCGGGGTGGGGCTGCTGGTGGCGGCGGCCGGTCTGCTGCTGCGCTCGACCCGCCCGAACCTGGGCGGCCGGCACGGCTTCCCCCTGTGGGCCACCCTCACCCCGGAGGAGATCCCCGCCGCCGTCGCGGGGGACCTGGCCGCCGACATCGCCGGCCTGTCCCGGCTGGCGGTTGCCAAGTTCTCCTGCCTGCGCCAGGCGGTCGACCTCACCCTGACCGCCGGCGGCTTGCTCTTCTTCGCCGCCCTGCTCACCGCCGGGGGTGTGCGATGACCGGCGCGAAGCTCACCCGCGTACAGGTCGGGGTCCTGGCGGCGGCGTTCGTGCCGATGCTGGCCACGGGCGTGTTCGGCGGGATCGGCACCTACAGCAACATCGGCCACGCCTACGGCAAGGGCACCGCGCTCGGTGCGCTCGCCGCCGGTGAGGGCGCCACGGCTGTGCTCGCCCTGGTCCTGCTGGGTCTGACCATGCTGGGGCAGTCCTCCCCGCGCATCGTCCGCGCCGGTTTGTGGGCGCTGCCGGCCGCCGCCGCCGTCATGGGGGCGATGGCCGCCCCCGATCCGGGGCGGACCGTGATCTACGCCCTGACCCCGATGGGCATGTCCGTCTCGGCCGAGGGCATGGCGTTCCTGGCCCGGCGGATCGTGGTGCACACCGACGGCCGGGACGCGGAGAACGAGCGCCGCACCGCCGATCTGGTCCAGGCGCTCGCCTACCACCGCGCCCGCGCCACCCAGCACCCCAGCGACCGGGTGCGCAAGCGCTCGGACCGGGCATCGTGGCGGCTGGCCCGCAAAGTCGGGGTCGGGGACGCGGCGCTCGGATCGAGGCTGCTGGACGTTCAGCGCGAGCGTGTCACCGCCGGTGCGGACGCCGCGCTGGCCTCGATGTTCGGCGGCACCACCCTCGCCCCCGCACTCGACTCCAGTCCGGAACTGAATGCGGAGGAATCCACCCAGTTCATCAGGAAACGGTCTACGGCTGACCTGCCCGAATCGACCCCGGGCCCGGTGGTCACGTTGACCCGGCTGACGGTGCCCGATCCGGTCGCGGTCGACCTGGGCAAGTCGACCCCGCCCCTCAAGCCGTTCCCGCTGGCCGTGGCTGCTCCGGTGGCCTCGATCGAGCGGCGGGCGGTCGCTGCTGCTGAGTCGATCCGGCCGCGCCGCACCACCGGCCGTCTGCCAGCGGTGGCGAAGTCGACCCGTCCGAAGCGCACCCCGGCCGAACTGCTCGCCGAAGCGCGGGCGGCGACGGCCGACTGGCCGGACGCGAAGGTGACCGCCGAAGGCATCCGCCGCACGGTGCGCACCTCGCCCGCGAACGCCCGAATCTTGCGGGACACCCTGCTCGCTGAACGCGCCGCATCGGCTGAGGTGGCGTGATGGGGGCGCTGCCGGTGTTCCGGTGGCGCCTGGCCCCGGACGGCTACGCCACCCGTCGCCAACTCCGCGCACAAGGTCTTCGGCCCGGCGGCCAGGACGTGGCAGCTCAGCTCGAACGGCCGCGCCGCCGGCGCGGCCCGCTGGTCGCCTACCTCTACCGCGTCGACCTGGCCAAGCCGGTGAGGCCCATGACGGACGCGAAACGGGCGGCTCTGGCCAAGGCGAATGCCGCGCGCCGCACCTGCCCGCAGTGCCGCCGGGATGCCGGCTACGTCATCCCGCCCTCGCTCGGCACGTGTGTGCCGTGCGCCTTCCCCACACCTTCCGACTGTCCGAGGAGTGTCTGACATGGGTAAGCCCGACACCCGCCGCCTGGACCGCGCCATCCAGGAGGCGAGCCGGAAGCTCGCAGCGGTGCAAAACCGCGAGTTGTGGCCGCTGGACGGCCGCGAGCGCCGCGCGATCCTCGCCAGTGCGGCCAGCGGCTCCTACCGCGTCGCGCGCGGTGGCAGCTCCGCCCGCGCGGAACGCAAGCTGGACACCGCCTGGGCGTCGGCCGAGACGCGGCTGATCGCCGAGATCGCCGCGCTCACCACGGAGAGGCAGCGGGTCGTGAACGAGGCCGCGAAGGCGAAGGCTGCCAAGAAGTCCTCCAGCTGGTGGTGACCGCCCGCGCCGTATGACGCGCGCTTGGGGTGGCCGTTCCTGCCACGGTCCCGGCCACCCCAGCGCGCCCTCTCATCTTCCGCCCCGCCTGGGGCAGTCAGGAGTCTTCCCCTCATGGGTGACAACGTCGTTCACCTGCGCAAGAACACCGACCTCCCGCCCGCCGACAACGTGACCACTTTGACCGTGGTCCCCGACCCCGCACCGCCCGCCCTCGTGCCGCTGTGGGTGCGCTCCGGCCGGGCCATCAAGCGGCTGGCCACCGACGAGCGCACCACCACGGCCGCGCGTGCGGTGGCACGGCACAGCCTCTACGTGGTGGGCGGGGCGCGGATCGTGGCCCGCCGTACGTGGGACGGGCGGACCGCAGCCCGCTACGAGCGCTACATGCGCGCGGCGGAAGCCGCGGGGAACATGGAAGCGGCTGCCGAGTGGGAGGAGCGCGGGCAGCGCTTCCGCGAAGCGCGCCACCGTCGCCGCATGGACCTGCTGCACTCCCCGCTCGATGCCGCCAAGAGTGTCGCCGTCGGCGCCGGGATGAGCGTCGGAGTGCTGGTGGCTCTCGGCGTGGTGATGGCCATCAACACCGGTCGGGTCGGGGAGGTCATCACGCCCCTGGCGGCGACGATCGACTTCATCGCCCTGCTCATCCGCATCGTGCAGATCGTGTGGGGTCCGGCGCTCGCGATCGGCCCGTTCCTCGCCTTACTCGCCCTGTGGGGCGTCGGCCGGCACCAGCAGGCCGCACCCGCCTGGGCGCTTCCGGCGAACGCACGGTCGGGCGAGGGGGAGCCGATCACGCCGTCCATCGTCGTCAAGGCCCTGCGTGACCTCGGCGTGCCCGCCCTGCGCAACGCCATCAAGGAGATGGGCGACGCCGGCGCGAGCATGCTCGGTCCGATCCGGATCGCCGGTTGCGGTGTCGAGGTGGACGTGACGCTGCCGTCCGGGGTGGCCACGAACGAGGTGCAGAACCGGCGGCGCAAGCTCGCCGAGAACCTGACCCGCCACGAGCACGAGGTGTTCATCACCATCCCGACCGCCGCCCGCACGGTGCGGCTGTGGATCGCCGACTCCGGAGCGCTGGACGAGCCGATCGGCCCGTCCCCGCTGGTCACCGACGAGACGATGACCGCGAACTACAAGACCGGCAAAGCCCCGTGGGGACAGGACCTGCGCGGTGACGCCGCCGCGATCAGCCTGTATCAGCGCCACCTGCTGGTCACCGGCCTGTCCAACCAAGGCAAGACCGCAGCCCTGCGCGCACTCGCCCTGTGGCTGGCCCTGGACCGCTCCGTGCAGTTCTGGATCGCCGACCTGAAGGGTGTCGGCGACTGGGCCATGTTCGAGGGCATCGCGAAGGTGCTGATCGAGGGCCCCTCCGACGGCCACTGCATTCAGGCGACCGAGATGGTCGAGGACGCGGTGGAGGAGATGAACCGGAGGATCGAGGCGGTCCGCAAGGACCCGTCGCTCGGGTTCCCGCCGCTGATCGTGCTGGTGGATGAGGCGCAGAAAGCGTTCATGTGCCCGGCCAAGGGCGAGGACGGACGCCCCTACGGCGGCGCCAAAGCCACGTCGCGGTACTTCATGGCCGTCCGCGAAATTCACAACCAGGGGCGTGCGGTGGACGTGCTGATGTGGCAGGGCACGCAGGACCCCACCGACCAGAACCTGCCCAAGCTGGTCCGCGAGGGTGCCCACACCCGCGCCTCCCTCGTGGTCGGCACCGAGTCGCAGGCCCGCATGGCGCTGGGCGACAAAGCCGTCAACGCCGGCGCCGCCCCGCACCTGCTGCGCCAGGGCCTGGACAAGGGAACCCTGGTCATCGCCTCCGACGGCATCACGATCCCTGCCGGGCAGGCGTCCATCACGGTGCGGACCCACTTCATCGACGACGAGCCGGCCGCCGAAGTCGCCGACCGGGCCAAGACCCTGCGCGACGGTGTCACCACCCTGCGCGTGGTCGAGCAGGACGAAGAGCGTGACGCGCTCGCCGACGTCGCCGACGTCATCGGCGACGCGCCCCGGCTGCGGACCAACGAAGTGCTGAAGCGGCTGCACGCCCTGGCCCCGAAGGTCTACGGCGACCAGTGGACCAACGACAGGCTCAAGAGCCTGCTGGAGGAGCACGGCGAGGAGCCGAAGAAGTCGCACGGCGTCATGGTCGTCCACCGCGATCACGTCCTGCGAGCACTCGCCAACCGCGACACGGACGGTTCCACTTCCGCCGCAGAGTAGCGGGGAAGCACAGCCACCCGGCCCGGGGAGGCGGGGAGAACTCCCCAACCCCCTCCCCGAACCGTCTCCCCCACGCTGATCAGCGAAAACACCACTTCGGGGAGGCGGGGAGCCTGCCTGCTCAGACCCCCGAAACCCCCTCCACACGGCACCCCGAACGGCGTGCCGCCGCCTCCCCCACCGAGCACCGGAATGGATTCCGCATGTACCCCGACCACGTCCACCAGCGGGCCGTAGAGGTCCACCACCCGACCCCGCTCCCGCCCACCGCGGGCCACCCGTCGCCGGTCGTGCCGGTGCAGCCGGCCGCCGTCCCGACCGTGGCGAGCATCGTCCTGCCGGACGGCCGCGTCATCACCGGCTACGCCATCGACCCGCACCGCCCCGAGCCGGTCACCGCCAAGCCCGCCGTCTCCCGCACGGCGATCAACGTCGCCCTCGGCGGCGTCGGGTTCCTCGCGGTGTGCGGCGGACTGCTCCTGCTCACCTCGTTCATCGCCGCGCTCACCGCGTTCATCACCCAACTGATCACCCTGGCCGCCGTCATCTTCGGCGGATGGATCGCCGCCCAGGTCCTCAGCCCGAGCGGCCACCAGGGCGGCACCACCGTGAACATCCGCAAGGCCACGTTCAAGCGCAACCACTTCCACGGCTGAACCGACCCGACCAAGGAGCGAAACCCGAATGACCGAGACCTTCGAGACCATCCGCTACACCGCCGACGTGGTGTGCATCCGCGACGGTGCCGTCCTGCTGATCGAGCGGGGATGGCCGCCGCACAAGGGACAGCTCGCCCTGCCCGGCGGGCACGTCGACCCCGGCGAAACCTCCCGCGCCGCCGCCGCCCGCGAACTGCTGGAGGAGACCGGCGTCCGCGTCGACGCCGACGACCTGGACCTGATCGGCATCTACGACGCCCCCGACCGCGACCCGCGCGGCCGGTACGTCACCGCGGCCTACCTGGTGACCGTCCCCTACGACACCACCGCCCGCGCCGGGGACGACGCCGCCGCCATCCGCTGGGTGCCGCTCGACCACACCGGCCCTCTCGCGTTCGACCACGGACAGATCGTGGCCGCCGCCGCGCGGCGCCGACAGAACGCCCCGCTCTAGCTATGCCAAGGGCGGCCCCCGCTTCCGCCAAGAACACCGGGGCCGCCCTTGTCTCCAGTCCGCTACAGACCTGTTGGAGGTCTCCCAGCATGACTCAACCGACCGTGATCCGGCGAGTAGGCCGCGTAAGGCCGTTGCTGCTGGACCTGTTCTGCTGCGCCGGCGGCGCGGCCATGGGCTACCGGCGGGCCGGGTTCGACGTCGTCGGCGTCGACATCGCCCCGCGCCCGAACTACCCCTTCACCTTCCACCAGGGCGACGCCCTCACCTACCTGGCCAACCTGATCGCGTCGGGGGAGATCCGCCGGTACGCGGCCGTGCACGCCTCCCCGCCCTGCCAGAACAAGTGCGCGCTCACGGTGGGCACCAACCGCTCCCAGGGCTGGGGCGGCACCCACATCGACCTGGTCGCCCCCACCCGCGCCCTGCTGGAGCGGACCGGCCTGCCGTACGTGATCGAACAGCCCAACGGCCGCGCCGCCATCCGCAAAGACCTCTCGCTGTGCGGGGAGATGTTCGGGCTCGGGGTCCTGCGGCACCGCAACTTCGAGTTGGGCCGCTGGACCATGGCCCGACCGGCGCACCCCAAGCACCGGGGCCGGGTGCGCGGCTACCGGCACGGCCGCTTCTACGACGGCCCCTACGTCGCCGCCTACGGCTCCGGAGGCGGCAAGGCCACCATCGCGGAGATGCAGAACGCCATGGGCATCACCTGGACCGACGTGCGCGAGGAGCTGACCGAAGCCATCCCGCCCGCCTACTCCCAGCACATCGGCCGCGCCCTGCACACCTCCCTCCGCTCGGTGGGGGTGGCGGCATGAGCGACCTGTTGAACACCGGGCTCGGGCTCGCCGCGGCGAGGGTGCCGGTCCTGCCGCTGCGGGCCGGGAAGGTCCCGTTCGGCAACTGCCCCGACTGCCGGGACAACGCCTGCGGCGGCCGGCCGACCATGAAGACCGCCGGGACCTGCGCGTGCCCGCGCGTCTGTCACGGCTGGGCCGCCGCCACCACCGACCCGGCCGTCATCACCTCGCCCGCCTGGGCGCCGAAGTGGCGCAGGGCCGCCGCCGTCGCCTACCACCCGGGCGGAGCCGGGGTGACCGTGGTGGACCTGGACGACGACGAAGCCGTCGCCTGGGCCCGCACCGCCCTGCCCGCCACGTGGACCGTGCCGACGACGCGCGGCGAGCACTGGATCTACCGAGGCACGATGCGGTCGGCGAACGCCGTACGGCCCGGCGTGGACATCAAGTCGACCATGGCCTACGCCCGCTACCTCGGCCCCGGCACCGGCACCATGACCGCCCTGCCCGACACCGTCCGCGCCCTGACCGTGAAGGAGCCCCGCCCGGCCCGGACGGCGCACGCCTCCACCGTGCCCACGTCGGCCCTGGGCGGGCAGTGCCCTCACCGCACCCCCGCCTACCTGGAACGGGGCATCACCATGGCGGAGCAGCGCATCACCAGCACCACAAGCGCGGTGCACGCGACCGTGTACCGGACGTTCCTCGCGGTGCTGTCCACGCACGGCCGGTGCGGCTGCCTGACCGACACCCACATCACGCGGCTGTTCACCGCCGCGCAGTCCATGGGCGAGACCGTCCGGCACTGCACCGACGCGTGGGCCAACGCCCGCACCGCCCTGGGGATGTGAGCCATGTCCGAGGACGAGAAGACCCCTGCTCGCCAGATCATCACCGACTATGCGCAGAAGCATTTCCGGTACTTCCGCACCGCTGACGGGACCGTGTACGCGCAGAGGAATGGCCACCCCGTGGCCCGGCCGATCCGCTCCCAGGGCACCACGGGCAGCCACCGGCAGGAACTCATGGTCGGCCTGTTCAAGGACGGCATCGGCGTGTTCAACGGCACCGCACTCAAGGAGGCCCTGGACTTGATCGAAGCGCTGGCGCTGACCGAGGGCACCCAGCCCGTGCACATCCGCGTGGCGCCCGGCTTGGACGGTGCCACCTGGTTGGACTTGGGCCGCGGTGATGGGCAGTCGGTCCGTATCCACCCCACCGGGTGGGATATCGCTGTCCCGGATCCGCGTGAGGTGTGCTGGCGCCGTACCCAGCTCACCGGGGAGCTGCCCCTGCCCGCCAAGGACACCGACGGCAAGGGCATCGACCTGCTGCTGAGGCTGACGAACTTCGCCACTGCGGAGACCGAGTGCCTGGCCGTCGCCTGGCTCATCGGCTGCCTCGGCCCCTCTGTCCCCGTCCCCGCTCCGTTCCTCACCGGCCCCCAGGGCGCCGGGAAGTCCACGGCCGGGCGGATGCTGGTTCGGATCATCGAGGGCATGAGCGGCGACCTGCGCCGCGCCCCGAAGGATGAGGAGAACCTGACCACGACCGTGGCCGCCGGGTGGGTCACCGCCCTGGACAACCTCTCCCACATGACCCCGGACCTCTCCGACGCCATGTGCCGCATCGTCACCGGCGCCGAAGACGTCAAGCGGGCCCTGTTCACCGACGGGGACGTCTTCCGCATCGGTTACCGCCGTCCGATGCTGCTGACCGGCATCGATGTCGGGGTTATCCGCCCCGACCTCGCTGAACGGCTCCTCCCGCTGCGGCTTGAGCGTCCGCGCGTGCGGCGCACCGAGGCAGAGCTGTGGGCGGAGTACGAGCAGGTGCTGCCCGTCATCCTCGGCTCGCTCCTGGACCTGACCGTGAAGGTGCGGGCCGCCGAAGCGGACATCCCGACCGACCTGCGGATGGCCGACTTCGCGCACCTATGCGCACAGCTCGACGCCGCGACTGGCTTCGGCTCGCTGGACGCCTACCGGGCCAGCCTGGACGACCTCAACGACGACGTCATCGAAGGCGACCTGCTGGCTCAGACCGTGCTGAAGCACGCCGCCGGCATGATGCCGGGCAGCGAGACCCGGATGACGTCCTCGGAGTGGCTGTATGCCCTCACCGGCCTCTACAGCGGTGAGGAGTGCCGTCCCCTGCCCAAGGGGTGGCCCACCACCGGCAAAGTCCTCTCCGACCGCCTCAAGCGCCTCCAACCGACGCTGGCCGCCCGGGGCGTGCTCATCGACTGGGGCCGCACCGGCTCCGCCCGGTACATCGCCATGACCCGCCCGCCCACGCCTCCCGCCCACCAGCAGGAAGCGCTGACCTGACCTGCCGCACCACGACGGCGCGGCGCGGACAAGCAAGAGGAGCACCGGGCGCCGCGCGGACGTGCTCCTCTTGCAGTTCGGCGGCTCGCCGCCGCCGGTGGTCGCGCCGCGAAGCGGCTCCGCATTCGCTCTCTGAGCCGCGACGCACTACAACAAGACAACCCTTCCTTTGTCCTAGAGGAAGAGACGCTGCGTCACCTGCGTCACCCCAGGGCACAAAGTGGCCCCTGACCTGCCGCAACAGGAATGACGCAGACGACGACGGCTGCGTCATCCCGCGTCACCTGCGTCATGGGTGACGCAAGCCCTGCGTCACCCATGACGCAACCCACTACCCGCTGCGTCACGCGAAACCACAGCTCAGAGGCATGACGTGACGCAGATGACGCAGTGACGCAGAAATCCGCACCTCGGACAGGCGCAAGCTCTGACAACTGCCCAAGATCCTGCTCCCTAGGAGACACCCCGATGAGCACCGCGATCGCTGCTCCCGTCGACCGACTCCTGTACAAGCCCGAAGAGGCTGCCGAAGTGCTCGCCATTGGCCGCTCGACCGTCTACGAGCTGATGGCAGACGGAGTTCTGACCTACACCAAGTTGGGCCGCTGCCGCCGCATCAAGCGGCGCGATCTCGAAGCGTTCGTGGACAGCCTCGAACCACAGCACAACTGACCCGAGCACGCCCTGAGGCGCCCCGAGCATCGTGCTAGGGGCGCCTCCCGCATGGAGGAGCACATGAGTCCCCGCAAGCCCAACATGGAGTCGTCCATCTACTTCGGTGCCGATGGCTGGTGGCACGGCCGAGTGACGATGGGCGTCAAGGGCGACGGCGGCCCCGACCGACGCCACCGCCGGGCCCGGACCGAGGCCGAGATCAAGCGCAAGGTGAAGGAGCTGGAGCGCCAACGGGATCAGGGGCGCGCACCCGCAGCGGCCCGTAAGCCGACCGTCGCCGCGTGGATGGAGACCTACCTCACCGGCATCGCGAGCCTGAAGCTCAAACCGCGCTCGCTCGACGACTACTGGTCCAAGACCCGCAACGACATCATCCCCGGCGTCGGCAAGCACCGCATCGACAAGTTGCAACCCGAGCACCTTGAGCGGATGTACCGGTCCATGCTCGACGCCGGCCACGCTCCCTCGCACGTCGTGAAGGTGCACCGCATCCTGTCCCGCGCCTTGAAGATTGCCCACCGTCGCCGCATCGTCGGCGAGAGCGTGGCCACGCTCGTGGACCCGCCGAGCATCGACGAGACCGAGGCCAACCCCTTCACCAAGGAGGAAGCGAAAGCGTTCCTCGAGGCCGCGTCGAAGCGGCCCACCTTCATGCGGTGGATCGTCGGTGTCGGCATGGGGTTCCGGCAGGGCGAGACGCTTGGACTGCGCTGGTCGTACGTCGACCTGGAAGCAGAGCTGTTCCGCCCCGAATGGCAGCTTCAGCGCCTCACGTGGCGACACGGCTGCGACGACCCGCACACCTGTGGGGGGCGACTGCACCGCTTTGAGCCTTGCCCGCCGAACTGCACCACGCACAAGGGCTACAAGCGAGGCTGCCCGAAGCCGTGCACCAAAACGTGCACCAAGCATGCGAGCGCCTGCCCGAAGCGCAAGGAAGGCGGGCTCACCTTCACCCGTCCCAAGACCAAGAAGAGCCGGAACGCCGTGCCGATCCCGCCCGTCTTCGTCCCCCTCCTTCACGACCACAAGGCCCAGCAGGAAGCGGCACGGGAAGCCGCCGGGGAACTGTGGCAGGAGCACGACGTCGTGTTCTCGCGCCCGGACGGCCGGCCGCTCGACCCGCGCGCCGACTATGAGGAGTTCAAAGAACTCCTCCAGGCAGCCAGGATCGATGACCGCCGCCTGTACGACGGGAGCCGTCACACCGCCGGCACGATCCTGAACGAATTGGGTGTGGACATGCCCACGATCATGGAGATCTTGCGGCACACCCAGATCAGCCAGACGCGGCGATACGTGAAGGGCCGATCCCACCTGTCGAGGGACGCCATGCGGCGCATGGGCGAGTTCTTCGTACCGCCGCAGTTGGCCCCGAGTCCGGGCCCCACTGAGACCAAGAGTGAGACCACCGACACCCGTGCGGCACGCTCCCTGCGCCGTCGCCGGATCCGCTGAACGAAAAAGCCCAGCTCAGACTAGGTCTGAGCTGGGTTTTGAGTGAGCCGCCTTCGGGATTCGAACCCGAGACCTACGCATTACGAGTGCGTTGCTCTGGCCAACTGAGCTAAGGCGGCACCGCCCTGCGAACCCACTGGTGGGTGCAGCAGCGGGGACAAGTCTACACAGGTCCGGGGGGTGCCTCGCACACGCGTCAGGTGCAGCGCTTTCCGGGCGGGGGGACCGTGCCGTCCAGGAGGAAGGTGTTGATCGCGGTGTCGACGCAGTCGCTGCCGCGGCCGTACGCCGTGTGGCCGTCGCCGTCGTAGGTGAGGAGGTTGCCGGAGGAGAGCTGGGCCGCGAGGGACTTCGCCCACTTGTAGGGGGTGGCCGGGTCGCGGGTGGTGCCGACGACCATGATGGGCGGGGCGCCGTCCGCCTGGATGCGGTGGGCGGAGCCGGTCGCCTCGACCGGCCAGTACGCGCAGTTCAGGGAGGCCCAGGCCAGTCCCTCGCCGAAGACGGGTGACGCCTTCTCGAAGGACGGTACGGCGGCGGCGGCCTCGGCGGGGCCGGTGAAGGCGGGCGGCTGGTCGAGGCAGTTCACGGCGGCGTTGGCGTACATCAGGTTCGAGTACGTGCCGTCGTCCTCGCGCTCGTAGTAGCTGTCGGCCAGGTCCAGCAGCGCCGAGCCCTCGCCGCCCATCGCCCGGGTGAGGGCCTCGCGCAGCTGCGGCCAGGCGGACTCGTCGTACATGGCGGCGATCACGCCGGTGGTGGCCAGGGCCTCGCCGAGCGGGCGGCTCTCGCCGGTCGGGACGGGCTTGGCGTCCAGCTCGGCGAAGAAGGCCTTGAGGCGGTCGGCCGCCTCGTCGGGCGAACCGGTGCCCAGCGGGCAGTCCGTCTGCTCGACGCAGTCGGCGGCGAAGGACCGGAAGGCCGTCTCGAAGCCGGCCGTCTGGTCGCGGTTGAGCTGGGCGGTGGGCAGGGACGGGTCCATCGCCCCGTCCAGTACGAGCCTGCCGGTGCGGGAGGGGAACAGCTCGGCGTACGTGGCGCCGAGGAACGTGCCGTAGGAGGCGCCCACGAAGTTCAGCCGCTTGTCGCCGAGCACCGCGCGCAGGATGTCCATGTCACGGGCGGACTCGACGGTGGAGACGTGCGGCAGGATGCGGCCGGAGCGCTTCTTGCACCCGGCGGCGAAGGCCTTGAAGGAGGCGGCGAGGCGGGCGGTCTCGCCGCCGTCGTCGGGCGTCTGGTCCACCTGCGTGTAGGCGTCCATCTGCGGGCCGTCGAGGCACCGGACGGGCTCGCTGCGGGCCACGCCGCGCGGGTCCACGGCGACCATGTCGTAGCGGGCCCGGACCGGGGCGGGGTAGCCGACACCCGCGTACCCCTGGAGGTAGCCGACCGCCGAGCCGCCCGGGCCGCCCGGGTTGACCAGCAGCGAGCCGAGGCGCTTGCCGGGGCCGGTGGCCTTGATGCGGGAGACGGCCAGCTTGATCTGCTCACCGCCGGGGTCGGCGTAGTCGAGCGGCGCCTTCATGGTGGCGCACTCGAAGCCGGGGACGCCGCACGCGCGCCAGATCAGCCGCTGGCCGTAGAACTCGCGGAGCCGCTCGTCCGGGGCCGCCGATGGCGGGGCCGGGGCGGAGGCGGCCGGTGTCGTGCCCCCTTCCGTGCAGCCCGCGATGAGCAGGCCGAAGACCGAGAGGGTGACGGCGGACGTGCGGAACAGACGACGTGAGTCCATGACCGGAGCGTAGCCGTCCGCTGACTCCTTGTGTCCGCGACCACTCGGACGGGTCACCCCGCGCGCAGCGCCATGGTCATGGCCTCCACCGCGAGCAGCGGCGCGACGTTGCGGTCCATGGCCTCGCGGCAGGCGAGGACCGCCTCGATCCGGCGCAGCGTCCGCTCGGGCGTCGAGTCGCGGGCCACCCGCTCCAGCGCGTCCCGCACGTCCTCGTTGGCGAGGGCGGTGGCCGCGCGGAGCTGGAGGGCGAGGACGTCGCGGTAGAAGCTGGTCAGCTCGCCGAGGGCGAGGTCGAGGCTGTCGCGCTGGGTACGGGTGCGGCGGCGTTTCTGCTTGTCCTCCAGCTCCTTCATCGCACCGGCGGTGCCGCGCGGCATCCGCCCGCCGGGGGTGCCGCCGAGGGCGGCCTTCAGCTCCTCGGTCTCCTTGGCGTCGGTGCCCTCGGCGACCTCCTTGGCGTCCTCGGACGCCGCGTCGATCAGTTCCTGGGCGGCCTTGAGGCAGCCGCCGACGTCCTCGACGCGCAGGGGCAGCTTGAGCACGGTGGCCCGGCGGGTCCGGGCGCGCTCGTCCGTGGCGAGGCGCCGGGCGTGGTCGATGTGGCCCTGGGTGGCGCGGGCGGCGGCGTACGCGGCGTCGGGCTCGATGCCGTCCCGCCGGATCAGGACGTCGGCGACGGCCTCGACGGGCGGGGTGCGCAGGGTGAGGTGGCGGCAGCGGGAGCGGATGGTGGGCAGGACGTCCTCGATGGACGGGGCGCACAGGATCCACACCGTGCGGGGCGCGGGCTCCTCCACGGCCTTCAGGACGGCGTTGGCCGACTTCTCGTTCAGCCGCTCGGCGTCCTCGACGAGGATGACCTGCCAGCGGCCGTTCGCGGGTGACGTGAACGACTTGCGGACCGTGTCCCGCATGTCGTCGACCAGGATCTGGGTGCCCACGGCGGCGACCGTCGAGACGTCCGCGTGGGTGCCCACCAGGGCCGTGTGGCAACCGTCGCAGAACCCGCAGCCCGGTTCGCCGCCCAGGGCGCGGTCGGGGCTGACGCACTGGAGGGCCGCGGCGAACGCCCGGGCGGCGGTGGTCCGCCCGGAGCCGGGCGGACCGGTGAACAGCCAGGCGTGGGTCATCTTCGACGCCTCGGGCCCCGCGGTGCCGCCCGCGTCGGCGGTGACGAGCGCGTCGGCGTCACGGGCGGCGGCCCGCAACTGCTCCTGGACGCGGTCCTGGCCGACCAGGTCGTCCCACACGGGCATGGGTCACCGCCCTCCTGCTTGCGTATCGATCCGGCTTCCCATTGTGAGGCAGGGGTACGACAGCGGACGCCGCCCGCCGGCGTCAGCGGCGGGGGCCGCCGCCGCGCCCGCGGTCCTCGTCGTCGTCGTGCGGTCCGAGCAGCTCGTCCGCGAGGGTCGGCAGGTCGTCGAGCGGGGTCTCCTCCGCCCAGTCCGAGCGGCGCCGGGGCCTGCCCTGGTCGTCGACCTGCGGCAGCTCACGGGTCCGCTCGGCGCCCGCCCTGCCGGGCTCCTCGTCCCGGAAGAACCCCGGCGGCACACGGTCGGCGGCCGGTCCGGCGTCCCGTACGGGCGGCAGGACGGCGGTCTCCTCGGCGTCGGCGGGACCGGCGGCGGCAGGCCCGGTGTCCCGTACGGGCGGGAGGACCGCGGTCTCCTCGGCGTCGGCAGGAGCGGCGGCGGCAGGCCCGGTGTCGCGCACCGGCCGCAGGACGGTCGTCTCGTCGTCGGCCGGGGCCTCGTCCCGCACGCGCGGCAGGAGGGTGGTCTCCGCGTCGTCCTTGCGCATGTTGACGCGCGGGGCCGGGACCTCCTCGGTCTCCTGGTCCGGGCGGACCACCGGTGTCGGCACCGTCGTCTCGGTGGCGGACGCCGCCACCGACGCGGCCGCCGACGCCGCGGCCGCCGCTTCGGCGAGCTTGCGCGCCTCCTCGGCGCGCAGCAGTGCCTCCTCGGCCTTGCGCTGCTTCTCCAGCCGCCGTGCCTCGGCCTCGGCCCGCAGCCGCTCCTGCTCCTCCTTCATCTTGCGCAGCCGCTCCTGCTCCTCGCGGCGTGCCTTCTCCTCGGCCTCGCGGCGCCGCCGCTCCTCCTCGGCGAGCCGGCGTGCCTCCTCCGCCCGCCGCCTGGCCTCCTCGGCCTGGCGCTCGGCCTCGCGCTGCCGCGCCTCTTCCTCCTCGCGGCGCTTGCGCTCGGCCTCCTCGGCCCGCAGCTTGGCGAGCTGCTCCTGGCGCTCGCGCTCCAGGCGCTCCTCCTCGGCCTTGCGCGCGGCCTCTTCCTCGGCCTTGCGCCGGGCCTCCTCCTCGGCCGCCCTGCGCGCCGCCTCCATGGCCTTCACCTCGGCCTCGGAGAGGGGCAGCATCTGGTCGAGCCGGTGGCGTACGACGGTGGTGACCGTCTCGGGGGCCTGGCCCGCGTCCACCACCAGGTACCGGCCCGGGTCCGCCGCCGCGAGGGCGAGGAAGCCGGCCCGTACGCGCCGGTGGAACTCGGCCGGCTCGGACTCCAGCCGGTCCGGCGCCTCCGTGAACCGCTCCCGCGCGGTCTCCGGCGAGACGTCCAGCAGGACGGTCAGGTGCGGGACGAGGCCGCTGGTCGCCCAGCGCGACATGCGGGCGATCTCGGTCGGGGACAGGTCGCGGCCGGCGCCCTGGTAGGCCACGGACGAGTCGATGTACCGGTCGGAGATGACGATCGCGCCGCGCTCCAGGGCCGGGCGGACCAGCGAGTCGACGTGTTCGGCGCGGTCGGCGGCGTACAGCAGCGCCTCCGCGCGGTTGGACAGTCCGGCGCTGGACACGTCCAGCAGGATGGAGCGCAGGCGCTTGCCGATGGGGGTGGCGCCCGGTTCGCGGGTCACGACCACCTCGTGGCCCTTGGCCCTGATCCACTCGGCGAGCGCCTCCACCTGCGTGGACTTGCCGGCGCCGTCGCCGCCCTCCAGGGCGATGAAGAATCCGGTCGCCGACGGGGCCTGGGCCGGGTCGGCGCCGCGGAGCGCGTCCCGGAGGTCGCGGCGCAGCGGCACCCCGGAGCGGTCGTCGGTCCTGGCGAGCACCAGCGCGGCGACGGGCAGCAGCAGGGCGCCGACCAGCATGAGGGTGAAGGCGGCGCCGCCGTGGGCGAAGACGAACCCGCCGCCGGCGAGCCGGTGCGGGCCGATGGCGGCCGCGAGCAGCGGGGCGGCGAGCGCGCCGAGCGCGATGGAGACCCGTACGACGGCGTGGAGGTGCTCGGTGAGGCGCGGCCTGCGGAACTCCTCGGTCTCCTGGTCGAGCAGGGTGTGACCGGTGTTGGCCGCGACGCCGGCCGCGAAGCCGGTGCCGAGGGCGATGAACAGCACGGTCGCGGTGTCGGGCACCAGCCCGAGGGCGAGGAGAGCGACACCGGTGACGGCGGTGGCCAGGGCCAGCAGGCGGCGGCGGGAGAGCGCGGGCAGTACGGCCGGGGCGCGCCGGATGCCGAGGCCGGTGCCGCCGATCAGCGCCAGGACGAGCAGCGCGAACGCGACCGGGCCGCCGCCGAGGTCCCTGGCGTGCAGGGCGGCGACGGCGGTGGCGGACGCGACGGCCCCGGCCACGGCCGCGCAGGCGAGCACGAGCAGCGGTATCGCTCCCGTACGGCCCTTGTCGACGCCGCTCCCGGTCGAGGGGCGGCGCAGTCCCTCCAGCGGGGAGCGGGGGCGCGGGGTCTGGCTGTCGGGCAGTTCCAGGAAGTACAGGACGGAGACGGACGCGGCGAACAGCCCGGCCGCCACGTAGGACCCGAGGGCGGCCTGGTGGGTGGAGAACCAGTCGATGCCGGCTCCGAGCAGGTTGCCGACGAGCGTGGCGACGAGGAGTGCGGCGGCCGCGCCGGGGACGGCGGCGAAGCCGGTGCGCAGCGACAGGCGCCGCAGCGCGTCCATGTGGTCGGGCAGCGGCCGCACCACGGCGCCCTCGGGGGGCGGGGCGGGCAGCAGGGCGGGGGCGGCGCCCTCCCGGGCGACGGTCCAGAACCGCTCGGCGACGCCGGCCAGGAACGCGGTGCCCAGCAGGAACGCGAGGGCCTTGCCGGGGGTCCAGTCGATCCACAGCGGGGCGACGACCAGCAGCGCGACCCGTACGCCGTCGGCGCCGACCATGGTCCAGCGGCGGTCCAGCGGGCCCTTGGGGGCGGTGAGCGTCGTCAGCGGGCCGAGCAGGACGGCGCCGAAGAGGAGTGTGGACAGGATCCGGGCCCCGAAGACCGCGGCGACCGCGAAGGCCGCGCCCCGGTACCCGCCTCCGAAGGCTCCCTCGACGACCGCCGCCTGCAGCGCCAGGAGCACCAGGACGAGCAGGGCGAGGGCGTCGCCGACGCCGCCGACGAGCTGCGCGCTCCACAGCCGCTTCAGCGGCGGGTTGCGCAACAGGGCCCGTACGGCGCGCTCGCGGGAGTCCGCGGCAAGTGCGGCGTCGGAGTCTGAGGTGGGGCTCAAGACCGTTGGCTGCTCGGCTCGCGTCATCCCCTCAGCCTATCCGGACGGAGTGACACCCAGTCGTCCCCGCCTGAACAAACGACTGGCAGCGGCCCCGGAGGGTCCTCCGCCGCGGGCCGGGACGGTGCCGGGGCCGTGCCTGGGCCCGGGACCGCGCCGGGACCGGGACCCGGTCCGTCGGTGCTCGCGGACGCGCGAGGGGCCGGGGCGACGCGAACGTCACCCCGGCCCCTCGTGCCGTCAGTCCTCGGACGAGGCCTTCGACGCCGCGGCCGCCGTCTTCGCCGTGGTCGTCTTCTTCGCCGTCGTCTTCTTGGCGGTGGTCGTCTTCTTCGCGGCCGTCTTCTTGGCGGTCGTGGTCTTCTTCGCGGCCGTCTTCTTCGCCGGCGCCTTCTTGGCCGCCGCCTTCTTGGCCGTCTTCTTGGCGGGCGCCTTGGCCCGCTTCTCCGCCAGCAGCTCGTAGCCGCGCTCCGGCGTGATCGTCTCCACGCTGTCGCCGGTCCGCAGCGTCGCGTTGGTCTCGCCGTCCGTGACGTACGGTCCGAAGCGGCCGTCCTTCACGACCACCGGGCGCTCGCTGACCGGGTCCGTGCCCAGCTCCTTGAGCGGGGGCTTGGCGGCCGCGCGGCCACGCTGCTTCGGCTGGGCGTAGATCGCCAGCGCCTCGTCGAGCGTGATGGTGAAGAGCTGCTCCTCGTTCTCCAGCGAGCGCGAGTCCGTGCCCTTCTTCAGGTACGGGCCGTAGCGGCCGTTCTGCGCGGTGATCTCGACGCCCTCGGCGTCGGTGCCCACCACGCGCGGCAGCGACATCAGGCGCAGCGCGTCCTCGAGGGTCACCGTGTCCAGCGCCATCGACTTGAAGAGCGAGGCGGTGCGCGGCTTCACGGCGTTCTTGCCGGTCTTCGGGGTGCCCTCGGGCAGGATCTCCGTCACGTACGGGCCGTAGCGCCCGTCCTTGGCGACGATCTGGTGGCCGGTCGCGGGGTCCGTGCCCAGCTCGAAGTCGCCGCTGGGCTTGGCCAGCAGTTCCTCCGCGAGCTCGACCGTCAGCTCGTCGGGTGCCAGGTCCTCCGGCACGTCCGCCCGCTGGTGGCCGTCGGTGTCCTTCTCGCCGCGCTCGATGTACGGGCCGTAGCGGCCGACGCGCAGCACGATGCCGTTGCCGACGGGGAAGGAGGAGATCTCGCGGGCGTCGATCGCGCCCAGGTCGGTGACCAGTTCCTTCAGGCCGCCGAGGTGGTCGCCGTCGCCGTTGCCGGCCTCGGCGGCGCGGCCGGCCGCGCCGTCCCCCTCGCCGAAGTAGAAACGCTTCAGCCACGGCACGGCCTGCGCCTCGCCGCGTGCGATGCGGTCGAGGTCGTCCTCCATCCTCGCGGTGAAGTCGTAGTCGACGAGCCGGCCGAAGTGCTTCTCCAGCAGGTTGACGACGGCGAAGGAGAGGAAGGACGGGACGAGGGCGGTGCCCTTCTTGAAGACGTAGCCGCGGTCGAGGATCGTGCCGATGATCGACGCGTACGTCGACGGGCGGCCGATCTCGCGCTCTTCCAGCTCCTTGACCAGCGAGGCCTCGGTGTAGCGGGCCGGCGGCTTGGTGGCGTGGCCGTCCGCCGTGATCTCCTCGGCGGTCAGCGCGTCGCCCTCGGCGACCTGCGGCAGCCGGCGCTCACGGTCGTCGAGCTCCGCGTTCGGGTCGTCGGCGCCCTCGACGTACGCCTTCATGAAGCCGTGGAAGGTGATCGTCTTGCCGGACGCGGAGAACTCGGCGTCCCGGCCGTCGGCAGCCCGTCCGCCGATCTTGACGGTGACGGAGTTCCCGACGGCGTCCTTCATCTGGGAGGCGACGGTCCGCTTCCAGATCAGTTCGTACAGCCGGAACTGGTCACCGGTCAGGCCGGTCTCGGCGGGCGTGCGGAAACGATCACCCGAGGGGCGGATCGCCTCGTGCGCCTCCTGCGCGTTCTTGACCTTGCCGGCGTAGACGCGGGGGGCGGCGGGCAGGTAGTCGGCGCCGTACAGCTGCGTGACCTGGGCCCGGGCCGCCGCGACGGCGGTGTCGGACAGGATGGTCGAGTCCGTACGCATGTACGTGATGAAGCCGTTCTCGTACAGCTTCTGCGCGATCTGCATGGTCGCCTTGGCACCGAAGCCGAGCTTGCGGCTGGCCTCCTGCTGGAGGGTGGTGGTGCGGAACGGCGCGTACGGGGAGCGGCGGTACGGCTTCGACTCGACGGAACGGACGGCGAACGACGTGTCGGCGAGCGCGGCGGCCAGGGCGCGGGCGTCGCTCTCGGCGAGGTGCAGCACCTGGCCGGAGGAGGCCTTCAGCCGGCCGTCGGGGCCGAAGTCGCGGCCCTGGGCGACGCGGCGGCCGTCGACGGCGGCGAGGCGGGCGACGATGTTCGACGGGTCGGACGCGTCACCGCTGCGGCCGGTGGCGAACGTGCCGGTCAGGTCCCAGTACTCGGCGGAACGGAACGCGATGCGCTCGCGCTCCCGCTCGACGACGAGGCGGGTGGCGACGGACTGGACCCGGCCGGCGGACAGCCGGGGCATGACCTTCTTCCACAGGACCGGCGAGACCTCGTAGCCGTAGAGGCGGTCGAGGATGCGGCGGGTCTCCTGGGCGTCGACCATGCGCTTGTTCAGCTCGCGCGGGTTGGCGACGGCGGCCCGGATGGCGTCCTTGGTGATCTCGTGGAAGACCATCCGGTGGACCGGGACCTTGGGCTTGAGGACTTCCAGCAGGTGCCACGCGATGGCCTCGCCCTCGCGGTCCTCATCGGTGGCGAGGAAGAGTTCGTCGGACTCGGCCAGCTGCTCCTTGAGCTTCCTGACCTGGGCCTTCTTGTCGGCGTTGACGACGTAGATGGGCTGGAAGTCGTGCTCGACGTCCACCCCGAGGCGGCGCACCTCGCCGGTGTACTTCTCGGGCACCTCGGCGGCGCCGTTGGGGAGGTCGCGGATGTGCCCGACGCTCGCCTCGACGACGTAGCCGGGGCCGAGGTAGCCCTTGATCGTCTTCGCCTTGGCAGGCGACTCGACGATGACGAGTCGGCGGCCGCCCTGTGCGGTCTCGCTGGTCGGGGACAACTTCGCTCTTCTCTCCGGTCGACGCTCGGTGGCGCGTGCGGCGCGGTGGATCCCACCGCGTGCACTCCTGGCGCACTGCGCACTGCTGTGACGTGACGCCGTGCTCTGACGCTGCTGTCGCTGCGGAGTGTGACGGTACAACCCGCCCCCGTGTCAAACGGCAAAAGACCGCAACGGCCACTCGAACGGTAACCCGAGTCCGGGCATTCCTGCCGCCCGGACTCCCCTCAGGCTCCGGAGCGCCTGATTCCGCGCTGTCGTCAGACGCGGCCGAAACACCACATGCCGAGGATCACGAACGCCGCTCCCATGGAGGCCGCGAACGTGATCGCCGCCGCCGGGCTCACACCGTGCGCGACCGGTGCGCGGTGCAGCGCGCGTGTCCCGGTCCACAGCAGCAGCCCCGCTCCGAACAGCGTGAACGCCGCGCCGGCGAAGATGGCCGGTCCGCTCTCCATGTCCGTACCCCGTTCCTCGGTGATCCCCTGGTTGCCCCTGGGGCGAGGCTGACACCTGCGGGCGTCGTGAGCGCGAATTGCGGGTGAACGCCATGGACCGCGCGCCCCCGGTTCACTCAGGCGGCGGGGCGGGGCGGGGGGGGTCCCGCTCGGGGGGCGGGAGCGGTGATGCGCGGCACAGGGAGCGGGGCGGCGTCCCGGGCGCGGCGCGGCCGGAGGCGGTGATGCGCGGCACAGGGAACGGGGCGGCGTCCCGGGCGCGGCGGGGGCGGGGCCCGCCCGGGAGCGAGGCCGGCCCGGGGGCGGGGGCGGACATGTCGGGAACGCGGCAGATGTTGGCCGGTTCGCGCCCCCCGCCCCGCCGCCGGGACGGGCGCGGCTGCTCAGGCGCCCTGCGCCGGCTCCAGGAAGCCCTCCTCCACCAGCAGCCGGATCGCCTGGGGCGTGCGGTCCCGCAGCATGACCGGGTCCTCGCCCATCAGCTGGGCGATGGCGTCCAGGATCCGCCCCGCGCTGAGCGTCCCGTCGCAGACGCCGGCGAAGCCCGCGCCCACGGCGTCCACCTTGGTGGCGCGGCGCATGCCGCGGTTCTGCCGCAGCACCACGTGCTCCGGGTCCTCCGCGCCGGGCAGCCCGACCTGCTCCTGCATCACCTCGGGCGCCAGGACGAAGTGGTCGCCGAGGAGCGCGGCGTCGTCCCGGGTGCGGAGGTAGTCCTGGCGCGCGAAGTGCGCCCGTACCGCCTCGCCGAGCGGCTGCTCCACCGGGTGCGGCCACTCCTCGACGACGACGGACGGCTCCTGCGCGCCGGACTTGCGCAGGGTGATCCAGCCGAAGCCGATCGCCCTGGTCCTGCGCGCCTCGAACTCGTCGAGCCACGCCGCGTACCGCGCCGCGTACCGCTCCGGGTCGTCGCGGTGGTCACCGGCGTCCCGCAGCCACAACTCCGCGTACTGCGTCACGTCCTGCACCTCGCGCTGCACGATCCAGGCGTCGCATCCCCGTGGCACCCAGGATCGCAGCCGCTCCTGCCAGTCCTCGCCCTCCACGTGCTGCCAGTTGGCGAGGAACTGCGCGAACCCGCCCTCGTTCAGCCGCTCCCCCGCCTGCTGGACGAGCGACCGGCACAGGTCGTCACCGCCCATCCCGCCGTCCCGGTAGGTCAGCCGGGTGCCGGGCTCCCCCGTGCCGGAGGCCAGGGGAGAGATCACGAACGGCGGGTTGGACACGATCAGGTCGTACGTCTCCGACGCCACCGGCTCGTAGAGCGAGCCGGTGCGCAGGTCCGCCTCCGGCGCGCCGGACAGCGCCAGCGTGAGCCGGGCGAACTCCAGGGCCCGCGGGTTCAGGTCCGTGGCCGTCACGCGGGTGGCGTGCTGCGCGGCGTGCAGCGCCTGGATGCCGGAGCCGGTGCCCAGGTCGAGGGCCGAGGCGACGGGCGTACGGACCGTGATCCCGGCGAGCGTGGTGGACGCACCTCCCACGCCGAGGACCACGCCCTCGCCGTGGCCGCTCGCCCCGGCCGCGCCGCCGACGGCGCACCCGAGGTCGGAGACGATGAACCAGTCCTGGCCCTCGGGGCCGCCGTACGGCCGTACGTCCACGGTGGCGCGGACCGCGTCGCCGTCCTCCACCACCCATCCGTCGGCGAGCGCCTCGTCGAGCGGCAGGACCGTACGCGCCCGTTCGCGCGGCACGGGCCGCTGGAGGAGGAAGAGGCGGACGAGCGTGGCGAGCGGACCGTCCGCCCGGGTGGCGCGCAGGGCGGGGACCGTCTCACTGCGGGCGAGCGCGGCGTAGGCGGGTGCGCCGAGCAGCTCGAGCAGGCCGTCGGCGGTGAAGTCGACGGCGAGCAGGGCGTCGCGGAGGCGGTCGGCGCGGTCGGGCACCGGGAGGCTGGCGGTAAGGCTGGTCGTACTCACCTGCCCATTGTGACCGCCGCCACTGACATTCGGCGCACGGCCCGGCCCCAGGACGCGGGGAACCGGGCCGGTTTCCCTCCCGGCGGCCCTTCACGAGGGGCGCCGGGAGGGCCGGGGGTCAGGAGGACGCGGCGGCGGGGCGCGACGGGGACGAAGCCGGGGACGCGGGGGCGGACTTGCCCGCGGAGGCGGACGCGGCCGGGCCCGGCCTGGCCGGCGGCACGTTCGGCGACACCGACGCCTCGGCCTTGCGGCAGCCCGGCTGCTTGGCCATCGCCTGGCCGAGCTGCCCGGACTGGAGCTTGGCCAGCGCGTCCTGGTCCATCTTCTCGATCTTCTTCAGGCCCTCGGCGACGCTCTGCAGCCCGTCGGCGAACTTCTGCTGGTCCTTCGGGTCGAGCGCGTCGACCTGCTTCTTCAGGCCCTCGTACGCCGTGGCCGTGGAGTTGAGCTCCTTGACCGCGTCCTGCTGGAGCTTCTCGCCGTTGTCGACGGGCGGTACGCCCGCGTCCTGCACCGCCTTGGCGAGCGCCTTGTCCGCGTCGGCGATGTCCTGGAAGGCCTTCGAGTCGGCGGCCTGGATGTCGGCGGGCTTGCCGTCCGCCGCCGTCGAGATGATGGTCTGCTGGGCGTCGGCCCTCTTCTGGATCTGCGGCTGCGCCTGGTCGCAGACCTTCTTGGCCCAGGCGTCCACCTTGTTCTCGCCGCCCTCTTCGTCACTGCTGCAGCCCGACAGTGCGAGCACCAGTACCGCACCGCCGGACAGTGCGGCCGCAAGCTTCTTGTTCACCGGTTTGGTCCCTTCCAAGGCTCTCGGCCCCGGAACATACACGCCAAGTGGGCGACATTCGCTTGTCGTGCGACCGTTTCGTACGCTCTTGCCACCATTTGCACCAAGAGAGAGAAGGCTCACCGTCGATTCAGCCGGATGGGCGGACGGGCGGGGTGCCGGATGGAGGGACGGGAGAGGACGGGGCGCACGGAGAGGCGGACGGAACGTCACCGCGTTCCGCCCGCCCGTGGCCTGATGAGGCGTTAGAGGGTCGCCGCCTTGCTGGTGACCCGTTCGGCGGGGTTGCCGTCCTCGTCGCCCATGGAGACCGTGCGCCGCTTGGACACGTACACCGCGCCGATGATGACGAGGATGGCGATCGTCGCCACCGCCGCCCGTACGCCCGCGCTGGCGTCGTCGCCGTAGCTGAACTGCACGACCGCCGGGGCGATCAGCAGCGCCACCAGGTTCATCACCTTCAGCAGCGGGTTGATGGCCGGGCCGGCCGTGTCCTTGAACGGGTCGCCCACCGTGTCGCCGATCACCGTGGCGGCGTGCGCGTCACTGCCCTTGCCGCCGTAGTGGCCGTCCTCGACCAGCTTCTTGGCGTTGTCCCAGGCCCCTCCGGAGTTGGCGAGGAACACGGCCATCAGGGTGCCGGTGCCGATGGCGCCCGCCAGGTACGCCCCCAGGGCGCCGACCCCGAACGTGAACCCGACGGCGATGGGCGCCATGACGGCGAGCAGACCCGGTGTGGCCAGTTCGCGCAGGGCGTCCTTGGTGCAGATGTCGACGACCCGCCCGTACTCCGGTTTCTCGCTGTAGTCCATGATCCCGGGGTGCTCGCGGAACTGCCGGCGCACCTCGTAGACCACCGCCCCGGCCGACCGCGACACCGCGTTGATCGCCAGCCCGGAGAAGAGGAAGACGACCGCGGCACCGAGGATCAGCCCGACGAGGTTGTTGGGCTGGGAGATGTCCATGGTCAGGTTCATCTCCGTGGCCCTGGCCCCCACGTCGCGCACGGCGGTGGCGATGGCGTCCCGGTACGAGCCGAAGAGCGCGGCCGCCGCCAGTACGGCCGTGGCGATGGCGATGCCCTTGGTGATGGCCTTGGTGGTGTTGCCGACGGCGTCGAGGTCGGTGAGGACCTGGGCGCCCGCGCCCTTGACGTCGCCGGACATCTCGGCGATGCCCTGGGCGTTGTCGGCGACCGGGCCGAAGGTGTCCATGGCGACGATCACGCCGACCGTGGTGAGCAGGCCGGTGCCGGCCAGGGCGACGGCGAACAGCGCCAGGGTGATCGACGTGCCGCCGAGCAGGAAGGCCCCGTACACCGAGAGGCCGATCAGCAGCGCGGTGTAGACGGCGGACTCCAGGCCGATGGAGATGCCGGCGAGCACGACGGTGGCGGGGCCGGTGAGGGAGGACTTCCCGATGTCCTTCACGGGACGACGGGTGGTCTCGGTGAAGTAGCCGGTCAGCTGCTGGATCAGGGCCGCCAGGACGATGCCGATGGCGACCGCCACCAGGGCGAGGACGCGCGGGTCGCCGCCGTGCGTCCTGATGGCCGCCTCGGTGACGCCTTCGAGGGAGGCGAACGAGGAGGGGAGGTAGACGAAGACCGCGACGGCCACCAGGGCCAGGGAGATCACCGCGGAGATGAAGAACCCGCGGTTGATCGCGGCCATCCCGCTGCGGTCGGCGCGCCGCGGGGCGACCGCGAAGATGCCGATCATCGCGGTGACCACGCCGATCGCCGGAACGATCAGGGGGAAGGCCAGGCCGAGGTCGCCGAACGCCGCCTTGCCGAGGATCAGCGCGGCGACCAGGGTGACGGCGTACGACTCGAAGAGGTCGGCGGCCATGCCCGCGCAGTCGCCGACGTTGTCCCCGACGTTGTCGGCGATGGTGGCGGCGTTGCGCGGGTCGTCCTCGGGGATGCCCTGCTCCACCTTGCCGACGAGGTCGGCGCCGACGTCCGCGGCCTTGGTGAAGATGCCGCCGCCGACACGCATGAACATCGCGATCAGCGCGGCACCGAGACCGAAGCCCTCCAGCACCTTGGGGGCGTCGGCGGCGTACACGAGGACCACGCAGGAGGCGCCGAACAGGCCGAGGCCCACCGTGAACATGCCGACGACACCGCCCGTACGAAAAGCGATCTTCATCGCTTTGTGCGAGACGGCCGTCAGATTCTTTTCCGGTTGTCCGGGTTCCGGAGTGGCCTCACGCGCGGCGGCCGCCACGCGTACGTTGGCGCGGACGGCGAGGCGCATGCCGATGTATCCGGTGACCGCCGAGAAAAGCGCACCCACCAGGAAGAAGAGTGATCGTCCGGCGCGCTGCGACCAGTCGTCCGCGGGCAGCAGCAGGAGCAGGAAGAACACGACGACCGCGAAGATCCCGAGGGTCCGCAGCTGGCGGGCCAGATAGGCGTTCGCGCCTTCCTGGACGGCCGCCGCGATCTTCTTCATGGCGGCGGTGCCCTCACCGGCCGCCAGCACCTGTCGTACGAGCAGCTGGGCGACGATCAGGGCGGCCAGGGCCACGGCCGCGATGACGGCCACGATGATCCGGTTGCCATCGGTGAGAACCGCGGCCGCGATTGAAGTGGGGTGGTCGGACACGTTTGTGGTGAAGAGCCCCGCCATTCGTCCTCCTTGACGTCAGAAGAGCTCAAGACGTGGACGGATTGTAGGGAGCAGAACCTGATCAAAACAGAGCGCCGTAGAACAGAATTGACCTTTGCTTGCCAGTCGGCAAATGCGCGATGCGCGAAATCCACTCGAAAGCAGTAATGACTTTGGACCATTGACGCGGAGGCGCGTGATCGACGAAATGCAAAAAGGCCCTGCTCAGCAGGGCCTTTCCGGATGTCGCGGATGAGGTCAGGGCAGCACGGCAGCGGGATTCGTCGGCCAGGTCATCCGGATGACGCCGCCCGACTCGCCGGCCGACACCTCGACGTCGTCGACGAGCCCGGTGATCACCGCGAGGCCCATCTCGTCCTCGCCCTCCGCGTCGTCGAACTCCTCGACCGGCGCGGCGCTGCGGGAGCCCGGCACGCCGGCGGCGTCGGCCGCCGCGACACCCGCGCCCGGGACCTCGTCGCCGACCTCGATGGAGAACGTCTTCTCCTCCTCGGTGAGCATGACCCGGATCGGGGAGGCGACGTGGTTGCTGCGGTGCAGCCCCACGGCACGGGAGCACGCCTCGCCGACGGCGAGCCGGACCTCGTCCAGCACGGCTTCGTCGACCCCGGCCCGGCGCGCCACGGCGGCCGCCACCAGACGGGCGGTCCTGACGTGCTCGGGCTGGGCGCTGAAGCGGAGTTCAACGGTGGCCATGCGGTCCCCCTCGGTCGTGCGGGCGTGCCTCCCAGAGAGCCGGGCTGGACGCCCGGCACCCTGCTCTTCCTCCCGGATCGTCCGGACCGGCCGTGCGGCGGGTCGCCGACATCGCCGGGTCGCCGACGGCGGCGGGTCGCCATCGGCGGCGGGCCGGCCGGAGGGTCTCCGGCCGGGGCCGGACGCGGCTCCGTACGTCGCCGACCGGACGCCCGGGCGCCGGAGCCGAGGGCGGGGGCCCCGAGGGGCCCACGGCCACGGTCCGGGCCGCGCCCGGCACGGGCCGGACGCCGACCGGAGCCGAACGGTCCGGCCCGGCCGGGCTCGCGCCGGGACCGGGTCACCGGCCGGTGCGGCGAACCGACTAGTCGGTGGCCGCGACGGCCTCGTCGACCGTGGTGTGGATCGGGAACACCTTGGTCAGACCGGTGATTCGGAAGATCTTGAGAATGCGCTCCTGGTTGCAGACCAGGCGCAGCGATCCCTCATGCGCGCGCACGCGCTTCAGGCCGCCCACCAGCACGCCGAGGCCGGTCGAGTCGAGGAAGTCCACGCCCTCCATGTCGACGACAAGGTGGTAGCTGCCGTCATTCACCAACTCGACCAACTGCTCGCGCAGCTTGGGCGCGGTATACACATCAATCTCGCCACCGACCTCGACGACCGTACGGTCGCCACCAGGGCCGGACACATTGCGAGTCGACAGGGACAGGTCCACGGATCCTCCAGCACCTTGCTATCGAGCGGTCGCCCCTCGGATTCTCCGGCGGAGCCAGGGGACGGATCGCCAGCCGCGATGGCATTCAATCACTTACCAGCAGCCATGCACGACGCCTTGGGAGCATTGTCCGTCACGCCGGTGACACACTCGGTGCCGATGGCCATGAATCACCGCCCCAGTCGACCACCCGAGAGCGGGGACACCCGCCCCACCCCCGGAACGGTCCTCGACCGGCTCGCCGCAGGGGCGAACCGGGCTGCGCGCATCACTCATACGGAGCACCTGCCCCCAAGAGCGGGAAGGCATGCCGTCTGGCCCGATCGCATCCGCCCAGAGGTGATCAACGCCATCCGAACGGCGGGTATCGAGCACCCCTGGGCCCACCAGGCGGCGGCCGCGGAGCACGCGCTGGACGGCGAGTCGGTCGTCATCGCCACCGGCACCGCCTCCGGCAAGTCCCTCGCCTACCTGGCGCCGGTGCTCACCGCCCTGCTGGACGGCTCCGAGGCCCCCAACGGCCGCGGGACGACCGCGCTGTACCTCGCGCCCACCAAGGCCCTCGCGGCCGATCAGCGACGCTCGGTCAAGGCCCTCGCCGCACCTCTCGGCAACCGGATCCGGCCCGCCGTGTACGACGGCGACACGCCGGTCGAGGAGCGCGAGTGGGTCCGCCAGTACGCCAACTACGTCCTGACCAACCCGGACATGCTCCACCGGGGGATCCTCCCCTCCCATCCGCGCTGGTCCGCCTTCCTGCGCGCCCTGCGCTACGTCGTCGTCGACGAGTGCCACACCTACCGCGGCGTCTTCGGCTCGCACGTCGCCCAGGTGCTGCGCCGGCTGCGCCGCGTCTGCGCCCGCTACGGCTCCTCCCCCGTGTTCCTCCTCGCCTCCGCGACCGCCGCCCAGCCCTCCCTCGCGGCCGGGCGGCTGACCGGCCTGCCCGTCCGCGAGGTCGCCGACGACGCATCGCCGCGGGGTGAGCTGGTCTTCGCCCTCTGGGAGCCGCCGCTCACCGAGCTCCAGGGTGAGCAGGGCGCGCCGGTGCGCCGCACCGCCACGGCCGAGACCGCCGACCTCCTGACCGACCTGACCGTCCAGGGCGTCCGCTCCGTGGCCTTCGTACGCTCCCGGCGGGGTGCCGAGCTGATCTCGGTGATCGCCAAGGAGCGGCTCGCGGAGGTCGACCGTTCGCTGCCCGCGCGGGTCGCGGCCTACCGGGGCGGCTACCTGCCGGAGGAACGCCGGAGCCTGGAGCGGGCCCTGCACTCCGGGGAACTGCTCGGGCTGGCCGCGACGAGCGCCCTGGAGCTCGGCATCGACGTGTCGGGCCTGGACGCCGTGGTGATCGCCGGGTACCCGGGCACGCGGGCCTCCCTGTGGCAGCAAGCGGGCCGCGCCGGACGTTCGGGGCAGGGCGCGCTGGCGGTGCTGGTCGCCCGCGACGACCCGCTGGACACCTTCCTCGTCCACCACCCGGAGGCGCTGTTCCGCCAGCCGGTGGAGTCGACCGTCCTCGACCCCGACAACCCCTACGTCCTCGCCCCCCACCTGTGCGCGGCCGCGGCGGAACTGCCGCTCACCGAACCCGACCTGGCGCTGTTCGGCCCGGCCGTCCCGGAGCTGCTGCCCCAGCTGGAGTCGGCCGGCCTGCTGCGGCGGCGCGCGTCCGGCTGGTACTGGACCCGCCGGGAGCGCGCCGCGGACCTCGCCGACATCCGGGGCGGGGGCGGCAGCCCGGTGCAGATCGTCGAGGCGGGCACGGGGCGGCTGCTCGGCACGGTCGACGAGCCGGCCGCCCACGCCGCCGTCCACGAGGGTGCCGTCCACCTCCACATGGGCCGCACCTACCTGGTCAGGAAGCTGGACCTGGAGGAGTCGGTCGCCCTCGTCGAGGAGGCCGACCCGCCGTACTCCACCACCGCCCGCGACACCACCGCCATCTCCGTACTGGAGACGGACACCGGGATCCCGTGGGGCGAGGGGCGGCTGTGCTACGGCTCCGTCGAGGTCACCAACCAGGTCGTGTCCTTCCTCCGCCGCCGCCTGATCACCGGGGAGGTGCTGGGCGAGACCAAGCTCGACCTCCCGCCGCGCACCCTGCGCACCCGCGCCGTGTGGTGGACCGTCACCGAGGACCAGCTGGACGCCGCCCGGGTGAACCCGGAGCAGCTGGGCGGCGCCCTGCACGCCGCCGAGCACGCCTCCATCGGCCTGCTGCCCCTCTTCGCCACCTGCGACCGCTGGGACATCGGCGGGGTGTCGGTCCCGCTGCACCCGGACACCCTGCTGCCCACCGTCTTCGTGTACGACGGCCACCCGGGAGGTGCGGGCTTCGCGGAGCGCGCCTTCCACACCGCCCGCGAGTGGCTGACCGCGACCCGTGACGCCATCGCCTCCTGCGAGTGCGACGCGGGATGCCCCTCCTGCATCCAGTCCCCCAAGTGCGGCAACGGCAACGATCCGCTGCACAAGCGGGGCGCCGTCCGGCTCCTCACGGAACTGCTGCGGGGAGCCCCGGAAGCGTCCGCGGAGGCGTCCGCGCAGGCCCCGCCCGCGACCTGACCTCGGGTGCGTACGGCCCGAACCGGGCCCGCGCCGTCACGTCCGCGACCTCGCCGCGCACCGTGCACCGCACCACCTCCGCGGCCTGGGCCCGCGCCACACGGCCGGCCGCCCCGCAGGCGGCGGACGCTCCCCGGAGCGCCCGGTCCGCCGCGGCGAGCGCCGCCAGGTCGGCGGCGCCCCCGGCCCGGTGCCGGGCGGCCACCGCCTGTCCCAGGGCGAGGATCGCCGCGAAGACCACGCACATCACGGCGGCGGCCATCGCCACCCACACGGTCGCCGCACCGCGGTCGGCGCCCGGATCCCGGGCGGGGGTCCGCCGCGCCACCGGGCCGCCCGCCGCAACCGCGGGCCTGGCCCACGCGCTTGCCGGCCCCGGCCTTGGCGTACGGCCCGGTGAGCGTTCCGCCCCGGCTCCGCCGCGGGGCTCGGTGCCGGGCTCCGGGCACCGAGCCCTCGTACCCCAGGGGCGGGGCCGGCCGTGCCGGCCACCGGATGCGGGCGTGCCCCGGTGCGGGGCGCCTCTCCCGGGGCCCCGCGCCAGCTGGTGGGCCGTCATGGCACCACCCCCACGGTGTCCTCGGCCAGGGCGGCCGCCTCGGCGCGGAGCGTCAGCCGCAGGGAGCCGGGGCCGGGCGCGGGTGCCTCCACCCGGACGCGCCACAGGTCCCCCGTACGCTCGACCGCCACCCGGGCGCCGCCCGGTGCGGCCGACCGTGCCGCCGCCACCGCCTCGGCCCGCGGCTCGGAACGCGCCACCGCCCGCGCGCCGACCCGCGCCGCGTCCACGCACTGGATCTGTGCGGCGGCCGCCATCAGCGCCCACACGAGCGCCATCGTGAAGAGCACCAGCGCCGGCAGGGCCGTGGCCGCCTCGGCGGTCACCGACCCCCGGTCGCCCCCGGCGTCAGAACGGGGCATCGAGCGCCCTCCCGATCAGCGCCTGGAGCCTGCCCGACACCACGTCACTGGTGACGATCTTGTAGAGCACGGCGGCGAACCCGCAGGCGGCGAGCGTCCCCATCGCGTACTCGGCGGTGGACATTCCCCCGTCCGCGCGCACCGCGGTGCGGCGCACCCGGGCCATCAGAGCCTTCAGCAGCCGGTTTCCCATACCAACCCCCATGAGATGTCGTTCCGTCACAACAGTTCCGCCGCCAGTCCGACGACCACCGGCGCCACCCCGACCGCCAGGAACGCGGGCAGGAAGCACAGGCCCACCGGAGCGGTGATCAGCACCTGTGCCCGCTGCGCACGGGCGGTGGCTTGCCGGGCCTGATCCGCGCGGAGCCCCGCGGCCAGCCGGGAGACCGCCTCGGCCGCCGGGGCACCCGAGGTGCTCGCCCGTTCCAGACAGCGCGCCAGCGGCCCGGCGCCCGGTATCGAACCGAACCGGCTCCACACCTCGCCCGGTTCACCCCCCAGGCGCAGTTCGGCCGCGGCCCTCGCCAGCCGGTCGCCTACCGGGCCGCCCAGGGACTCCCCGACGGCCTCCGCCGCCTCGCGCGGTCCCACCCCCGCCGACAGGCACGCGGCCAGCAGATCCGCCGCCATCGGAAGCTCCCGGGCCGCCGCCTCGCCGTCCTCCTCCCCGGCCGGGCGCGGCCGCCGCTGCCACCTCAGCACGCCATACGCGACGGCGACGCCCACCGCGCACCCGGCGGCCCCGCCGACCAGGACCCAGCCGCAGACGGCCGCTCCCGCCGGCGCCGACCACTGCCGCATCCACCGCGCCCACTGCCACCGCCGGGAGCGGTCCCGCCGCCACCCGGGCCCCAGCAGCGCGGCGGTCCGCCGGTGCGCGCGGCGCTCACGCCGCCGGGCGGCGACCGCGCCGGCGAGCCACCCCGCCCCGGCCACCAGGGCCACCGACGCCGCCACGCCCTGGAACAGCCGCCCGCTCACGGCGCCTCCCCGGCCCGCACGACCCGCCCCGCCCACCACAGGCCGACGGCCTCCAGGAGGCCCCCCACGGCCAGGCAGCACAGGCCCGCCGGGGTGTGGAACAGCACCCGCAACGGATCGGCACCGAGCGCCCAGCCCATGGCGAGCGCCACCACCGGAAGCAGCGCCAGCAACCCGACCGTCGCCCAGGCACCCGCCACCTGGGCCCTGAGCCGTTCTCTTTGGTCGCGCCGCTCCCGCAGGGCCGCCTCCAGCCGGTCCACCCCCGCGGCGAGACCGGCCCCGCCGTCCACGGCCACCTGCCAGCAGGCCGCCAGCCCGGCCAGGCCCTCCGCGCCGTCCTCCCGCGCCGCGCTCCGCAACGCCTCCGGTACGTCACCCCCGAACCGCGCCGCCGCCAGGACCGCCGCCTCGTCCCCGCCCAGCGCTCCGGTGCTGCGCGCCGCCCAGAACAGCGCCTGTCCGGGCTGCCACCCGGCCCGCAGCTCCCCGGCGACCGCGCCGCACAGGGCGATCACCGCTTCGGCGCGCCGGTCCCGCTCCCGGGACCGCTCCGCGGCCCTCAGCCGCCGTCCGACCAGCGGCACGGCACACGCCCCGGCGACCAGCGGCAGCACCGACCTGCTCAACACCGCCAGAGCCGCCGCCCCCACCAGGCACAGCCACTCCGGCCGGAACCGCGCCCGCGCCGCCGGCACCCACCGCCGCCATGCCTCCGCCTCCCACGGGGCCGCCTCACCACCCGAGAACAGCAGCCGCGCGCGCCGCAGTTCCCGCTGCCGGCTCAGCACCAGCCAGGCCGCCGCACCCGCGCACACCACCGCCACCACCGGTTGTCCCCTCATCACCGCACACCCCCGATCAGCGACCGCAGCCGCTCCCAGCCCCTCTCGTACCGGAACCCCTCGGCCGCCCACCGCAGAGCGGGCACGGTGACGACCAGCCCCCGCTCGTCGCGGTCCAGCACGTGCACCTCGGCGACCCGGCGGCGCCCGGCCCTGTCACGGGCGAGGTGGACCACCACCGAGAGGCCCGCCGCCACCTGGCTGTGCAGGGCGGCCCGGTCGAGCCCCGCGGCCGTCCCCAGTGCCTCCAGGCGCGCCGGCACATCGCCGGCGGTGTTGGCGTGCACGGTCCCGCAACCGCCTTCGTGTCCCGTGTTCAGGGCGGCCAGCAGGTCCGTCACCTCGGCGCCCCTCACCTCGCCCACCACCAGCCGGTCGGGACGCATGCGCAGGGCCTGCCGCACCAGGTCCCGCAGCATCACCCGGCCGGCGCCCTCCTGGTTCGGCGGGCGGGCCTCCAGGCGGACCACGTGCGGGTGGTCCGGCCGCAACTCGGCCGAGTCCTCGGCGAGCACGATCCGCTCCCGCTCGCCCACCAGCCCCAGCAAGGTCGACAGCAGAGTCGTCTTCCCCGACCCCGTACCGCCGCTGACCAGGTACGACACCCGAGCCTCGACCAGGGCCCGCAAGACCTGGTCCCCGCCCGGCGGCACCGTCCCGGCCTCCGTCAGTTCCCGCAGCGAGAAGGCCCGCGGCCGGACCACCCGCAGCGACAGGCAGGTCGACCCGACCGCCACCGGGGGCAGCACCGCGTGCATCCGCGTCCCGTCCGGCAGCCGCGCGTCCACCCAGGGCCGGGCGTCGTCCAGCCGCCGGCCCGCGACCGCCGCCAGCCGCTGCGCCAGCCTGCGGACCGCCGCCGCGTCGGGGAAGGCGACACCCGACAGCTCAAGCCCCGCGCCCCGGTCCACCCACACCCGGTCCGGAGCGGACACCAGCACGTCCGTCACCGCGGGATCGGCGAGCAGCGGTTCCAGCGGACCGGTCCCCACCAGTTCGCACCGCAACTCCTCCGCCGCGCCGAGCACCTCCGTGTCGCCGAGCACCCGCCCCTGCGCCCGCAGCGCCGCCGCCACACCGGCCGGCGTGGGATCGGTGCCGCTCTCCACCAGCCGTTGCCGAACGGCCTCCAGCAGCCCGGCCGTCACGACACGCTCTCCTCGGCCAGCGCCCGCTCCCAGAACGCCGCGGAGAACCGGCCGAGGGGGCTTCGCCCGCTGTCGCCGGGCGGCACACCCGCGTCCAGCGCCGCCATGAGGCCGGGTTCCTCGGGCACTTGGCCCACGAGCGGCAGGCCCAGCACGTCCGCGACCCACTGGTCCTCGACCCCGGCGGCGTACGGGCCGCGGACCACCACGCGCAGCTCGCGCAGCACCGTGCCCACCGCGTCGGCCACCCGCTTGGCAGCGGCGACGGCCCGCAGATCGGCGGGCACCACCAGCAGCCCAAGGTCCAGTTGGGCCAGCGCCTCCGTGGTGGCGTCGTCGACCCGGCGCGGCAGGTCGACGACCACGACACCGCCGCGCCTGCGGGCCGCGGCCAGCACCGAACGCATCGCCTCCGGCCTGATCGCCACGGGCTCCCCCCGGTCCCAACTGAGCACCCGCAGACCCCGCAGCGACGGCAGCGACTCCTCCAGCGCACCGCCGGCGACCCGCCCCCTGGAAGCGGCGAGATCCGGCCACCGCAGCCCTTCCGTCTGCTCGCCGCCCAGCAGTACGTCGAGGCCGCCGCCCAGGGGGTCGCCGTCGACGAGCATCGTCCGCCGCCCCTCGCGCGCCGCCGTGACGGCCAGCGCACAGGCCAGCGTCGACGCCCCGGCACCCCCGCGCCCGCCGATCACCCCGACGGTCAGCGCCCGTCGGCCCGAACCCTCGGCGACGTCCGCGATCCGGTCGACGAGCCAGCTCTCGGCGTCGGGCAGCCGCAGCACGCACTCCGCGCCGATCTCGACCGCCCGCCGCCACACCCCCGGGTCGTCGAGACCGCGCCCCACGAGCAGCACGTCCCGTCTGCGGGTCGCGCCGCCGCACCGGGCGGCCGCGTCGTCACCGACCAGGACCAGCGGTGCCGCGTCCCAGCTCGCGCGTTGTTCGGGCACCGCGTGGTACACCTGCGGATGCGCGCCGGCCGCGGCACACAGCCGCAGCAGGTCGTCGAGCAGCCCCGCGTCCTCCGTCACGATCAGCGGTCCCGGCCGCCGCCCCTCGGCGGTCGGCGCCCGTTCCGATGTGCTGGATCCGGCCATGATCTCCCCCTGTCCCCGTACGTCTCTCGGCGCCTCTCGCGGGTGCGCATCGGTCATGCGCCGTGCCTCGGTGCACCGGCCCGTCGTGCCGGCCCGTCGTGCCGGTCCGGCGTCCGCCGTGGCATCCGCCGTCGGCGGCCACCGGGGCGAGGGCAGCCGGTCCTCGGCGCTGGGGCGGACCGCGCGTTCCGCATACGGTCCGCCCGCCCCCGGGACAAGCTCGGCACAGGCCCCCTCCCGCCTTCGTACGACGAGAGATCCGCGATTCCTTCATCCGCGGACTTCGCAGCCGGAATCACGATGAACGACTTCCGGAAAAGAAGTGGATCTTGCCTTAAATCTGTGGACAACTCACCGGTTGTGAATATCCCGTTCGCCCATACCAGCGACTTCCGCAGAGCAGCGCTTCCGCTACGCTGAGTGACGCGAAGGGGTTGGCCGCGACCCCGGCCGCAGCGAGGGGGGAGAGAACGGAATGAACGATCAGAGCCGTCGGAAACGGACGAAAACGCGTCCGGACATGCGACGACCCCCGCCGGGGGGGAGAGCGGGGGTCGTCTCTCCGGCCGACTCGGGGGGGGAGGAGCCGGACCGGGTTAGCACGGTCGCGAACGATCCGTGACTTCCATGGTGTACCCGAGAGGCTTCTCAGGCAAACCCACACGCGCCAGCGTACGCCGAATGGCGGGCACCTATGCTCAGGCTCGTGGAAAACCACTCCTTGCCGCGCACAGCAGCCTTCTTTGACCTGGACAAGACGGTCATTGCGAAGTCATCGACGTTGACCTTCAGCAAGTCCTTCTACCAAGGCGGCCTGATCAACCGCCGTGCCGTACTGCGGACTGCCTACATCCAGTTCGTCTTCCTGGCCGGCGGTGCCGACCACGAGCAGATGGAGCGGATGCGGGAGTACCTGTCCGCGCTCTGCAAGGGCTGGAACGTCCAGCAGGTCAAGGAGCTGGTGGCCGAGACCCTGCACGACCTGATCGACCCGATCATCTACGACGAGGCGGCGTCCCTCATCGAGGAGCACCACGCAGCCGGGCGCGACGTCGTCATCGTCTCCACCTCCGGCTCGGAGGTCGTCGAACCCATCGGCGAGCTGCTCGGGGCCGACCGGGTCGTGGCGACGCGCATGGTCGTCGGCGACGACGGCTGCTTCACCGGGGAGGTGGAGTACTACGCCTACGGCCCCACCAAGGCGGAGGCGATCCGGGAGCTGGCGGAGGCGGAGGGGTACGACCTCTCCCGCTGCTACGCCTACAGCGACTCCGCCACCGACCTGCCCATGCTGGAGGCCGTCGGCCACCCGTACGCGGTCAACCCGGACCGCGCGCTGCGCCGCGAGGCGGCCGCGCGGGATTGGCCGGTTCTCCTCTTCAACCGCCCGGTCCGACTGAAGCAGCGCCTGCCCGCCTTCCGGATGCCGCCGCGCCCCGCACTGGTGGCCGCCGCGGCCGTGGGCGCGGCGGCGGCCACGGCGGGACTGGTCTGGTACGCCAGCAGGCGCCGGCAGACGGCGTGAAGCAACCCGGGGGCGAATGGGGAGGACCGCGACCGTCCGGCGCAAGTGGCCGCAAGGGTAAAAACTGGAGGCAGGGCTTTCGAATCCCCCCGGACGGGAGTACAAAGGACTTAACGGCCCGCGAGACCAGGGACCTCCGAAAGGATCTCCTGTTGAGCAACAAGGCCCCACGGACCGAACAGCACGAAAGCTGAGCACCCACGCGACGTCGACCCGTCGATTACGGGCCAGCCGCACCAGGCGTCGGGCAAAGTCCCCGCCTGATGGGCACATATCGAGGACGCATGGTAACTCGGCGGACGTGCCAGCGGCGGTACCGTTCAGGCGGTACCGCCGCAACCCTGTCGGGCGCCGTCACATGCCCCCGGCAGGCACCCGGCCTGTGACCGGAGGACGGACTTCCCGCCCCGGCCGTGAGCCGCTACGCCGCTCCGCGCTGGAGCGCCTCGCACACGGCAGTCGACTCCCGTACCCCGAGCTCCACCGCCCGCCCGCAGTGGGCGATCCACGCCGCCATGCCGTCCGGGGTACCGGACAGGTAGCCCTCGAACGCCGCCACGTACGCCGCCCGCCCCTGCTCGGCGTGGCCGACCTCGGCGGGGCAGATGGCCTTGGGGTCCAGCCCGCTCCCGATCAGGACGATGCGCTCGGCCGCCCGCGCCACCAGTCCGCTGTACGTGGTGAAGGGCCGCAGCGCCAGCAGCTCGCCGTGCACCACGGCGGCCGTCACCAGCGCCGGGGCCTCGCTGCCCGCGACGATCAGGCCGGCCAGCCCCTCCAGCCGGCCCGCGACCTCGGCGGCGGGCGGCAGCGGAGCCTCGATCAGCGGCTCGTCGACGGGCTCGCCGTCCCGCCTCGGGCGGCCCACGGAGTCGGCCGGCGCCCCGGCCGGTCCGCCGCCCGCCGCCACCTCGGCCGGGCTGCCGGGGTCGCCCACGGCGACCAGGTGCAGCCGCGCCAGCACCCGCATCGGCGACTGCCGCCAGATCGACAGCAGCTGGCCCGCCTCGGCGCCCAGACGCAAGGCGGCGCCGACCGTCCGCGCCTCCTCGTCCCCGCCGAAGTCGGTACGCCGGCGCACCTCTTCCAGGGCCCAGTCGGCGCCCGACAGGGCGGCGGAGCCGCGCGCGCCGCGCAGGGCCGCCTCCGAGGTCACCTCATTGCTGCGGCGCCGCATCACGCGGTGCCCGTAGACCCGGTCGACGGCCTTGCGAACGGAGTCCACGGCGTCCGGCACACCGGGCAGCGCCCCCAGCGCGACCAGGGGGTCAGCGGCATTCGTACTCATAGGTAGCGAGGCTACGCGCCCGGCACCGGCGACCCACCTTGGAGTGGCCTTCGTCATACATGTCGGCAACGCGAGGCGATCGCGGCACTACGCACCGCTACGCTATCTGAACATGAAGATCGCTTTCGTAGGGAAGGGCGGCAGCGGCAAGACGACGCTGTCCTCCCTCTTCATCCGCCACCTCGTCGCCAACGAGGTCCCCGTCCTCGCGGTGGACGCCGACATCAACCAGCACCTCGGGGCCGCGCTGGGTCTCGACGAGACCGAAGCGGCCGGGCTGCCGGCGATGGGCGCGCACCTGCAGCTGATCAAGGAGTACCTGCGCGGCACGAACCCGCGCATCCCGTCCGCCGAGACGATGATCAAGACGACTCCGCCGGGCGAGGGGTCGAGGCTGCTGCGCGTGGTCGAGGACAACCCGATCTACGAGGCCTGCGCCCGTCCCGTACAGCTGGACGACGGCGGGATCAGGCTGATGGCGACGGGGCCGTTCACCGAGGCGGACCTCGGTGTGGCCTGCTACCACTCGAAGGTCGGCGCGGTGGAGCTGTGCCTGAACCACCTGGTCGACGGCCCGGACGAGTACTTCGTCGTCGACATGACGGCCGGGTCGGACTCGTTCGCGTCGGGGATGTTCACCCGGTTCGACATGACGTTCCTGGTCGCCGAGCCGACCCTGAAGGGCGTCTCCGTCTACCGGCAGTACAAGGAGTACGCGCGGGACTTCGGTGTCGCGCTGCGGGTCGTCGGCAACAAGGTGCAGGGCATGGAGGACATCGACTTCCTGCGCGAGGAGATCGGTGACGACCTGCTGGTCACGGTCGGCCACTCGAACTGGGTGCGGTCGAGGGAGAAGGGCCGCCCGGCGCGCTTCGAGCTGCTCGAGGCCGAGAACCGGATGGCGCTGCAGTCCCTGCAGAACGCGGCGGACGACTCGTACCGGCACCGCGACTGGGAGCGCTACACGCGCCAGATGGTGCACTTCCACCTGAAGAACGCGGAGAGCTGGGGCAACGCGAAGACGGGGGCCGACCTGGCGGCGCAGGTCGACCCCGGCTTCGTGCTCGGTGAAGGGCTCGGCGCCGCCGTTCAGCCCGCCTGACGCCGGGCGGGGGCACCGGCCGGGACGGCCGGCGAGGCGGCGGTGGCCGGCCGGGCCGCGAGGAAGGCCGGCCAGCCGTCCTTGGGGGCCTCGCCGACCTTCAGGGTGCGCAGCTTGGCCAGGACGGCCGGGTCCTGTGCGTCGAGCCAGTCGGCGAGCTGCCGGAACGACACGCACCGCACCTCGCTGCGGACGCAGACGCTGGCGATCGTCTCCTCGATGGCGCGCATGTACGCGCCGCCGTTCCAGGACTCGAAGTGGTTGCCGATGATCAGGGGGGCGCGGTTGCCGTTGTACGCGCGCTCGAAGGCCTGGATCATCCCGTCACGGAACTGGTTGCCCCAGAACTGGTGCATGGACGGCGCGCCCTTGGTCGTCCCGGACTGGTTGACCAGGAAGTTGTAGTCCATGGACAGCGTCTCGAAGGCCCGACCAGGGACGGGGATCATCTGCAGCGAGAGGTCCCACAACCCCTCGTCCTTCCCGGGCCACACCTGGTTGTTGACGCCGCTGGTGTCGTAGCGCCAGCCGAGCTGGCTCGCGGCGCGCACGAAGTTGTCCCGGCCTTCGAGGCAGGGGGTGCGGGCGCCGATGAGTTCGGTGTCGTAGTCGAAGGGCAGCGGTTTCTCGGCCGCCAGGCCGGAGTTGGTCTTCCAGTTCTTGACGAACGCCTTGGCCTGGGAGATCTCGCTCTTCCAGTCCTCGACGGACCAGGTGCCGACACCGCTCTCCGGGCCGCAGAAGTGGCCGTTGAAGTGGGTGCCGATCTCGTTGCCCTCCTGCCAGGCACCGCGCAGTTCGCGCACGGTGTCCCGGATGCCCTCGGTGTCGTTGAAGCCGATGTCGGAGCGGCCGGGTGCGTGGCCGGGAGGCACGTACAGCTTCGACTTCTGCTCCGGCAGCAGATAGACGCCGCTGAGGAAGTACGTCATCGTCGCGCCGTGGCGCTTGCCCACCTTGCGGAAGTGGGAGAAGAGCTTCTGGCTGTCCTCGCCGGCCCCGTCCCAGGAGAAGACGACGAACTGGGGCGGCTTCTCACCGGGCTTGAGGCGCTGCGGCTTCTTCAGCCCCGGCTGGGCGCCGGTGTAGGCGGTGGAGCCGTCCCCGATGAGGCGGACGACGCTCTTGGGCGCCTTGACCCGCTTGGGGCCGGCCGCACCCTCGGTGTCCTCGTCCGATCCGGTGCATCCGGCCGTCCCCGCCGCCAGGGCCACCGCGACGCCCGCCGCGACCGTGACCGCCCCGGCGGAGCGCCGCCGCCGGGGCGGAGCGACCGGCACGGGCGCGGCGGGGGCGGCGGGGGCGGCGGAACAGGCGGGCGCGACCGGCGCGGGCATGGCCTGGACGGCGCGCCGCACGGCTCCCGCCCGTACCGCGCCGGTGGCGCGAGTGGCGCGAAGGCGGGAGGCGGCGGCGCGCAGGGCGTCGAGTGCGTAGCGGCGGACGGCGTTCCGGCGGGCGGCGAGCCCGCTCTCGGGGGTCTTCTTCGTGGCGGCCATCTTCCGCCCACCCTTCTCGTGGTCAACGGAGGTCTCTGCTGCGAGCGCCGTCAACGTCGCACCACGGAAGGAGGTGTGAAGATACGACAAGCCGTACTAGAAAGACTTATCACCACATCAGGTGAAACATTGCCCCTTATGCATCGAAAATAATGCCGGAGTCTTTACTCTCCATTACGATCTGTTTACAGAGAGTTGGCACACTCCCGCCACTGCACGCCGTGACCCACGGCCGCGACCCGACGTTCGTTCGACCCGCACGTACCGCGACCGCGCCGCCCCGGAGGAGACGGGAACCATGACTGCCTGCACCCCGGCCCGCACCAGCCGCACCGGCCAGCCCGGCCGCTCCGGCCGCATGTTCCGTGCCGCCGTGAGGCCCCACTCCCAGAAGCCGCACAGCCCACCACCGACCGGAGGCGGTGGCCGGTTCCGCATCGCGGGCGCCGACGTCTCCGCCTCCATCGCCGTCTTCCTCATCGCGCTGCCGCTCTCCCTCGGCATCGCGCTCGCCACCGGCGCGCCGCTCCAGGCCGGGCTGGTGGCCGCCGCCGTGGGCGGGCTCGTCGCCGGCCGGCTCGGCGGCGCGCCGCTCCAGGTGAGCGGACCCGCGGCGGGGCTGACGCTCGTCACCGCCGAACTGATCCAGAGGTACGGCTGGCGCACCACCTGCGCCATCACCGTCCTGGCGGGGCTCGCCCAACTCGCGCTGTCCGCACTGCGGGTGGCGCGCACCGCCCTCGTCGTGAGCCCCGCGATCGTGCACGGCATGGTGGCGGGCATCGGTGTCACCATCGCGCTCGCCCAGCTGCACGTCGTCCTCGGCGGTACGCCGCAGAGCTCGGCCGTGCACAACTTCCTGGGCCTGCCCGCCCAGTTGGCCGACCTGCACGTGGCGGCGGTGTCGGTGAGCGCGGTGACGGTCGTCGTCCTGCTCGCGTGGCCCCGGCTCCCGGGAGGGGCCGGCCGCGTGCTGCGGAAGGTGCCGGCGGCCCTCACCGCCGTGGCCGCCGCGACCGTCCTGGCCATCGCCGCCGGGATCGGCGTACCGCGCGTGGACCTGCCGTCGTGGAGCAGTCACGCACTGCCCGGACTGCCGGAAGGGCCCGTCCTCGGCATCGCCCTGGGCGTCCTCACCATCACGCTCGTCACCAGCGTCCAGTCGCTGCTGTCGGCCGTCGCCGTCGACAAGCTGGTGGCGGCGCGCAAGGACACCACCGTCCATGTGCCGCGCTCCAACCTCGACCGCGAGCTGGCGGGCCAGGGAGCGGCGAACATCGTCTCCGGCGCGCTCGGCGGCCTGCCGGTCGCGGGCGTGGCCGTGCGCAGCGTGGCCAACGTGTCGGCGGGCGCGGTGAGCCGGCACTCCACCATGCTGCACGGCCTGTGGGTGGTGCTGGCCGCCCTCGTGCTCGTCCCCGTGCTGGACCTGATCCCGCTGCCGGCGCTCGCCGCGCTCGTCATGGTCATCGGCATCCAGATGGTCAGCATCACCCACATCCGCAGCGTCACCCGCCACCGCGAGGTGCTGGTGTACGCCGTGACGGTGTCCGGAGTCGTGCTGATCGGGATCCTCCAGGGCGTCGCGCTGGGCATCGTCGTCGCCGGCGCGGTCGCCATGCACCGGCTCACCAGGACGCGGATCACCAAGGAGACCAAGGGCGACGTCGAGCACATCAAGGTGCGGGGGCAGCTGACCTTCCTGGCCGTACCCCGGCTGAGCCGGGCCCTGCACCAGGTGCCGCCGGGTGCGAGCGCCGTCGTGGAGCTCGACGGGTCGTTCATGGACCACGCGGCGTACGAGACGCTGCAGGACTGGCAGATGTCCCATGTGGCACGGGGCGGGCACGTCGAGATGACCGGCCGAACCGGTGTACGCATCGCCGAGCCCGGCGCGGGGGCGCACGCCTGCTGCCGCCCGTGGACGCCCTGGCGCAACCACCACTGCGGGGAACACCCGGTGGCCGAGCCCAAGCGCCGGATGAAAGGTCACCAGCTGGCCAGCGGTCTCAGCTCCTTCCAGCGCAACACCGCGCCGCTGGTCCGCGAGGAGCTGGCCAGGCTCGCCCGGGAGGGGCAGCGGCCGTCGCAGCTCTTCCTGACGTGCGCCGACTCCCGGCTCGTCACCAGCATGATCACGGCCAGTGGGCCGGGCGACCTGTTCACCGTGCGCAACGTCGGCAACCTGGTGCCGCTGCCGGGTGCGGAGAGCGGGGACGACTCGGTGGCGGCGGCGATCGAGTACGCCGTGGACGTGCTGCGCGTGCAGTCCATCACCGTGTGCGGGCACTCGGACTGCGGCGCCATGCAGACCCTGCTGAGCAGCAACCCGGACGCGCCCGAGACCCCGCTGCGGCGGTGGCTGCGGCACGGGATGCCGAGCCTGGAGCGGATGCGCAGCGCCCACCGCACCTGGGCCCGGCTCTCCGGGGGACCGACCTGCGACGGAGCGGGCCGACTGCCCGCCGACGCGGCGGAACAGCTGTGCCTGACCAATGTGGTGCAGCAGCTGGAACACCTGAAGGCCCATGAGGCGGTGGCGCGGCGGCTCGCCGAGGGCACGCTGGAGCTGCACGGCATGTACTTCCACGTGGGCGAGGCCCAGGCGTACCTCCTGGCGGACACCGACAGCCGCGTGACGGACGGGCGGACGGGCGGGGAGAGCGCCGTCTTCGACTGGGTCGCCCCCTCGGCGCAGCCGGTACCGAGCCGCTCCCGCTATCCCTCGTCCCCCGCGCCCCTCACGTCTCCCACGTCCCCTCCGTCATCCGCGCTGCTTCCCACGACGCCGTCAGCCCCTTCGCCCTCCCCGACGTCCGGGCCGTCCCCGACACCCGGGCCCTCCGGTCCGTCCGCTCCGTCCGGTCCATCGGTGCCGTCCGCGCCGTCCGGGCCTTCCTCGACAGCGGCCGACGCCCCCTCGCCCGCCCCCGCCTCGCCCGCCCCCGCCGCGGCCCGGCGGTCCCCCAAGGAGGGCGCACCGGCCTGACCGCTTCCCGGGCCGTCTCCCCCGGGCCTGAACCTTCGGCGGGCCGCATCCGTGGGAGTGGACGGTGGCCCCTTCTCCCCACCGCCCGGGGAGGAGGGGTCACTTGACCATCCGGTCCCGTTCACCCCATCAGCCGACACCCGCACGAGCTGTCGCCCAAGAGGTCTAAACCAATGGCCTGGAAGCTCTTGTCACCCGGGCATCTGGCTGATGAGCTATGGGCTGGGACACACCGGACGCCCCGGGAATGGGAGATGTCGTGAGCAACGAGAGCCTGGCCAACCTTCTGAAGGAGGAGCGGCGGTTCGCACCGCCCGCCGAGCTGGCTGCGAACGCCAATGTGACGGCGGCCGCGTACGAGCGGGCCGAGGCGGACAGGCTTGGCTTCTGGGCCGAGCAGGCGCGTCGCCTCAGCTGGGCCACCGAGCCGACCGAGACCCTCGACTGGTCGAACCCGCCCTTCGCCAAATGGTTCGCCGACGGCACGCTCAACGTGGCGTACAACTGCGTGGACCGCCACGTCGAAGCGGGCCACGGCGACCGCGTCGCCATCCACTTCGAGGGTGAGCCCGGCGACAGCCGCGCCATCACCTACGCCGAGCTCAAGGACGAGGTCTCGCGGGCGGCCAACGCACTGACCGAGCTCGGCGTGCGCAAGGGCGACCGGGTCGCGGTGTACATGCCCATGATCCCCGAGGCCGCCGTGGCCATGCTGGCCTGCGCGCGGATCGGCGCGGCGCACTCGGTGGTCTTCGGCGGCTTCTCGGCCGACGCCGTCGCCTCCCGTATCCAGGACGCCGACGCCAAGCTGGTCATCACGGCCGACGGCGGGTACCGGCGCGGCAAGCCGTCCGCGCTCAAGCCGGCCATCGACGAGGCCGTCGCCAAGTGCCCGCAGGTCGAGCACGTGCTGGTGGTGCGCCGCACCGGCCAGGACACCGCGTTCACCGAGGACCGGGACGTGTGGTGGGACGACATCGTCGCCCGCCAGTCCGCCGAGCACACCCCTGAGGCGTTCGACGCGGAGCACCCGCTCTTCATCCTCTACACCTCGGGGACGACGGGTAAGCCCAAGGGCATCCTGCACACCTCCGGCGGCTACCTCACCCAGGCGGCGTACACGCACCACGCGGTCTTCGACCTCAAGCCGGAGACCGACGTCTACTGGTGCACCGCCGACATCGGCTGGGTGACGGGCCACTCGTACATCGTCTACGGGCCTCTGGCCAACGGCGCGACGCAGGTGATGTACGAGGGCACGCCGGACACCCCGCACCAGGGCCGGTTCTGGGAGATCGTGCAGAAGTACGGCGTCACGATCCTCTACACCGCTCCGACGGCCATCCGCACGTTCATGAAGTGGGGCGACGACATCCCCGCCAAGTTCGACCTGTCGAGCCTCCGGGTCCTCGGGTCGGTGGGTGAGCCGATCAACCCCGAGGCGTGGATCTGGTACCGGGAGAACATCGGCGCCGGGAAGACCCCGATCGTCGACACCTGGTGGCAGACCGAGACCGGCGCGATGATGATCTCGCCGCTGCCCGGCGTCACCGCCACCAAGCCGGGCTCCGCGCAGACCCCGCTGCCGGGCATCTCCGCGACCGTGGTGGACGACGAGGCGAACGAGGTCCCCCACGGCGGGGGCGGCTACCTGGTCCTCACCGAGCCGTGGCCCTCGATGCTGCGCACGATCTGGGGCGACGACCAGCGGTTCATCGACACCTACTGGTCGCGCTTCGAGGGCAAGTACTTCGCGGGCGACGGTGCCAAGAAGGACGACGACGGCGACATCTGGCTGCTCGGGCGGGTGGACGACGTCATGCTGGTCTCCGGCCACAACATCTCCACGACGGAGGTCGAGTCGGCGCTCGTGTCGCACCCGAAGGTCGCCGAGGCGGCGGTCGTGGGCGCGGCCGACGAGACGACGGGCCAGGCCATCGTGGCGTTCGTGATCCTGCGCGGTACGGCGAGCGAGGACGAGGCTCTCGTCGACGACCTGCGCAACCACGTGGGCGCGACGCTGGGCCCGATCGCCAAGCCCAAGCGCGTCCTCCCGGTGGCCGAGCTGCCCAAGACGCGCTCCGGCAAGATCATGCGCCGTCTGCTGCGGGACGTCGCGGAGAACCGGCAGCTCGGTGACGTCACCACGCTCACCGACTCCTCCGTCATGGACCTGATCCAGTCCAAGCTCCCGACGGCCTCCAGCGAGGACTGATCCGGCACGGTCCGCAGGTCGGCACGGCCGGTGCGGCCGGCAGGTCGATACGGCCGGTCGGTGGGCCTGTGAGGCCGGCCACCGGGAAGTCTCCGGAGAGGGCGTCCGGCGCCGGCGCGCCGGGTGCCCTCTCCGCACATAAGGTGGCATTCGCCGGATATGACCTGGCGTGCAGCGGGTAGGGTGACAACCGCGTCAGCACGATGACGACGAGTACGACAGCCCGTACGGCAGCAGGTGCGTACGGCAGCGAGACACAGGTGCGCCGGGAAGTCTGGTCGGCAATGCGTTCCGTCATGCCCGCCGAACCGACCGGAGGTCCACCACCGTGGCCGCGCCGAAGCCCAGCACCCCGCCCACGCAGAGCGCCCCGCGCACGTTCCTGGCCCGTCTCCCGTTTCCCGAGCGGACCTACGTCGTCAACGCGCTGCGCACGGAGACCGTCGGCGGCGTCCTGCTGCTGCTGGCCGCCATCGCCGCCCTCGTCTGGGCGAACACCCCGGTCAGCGGGAGCTACGAGTCCGTCCGCGACTTCCACATAGGCCCGGCCGCCCTGGGCCTGGACCTGTCCGTCCAGCACTGGGCGGCCGACGGACTGCTCGCCGTCTTCTTCTTCGTCGCGGGCATCGAGCTCAAGCGCGAACTGGTCGCGGGCGAGCTGCGCGACCCGAAGGCGGCCGCGCTCCCCGTGATCGCCGCGCTCTGCGGCATGATCGCCCCCGCCCTCGTCTACGCGCTGGTGAACCTCGCCGGCGACGGCTCCCTGGCCGGCTGGGCGGTGCCGACCGCCACCGACATCGCCTTCGCCCTGGCCGTCCTCGCCGTCATCGGCACCTCGCTGCCGTCCGCGCTGCGCGCCTTCCTGCTCACGCTCGCCGTCGTGGACGACCTGTTCGCCATCCTGATCATCGCGGTCTTCTTCACCGGTGACCTGAACTTCGCGGCGCTCGGCGGCGCCGTCGCGGGCCTCGCCGTGTTCTGGGTGCTGCTGCGCACCGGCGTACGCGGCTGGTACGTGTACGTCCCGCTCGCCCTGGTCGTCTGGGGCCTGATGTACAACAGCGGCGTCCACGCCACCATCGCGGGCGTCGCCATGGGCCTGATGCTGCGCTGCACCCGCCGCGAGGGGGAGGAGCACTCTCCGGGCGAGCACATCGAGCACCTGGTCAGGCCCCTGTCGGCCGGTCTCGCGGTGCCGCTGTTCGCGCTGTTCTCGGCGGGCGTGTCCGTCTCCGGCGGCGCGCTGGCCGATGTGTTCACCTCGCCCGAGACCCTCGGTGTGGTGCTCGGCCTGGTGGTCGGCAAGGCCGTCGGCATCTTCGGCGGTACATGGCTCGCGGCCCGTTTCACCAGGGCGTCGCTCAACGAGGACCTGACCTGGGCGGACCTCTTCGCCGTCGCCACCCTCGCGGGGATCGGCTTCACCGTCTCGCTGCTCATCGGTGAGCTGGCCTTCACCGGGGACGCGGCGCTGACGGACGAGATCAAGGCGGCCGTCCTGATGGGGTCGCTCATCGCCGCCGTACTCGCCGCGATCCTGCTGAAGCTGCGGGTACGCAGGTACCGGGCGCTGCTCGCGGAGGAGGAGCGCGACGACGACATGGACGGCATCCCCGACGTGTACGAGGAGCACGATCCGGCGTACCACCTGCGCATGGCGGAGATCCACGAGAAGAAGGCCGCCGAGCACCGGCGGCTCGCCCGGGCGGCGGCAGCGGCGGCGGCCGACCCGGGGGTGGACCCGGCGGCCGATCCGGGGACTGGTCCGGGGGCGGGTCCGGGCGTGGCGCCATCGGCTGGGGACGAGGCCGAGGACACGGAAGTGGCGGGGGCAGCGCGCACCGACGGCGACCGTCCGGCATGATCTGAGGTCGGACCGTAGGAGAAGAAGAGGGAGCGAGACGATGAGCTACCCCGCCGACAACGGTGGACCTGGTGCGGAGCGCAGTCTCGGCCAGCTGGTCGCCTCGGCGACCGCCGAGATGTCCGCGCTGGTGCACGACGAGATCGCGCTGGCCAAGGCCGAACTGCGACAGGACGTCAAGCGCGGCGCGATGGGCGGGGCGGCGATCAGCGTCGCGGGTGTCTTCGCCCTCTTCTCGCTCCCCGTGCTCAGCTTCGCCGCGGCGTACGGCATCCACAACCTGGGACTCGGGCTCGCCTGGTCCTTCCTGATCGTCGGCGCCGCCTACCTGGTGCTGGCGGGTCTGCTGGCGCTGCTCGCGGTGACCAAGTTCAAGAAGGTCAAGCCTCCGGAGCGGTCGATCGCCTCGGCCAAGCAGACGGCCGCCGTGCTCGGCAACGCCAAGCCGCACCCGCGCGAGGCCGCCGGTCGTCCGATTCGTCCCGCCCTTCCGGTGAAGGACGACGCCGAGGTTGTGGCACGCTCGTCTGCATGACCGTCCCTGAGAGCAGCACCGGCAGCCCCGTACGCATCGATGGTCCGTGGACGCATCGTGACGTGGCGGCCAACGGGGCGCGCTTCCACATCGCCGAGATGGGCGACGGCCCGCTGGTGCTGCTGCTGCACGGCTTCCCGCAGTTCTGGTGGACGTGGCGGCACCAGCTGCCGGCGCTCGCCGAGGCGGGGTTCCGGGCGGTCGCCATGGACCTGCGGGGCGTGGGCGGCAGTGACCGTACGCCCCGGGGCTACGACCCGGCGAACCTGGCGCTCGACATCACGGGCGTGGTGCGCTCGCTCGGCGAGCCCGACGCCGCACTGGTCGGGCACGACCTCGGCGGCTACCTGGCGTGGACGGCGGCGGTGATGCGGCCGAAGCTGGTGCGCCGGCTGGCCGTCTCGTCGATGCCCCACCCCCGGCGGTGGCGGTCCGCGATGCTGTCGGACTTCGCCCAGTCGCGCGCCGGGTCGTACGTGTGGGGCTTCCAGCGCCCCTGGCTGCCGGAGCGTCAGCTCGTCGCGGACGACGCGGCGTTGGTGGGGCGGCTGATCCGCGACTGGTCGGGGCCGGGACAGGAGCCCGGTGAGGACGCGATCGACGCGTACCGGCGGGCGATGACGATCCCGTCGACGGCGCACTGCTCGATCGAGCCGTACCGGTGGATGGTGCGGTCGCTGGCCCGCCCGGACGGCATCCAGTTCAACCGGCGCATGAAGCGCCCGGTACGGGTGCCGACGCTGCATCTGCACGGCTCCCTGGACCCGGCGATGCGTACGCGGAGCGCGGCCGGGTCGGGCGAGTACGTCGAAGCCCCGTACCGGTGGCGGCTGTTCGACGGGCTGGGGCACTTCCCCCACGAGGAGGACCCGGTGGCGTTCTCCACCGAGCTCATCAACTGGCTGAAGGACCCCGAGCCGGACCGCTAGGAGCGACGGACGGCAGGCCGGTCGGCCGGTCCGTCGGTCGGCCGGTCCGTCGGTCGGTCGGCCGGTCCGTCGGTCGGTCGGTCGGTCGGGGAACGGGTCCGTCGGTCGGGCCGTCGATCCGTCGGTCGGGCCGGCGGTCGAGTCACGGAGCCGTGAGGACCTGCCGGACGATCACACGGTCATACGGCGAGACGGTTGTGTGACGAACAGCCAATTGCCCGGCGCATACGCCAATTGGCCGCCCCCGGGGCGGTTACCGACCTTGGGGCCCGGGCAGACGTCGGGGTATGGGCTGGACGCACGACTACGCTGACTCAGCAAGGAACCGCCGCTCGGCCTCTGCGCCGATTCCCCCGAGGAGCGGTCCGCCGGTCGCCCAGGGACCGGACCCCCGACTCGGGATTCCCCGTATCCTCCGCCGCCGGGCCCGCTGGGTCTCGGCGCGCCTTCGGCACACGCGCGACTGAGGCCCGCCTCGGCGATCAGCCGGATCGGCAGGCGCCCCGCCGCCGCTGTCGGCGGCAGGGCTTGCGCCGGGCAGGGCCCACGACCTCACAGAGCGCAGCCCTGGCTGTCGACCTGCTGGCTGGCGGTCCGGCCCAGCTCGATGTCCTGGCGGATCTCGTCGGTCGTCAGGGCGTAACCGGTGTTCGGGTCGTCGAGCGACCTCGCGAAGATCACCCCGTACACCCTGCCGTCCGCCGTGAGCAGCGGTCCGCCGGAGTTGCCCTGGCGGACCGTCGCGTACAGCGAGTACACGTCGCGGCGCACCTCGCCGCGGTGGTAGATGTCCGGGCCGTTGGCGTTGATCCGCCCGCGCACCCGCGCGGAGCGGACGTCGTACGCGCCGTTCTCCGGGAAGCCCGCGACGATGGCGTTGTCGCCGCTGCGGGCGTCCGTGTCGGTGAAGCGGAGCGGCTTGGCCTTCAGGTCCGGGACGTCCAGTACGGCGATGTCGCGCTGCCAGTCGTACAGGACGACCTTCGCGTCGTACCGCCGACCCTCACCGCCTATCTGGACGGTCGGCTCGTCGACCCCTCCGACGACATGGGCGTTGGTCATGACCCGGCGCTCGGCGAAGACGAACCCGGTGCCTTCGAGGACCTTGCCGCAGCTGGGCGCCGTGCCGACGACCTTGACGATGGAGCTCTTGGCGCGGGCGGCCACCGGGCTGCCCGCGAGGGCGGGGTCGGGGGCCCGCACCTCGGTGATCGGCTCGTTGGCGAACGGGCTGAAGACCTGCGGGAAGCCGTTCTGCTTGAGGACCGAGGAGAAGTCGGTGAACCAGGTGTCGGCCTGCCCGGGCAGCGCCCGGTCCACGCCGAGCAGCACCTTGGAGTTGCGGACCTCCTTGCCGATGGTCGGCAGGGTGGTCTGGGCCAGGAAGGAACCGAGCAGCCACGCCACGAGCAGCATGGCGACGACGTTGACGAGGGCGCCGCCGGTCGCGTCCAGCGCGCGGGCGGGCGACCAGGTGATGTGACGGCGCAGCTTGTTGCCGAGGTGGGTGGTGAAGGCCTGGCCCACCGAGGCGCAGACGATCACGATGGCGACGGCGACGATCGCCGCGGTCGTCGACACCTTGGCGTCGTCCGTCAGCGGTCCCCAGACGAGGGGGAGCAGGTAGACCGCGACGAGCCCGCCGCCGAGGAAGCCGATCACCGAGAGGATGCCGACGACGAAGCCTTGGCGGTATCCGACGATCGCGAACCACACGGCGGCGACCAGCAGCAGAATGTCCAGCACGTTCACCGTCATTAGCCTCGCAGATTCGTCTCCGGTCGCCCCAGCCGCCCCGTTCGGCTGCGGAGCACAGCGTCAGCCTGTCATGACCGCCAGTCGAGCGGGACCTGCTTCCCCCGGTCCCAGGGGCGCTCCCAGCCGGCGAAGTGGATGATCCGGTCGATCACACCGGCGGTGAACCCCCAGACCAGGGCCGATTCGACCAGAAATGCCGGACCGCGGTGGCCACTGGGGTGGACGGTGGTGGCGCGGTTGGCGGGGTCCGTGAGATCCGCCACGGGGACGGTGAAGACGCGGGCGGTCTCGGCCGGATCGACGGCGTGGAACGGGCTCGGGGAGCGCCACCAGCCGAGGACGGGCGCCACGACGAAGCCGCTGACGGGGATGTAGAGCCGGGGCAGCACGCCGAAGATCTGTACGCCGGCGGGGTCGAGGCCCGTCTCCTCCTCGGCCTCGCGCAGCGCGGCCCGCAGCAGGCCGTCGCCGTCCGGGTCGCCGTCCTCGGGGTCGAGGGCGCCACCGGGGAAGGACAGCTGCCCGGCGTGCGAGCGGAGGCTGCCGGCGCGCTCCATGAGCAGCAGCTCGGGGCCGTGGGCGCCCTCGCCGAAGAGGATGAGCACGGCGGACTGGCGGCCCCCGCGCTCCGGGGGCAGGAACCGGCTGAGCTGCTCGGGCGCCACCGTGCGCGCCGCGCGGGCCACCGGCTCCAGCCACTCGGGCAGCCCCTCCTCGGTCACGGCGACCGGCCGGTCGGACGCGCCCCCGGCGACCGTCCGGTCCCCTTCGCCCCCGGCGGGCGCCGGGGGCGCCGCACCGGTCGGGCGGGCGGGGGCGGCCACGGGGTCGGCGTCGCGGGCGGTGTTGTCGCGGGCGGTTGCGGGGCCGGTGTTGTCGGCGGCGGCCGCGGGGCCGGTGTTGTCGCGGGCAGCGGTGGGCCGGTGGGCGCTGGTGTGCGGCCGGCCGGGCCGTGGGGCGGAGGTGGGCCGCGGGGAGGGAGTCGTCGTCCCGGTGGCGGACGTGGACGGGGCGGACGGGGCGGCCTGGCGGGACACGGCGGTTTGTGGGGCGGAATGCGAAGCCTGCGCGGCGCGGGCGGCCTGGGGGTTCGCCTGGGGGTTCGGTGCGGCCTGCGGGGCGGGGGGCCGTGGACGGGCGGGGCTCGCGGTGCGCGGGGCCTCCCGGTCGGCGGCGGGCGCCGCGGGGCGGCGCGGCGCGCGGGGCGCGGTGGGTTCGATGCCCGGCGGCGGGGTCGGCCGAGGCGTGGCCGACCCGGCCGGGCGGTCGGCCCCGTGGTCGTACGGATGTTCTTCAGCGCGCGTCATAGGCACCCCCGGCTTCACAACGCGTTCCGGCCACTGGTTCGTTCCGCCGATCGTCTACTCGTCGCCGGTGCCCAGGGGCGCCGCCGGGCGGCCCGGGTAGTCCGGCGGCGGGGCCAGGCGCTGGCCCGGGTAGCCGCCCATCTCGTACTTGAGGAGCTTCTTCGCCTTCTCCGGGTCCGTCTCGCCCTCCCCGTACGCGGGGCAGAGCGGCGCGATCGGACAGGCGCCGCAGGCGGGCTTGCGGGAGTGGCAGATGCGCCGGCCGTGGAAGACCACCCGGTGGGAGAGCATCGTCCACTCCGACTTGGGGAAGATCTCGCAGATCTCCGCCTCGACCTTCTCCGGGTCCTCCTGCTCGGTCCACTTCCACCGCCGCACCAGCCGGCCGAAGTGGGTGTCCACGGTGATGCCCGGCACTCCGAAGGCGTTGCCCAGGACCACGTTCGCCGTCTTGCGGCCGACGCCCGGCAGGCGCACCAGGTCCTCCAGGCGGCCCGGCACCCGGCCGTCGAACTCGTCGCGCAGCGCCGCCGAGAGGCCCAGCAGCGACCTGGACTTGGCACGGAAGAAGCCGGTCGGCCGGATGATCTCCTCCAGCTCCTCCGGAGCCGCCGCCGCCATGTCCTCGGGCGTGGGGTACCTGGCGAACAGCGCGGGGGTCGTCTGGTTGACGCGCAGATCGGTCGTCTGGGCCGACAGGACGGTCGCCACGAGCAGCTCGAAGGGGTTGCGGAAGTCGAGCTCTGGATGGGCGTACGGATACACCTCGGCCAGCTCGCGGTTGATCCTCCGGGCGCGGCGCACCATCGCGAGCCGCGACTCCGGCTTCCAGGGCTTCACCGTCTTCTTCGGCGTCGCCTCGTCGCCCTTGGCACCGCCGGCCCCCCGCGACTTCCCGGCCTTGCCCTTGCCGGTGGTGCCGGAGGTCCTGCCGGTGGTTCCGGCGGCCTTGCCGGCGCCCGCCGCCTTTCCGGTGCCGGAAGCCTTGCCCGCGGGCCGGGCGGGCTTGCCCGTCCCGGCGGCCCCGACCGGCTTCGACGCCTTGTTCGGCTTGACCGCCTTTGTTGCTTTGTCCGCATGTGTGGCATTTGCCGAATCCGGCGACACCTGTTCGCCCACAGCGGAATTCTGTTCCCCGGACACTCTCCCGGCCCCCTTGGCCTGCGCTCTCACCGGCGAATTGGACACCCGGCCAGCCTAAGGGCCACCGACGACATTCGCCCCGGCCGCAGTGGATCACGACCCAATCGGGGCCCTGCCGTACGGACACGCGTACCAGTGCGTCAAACTTGTTGTGATTGATCGCACTGTTTTACCGTCCGGCATCATGGGACCCACCCTCCCTGAGCAGGTCGACATAGGAGAGAACTCGTGGACGACGTTCTGCGGCGCGCCCCGCTCTTCGCGGCGCTCGATGACGAGCAGGCCGCGGAGCTCCGCGCCTCGATGAGTGAGGTGACGCTCGCCCGTGGCGATGCGCTCTTCCACGAGGGCGACCCGGGCGACCGGCTCTACGTGGTCACCGAAGGCAAGGTGAAGCTGCACCGCACCTCGCCCGACGGGCGCGAGAACATGCTCGCCGTCCTCGGCCCCGGCGAGCTGATCGGTGAGCTGTCCCTGTTCGACCCGGGGCCGCGCACCGCCACGGCGACCGCCCTGACCGAGGTCAAGCTCCTCGGTCTCGGGCACGGCGACCTCCAGCCCTGGCTGAACGCCCGCCCCGAGGTGGCCACCGCCCTGCTGCGCGCGGTCGCCCGCCGCCTGCGCAAGACCAACGACCAGATGTCCGACCTGGTCTTCTCCGACGTCCCGGGCCGTGTCGCCCGTGCGCTCCTGGACCTGTCGCGCCGGTTCGGCGTGCAGTCGGAGGAGGGCATCCACGTCGTGCACGACCTCACGCAGGAGGAGCTGGCCCAGCTGGTCGGCGCCTCCCGCGAGACGGTCAACAAGGCGCTGGCCGACTTCGCCGGCCGCGGCTGGCTGCGCCTGGAGGCGCGCGCCGTGATCCTGCTGGACGTCGAGCGGCTCGCCAAGCGCTCGCGCTAGGCCGGGCAGAGGGCCGCGGCGTCGGGTACGCCGCGGCGAGCACGCCGTACGACGATGGGCCGCCCCGGTCACCGGGGCGGCCCATCGTCATGAGGTCACTTCTTGGTGCCGTCCACGATCAGCGGGTTGCCGCTGCCGCCGCCGCAGGGCACCGCGTACACCGGGTTCTTGGCGGCGGCTTCCCTGTAGGCGTCGATGCACTGGTTCATCAGGACCTTGTCGCTCAGCGAGTCGTTGAGGATCTTGTTGGCCCGGGCGATGCCCTCCGCCTCGATCCGGCGCCGCTCCGACTCCGCCTTCGCCGTACGCGCGGCCTCGGTCGCCCGCTCGGTGGCCTGCTGCTGCTGGATCTTGCGGTCGATCTGGCTCTGGAGCTGGTCGGACGGCTTCACGTTGCGCAGGTTGACCGTCGTGACGGCGATGCCGCGCGGGGCGAGGCGCTCCTTGATCAGGTCGCCGATCTCGGTGTTGATCTGCTCACGGGCGGAGGCGTAGCCCTCCTCGCTGGTGTGCCGGGCGAACACGTTCCGGATGATCTCCCGGCTGTCCGGGAAGACCAGCCGCTGCTGGATCGCGTCCTCGCTGCCGGCCAGCTTGTACAGCTCGACCGCCTTGGCCGGGGTGACCGCCCACTTCACGGTCACCTCCGCGTACATCACGCCGCCCTGCGAGGAGCGGACCTCGACGACGTCCTTGTCGGACAGGTTCAGGTCGACCGGGCGGGTGGAGAAGGTGGTGACGTTGGTGAACGGCGACGTGAGGTTCATGCCGGACGTCATCGGCGTACCGACCTTGCCGAAGGTCACGGGGACGCCGACCTCGTAGGCGCTGATCACGTGTACGCAGCTGGTCACGGCGGTGAACAGGCCGGCGATCAGGGCGCCGGCCGAACCGAGTTTGAGACCGCGGTTCTCGGTGCCGCGCGCGACGAAGAACAGCACCACGGCGGCGATGAGCAACAGGATGGACAGGACGAACACGAAGAATCCCCCCAGGGACGAAGCACAGAAGTAAGCGGAGCGTAAAGCATGGGCCTCCGCCTACGCCTCCGCCTTCATCTCCGCCGCCGGGCTCCTGTCCCGCCCCCGCCCCGTCCTGTCCCGCCGTCAGATCAGCCCGTGCTCCGAGAGGTACTCCAGCTGCGCCCGCACCGACAGCTCGGCCGCCGGCCACAGCGACCGGTCCACGTCCGCGTACACGTGCGCGACGACCTCCGCCGCCGTGCGGTGACCGTTCTCGACGGCCGTCTCCACCTGGGCGAGCCGGGTGGCGCGGTGGGCCAGGTAGTACTCGACCGCCCCCTGGGCGTCCTCCAGGACCGGCCCGTGACCCGGCAGCACCGTGCGGACGCCGTCGTCGACCGTCAGCGAGCGCAGCCGCCGCAGCGAGTCCAGGTAGTCGCCGAGCCGCCCGTCGGGGTGCGCCACCATCGTCGTACCGCGCCCCAGCACGGTGTCGCCCGTCAGCACCGCGCGGTCGGCCGGCAGGTGGAAGCTGAGCGAGTCGGCGGTGTGCCCCGGCGTCGGCACGACCCGCAGTTCCAGGCCCCCCACCTCGATCGCCCGGCCCGCCGACAGGCCCTCATCGCCCAGCCGCAGCGCCGGGTCCAGGGCCCGCACGGCCGTCCCGGTCAGCTCGGCGAACCGCCCCGCGCCCTCCGCGTGGTCGGGGTGCCCGTGCGTCAGGAGCGTCAGCGCCACGCGCTTGCCGAGGCTCTCCGCGGTGTCCACCACGTGCCGCAGGTGCGCCTCGTCCAGGGGCCCGGGATCGACCACCACGGCGAGCGGCGAGTCCGGTTCGGAGAGGATCCAGGTGTTCGTGCCGTCGAGCGTCATCACGGACGGGTTGGGCGCCAGCACGTTGACGGCCCGTTCGGTCGCCGGGCCCGAGACCACGGCGCCGCGCGGCTGCCCCGGGAGGGCGGCGGCGTCGGTCATGCCTCCCCACCCCCCGTGCCGACCGTCTTCGTGAACTCGTCGTGCCCGGGCCAGCTCAGCACCACGTGGTCGCCCTCCAGCCGCGCCTGCGCCAGCACCGGGGCGAGGTCCTGGTCCGGGGCCCCCGCCAGGGCGTCGGCGGCCGTCCCGTACCGCTCCAGCGACCTGAGCGTGGCGATCGTCGGCGGCATCATGAGCAGTTCGCCCCGGTCGTAGCCGGCCGCCGCCTCGGCGGGGCGGATCCAGACGGTCCGGTCGGCCTCCGTCGAGGCGTTGGAGGCCCGCTGCCCGGCGGGGAGTACGGCCACGAAGAACCAGGTGTCGTAGCGGCGCGGCTCGAACTCGGGCGTGATCCAGCGCGCCCAGGCGCCCAGCAGGTCGGAGCGGAGCACCAGGCCGCGCCGGTCCAGGAAGTCCGCGAACGCCAGCTCGCGGGCCACCAGGGCCGCCCTGTCGGCCTCCCAGTCGTCGCCCGTCGTGTCGGCGACCACGGAGTCGCCGGTCGGACCGGCGAGCAGGACGCCGGACTCCTCGTACGTCTCGCGCACCGCCGCGCACACGACGGCCTGCGCCTCGGCCGGCCCGGCGAGCCCCAGCCGGGCGGCCCACTCGGCCGGCGCCGGGCCCGCCCAGCGCACCGGGTGCTCGTCGCGCGGGTCGACGCCGCCGCCCGGATAGGCGTACGCGCCGCCGGCGAAGGCCATGGACGCGCGCCGGCGCAGCATGTGCACCTCGGGTCCCGCGGCGCCGTCGCGCAGCAGCAGGACGGTCGCGGCCCGCCTGGGCGTCACGGCCGTGAGCGTGCCGCCCGCGAGCGCGCGGATCCGGTCGGGCCACTCCGGGGGATACCACTGACCATTGGACATGGCCGGATGCTATGCGCATCCGCCGAGATGTTCGAGAGGAAAGGTGGATACGGCAACGGCCCCGCACCCACCCGGGGCACGGGGCCGGAGGCGGCCGGTCCGCTCAGTCCTGGACCAGCTCCACCTGGATCTCGACCTCGACCGGCGCGTCCAGCGGCAGGACGGCGACACCGACCGCGCTGCGCGCGTGCACGCCCTTGTCGCCGAGCACCTCGCCCAGCAGCTCGCTGGCGCCGTTGAGGACGGCGGGCTGCCCGGTGAAGTCCGACGCCGAGGCGACGAAGCCGACGACCTTCACGACGCGCGCGATGCGGTCCAGGTCCCCGGCGACCGACTTCACGGCGGCCAGCGCGTTCAGCGCGCAGATCCGTGCGAGCTTCTTGGCCTCCTCGGGGGTGACCTCGCCGCCCACCTTGCCGGTGACCGGCAGCTTGCCGTCCACCATCGGAAGCTGGCCCGCCGTGTACACGTACACGCCCGACCGGACCGCCGGCTGGTACGACGCCAGCGGCGGCACCACGTCGGGCAGGGTCAGGCCGAGTTCGGCGAGCGTCGCCTCCACGCGGCCGGTCACGGCTTCTCCCGCTTCAGGTACGCCACGAGCTGCTCGGGGTTGTTCGGGCCGGGAACGACCTGGACGAGCTCCCAGCCGTCCTCGCCCCAGGTGTCCAGAATCTGCTTGGTCGCGTGCACGAGAAGGGGCACGGTCGCGTATTCCCACTTGGTCATGGGCCCGACTGTATCCGCTGCCAGGGGCGGGCTCCTGCCCAGGCGTCGCCCCGCGCCCCCACGCGCGGCTCCGCGCCCCCGGGCGTCGCTCCGCACCCCCCGGGCGTGGCCGGGTGCCTTCCGGGCGTCGCCGGGCGTCCGCGGGCGTGCCGGCCGGCCGCGCGGGCCCGCCCGACCACCGGACCGCGGCCCGCCCGACCGCAGCCCCGGACCCCGCCCGCCCGGCACCGCGGCCCGCCATCGCCGCCCAGGGGCCCGTCCTGGCGCCGGGGATCGCGCCTTGACCCGCCCAATCCGACCCGCGGGCGCCCGGCGCGCGGTACGACTGGTTAGGCTCGAATACGTGAGCAGGCTCCAGGTCGTCAGCGGCAAGGGCGGAACCGGTAAGACGACGGTCGCCGCCGCCCTCGCGCTCGCCCTCGCGACCGAGGGCAGGCGGACGCTCCTCGTCGAGGTCGAGGGCAGGCAGGGCATCGCACAGCTCTTCGAGACGGAGGCGTTGCCGTACGAGGAACGGAAGATCGCCGTCGCACCGGGCGGCGGGGAGGTGTACGCGCTGGCCATAGACGCCGAACGCGCCCTCCTCGACTACCTCCAGATGTTCTACAAGCTGGGTTCGGCGGGCCGTGCCCTCAAGAAGCTCGGCGCCATCGACTTCGCCACCACCATCGCGCCGGGCGTACGGGACGTCCTGCTGACCGGCAAGGCGTGCGAGGCGGTCCGCCGGCGGGAGAAACAGGGGGGCTTCGTGTACGACCACGTCGTCATGGACGCCCCTCCCACCGGCCGCATCACCCGCTTCCTGAACGTCAACGACGAGGTGGCGGGCCTGGCCCGGATCGGCCCGATACACAATCAGGCGCAGGCCGTGATGCGGGTCCTGAAGTCGCCCGAGACGGTCGTCCACCTGGTGACCCTGCTGGAGGAGATGCCGGTCCAGGAGACCGCCGACGGCATCGCCGAACTGCGCGAGGCCGACCTCCCGGTCGGGGGCGTCGTGGTCAACATGGTCCGGCCGCACGTCCTGGACGAGGACGCGGTACGGGCGGCGTCGGGCGACCACCGCAAGGGCATCACCCAGGCGCTGGCCGCGGCCGGGGTGAGCGGGTCCGCCCGGCTGGTGGGCCCCCTGCTGGACCAGGCCGCCGAGCACGCCCAGCGGGTGGAGCTGGAGCGGGAGCAGCGGGAGGCGCTGGCGAAGCTCCAGGTCCCGACGTACGAACTGCCCTTCCTGGGGGAAGGGGCGGACATCGCCGGCGTCTACCGGCTGGCCAAGGAACTGAGGAAGCTCGGGGTGGGCGCATGACTCTCGACGGGGCTCCCGGCCTGGAGGTCGACCCGCTGCTCGACGACCCGGAGACGCGCATCGTCGTGTGCTGCGGCGCCGGCGGTGTCGGCAAGACGACGACGGCCGCCGCCCTGGGCGTGCGCGCCGCCGAGCGGGGCCGCAAGGTGGTCGTCCTGACCATCGACCCGGCCCGCCGGCTCGCCCAGTCGATGGGCATCGACCGGCTGGACAACGTGCCGCGCCGGGTCGACGGCATCAAGGGCGACGGTGAACTGCACGCCATGATGCTGGACATGAAGCGCACCTTCGACGAGATCGTCGAGGCGCACGCGGATCCGGAGCGGGCGCGCGCGATCCTGGCCAACCCGTTCTACCAGTCCCTGTCGGCCGGCTTCGCGGGCACGCAGGAGTACATGGCGATGGAGAAGCTGGGGCAGCTGAGGGCGCGCGAGGAGTGGGACCTGATCGTGGTCGACACCCCGCCGTCCCGGTCTGCGCTGGACTTCCTGGACGCGCCGAAGCGGCTGGGGTCGTTCCTGGACGGGAAGTTCATCAAGCTGCTGATGGCGCCGGCGAAGGTGGGCGGCCGGGCGGGGATGAAGTTCCTGAACGTCGGCATGTCGATGATGACGGGCACCCTGGGGAAGCTGCTGGGGGGTCAGCTGCTGCGCGACGTGCAGACCTTCGTGGCGGCGATGGACACCATGTTCGGCGGCTTCCGGACGCGGGCCGACGCCACGTACCGGCTCCTCCAGGCCCCGGGTACGGCCTTCCTGGTGGTGGCCGCGCCGGAGCGGGACGCGCTGCGGGAGGCCGCCTACTTCGTGGAGCGGCTGGCTGCGGAGCGGATGCCGCTGGCGGGGCTGATGCTGAACCGGGTGCACGGCAGCGGGGCCGCCCGGTTGTCCGCCGAGCGCGCCCTGGCCGCCGCGGAAAATCTTGAAGAGGGCCGCATTGTGGATCAGGGGCCCGGGAAGACTGGTGTTCGTGGCCCCGAGGCGACCTCTCCCGAGCCCGGGGCACCCCGTACCACGGCGGCACCCCACGACGCCGCCACCACTACCAGCACGGATGTCGTCGCCCCACCGCCCGCCGTCGCGGAACTGACCGCGGGCCTGCTGCGGCTGCACGCCGAGCGCATGCAGGTGCTCGCGCGGGAACAGCGCACGCGCGAGCGGTTCGCCGCGCTCCACCCCGAGGTGGCGGTGGCCGAAGTACCCGCGTTCCCGGGTGACGTGCACGACCTGGAGGGCCTACGCGCCATCGGGGACCGACTGGCGGCGGGCCGGCACTGACCGGCCGTCAGCGCCGCCGGTCCACCGGCGCCGGGGCCGTACGGCACACGCACCCGTGCCCACGGCCGTGAGCCGCCTGCGGGACGACGACATGCCTGGATCACGGCACGCCCGGTACGAACGCCTGCGGTCCGACGCTCGCCCTACGGACGCCCGGCGCGTTCGCCGTGACGGACCGTTCGTCACCCGGACGGGGGCCTGACCGGGGTCCTATCCGACCGCGGCGTACGTCTCGTACGTCTCGTCGTCGTCCAGCGCGACGGGCAGGATGCCCGCGCTGCGCTCGTACTCCGTACGCGCCGTCTCCAGCAGCCGGCGCCACGAGGTGACGGTCGGCCGCCGGCGCAGCAGCGCGCGGCGCTCACGCTCCGTCATACCGCCCCACACGCCGAACTCCACGCGGTTGTCCAGCGCGTCGGCCAGGCACTCGGTCCGCACCGGGCACCCGGTGCACACCGCCTTGGCCCGGTTCTGCGCCGCTCCTTGTACGAACAGTTCGTCCGGATCGGTAGTGCGGCAGGCGGCCTGCGCACTCCAGTCAGCTACCCAGCCCATACCGGCGCCGTCCTCTCCCGAATCGAGGCTCCCCCACGGCGGCAGCGGCATATTCACCGCCACCAGTTGAGGACGTTACGGAAGGTGGGCACAGCGCAACACCCCCTTCGGGCCCAATCTTGAATGGTCCGAACGGACTATGCGTAGGCGGCAGATCACCCAGGGGAGTGAGCGAAGGACATGCGTCATAAATGACGCAGCACCGGGCGTACTGGTTGAGCCAGAAGGGGCGCGGGCCGACGCATCAGGGGGAAACGGACAGGGACCACCGCGGCTCGGGAACGCGGGGTTCGTGCAGGGGGTGCAACTGCTGTGACAGTTGTGACCAGCTTAGGCCAAGGCCTGTACGCGTGTCCGGAAAACGAGGGAGGCCGCCCGCCCCGCCCCCGCTCCCTCCCGGCTCTCCCCCTCCCGGCCGGCCCTCCCCGTCCGGCCGCCCTGCCCGCTCCCGGGCCGCCCTGCCCGCTCCCGGGTCACCCCCGTCCTCCCGGGCACCTTCGCCTCTCCCCCGCCGGCCGCCGCCCGCGGCGCGAGGCGCCCGTTTCGCCCACTCACCCCTTCGGCCCATGTCACAACCTGGTACGCGTACGTCCCATGAGGCCCCCGCTCCCGCGGAACGCCACCCTCGACGGATTAGGCTTGGCCCATGCCAAAGAAGCGCTCGGGCGGTGGTCTGACCGGGACCCAGCAGGCCGCCAAGTTCGTCGGTGTCAGCGTGCTCGCCGGAGCCGTACTGGCGGGCATCGCCCTGCCCGCCGCGGGAGCGCTGGGGCTCGCGGCGAAGGGCACGGTCCAGGGGTTCGACGAGATCCCGGCCAACCTCAAGCGCCCCCCGCTGAGCCAGCGCACCACGATCCTGGACGCGCAGGGCGGTCAGATCGCCACGGTCTACTCCCGTGACCGCACGGTCGTGGACCTCAAGGACATCTCCCCGTACATGCAGAAGGCGATCGTCGCCATCGAGGACTCGCGCTTCTACGAGCACGGGGCCATCGACCTCAAGGGCGTGCTGCGCGCGCTCAACCGCAACGCCCAGTCGGGCGGTGTCGCGCAGGGCGCCTCGACGCTCACCCAGCAGTACGTGAAGAACGTGTTCGTGGAGGAGGCCGGCGACGACCCCGACAAGGTCGCCCAGGCCACCCAGCAGACCCTGGGCCGCAAGATCCAGGAGCTGAAGTACGCGATCCAGGTCGAGGAGGAGCTCGGGAAGAAGAAGATCCTCGAGAACTACCTCAACATCACCTTCTTCGGGCAGCAGGCGTACGGCATCGAGGCCGCGTCCCAGCGGTACTTCTCCAAGCGGGCCAAGGACCTCACCCTGGAGGAGGCGGCGATGCTGGCCGGCATCGTCCAGTCGCCGAGCCGCTACGACCCCGTCAACGACGTCGAGGAGGCGACCAAGCGCCGCAACGTCGTGCTCACGCGCATGGCGGCCGTCGGTGACATCAGCGAGGCGGAGGCGGAGCGCGCCCGGTCCATCCCCATCAAGCTGAAGGTCAGCAAGCCGAAGAACGGCTGCATCACCGCCGTCGACGGCGCCGGCTTCTTCTGCGACTACGTGCGCGAGGTCTTCCTCACCGACAAGGTCTTCGGCAAGACCCGCGAGGAGCGCAGCAAGGTCTGGAACCAGGGCGGCCTGACGATCAAGACGACGCTCGACCCGCAGGCGCAGAAGTCGGCGCAGGAGTCGATCCGGAAGCACGTCTACCAGACCGACAAGGTCGCCACGGCCGTGACGATGGTCCAGCCCGGCACGGGCAAGATCCTGGCGATGGGCCAGTCCCGGCCGTACGGCTTCGGGAAGAACGAGACCCAGATCAACTACTCGGTCAACAAGGGTATGGGCGGCTCGAATTACGGCTTCCCGACCGGATCGACGTTCAAGCCCTTCGTCGCGGCCGCCGCCATAGAGCAGGGCAAGCCGCCGACGCAGGTGTACCCGTCGCCGTACCAGATGCCCTACCCGTCGTCCGTCTCCACGTGCAGCGGCAAGCCCTGGGTCAACCAGGGGGACACCGTGGAGAACGAGAACGAGTCGGAGGTCGGCCCGTACGACCTCAAGGACGCGATGGCCATGTCGGTCAACACGTACTTCGTGCAGATGATCGGCGAGATCGGCATGTGCCCGGTCGTGGAGATGACCGACAAGCTCGACGTGGTCATGGGCAACGACGAGAAGCTGCCCGAGCGCCCGTCCAGCCTCACCCTCGGCTCCAACGGCATCTCGCCGCTGAACATGGCGTCGGCGTACGCGGCCTTCGCCAACCGCGGCAAGTACTGCACCCCGACCGCCATCGAGTCGATCAGCACGGCGGACGGCAAGAGCCTCGCCGTGCCGAAGACCGACTGTTCCAAGGCGATGTCGGAGCGGACGGCCGACACCATCAACAACCTGCTGCGTGGTGTGATCGACTCCGGTACGGGCCAGTCCGCGGGCCTCAGCAGCCGCGACAACGCCGGCAAGACCGGTACGACGGACGGCCGCAAGAACGCCTGGTTCGTGGGCTACACCCCGAACCTGTCGGGCGCCGTGTGGGTCGGCTCGCCGAGCCAGGACGTCGAGATGGAGTACATCACCATCGGCGGCGAGTACCACGACAAGGTCTTCGGCGGAAAGGTGCCCGGCCCGATCTGGAAGGACGCCATGACCGGAGCCCTGGACGGCCACGAGGCGCCCGACTTCGTCAAGATCCACATCCCCGACGCGCCCAAGGAACCCGCGGACAAGAACAAGCCGGGCGGCGACAACAAGCCCGGCGGCGGGACCGGCGGCGGTGGCGGTGACGGCGGCGGTGACGACGACGAGCCCCGTGACCCGTGGGACGGCATCACCATCCCGCCGGACCTGATCGGCGGCGGGAACCAGCGGGGCGGCCAGGGCAACGGCGGCTGGCGCTGACGCCCCGTCCGACGCGAAGGGGCGCCCCACCGGTACACACCGGTGGGGCGCCCCTTTTGTCGTCCGAGGCCCTGGCGCGGGTCGCGCGGCGGCCCGGGCCTTGGGCCACGTACCGCCGGATCACGTACCGCCGGATCACGGGCCGCCGGTCACGGACCGCCGGTCACGGGGGCCCGGTCACCGGTTGGCAGCGACGGCCGTACGGACCGGACCCGCCGCCCACGGGAAACCACCGACCGTCCTTCGAGCGCTCGGCGAGGGCCCCCGGCGAGCGGCCTCAGCCGGCCAGCAGCTGCTTGACGACCGCGGCGACGCGGCCGCCCTCGGCGCGGCCGGCGACCTTCGGGTTCACGATCTTCATCACGGCACCCATCGCCCGCGGGCCCTCGGCGCCGGCGGCCCTGGCCTCCTCGACCGCCTGGGCGACGATCTGCTTCAGCTCGTCGTCACCGAGCTGCTGCGGCAGGTACGCGTCGAGGATGACGCCCTCGGCACGCTCACGCTCGGCCTGCTCGGCACGGCCACCCTGTCCGAAGGCCTCGGCCGCCTCGCGGCGCTTCTTCGCCTCCTTGGCGATCACCTTCTGCACCTCGTCGTCGGAGAGCTCGCGCTTCTCCTTGCCCGCGACCTCCTCCTTGGTGATGGCGGCGAGGGTCAGCCGGAGCGTCGAGGAGCGCAGCTCGTCGCGCTCCTTGATCGCGGCGTTGAGGTCTTCCTGCAGCTTGGACTTGAGCGTGGTCATGCGGACAAGTGTGGCAGGTGCGATGACCTGCACGCCCGCGCATTTCCCGCGCCACCGCCGTTCTGGGACGATGGAGGCATGCGCGCGCGATACGGAGTTCCCCTGAAAGTCACCGCAGGAGTCGCGGCGGTCGGCGCGGCCGGTCTGGCCTACGCCGCCGGGTTCGAGGCCCGCTCCTTCCGGCTGCGCCGGATCACCGTTCCCGTACTGCCGCGTGGCACGCGGCCGTTGCGGATGCTCCAGGTGTCGGACATCCACATGGTGGGCGGACAGCGCAAGAAGCGGGCGTGGCTCCAGTCGCTGGCGGGACTGCGCCCGGACTTCGTGGTGAACACCGGTGACAACCTGTCCGACCCGAACGGCGTACCGGAGTTGCTGGACGCGCTCGGCCCGCTGCTGGACTTCCCCGGCGTGTACGTCTTCGGCTCCAACGACTACTACGGCCCGAAGCTGCGCAACCCGGCCCGCTACCTGCTGGAGAAGGCCCAGGGGCGGCACGGGCTGAACGGCAACGCGCCGGCCGTGGGCGCCGTGCACAACCCGTGGGAGGACATCCGCGACGCCTTCGACACGGCGGGCTGGCTGGACCTCACCAACGCGCGCGGCCGCCTCAAGCTGGAGGGCCTGGAGCTGGCCTTCACCGGCCTCGACGACCCGCACATCAAGCGGGACCGGTACGACAGGGTCGCCGGGGGCCCCGAGCCGGACGCCGACCTGTCCCTGGCCGTGGTCCACGCCCCGTACCTGCGCTCCCTGGACGCGTTCACCGCCGACGGCTACCCCCTGATCCTGGCGGGCCACACGCACGGCGGGCAGCTGTGCATCCCCTTCTACGGGGCGCTGGTCACCAACTGCGACCTGGACACCGACCGGGTGAAGGGCCTGTCCACGCACCGCGCCGCGGGCAACACCGCGTACCTGCACGTCTCGGCGGGCTGCGGCACCAACCGCTACACCCCGGTCCGCTTCGCCTGCCCGCCCGAGGCCACGCTGCTGACCCTGACCCCCCGGGACTGATCACCCTCCCCCTACCGTGGAGTGATGACTGCCCCGTTTTCGACGCATGTGCCCGCATCGGCGGTCGTCCCGCCGGTCCGCCGCCCGTACGCCGCCGCCTTCCGCCTGCTGATCGCGGCGGCGGCGGTCACCGGCATCGTGATCGACCTGCCCCTGGCCGAGCCGGCCCGCCCGCGGCGCCCTCCTCTCCCCCGGCACCCCGGCCCGCTACCCGTACCCCTTCCTCGACGTCACCGCCCACGGCTATCCCGGCGTCCTGCAGCGCGCCCTGGTCCTGGGCCTCCTCTTCCACGCCCTGGCCCTCGCCCTGATCGCCCTGGACCGGATCCGCCCCAGCCTGCGGGCCCGCGAGAATCGGATTTCGTCTCCGGGCGCCGGTGGGCTAAAGTAAACGACGTCGCCGGGACACACGGCGACATCGGGGTGTAGCGCAGCTTGGCAGCGCGCTTCGTTCGGGACGAAGAGGTCGTGGGTTCAAATCCCGCCACCCCGACAGCTGAGTTACTGATCAGGGCCGGTTTCCTTCACGGGAAACCGGCCCTGATTCGTTGTGTGCCGCCAGCTGCCCGACGGCTCCCCGTCAAGACGTACGAGCCCCTGGTGTCGTGGCCGCGCGTCACCCGGTTGGGGGCGTGGGGTCGCCGGGTGGGGGGCGGGGCGGCACGCTCGGGGGATGAGCAACCCGTCCGAAGGACCCAGTGGTCCGGTTCCGCACGCGTACGCCCATCACGACGCCCACGGCGAGCCCCGCGGTGGGGGCGGGTGGGCGACCGGTGGGGTCATGTTCGCCGGCGTACTGATGATGGTGGAGGGCGTGCTCGGCATGCTCCAGGGCATCGCGGGCATCGCCGAGGACGATGTCTACGGGCGCGTCGGGGAGTACGTCTTCGAGTTCAGCGTCAGCGCGTGGGGCTGGATCCACCTGGTGCTCGGGCTGTTGGTGGCCGTCGTCGGCGCGGGCATCCTGAGCGGGGCGGAGTGGGCGAAGGCGGGCGGGGTGGCGCTGGCCGCGCTCGCCGTGATCGCCAACTTCATCTGGCTGCCCTACCAGCCGGTGTGGGCCATCGTCTCGATCGCGATCGGCATCTTCGTCATCTGGGCGCTGTGCGCCGAGGACACGGGACCCGCCGCGCCGAAGGGGCGCTAGGCCCCGGTCGTCCCCGGTTCGCGGGGCGGCTTTGGCCCGCGCCTCCCGGGTCCGTGGTGGAGGTTATCCACAGGTTGCGGACGGGGCGGACGGATTGTCGGGGCGATCGGGTTACATGGACGCATGACTGAGCCGACAGATACGCAGGCCATGCCCGACTGGGAGAAGCGGTTCCGGGCTCCGCGGGTGTCCCTGCCCGAGTGGGCGTGGGACGCGCCGAGCCGGGCGCTGTTCGTGTCCAATGCGACCGGGACGTACGAGCTGTACGCGTGGGACAGGGAGACCGGCGGGCAGCGGCAGGTCACCGACCGGCCGAACGGGACGACGGACGGGGTGCTGTCCCCGGACGGCGAGTGGATCTGGTGGTTCTCGGACACGGACGGCGACGAGTTCGGGGTGTGGATGCGCCAGCCGTTCGCCGGCGGGGAGGACGTACCGGCGGCGCCCGGACTGGCGGCCTCGTATCCCGGGGGCCTGGCCATCGGCCGGGACGGCACCGCCGTGGTGGGGCGGTCCACCGACGACGAGGGTTCGACGATCCATGTCGTACGGCCCGGGCGGCCGCCGGAGGAGATCTACCGGCACCGGGAGTCGGCCGGGGTCGGCGACCTGTCGCACGACGGGACGCTCATCGCGATCGAGCACACGGAGCACGGTGACGCCATGCACGCGGCGCTGCGGGTGGTCCGGCCGGACGGTGCCGTGGTGGCCGAGCTGGACGACAGCAAGGGGGGCACGGAGGCCCTCGGGCTCGGCGTGCTGGGCTTCGCGCCGGTGGACGGGGACACCCGGCTGCTCGTGGGGCACCAGCGGCGGGGGCGCTGGGAGCCGATGCTGTGGGACGTGGCGACCGGCGCGGAGACGGACCTGGGGCTCGACCTGCCCGGTGACGTGTCGGCGGAGTGGTACCCGGACGGGTCCGGGCTGCTGATCGTCCACAGTTTCGAGGCGCGCAGCGAGCTGTGGCGGTACGAGATCGCCACCGGCCGCCAGGTGCGGGTGGACACCCCGGCCGGTTCGGTGTCGAGCGCGACGGCGCGTCCGGACGGTGCCGTGGAGTACCTGTGGTCCTCCGCCGAGCGTCCGCCGGTGGTGCGGTCCACGGCGGGCGGTGTCGTGCTGGAGCCGCCGGGGATGAAGCCCCCCGCCTCCGTGCCGGTGGAGGACGTGTGGGTGCCGGGGCCGGGCGGGCGGATCCACGCGCTCGTGCAGCGGCCGGCCGGCGCCCGGGGGCCGCTGCCGACGGTGTTCGAGATCCACGGCGGGCCGACCTGGCACGACAGCGACGCCTTCGCCGCCGCTCCCGCGGCCTGGGTGGACCACGGGTACGCGGTCGTCCGGGTCAACTACCGGGGCTCGACCGGGTACGGGCGGGAGTGGACGGACGCCCTGAAGCACCGGGTGGGCCTGATCGAGCTGGAGGACATCGCGGCGGTACGGGAGTGGGCGGTGACCTCCGGTCTGGCCGACCCCGCCCGGCTGGTCCTCACGGGCGGCTCCTGGGGCGGCTACCTCACCCTGCTCGGGCTCGGCACCCAGCCCGACGCCTGGGCGCTGGGCATCGCCGCCGTCCCGGTCGCGGACTACGTCACCGCGTACCACGACGAGATGGAGGCCCTGAAGGCGCTGGACCGCACCCTCTTCGGCGGGTCGCCGGAGGAGGTGCCCGAGCGGTTCGAGGCATCGTCCCCGATCACGTACGTCGACCGGGTGCGGGTTCCGGTGTACATCTCGGCGGGCGTGAACGACCCCCGCTGCCCGATCCGGCAGATCGACAACTACGTGGACCGGCTCGCCGCCCGGGACGCGGTGCACGAGGTGTACCGGTACGACGCGGGGCACGGTTCGCTCGTGGTGGAGGAGCGGATCAAGCAGGTGCGGCTGGAGCTGGCCTTCGCCGCCCGGCACCTGCCGCAGCCGGGGACCCGCGCGGAGGGGAGGTGACGGTGTTCCGTACCGTGGGGGTGTGTACCGGTTCCTGACGACGCCCCGCTGGTGGGGGATCAACATCTTCGTCGTGCTGGCGATCCCCTTCTGCGTCTTCATGGGGACCTGGCAGCTCGGCAGGTTCGAGGACCGCGTCGACTCGCACCAGGAGGCGGAGCGGCGGCCCGACCCGGGCACGGTGAAGGCCGCGCCGCTCGACGAGCTGCTGCCGGTCGACAAGGAGACCTCGGGGCGCCACGCCACGGCGACGGGGCGGTACGGGGAGCAGTTCCTGGTGCCGCAGCGCGAGCTGGACGGCAGGCCGGGGTCGTACGTCCTGACGCTGCTGCGCACCGGCAGCGGGAAGTCGCTGCCCGTGGTGCGCGGGTGGCTGCCCGCGGGCGGCAAGGTGCCTGCCCCGCCGGCCGGGGAGGTCACCGTGACCGGTGCGCTCCAGGCCTCGGAGCACACCGGGAGCGCGGGCGTCCACGCGGCGGGAGCGCTGCCGCGGGGTCAGGTCGGCATGATCAGCGCGGCGTCCCTGGTGAACGTCGTCGACGACGACGTGTACGACGCCTGGGTGACCCTGACGGCCGCGCCGGCGGGTCTGACGCCCGTCCCGGCGACCGCCCCGGAGGGCAGCGGGCTGGACCTCAAGGCGTTCCAGAACCTCGGGTACACCGGCGAGTGGTTCGCCTTCGCGGGCTTCGTGCTCTTCATGTGGTTCCGCCTGTTCCGCCGCGAGGCCGAGCAGGCCCGGGACGAGGCCCTCGGCCTCGCGCCGGCCGCCGAGGCCGCACCGGCCGCCGCCCCGGTGGAGCGGGCGGGGTCCGTCTAGCGGGTTGCGACAGCCGCGGCTGGGCGCGTGCGGCCGGTCCGGTCGGCGGAGGCCTGCGGGTGTGTGCCGCCGGTTGCGGCTGCGGACGCCTGTGGGTGATGTGGATGCCTGTGGGTGCCAGTGGCTGCGGATGCTGTGGGCCGGCTGCGGCTGGCGGACGCCTGTAGGTGCATGCGGCCAGCTGCGGCTGACGGACGCCTGTGGCTGGCGGATGCCTGTGGGTGCGTGCCGCCGGCTGCGGGGCTCCGACGCCTGTGGGTGCATGCGGATGCCTGTGGCTGCGGATGCTGTGCGGCCGGCTGCGGCCGGCGGGTGTCCGTGGGTGGGCGAGGCCGCCGGCGGATGCGGCGGCGGGCAGCGCGTGGGGGTGGGACCGCGGCCGGGCGGGGCCTGTGGCCCGGCGCCCGGCCGGTGGGTCACTGCGTGGGCAGCAGGCCCGTCCGGTAGACGGTGCCGGCGCAGGCGTTCGGGATCGTGGTCTCGGCGGACGGACCGCCCGGCTCCGCGGTGTGGGTGACCGTGACGCTGCCCTCCGCGCGGGTGCCGTCGCCGTCGTCCGCCTTGGCGAGCTGCGGCTCCACGGCCGTCCCGGCGGTGGGGTCGGAGCCGGCCGAGCCGGCCGCCGTGTCGTCCGACGACGGTGACGGGTCCGGGGTGGGTTCGCCGCCGCCGGTGGCCCCGCCGGTGCCGCCGCTGCCGCCGCCGTTGATCGGGCACGTCTCGCTGGGCACCCAGGCGAACTTCACCTCGTAGGCGTTCGAGGGCTTCAGCAGGAGCGGGGCGGCCGCCTCGACGGACGGGTCGGGCAGGCCCGTCGCCGGGTCGCCCGCCGTGTGGCCGACGACCGAGATCTTCGCCGCGTCCGCCGCGCCCGCCGCCTGGAAGGCCACGCCGCCGGCGCCGGTGATCGAGCAGTCGGTGCCCGAGACGTTCGCGATGCGGAAGGTGCCGTACACCTTGCCCTCGGCGTCGGGCTGGCCTGCTTCCGCGGCGGTCACGCCGAGCTGGCCCGCCTCGCACGGGGCCACGGTGTCCGGTACCGCGCTGCCGGGCGCCGCCGTCCCGCCCACGGTGCCGTCCGAGGTGCCGGCCGCGGGCTCGCCGGGCTTGTCGGGGGTGGCCTCGCCGCCCTCGCCGGCGCCGCTGGTGCCCTGGCCGGCTCCGGTGCTGGGCCCGCCCGGTCCGCCCGGGGTGTCGTCGGCCTCCTCGCCCGTGCCGCCCTGCACCTGCTCGCCGTGGCCGGCGTTCACGGGCCGGTCGTCGGAGGTGCCGTCGGCGCCCGCGACGTGCACGAACGCGGGGACCGCCGTGCCGAACAGCAGCGCGGCCGCGGCGACGCCCACCAGGGCCTGCCGCTTGCGCGCCCGGCGGGCGGGGACCGCCCGGCGGAGGTGGTCCAGGGTGCCGTCGGCGGGCCGCAGGTCCTGCACGGCGCCCTGCAGCATGCTGCGCAGTGCCAGTTCGTCGACGACGAACTCGTCGTGGTCCGGGAGGTCGTTTTCCGGCCCGTTGTTCACAATTCCGTTCCCAGTCCGGTCGTTCTCGTTCAACGGCCCGTCCGGCCCGTCGGGTCGGTCCTGCCCGAACCCGTGCCTCTGTTCCGTCATGCCGTGGCCTCCATGGCGACGCGCAGCGCCGCGATGCCACGTGACCCGTACGCCTTGACCGAGCCGAGCGATATGCCCAGCGTCTCCGCGACCTGCGCCTCGGTCATGTCCGCGAAGTACCGCAGCACCAGGACCTCGCGCTGACGGCGCTGGAGGCCCTTCATGGCCTTGATGAGCGCGTCGCGCTCCAGCTGGTCGTATGCGCCCTCCTCCGCGCTCGCCATGTCGGGCATCGGCTTGGACAGCAGCTTCAGACCGAGGATGCGGCGGCGGAGCGCGGACCGGGACAGGTTGACCACGGTCTGGCGCAGGTACGCGAGGGTCTTCTCGGGGTCACGTACGCGGCGCCGCGCCGAGTGGACGCGAATGAACGCCTCCTGGACGACGTCCTCGCACGAGGCGGTGTCGTCCAGCAGCAGCGCGGCGAGACCCAGCAGCGACCGGTAGTGGGCGCGGTAGGTCTCGGTGAGGTGATCGACGGTCGTCCCCGCGGCCACCGTCGTCTCGTCGGCGCTCAGGGCGGCGCCGCGCTGGGACGGGATACGGGTCGTGCGCCTAGCAGCGGGCATGGGCGCGATCACCGGCATGCCGCCGGGCTGACGGGGACGCCGGAGCGGGCGTACCGCGCCCACGCCGACGACCGCCCCGGCTCCGGCCGCACGGGTGCGGAGCGGGACCACCGCTGCGATGTCGAGTACCTCTGCCACGCCTGTTGGACACGCTTCCCCCCGTCAGGGTTGTACGCGCACGCAGCCGCTTTTGACGGTGCGACGTTTGCCCTCATGCGTACCCGCTCTTCCCCAATGCCCCGAATGTCACGGGCGCCGCGAAGGGACGACCGCATAGACGCTTCCCGCCCGACCACCGGTTGCAGCAAGGGGGAATGCATCGTCGAACATGCCATCACCCCAGTTCAAGCGGCACAGGCCGAAGACTTGCTCACAGGGCGTTCACAGATCCTACAAAGATCTGATGGGGCGTTCACCGGGGATTCCGCCCCGGATCAGGCCGAGATCTCGGCGGCCACGGCCTCCGCGATCTGAGCGGCGTTCAAAGCGGCGCCTTTGCGCAGATTGTCGCCGCAGACGAACAGTTCCAGCGCCCGTTCGTCGTCCAGCGACCTCCGTACGCGCCCCACCCACGTCGGGTCGGTGCCCACGACGTCGGCCGGCGTCGGGAAGTCCCCGGACGACGGGTCGTCGTACAGCACCACGCCCGGCGAGGTCGCCAGGATCTCGTGCGCCCGCCCCACCGACACCTCGGTCTCGAAGCGGGCGTGCACGGACACCGAGTGGGCGTGCACCACGGGCACACGGACGCAGGTCGCCGCGACCGGCAGCTGCGGCAGGTCGAGGATCCTGCGGGTCTCGCCGCGTACGCGCAGCTCCTCCGAGGACCAGCCGCCCTCCTGGAGGGAACCCGACCAGGGCACGACGTTCAGCGCCAGCGGGGCGGGGAAGGGCCCCGTGTCGTCGCCGACGGCGCGGCGCACGTCGCCCGGGCAGGTGCCCAGCTCCGTACCGGCGACCACCGACAGCTGTTCGCGCAGCGCGGCGACACCGCCCTGCCCGGCGCCGCTCGCCGCCTGGTACGCGGAGACGACCAGTTCGGTCAGGCCGAACTCGGCGTGCAGCGCGCCCACCGCGACGATCAGCGCCAGCGTGGTGTCGCCGGGGCAGGCGACGATCCCGCGCGGACGGACGCGTACGCAGTGCCGGTTGACCTCGGGGACGACCAGCGGGACGTCCGGGTCCGCCCGGAACGCCGGTGAGGTGTCCACCACCACCGTCCCCTTGGCGGCGGCGACCGGTGCCCACTGGGCGGCGACCGCCTCGGGCACCAGGAACAGCGCCACGTCGGCGCCCTCCAGTGCCTCCTCGGACAGCGCGAGGACCTCGACCTCCTCGCCGCGCACGGTCAGCTTGCGGCCGGCCGAGAGCGGGGAGGCGATCAGGCGGATGTCGCCCCAGATGTCGGCGTGCTGCGACAGGATCTGCAGCATCACCGCGCCGACGGCCCCGGTCGCTCCCACGACCGCGAGCGCCGGCTTGCGGTGCGTCACCGGCTCCACCGGCCGGACAGGTACGCCAGGCCGGAGAGGTCCGACCGGCCCGACAGGTATGCCCGCCCGGAGAGGCCCGGCAGGTCCGACGGGCCGGACAAGCCTGACCGGTCACACCCGGGCGACCGGTCCCAGCGGCTCGTCACCGCCCGGTGCCCCCGTACACCACGGCCTCGTCGGAGTCGGAGTCGAGACCGAAGGCGGTGTGGACGGCGCGGACGGCCTCGTTGACGTCGTCGGCGCGGGTGACGACCGAGATGCGGATCTCGGAGGTCGAGATCAGCTCGATGTTCACGCCCGCGTCGGACAGCGCCTCGAAGAAGCCGGCCGTGACACCCGGGTTGGTCTTCATGCCCGCGCCGACCAGGGAGATCTTGGCGATCTGGTCGTCGTAGCGCAGGGACTCGAAGCCGATGAGGGCCTTCTGCTTCTCCAGGGCGTCGATGGCCTTGCGGCCCTCCGCCTTGGGCAGCGTGAAGGAGATGTCGGTCAGCCCGGTCGACGCGGCGGAGACGTTCTGCACCACCATGTCGATGTTGATCTCGTTGTCCGCGATGGTGCGGAAGATCGCGGCGGCCTCGCCCGGCTTGTCCGGCACCCCGACGACGGTGATCTTCGCCTCGGACGTGTCGTGGGCGACACCGGAGATGATGGCCTGCTCCACCTTGCGGTCCCCTCGCGGTTCGTTGCTGACCCACGTGCCCTGGAGTCCCGAGAAGGACGACCGGACGTGGATCGGGATGTTGTAACGGCGTGCGTACTCGACGCAGCGGTGCAGCAGCACCTTGGAGCCGGAGCTGGCGAGCTCCAGCATGTCCTCGAAGGAGATCCAGTCGATCTTCCGGGCCTTCTTCACGACCCGGGGGTCGGCGGTGAAGACACCGTCGACGTCGGTGTAGATCTCGCACACCTCGGCGTCGAGCGCCGCGGCGAGCGCGACGGCGGTCGTGTCCGACCCGCCGCGCCCGAGGGTGGTGATGTCCTTCTTGTCCTGGGAGACGCCCTGGAAGCCCGCGACGATGGCGATGTTGCCCTCGTCGAGCGCCGTACGGATCCGGCCCGGCGTGACATCGATGATGCGCGCTTTGTTGTGGACGGAGTCGGTGATGACGCCTGCCTGGCTGCCCGTGAACGACTGGGCCTCGTGGCCCAGGTTTTTGATCGCCATGGCCAGCAGGGCCATGGCGATCCGCTCTCCGGCGGTCAGCAGCATGTCGAACTCACGCCCGGCAGGGATCGGGGATACCTGCTCGGCGAGATCGATCAACTCGTCCGTCGTGTCGCCCATCGCCGAAACCACGACGACCACCTGGTGGCCGTTCTTCTTGGCATCGACGATTCGCTTGGCGACGCGCTTGATGCCCTCGGCATCGGCAACGGAGGAGCCTCCGTACTTCTGCACGACAAGGCCCACGTGCGCTCCTCGCTCAGTCCGTTTGCGGTCAGCTCAGTCTAACGAGCGGCCGGGAAACGCCCCCGCCATACCACATCGTGAGATGTCCCGCTCACGACGTGATCATCGTGGGGCGCTTCACGGCCGCTCGGCCAGTACCTGCCCGTCACCGCCGGGCGTACGCGGAATGTGTGCCGGGTCACCTCGGACGGCCGCACGCCGCGCCGCCCACGCCTCAGAACATGGCGCGGACCCGGCACGCGGGCGAGGGCGTGACCGGGTCCGGGTCGGAGTCCGGGTCCGGGTCGGGGTCCGGGCCGGGCTCCGGGAGGCCTGGAAAGCGGGGCGGCGGCTACTTGACCGTGCGCATGCCCAGCGGGCCGAGGATCTCCTGCGCCATCACGCGGCCCGCCTCCTCCGCCAGGGCGTCCTCCGTGAGGTCCTCGTCCGTGTCGAGCCCGTCCAGCTCCTCCAGCGGCTGGTCGAGGCGTACGTGGGACACGAGGGACTGGAGGGCCCGCAGGGTCGCCGACGCGGTCGGGCCCCAGTTGGAGAAGTACGAGAACTGCCACCACCACAGGGCCTCCGTGGTGCGGCCCGCCCGGTAGTGGGCCAGCCCGTGGCGGAGGTCCATGACGATGTCGGCCAGGTTGTCCGAGATGCGGCACGGCACGGGCGCCTTGCGCGGCTCGTACGGGTCGAAGACCTCCGAGAAGACGTCCACCGGGTCGAGCATGGTCGCGAACCGCATCCGCAGCTCGTCGACGTCCACGTCCGGACCGGTGTCCGGTTCGTACCGCTCCTCCGGGATGATGTCCTCGTGCGCGCCCAGCCGGCCACCGGTGAGCAGCAGCTGGGAGACCTCCAGCAGCAGGAAGGGGACCGCGCTGTCGGGCTCGTCGCCCTTGGCCACCTCGGTGGTGGCGACGATGAAGGACTCGATCGAGTCGGCGATCTGGACCGCGAAACTGTCGGGGTCCAGCGAGTGCGCGTGCAGTGTGGCGTCAGACATCGAGGAGTCGTCTCCCTTCGAACGCTCGCCCGAGCGTGACCTCGTCGGCGTATTCCAGGTCTCCGCCAACGGGAAGTCCGCTGGCGAGGCGCGTGACCTTCAGGCCCATGGGCTTGACCATGCGCGCCAGGTACGTCGCGGTGGCCTCCCCCTCCAGATTGGGGTCGGTCGCGAGGATCAGCTCGGTGACCGTTCCGTCCGCGAGACGGGCCAGCAGCTCGCGGATCCGCAGGTCGTCCGGGCCGACGCCCTCGATCGGGCTGATCGCGCCGCCGAGCACGTGGTACCGCCCACGGAACTCGCGCGTCCGCTCGATCGCGACGACGTCCTTCGGCTCCTCGACCACGCAGATGACCGCCTCGTCACGGCGCGGGTCCCGGCAGATACCGCACCGCTCCTCCTGCGCGACGTTGCCGCACACGGCGCAGAACCGCACCTTGTCCTTGACCTCGAGGAGGGCATGGGCGAGGCGGCGTACGTCGGTGGGCTCGGCCTGCAGGATGTGGAAGGCGATCCGCTGGGCGCTCTTGGGACCGACGCCTGGCAGCCTGCCCAGCTCGTCGATGAGGTCCTGAACCACGCCTTCGTACAACGGAACGCCTCTCGTGGAGTGCTGTGATGCTTACGGTAGTTGCAATGCGTACGGGTTAGAAGGGCGGGCGCCGGAGCCCGCCCCGCCGGACCGTCCTCGCGGGGCGGACCGTGCCCCCGTCCGGGGGCTAGAAACCGAGGCCCGGGATCCCGCCGCCGCCCAGGCCCTGGGCCAGCGGGCCGAGCTTGGCCTGCTGGAGCGCCTGCGCGTTCTCGTTCGCGGCCTGGACGGCGGCGACGACGAGGTCGGCGAGGGTCTCGGTGTCCTCCGGGTCGACCGCCTTGGGGTCGATGACCAGGGAGCGGAGCTCGCCGGCGCCGGTCACGGTGGCCTTCACCAGGCCGCCGCCCGCCTGCCCGTCGACCTCGGTCTGCGCCAGCTCCTCCTGGGCGCGGGCGAGGTCCTGCTGCATCTTCTGGGCCTGCTGGAGGATCTGCTGCATGTTGGGCTGGCCACCACCGGGAATCACGGTCACTCCTGGCATTTCGACGATGAGTATTCGGTATGCCGAGCCTACGTGGTCGCCGGACGGTCCGCCCCACCCACCGGCCTTCACTCCTTCGGGTGGAATCCTGGCGCGCCCCCTAGCTGATCAAGGCCCTCTTGCGGGCGGAAATACCGGGATTCCGCGCTCCCGGCCCACCATTCGGCGGTAGGAAAGGGCATGCGCACCAGTACGCACACGCGCACCGCACCGCCCGCACGTTTACGGACCCGCAGACCCGCAGACCGCACGTCACGGATTGTCACGCAGAGCGCAGAGGAGTGCCCCGGTGAGCCAGCCGGAGATGCAGCCCGGGGGCCCCGCCCGGGGGGAGGGCGACAGCCATGACCGGTACGGCGGCCCCGGTGGCGATCTGACCGGCCGGCCCTTTCCGCTCGGGGACTGGGGCGAGCCGGCGGAGCGGCTGGACGAGCTGTACCGCTGGGTCGAGGGCCAGGCGCTGCGTACGGCCGAGTGGTACCTGGAGGACCGGGCCTGGAAGCGCCGCGGCGCCCGGACGCTGCGGATCGGTACGGCGCTGGGCGCGATCGCGGGGGCCGGGCTGCCGCTGCTGGACCTGACGGGCGCGCTGGAGGGGGCGTCGGGCTGGGGGTACCTGTCCCTGCTGCTGGCCGCCGCGTGCCTGGCGTGCGACCGGTACTTCGGGTTCACGTCCGGCTGGATGCGGGACGTGGCGACGGCGCAGGCGGTGCAGCGGCGGCTCCAGGCGCTCCAGTTCGACTGGGCGGCGGAGAGCATCCGGGAGGTGCTGGGCCCGACCGAGGGCACGGCGAGCGAGGCCGCGGAGCGGTGCCTGGGGGTGCTGCGGCGGTTCTCGGAGGACGTGACGGAGCTGGTGCGGGCGGAGACGGCGGACTGGATGGTGGAGTTCCGGTCGGGGCCCGCGCCGCTGGTGATGCAGTCGACGCTGGCCTGCGCGCCGCCCCGGACGGAGGGCAGCCACCCTTCCGGGCGGTTCCCGCTCCCTCCGGGCACGCGCCCCAACATGCCGCGGCAGCGTCCGCCGGAGCCCCGCTGATCAGGGGCGGAGCCCCGTCGGGCGTCAGCTGAAAATGATCATCGAGCCCTGGCCCAGGCTGCGGGTGGCCGCCGCGTGGAGGCCGAGCCACACGTGCCGCTCGCGGGCGAAGGGGCTGTCGTCGTGCGGGATCGGCCCGGCGGGCTCCTCCAGGGCCGTGGGGCGCTCCGGAGGGTGGGGCGCGGCCGGGGGGTTCGCCGGGTCGATGCCGATCGAGGGGGCGACGTACTCCAGCTCCCGCAGCAGGCCCTGGGCGGAGCCGAGCGGGCCGCCGCCCGCCAGCAGCTCCTCGTTGGACAGCGGCGTGGGGAAGTCGACCGGCACGTAGGCGCCCGCGTGGTCGTAGTGCCACACCAGGTGCGACTGCTGGGCCGTCGACTCGAACATCTCCAGCAGTTGCTCGTAGTCCCCGCCCAGTTCGTCGACGGGCGTGACCGCGAGACCGCAGATCTGGAGCAGGTAGGCGCGGCGCAGGAAGTGCAGGGCGTCGTAGTCGAAGCCGGCCACCGGCGCGACGTCGCCCGACAGGCCGGGCATGTACGCGAAGACGGGCACGGTCGGCAGGCCCGCCGCGGTGAGGGCCTTGTCGTACACGGCGATCTCTTCGGCGAAGGGGTTGTCGGGGCTGTGGCACAGCACGTCGACGAGGGGGACCAACCACAGGTCACAGGCCAAGGGAGACTCGCTCTCCATCAGTTGCTTCGGCGGGACAGGGTAGTGCGCGGCGCGGGTGCACATCCCCTACCCACCCGTCATGAGCGGTAAGAGCCGTCAGCGCAGCCCGTCCAGATGGTCGGCCCACCGCAGGGAGTGCGCGTTGTACGCGTCGATCGCCGCCATCACGGCGTCGGGGTCGCCGAGGGTGACCGCGTCGACCAGCTCCTCGTGGCCGTTCCACAGCCAGGCGCCGGGCTCGCGGGCGGTCCGCAGGTGGGGGACGGCGAACACCCAGGCCTGGACGCGGAGCCGGTGCAGGAAGTCGGCGATGTAGCGGTTGGCGACGAAGCCGCTGAGCTCCCGCCAGAACCGCAGGTCGTAGCCGATGAGGATGTCCAGGTCACCGGCGCGCGCCGCCCGTGCCGCCTCCTCGGCCCGCCGCCGTACCGACACCAGCGGTGCCCCGTGCGCGTGCGGTGGGCCGACCCGCTCGGCCAGGCGGCGGAAGATGCCGTCCACGATGAGGGCGCGAGCCTCGACCATGCCCCGGTAGTCGTCGACCGAGAACCGGTGGACGCGGAAGCCCTTGTGCTGGTCGGAGTCGAGCAGGCCCTGGGCGGTGAGGTCGACCAGCGCTTCCCGTACGGGCGTCGCCGACACTCCGTACTGGTCCGCGATGTGCTTGACCGTGAACTCCTGCCCGGGCTGGAGACGCCCCGCGAGCACCTCGTCACGCAGCGCGTCCGCGATCTGCTGCCGCAGGGTGTTGCGGGTCACAGCTCCGCTCGCGGGCATGGCTTCTGGCCCCCTCCGTCCGGTTCCGCACACCTTAAGCCAGGCGGAGGGGGCGCATGGAGGCGGTTACACGGTGTACTCGTCGGCGACGGTGAGCGCCGCGTCGAGGGCGGCGAGTCCTTCCTTGGCCTCCGCCTCGGTGATGTTGCACGCGGGGACGGCGTGGGTGCGGTTCATGTTGATGAAGGGCCACAGGCCGTTCTTCTTGCAGGCCGCGCCGAAGGCGGCCATCGGGGCGTTCGCCTCGCCCGTCGCGTTGTACGGGACGAGGGGCTCGCGCGTCTCCCTGTTCCGTACGAGGTCCAGCGCCCAGAAGGCGCCCATTCCCCGGACCTCCCCGACGGCGGGGTGGCGTTCGGCCAGCTCGCGCAGGCCGGGGCCGAGGACGTTCTCGCCGAGGCGGGCGGCCTGCTCGACGACCTTCTCCTCCTCCATGGCCCGGATGGTGGCGACGGCGGCGGCGCAGGCGAGGGGGTGGCCGGAGTAGGTGAGGCCGCCGGGGTAGGGCCGCTTGTCGAAGGTGGCGGCGATCTCCGCGGAGATCGCCACGCCGCCGAGGGGCACGTACCCGGAGTTGACGCCCTTGGCGAAGGTGAGCAGGTCGGGGACGACGCCGAAGTGCTCGGCCGCGAACCACGCGCCGGTGCGGCCGAAGCCGGCCATGACCTCGTCGAGGACGAGGACGATGCCGTACCGGTCGCAGATCGCGCGGACGCCGGGGAGGTAGCCGGGCGGCGGGGTCATGATGCCGGCGGTGCCGGGGACGGTTTCGAGGATGATCGCGGCGATGGACTGCGGGCCCTCGAACGCGATGGTGTCCTCCAGGTGCTGGAGGGCGCGTTCGCACTCCTGCGCCTCGGTCTCGGCGTAGAAGGGCGAGCGGTAGAGGAACGGCGCCCAGAAGTGCACCACGCCGGCGGAGGCGGTGTCGGAGGCCCAGCGGCGCGGGTCGCCGGTGAGGTTGATCGCGGTGGAGGTGGCGCCGTGGTACGAGCGGTAGGCGCTCATGATCTTGGGGCGGCCGGTGTGCAGCCGGGCCATCCGGGCGGCGTTCTCGACCGCCTCGGCCCCGCCGTTGGTGAAGAAGATCTTGTCGAGGTCGCCGGGCGTGCGCTCGGCGATGAGGCGTGCGGCCTCGGAGCGCACGTCGATGGCGAAGGCGGGCGCGAAGGTGGTCATCCTCGCGGCCTGTTCCTGGATCGCCGCGACGACCTTGGGGTGCTGGTAGCCGATGTTGGTGTAGACGAGGCCGCTGGTGAAGTCGAGGTAGCGGTTTCCGTCGTAGTCCCAGAAGTACGCCCCCTCGGCGCCGGCGACGGCGAGCGGGTCGATCAGTCCCTGGGCGGACCAGGAGTGGAACACGTGCGCGCGGTCGGCCGCCTTGACGGCGGCGCCGGCCGCGGGGTCGGCGGGAGCGGCGGAGGCGGCGGGGTCGGCATGAGGGGTCATGCCGCTCAGGGTAAGGAGGCGCCGACGGGCGCCGGTATGGCCATCTTGTATGCCGAGAGCCGCCGGGATCGGCAGGGTGTCGGGGCGACGGACCCGCCGGTGGCACCACCGGAGGGGTTGACAGCCTCCTGTCGTAATGACAGCATTCTGTCATAGCTCGAACGACTGAGCGGGATCCATCGCACCGTGCGTCCGCCGTGGACGCGCGCACTCTGGAGGCCACCATGTCCGGCACGAACCCCCGCAAGACCGTTCACCTCGGCGTCTACGACACGCTCGCCGACTGGGAGACGGGACACGCCACCGCCTGGCTCGCCCGCAGCGGCTACGACATCCGCACGGTCGGCCCCACCACGGGCCCGGTGACCAGCATCGGCGGGCTGCGCGTCACCCCCGACCTGGCCCTCGACGAGCTGCGGCCCGAGGACAGCGCGCTGCTGATCCTGCCCGGCGCCGACCTCTGGGACTCCGGTGACGACCTGGCGCCCTTCGCCGCCAAGGCGCGCGCCTTCCTCGACGCGGGCGTGCCCGTGGCCGCCATATGCGGGGCGACGGCGGGACTGGCCCGGGAGGGCCTGCTCGACGACCGCCCGCACACCAGCGCCGTGTCCTTCCACCTGGCTGCCACCGGCTACAAGGGCGGTGAGCACTACGTCGACGCGGACGCGGTCACCGACGGGGACCTCATCACGGCCGGGCCGACCGAACCGGTCGCGTTCGCCCGCGAGGTGCTGGGCAGGATGGGCGCGTTCGAGGGCCGCCGGCTGGACGCCTGGTACCGCCTGTTCCACGACTCCGACCCGGCCGCCTACGAGGAACTGAACTCATGACCCGAGCGGAAAGGGAGCTCCAGGACCTCCTCAGCCGGACGGCACTGGGCGTGTTCCGGCTGAACGGCCAGTTCCTCGCCGTCTCCGAGAAGCTGGCCAGGCCGGCCGGGCTGACCGCCTCGTGGTGGCAGGTCCTCGGTGCCGTGCTGGCCGAGCCGCTGCCGGTCTCCGGGATCGCCCGCGCCATGGGCATCACCCGCCAGAGCGTGCAGCGGATCGCGGACCTGCTGGTCCAGGAGGGCCTGGCCGAGTACCTGCCGAACCCGGCCCACCGGCGCGCCAAACTCCTCGCCCCGACGCAGCTGGGCCGGGGGACGATCGCCCGCATAGAACCGGGCCACGCGGACTTCGCGGCCCGGCTCGCCGCCGAGTTGGGGGCGGACGCCTTCGCCGAGACGGCGCGGGTCCTGGAGCGGCTGTCCGAGGCACTGGACTCCGTCACGGCCGGACCCCCGGAGGAGCCCGCGCGTCCCTGACGAACCACGTGGCCGCCGGGCGGTCTTCGGGTAATGTTGCCGCGTTCGGCAGGAGACCCACCGAGGAGGTGAGACCCATCAGCGCCAGGTCAGGCAGGGCTCTCCCCTCCCGCACCTCGTAGACACGGGTCGTCGAGTCGCACGGGAGCGCCCACAGGCGTCCCGAAAGGCTTGTGCTTCCCCCATGTCCGCCACACCGTCCCCTCTTCCGTCCTCCACCACCGTCACCAGGCTGCGTGCCGCTGGCTGCGTCTTCGCCGAGGACGAGGCGGAGTTGCTCCTGTCCACCGCCCGCACGCCGGACGAACTCGACGCCATGGTCGAGCGCCGCGTCGCCGGGCATCCCCTCGAACACGTGCTGGGCTGGGCCGAGTTCCACGGTCTGCACGTCGCCGTGGACGAAGGCGTGTTCGTCCCGCGCCGACGCACCGAGTTCCTCGTCACGCGGGCCGCGGGCCTCGCACCGCCCCGGCCCGTGGTGGTGGACCTCTGCTGCGGCACCGGCGCGCTCGGCGCCGCCCTCGTGGCGGCCCTGGGCGGGGCCGAACTGCACGCGTCCGACATCGACCCGGCGGCCGTGCGCTGCGCCCGGCGGAACGTCACGGCGGCGGGAGGGCGGGTCTACGAGGGCGACCTGTACGACCCGCTCCCGGCCGGCTTGCGGGGCCGCGTCGACATACTGCTGGCCAACGTGCCGTACGTCCCCACGGAGGAGGTGGAGCTGCTGCCCGCCGAGGCGCGCGTCCATGAGGCCCGCGTCGCGCTCGACGGCGGCGCGGACGGGCTGGACGTGCTGCGCCGGGTGACCGCCGAGGCCGCCGCCTGGCTGGCACCGGGCGGCAGCCTCCTGTTCGAGACCAGCGAGCGTCAGGCGTCCGCGGCCGCGGCGGTCGTCGCCGCCGACGGACTCGTCCCGCACGTGGTGACCTGCGAGGACCTGTACGCCACGGTGCTCATCGCGACCCGGGCGGCGCAGCGGCCGCCCGCTCGACGGCAAGCAGGACGTTGAGCAGCAGGAACGGGTGGACGAACCGGTCGGCAGCGGTCGGCGGGCACCGCCACGCGAGCGGCCAGGTACGCCCGCCGCGCGCGGGCACCGGCACATAACTGACCGTTCCCCGGCAGGCGTTGAACGGCATCGCGCCGGCGGGCCAGGCGCGGCCCGCCGTACCGCCCGGAGGGAGGAGGAAGTACACACCCCGGCGCCCGTTCGCCTCGATGACGACGGGCCCCGGGTCGCCGCCGGTCATGTGCTCCAGGAGGTCGGCGGCACGGCGCCCGTCGTCCCCGTCGACGCGTACGGCGTCGAATTGGACGCCCGCCTTGCGGAGTTGGAATCCGGACGCCGGAATCCAGTCGATTCTTGTGTGGCAACTTGGCGCATTCACAGGGACATCGTGGACCGTCGCGGCTAGCGTTCCCCACGACTGCGGAAGCCCGTAGAAAGCGCGTTGACCTGCGGAAAAGGGCGTCCAACAGCAGTCGAATTCGGCGGGGACGGGTTGTGACCGGTTGAGACCGGTTGAATCGAGGCGGTGACGCAATTTGGCGCGAACCGAGAACAAGGAAACGGCGGGTCCGGCGACGCGACTCGTGGCGGACATGGCGCGCAAGATGCGCGTCCGGAAAGGGTGGACACAGGACCAGCTCGGCAAGGAGATCGGCTTCACGGGCGCGGCGGTGAGCGCCATGGAGACCTGTGCCCAGCCGGCGAGCGACGCGATGCTGGTGCAACTGGAGAAAGTACTGGGCGACGGGCTCGGCCTGTTCGAGCAGGCGCGGCTGTACGTGCGGCTGGACAAGTATCCGGAGCAGTTCAAGAACTACGCGCTGCTGGAGCAGAAGGCGGTGAGCCTGTCGCTCTACGCCACGCTGGTGGTGCACGGGCTGTTCCAGACGGAGGCGTACGCGCGGGCGCTGATCGGCGGTGGGTACCCGCCGCTGCCGGAGCGGCGGGTGGAGGAGCTGGTCGAGGCGAGGATGGCACGCAGGGAGCTGTTCGAGCGGGAGCCGGTGGCGCTGGTCGAGCTGGTCCTGGAGGAGTCGGTGCTGCGCCGCACGATCGGCGGCGCGGAGGTCATGCGCGGACAGTTGCTGCACCTCGCGGAGTGCGCGCGGAGGCGGAACGTGACGGTTCAGGTGCTGCCACTGGACTGCGGGCTGAGCGGGGAGCACGCTGGCGAACGAGGCGGCATGACCCTGGTGGAGACACCGGAGCACGACCACCTCGTGTACCTGGAGATTCAGGGCGAGAGTCTGTTGATCAAGGACCGTGCGAAGGTCAGTACGTACGGGCAGCGGTATGCGAGGATCCGAGCACAGGCCCTCGACACCCGTGAATCGCTGGGCCTCATCGAGCGGTTGGCAGGAGAGCAGAGATGAGCAGCACCCTGCGGTGGTTCAAGTCCAGCTACAGCGACAGCGGCGGCGGCGAGTGCGTCGAGGTGGCCTTCGACTGGCTCACGTCCTCGTACAGCGATGACAGCGGCGGGAACTGCGTCGAGGTGGCCGCCTGCCCCCACACCGTCCACGTCCGTGACTCCAAGAACCCCGGCGGGCCCGTCCTCGCCGTCGCCCCGGCGGCCTGGGGGTCCTTCCTCGACTGGGCCGAGTAGGGTTACTGGTAGGAATCACCCGAAAGGGGGCGACATGTCCGCGATCAGGCAGAGCGTCGAGATCTCGCGTCGTCCCGAGGACGTCTTCACCTACATGACCGACACCTCCCACTTGCCCGAATGGCAGGAGAGCGCCCTGTCGGTCAGCCCGGTCGGACGCGTCTCCGGCGGCTTGGGCTCCCGGGTCAGGGTGACCCGGCAGGTGGGCCACCGGCGGATGCCGATGACCATGGAGATGAGCGAGTACGACCCGCCGCGCAGCTTCCGCATGGACGGGATCGACGGCCCCGTCCGGGGCCATGTGCGCGGGACGGTCGAGCCGATCGGCGACGGCGAGCGGTCGCGCGTGACGCTGGACCTGAACTTCGAGTCGCACGGCATCGGGAAGGTGCTCGTACCGCTGGTCGTCCGGACTCGCGCGAGGAAGGAAATGCCGAAGAACGAGCAGCACCTCAAGGACATTCTGGAGGCACGCCCGTAGCCGGCCACAGGGCCCGGGCGCGCTCCGGGCCCCACAGTCGTCGTCGGGCCTACCGCTCGATGGCGATCACCCGTACGCCGGTCCCTCGGTAGCGCTTGGGGTCAGCGCTGAGGACCGGCCGCCCCCGGGGCCATTCGACCGAGGGCTGGGCCAGATGCACGGCGTGCGCACTGCTCCATTCGTCGCCCTGGACGCGCAGGCGCTTGCCGACCGCCGCCGCGCCCGCGAAATCCAGAGCGGTGATGTCCACGGACGGCAGGGCGCCGACGTGTTCCGCGACGCCCGCTCGTTCGCCTTCGGCCGCCGTCAGGGACAGGGCCGGGATGCAGATCCTCAGCGTGGCGTCGTTCTCGGCCTCCACGACGAGACGCGAAGCCATGCGGTTGCCGCCGCCCAGTGCCAGCACGGCGGTGTCGTCGAAGACGATCGCGCGCGGCAGCGGGTACTGGTCCCGCTTCACTGGACCTCCCCGATGCGTCCGGACACCACGTCGTCCCAGAGCTGCCGCCCGGCCAGCGCGTCCTGTTCCGTGTACGGCCCGCCGAGGAAGTGCTCCTCGACGTACGCCTTGGTCTCCTCGCGCCGCTTCGCCAGTTCTTCCTTGGTCGGCGTCGCACCGGCGAGCTGAGCGACCAGATCGCGCATGGTGATACCGCGATCCCGGGCGAGCTCCTGGAGGCGGTCGCGAACCGCGGGGTCAACCTTGATCGTCGTGTCTGCCACCGTGACAGTATACCGGCGGTATACCACCTCGGGGCGTTCGAGTGCGATGGTCATGGCACTCCGTTTCTTTTCGATGGACCCGGCCGCCGATCGGCGGCCGGGAGTTCTCAGCAGCGGCGGCGCAGGACCTGGCGGACCGACGCGCCGCCGCGCAGTGCCGCCGCGACGAACCCGGCGACGGCGGGCGTGGCGGGGTCGCAGCGGGCGCAGGAGGCCCCCTCGGGCACCGGGGTGCCGCAGACGCCGCACTCGGGGCGCACGGGGGCCGGCGGGCGCGGTGCGGGCTTCTTGCGGCGGAGGCGGTCGGCCACCAGGGCGGCGGGGGCGTGGATACGGGCGGGCAGGCCGGAGGTGAGCGCCTCGCGGATCAGGGCGTCACTGGCTCCGACCGCCCACCACTCCTCGACCAGGGTCCTCAGCCGTTCCGCCTCGCCCGCCCCCAGGGCGAGCCGTGGATCGCTCCGGCCCAGTGAGGTGAGCAACTGGGCCGCCGGGGAGGGAGGTTCTTTCACCCTCGTTTTTTCTCCCGGAGGGAGCGGGCCAGGAGCGCCGTGGTCCGGGCCACCGGAGGCCGGGTTTCCGGCCGTTTCAGGGACGGGCCCGGTGGTGGGGGCCGGGACGGGGGCGCCGGCGGGGGCTTCGGCGGGGGCGTCGGGATCGTACGGGGTGTCGAAGACCTCGTACTCCGTTCGCAGTTGCCCCTTGCGGTCCCGGCGCGTCAGGCGGCGGAGGTAGCGGGCGTCCTCCAGCTCCTGGAGGGCGGCGCCGATCCGGTCGCGGCCTTCCTTGCGCTGCTCGGAGAGCTTGCGGATGGACGCCTTGGCGCCGTTGGGGAGGCTGACGAGGTAGGTCAGGAGGCCCACCGCGCACCACGAGATGGTGGCGTCGCGCAGGAGGGCGTTGCTGAAGATGGTGAAGGCACGCGTGGGCGCGGTACGGTAAACACGCATCGGGAGGTAGTGCTCCTGGTGTCACGCCCCCGGATGTTGGCCCATCGCGGGGGCATTTCGTTTTGTCGTGCCGCGAATGTAGCGCCACGCGAAGCGATCACCGCAATCAACGACCGTTGGTCATACGGTCATTCGAAATCCGGGGACGGGAAAACCGGTTTCCGGTGGGACCTGCGGTTATGCAGCAAAAAGGGGTGGCCACCCGCCGGTGGCCACCCCTGTGTCATATGCCGAATTCACCCCTACGGGTGAGGCCCGGTGAGGCTCAGTAGAGCGCGCCGCGCGCTCCCCAGCCCGAGCCGATCTGGACCGTGGGGCCGAACGTGCCGTCGCCCCGGCCGCTGTTGCGCAGCAGTTTGCCGTTGGCGTCGCGGGAGACGAGGTCGTTCTTCCCGTCACCGTCGACGTCGCCCGCCCCGATGATGGCGTCGCGTCCCGCTCCCCAGTCGCTGAAGACGAGGACCCGGGGGTGGAAGGCGCCCGTGCCCGTGCTGCGGTGACGCCACAGCTCGCCGCCGACGTCACGGGTGAGCAGGTCGGCGTGGCCGTCGCCGTCGAGGTCGCCCGCGCCGATCAGGGTGAGGCCGTTCCACTTCCCGGCGATCCTGACGCCGCCCCCGATGCCGCCCGCCGCATTGTCGGCGTACAGGTAGAGGTCGCCCGTGGAGCGCACGCGGGCCAGCAGGTCGGGACGGCCGTCGCCGGTCATGTCACCGGGGCTGAGCAGCGCGTCGAAGGCGTTGAAGCCCGCACCGATCTTCGCCTTGGGGCTGGTCGGGGTGACGACTCCGCCGCACTTGGCACTGTGGCGGTAGAGGTCGCCGGTGGTGGCGCGGGTGAGGACGTCGTTGCAGCCGTCGTTGTCCAGGTCGCCGAACGGCACGACGTGGTTGACGCCGGTCCAGCCGGTCGACGTCGTGGACGCGGCCCTGACCGGCTCGTGGGCGGTCAGCCCGCTGCCGCTGCGTGAGAACAGCTCGCCGATGCCGTCGCGGTCGTAGTCCCGGAACGGCAGGTGCACGTCGGCGACCTGGACGGTCCCGGTGCGCACCGCGCGCGGGCCGCTGCCGTCGCCGGGATCGGCGCTGAGCGTCCAGGTGTAGTGGCCGGCGGGCACGAAGGCGCGGTCCGCACCGCCTCGGCCGTCCCAGGCCATCGAGAACCGCGCCCCGGAGCGGTCGCCGGAGCTCCAGGCGGCCACGGTCGCGCCGGCCCGGTTCCTGATCTCCATGCTGGTGCGGACGGCGGGCCGCGAGAGCTGCCACGTGCCGTGCCACGCGCCGTCCCTGCCGTCCGCGACGTTCAGGACGGTGGCGTCCACGCGGTCCTCGATGACGGCGATCGGGGAGCGCGGCACGGTCACCGGCTTGATGTGGATGCGTTCCTCGGCGTCCGTGAACGCCACGTGGCCGCCGAACCTGTCGACGGACCAGTCGGCGCCGACCGGGACGGAGGCGAAGTCGGTCGTCCTGACGGCCGCCGGGTCGCCGGTGTGGACGTCGGTGAGCGTGAGCTTCCCGGCCGCGCCGTCCTTGCGCACCACGAACCCGTCACCGAGCTGTGTGTCGCCGTAAGGCACCGGGGTGCTCAGCCGGGTCTTCTGGTCCCAGACACCGGCCTTGGCGCCCTTGGCACAGCTCCAGTGGATCCAGCGGCCCACGGCCTGGAGCCGGTCGGGGGTGCAGCCGGAGCCGATCGCGAGGGCGGCCGAGGTGGCCTTGGTCTTCACGTCGTACCAGGAGACGGTGGAGGGCTTGGCGGGGTCGGACAGCCAGACGGTGGTGCCCCACACCGCGGACGCGGCCCTGCCGCTGAAGGAGCGCGTACCGAACTGCCGCTGGAGGTCACCCACGTACTGGGTGGTGGCGGTGCCCGACACGACGTACCGGCCGGAGCCGCCGGACAGCCGTCCGTACATCCCGTCCGCGTGCTCGCCCGACGCGGCGAGGACGTCACTGCCGGTCTGGTGCGCCGACTCGCCGTTGCCGAGCGGCACGAGAGCGTCGACGGCGGCCGGGACGGAGCGGCGCAGGATCCGGTTCCCGGCCGTGGGCGTACCCGTGACCGAGAGGAGGCGTTCGTACAGCGCCGGGTAGGGGGACGCGTCGGACGTGGCCCGGTAGTGCAGCGCCCCGGCGCCCAGGGTGAGGCCGTCGACGGTCGTGGTGGCGGGCGGTACGTCATCGACCTTGGTGACCACCGGTACGCCGGCCGCGTCGAGACCGATCCGGCGCACGGCCCAGTCCGTCGCGCCGGCGCCGCCCGTGACGAGCAGGCTGCCGTCGGGGGCGGCCTGCGGAGCCGCGGTGGAGTGCGCCAGCAGGGAGCGGACCTCGCCGCCGCCCACGGGTATCGCCTGGAGCCGGACGCCGGGCAGCTTGGTCGCCCAGCTCTCCGGGGACCAGCCGAAGACGATCCAGTCGCCGATCAGGGTCGGCCAGACGGGGTCGACCCGGTACCCCTGCGGCGGGGACGGCAGCTTCGTCACCACGGGCGTGGCCATCGGGTCGTCGCGCGGGACGGTCCGGAGGTGGAGCACGGTGTCGCCGCCGTACCGGTCCAGCAGGTGCCGGTCGCCGAACTGTTCGAGATCGACGTCCCCGTGGTCGGGCAGTTCACGCAGCTCGGCGGTGGCGTAGTCGACGAGGTACTCCTTCTCGACCGCCCCGTCGGGGGTGGCCAGGAACACCACCGCGCCCTTGGCCGTCCGCTGATAGGCCACGCCGTGCATCAGCCGGAAGCCACCGGGCACGCCGGTCACCGGCTGCTCGACCGCCTTGCCGTCCCGCATCCGTACGACACCGAGCGAGGCGAGCGACCCGTCCGCCGCCGACCGTGCCACCAGCACCGAGTCGGCGGTGAAGCCCTCGGTCCAGCTCGCGCCCTCCGGCACCTCCACCTTCCGGGTCTCCGTGGAGCCCAGCGCGGTGATGCTCACCGTCCGGGGCGCGCCCGGCGTCGCGGGGTCGAGGGCGGCGCGCATGCCGGCGTATCCGTCGCCGGTGGCCGTCAGGGGGGTGGTCGCGCCGGTGGCGTACTCCGTCCAGAGGGTGCCGCTGGTGCCTTCCCGCTGGTGCAGGAAGCCGTCGGCGCCCGCTTCGAGCACGGTGTCGGCGCGCGGCTGGTAGCGGACGGGCGCGGGCACCACGACCTCGGCGGCAGGGCCGTCCGCCGCGAGCGCCGCGCCCGGGAAGAGCGGCACGAGGGTGCCGGCCAGGGCGACGGACAGGACGACGGACGCGCCGGAGCGCGTCAGGGCGTGACGTGGCAAGGGGCCCCTCCCAGGAACCGAAGAAGCGGGGAAGACGGCGCGGCGACTCGCCACGGCTGACGTGTCCTGCCCGGCCCCCCGGCCGCACCCTCCCCCACAAGACGCGGCGATCGTAACAGCGGCCCCGGGCGTCACGTCAGGCACTTTCGGGCGGGATCGACGAAGGGGCGGCCACCCGCCGGTGGCCGCCCCTCACCGGACGTCTCAGCAGCTCAGGTTCGAGCCGGTGGGGACGCCCAGGATCTGGGTGAAGCGCTGGTAGTTGTTGATGCGGCTCTGCACCTGCGCCGGGTTCTTGCCGTCGCACTCCAGGGAGCCGTTGATGGAGCGGATGGTCTGGCCGAAGCCGGCGCCGTTGACCATGGCGTTGTGGGGCGTCATGGTGCCGGGGCCGTTCTGGGTGTTCCAGTACCAGAGGCCGGTCTTCCAGGCGATGGGCGCCTCGCGCTCGACGCGGTGGGGGTTGTTCAGCAGGTCGATGCCGAGGGCGTCGCCGGCCGCCTTGTAGTTGAAGTTCCAGCTGAGCTGGATCGGGCCGCGGCCGTAGTAGGCGGCCTGGCCGGCCGGGCAGCCGTAGGGCTGGTTGCGGTCGCAGTAGTGCGGGTAGTTGGCGGTGTTCTGCTCCACGATGTGGACCAGGCCGCCCGTCTCGTGGCTGACGTTGGCGAGGAAGGCGGCGGCCTCCTGCTTCTTGACCGTGTCACTGCCGGTGTTGGCGAAGCCGGGGTACGCGCTGAGCGCGGCGGTCAGGCCGCTGTACGTGTAGAAGGCGTTCCGGTTCGGGAACATCTGGTTGAACTGCGCCTCGCTCACCACGAAGCCCGAGGGGGACGGGGAGGGGCCGGGGTCGGTGCCGCCGCCGCAGGTGCCCTGGTCGGACCAGACGTCGGACGAGCCGGGGCGCTCGTTCTGGGTCCACCACTTGGCCAGCCAGTTGCGGCCGTTGTACGAGGCGGTCTTGCCGCCCGTGTAGACGGTGGAGGAACTCCACGGCGCCGCGCACTCGGCGGCCGAGGCGGTGGTGGCGGGGAGGAGGACGGCCAGGCCGATGGCCATGGCGAGTGCCGCGAAGGCGGCGAAGGGGGTCAACAGGCGTCGCAGCATAAGGATGCCCTTCCGTGGGGGATGGCCATACCGAAGCGCGAGTGGTCTGTACCTGTCAAGGTCTAGACCAACTTTTCTTGGCTGGGGATGTCACCGAACTCCCGCGTGCGGGGCGGTCATTCACGACGACCGGAGCGGCTTTCCGGCCGCCCGGCCCGCCGGTGAGCCGGCCGCGGGCCCGTGTGGCGGGGAGTGACGGCCGCGAGGGCTCTGGCATGCTCTGTTCGCGTGGACCCTCTGACTGGTGAAGACCCCGTCCGGATCGGCCCGTTCCGCCTGTTGGGCAGGCTGGGGTCCGGCGGCATGGGGCGCGTGTACCTGGCCCGGTCGGCGGGTGGCCGGACCGTCGCGGTGAAGGTCGTGCACGCACAGCTCGCCGCCCAGGACGAGTTCCGGCGCCGCTTCGCCCGCGAGGTCGCCGCGCTGGAGAAGGTCGGGGGCGCCGGCACCGCGCCCGTGCTCGCGGCGGACACCGGGGCCGAGTCGCCCTGGGTGGCCATCGGGTACGTCGCCGGACCGTCGCTGCGCACCGTGGTGGGGAAGGAGTACGGGCCGCTGCCCGCCGCGTCGGTGCGGGCGCTGGCCGTCGGGCTGGCCCGCGCCCTGGAGCACATCCACGCGGCGGGGCTGGTGCACCGGGACCTGAAGCCGGCGAACGTCCTGCTCACCGTGGACGGGCCGCGCATCATCGACTTCGGCATCGCCCGCGCGGTCGACACGGTCACCGACGGCGGGCTGACCGGCACCGGGGCGGTCGTCGGGTCGCCCGGGTTCATGGCGCCCGAGCAGGTGCGCGGCGAGCGCGTCACCTCCGCGTCGGACGTCTTCTGCCTCGGTTCGGTCCTGGCGTACGCGGCGACCGGCCGCGCCCCGTTCGGCGCCGCCGAAAGCGGCGTGCACGCCGTGATGTTCCGCATCGCCCACGACGAGCCGGACCTCGCCGGGCTCCCCGCCGAGCTGGACGACCTCGTGCGCGGCTGCCTCGCCAAGGACCCGGCCGCCCGCCCCACCGCCGCCCACCTGGCCGCGCACATCGAGGCCGCCGACCCGTGGCTGCCCGCCGGACTGCTCGCCCAGCTCGGCAGGATGGCCGCCCGGCTGCTGGACGAGGACGGCACCCCGCCGCACGGCGCACCCGCGCGGGACGGGGACACCGGGCAGGACGGTGACGCCGGGCGGGACGGGGACGCGGACGCGGCACGGGACGGTGACCCGGCACGGCACGGAGGCGGCGGCGCGGACGCGTCGGAAGGCGCGGGCGCCGGGCAGGGCCGGGGTCCGGCGCAGGACGCCACCGCCTCGCCGGGCGGCGACCGGGCCGGGGGCGGCGACCCGACCCGCAACGACGGCTCCCGCCCGCGTCCGCGCCGGGGGCGGCGGCTGCTGCTGGCCGGCACCGTGACAGCCGTCGCCGCCGCGGCCGCCGTGGCGTACGGCCTGGTGGAACGCCACGGGACACCGGACGCGCCCACCGGGGGCGCGACCGCGCAGGACAAGCCCCGCAACGCCGTCCCCGCCACGTTCCTCGGCGCCTGGGAGGGGGTCCTGCGGGGCACCGACACCGCTCCGTACGAGACCGCCCGTATCGAGATCGCCCAGGGCGCGCCGGGCGACAAGGCGGGGGTGTACGTCCACGTCGGCGGCGAGCGGCTGTGCATGGGGCGGTCGACGCTCGTCTCGGTGGACGAGGACCGGATCGTGTTCGGGGAGAGCGACGTGACGACCAGCGTCCCGGCCGGGCGCTGCACACCGGCGGCCCACCAGAAGCTGACCGTCCGTTCACCGGAGGTGCTGGAGTGGTCGTCGGGCGCGGCGACCGCCACGTTCCGCCGGGCGCGGTCCGGGCCGGGTGTCGTGCCGAAGGAGTTCCTCGGGCACTGGAAGGACGTCCCGAATCCGGACGTGTCGGACCCGCGGCAGGACCTCTACAGCCACGAGGTGATCATCACCCAGGGTCCGGTCGGGGCGCCGCTGGTCCGGTTCCAGCAGAGCTACCCGCGGACCGACGAGGAGACCGGCGAGCCGCTGTCCGGCACGGTCAACTGCGCCGAGACCGCCGTCCTCGGCGGCGCGGGCGGCCTGCTGGTGCTGGGCCCGGCCACGGTGGACACCGCCGCGTCCGACCGGGAGTGCACGGCGTCCGGCGCGTCCACCAACCTGCGGATCCAGCGCGTGCAGGGCAAGGAGCGGCTGCTGGTGTACGGGATGGACGCGGACGGGGAGCCGGGTGAGTTCTCCAAGGAGAACTGACCGGGCTCCCCGTCACGGGTCCGGGCGGGTGTGCCTAGAGGAAGGAGTTGATCTCGATGGTCTCGGTGCGGCCGGGGCCGACACCGATCGCGGAGATCGGCGCGCCGGACATCTCCTCCAGCGCCTTCACGTACGCCTGCGCGTTCTTCGGCAGGTCGGAGAAGGTCTTCGCCTTGCTGATGTCCTCGGACCAGCCGGGCAGGTACTCGTAGACGGGCTTCGCGTGGTGGAAGTCCGTCTGCGAGTAGGGCAGCTCCTCGACGCGCTTGCCGTCGATCTCGTACGCGACGCAGACCGGGATCTGCTCCCAGCCGGTGAGGACGTCGAGCTTGGTGAGGAAGAAGTCCGTCAGGCCGTTGACGCGGGTGGCGTACCGGGCGATGACCGCGTCGAACCAGCCGCAGCGGCGGTCACGGCCGGTGGTGACGCCCCGCTCGCCGCCGATGCGGCGCAGCGCCTCGCCGTCCTCGTCGAACAGCTCGGTCGGGAACGGGCCGGCGCCCACGCGGGTGGTGTACGCCTTCAGGATGCCGATGACGCGGCTGATCTTCGTGGGGCCCACGCCCGCGCCGGTGCAGGCACCGCCGGAGGTCGGGTTGGAGGAGGTCACGAAGGGGTACGTGCCGTGGTCGACGTCCAGGAGGGTGCCCTGGCCGCCCTCGAAGAGGACGACCTTGCCCTCGTCGATGGCGTTGTTGAGGATCAGGGTGGTGTCGGCGACGAAGGGCTTGATCTGCTCCGCGTACTGGAGCATCTCCTCGACGATCCGGCCCGGCTCGATGGCGCGGCGGTTGAAGACCTTGGCGAGGAGCTGGTTCTTCTGCTCCAGCGCCGCCTCGACCTTCTGCTCCAGGATGGACTCGTCGTAGAGGTCCTGGACGCGGATGCCGACGCGGTTGATCTTGTCGGCGTACGTCGGGCCGATGCCGCGCCCGGTCGTGCCGATCTTGCGCTTGCCGAGGAACCGTTCCGTCACCTTGTCGAGGGTGACGTTGTACGGAGTGATCAGGTGCGCGTTACCGCTGATGAGCAGCTTCGACGTGTCGACGCCGCGCTCGTTCAGTCCGCTCAGCTCGGAGAGCAGGACCGCCGGGTCGACGACGACTCCGTTCCCGATCACCGGGGTGCACCCCGGGGAGAGGATTCCGGAAGGGAGAAGGTGCAGCGCGTACTTCTGGTCGCCGACGACGACCGTGTGGCCGGCGTTGTTGCCGCCCTGGTAGCGCACCACATAATCAACGGATCCACCGAGGAGGTCGGTGGCCTTTCCCTTGCCCTCGTCACCCCACTGAGCACCGAGCAGCACAAGTGCGGGCACAGGCGTACACCCCTTCCGGGCGGGGCATGTCCAAGGCGCGGGGAGTACGGACGTCGTACGACGGTGTACGACACAACCTGAGCCGTCGGACCGGGTGCCCCGGAATAGACGAAGCCCCTGGCGCAATAGCGCAAGGGGCTCTTGCACAAAGATGCTACCCGAGGAAGGACCGAGGTGTCGGCTCCCGACCAGCTGCTGGTCGTCATCGACGCGGTAGCGCGCCGGAACGACGGCGAGTCCGTACGGATCGCGAGGGATGTGCTCCGCGCCGGGGCGAGCGCGAAGATCTGCCTCGCCGACACCCCGGCGGAGTTCGCCCGGGCCCTCGCGCGGCGGGGTTCGCGGCGGCCGGTGGTCATCGGCGACGACCGGGCGCTGCTGCGGGCGGTGGCGCAGCTCCACCGGGAGCGGGAGCTGGCGGACGGGGCGTTGTCGCTGGTGCCGGTGGGTCCGCGCGCCGGTGTGGAGCTGGCCGGGGCGCTGGGGGTGCCGCTGGGTGCGGTGGCCGCCGCGCGGGCCGTGCTGGACGGGGCGGCGCGGCGGCTGGACCTGCTGGTCGACGACAGTGACGGCGTGGTGGTGCGGGGGCTGCGGATCCCGGCGGGGCCGGCGGGTCTGGCGGTGGTCGAGCCGCCGTCGGTGTGGACGACCTGCCGGTCGCTGGTGCGGACGCTGGTCCGCCCCGCCCCTGCCGTCCCGGCGATGCGGGCGCACCGGTTGCGGGTGGAGGCCGACGGGCGGCTGCTCAGCGACCTGGACGACCCGGTCGAGGGCGTGACGGTGCTGTCCCGGGGCGGGGTCGCCGAGGTGGTCGTGCGCCCCCGGGCGGCCGAGCCGGTCAGGGCGGAGGCGACGCGGATCACCGTCTCGGGCGCCTCGTTCCGCTACCGGGCGGACGCCCTGGTGACGGGCCCGGTGTGGACCCGCACCTGGACGCTGCGGCCGTCCGCCTGGTCGCTCACCCTGCCGGTGGGATGACCCCTACAGCGCGTCCAGCGGGCCCGTCATGGGGTGCGGGGAGATGTCGTCGTCGTCATCGTCCGGGGAGCCGGGGAACATCAGCCAGGCACTGGCGGTGATCATGCCCAGGGACGTCAGTCCGAGGGCGAACTTCAGCAGGCGCATGCCGCCCGCCCAGTCGTGGGGCGATCCGAAGACGACCCAGAACCCGAGGGCGATTCCGGCGAGCAGGACGATGACGGCGGCGGTACGACGCAAGGCCATGGACATCCGTCCATGATCGCATCAGCGGTCCGGGGCGGTGGCGGCGCGGTGGTCGCGCCAGCGCTCCAGCAGCTCCACCATCCCCTCGCGGAGGAACGCGAAGAAGTCCGCCGTGTCGGCCACCCGCGCGCCCGCCGCCGTGTCCGCCCCCAGCGTCCCGGCGCCGTCGCGCAGGATCGCCTCCCAGCGGGTGAGCAGCTGGTCGCGGCGGGCGAAGGTCTCGTACCACTGCTCGTCGTGCACCACGTAGCGGTCGCGCCGTGAGCCCGGTTCGCGCTCACGGCCGACCAGGCCGATCTGGGTGAGGTAGCGGACGGCCCCGGAGACGGCGGCCGGGCTGATCCGCAGCCGCTCCGACAGCTCGGCGGAGGTCAGCGCCCCGCTGTCGGAGGCGAGCAGCGCGGCGAAGACGCGGGCAGCCATGCGCTGCATGCCCGCCTCGGTCAGCTCGGCGGCGAAGCGCTCGACGAAGCGGGCGGCCGGTGTTTCCTCGTTCTGCTGCTCCTGGGACATGGGTCGACTTTATACGGTTCCTTAACTTCACAAGTTTGTGAAACTACCGTACGTTCACGAACATGACGAACGCCATCAGCGTCTCCGGACTGCACAAGTCCTTCGGGCGGACGCACGCACTGGACGGGCTCGACCTGACCGTCGCGACCGGCGAGGTCCACGGCTTCCTCGGCCCGAACGGCGCCGGCAAGTCCACCACCATCCGCGTCCTGCTCGGCCTCCAGCGCGCCGACTCCGGCACCGTCCGGCTCCTGGACCGCGACCCCTGGCACGACGCCGTCCGACTGCACCGGCACGTGGCGTACGTCCCCGGCGACGTGACGCTGTGGCGCAACCTCTCCGGCGGCGAGGTCATCGACCTGTACGGCCGGCTGCGCGGGGGCCTCGACCCGGCCCGCCGCGCCGAACTCGTCGACCGGTTCGAACTCGACCCGACCAAGAAGGGCCGTACCTACTCCAAGGGCAACCGGCAGAAGGTCGCCCTCGTCGCCGCGTTCGCCTCGGACGTGGACGTGCTGATCCTCGACGAGCCGACCAGCGGCCTCGACCCGCTGATGGAGGAGGTCTTCAAGCGGTGCGTCGCCGAGGAGCGCGAACGCGGCCGGACGGTCCTGCTGTCCTCCCACGTCCTCAGCGAGGTCGAAAGCCTCTGCGACCGCGTCAGCATCATCCGCAAGGGCCGCACCGTCGAGACCGGCTCCCTCGCCGAACTCCGCCACCTCACACGCACCAGCATCACCGCCGAACTCGCCGGACCGCCCGACGGGCTCGCCCACCTGCCGGGCGTCCACGCCCTGGACGTCCAGGGCGGCCGCGTCCGCCTCCAGGTGGAGAGCGACCGCCTGGACGCGGTGCTCACGAGCCTGACCCGGAGCGGTGTGCGGTCCCTGACCAGCACCCCGCCCACCCTGGAGGAGCTGTTCCTCCGCCACTACGAGGAGACCGGGCGGTGAGCGCGTACACCGGGACCGCCGCCCTCACCCGGCTGGCGCTGCGCCGCGACCGGCTGATGCTGCCGCTGTGGGCCCTGGTGACCGGCGGCATGGTCGCCGGCGGCGCCGGACCGCTGGGCGCGCTGTACGACACCCCCGCCGAGCGGGCCGCCCTCGCCGCCTCCATGACCGCCAACAGCTCGATGCGCTCGCTGTACGGGCCGGTGTTCGGCGACTCGACCGGCGCCCTGGTCGCCTGGCGGTACACCACCTTCGCGGCGGTGCTGGCCGCCGTCATGAGCCTGATCATCGTCGTCCGGCACACCCGGGAGGAAGAGGAGACGGGCCGCCAGGAGATGCTGTCCGCCGGCCGGGTCGGCCGCCGGGCACCCCTGACCGCCGCCCTGCTCACCGCGCTCGTGGCCGACGCCGCGGTCGCCCTGATCATCACCGCCGGGCTCGCCGGCGAAGGCGCGGGCGGCGCCCTCGCCCTCGGCCTCGCCGTCGGCGGCACCGGCATGGTCTTCGCCGCCGTGGCCGCCGTCGTCGCCCAGCTCACCGAGAGCGCCCGGCTCGCCAAGGGCCTCACGGCGACGGTCCTCGGCCTCGCGTTCGTGCTGCGGGCGGCCGGGGACGCGGGTGACTCCCCCGCCCTGACCTGGGCCTCCCCCATCGGCTGGGCGCAGAACGTCCGCGCCTTCGCCGGCGAGCGCTGGTGGGTGCCGCCGCTCATGGCGGCGGCGGCCGTCGTCCTGGGCGCGGTGGCGTACGGGCTCGCGGGGCGCCGGGACGTCGGCATGAGCTTCCTGCCCGCGCGGCCCGGTCCGGCGGAGGGCCGCATCGCCACGGCGGGCGGCCTGGCGTGGCGGCTCCAGCGTGGCTCCCTCCTCGGCTGGACGCTCGGCTTCCTGGTCGCGGGCGTGGTCTTCGGCGGCATGGTGGAGGGCGCGAGCGACCTGGTCGGCGACAACGAGCAGGCGCGGCGGATCTTCGAGCGGATGGGCGGGCAGGCCGGCCTGGAGAACGCCTTCCTGGCCACCCTGACCGGCCTGTTCGGCATGGTCGCGGCGCTCTGGATCGTCGGATCGGTGCTCCGCCTGCACGGCGAGGAGACGTCGCAGCGCGCCGAACCGGTCCTGGCCGGTCCGGTCAGCCGTCTCCGGTGGGCCGCCGGCCACCTGGCCGTCGCCTTCGGCGGCGCGGCCGTGCTGATGGCCGCCGCGGCGGCGGGGCTCACCCTCGCGTACGGCCGGGACGGCGGCCCGGTGCTGGGCGCCGCGCTCGCGCAGCTCCCCGCCGTCTGGGTGCTCGGCGGCCTGACGGTGCTGCTGTACGGGGCGTGGCCCGGGGCCGCCGTCGCGGCGTGGGGCGTGGCGGGCCTGTGCCTGGCCCTGGGCTGGATCGGCCCCTCCCTCGACCTCCCGCGGGCGGTGCTGGAGCTGTCGCCCTACGCCCACCTGCCGAAACTGCCGGGCACGGAGATGGCCTGGGCCCCGGTGGTGCTCCTCACCGGCCTGGCCGCGGCGCTGGTGGCGGCCGGTCTGGCCGGGTTCCGGCGGCGGGACCTGCGGAGCTGAGGACCGGGGCCCCCGGCCGGCCCGGCCTCAGACCTCGACCAGCAGACCCTCCAGTCCCCGCATCACGAAACCCGGCCGGCGCTCCGGTTCCCGCACCGGCCGGAGCGCCGGGGCGCGCCGCAGCAGGGCCGTCATCGAGGCGGCCAGCTCCATCCGCGCCAGCGGGGCGCCGATGCAGTAGTGGATGCCCGCCCCGAACGAGATGTGGGGGTTGTCCGCCCGGGACAGGTCCAGGACGTCGGGGCGGTCGAAGACGTCCGCGTCCCGATTGGCCGAACCGAACAGCAGGGCCACCTCCGAGCCGCGCGGGAGGACGGTGCCGTCGATCTCGATGTCGTCCAGCACCCAGCGCTCGAAGAGCTGGAGCGGGGTGTCGTGGCGGAGCAGTTCCTCCACGGCGGTGGGGACCAGCCCCGGGTCGGCGCGCAGCGCGGCCAGCTGCTCCGGGTGGCGGAAGAGCGTCCACCAGCCGCCCACCGTGGCGTTGACCGTCGCCTCGTGGCCGGCGTTCAGCAGCAGGACGCAGGTGGACACCATCTCCTGCCCGCTGAGCCGGTCGCCCTCGTCGTGGGCCGCGATCAGGGCGCTGATCAGGTCGTCGCCGGGCGAGGCGCGCCGCTCCGCGATCAGCTCCCGCAGGTAGGCAGAGAACTCCACCGACGCCCTGACCGCACGGGCCGCCGTCTCCTCGTCCGGGTTCAGCTCGTACATCCCGCAGATGTCGGCCGACCAGGGCCGCAGCGGCGCCCGGTCGGACTCCGGGATGCCGAGCATCTCGGCGATCACGGCGACCGGCAGGGGCTCGGCGACGGCGCCCAGCAGGTCGCCCCCGCCCTCGGCGACCAGGGAGCCCACCAGGTCGTCCGCCAGCCGGTGGACGTACGGCCGCAGCCGTTCGACCGTGCGCGGGGTGAACGCCTTCGACACCAGGCGCCGGATGCGGGTGTGGTCCGGCGGCTCCAGATCGAGCATCCCGTGGTCGTTGAGGGTGTGGAACGGCTCGTGAGCGGCGGGCGGCGGCGTACGGCCGAAGTCCTCGTCCGTGAAACGGTGCCGGTACGTCCGCCCCAGCCGCCGGTCGCGCAGCAGCGCGGACACGTCCGCGTGGCGCGGGACGAGGAACTGCCGGGTCGGCTCGAACCAGTGCACCCGGCCGCGGGCGCGCAGCTCGGCGTAGGCGGGGTAGGGATCGGCGACGAAGGCGGGGGACCACGGGTCGAAATCCATGGGCGGAGACCTTAGCCGGGGGTCACCAGCCGCGCCTCGTACGCGAAGACCGCCGCCTGCGTGCGGTCCCGCAGCCCGAGCTTCACCAGGATGCGGCTGACATGGGTCTTGATCGTCGACTCCGCCACCACCAGGTGGGCGGCGATCTCGCCGTTGGACAGGCCCTGGGCGATCAGCACCAGCACCTCCGTCTCCCGCTCGGTCAGATCGCCCACCTGGGCGAGGGCCGGCGGGCGGGCCGTCTCGGCGGTCCGGGCGAACTCGGTGATCAGTCGCTTGGTGACGGTCGGCGCCAGCAGCGCCTCGCCGCCCGCCACGACCCGTACCCCCTCCGCGAGCTGCCGCGCGGAGGCGTCCTTCAGCAGGAAGCCCGACGCACCGGCGCGCAGCGCCTGGTACACGTACTCGTCCAGGTCGAAGGTGGTCAGGACGAGCACCTTGGCGTCGCCGTCCGCCGCGACGATCTCGCGGGTGGCGTCGATGCCGTTCATCTCGGGCATGCGGATGTCCATCAGGACCACGTCCGGGCGGAGTGCCTCCACCTGCCGGACCGCTTCCCGGCCGTTGACGGCCTCGCCGACGACCTCGATGTCGGGCATCGCGTTGAGCAGCACCGAGAAGCCCTCGCGGACCATGATCTGGTCGTCGACGATCAGTACGCGGATGGTCATGCCGACTCCTGCCTCGGGGCCGGGATGAACGCCGCCACCTCGTAGCCGCCGTCCCCGGTCGTCTCCGCCGTCATCTCGCCGTCCAGCATCGCCACCCTCTCCCGCATGCCCGTGATCCCGTGCCCGGCGCCCGGCGAGGGCTTGACCAGGCCGCGCGGCGGCCCGTTCACCACCCGCAGGCCCAGCCCGCCGAGCACGTACGACACCTCCACCTTGGCCGACGCGCCGGGAGCGTGCCGCAGCACGTTGCTGAGCGCCTCCTGGACGATCCGGTACGCGGACAGCTCCACGCCCTGCGGCAGCTCCCGGGCCGCGCCGGTCACCGTGGCGTCCACGGTGAGCCCCGCCTCGCGGACGTTGGCGATCAGCGATTCGAGGTCGGCGAGCGTCGGCTGCGGCGCGTCGGGCGCCTCGTAGTCCTCCGCCCGTACGACGCCGAGGATGCGGCGCAGCTCGGCCAGCGCGGCGACCGCGTTCTCGCGGATCGTGGCGAACGCCTGCTCCAGCTCGGGCGGCGGGTTCTCCACGCGGTACGGCGCGGCCTCCGCCTGGATGGCGACGACCGACATGTGGTGGGCGACCACGTCGTGCAGCTCGCGCGCGATGGTGGTGCGCTCCTCCAGCAGGGTGCGCCTGGACCGCTCCTGCGCGGTGACCGTCTGCTGGGCGGTGACCTCCTCCTTCGCCGCGCGGCGGGTGTGGAAGACCGTGACGCACAGCAGCACGAAGGCGGAGGTGACCAGCAGGGGCCAGGTCGACGTGCTGCCGCCCCGGCTGAGGAAGACCTCGCAGAAGAACCCGAACGCGCCCGTCAGCGCCCACATCCAGGCGGCGGTGCGGGGGCGGGTGCGGGCCGCGACCACCGTCATGACGGTGAGCTGGCCGATGAAGCTGGTCGGGGCCCACGGCCAGCCGTCCCAGTAGCCCGACATCACGCTCACGAACGGGGCGGTCGCCAGGGACACCCAGAACGCGGCGACGGGCCGGACCAGGGTCAGCAGGATGGCGCCGGCCGGGATGATGCCCGTGACCGGCCTGCCCTCGGTGTACCCGATCGACATGACGATCAGGGCGGCCCCGACCACGAGGGCGTGCGGGAACCACGCCACGTACACGCGTATGAAGCGGGGCAGCCGCCTGCTCACCGGGCCGTCGGTGGCCATGGGTGTCAGCGGCCGGTAGGCGAGTGCGTCGTCCAGCAGCTCGCGGCGCATGCCCATGAACATGCCGTGAGCCATCCGGTACTCGGGGCTGCGGGTCTTGGTGTCGGTCACGTCGGCAACGGTATGCGGGGGCGGGGACGCGGTCGTCACCTTGGATGCGGATCCTTCCGCGTCCCCCTGGAGTACTACGCGCCGCCCGCACGTGCCGGCCGGCGTGCCTGCCGCAGGCGCCCGTCAGGCGCGGAACGCCCCGGCGTGGGCCCGGGCCCACTCGGCGAAGGTGCGGGCCGGCCGGCCGGTGACCTTCTCGACCGTGTCGAGGACGGTGCGGCCCTCCGGCGGGGTGTCCCCGTACACCTCCAGCAGGAAGTCGATCACGTCCTGCGGCCGGCCCTCCGCCCGCCACCGCGCGACCGCCTCCGCCTCGGACAGCTCCACCAGCCGGACCGCCCGGCCGCGCGCCGCCGCGATGGCGTCCGCCTTGTCCCGGACGGTCAGCAGCTCGGGGCCGGTGACCAGGTACTCCTGCCCGGCGTGACCGTCCTCGGTGAGGGCCACGGCCGCCACCGCGCCGATGTCGCCCTCGTGCACCATGGCACTGAGCCGGCCGGTGAAGGGCTCGCACACCTCGTCGCGCGTACGGATGCCGTCCGCCCACTCCAGCGCGTTCGCCATGAACTCCACCGGCGTGACCACCGTCCACGGCAGGTCGCTCGCGCGCACCGCGTCCTCCAGCGGGGTCGGCCCGCCGCCGTTGAGCACCGTGACGCGCCGTACGCCGGCCTCCCGGGCCAGTTCCACGATGCGCGGGCCGGTCTCCAGGGGCGCGAAGTACTCGCCGCCGAAGGTGATCAGGTGCAGGCCGGACACGCCGTCCAGCGCGGCGGTGAGGCTTTCGGGGTCGGTCAGGTCGCCCCGTACGACCTCCACACCGCCGGGGAGGTCCGCCTTTGCGGGGTCGCGGGTCAGGGCTCGCACGGGGCGGCCGAGGCGCAGCAGCTCGGCGACGACCTGGCGGCCGACGGTGCCGGTCGCCCCGGTCACGAGGGTCATGTCGTTGTCGCGGTTCGTCTTCATGGGGCCGACGCTATGAACCGTTGCGGTCAGCCACGGTCCTCGACCACCGGCGCTTCGGCGACGCGACCGGAACTCCCCGGTCACCGGGACCCCCCGGCCGCCGGGGACGCCCCGGTCATCGGGACTCCCCGGCCGCCCCGGTCACCAGGCGAGCTGGGCGATCTCCTCCGCCACCACGGCGCAGGCGTCGGCGGCCGGGTCGATCAGCGGGAAGTGCCCCACCCCGTCCAGCAGCGTCAGCCCGACCATCTCGCCGGCCTTCGCCGCCGCGTCCACGTACGCCTCCGCGACGGCCGGCGGGACGACGGTGTCCTCGCGGCCCTGGACCACCGCCGTGGCGATCCCGGTCGGCAGCAGCACGGCCGGATCGGCGTACCCCGCGCGGCTCTCGAAGGCGGCGTCACCGCCGAGGAGCTGCCGTACCGCGCCGGTGCACACGTCCAGCTCCACCGCCCGCTCGAAGTGCGCGATGGGCGCCAGGGCGACGACCCCGCGCAGCGGGGGCGGGGCGTCCAGCCGCCACCGCGCGCCGGTGGGCAGGACGTGCCGGGCGGCCGCCCACAGCGCCAGGTGCCCGCCGGCCGAGTGGCCGGTGACGACCGTGCGGCGCGGGTCCGCCTGCGGCAGGTGCGTGCGGGCCAAGGCGGGCAGCGCGTCCAGCGCGGCGGCCACGTCGTCGAAGGTCTCGGGCCACCGCCCGGCGACGGGCCCCTCACCGCGCGGTGCGGGGATCTCACCGCCGCGCCGGTACTCGACGTTGGCGACGGCGAAGCCGTGTCGCGCCAGGAAGTCCACGAAAGGAGTGATGTGCCGCCGGTCGTACGGCGCCCGCCACGCCCCGCCGTGCAGCACGACGACGAGCGGCGCGGGGCCGTCGCCGCGGGGGGCGTAGAAGTCCACGACCTGGTCCGGGTGATCGCCGTACGCGGCGGTGGAGTCCGGGTCCACGGGCGGGTGCGACAGGGCCGACGCTTCCTCGGCTGCGTCGCGCGCGGCGGGGTCGGGCATGGTGCTCAACCTTTCGGTGACGGGGCCGGTTCGGCCTGACCTGCGGGGGGACGGTACCAGCACGCGCGCCCCCGCAGATCAGGCCCGAACATCAGCCCGTACGCCCCGAAAGGACGTCCGCGAGGACGCGCGCCGCGCGCTCCGCGTCCGCGAACGAGACGTACAGCGGCGTGAAGCCGAACCGCAGCACGTCGGGGCGGCGCAGATCGCCGACCACGCCCCGGGCGATCAGCTCCTTCATCACGGCGTGGGCGTCGGCGCAGCGCAGGCTGACCTGGCTGCCCCGCTCGCCGTGCGCCTCGGGCGTCACGGAGGTGACCCGGCCCCCGGGCACGTACGCCTCGACGCACTCCAGGAAGAAGTCCGTCAGGGCCAGGCTCTTCTCCCGCACCGCCTCGACGGGCACGCCGTCCCACACGTCCAGCGACGCCTCGAGCGCCAGCATGGACAGGATGTCGGGCGTCCCGACGCGTCCGCGCACCGCGCCCTCCGCCGCCGCGTAACCGGGCGTCATCGCGAAGGGGTCGGCGTGCGAGTTCCAGCCGGGCAGCGGGGAGTCGAAGCCCGCCTGGTGGCGCTCGGCCACGTACAGGAAGGCGGGCGCGCCGGGCCCGCCGTTGAGGTACTTGTACGTGCAGCCGACCGCCAGGTCCACGCCGTGCGCGTCCAGGCCGACCGGCAGCGCTCCCGCGCTGTGGCACAGGTCCCACACGGCCAGGGCGCCCGCCGCGCGGACGGCCGCCGTGATGCCCGGCAGGTCGTGCAGCCGGCCCGTGCGGTAGTCGACGTGGTTGACGAGCGCGGCGGCCGTGCGCGGCCCGACCGTGTCCGGTACGTCGCCGGGGGCGGCGGCCACCAGCCGCTTGCCGGTGAGGCGGGCGGCCGACTCGGCGATGTACCCGTCCGTGGGGAACGTCGTGGCGTCCACCACGATCTCGTCCCGCTCGGGGGACGCCAGCCGCACCGCGCCCACCAGCGCCTTGAACACGTTGACGCTGGTGGAGTCGCCGACCACCACCTGGCCGGGCGCCGCGCCGACGAGCGGCGCGATCCGGGCGCCGACCCGCTCCGGCGCGGTCCACCAGCCGCTCTCCTCCCAGGAGCGGATGCGCAGCTCGCCCCACTCGCGGGTGATCACGTCGGCCATGCGGGCGGGCACGTGGCGGGGCAGCGCGCCGAGCGAGTTGCCGTCCAGGTAGACGACGCCGTCGTCGAGCGCGAACAGCTCCCGGTGCTTGGCGAGTTGGTCGCCGGCGTCCAGTGCGGCGGCGCGGGTCACGAGGTCGTCAGACATGGCTGCGCGCCGTCCACACCTCGGGGAACACGTTCTTGCGGGTCCGCTTCTCCAGCCAGGCCACTCCGGCGGACCCGGCCGTGCCCGTCTTGGAGCCCATCGCCCGCCGGGTCGCCACCAGGTGGTCGTTGCGCCAGCGCCAGACCAGCTCGCCCACGTCGGTCAACGCCTCGCCGAGGCGTACCAGTTCGGCGTTCTGGTCCGGGTCGGCGTAGATGCGCGCCCAGATGTCCTCGACCGCCTGCGACGGCTCGTACTTCTGGGACAGGTCCCGGCGCAGGACGCTGTCCGGCACGGGGTGCCCGCGCCGGGCCAGCAGCCGCAGCACCTCGTCGTACAGGCTCGGCTCGTGGAGGGCCTTCTCCAGCTCCGCGTGGACGCGCGGGGCGCCGCGGTGCGGCACCAGCATCGACGCGGACTTCTCGCCCAGCAGGAACTCCAGCCGCCGGTACATCGCCGACTGGAATCCGGAGCCCTCGCCGAGGGCGCTGCGGTAGGAGTTGAACTGGGCGGGCGTGAGGCGGGCGAGCGGCTTCCAGGAGCCGTTCAGCGCCTCCAGCTCGCGTACTGAGCGGTCCAGCGCGTCCATCGCCACCTGGATCCGGTCCTCGCGCAGGGCGCGGCTCGCGGTCTCCCATTCGTGGACGATGACGGTGAACCACAACTCCATGACCTGGGTCGTCACCAGGAAGACCATCTCTCCCGGATCGTCCGAGAGCGGGTGCTGGAGGTGGGTGAGGACGTCCGCCTGGACGTAGTCCTCGTACGGCGTCGTGCCCGTGTACTCCAGGTTCGGGGTGTCCGAACCGGGCACGGAGGCATCGGGGGAAGTAGACATCGCTGTCTCCATCAATGCGTGCTACCGGGTAGCGGTCTGCCCCTCTCTCGGCGCTCGGTTCACTCGCGAGAGCCGAGCGGGGCCCCGGTCCCCTCGGGACCACGGTCTGTGCGCGTGGTCCCAGTCGCATCATGACACGAGCGGACGTTCGACGTACCGGCCGGAGGTGTCATCCGGCCGGGGCCGCTGTCGGTGCAGGGCCGGCCCCGGTCGGTCCAGGGCCGGCTCGCCGCAGGTCAGGTAGTCCCCGGTTCAGCTCAGGGTGTCCGCCGCCAGGGGCGAGGAGTCGCGCAGGAACGTCGAGCACCGCTCGTACTCCTCCTGCTCACCGATGGCCTGCGCGGCCCGCGCGAGGGCGTTGAGGGCGCGGAGGAAGCCGCGGTTCGGCTCGTGCTCCCACGGCACGGGGCCGTGGCCCTTCCAGCCGCTGCGGCGCAGCGAGTCCAGGCCCCGGTGGTAGCCGGTCCTGGCGTACGCGTAGGACTCGACGACCCGGCCGGCCTCGAACGCGTCGTCGGCGAGCTGGGCCCAGGCCAGCGAGGAGGCGGGGTACTTCGCCGCGACGTCCGCGGGGGCGGCGCCGCCCGCGAGCAGCTCCCGGGGCTCCGGGTCGTCGGGCAGGTGGGTGGGAGGAGGTCCCCCCAGGAGGTTTTCGTGGATACCCATGGCACCAGTGTCACAGGCCCGGCACCGCGTTCGCGATGCCGGGCCCGTGTCGGACGCACCAGGTCGTGCCGGGGCGTACCGGGTGGCGCCGAGTGGCACCAGGGGTGTTACTTCAGCTTGGTGCCGGTGGAGCGGAGCGCGGCGCAGGCCTCGGTGACACGGGCGGCCATGCCCGCCTCGGCCAGCTTGCCCCAGGTGCGCGGGTCGTAGGTCTTCTTGGAGCCGACCTCGCCGTCGACCTTCAGGACGCCGTCGTAGTTCTTGAACATGTGGTCCGCGACGGGGCGGGTGAAGGCGTACTGGGTGTCGGTGTCCAGGTTCATCTTCACGACGCCGTTCTCCAGCGCGGTGGCGATCTCCTCGGCCGTGGAGCCGGAGCCGCCGTGGAAGACGAAGTCGAACGGGTCGGCCTTGCCGAAGCGCTCGGCCACGCCCTGCTGGAGGTCCTTGAGCAGCTCGGGGCGGAGCACGACGTTGCCCGGCTTGTAGACGCCGTGGACGTTGCCGAAGGAGGCGGCCAGCAGGTAGCGGCCCTTCTCGCCCAGGCCGAGCGCCTCGGCGGTGCGGATGGCGTCGTCGACGGTGGTGTACAGCTCGTCGTTGATCTCGTGGGTGACGCCGTCCTCCTCGCCGCCGGTCGGGGTGATCTCGACCTCAAGGATGATCTTGGCGGCGGCGGCCTTGGCCAGCAGCTCCTGGCCGATGGCCAGGTTGTCGGCGAGGGTCTCGGCCGAGCCGTCCCACATGTGCGACTGGAAGAGCGGGTTCTCGCCCTTGGCGACGCGCTCGGCGGAGATGTCGAGCAGCGGACGTACGTAACCGTCCAGCTTGTCCTTCGGGCAGTGGTCGGTGTGCAGGGCGATGGTGACGTCGTACTTCGCGGCGACGATGTGCGCGAACTCGGCCAGGGCGACCGCGCCGGTCACCATGTCCTTGCTGTACTGGCCGCCCAGGAACTCCGCACCACCGGTCGAGATCTGGATGATGCCGTCGCTCTCTGCCTCGGCGAAACCACGGAGGGCGGCGTGCAGAGTCTGCGACGAGGTGACATTGATGGCCGGGTAGGCGAACTTGCCTGCCTTCGCCCGGTCGAGCATCTCGTTGTAGACCTCGGGGGTTGCGATGGGCATCTGTCCGCTCCTTGTGATCTGCGGTTGCTTAGCGTTGCTGATCCCTGACCTGGGGGCGACGTCATCGTCGCACCCATCTTTCCAGACTCCGCCGCGGGCTCCACCCCGCGTACCACAAGGGGCGGACCGTTTCACGTGAAACAGTCCGCCCCTCGCTGAACCCGCAGGTCAGGCCCCTCGCAGCTCAGGCCAGGCCCAGCTCGTCCAGGGTGTACGCGTGCAGGTAGGGCACTCCGGCCGTCTGGCTGATCCGCTCGCCGGCGCCGGTCGCCCGGTCCACGATCGTGGCCACGGCCACGACCTCGGCGCCGGCCTCGCGGACCGCCTCGACGGCGGTGAGCGGCGAGCCGCCGGTGGTGGAGGTGTCCTCCACCACCAGGACGCGGCGGCCCTTGATGTCCGGGCCCTCGACGCGGCGCTGCATGCCGTGCGCCTTGGCGGCCTTGCGGACGACGAAGGCGTCCAGCGTCCGGCCGCGCGCGGCCGACGCGTGCAGCATCGCGGTGGCCACCGGGTCGGCGCCCAGTGTGAGGCCGCCGACGGCGTCGAAGTCGAGGTCGGCGGTCAGATCGAGCATGACCTGTCCGACGAGCGGCGAGGCCACGCCGTCCAGGGTGATCCGGCGCAGGTCGACGTAGTAGTCGGCCTCCAGACCCGAGGAGAGGGTCACCTTGCCGTGCACCACGGCCTTGTCCTTGATCTGCTGGAGCAGATCGGCTCGTACGTCAGTCATGCCCATGAGCTTAAAGCCGCCGCCAGGCGAAGGTCGCGGCGATCTCCAGCGGCTCGATGGGCGTGACCAGGCGGGGAGTGGTGTTGAGGCCGTTGGGCGGTCCGGACTGGGGCTCCACGCAGACCGCCTCCTCCTGCTCGTCGTAGAGCACGACCCACTGTTCGCGGCTGGTCACCTTCAGCTCCAGCCGGCCCGGCCACGTCAGCGTGACGTCCACGCCGTCCGGCATCCCGAAGCAGTCGTCCCAGGGGCCGGGGGTGGGCTCGATCCTGCGGCCGGTGGGCAGGTGGTCATCGCCCCGCTCCTCCTGCCACGCGGGCGCGAAGTCCAGGGTGACGTCCTCACCGCCGAGGTTGCGGCGGAACCACGGGTGCCAGCCGGCCTGGGCCGGAAAGGAGTCCCCGTACGTCTCGACGCCGAGCTGGAGCGTGAGCGCGTCCTCGGTCAGCCGGAAGGTCTGGGTGACCCGGCCGGGGTACGGCCAGGGCTCGGCGAGCTCGTAGGTGAACGCCGCCTCGCTCTTGTCCGCGACGGCGATGCGCCACGCGGTGTCCCGGCCCGTGCCGTGGATGGCGTGCGGCGGGGAGTTGAGCGGCAGCCGGTGCACGCTCGCCCCGTCGAGGAACCGGCCGTTCGCGGTCCGCCCGCACCAGGGCACCATCGGGAAGCAGCCGTACTTCTCGCCCTGCCGCAGCAGTTCGGTCCCGTCGATCCGCAGGCTCTCGATGCGGCATCCGTTGTCCGGACGCACCGTCAACTCGACGTCTCCGGCCGCGAGCCGGACGCTCTGTTCGCTACTGGTCACACCACCGACACTACTTGCGGCGGCGCAGCGCGCGCCCCACCACCACGGCGGAGGCCAGCGCGAGCGCGGCGGCAGGAGCGAGCCACCGCAGTGTGGCGGTCGTCGAGGCGGTCTGCGGGCCGGGCGTGGGCGCGTACCGGCCGCGCGGCGGGGCGTGGTCGACCTCCTCGGCGCTGCGGCCGATCATGGTGCGCCGGGCATGCGCGGCCTCGGCGCCCGGATCACCGAGCGCGCCCTCCGGGATGTCGGGCACCTCGAACTCGGCGTCCGCGAGCGGATCCAGCGACGGCGGCGGTACGGGCGCGTCGAAGACGGACCCGGCGCTCTCGGCGCCCTGGTCCACCCCGTCGTCGTCCACGTCCTGGTCGTCGAGGTCCTCACCGTCGAGGCCCCGGCCGTCCAGGTCCCGGCCCTCCAGGTCCCGGTCCTCCCCGAGCTGCCGGGCGTCGGCGAGGTCGGAGACGGCCATGTCGGCCAAGGAGGGCCCGGCCGCACCCGCGGCGGACGTCGCCGCCGCGGCCAGCGACTCGGCGAAACGGTCCAGCAGGCGGTGGGCCGCCGAGACCGCGGCGTCGTCGGGAAGCTCCGCCAGCCGGCCGTCGGCGCTCGTCGTCCCGGCGAAGCGCAGCGTCGTACCGCCGTCGGCGCCGGACAGCCGCACCGTCAGGGCCAGCTTCGCCGACCCGACGCCGCGCACCTCCGTGCCCTCGCCCTCCACGGCGTAGACGCCGTCCTCACGGGCGGCGATGCGCAGGGCGCCCCGGTAGGTGATCGAGTGCCCGGCGGCCCGCACCTTCAGCCGGCCGGTCAGGGGCCCGGCCGACGCGTCCGCGTCCTGCTGGAGCCCCGGTACGCACGGGGCGACCCGGGCGGGGTCCGCCAGCACCGCGCGGAGGGTCTCGACGTCGACCGGAACGAACACCTCATGCTCCATGGAGCCCGAGCCTACCCACGCCCGGCGCCGACGTCTCCCATGCACGCAACGCCAAACGGAGTCACTCCCCGTACCTGGGGTGCACCAGCGTCGACGGCGGCACGCCCGCCGGACCCGTCCCGGACCCCGCCGCCACCGGTCGCGCCCCGCCCGCGCCCGCCGGGTCCGGCGGCACCCGGTCCCGGGAGGCGAGGACGAAGCCCCAGTCGCGGGGGGCCGACCCGTCGTCCGTGGACCGGTCGGGGCCCGCGGCGAACCCGGAGAGCCGGCCGGTCGCGCGGTAGGGCCGGGTGGTGAAGCCGGCCGACCGCAGGGTGGCGTCCACCGTCCAGTAGGTACGCGGCCGCGACGCCATGGGCCCGGCGTGGACCGCGAGCCGCCCGCCGCCGGAGAGGACCCGCGCGGCCAGGCCGTAGAACTCCGCCGAGTACAGCTTGGTGCTGGCCGTGATGCCCGGGTCCGGCAGGTCCGAGACCACCACGTCATACGCGTCGCCCCGCTCCGCCGCCTCCCGCAGGCGGGTGAACGCGTCCCCGTACACGACCCGCACCCTCGGGTCGCCGTACGCGTAGCCGTTCAGCCGGGCCAGGGCGCGGTCGTGCCGGGCCAGCCGGACCACGCCGGGGTCCAGCTCGAAGACGGTCACGGACCGCACGCCGCCGTGGCGCAGCACCTCCCGCACCGCCAGCCCGTCGCCACCGCCCAGCACCAGCACGCGCGCGCGGGGCCCGCGCATCGCGGGGTGCACCAGCGCCCGGTGGTAGCGGTGCTCGTCCCGCCCGCTGACCCGCAGGCGGCCGTCGAGGAACAGCTCCGGCGGCCGGCCGGACCCGCCGGTCAGCACCACCTCCTGGACGTCGGTCTGCACGGCGACGCGCACCCGCTCCCCGTAGACCGCCCGCCGCACCGAGCGCTCGAAGTCGTCCGCCAGCACCGTGGCGGTCGCCAGCACCCCGAGCACCGTCAGGTTCGCCGCCACCAGCAGCCACCGCGCGCGGCCGGACAGGTCCCGCCCGAACAGCCACAGCACCAGCGCCCCGCCGGCCACGGCGTTGACCGCCCCGGTGAGCAGCGCGCTCGTCAGCTGCCCCAGCCACGGCAGCAGCAGGAACGGGAACGCCAGGCCACCGACGAGGGCCCCCACGTAGTCGGCGGCGAACAGGTCCGCGACCGTCCCGCCCGCGTCCTGCTCGGCCCGCCGCGAGATGCGCTGGATGAGCGTCATCAGCAGCGGCATCTCCGCCCCGATGAGCACCCCGATGGCCAGGGAGAACCCCACCAGCGCGTACCGCGACTCGCCGATCCAGGCGAAGGTGGCGTACAGCACCAGGGCCGAGCTGCCGCCGACCAGCGCCAGCGCGGCCTCCAGCAGTCCGAAGCCGACGGCCGCCCGGCAGCGCAGCCGCTTGGCGAGCAGGGAGCCCACGCCCATCGCGAAGACCATCACGGACAGGACGACCGACGCCTGGGTGACGGAGTCCCCGATCAGGTACGAGGCGAGGGCGACCAGTTCCAGCTCGTACACCAGGCCGCACGCCGCGCAGATGAAGACCGTGGCCAGCACGAGGAAGCGCCCCGCCCGCTGCCGCGCGGGCGGCGGTGCCGGGCCTCCCGGTGCGGGCGGCACGGCGACGGACACGTGCGGCGCTTCGATCACCCGATCAACGCTACGTCAGGGCCTGATGACCATTTGTCACCCACAAGGGTGTAACTAGAGGGGTGCGTGCATACGGACGCCCACACTGGTCCTGGTGACCACGAGCTGCCCCTCTTGCGGGTACGCGTGCCATGTGCGCCACCGCACCTGGCCCTCGTGCCGCTGGGCGAGCATGGCCGTGAAGGCGTGCGGCGAGCCGGGGAACGTCCCGGCGAGCCCGTTGGGGTGGTCGGCGACGAGCGCCAGGAGTTCCTGGGCGCGGCCGGCGAACGAGCCTTTCGACAGGGTCTCGACACGGGCGGCGAACTCGTACTCCCATCCACCGATGCGCTTGGCCACACCCAGCGGCAGCGGGGTGCTGCTGCCCGGCATGCAGGCGACGGTCTCGGAGCAGCGGCCCTGCTCGGCGTCGAGCAGGACCTGGTGGGAGGCCCCGAGGAGCCTCAACTGGAGCGTGGCGCCCGCTAGTTCGAGGTCGAGCACGGCGAGCGCGGGAAGCGCCTCCCGACCCAGCGCCCAGGCCAGGTCGGCGGCGCGCGTGTCGGTGTAGGAGGTCTTGAGCGTGGTGAGCATGGGTCGGCTCCGCAAACATGGTTTGACGGGTGGACCGGGAGCGTCCCGGAAGACGTCGGGGGACTGGGGGATCTCCGTCTCGAAATCCACACACGAAGGGTCCAAGGGCTGGATGTTCTCGACAGCGAGGGAATCATGAACCGCGGACGAGTCACAGCGTTTTTACCCAACTTGACGTGGTTTCCATCCCCTGGGGGGCCTGCCGGTTCAACTGTTCAACAGGAACCGACCGCGTAGCCCCACAAATGCCAACGGCAGGATGCCCGGCGGAAGTTCACCGCCGGGCACCCTCCGTGGTCGCGGACCGGCTGCCCCGTGTCAGCTGCCTCCGCCACCACATCCGCCGCCGCCCCCGCAGGACGACCCCCCTCCCCCGCAGGAGGACCCGCCCCCGTCGCCGGCCCACCAACCGCCCCCGGCGGAACCGCCGGAGGCGCCGGAGGCCGAGCGCGACCGGCGCCGGCTCTTCCCCCCTCCCGCCGCACCGATCGCGATGAGGAACCCCACCACCACGATCAGACCGGCGGCGACCAGAAGGAACTCCATGTGCGTCACCTTCCCCCGTGTCGTACGTGTCAGGGGGATGCCCCCGCGCCGACCCCTCCCAATCCGAATTGAGGAAGTCCAGAGGTTCAGCTGCAGGAGGACGATCCGCCTCCGCACGAGGAGCCGGAGCCGCCCCCGCAGGACGACCAGCCCGAACAGGAGGAGGACGACGAGGACGACGACGGGGAGGAGGACGAGGAGGACGACGCCCACCAGCTGCCGCGGCGCCCCCTGCCCGTGCCGCCGCCGATCGCCGACCGGACCAGCCCCACCACCGCGGCAACGATGACGAAGAGGAAGAACACCTCGAAGATTCCTGCCTCGATCATGGCCCCCCACCTGCCTTTCTTTCCCATGATTCGAACGTGTGGCAGGGAGATCCCCCGGGTGATCACGGTCCAAAGCGCACTTGAGCAACTCCAGAGCTTCACCCCAGGACGGCCGCCATGACACGACCGCCGCTTGCTGACCCACCCCTTCGCATTTCAGTACGCACCTTGCCCGCACCCGTGCACGAACACAGCGGCAAGAAACCCAAACGGAGTGCACTCGCCAACAGTGCTCGATTGCCGGGCGCGCGCCTAAGGAAATCCCAAACAGTGTGCACCAAGCGCCGCACGGCATACGCCTTCTACTGTCCTTCCTGAAGCCGGGGATCACGCGACTCACTCGCCACTGGGAGATCCCCCTCGACCTCAGGAAGGAACCACGTGCAGCTGAGGCTGATGTACGTGATCATCGCGGTCCTCGCGGCGCTTGTCGTCGCCCTCGCCGGCAGCTTCGTGACCCGCCTCGAAGGAGGGCGCCCCACTGTCGCCCTCAAGACCGGCGCGCTCGCCTTCGCCGGTGCTCTGACGCTCCTCATCGTCGTCATGACTGCGTTGGGCGTGGTGGGCTCGTGAGCGGCACGAAGGCCCCACGGGGACGCGCACAGGCCCCGCACTCCACTTCATCCGATGAGACACCCGCGAAAGTGCGCCGGCACCTCACGCACCTCTCGCGGGTGATGAACACCACCGAAGCAACTCGACTGCTTATCGCTCTGCTCTACCTGAGCCGGGCTCCGCGCGCCGCCTCCGACCCGGGTGTACCGACGTGGTCGTGGCTGCTGAGCCAGCTGGCGGGAGGAGGCCGGGAAATCCGCTCCGCGGTGATCACGTGCCTGGCCCACCACCTCCCAGCGATCGAGGATCCGGCCGCCGAAGCGGGCGTGGCGAGCCTCGTACCCATTCCACCCCCCGGCTCCGAAGGGCCCCTGCTCGGGCTCATTCGGGCCATCGGATCCACCCAGCGGGTCGGGCCATTGCTCGACCAGTGCCTGCGGGACCTCTCGTCGGCCCAGGCCGACGGCAGCAACTACTTCACACCCGAGGACATGGCGCGTCTGATGGTCGGTGCGGCCGTCCCCCACGACGGGCACAGGGTGCTTGACCCGGCCTGCGGTTCGGGCGGGCTCCTGGTGGAGAGCCACCGCTACGTCCGCGAGCGCGTCGGGCTGAACCCCACCATGTCTCTGCGGGGAAGAGAGCTGCACGCCCCCACCTCGCAGGTGGCCCGCATGAACCTCTCGGTGCGGGGGATCAAGGCCGACATCCTTCCGCCCGGGGACAGCCTGGCGCGGCCCGAACCCGAGCCGTACGACATCGTCCTGGCCAATCCTTCCCTCAACCAGCGGGCCTGGACGCAGGAGGAAGGGACGGAGCAGCACGGCAGCCGGCCGGGCCCACCCGTCCCTTCCGATCCCCGGTGGCCGGAGGAGGCGCCACCCCGGAGTTCTGCCGACTCCGCGTGGATCCAGCACATCGCTCATGCGCTGGCTCCGGCCGGCCGCGCCGTCTTCTTGATGGCCGACCGTGTGGCCGCAAGCCGACAGACCATGCCCAAACGGCTCCGCGAACGACTGGTGCGGGACGATCTCGTCGAGTGCGTCATCGCCCTGCCACCCCGCGTGTACGGGCACTCCCAGGCCCCCGCCTGCCTGTGGGTGATCAACAAGGACAAGAGCGCACGGCCCGGATGGGGCTCCCTGGACCGTCGCGAGCAAGCCCTCTTCATCAACGCGCGTCGGGCCTTCGAAACGGTTCCGCAGTCGAGAGCGCGGAGACTGGGCGACAAGAACACGGCTCTGATCCTGAGCACGCTCGCAGCCTGGCGTGGTCTTCCCGGGCACGGTGCGGCGGCAACGCCGTACAGCGACACAGTCGGATGGTCCCGAAGCTGCTCCGCGAGGGAAATCGCCGACCGTGGGTACAGCCTGATGCCGACTTCGTACGCCGTGGAGGCTCCCGCTCCCGAACGGAACACATACAACCGGATCGAACAGCTCAAGCTCGAACTGTCCGAGCAGTTCGACCGGATGCACGCCCTGGAACTCCAGCTGCTGGACGTCTTGGAGGAGATCTGATGGAAGCCGAGGCCGACGGCGTCGGGTCCGGTACGACGACTTGGCGAACAACCTCCATCGAGGGTGAGGGAACCCGAAAGATCTACACCACCTGCGGCTTCCTCGACGAGAAGACCGCAGACAAGACCCCAGGAGTCGTCAGCTCAACGTTCGTCCGGGACGGCAGGATCCTCCCGCCCCCGGCCAACGACTGCCGGCCAGACGAAACTCCGCCCACCCGGGCGACCCTCAGGGAGGGCGATCTGGCCGTCGTACTCGTACGACGCGTGGGCGAGTCCGCTCTGGTCACCCCCGAACACGCGGGATGGACGGCTGCTCGGTCCATCGGCATCATCCGGGCAGAACCGCTCATCGTGCGTTGGCTGCACATCTGGCTGCAGACGCCCACGGCGAAGGCCCGGATCGACGAGGACGTCACGGCACACGTCGAACCGACCATCAGCCTCGACACCCTCCGTCAGCTGCTGTTCCCACTGCCCCCGCCGGATGTCGTCGACTCCTACCACCGGGCTTTCAGCCTCATCGAGGAGATGATCTCCCTCTACCGGGAGACGGCACGCAAGGCTGTAGCACTGGCAGACGCACTTCACGACGACGTGGTCTCTTCGGGCGGACCATGGGAAGCCCGCCCGCTCGCGGAGGTCGCCAAGCCGAAGACGGGCAAGGGCTCCGAGCGCTCGCTCCCTTCGCCGGCCCTGGAACCCTCCGCCGATGTGATCGCCCCCAAAGACCTGTACGGCCTCCCCGTTCCTCATGTCCCGCGATTCCGTCTGAGCGGCCCGGCCGGGGTCGGAGAGTTGCATCCGTCCGGCACCATCATGTTGAGCACTCGTTCCGACGGCGCACACGTCGCCGTGCTGAGCAGGCCGGCGACACCGCTCAGAAGCGTCGTTGCCATTCGACCCGCCGAGGACGAGGACCGTTGGTGGTTGCTCCACGAGCTCAGAAGCCGAAGCAGCGACATCGCTCGGGCGGCACAAGGCCAGAACAACCGGGAGATCTCAGCCCTGGCCCTGAGGCGCCTGAAGATCACCTGGCCGGACCGGTTCTCGCGCGCCGAATTCCACAGAGCGGCAGGGCCCCTGCACGAGGCGGCGCAGCTCCTGGCCTGCAAGATCACGACACTGCACGACCTGCGGGACGCGCTGCTGCGCGACATCTCGGCAAGGGCCGGCATCCTCCGGGAGCCGACCGGCAAGTCGGCAAAGCGAAGCGCTGGGGCCCCTGACCCCGTTGGGATTCCCGCGCCACGCGTCGGCAGGACCGGCCATGAGTGAGGATGGCACCCGGAGTATCGACGGATACACGAGTGAGGACGGTGGAGACGTGAGCACCGAGCGGCCGCTACTCAACCGCAGACTGAACGGGTTCGGGACGACGATCTTCGCGGAGATGTCGGCGCTGGCGACAACGACCGGGGCGATCAACCTGGGCCAGGGCTTCCCCGACACCGACGGGCCCGAGGCGATCCGCGAGGCCGCCGTCCGTGCCCTGCGGGAGGGCAAGGGCAACCAGTACCCGCCAGGACCGGGCGTCCCGGAACTGCGCGTCGCGATCTCCGCACACCAGGAGCGGTTCCACGGCCTCTCCCCCGACCCCGACACCGAGGTCCTGGTCACCGCCGGCGCCACCGAGGCCATCGCCGCCGCCATGCTGGCGCTGCTGGAGCCGGGCGACGAGGTGATCGCCTTCGAACCCTTCTACGACTCCTATACCGCCTGCATCGCCATGGCCGGCGCGAAGCACGTACCGCTCACCCTGCGCGCCCCGTCATTCCGACCCGACCTGGACGAGCTGCGATCCAAAATCACTCCGCGGACCCGCCTGCTGCTCCTGAACACCCCCCACAACCCCACCGGCACCGTCCTCACCCGTGAGGAACTGGCCGCCATCGCCGCGCTCGCCGTCGAGCGTGACCTGCTCGTCGTCACCGACGAGGTGTACGAGCACCTCGTCTACGACGACTCGCCGCACATCCCCATCGCCACCTTCCCCGGCATGCGCGAGCGCACGGTCACCATCTCCAGCGCCGGCAAGACCTTCTCCTTCACCGGGTGGAAGGTCGGCTGGATCACGGGGTCCAGCGCCCTCGTCGCAGCCGTCCGCACCGCGAAGCAGTACCTGACCTACGTCAGCTCCGGTCCGTTCCAGTACGCGATCGCCGAAGCCCTGCGCCTGCCGGAAACGTACTTCGACGGCATCCGCGCCGACATGCGGCGCAAGCGCGACCTGCTCGGCGACGGCCTGCGCGCGGCCGGATTCGAGGTCCACCAGCCACAGGGCACGTACTTCATCACCACCGACATCACCCCCCTGGGCGAGAAGGACGCCTACGCCTTCTGCCGCACCCTCCCCGAGCGCTGCGGTGTCGTCGCCATCCCCAACTCCGTCTTCTACGACGACCCCGACGCCGGCCGCAGCCAGGTCCGGTTCGCCTTCTGCAAGCAGGACGACGTCCTCCACGAGGCCACCAACCGCCTTCGCCGCCTCGCGTCCTGACACAGATGTCAGCGCCCACGGGCGGCATCCGGCGGTGACTCCTCGGGCGGCACGCCCGACAGGCCGGCCCGTCGGCGCCCGGGCCGGTCAACCGATCAGCAATGCGTCCTGCGTCAGCGGGCGTCCGCCTCGGGCTCCGGACGCGGGAGTTCGTCGAGGTCGAGGGTGAAGGTGCGGCCGTCGGCCAGAGGAATGGGGAGCTTGCCCGTCCCGTACTTGTGGGTGTGTGCCGCGATGTAACCGGTGGCGGTCGGCTGGGTGTGGAGGACGACTTCCTGGGCGTACGGGTCCACGACCAGGTAGACCGGGATGCCGTAGCGGCCGTACTTCGCGGTGCAGTCGTCGTAGTCCTTGCGCGCGGAGGAGGTCGAGACGACCTCGGAGATCAACAGGACGTCCTCGAAGCTGTAGCGCTTCCCCTCCCGGCGGGCGTCCTCGCGCAGGATCGCCAGGTCGGGGGCGGAATTCTCGTCGGCGGGGAAGTCGATGTAGACGTCGGAGGTGACCTTCGCGTGACGGCCGAGGGCAAGAGCGGAGTCGATCTGCATCGACCTGATGGTGCTGGAGTGCTCTTCGCTCTGCGGGGTCATGATCACCTTTCCGTCGGCCCCGAACAGGACCGTGTACCCCTTGGGGAACTCGGTGTGCACGATCGCGTCGACGCTCATGGACGGCTCCTTCCCGTGTGTGGTCAGGATACGACGGCCGGTGCCGCGTCACCGCGGCTCGCCGTTACGGCCGACGGGCCGTTCACCGGGCTGCGCGACGACCTGCGGGCCAAGCGGGACCTGCTGGCGGACGGGCTGGCGCGGGCGGGCTTCGGGGTGTTCCGGCCCCAGGGGACCTACTTCGTCACCACCGACATCCGCCCGCTGGGCGAGCACGACGGCATCGCGTTCTGCCGGGAGCTGCCGGGCCGGTGCGGTGTCGTGGCGATCCCTCACGCCGTCTTCTACGACCACCGCGAGCAGGGCGCGCCGTTCGTGCGGTTCGCGTTCTGCAAGCGGACCGAGGTGCTGCGGGACGCGGTGGAGCGGCTGGCGGCCCTGTAGCGCTTCCGGTGCGCGGTGTCACGGCGACACGCACGCGTGCCGGGGCCCGGCGGAGGGGACCACCCGGGCGGGCGGCCAGCGGTCGCGCCCGGCGCGCCCGGCGCCCAGGGTCGGGGTGACCGCTCACGCGCGCACGGAGGTGCACCCTGTCCGCCGAGACCTTCGACCACGTGACAGCCGCGGGATCCGCCCGGCCGGTGCCGGGGTGGCGTGCGGCGCTGTACCGCGCGGCCCCGGCACTGGGCCTGTTCGCCGCCGCCCGGCTCACCGGGATGCTGGTGATGGCGCTGTGGGCGTGGCACACCGGCCGCTCGCCGCGCGCCCTGCTCGCCCTGTCCTGGGACTCCGACTGGTACCTGGGGATCGCCGCGTACGGCTACGGCACGACCCTGTACTGGCCCGACGGGGTGGTCCAGTCGGACCTGGCGTTCTTCCCGCTGTACCCGGCGCTCGTCCGGGCGGTGACCACCGTGCTGCCGGTGGCGGGCGGGACGGCGGGCCTGCTGGTGTCCTGGACGGCGGCGGGGGCGGCGGCCTGGGGGATCTTCCTGATCGGCGAGCGGCTGCACGGCCGGGGGGCCGCCACCGCGCTGGTGCTGCTGTGGGGCCTGCTGCCGCACTCGATCGTGCTCTCCATGGCGTACACCGAGCCCCTGCTGACGGCGTTCGCCGCCTGGTCGCTGTACGCGGTCCTCACCCGCCGCTGGCTGTGGGCGGGCGCGCTGGCGGCGCTGGCGGGGGCCGCCCGGCCGAACGGGATCGCCGTCGCGGCGGCGGTGGGCGCGGCGGCGGCCTGCGAGGCGTACCGCCTCCTGCGCGACGAGCGCCGCACCGACTGGCGCCTGTGGGCCGGGGCGGCGGTGGCACCGGCCGGCTGGGCCGGGTACGTGCTGTGGGTGGGGGTGCGCGGGGGCGAACCGCTGCGCGGCTACTTCGCGGTGCAGGCCGGCTGGACGTCCCGGTTCGACTTCGGGGTGGGCACCTTCGGCTTCGCCCGCACCGTGCTGACCCGGCCCATGGAGCTGGGCTTCACCGGTGCGCTGCTCATCACCGCGGCGGGGGTGGTGCTCTTCGCGCTGCTCCTGCTGGACCGGCCGCCGCTGCCGCTGCTGGTGTACACCGCGGTGCTGGTGGTGATCGCGGTGGGCGGCTCCGGGTTCTTCGAGTCCAAGCCGCGGTTCCTGCTCCCGGCGTTCCCGCTGCTGCTGCCGGTGGCGTGCGCCCTGCGCAGAGCCCGGCCCAGGGCGGCGGCCGTGGTGGTCGCCGCCCTGGCCGGGCTCTCGTACGGCTACGGGACGTACCTGCTGACGCTCGCCCCGATGGCGCTCTAGGGGGCCGCCGGCCGGGCCGGACGGGCCGTCCGGCCGGACGGGTGGTCCCGCGGCGGCGCTCAGGCCTCGTCGCCGGGCTTCTCGTCGCCCTCGGTCTCCAGGCCGAACTGCTCCACGAGCCACTTGTCGAACTCGATGGACGCGCGCACCCAGCTGACGGTCGACTGCACGAAGTGCTCCAGGCTGACGCCGGTGCCGATCAGCATCTGCGCCTCGCCGATGAGCCGGACGGTCGCGCCGCCCTGCTCGTCCTCGTGGAGGTGCGTGTAGACCTTCGGCCACAGGGTGCGGCGGTTCCAGTCGTCGATCGTCTCCAGGATCTGCGCGCGGTTCTCGACCGGGTGGGGGCGGTCGTAGAAGGTCCGCACGGAGAAGACCTGCTGCTCCTCCTCGCCGCGGAACATGAAGTACGTGCGGAATTCCTCCCACGGCGCGGCGAGGTCACCCTCGTCGTCGATGACGTACTTCAGCTCCATCTGCTCCAGGAGCTGCTTGACGAGGTCCTGGTCCGGGACGACGGGGCCCGCCGGTCCGGCCTGCTGGGGCTCGGGCTGGCCACCGAAATTCGGAATCGAGCCGGGGTCGATGCTCACCGTGTAATTCCCTTCGAACGATTCCTGCCATCCTCTCCCATCCCCGGCCGTCAGTGGCAACCCCGGACACGGGCGATCCGCTGCCGGCGGACAGACCGGCCGCCGGCAGCGGGTGCGCGGGCGGCGCGCCTCCTACTCCGCCCGCCCCACGATCAGGTCGTCCCCGAAGCGGTCCACCCGGACGGTGTCGCCGTCCGTCACCTCGCCCGCGAGGATCTCCTTGGCGAGGCGGTCGCCGATGGCCGTCTGCACCAGGCGGCGCAGCGGGCGGGCGCCGTACGCCGGGTCGAAGCCCTCGACGGCGAGCCACTCCAGGGCGGCCGGGGTGACCTCCAGGGTGAGCCGCCGCTCGGCGAGCCGCGCCGCCAGCCGGTCGATCTGGAGGCCGGCGATGTGGGCGAGCTGGTCCCGGCCGAGGGCGGAGAAGACCACGATGTCGTCGAGGCGGTTGAGGAACTCCGGCTTGAAGGAGGCCCGGACCGCCTCCAGCACCTGCTCCCGCTTCTGCTCCTCCGGGGTCACCGGGTCCATCAGGAAGTGGCTGCCCAGGTTGGAGGTGAGGATGAGGATGGTGTTGCGGAAGTCGACCGTACGGCCCTGACCGTCGGTCAGCCGGCCGTCGTCGAGCACCTGGAGCAGGACGTCGAAGACCTCCGGGTGGGCCTTCTCCACCTCGTCGAGGAGCACCACGCTGTACGGGCGGCGGCGCACCGCCTCGGTGAGCTGGCCGCCCTCCTCGTAGCCGACGTAGCCGGGAGGGGCGCCGACGAGCCGGGCGACGCTGTGCTTCTCGCCGTACTCGCTCATGTCGATGCGGACCATGGCCCGCTCGTCGTCGAAGAGGAAGTCGGCGAGGGCCTTGGCCAGCTCGGTCTTGCCGACACCGGTCGGGCCGAGGAAGAGGAACGAGCCGGTGGGCCGGTCGGGGTCGGAGATCCCGGCCCGGGTGCGGCGGACCGCGTCCGACACGGCCCGTACCGCCTCGGTCTGGCCGATCAGACGGCGGCCGATCTCGTCCTCCATGCGCAGCAGCTTCTGCGTCTCGCCCTCCAGCAGGCGCCCGGCCGGGATGCCGGTCCAGGAGCCGACGACGTCGGCGATGTCGTCGGCGCCGACCTCGTCCTTGACCATGGTGTCCTTGGCGGCCTCCTGCTCGGCCTCGCTGGCCGCCTCCAGCTCCCGCTCCACGGCCGGGATCTCGCCGTACAGCAGCTTGGACGCGGTGTCGAAGTCGCCGTCGCGCTGGGCGCGCTCGGCCTGCCCGCGCAGGTCGTCGAGCTGCTCCTTCAGCTCACCGACGCGGTTGAGGCCCTGCTTCTCCTTCTCCCAGCGGGCGGTCAGGCCGCGCAGCTCCTCCTCCTTGTCGGCGAGGTCGCGGCGGAGCTTCTCCAGGCGCTGCACGGAGGCGGGGTCGGACTCGTTCTTCAGCGCCAGCTCCTCCATGCGGAGGCGGTCGACGGCACGCTGGAGCTCGTCGATCTCCAGGGGCGAGGAGTCGATCTCCATACGGAGCCGGGACGCCGCCTCGTCGACGAGGTCGATGGCCTTGTCGGGCAGGAAGCGGGAGGTGATGTACCGGTCGGAGAGGGTGGCGGCGGCGACCAGGGCCGAGTCGGCGATCTGGACCTTGTGGTGGGCCTCGTAACGGCCCTTGAGGCCGCGGAGGATCGCGATGGTGTCCTCGACGCTCGGCTCGGCGACCAGGACCTGCTGGAAGCGGCGCTCCAGGGCGGGGTCCTTCTCGATGCGCTCGCGGTACTCGTCGAGGGTGGTGGCGCCGACCATGCGCAGCTCGCCGCGGGCGAGCATCGGCTTGAGCATGTTGCCCGCGTCCATGGCGGAGTCGCCGCCGGCGCCCGCGCCGACGACCGTGTGCAGCTCGTCGATGAAGGTGATGATCTGGCCGTCGCTGGCCTTGATCTCGGACAGGACGGTCTTCAGCCGCTCCTCGAACTCGCCCCGGTACTTGGCGCCCGCGACCATCGCGCCGAGGTCGAGGGCGACCAGGCGCTTGTTCTTCAGGCTCTCCGGGACGTCGCCCTTGACGATGCGCTGGGCGAGGCCCTCGACGACGGCGGTCTTGCCGACGCCGGGCTCGCCGATGAGCACCGGGTTGTTCTTCGTACGCCGGGACAGCACCTGCACGACGCGGCGGATCTCCTGGTCCCGGCCGATGACCGGGTCGAGCTTGCCGTCGCGGGCGGCGGCCGTGAAGTCCGTACCGAACTTCTCCAGTGCCTTGTACTGGCCCTCCGGGTCCGGTGTGGTCACGCGGCGCCCTCCCCTCGCCTTCTCGAACGCGTCCAGCAGCTTCCTCGCACTGGCGCCCTGCCGCTCCAGCACCTCGCCGGCCCGGCCGCCCTTGGCGGCGATGCCGATGAGCAGGTGCTCGGTCGACACGTAGTCGTCGCCCAGCTCCTTGGCGCGCCGCGAGGCGTCGGCGACGACGGCGAGCAGGTCCCGGTTGGGCTGCGGCGGGGCGACGGTGGAGCCGGTGACGCTGGGCTGCGCGGCGAGCACCCGCTCGGCGTCGGAGCGCAGGGCGGCCTGGTCGGCGTCCACGGCGGCGAGCAGGTCGACGATGTTCTCGTTGTCCTGGCCCGCGAGCAGCGCGAGCAGCAGGTGCGCGGGGGTCAGGTCCGGGTGTCCGTCGGACACGGCGCGGCTGGTCGCGGCGTTCAGCGCATCCCGGCTCTTGTTGGTCAGCTCGGCATCCACGGGCGGTCTCTCCTCCTCGGTGCTGCGGGGTCCCACGGGGGTATGACTCATCCAACGTACGTAAAGTTGAGTCTATTCCACTCAATGGTGGTCCGGGACACCCGGCGCCGGTAGGTTCGCGGGCATGGCCATCGACCCCCGGAACCCCGGCACCTCGTATCTCGGCTTCTGGCGCGAGTACCACATGTGCACGCTCACCACGCCCCGGCCGGACGGCACACCCCACGTCGTGGCCGTGGGCGTCACCTACGACCCCGAGGGCGGCGACAGGGGCATCGCCCGGGTGATCACCAACAAGAACAGCCGCAAGGTCGCCAACGTGCTGGCCGCGGGCCCCGAGGGCGCACGGGTGGCGGTGTGCCAGGTCGACAAGGGGCGCTGGGCGACGCTGGAGGGCGTCGCGCGGATCCGGACGGAGCCGGAGGCGGTCGCGGACGCCGTGGAGCGGTACGCGGCCCGCTACGGCCGCACGCCGACGCCCAACCCGGACCGGGTCGTCATCGAGATCGCCCTCACCCGGGCGATGGGGCGCGCCTGAGGCGGCCCGGCCCGGGCGGCGCGGCCGGCCGGGGCGTACCCGCGGACGCACGGCGGGGCGCGGGCGCGGAGCACGCCGGGGCGTACGCGGACAGCACAGCGGCGCCACCGTGTTCAGGTCCACGATGGCGCCGCTGTGTGGGGGAAGCACCTGAGCGATCTACAACGACGGGGGAACCGCTCAGGCGCTGCGGGGGGTGGCGGTGGTGGTCTCCGGCTCGACCAGCTGGTGATCACGCTGGTCGAGGTTGACGAAAATCATGCCGTACCGGATGGCGCACCGGACGGGCTGCGGAGCTCCGCGGGGCCGCCGGAGGCATCGGTACGCTCGGATGTCCTCGTCTTCTCCGCGCGTGATGACGATCGGCTCCCCGAAGAGGGTGACCATCAACGAATCGCCACTGTGCGGCACAGCAGTGACGAGGTCGATGAAATGCCACCCGGACCGGTAAGCGGATGCCATCTCGCGCCGGAAGCGCGAGTCGTCGGGAACGTTCATGCGCCGAGGACGTGCCAGCCAGGGTCGGTATCGGCCAGGCCCGACGGTGCGGGCGCGGCGTGCCAGCCTGGGTCCTGCGGCGTGGTCACGGCGGTCCCGGGAGCCGCGTGCCAGCCCGGATCCTCGGCCACCCCCAGAACCCCTACCGCGCCGGCAGCGATGAACGCACTGGCAACCACTGCGCGTATGAGTCTCTTCGTCATCACCGAGCAACCTCACTTGAAGGCAACGTCTCTTTCCAACCCCCGCGGGTACGACGATTGCTCACTCTCCACGCTTCCACCACCTACGACAGGCATCATGTTCCTGAGATGCAGGAGCCTGGGGGTGTACGAATGAGCGCGAAATGGGACAAGCAGGGGCACCCCCATTCCCACACCGAGCTGTGCGAAGCGGGTTCCGAGCTCTACGCCAACGCCTTGCGCAGTGGACGAATACCCCGGTCAGAGGCGGATGAGGTGCCGTGCCTGCTCGACCTGGCGCTGCTCCACCCGGACCCGGACGACGCCCAGTGGCTCCGCCCCGTCCCGCCCTCCTCGGCCCTGGCGCAACTGCTCCAGCCCATCGAGCGCGAGATCCTGGAGCGTAGACGCCTCACCGTCGAACTGTCCGACGCGTTCGAGCCATTCATGGCCATCAGCGCGCAGAACGCTCCCACCACACACGCCATCACCGTGCTCGAGGGCCTCAACCGGATCAACGCCACCCTGGACCGCGTCATCTCCGGCTGCGAGAAGGAACTGCTCACCGTCCAGCCGGGCGGCGGACGCCCCGCCCAGGCGCTGAGCGAGGCCCTGCGCCGTGTGAAGCCCCTCCTCGGCCGCGGCGTCCGGATGCGCACGCTCTACCAGCACACCGCCCGGCACACCGAGTTGACGCTCACGTACCTCGAACACGTCGGCCCCGAGGTGCAGGTGCGCACCCTGGAACAGATCATCGACCGGCTGATCATCGTCGACCGCGAGGTCGCCTTCGTACCGGCGCGCAGCGACCGCCAGGTCGCCCTGGAGCTGCGCCACCCCGGACTGGTCGCCTACCTCGCCGGGGTCTTCGACCAGTTCTGGCAACTGGCCGTGCCCATCAACGAGCAGATCCCCTACGACCTGAAGTCTGACGGCATCAGCGGCGTCCAGCGCTCCATCGCCAAGCTGCTCGTCGAGGGCCACGTCGACGAGGCGATCGCCCGCCGCCTCGGCATGAACGTCCGCACCTGCCGCGCCCACATCGCCAAGCTCGCCGCCGTCCTCGGCAGCGGGAGCCGCGCACAACTGGGTTATCTGATCGCCCGGTCCGGCATCCTGGAGCAGGATCACTGATCCCGGCGGGGCGCGGCCGGGCGCGTCGCCGGAGCTACGGCGTGTCGTACGGCTTCCAGGGCGTGACCTCCAGCGTCCCGGTGTTGCCGAGGTCCAGCGGGCCGCCGTCGGCCGGGGCGACCGTCTGGGCGGCGGCGCCGGCTCCCGGGGTCACCCGCAGGTGGGTGCCGTTCGTCGCCACGACGTCGGTGCGGGTCACCGTGTTGCGCCAGACCGCCGAGGCGCGCGCCCGCTGCCCCGGGGCGAGCAGGAACGTGGACGGCCTGGCGGTGCTGTCGACGTTCGACCCCTCGCGGACCGTGACCTCCAGCGCCTCGCCGCGCTCCCCGAGCACCGCCACCTCCGGGTACCCGCTCACCCGGAACGGCTCCGCGCCGCAGTTGTGGAGGACGAGCCCCAGCGCCCGCAGGCCCATCGCCGCCTCCGTGGTCCCCGCCTCGACGCGCACCCCGGAGGCCGGGCAGCCGGCGGGCCGCGCCCCGGGTGCCTCGGACGCCCCGGGTGCCTCGGGGGCGCCGCCTCCGGGCGGTTCGGGCGCGCCCTGGGGTGGTGCGGGGGCCGCGGGGGGTGCCGTGGACGTGGGGCTCGCCGTGATCCGCTCCGGCAGCGGCGCGTCGCCCGTCTCGTCGTCGCAGCCCACCGCGAGGGCGGCCAGGGCCAGCAGGACGGCGCCGGCCCGCAGCCGGCCGCGTGAGGTTCCCCGTGTCATGCGCACCCGCGGATCATCGCACGGGCGTACGACGGCGAAGGCCCCCTCCGCCGGTGCGGAAGGGGCCTTCGCGGCGGCCACCCGACGGGGGCCGCGTGGTTCAGGTGTGCTCGCCGCGCCTGGGCGGCCGCCACACCACCAGGGCGCTCGCCTGCTGCACATCCTGGTAGGGGACGAGGTCGCGCCGGTACGAGGCGTGCACCTGCGCCTCGCGCTGCCGCATCGCCGCCGCCGCGCCCTCGACCGCCGCCGACAGCTCGGCCACCCGGGACTGGAGGGCGGCGACCTGGTTCTCCAGTTCGATGATCCGCTTGATCCCCGCGAGGTTGATGCCCTCGTCCTGGGACAACTGCTGCACCTGCCGCAGCAGTTCGATGTCACGCGCCGAGTAGCGCCGGCCCCGCCCGGCCGTACGGTCCGGGGAGACCAGACCCAGCCGGTCGTACTGGCGCAGGGTCTGCGGGTGCAATCCGCTGAGCTGGGCCGCCACCGAGATGACGTACACCGGTGTCTCGTCGGTCAGCTCGTACGGATTGCGACGGCGTCCGTCCATCTCAAGCCCCCTTCGCGGCCTGGAACAGCTCGGCCCGCGGGTCCTCACCCGCCATGGCCTCCCGGTACGTTTCGAGCGCCTCGCGCGCCTTGTCGCCCAGGTCCTTGGGCACGGCCACCTCGACGGTGACGAGCAGGTCCCCGCGCGTGCCGTCCTTGCGGACCGCCCCCTTGCCGCGGGCGCGCATGGTCCGGCCGTTGGGCGTCCCGGCCGGGATCTTCAGCGTGACGGCGGGCCCGCCGAGGGTGGGCACCCTGATCTCGCCGCCGAGCGCCGCCTCGTCGAACGTGACGGGCACCGTCACGGTCAGGTTGTCGCCCTTGCGGCCGAAGACCGGGTGGGCGCCGACGTGCACCACCACGTACAGGTCGCCGGCCGGTCCGCCGCGCTCGCCGGGCGCGCCCTTGCCGCGCAGCCGGATGCGCTGCCCGTCGGAGACGCCCGCGGGGATGCGGACCTGCATGGTGCGGGACGACTTGGCGCGGCCGCTGCCGTGGCAGACCTCGCACGGGTCCTGGGCGATGAGCCCGCGGCCCTTGCAGTCCACGCACGGGTCGGTCAGCGAGAAGGAGCCGCTGCCGCCGCGCGAGACCTGCCCGGTGCCGACGCAGGTCGGGCACACGCGGGGCGTGCCGTTCTTGTCGCCGGTGCCCGAACAGGCCTTGCAGGGCTGCTGGCTGGACATCCGCAGCGGGACCGTGGCCCCGTCGACCGCCTCGGTGAAGCTGAGCGTCACCTCGGACTCGATGTCCTGACCCCGGCGCGGCTGGGTGCGCGTGCCCGCGCCGCCGCCCCGGTTGAACAGGCCGCCGAACACGTCCCCGAGGCCGCCGCCGAAGCCGCCGGCCCCGCCGGCTCCGCCGGCACCGCCCTGGGCGCCCCCGAAGAGGTCGCCCAGGTCGAAGTTGAACGTGCCGCCGGCGCCACCGCCGGGACCGGCGCGGAAGCCGCCGTTGCCGAAGAGGGCGCGGGCGTCGTCGTACTCCTTGCGCTTCTTGGGGTCGCCGAGGACGTCGTTCGCCTCGGAGATCTCCTTGAAGCGCGCCTCCGCGCCCGCGTCACCCTTGTTGGCGTCCGGGTGGAACTCGCGCGCGAGCTTCCGGTACGCCTTCTTGATCTCGGCCTCGGTGGCGTCCTTGGGGACGCCGAGAACCTTGTAGTAGTCCTTCTCCACGAAGTCCTTCGTGCTCATCGACGTCCCTCCTTCCGGTTACCGCTCAACGCGTCAGCCCTCCTCGGGGCCACCGCTCTCCTCGTCGGCCGCCTTCGGCTCCTCCTTGGGCGCCTGGGCCGCCGGCGCGGCGCCGGGCTGGGGCTCGGCCACCGCAACACGGGCGGGCCTGATGGTCCGCTCGCCGATGCGGTACCCCGGCTGCAGGATCGCGACGCAGGTCGTCTCGGTGACGTCCGGCGCGTACGAGTGCATCAGCGCCTCGTGGATCGTCGGGTCGAAGGGCTCGCCCTCCTTGCCGAACTGCTGCAGCCCCATCTTGGCGGCGACCGTCTCCAGCGATTCGGCCACCGACTTGAAGCCGCCCACCAGCTCGCCGTGTTCACGGGCGCGGCCGATGTCGTCGAGCACCGGCAGGAGCTCGGTCAGGAGGCTCGCGACCGCGAGCTCCTTGACCGCGACCCGGTCGCGCTCGACCCGGCGGCGGTAGTTCTGGTACTCGGCCTGGAGCCGCTGGAGGTCCGCGGTGCGCTCGCCGAGCGCGGTGCGGGCCTGGTCCAGCTGGGCCGTCAGGCCGGCGACGGTTGCGGTCGCGTCCCCTGCCGGGGCCGCCGGGCCCTCCTCCGCGGGGTTCGCGGAGGAGGTACCGGCGGCTTCGGCGGCGTCGTCAGGCGCGGCGCCGGAGGGGACGTCGGGCTTCTCCTCGAAGCCCGGGGTCTCCTCCGTCATGCGGCCCCCTTCGGCTTCTCGTCGTCGACGATCTCGGCGTCGACGACGTCGTCGTCAGCGGCGGCACCCTGGGCGGCGCCCGGGGTCTCGCCGGCACCGGCGGCCCCGCCCGCGGCCTGGGCGTCGGCGTACATGGCCTGGCCGAGCTTCTGGGAGACGGCCGCGACCTTCTCGGTGGCGGTGCGGATCTCCGCGGTGTCCTCGCCCTTCAGCTTCTCCTTGAGCTCGTTCACCGCCGTCTCGACCTCGGTCTTGACGTCGCCCGGGACCTTGTCCTCGTTGTCCTTGAGGAACTTCTCCGTCTGGTAGACGAGCTGCTCGCCCTGGTTGCGGCTCTCGGCGGCCTCGCGGCGCTTGTGGTCCTCCTCCGCGTACCGCTCGGCCTCCTCACGCATCCGGTCGACCTCGTCCTTCGGCAGCGAGGAGCCGCCGGTGACGGTCATCTTCTGCTCCTTGCCCGTGCCGAGGTCCTTCGCGGTCACGTGCATGATGCCGTTGGCGTCGATGTCGAAGGCGACCTCGATCTGCGGGACGCCGCGCGGGGCCGGCGGGAGGCCGGTCAGCTCGAACATGCCGAGCTTCTTGTTGTACGCCGCGATCTCGCGCTCGCCCTGGTAGACCTGGATCTGCACCGACGGCTGGTTGTCCTCGGCCGTCGTGAAGATCTCGGACCGCTTGGTCGGGATCGTGGTGTTGCGCTCGATGAGCTTGGTCATGATGCCGCCCTTGGTCTCGATACCGAGGGACAGCGGGGTCACGTCGAGGAGCAGGACGTCCTTGACCTCACCCTTGAGGACACCGGCCTGGAGCACGGCGCCGATGGCGACGACCTCGTCCGGGTTGACGCCCTTGTTGGCCTCGCGGCCACCGGTCAGCTCCTTGACGAGCTCGGCGACGGCCGGCATGCGGGTGGAGCCACCGACGAGGACGACGTGGTCGATCTCGGAGAGCTGGATGCCCGCGTCCTTGATGACGTTGTGGAACGGCGTCTTGCAGCGCTCCAGCAGGTCCGCGGTCAGCTGCTGGAACTGGGCGCGCGTGAGCTTCTCGTCCAGGTGCAGCGGGCCCTCGGCGGAGGCCGTGATGTAGGGGAGGTTGATCGAGGTCTCGGTGGACGAGGACAGCTCGATCTTGGCCTTCTCGGCGGCCTCGCGGAGGCGCTGGAGGGCCATCTTGTCCTTGGACAGGTCCACGCCGTGGCCGGAGTGGAACTGCTTCACCAGGTAGTCGACGACACGCTGGTCCCAGTCGTCACCACCGAGGTGGTTGTCACCGTTGGTGGCCTTCACCTCGACGACGCCGTCGCCGATCTCCAGCAGCGAGACGTCGAAGGTACCGCCACCGAGGTCGAAGACCAGGATGGTCTGGTCGTCCTTGTCGAGGCCGTACGCGAGGGCGGCGGCCGTCGGCTCGTTGACGATGCGCAGGACGTTGAGGCCCGCGATCTCACCGGCCTCCTTGGTGGCCTGGCGCTCGGAGTCGTTGAAGTACGCCGGGACGGTGATCACCGCGTCGGTGACCTTCTCGCCCAGGTAGGCCTCGGCGTCGCGCTTCAGCTTCTGCAGGATGAAGGCGCTGATCTGCTGCGGGTTGAAGTTCTTCCCGTCGAGCTCGATCTTCCAGTCCGTGCCCATGTGCCGCTTGACGGACCGGATGGTCCTGTCGACGTTCGTGACCGCCTGGCGCTTGGCCACCTCGCCGACGAGCACCTCGCCGTTCTTCGCGAAGGCGACGACGGACGGCGTGGTCCTGGCGCCCTCGGCGTTGGTGATGACGGTGGGCTCGCCGCCTTCCAGAACGCTGACGACGGAGTTAGTCGTGCCCAGGTCGATGCCGACCGCACGTGCCATTTTCGATTCCTCCAGCTGACTTGAGTGGAACAGGCTCAAGGATGCACGACCCGACGACCGGAGTCAACAGAGTTGAGCCGACCGCGCTCAACTTCGCTGGACGAAGGCATGGCAGTACGCATGCGGCGGGCGGGGCGGTGCGACCCCCGACCCGCCGCATACCCCGAACCACTACCACCTCACACACAACCGTGCGATCGTGCAAACAACGAAACAAAAGCCGCATTCGTCGCAATTCATCAGGTGTGTGTCCCATGCGCCCCTCCCCCCACCCCAAGCGCGTCCTCGATCTGGCCCTCGGCTCCGCCCTGCTCGCCCTCACGGCCCCGCTGCTGCTCGCCGCCGCCGTCGCCACGGCCGCGAGACGGCCGCCCGGCGGCGTGTTCGCGACCGAGACGGTGACCGGCCTGGGCGGGCGCCCCTTCACCCTGCGCCACCTGCCCGTGCGCCGCTTCCGCATCGACGTGCTCTCCCGCCTGCCCCACGTCGTGCGCGGCGAGATGTCCCTGGTCGGCCCGGCGCCGCTGCCCCCCGGCGACCCCGCGGCCGCCGCCCCCTGGCGCCGGAGCGTCAAGCCGGGCCTCACGGGGCTGGCCCAGGTCCGGCGGGGCTCCGCCCTGCCCTGGGACGAGCCGCTGCTCCTCGACCAGCACTACGTGGAGCACGAGTGGATCGGCCTGGACCTCGCGCTGCTGCTCCGCACGTTGCGGACCGTGCCCGGTCAGGCTCACCTGAGCGACGCAGATCACCGCCTGCGCGGCTACAGTGCGGCGGAATAAGTGGGTACGCTCAGCACGGACTGAATAAGTTACCGCTTAGTAGTAGTGCCTAAGCCCTCCCACCCTCGCAGGCCCGAGGAGCCTCCATGCAACTCGCCGCGATCATTGTGTCGCTGACCCTGACCGTGGTCGGCGTTGCGCTGCTCGCCCGCGCCATCGGCCAGTTCGTCCGCCACTTCAAGCTGGGCCAGCCGGTCCCCGCCGGCACCCGGACCGACAACCCCTACCAGCGCAGCGTCACCCTGGTCAGGGAGTTCCTCGGTCACACGCGGATGAACCGGTGGGGCATCGTCGGCTTCGCCCACTGGTTCGTGGCCGTCGGCTTCCTGACGCTGCCCCCGACGATCATCACCGCGTACGGCCAGCTGTTCCAGGCCGACTGGACGCTGCCGCTGCTCGGCGGCTTCCTGCCGTACGAGCTGTACATCGAGTTCATCGGCGCGATGACCACCCTCGGCATCGCCGCGCTGATCGTCATCCGGCTGCTGAACCTGCCGTCCCGCCCCGGCCGCAAGTCCCGGTTCGCCGGCTCGAAGATGGGCCAGGCGTACTTCGTCGAGTACGTCATCCTCACCATCGGCCTCGCGATCTACGTCCTGCGCGGCCTCGAGGGCGCCCTGCACCACGTCGACCACTACGAGGCCGCGTACTTCGCCTCGTACCCGCTGGTCCTCGCCCTCAAGGGGCTGAGCGTGGGCGCGCTGCAGAACCTGGTCTACCTCTTCGCCATGATCAAGCTGAGCACCACCATGATCTGGATGATCACGGTGTCGCTCAACACCAACATGGGTGTGGCCTGGCACCGCTTCCTGGCGTTCCCGAACATCTGGTTCAAGCGCGACGCCACCGGCGGGACCGCCCTGGGCGCGCTCCAGCCGATGACCTCGGGCGGCAAGGCGATCGACTTCGAGGACCCGGGCGAGGACGACGTCTACGGCGTCTCCCAGGTCGAGCACTTCTCCTGGAAGGGCCTCCTCGACTTCTCCACCTGCACCGAGTGCGGCCGCTGCCAGTCGCAGTGCCCCGCCTGGAACACGGGCAAGCCGCTCTCCCCCAAGCTGCTGATCATGTCGCTGCGCGACCACGCGCACGCCAAGGCGCCGTACCTGCTCGCCGGTGGCGGCAAGACGATGGAGGGCGACGAGAAGGCCTCCGAGGAGGCCCTCAAGGACGTCCCCGCGGCCGCCCTCGCCGAGGCCGAGCGCCCGCTGATCGGCACGCTGGAGGAGAACGGCGTCATCGACCCCGACGTGCTGTGGTCCTGCACCACCTGCGGCGCGTGCGTGGAGCAGTGCCCGGTCGACATCGAGCACGTCGACCACATCGTCGACATGCGGCGCTACCAGGTGATGATCGAGTCCGCGTTCCCGTCCGAGGCGGGCACGATGCTCAAGAACCTGGAGAAGAAGGGCAACCCCTGGGGTCTGGCCAAGAAGCAGCGCGTGGAGTGGACCAAGGAGGTCGACTTCGAGGTCCCCATCGTCGGCAAGGACGTCGAGGACCTCTCCGAGGTCGACTACCTGTACTGGGTCGGCTGCGCCGGCGCCCTGGAGGACCGGGCCAAGAAGACCACCAAGGCCTTCGCGGAGCTGCTGCACATGGCGGGCGTCAAGTTCGCGATCATGGGCGGCGACGAGAAGTGCACCGGTGACTCCGCCCGCCGCCTGGGCAACGAGCCGCTGTTCCAGCAGCTCGGCCAGGAGAACGTCGCCATGCTGAACATGGCGTTCGGCGAGGACGACGAGGACGAGTCCACCAAGAAGCCCAAGGCCGCGAAGAAGATCGTCGCGACCTGCCCGCACTGCTTCAACACCATCGCGAACGAGTACCCGCAGCTGGGCGGCGAGTTCGAGGTCATCCACCACACGCAGCTGCTCCAGCACCTCATCGACGAGGGCAAGCTGCTCCCGGTGACGCCGGTCGACGGCCTCATCACGTACCACGACCCGTGCTACCTGGGCCGCCACAACAAGGTCTACACGCCGCCGCGCGAGATCATGTCGGCCGTCCCGGGCCTGCGCCAGCAGGAGATGCACCGCCACAAGGAGCGGGGCTTCTGCTGCGGCGCCGGCGGCGCGCGGATGTGGATGGAGGAGCGGATCGGCAAGCGCATCAACACCGAGCGCGTCGACGAGGCGCTGTCCCTCAACCCGGACATCGTCTCCACCGCCTGCCCCTTCTGCCTCGTGATGCTCACGGACTCCGTGAACGGCAAGAAGAACGACGGCAAGGCCAAGGAGAGCCTCCAGGTCGTCGACGTGGCCCAGCTGCTGCTGGACTCCGTCAAGAAGCCGGTGGAGCCGACCCCGGCGGAGGAGACGGACACCGAGCCGGAGCCGGTGAAGTAGTCCGCCGTCGTCAGCCCGTCGCCGTACGGGCACGGCGGGAGCGGCCGGACCTGTCCCCGAGGGGACGGGTCCGGCCGCTCCGTTTTCCCCCGGCCGGGGTCGGGGCCGTGCGCCGGGGCCGGGGGCCGCTCCCCACATGCCCGTACATGCCAGACACACCTCCGCATACGCGGGCAAGCCGGTCACCGATCCACGATTCCGACCCTTAGGGGATGTCACAGCTCGGCAGCAAAGGAGCCCCTCGTTCCCGGGCCCGTCCACCGGACACGGCGGGACCGGGTACGTTCGATGACGTGGCTGGATTCAGGATCGGACGCGGCCGGGACAACCGCACCCCGCAACAACGGCAGCAGGCGCCCTACGGCGGCGCCTCGGCGCCGCCCCCGTACGCGGGCCCGCAGCAGCAGTGGCACCAGGGGCCCCAGGGGCAGCACCACGGGCAGCCCCAGGGGCAACAGCCGTACGGAGAGCCGGAGTACTTCGGCGACCCCTACGCGCAAGGGCACGCCCCGCAGGGCCACCCACCGCACGGGCACGCACCGCACGGGCAGGCCGCTCCTCCGCACGACCCGTACGCGGCGAACAACCCGGGCCACACCCGGGCGTTCAGCATCCACGACGAGGCGTACGCCGCCGGACCCGACGCGTACGGCGACGGCGCCACCTACCAGTCCGGCGCCCCCGCCGCCCCGGCAGGCCCGCGCCTGCACTGGAAGCAGCTGCTCAGCGGCATCGTGATGCGCCCCGGCCCGACGTTCTGGCAGATGCGCGACCACGCCGTGTGGGGTCCGGCGCTGGTGGTCACGTTCCTCTACGGCCTGCTCGCCCTGTTCGGCTTCGACCAGGCCCGCGAGGAGACGATCAACGCCACCCTCTCCACGGCGATCCCGTCGGTCCTCCTCACCGGCGTCATGTTCGTCGTCGGCGGCGCCATCCTCGGCGCCGTGACGCACACCCTGGCGCGCCAGCTGGGCGGCGACGGGGCCTGGCAGCCCACGATCGGCCTCTCGATGCTGATCATGTCGATGACCGACGCGCCGCGCCTGGTCTTCGCCCTCTTCCTGGGCGGCGAGAACACCCTCGTCCAGGTCATCGGCTGGCTGTCCTGGCTCGCCGCCGGAGCGCTGTTCACGTCGATGGTCAGCAAGTCCCACGACCTGCCCTGGCCGAAGGCCCTGGGCGCGTCGGCGATCCAGCTGGTGGCGCTGCTGTCGCTGATCAAGCTGGGCACCATCTGAGTCCGCCGGCCGGACACACGCACGGCAGAAGGGCCCCCGCACCGGCGGGGGCCCTTCTCGTGGTTCTCGCGCACGTCGTTCTCGCGCACGTCCGCGCGGCTCAGGCGTCGAGGACCTGGCCCTCGCGCCGCACCACGGGCGGCTCGACGCTCCAGGGGAAGTTGATCCACTCGTCGGTCTTCTTCCACACGTACTCGCACTTCACGAGCGAGTGGGACTTCTCGTAGATCACCGCGCTGCGGACCTCGGCGACCGCGCCGAGGCAGAAGTCGTGGACCAGCTTGAGGGTCTTGCCGGTGTCGGCGACGTCGTCGGCGATCAGCACCTTCTTGTCGCTGAAGTCGATCACGTTCGGCACCGGCGCCAGCATGACCGGCATCTCCAGCGTGGTGCCGACGCCGGTGTAGAACTCGACGTTCACCAGGTGGATGTTCTTGCAGTCCAGCGCGTACGCCAGCCCGCCCGCCACGAAGACGCCGCCGCGGGCGATGCTGAGCACGATGTCGGGCTCGTAGCCGTCGTCCGCGATGGTCTGCGCGAGCTCGCGGATGGCGGAGCCGAACTTCTCGTAGGTCAGGTTCTCCCGTACGTCACTCATGCTCACACCTGCGTCCGATGGAAGTTCTGGAAGGACCGCGAGGCGGTCGGCCCCCGCTGTCCCTGGTACCGCGATCCGTAGCGCTCACTCCCGTACGGGAACTCGGCCGGCGAGCTGAGCCGGAACATGCACAGCTGCCCGATCTTCATGCCCGGCCAGAGCTTGATCGGCAGCGTGGCGAGGTTCGACAGCTCGAGCGTCACGTGCCCGGAGAAACCGGGGTCGATGAACCCGGCGGTCGAGTGCGTCACCAGACCGAGCCGGCCGAGGGAGCTCTTGCCCTCCAGGCGCGAGGCCAGGTCGTCGGGGAGCGAGATGACCTCGTACGTCGAGGCCAGCACGAACTCGCCGGGGTGCAGGATGAACGCCTCGTCCCCCTCCGGCTCGACCAGCCGCGTCAGGTCCGCCTGCTCGACCGCGGGGTCGATGTGCGGGTAGCGGTGGTTCTCGAACACCCGGAAGTAGCGGTCCAGCCGCACGTCGATGCTCGAGGGCTGCACCATGGAGTCGTCGTACGGGTCGATGCGTACCCGTCCGGCGTCGATCTCGGCCCGGATGTCCTTGTCTGAGAGAAGCACGTCCCGAGGATACGCAGAGCGCGCGGGCCCGCCCCAATCGGACAGCCCCCGCGCGCCCCCTCCGACCTCGCCCTACTGCCGCTGCAGCTCCGCGCGCCCGGCCACCGGCACGGCCTGCCGCAGCCGCGCGCACCGCGGACACCGCAGCAGCCGTCCGGGCCCGATCCGGCCGGCACCGAGCTGCTGCATCGGGAACGAAGCGGTACTGAACACGTGCCCCTCGGCACAGCGGACGACGGTGTGCTCCATGGAGTCCATCAAGTCCCTTCCCCAACCAAAGCGTGGACGAGAAAGCCACATTAGGGGATCAACGGGACACCGCTCCACGCGGCACTCCGCCCCCACACCGTATGCCCCAACTCCCGCCCCGTGCACCTGGATCCGTCCCCCACACAGCACAAAGACCCCGCGGCGCGATACACCGGGGGCCTGTCGATGAGGTACAGTGAGCGACGTTACGACACCGGTTCCTCCGGTTCGTACTACGCGGGTGTAGTTTAATGGTAGAACATGAGCTTCCCAAGCTCAGAGCGCGGGTTCGATTCCCGTCACCCGCTCCACGCAGAAGGCCCAGGTCATCGACCCGGGCCTTTCTTGTTGTCCGGACCAGGTCACTGGTCCCGTGCCCGTTGCGTGCCCGAAGCCCTCTCGCGCTCGGTCTGTACGAGCCGGTCGAGGCCGGCGGCGACCTCCCTTTGGCGGTCATGGTCGGAGTGCTGATAGATCAGCGCGGCCTTCTCCGTGGACTGACCCGCGCGGACCATCGTGTCCTTGAGCGTGGCGCCGGACCGGGTCGCCAGGGTGTGCCCGGTATGACGAAGATCGTAAAAGCGGAAGTCCTCGGGCAGGCCGACGGCGGTCCGGGCCTTGCGCCACTTCCGCCCGAAGGTGGAGCGCCGGAAAGGCTTCCCCTTCTCCCCCACGAACAGCAGTCCGTTCGGCTCCTTCTCCGCGTACCAGTCCAGGTGTCGGCGGAGGTCCTCCGTCATGAAGGCGGGCAGGACCATGAAGCGCCGTCCGGCCTCCGACTTGGTGTCGCCCTGGACGCGTCGACCGGTGGTCAGCTCCGGCTCAGCCTTGCGGACCCAGACGCCGGGGGTGTTGATGTCGATGTCCGGACGCCGCATGGCCGCCTGTTCCTCCGGGCGGGCCGGACCGTGCGCGGCGAGGTAGACCATCAGCCGCCAGCGCGGCCCCATGTGATGTCGGTGCCGGCCTCGAAGGCGCGGATGGGGCGGATGTCGAGCTGGGTGCCCCAGCGCAGGGTGCGCGCGGGTTGGTCGGCGGCGGCCGGGACGGTGACGGTCGTGTACGGGTGGGTGACTGCGGCGCGGATGGCGTCGGTGAGCAGCTGCACGGTGGCCCAGGCGGGTGGCGGGTCCTCGGGGCCGTCCGGTCCGTCGAGGCGGATGACGGCGTGGAAGTGGACGGCGCCGCGCTTCTGGAACTCGGCGACCTTGCCGTAGGAGACGCGGGCGGCTTCCTTCAGCTCGCGTTGGGTGAGCCCGGCGCGAGCGGCGATCTCACGGCGCAGCCGGTTGGTGAAGCGCTGCCAGAGGTGTCCCGCGTTGTTGTTGAACAACACCGAGCACGCGTAGTCGTAGGTGTCCGGGTTGAGCGGCGTGCCGAGGGCGTCGTCGTCCGGCGCATGAGCGGTGCCGCAGCGGCAGCGGCCGGTGTCGGGGCGGTTGTGCACGGGCCCAAAGCTGGGGGCGGTGAGCGTGGCGAAGACGCGCGGGTGGTCGCGGACGGTGGTGGGGACGTCCTTGTCCTGGTCGCCCGCGAGTCCGGCGCGGATCAGGTGGCAGGTGTCGGCCGCGTACATCCAGGCGCAGGCGGGGCAGCGGGAGGCGCGGCGGTCCCCCTACGGCCGGGATAGGCCCAAGGGCATGAGCCGAGCCCCAACGGCCCGCGGTTCCCTCTCCGTCACCGACATGCCTCCGGCGGGGGCGCTCCGACTCCGGGATGGCGGGGGCGCCGTACGCGGGTGGTGGGCAGAGACTCGGTGGGGCCCACAAGCTCGTCCCTACGCAGAGGAATTAATCCCCCAACATGCGCCCCAGTAGCTCCTGCGAAAGCGATCACAGAGCGCCTTCAACCGTGGTCTTCTACAGAGGTGGAAGCCATAATCGCCAGCGCCATCGCCGTCTTGGGCACCCTGCTTGGTTCGGGGATCACCCTGGGAGTCCAACGGCGCACCACTGAGAGAGGCCACCAGTTCACACGGGACGAGAAGTTGCGTCAGGAACGGCTGGACGCGTACACGGCCTATGCGGCGGCTTTGATCAACTACCGGCGGTGTCTCGTGCACCTTTGGTTTTGTACCCATGAGCAGCCCCCTCCGGAAGCCGCTGAGGCTGTACAGATCCGGGCATACGACCTCAGGTCCAAGGCCCAGGAGGCTCTGTTCCGGATGCAGATGCTCACCGACAACGAAGCGCTGAGCCGCAAGGGTGAAAGCTTGCTTGCCGAGATCACAGCCGTACACAAAACAGACAATCGGTCAGAGCTGGATCAGCGAAGGACGCACACACGGGATGGCATCGCTCATCTAGTAAGGGCAGCGAAGCAACACCTCTGAGGCTGGGTGTCTGGTAGTCGGACCGCCTCTAAAGACCGGCACTGACATGGGCGGTGCGTGTCTAACTGCGTGACAACGCCGACGAACAGCGGCGGACGAGCACGAACGTCTGCGGACCATCAGCGCAGGTGAGAGGCGCAGTAACCCAAGGAAGCAGCCCGGCCCGAGTTGCTTCGGGACGAAGCGGTCGTGAATTGAGATTCCACCGCCCCGAGAGGTCAAACCCCAGGTCAAGCCTCAGCATCCTTGTCTCTCCGACCATGCAGGTCAGAAACGCCACACAACCACTGCCGAAGGCCCCGTGGTCCGAGCCGGGCGCACGATGGTCGGCCCGCCGGGTACTGATGCACATCATCGCCGAGACCGCCCAGCACGCCGGCCACGCCGACATCATCCGCGAGTCCCTGGACGGCGCCAAGACCATGGGTTAGCCGGCGGCGCGGCAGGGTGTATCGCTCCCTACACGGAGGCGATACACCGGGTGTCCCCGCACACGCCTTTGCCGCGTGCTCCGCGGGTCAGGAACGTCGGCGAGGCGGCTGACATCCACTCCTGACACCAACGGGCGCGAACGCCAGCGCATCGGTGCAGCTGAGGGCGCGCCCACGAACTGCGGAACGAAGCCGCTATGCAGGCCAAGAAGGGCCACCGGATCGAACTTCTGAGGCGGTGGTCAGCAGCCGTGCCCGATCCGTGCCCGACAGGTCGGTAAACCACGGTCAACAGCGGGTGCCAGGAAGAGCCGAATGCCTCATCCTGACAGCCGTTGCCGCTGGTCAGGGCGCCAACTACGCCCAGAAGCACGGTGATTACCCGGGCCTTTCTTGTTGTCCGGCCACGCCAGGCGTCGCGCACCAGCCTGCGGGCGTAGCAGACACACCCTGCGCTCCTGCATCTACAGAGACAGCGCCCAGCCAACAACTCCTATGGGAGTGAGGGTGCAGACAACGCCGAAGCACAGGCATACGTTGGCCAGCGCCTTGAAAGGCTTCTGCCGCTGGGCTCGGCATGCTGCGAAGCAGACAAAGCTGACAATGGCGAGGCACGGCAGAGCTATGAAGAAAAAACCCAAGGCTGCCATGATCCCCCTGACGACCGGACCGCCGTACAGCAGCAAAGTACAGCAGCCATCGTGTGATGGGCCCAGCCCACCGACCGAACAGATCGGCAGACCTCAGCGATCACCCCGCCCGTCGTTCGCATCGCGGAGGCGGCGAGTGTCTGACTCTTGCGGACCATCGCAGCGTCGAGGGCCCACCCACGTTGCTTCGGGGCGAAGGTGTCGCTCCGGCAGGGTGCGCCGCATGACGAAGACGCTCCCGGACTGTCGTGAGTACGGCCAGCCCAGGAGGGCGGGCGGCCATGTCCGGCCTTGTCTGTTGTCCGGACCAGCTCAGGGCTCCTGTGCCGATGCTGGTGTCCACGAACATGAGACGGCCCGCCTCTCGTCAGAGCGGCCGGCCGCCGAAGGGGCCGCCGGAGCCGGGCTGGAACGTCGTGCCGAGGTCGTACTGCGCGATGCCGAACGGTTGGAAATCGGCATCAGCAAGGACGCGGTAGAGGAACTCGGAGGTGGACATGTCGTACCAGTGCCATGGGCCGCCGTCATGGGACCGCGCAAGGACGGGGTAATCGCCCGGCCGCTCGGCGTCGATCAGCCAGCAGTACTCGTCGGCCCATTCGGTGGAGCCCCACGTGACCACCCCCTTGCCGCCCGGCGCGTAGATCGCATGGGGATCGACGGCGGAGACGGTTCCGAGTGTGCTGTCCCGGTCGACCGACAGGGCGACCCGCCACCGCGTCAGGAAGTCGAACGAGATGCCCTCGTCGCATCCCAGGAAGGAGACGGAATCACTGAAGGTGCCGCCGCCGAACGCCTCGCAGAGCTCCTTGTAGTCCGCCGGCAGTGGTACCCCCAGCTCTCCCTCGATCGCCGACCAGTCGACGGGGATCCCGCGCGGCTCCCACCCGGTCAGTTCGATCACTCGCTGAACCCACGCACGACAATCCTCGGGCCGTTCATTCCCCACCTCCCCTTCGGTTCCCGCCCGGGGCTGCGCGGCGTTCCGCGCGTCCCGACCTGTGACACGGAGGGGAGAGTCGTCCACCCAGGAAGCTGCATCCGGCGGTGCATCCCGCTCCGCCACGAGCACCACCAGCTGCTCGCCGTCCCCGGCACGGACCACACCGCAGCCGAGCCACCGGCTGCCGGACGCCCAGCCGCGCATCTCGACCAGCTCCCCGGCGAAAGGAGCAAGGAGCGGCAGCCCGGTCCGCTCGGTCACCGTCGGATCGACGTAACCGCTCGAGACGAGGTTGCGCAGCTGCCCGTACCGACGGCTGAACTCCTTGAGGAGAGTGGACAGGTCGATCGCGTCGGAAGCCACCAGACACACATGCCCCGCCAGGTGACCGGACCGGCCGCACACCAACTCCCGCCCGCCCGGCCGAACCAATGAGGTAACGGCTTCTAGCAGTTCCTGTCCGTCCATGGCCAGAGAGTGAAACACATGCCACGGACAACGAGCCGGGACCGCGACCCGGCTGACATCCACGACTGACATCGACGAGGACGAACGGCGCCGGGCACAAGCGTCCTTCGTCGGAGGCGAGACGGCCTGCCGGAGCCCGCCGAGCAGGCCCGGGCTGACCGGCGGCGCCTGCCGGCCGGGAAGACCTCCTGTGTGGTGCGGAGCCCGGAGGCGTCCACCACACCGGAGGTCCTCGCCGTGATCAGGGCCCGGCGCCGTCGGCAGCGGTCGTGATCAATAGAGCTGGCCGGCCGGTCCCGACTGCGCCGGTACGAGGCCGGCTTCCGGCCCGGGCGATGCTCCCCGGCCGTGGGCACCGGTGCGTCGGACCGCGCGCCGCCAGAGCGGGCCCAGGGCGCGGTAGAAGCGGTCCGGCAGGAAGACCGCGTCGGCGACGATCATCGCGGCGGAGAAGAGCGGCAGGCCCATGACCACCGCGATGCCCACATGCATGGCCAACAGCGCGCAGAGCACGGGGTACTTGAGCCTGCCGAAAAGGACGAAGGGGAAGGCGACCTGGAGCAGTACCGTCAGGTAGCAGGCGGCCGCGATCAGGACGGCGTGGTCGTCAGCCATCCCGGAGAGCGCGGGCCAGGGCTGGAACAGCTGGAGGTTCAGGGCGTAGTGGAGGGCGGTGCCGTTGCCCCACGTACCGCCCTGCACCTTGTACAGGCCCGCCGACCCGTAGAGGAAGCAGACCTGGGCGGCGATGACGAACATCCCGCAGTTGTGCAGCACGGTGATCACGCACTGGCGGGCGTCCCGGAGATGGCGCCCGACCCCGGCCCCGGCCGCCGGTGCGCGGTGTGACCGCGGGTCCGCGCCCGACCGGAGCCGAGCTCTGCGGGCGTCGAGGGACCAGCGCCGGCCGCAGGCGGTGGCCACGAGGTAGACGGCCATGAGGAGGATGAGATTGTCCCCGCCGTCCGTCATGAAGATCGCTCGGGCGTGGAACGACGCCACCACGACGGCGAACAGCACGGACACGGCCCTGGTCCGCCAGCCCAGCATGAACAACGCGGACGTCACGACGGCCACCGCGTAGCAGAGCTCGAAGTACGCCCGGCCGTCGGACAGGGTGAGCGCGCTGACCCAGCCCGTCTGGTCGAAGAGCTGCCTCGCCAGCGCGGGGGTCCACGGCGAGCCGGGGCCCCAGATCTCTTCGCGGTGCGGGAACTCCCGCAGCAGGAAGACGAGGTAGAGCAAGCCGTAGCCGATGCGCAGCACGGCCGCCGCGTACAGGGAGACCGGCCGCTCGATCAGGAGGCGGAAGAAGGCGGCGACACGGTCGGGCGTTCGGCGCATCGCCGTACCCGCGCTCGCGCCCGCGCGTTCGGTGTCGCACGTCGACGGCGTGGGTGCCGCCGCCGGGACCGGGGTGGGGACCGGCTCAGTCGGTGCCATAGGGGGCCGCCTTCCACCAGGGCAGGTAACGGGTGTCCACGGGTGTGGGCGCGGCCGTGGCCGGACGGCTGCGCCCGGCCGGACCGGGGGCACCGACGGGCAGCGTGACCACCCGCAGCTGGATGGAGTCGAAGGAGCCGCCGCGCAGGTCGGCGACGCGCTTCGCCGCGATGTTGCGGAGGTACTGCTGGATCATCACGGCCCGCTCCGAGTGCGGCTGGTCGTCGCCGCCGAGCGTTTCGAGGTACGAGCTCCAGGCCCGGCGCAGCATGTTCTGCGTCGTATGGCTCGGGAAGGGATTGTGCTCGATCGCGGAATTGTCCACGCCGCTCAGGTCGAACCAGCCGCTCACCTGCGAAGTGCCGTCGGGGGCGATCCGCATGGTCCGCGCCGAGATCTGCCGGTTGACCGACTCCGGGTCCGGGGCGAAAAGCCGCCAGTTCTGCTCGAAGACGGGATAGACCCATGCGTTGATCTGGTTGCTGTACCGCTGCGAGATGGCATTCGCAGGCGCCACATGCAGAAAGACCAGGAGTACGTGAACGATCGTTGCCGCCAGGCACAGGACGACGGCCGCGCCCGTGGCCGCTTTCAGCGAGCGGGGCGGCCGCCCCGCATCACCATGGGAGGCCGGGGGATCACCGCCGCGGCCTGTCTCGGCCGAACCGGCACCGGAGGAATTCGGTTCTTTCACTTCCGTCTGCTCGACACCGCTGAGCACGGCCCCACCCGGCCTTCCCGTCCCGCTGTTCATTTCCACTTCTTCCGGTTCCGCGCGTGGCGCGCGATGTGGTCGGTCGACCGTCCACCGCGCGCCACGCGTCTCACATCCGGGCGACCGGCTCGGCGCCGGTCCGCCGCGACGAACTAGCGGTTCGCGTGACCGCCGTGCTCACCGGACTTGCCGTGCCCGTGGTCGCCATAACCGCCGGGCTTGCCGTCGCCGGGCTTGCCGTCGTGGCCGTGGCCGGGCTTGCCGGGCTTGCCGTCGTGGCCATGACCGGGCTTACCCGGCTTGCCGTGATCGTGGCCGTGGCCGGGCTTACCGGGCTTGCCGGGCTTGCCGTGCCCCGGCTTACCCGGCTTACCGGGCTTGCCGGGCTTGCCGGGCTTGTGGGGCGGCTTGGGGCCGCCTCCGCCCGTGGTGCCGCCGTGGACGCCGCCGATCGTCGCGCCCGTGGTGCCACCCGTGGTCCCCGCGATGAGGCCGCCCGTCGTGACTCCACCGAGCACGCCGCCGAGGACGCCACCGGTGGTGCCGCCCGTCGTGACGCCGCCGAGCACACCGCCGAGGACGCCACCGGTGGTACCGCCGGTCGCGGTGCCGCCGTTCGTCCCGCCGGTGGTGCCGGCGATCACGCCACCCGTCGCGGTCCCGCCGGTGGTGCCGGCGATCACGCCACCGGTGGTCCCGCCGGTGGTACCGGCCTCGCACTCCGGCCGGACGATCGTGTTGGTGTCCAGCGTCACCGACCCGTTACGGGCCAGGGCGCGGCCGGCGATGTCCGCCCCTGTGGTGGCACTGATCGACGTCATGGCCATGATGGTGCCCACGAAGTCGGAGCTGGTGCCGAGGGTGGCGGAGCTGCCGATCTGCCAGAACACGTTGCACGGCGAGGCGCCGTTGATGAGGCTGACGCTGCTGGCGGAAGCCGTCGTCAGACCCGAACCGACCTGGAACACCCAGATGGCGTCGGGGTCGTTCTGCGCGTCCAGGGTGAGCGTGCCGGTGAGGCCGAGGGTGGACGAGGCCGTGTACACGCCCGGGACCAGCGTCAGACCGCCGGCGTCAGGCGGGAGCGCGCCGTCCGAGGCCTGTCCCGCCGCATTGTTGTACGCCGCGACCAGGTCGCTCTTGGCCCCGGCGGCCACCGCGTCCGCGGAGTGGAACGTCCCGTTCACGATTCCGGGCGGGAAGCCGGAGATGGCCGTCCCCGGATGCACCCCGACATCTCCGGTGATGACCGAGGGCCCGGTGTTGGTGACCGACTGACCGGCCAGCACCGCGAAGCTCTCGGCGGTTCCCAGAGGTACGGGCTGGGCGATCGCGTTCGCCCGGGTCGGCGTCACCGCCACGACGGCTGCGGCGATCACCAGAGTGAGCACCGCCGCCAACCAGGCCGATGTTCTGCGCCACCGGGGCGCGTCAAAGAAATTCAGCGTCATCGAGAAGCCAGCTCCTGGGGTATTGGTGACCGTTCAGCGAACACCGGATGCCCGGAATCGCCGGTTATGTCGGCTGGCATATTACGCAGACACCTTCCCCCGGTTACGATTCATCAGGGTGATTTCAGCGGGTCTCACCATATGCATCATGGAAAATATGAAGAATTGACCCGACGGTCACTCGGAGGGCAGAGCGCGCCGCCTTGAGGCCGTCCCGGAATTACGGGGTCGGTGCAATGGCGCCGTTTCGGAGTCACTCGCGCGAGATGCTCGCGCACCAGGCGCCCCGGCGGCGCGGCCGCACGTACATGCTCCCGACGGGCTTCCGCGTGCTTACTCCTCGGGGCGTTCCCGGCCCTGCCGCGGCTCCTCGGCGGCGATCGCGCTTCCCCGACGCGTGCCGGTGTCGATGAGGATCTGTGCGGCCTCGGTGACGTTGTCGGCCCGTACGGCCCTGGCCATCGCTGCGCGGGCCGCGTCCGGCGTGGCGTGCGGCGGGACCACGAGGAACGAGAAGTGGTCCCGGTCCCCGCGCGTGATGAGAACGGTGTCGTCACCCACGGGGAAGGAGTCGATGTGCACGACGCGGTCGTCGACGATCAGGCGGGTGGGCAGTTCCTCCCAGGCGCCGGTGTCCAGGCCGACCCGCGTGACCGGGCCGAGGTGCTCGGTCAGGGCGCCGATCAGGCCGGGAAGCTCGGTGGCGATGTCACGTGATCGCGGCCACCACGCGCCGTCGAGGATTCCCTCACGGGCGTGTGTCGTCTCCATCCTCAGCAGCACCGTTCCGGGCCGCACGGCCTGGTGAATTGCGTCCGGCAGCAGATGGGAGACGCGGGGGTCGTCGGAGTCGGCCATGGGGTGCCCGCCCGTCCGCGGAGGTCCGGCGCTTTCGCCGAACGAGGTGATCCGTCTTCCACGGTACTCCGACCGGCTGCGCGCAAGGCTCCGGTCCGCAGGAAAAGTGCCTGGTCATACGCCCTGCTGACCGCCGTCGGGAGTAGGGTGGAGGCACCGGGAGCATTTCGCACGCCGGCTCCGATGCCGGCGCCGTTCCCGGCGAGCGACAACACCGGGACGTCGCAGACGAGCCCGGAGGCAGGTTCGCGTGATGACCGCGACCATCGAACGTACGACCCTCACCGAGCGGCCCGTGTCCTCGTCGCCGGTCCGTCTGTCACTGGTGCCGGCGGGGTCGGTGCCCGGTCTCCTGGACGGTGCCTGGTGGCCCCGGTCCCGCGACCTCGCCCGGGAACTGCCCGCCCTGACCGATGCGCTGGACGTGCCGTGGGGGCGGGTCACCCGTGTCACGGTGAACCCCACCCACTGGCCCGTGATCCCGCGCAAGGTGGCCGTGACCGGGCACACCGTGCACGTGGGCTGGTTCACCGACGAACAGGATCCGCACAAGCTGATCCTCCTGTCCTACGCGCGCGGCCGCATGGACCTTCTGGTGATCCCGCCGGAGGCCGGCGTGGCCACGGCCGCCCGGCTCATGTCCGCCGCCCGCGCTCCCGGGGGCCTGCTCACCGCCAGTGGGCTGATGGCCGGCGAGGACGAAGCACTCGAAGGGACGGAGGCCCGGCACCGGGAGGAAGACTGGGAGACCGACGGCGGTGCCGCCCCGGCGGGCGGAAGCCCGGACCGGCGCCGCGACGCCACCCGAGAGGGGTGAGGGCATGGGCACCGTCATCACCGTGGTGCTGATCATCGCCATGATCGGCGCGGGGATCGCCCTCGTCCACCGGCTCAACGCCCAGCACGGGGCACGGATCGCCGCCTTCCGCTACAGCGAGCCCCTGCCGGGGATCGGCCGGTCGCGCGGGAGGAACCGGCGACCGGCAGGACCCGGACCCGCCGGACCAGGACCCGGACCGGCAGAGCCCGGACCCGCCGGGCCGCCCGCCGCCGACGACCGCGGGCAAGGTGTGGGCGGCCGCGGATGACATCGGCACGTCCCGACCGGACGCGGCGGGTGCGGCACGACGGCGTCGCACCCGCCGCGCACAGGACTTCCCCCATGAACGAGGTCACCATGCATCCACCGGAACTGCCCGCGCACGGGCACGCCGACGTCCGTATCGTCGCCTCGTCGCCCGAGACCGCCCGGCAGGTCGCGGAGGTCCTCCGTCGCTGCTTCGCCGCCACCGAACAACGCAGCTACCCCGTCGACACCATGAACGGCGGAACCCTCCTCCACCTCACCGTCGACACCGGCAACGCGGCCGAGCCCGCCCGATCCTGGCTGTCCACCAGCCGGCCCTCCGGCGACGACCGCACCCGGACGGACGAGGTCTGAGGCGATCAGCCGCTCGTGACGCCCGTGACGGACGCACGGACACCGGCGCCGTGCCGGTGGACGCGGAGAGTCAGTTGGTGCGGGTGTTGGAGAGGTGGCGGCCGATGTAGCCGACGACGACCTTGCCGGTGGCGCCGGCCGTGTCGTCGTAGAAGTAGACGCGGGGGGCTATGCGGCCCTTGCTGTCGATCTTGATGTGGGCCTCCATGAACAGCTCGCCGGCCGGGTCGACTTCCGGGGGGACGCGGAAGATGCGCTGTCTGCGGTGGCCCTTCTTGTCCTTGCGGACGGTGTCCGACTCCACCATGGCGACGCGTGCCGAGGGGTAGCAGCGCAGACCCTGGGGGGCGGCTTCGCAGAAGTCGCGGAACGTCCCCTCGAAGCCTCCTTCGGCGGTGCTGGCGCCACCGTAGGCGTCCAGCGCCAGCAGGGCGTCCCACACCTTCGACGCCCAGGTGGAGCTCTTGAGGTCGTCGTCGAGGTCCGCCGCCCTGCTGACGTCGTAGGTCAGGATCAGGTGCCGCATCCGCTCGGGGGCGCGGTCGCCGAGTTCGGCGAACGACATGGGGACCGGGTCCTCGACGGGCGGCGTGTAGGCGTCGTCCGCGCGGCCCGCGGCGACCAGGCGCTGTTGCAGCACCGACACCTGGTGGCGCAGCGCGGACAGTGCCGACTGGGTGGCGTCGTGGTCGGCTATCTCGTCCTCGTAGCGGTCGACGGCGTCCTTCCGTTCCTGGTCGAGGGCGCGCCTGCTGCGTTCGGCCAGGTCCCGTGCGCTGGCGGCCTCGCTCAGTTCCTCCAGGGCCTTGTCGATCGTCTGGTTCGCGGAGTCGAGCTGCCGGCGCAGCGAGTCGAGCGTCTCGTCGCCGTCGGTCCGGGCCGTCGCGGAACGCGCCGCGCGCAGGTTCTTCAACGCCTCCTCGATGCCGGGGAACGCCGCCTCCGCAAGCAGTTCCGGCTGCGGTGTCGTCACCGCGTGCAGCCGCGGGTAGCGGGCGATCCGGGTGTCCGCGTTGCGGAACTGCGGGTCGCTGAGGCGGCGGTACGTCAGGAGGCGGTGCCGGCGGCCGTCCTCGCCGGAGCCGAGGACGACCCCGGGAAGGTACGTGCGGATCTGCCCGGCGAAGACGTTGTGCCCGTCACCGGTGCTCGCCGCGAACGCCGCGGCCGCGTCCCTCTCCAGGCGGTACACGGAGGCGATGCCCGCGAGGTTCTGGGCCAGCTTCGTCAGGAGCCTCTCCCACGCCGTGTCGGTGTGGGAGGGTACGGCCGCCACGACGAGCGGCAGTTCACGGGCGGGGTCGGTCAGCGCCGCGAGCAGCAGGCCCAGGGTGCCGGAGTGGGTCGCGTGCGGGACGGCGGAGAGGCGGGTGGAGCCGTCCAGGACGTCGAACTGGTCGAGCAGTTCCCGTACGAGACGGGGCGGGCAGGGCGTGGTCTGGCCGGCGCCTGGGCTGGGGTAGTGCTCGAGGTCGACGCCGACGTAGGCCGGGCCGGCCTCCCGGTCGACGGCGGACGTGAGCGTCGTCTGCCACGTGCCCTCCCGCTTCTCCTCCTTGTTCTCGCGCAGCCGCAGGCGCAGCGCCGCCTGGTGTCCGTCGCTGTCGTACGAGTCCGTCACCGTGAGGGTGTAGGTGCCGGTGAGGTGGTGCACGCCCGAGGAGAGCGTCGTCGCCAGTTCCTTGCTCTCCAGCCAGGAGGTGAAGCACGCACGGGCGATGGCGAACATCTCGTCCCGCTGGTACGGCTGGATCCGCAGCACCGTCCGGTACACCAGCGGGTTCTCGACGCGGGTGGCGTCCCTCGCGGCTCCGCCCTGCCCGGGTGGCTGTGCCGGCGGCTCGGGTCTGCGGTGCGGCATGGCCAGCGGGGTGGGTATCAACACGGACCTCCTGCGTGATCGCATCCTCGGCCGGGCTTCACCGAGCAGCATCGCAGAGCGGGGGCCGGTCGCGGGGCGTGCTGTGCGGAGTGGTGCCTCCGCCGGCCCGAAGTAACGATCCGGCGGTGCGGCAGGCTCCCGTATGCCGTTCCGTACGCGTCCCGTACGCCGTTCCGCGCGGCGGAGACCTCAGAAGATCCTCAAGCCCATTGCGCGTTCGACGGACGCGTTGTGAAGATCATCAGCGCGTGGGGCGCACGACCTGACCAGCCGTGCGGACGCCGCGCACCGTCCGGTCCGACCAGACCGGGCGCATGATCAGAACGTTGGGGGAACAACTTGAAGATCAACAAGATCACGACCGTGACCGCCGCCGTGGTGACGGCCGCCATCTTCAGCACGGGCCTGTCCGGCTCCGCCATGGCGGCGGACCGCGGTGACCGGCCGGCGGCCACCGCCTCGGCACCGGCCTCGGACGCCGCCGCCGCTGCCGCCGCCGCCGCTGCTGCCGCCTCGGCCGCGGTCGACGCCGCCGAGGCGCAGAAGCTCGCCGAGACGCTGAAGGTCCTCGACGCCATGCCGGACAGCGTCCTCGCCCAGGGCGACGCGGCCGCGCAGGCGTACCTCGCCGAGCGGCTGCCCCAGGACGACCGCCGCGCGGTGGCGTTCGGCTGGACGCAGAAGCTCAAGTGCGGTGCCGCCATCACCGCGGCCATCGCCGGCGGCGCGGTGCCGGTGGCGAAGCTGCTGAAGCTCAAGGCGTTCATCAAGAAGGTCGGCTCGGTGAAGGAGGCGGCCTCGCTGCTGATCCGCGTGTCGAAGGGCGAGGAGAAGATCAGCGAGCTGGGCGCCACCCTGGGTGGCCTCGCGTCCGCGATCCTCGGCATCGACATGATCAAGAAGCACTGCCGCTGATCCCGGAGGGAGCCCCGATGACCACGAGCAAGGCGCGCATCACCGCGCTGATCACCCCGGTCGGGCAGGACGCCCAGGACGAGGCCCGCGCCCTGGCCGAGGAGGGGCGTACGTCGAAGGCGGTCGCCCGTCTCCGCAAGGACTCGGGGCTCGGTCTGCACCCCGCCTCGGCCGCGCTGGACCTGCTGGGCGAGGGACGGCCGCTGCCCACCTCGTACGAGCAGGCGCTGGGCACGCTGCGGGACGAGTGCCCGGAGCTGGTCGGTGAGTTGACGGTCCTGCTGCACCGCGACGACCGCAACGCGGCGATCAGGCTGCTGCGGGAGCGGACCGACATGGACCTGGCGGGCGGCTACCACCTGGTGGAGGCGCTGGCCGCCCACCTGGGCGCGGCGTGACCCGGTCCCGTGGCCCTCACGGCACCGCCGTGACGTGAGGGCCACGGGACGCGCGCGGCCGGCGGGCGGGGTCGAGGCCGTGGCCGGGCGGGTCCACCACGGGCCGGTGGTTACGGGCGGCCCGCCGGTTCGAGGCCGGGGCCGGCGGGTTCGAGGCCGGGGCCGGCCGGGGCGGGCGTCGCGGGCGGGGGCTCCGTCCCGGCGGCCGCCGTGCGGCCCCAGGCCGTGCCGGCCAGGATCAGCAGCACACCGAGCAGCCCCGCCCAACCGGGCCGGTCACCGGCCAGGGCGATGCCGGTCACGGCCGCCCACACCGGTTCCGTACCGAGCAGGAGGCTGACGCGGGAGGGCGACGTACGGCGTACCGCCCACATCTGGACGAAGAACGCGAACAGCGTGCAGAACACCGACAGGTAGAGCAGCCACGCCCAGTCGCCCGCCCCGAATGCGGCAGCGGCGGCCCACGGGGTGGCGCCCGTCCCCGGGGCGGCGCACAGCACGGCGAAGACCAGCACCGAGGTGCCCAGTTGCACCGTCGTCAGGGACATGGCGTCGGCGCCCTCCACCGACCGCATCCGCGACATCGCCAGCACGTGCACCGTACGGGCGACGGCCGCGCCCAGCATCAGCAGGTCACCCAGGGACGGCCGACTGAAGCCCGCCCCCTGCGTCAGCAGCACCACGCCGAGCACCGAGAGCCCCGCCGCCGCGAGGAACGCGGGCGACAGGCGCGTACCGCGGATCCGGCTCTCCGCGAGGGGCGTGAAGATCATCGTGAGGCTGATGATGAGCCCGGCGTTGGTCGCCGAGGTGTGCACGACCCCGTACGTCTCCATGACGAAGATGGCCGCGAGGATCAGGCCGAGGGTCCCCGCCCCGCGCATCTGCGCGCCGCTCATCGCGCGCAGCCTGCGCCACCCGGTCGCCACCAGGACGGGCAGCACGACGGCGAACCTCAGGACCAGGACGGCGAGGACGGTCCCGCTCGTGGTCACCCCCTTCGCGGCGAGGTAACTGGAGCCCCAGACCACCGCCACGAGCAGTACGGGCAGGTCGGTCAGCCAGGCACGGCGGGCCGCGGTGACGGTCATGGGGACTCCTCGGGCGGAAGGCCATCAACAGGCGGGGGCGGCGGCCCCGCGTGCGGCACGGGTGGCCTCCGCGCGTGAGCGGGCCGCTCCGTCGCACCGGGGTCACCGGGCCCGGGGCGGGGCGGCGTTCGGAACCCGGCACCGGCGGCGGGCCCGCACAGCGTAATGCCCGGCGGGTGGGGTGGGGAGTGTGGGAGTGGGGCGAGTGCGGGCGGGATGCGGGTGGGGCGCGTGCGGGCGGGATGCGGGTGGCGCCGAGGGGGCGGTCGCGCGGCGGGTGATGCGGGCGAGGCGGGCGAGGCGGGCGAGGCGGGCGAGGCGTGGTGGAGTGGCGAGAAGTGGCCGACGTTCCGGGGCGCGGTGGCGGGGAGGGAGCCGGAACCGCTAGGTTAGGCAAGCCTAACCTAAGGAGTGAGTGATGAGCAGTCGCGCCGATGCCCGCCCACCCGAGCCGTCCCGCGCGGAACGGGTGCGTTCCGTGCTGTCCGCCGCGCGGTCCCTGACGGTGACGACCGACGGCTACCGCTGCGACCTGGCCGGTGCGCACAGCCTCGACGAGCGGGGCCGGCTGACGCTGCGCCTGCCCGCCGACTGCCACCTGGCGGCGGCCGTGGCATGCGCGCCCCGGGGCGACCTCGCGGCCGTGCTGCAGTTCACCGACGTGGCGCCGACCTCCGTACGGGACCGGGTCCGGGCCAGGGTGACCCTCTCCGGCTGGCTCACCGAGGACGGGTCGGCGGAGCCGGAAGCGGCCGGGGCCGTGGGCGGGGACGGGACGGTGGAGGGCGTCGCCCTGCGGCTGGACGCCGTGCGCGCCACCCTCGACACCGGGGAGGGCGCCGAGGGCGTCGGCCTGGACGAGCTGGTCCTCGCCGGGGCGGACCCGCTGGCGGGCCACGAGGCGGCGCTGCTGATCCACCTGACCGACGACCACCCGGACGCGGTCGCCCGGCTGGCCCGGCTGGTCGAGCCGCGCCACCTCCACGGCGTCCGGCGCGTGGTGCCCGTGGGCCTCGACCGGTACGGGATCACCCTCCGGCTGGAGCACGCCCGCACCCACGACGACGTCCGGCTGCCGTTCGCCGTCCCGCTGCGCGACGCCGCCGAGTTCGGCGACCGCATCCAGGCGCTGCTCGCCGCCGCCCACGCCTGTCCGCGCCGACGCCGCAGCCTGCACACCCGGCCATGACGCGCGTACCGGCACGACCGCCGCGCCCCGGCCCCGCGCCCGGAACGGGCCCCGGGCCCGGAGCGCGTCCCGGCTTCGGACCCGGACCGGGCTCGCGGGACCAGGTCGCGGCGATCATCCGCGCGGCCCCGCTGGCCGCGGCGCTCTACACGCCCCCACCGCCGCCACCGGCACCGCCGCCCAGCCGCACCGGCAGCGACCGGTGGCCGTTGGAGATGAACGACTCGACCGGCAGCAACTCGGTCGGCGGGACGGCCAGTTCCATGTCCGGGAACCGGTCGAACAGAGCGGGCAGCGCGATCCGCGCCTCCATCCGGCCCAGCGGGGCGCCCAGGCAGTAGTGCACACCGTGGCCGAAGGCCAGGTGCTCCTTGTCGGCCCGCGTGACGTCGAACCGGTCGGCGTCCTTCCCGTACCGCCCGGGATCGCGGCCCGCCGCCGCGTACGCGGCCAGGATGGCGTCCCCCTTGCGGATGACCACGCCGTCGAGCGCGATGTCCTCCACGGCGTACCGCAGCGGGAGGCTGGCGACCGGGGCGTCCGACCGCAGGGTCTCCTCGATCACGTCGTCCCAGGAGGCGCGCCCCGCCCTGAGGTGCGCCAGCTGCTCGGGGTGGGTGAGCAGGGCGTGGATGGCGTTGTCGATGAGGTTGACGGTCGTCTCGTGACCGGCGCTGATCATCAGCACCAGGGTGCCGAGCAGTTCCTCCTCGCTCAGCCGGGTGCCGCCCTCGTCGTCACGCGCCGCGATCAGACCGCTGGTCATGTCGTCGCCCGGTGACTGCCGCTTCGCCGCGACGAGTTCGCCCATGACGGCGTACAGCCGGGTGTAGGTGGCGGTGACCTCGTCGGGGTCGGCGGCGGTGTGGAAGATGCTGTCGACGATGGTGCGCAGTTCCTCCCGCTTCTCCTCCGGGAGGCCGAACAGCTCGCTGATCACCTGGATGGGCAGCGGGTACGCGTACATCTCGCGCAGGTCGACCGTCCCGCCGTCCCGCCCGGCCCCGGCGATCCGGTCCAGCAGCTCCGCCGTGATCTCCTCCACGCGCGGCCGCAGCGCGGCGGTGCGGCGCGCGGTGAACGCCTTGGCGACCAGGGTGCGCAGGCGTCTGTGCTCGCCCCCGTACGCCGTGAACATGTTCTCCACCGCGACCCAGGTGAACAGGGGCCACTGGGGTGAGATCTCGCCGTTGATCCAGGCCGGCCAGTGCTGCCGCGGGTCCTTGGAGACGCGAGGGTCGGTGAGCAGCCGTTTCAGCGGTTCGGAACCGCTGACCGCCCACGCCGTGACACCGCCGGGGAGCTGGACCCGGGCGACCGGTCCCCTCTCCCGCAACCGGGCGGCCTCCGCGTGGATGTCACGGCCGGTCGGGTCGATCACCAGGGGGTCGGGGTCGCGCATGGGGCCTCCTGAACTCGGGCTCCGGCAGAGGCGTTTCACGCTACGCGCGCCGAGGCCGCGGAACGAGACCGCACCGGTTCGCTCGCGAATGGGCGAAACCGACCAGTAACTACATGACCATATGGTGTGCTTTCCCCGCCGTGGAACACACGGTTCACCTTGGGGAGGACTCTTGAAGGTTCGCTTCGCCGCGTCGGCAGCCGTCGTCGCCACCGCCGTCGCCGGAAGCCTGCTGACCGTCGCTCCGGCCGCCCAGGCCGCCGGGGGCGTCAGCATCTACCGCGTGTACTACAACTCGCCCGGCACGGACAACCGGACCAACACCTCGTTGAACGCCGAGTGGGTGCAGCTCTACAACTCCAGCACGTCCGCCATCTCCCTCAGCAACTGGAAGCTGAAGGACCGGGCCGGCTGGACGTACACCTTCAGCGGCACCATCGGCGCCAAGCGGTACGTGACGGTCCACACCGGCCGGGGCACCAACACCGCCGGGCACCGCTACTGGGGCCGGGCGGCGTACGTGTGGAACAACGACGGCGACACCGCCTACCTGCGCAAGGCGTCGGGCACGCTCGTCGACTCGTGCGCGTGGGGCTCCACCGGCTCGTCGAAGTACTGCTGACGGGCCCGGCACGCTCGTTCTCCGTACCGGCGGGCGCCCCGCCGGTACGGTTTCCCGCGTGGCGGACATCTACGAACTCACGGTCGCGCTCGACCTGCGCGACCTCTCCGACGCGGAGACGGCCGAACTCCGCTGGCACCTGGGGCTGGGCCCGCAGCCGGAAGCGCTGACCATCGTGCGCTCCTTCCCCTTCGTGTACGAGGACGAGGACGGCCGGCCCGTCACGGAGGAGCAGCCCTTCGCGCTGCTGGGGCACCTCGGCGGGGCGCACAAGGTGGGCGGCGCCCTCACCTCCGCGCTGGTCCGGCGCCCCTCGGGGGGCTGGGCCCTCACCTCGCGGCAGGAGATCCACCCGGACGTGTCCGACGAGCTCGGTCAGCTGCTCGGCTGGCTGGCGGACCGGGCGACCGACCGCCACCGGCGCCCCGGGGACCACGTCCACATCGGCTCGCTCCGCTTCCACGAGGAGGACCGCCCCGACGCCCTGATGGTCCGGGACGGCACGGTGGCGTGGCCCTGGCCGTCCGGCTGGGACGCGGCCGGCGTCTGACGCCCGTCGGGTCCCGGTGACTCCGGGCCATGGCCGGCGCGCGTCTCCGTCAGGTCGGGTACTCGCCCAGCCAGCCGTGCGTCAGGAGGTGTTTGGGCAGGTACTCGGACTCGACCTCGATCGGGAACCCGGCGTCGTACGCCAGGCAGGCGATGGCCAGCGGGCCCAGCGCCAGGTACCAAGGAGTCCGCGTAACCCTGGTCGTCAGGGCCCGGGGAGCCGTGCCCGGTCACTTTCACCGTCATCTACGCCATCTACGCCTTCGTCGGAGCAACACCGCTACGCGCCCGACCGGTTCTCCGGACTCGGCAGGCAGGCAGGGTGCCCGCACGGCCGCTCGCCGGCAGGACCACTTCATGACCCGAATTCCGCCCCGCACGGCTTACGTCGGGTATTCGCCGACCCAGGTACGCCTGAGGAGATGCTTGGGGAGATACTCCGATTCGACCTCGATCGGCATACCGGCATCGTGCGCCATGCAGGCGATGGCGAGCGGGCCGAGGGCGACCAGTCCGTCGCCGCTCACGGCACGCGCCTCGTTCGCGGTCCAGTACTCCTTGTGCCATGTCAGAGCGTCCGCCAGCGCGGCGTTGAACTGCTCGGCCTCCCGGCGCTGGTACCGGCGGAAGAGCTCGATGGGCGGGTGGAGGATCTTGACCATCAGCTCTTCGCTCGCCGCACGCGCGCGTGCCGGGTCGGTTCCGTCGACCGCCTCGGCCAGGGAGTCCCACGTCTCCTGCCGGTGGAACCAGGCGTTCTGCAGGGTCTCGACCCAGGGGTGGATGTACTCGTCGAACTCGGCCCCGGACGCCCGGAGGAATGCGGCCGGTACGTGCGCCAGTCGATCGGCCCGCTCGTTCTCCCGGCAGATCACGGCCAGGTAGTACGAGGTGAGCCAGCTGGCCGCGTGCAAGTAGTCCTGCGGCCCGGTGGCCGGGAGGTGCCCCTCCGTCGCCGTTCCCGCCGCGAAGAGTGCCGAACCGGTCTGCATGGCCGTGACCCATGCCTCCCAGGTGGGGAACTCGGCGGCCTCCGGGTCCGTCAGGCACCGCCACTTCGCCGCGGAGAGCGTGTAGTCGAGTGCGTCGAAGCGGTCGAACTCCGAGGTCTCGATCTGCTCGAGCACGTCCTCCGCGCTCCTGATGACCGGTGCCATCGCCTCGCTTGCGTCGTCCGTGCGGAAACCGTGCCGCACGATGCGCGTGCCCACCTGCTCACTCCTTGGCCTCGGCCTGCGGTAGGTCGCTCACCCTTCCCGTCCGTCCCCGGCAGGCGGTCGGGGTGCGGGTGCGCACCCAGTGACTCCTCGTACCCCTGATCGTCAGGCCCCGGACCGCCGTGCCGGCGCACTTTCATCGTCATGAGGTTCCTCGGACAGGGGCGCGTACCGATGTCGGGCCCCGCCAGGCACACAGGCCCCTCGCGGGACCGCCGTGCCGCGGGCTTGCTCGGCACCACGAGACGCCATCACCCCGCGCCTCGGTGTCGGCATGCGGCTCATGTCGGGTACTCGCCCAGCCAGCCGTGCGTCAGGAGGTGCTTGGACAGGTACTCGGACTCGACCTCGATCGGGAACCCGGCGTCGTACGCCAGGCAGGCGATGGCGAGCGGGCCGAGTGCGACGGCCCCGTCGATGTCGGTCGACCGGTCCTCCGTCAGCGTCCAGTACGCCTTGTGCAGCTTCAGCGCCTCCACCAGGGCCGGGGTGAAGCCCTCCTCGTCCTTGCGGACGAAGTGGTGGAAGAGGTTGATCGGCGGGTGGAGCAGGCTCTGCAACATGTCCCGGGGGACGTTCCGCGCGATGGCCGGGTCCGACGCCCGGAGCGTGGCGGTGAGCTTCTCCACCAGCCCCGGCCTGCGCAGCCAGTACGTCTGGAGCGTGTCGATCCAGTGGTAGACGTAGTCGTCATAACGGCCGTCCGGTGACCGCAGACGGTCCAGCGGGATCTCGCACAGCCGCGTCATCCGCTCCTGATCGCGGCAGACGACCGCCAGCCAGAACGCGGTCAGCCATGCCCCGGCGTCGGCCATCGAGGAAGGCCCGGCGGCCGGCGGCGTCCGGAGCTTGCGGTTGACACGGACCTCGACCGTGCCCTCACGCACACCCGTCACCGCGAACACGGCCGAGCCGAGCTGCATGGCGTTGACCGCGGCGTCCCAGGTCTCCGCCTGCGCCGCCCGTGGGTCCACGGCGCAGCGGGCGTTGAGGACGAGGAGCGAGGTGCTGAACGTGGACTCGATCAGCTCCGTGGAGGACTCCAGGCCGTCGATCTCCCCCGCGAGGTGGTCGGCGAGACGCTGCGCCAGCGCCTCGGCGCCGGGGCCCGACGGGATGCCGTGGCGCGCAACGTTCTGGGTCACGGGCAGGTCCCCACGCGTGTGGCCGGCCGTGTCCGGTCGGCCGGCACCGCGTCGTCGAAGTGCCGGCCCCACGGGGCGTGCGTCGGCATCAGGTCGGGAACTCGCCCAGCCAGGCGCGGTTGAGCAGCTCGCTCGGCAGGTAGTCCGACTCGACCTCGATCGGGAACCCGGCGTCGTACGCCAGGCAGGCGATCGCGAGCGGGCCCAGCGCCAGGTACCCGGCGACACTGCGCTCCCGCTTCTCGGAAGCCGTCCAGTACAGCTTGTGCATCTCCAGCGCCTCGACCAGCGCCTGGTTGAACGCCGCGTGATCCTTGCGCAGGAAGCACTGGAAGAGATTGACCGGCTGATAGAGGATCCGCTCCACCAGCTCCATGTCCGCCACCTCGATCGCGTTCGGATACGACGCCTCGATCGCGGCCAGCAGCTTCTCACCCAGCCCCGGACGCTCCAGCCAGTACGCCTGGAGAGCGTCGATCCACAGGTAGACGAACTCGTCGTACTGCGTACCCGAAGCACGCAGCACATCGAGCGGCACCTCGCACAGCGCGGTCATCCTCGCCTGCTCACGACAGACGACGGCCAGCCAGAACGCGGTGACCCAATTGCCGGGGTTCGCGTGCAGCCCCGCACCCAGCGCCCGCAGGGTGCGCGTCTCGTCGGCGATCCGGCACTCCACAGTGCCCTCGGACCGGGTGGCGACGGCGAACATCGCAGAGCCGACCTGCATCGCCGTGACCGTGGCCTCCCACGTCGGGAGAGCCGACGCGTCCGGATTGACCGCCAGTCGTGCCTGGAGATGGAGCATCGCGGTGTCCAGAGCGCCGTCGAGCCTGCCCGGAGACTCCTCCAGGGCTGCGACCGTGCGCAGCAGGTCCCTGCCGCGTGACTCCGCGTACCTCTGGTCGTCAGGCCCCGGCGAGCCATGCCGGATCACGTTCACCGTCACAGCAGATTCCCGTTCTCGTCGCGCTTCCGAATATCGAACTTTTCCATCTGGTAGCCACCGTACAGGGGGCCGTCGGACTTGCCCTTCACCACGATGTAGTCCAGCTTGCCCAGGTCGAGAGCTGTTTCGAGCTTCTCGGCCAACTCCCCTTCGCTGGGGAAGTCACGCTCTCGCGCCTTCATCTCACGGATGATGTCGAGGAAGTACTCCCTCGACCCCTGCATCGCCCGACCACCCTGCGGCAGCTTGCGCGATCCCAGGTCGGTGTTGACATTGGACTTGGCCTCGACGACCACGTACTTGCCGTCCTCGCGCAGGTACACCTGGTCGAACTGGTCGTTGCCGTTCGCGGGCCCGTGCAGGGTCTCCCGCCGGACGATGTCGTCGTAGTGCTGCGGCACCACCTGCTGCGCGGCGACCGTCTCACCGTACGCCTCGGCGGCCTTGGTCCGCTCGTACGCGGCCGCACGGTACTTCTCCTGCGCGTCCACGCGCAGGGCGTCGTCCTCGGGCAGCCCGGAGTGCGCCGCCTTGACCTTCTCCGCCGCTGTTGCCGCGTCGATGGCGGTCCTGCGCTGACCGGCCGCCTCGTCGAGCACGCGGAGCGTCTCCGCGTCCAGGTGCGTCTTGCGCGTGCCGGAGGCACCCTCGCCGTCGAAGTACCTCTCGGGGATGGGCGGAGGAGCGTTCTTGGCCGAGATCCAGGGACTGTCCGGCGTATCCCTGATCAGTTGCGGCGGGACGCGGAGGCTCTCGTCGAACACCTTGGTGTTGAGGCGGCGCCCGTCCTTCGCGTAGTACTTCTCGAAGTACCCGTCCTCGTGGTTGGCACGGTAGACCTGGATCTCCGCGATCTGCTCGTCCGTGAGCGACCCGCGAGGACCGTACGGGTTGTCACCGTCGCGCATGAAGCTGGGCCGCTCGATCACGGCGGGAGGCGTCGAGGCGTCGTCGCCCGTGCGGGCCGCGTCGTCCGCGCCCGTCGCGGCGTCGTCCACCGCGCCGGTGCCCGGGGTGTCGGGGAGGCCCGAGCCCGGGGTGGCGTTGTCGGCGCCCGAGGTGCCGGGCACGCCGTTGTCGGCGGACGAACCGCCGGGGGTGGCGTTGTCGGCCGTGGAGGCGCCGGGGGGCACGTCGCGGCCGCCGCCCGTGGACGGGGTGGTGTCGGCGGGGCGGGTGCCGCCGGTGCCCGGGGTGTTGTCGAGGTTGTTGGTGGGCAGGTTGTCGCCCGCGCCGCCGCCCGGGAGATTGTTGCCGGCCTGGCCCGTGGGCAGGTTGTCGGCGAGGCCGCCCGGGGTGTTGTCGGCGAGGCCCGCCGGGCTGTCCGGGACGCGGACCTGGGCGTCGTCGCCGGCGCGGCCCACGTCGCCCAGGTTGTCGCCCAGGCTGTTGCCGAGGCTGACGGCGGTGTTGTCGCCCGCGTGGACGGCCGCGCCCGCCATGGCCGGGACCTTGGCCGGGGTGTCCACCCGGGGGTTGTCCGCGCCCGCGGCGGGGTTGGCATCGGGGTTCGTACCCCGGTCGACCACGTCCGTGGGCGAGTTCTTGACGTCGCCGACGACCTTGCCGTTCTCGTCGAGGATGTTGCCGTCGCGGTCCAGGAACTGCGGCGGGTCGCCGTCCTTGACGGGCAGCGGCGTCGCGTCCGCGGGCAGCGTCGGGGTGTCCTTGGGCACCGCGACCGTGCCCTCCTGGAGCGGCGTCGAGCCCGCCGGGGCCGGGGTGTCGTCCGGGAGCCTGACCATGCCGTCGCCCAGGTCGACCGCGCCGGGCGGGACCGCCGTGCCCTCGGGGAGGCGGACCGTGTTGGGCGGGACCTCGATGGCGCCCTCGGGCAGGGGGGTGCCGTCGGGGAGGTGGATCGTGCCGTCGGGGCGCATCAGGGAGCCCTCGGGGAGGATGACCGTGCCCTCGGGGAGGGGCGGCATGTTGATGTTGCCCATGCCCTTGAGACCGGCCATCACGTCGCCGATCTTCGTGATGCCGGCGCCCGCGCCCTTGAAGAGGTACGTCGTCGGGTCGATGGCCCGGCCGGCCTTGCCCGCGAACGAGAGGGCCCGGGCCGCGGCGCCGGCCTTGCCCGCGCCGGACACCGCGCCGCCCGCGCCGCCGGTGAAGACGGTGGTGAGCACGTTGAAGGTGACCGCACCGGCCGCACGGGCGGGGTTCGAGCCCCACTGGTCCCAGGCGACCAGCGCCTTGCCGGTCTCCTTCATGGCGGTGCGGGAGTCCCTGATCCAGCCGGGCAGCTGCTTGTCGTCGGCCATCCAGTACGCCGCGCCCAGCGGGCTCGCGGTGATCACCAGACCGGTGGCGAGCAGGCCCAGGCCCTTCCAGGCCTGTCCGGCCGCGTCCCAGCCCTGGAAGCCGACCAGGGTGCCGAGGCCCTTGATGGTGCCCCAGACACCGTCGACGATGACGCCCTTGCCGAAGTCGTAGGCGTGCTCCCACACCTGCCACCACGGCGTCGACTCCTCGACCGCGTCGCCCCAGGGCAGGCTCTTGGCCTGCTTGAGGGCCTCGGCGTCGTAGCCGTACATGCCCTCGCCGTTGGAGCCGTCGTTGACCTTCAGCGCCTTGCCGCCGACCAGGGCGACGATCTTGGCGTGGGCGGCGCGCTCGGCGGCCTGGAACTGCGTCCAGACCTCGGCGATCTCGTTGCGGCGGTCGTTGTTCTCCTCGACCAGGTCGCCGTCCTCACGCCACTTGTCGTCCTCGGCGATCTTCTGCCGGAAGGTGACGGCGTCGCGGCGCAGGTCGTCCAGCTTCTGCTTCAGGGGGCGGATGTCACTGGCGTAGGTCCCGAGCGCGCCGGCGATGGTGCACATGTCGCCGCTGATGTCGAGCGCCTTGTCCTTCACCGGCTGGGTGGTGGCGAACAGCTGCTCGGCCTCGGGGGCCTTGTAGAAGGCGCTGAGCCCGCCGAAGGAGCTGTGGACGTCGCCGGCGGCGGTGGCGATCCTGCCACCGACGCCGGACAGCGCCTTGACCTTCTCGTCGAGCAGTTCGAGGTTGCCGGTGAAGACCGGTACTTCGGCCGGGTCGACCGGCTGGTTCTCGCTCACTTCTTCCCCCCGAGCTCCTTCAGCAGGTCCAGTCGCACCTGTCGGGCCGCGTCCTGGGCCTCCTTGGCCTGGGTCAGGTCGCCCTCGACGTACTCGTTGGTCGCCGTGGCCGCGCCGATGACGGCCGCCTGGATGCGCTTGGCCATGGGCTCGAAGTGCGTCTTCTGCCGGCCGGTCATGTACTCGGCCAGCGCCGCGCCCACCGGGCCCGTCGCCTTCTGCGTCAGCGGCGCGCCCGAGGCCGTCGGGCCCTGCAACGGGATGTCGGCGGCCGAGCCCGGCACCGCCGTACCCGCCGCCTGCGCCGCCTGCTGCATGTCGGTGACCAGGGCGTTCAGGGCCTTCTCCAGTTCACCGGCGTGTGTGCCGACGACCTTGAGCTGACCCTGCACCCCCTGGGGCTGGATGTCCCACGCCGTCATGAAAACGCTCCCCCGTACCCGCGTCAGCCGATGTTGTCGACCGCGGCCTTCGCGCGCTGCAGCGTCGTCTGCGCGGTCGCGTCGTTCTTCTCCAGCGTCGTCTTGAGCAGCTGGATGATGTTGCGGACCTCCTGGGAGGCGGAGTTCCAGCGCAGTTCCTTGCCGTGGTACTCGTCCGCCACGCCGTCGGCCGCGAAGTCGGTCATCGCCGCCTTCACCTGCGCGTCACGCGCGGAGATCACCTGCTCCAGACGCGCGATCACCGCCTGGATGTTCATCTGGGCCTCGGACGAGGCACCCGTGTCGTACGAACGACGGTCGCTACCCGCAGCAGCCATCAGCAATCAACTCCCCGTGTACGGATCGGTCTAGCGGCCCGAGAAACGCGCCGCGTCGAAGTTCGCCGACGACATCTGCGTCCGCGCGTTGTCACCCTGCTCCTGGTCACCGGAGCCGAACGCCGACTCCATGCCCGACTGGCCGCCCAGGATGGCCGCCAGCGAGCCGTTCAGCGCGGCCGTGATCTCGTCCGAGCGCGACTTGAACGAGTCGAACGCCACCTTGCCCGCGCCGTTGAACTTGCCCTCCAACGGCGCCGCGGCCTGCACCAGCTGACGGATCAGCAGGCCCAGGTCGTTGCTCGACCCCTGCGACTGGGACATCAGGGTCGACAGGACCTGCGCCCCCATATCGAACTTCATCGGGCTACCCCCGCTGCGATGGACGATCGTATGGATCGAATGTACGACTACATGCCTATCAACTCACGCGTCGCTGCTGCAATCAGCAATCCCCGGCTCGCGGCCCTCTGCGACGAACACATGACATCACTCGCCCTTCAGGTGCCGCACCAGCCGCTCGAAGTCCTGCCACCCCGACAGGTCCGACGGGTCGCCGGGCAGCGGGTAGTACAGCGCCGGGCGTGATTTCGGGCCCAGTTGGACCGGCACCCGGTCCAGCGGGGTCTTCCGCGCCCGGTCGCCCGGCATCGCCCGGACCTCCTCCGCACCCAGCACGAACGCCAGCGGAACGCCCGGCCCCTCGAACCGCGGCGGCACCGCCAGGTCACGGCGCGCTTTGCGGAGCTGTACGAGCATCGACTGAAGCCGGTGACGGGTGGCCAGCACCTCGGCGGCCCTCGGCACGGCGTCCACCGGAGGCTCCTCGTCCGGCCCGTACCCGAACGCCAGCGTCACCTCCTCCTCCACCCCCGCCTTCGTCCGGCTCACGCGCACGGTGGCGAGCCCAGGACGCTCCGGGCTGCCGACCACGACCACCCACGTCGGCTCCGGCGCCCGCTCGAAGGCCACGTCCGTCAACCGCCGCAGCGACCACGGCAGGTTGGCCGGCTCCGCCGTGCCCCACCCGGCCGGCGCCTCACCGGTCAGCTCCCGCCACACCGCCTCCAGCGCGCCGCCCAGCACCAGCCGGTCGTCCGCCGGGTGGACCGTGCGGAACGTCAGGGCCAGCTGCCGCTCACCACTGTCGGTGACACCCTCCTGGAAGGAGGCGGCCACCCGGGCGCGCGGGTCGTCGTCCGTCGAGTCCGGCTCGGCGACCGGGAAGAACATCCCGTCCCGCCACGCCAGCACCGCGCCCGTCAGCCCGTCGTAGTAGCCGTCCCGCTCGTCCTGCACCACCCAGCGCGACGGCCACGCGGACAGCGCGCCGCGCACCGCCGGCGAGAGCGTGGTGCCCGCCGGGCTGACCACCTGGAGCCCGAGCCCGCCCTCGGCGGCCGCCCGGAACGCGTCCGCCAGCCAGGCCGTCATGGCCACCACGGGCCGGTCCTGGATGACGACGGCCACCTTGTCGGTCAGGACGTCCACCGCGGGCTGCGCGGACGCCGGAGGCGCGACGCCCACCCCGTCCGACGCCACCACGGCCAGCGACCGCGCCGCCTCCGGGGGCCACGCCGAGCCGCCCGTCAGCGACACCAGCCGGGCCGCGAACGTGCCCGCCAGCCGCTCCGCCTCCGCCACCCCGGTCGTGGCACGGGCCTCCGTCCACCAGAACGGCACCGGCGGCGGCGTGGCACCGAGCAGCCGCTCCGCCTCGCCGCGCACCTGCACCAGCAGCGGCGCCTCGACGGAGACGAGCGGGCGGCCCTGCTCGTCGCAGAGCCGTACGACGGCGTCCTCGCCGGCCGTGTCCACCAGCTTGTCGGGGCCGCCGGAGAGCAGGCCCGCGAGCACGGCCCACGGGTCCGGCATCCGCTCGGTGAGGGCTATGACGTCCTTGGTCATGGGGTCGTCCGGTCCTTCGCAGTCATCAGGATCAGGATTCGGGGGTGAACACCGTCTGGATCAGCCGGTTCGACTGGCCCCTGCGGATCAGCACGCCCCGCCCGGGCGGCTGCTGCGAGGCGTACACGCCCGGGAACAGCTGGCCCTCGCTGCGGTCACCCGCCATGAGGATCGCCGACGCCCCCGACTCGCGCAGGCCCTGCACCAGCGGCTCGTACATGCCGCGCGAGGCGCCCGCGACACGGCGCGTCAGCACGAAGTGCAGACCGATGTCGACGGCGGAGGGGATGTACGGCAGGAACGGCGCGAGCGGCGCCTGGCCGGCCGTCGTCAGCACGTCGTAGTCGTCCACGAGCACCACGATCCGCGGGCCGCTGCCCCAGCTGCCCGGCTCCAGGTCCTCCAGGCGGGCGCCCTCGTCGGGCAGCCGCTTCTCCAGCTCCGTGGCGATACCGGCGGCCAGTCCCCCGCACAGCTTGGCGTTGTACGCGTACCCGCCGAGGAACTCCTCGGGCACCACACCGCGCAGCCCCCGCCGCGGGTCCATGACGGCGAGGACCAGCTCGTCCTCGCCGTACCGCTCGACCAGCCCGCCGGCGATCGTCTTCAGCAGGTTCGTCTTGCCGCACTCGCTGTCGCCCATCACCAGCAGGTGCTGGTCGTGCTCGAACAGGTCGAGCAGCACGGGCGCGAGCGCCGTCTGGTCCAGGCCGATCGGCACCCGCCCGGGCTCGGCCACCGGCCCCGGCAGCAGGTGCGGCTCCAGGACGTGGGGCAGCACCCGCACCGGCTGCGCGACCTCGCCGCTCCAGGCGGCGCGGACCTGCCGGGCGGTGCGCTCCAGGACGGTGCCCAGGTCGGTGTTGTCGGCCAGCCCGTCCGTACGGGGCAGGGCGGCCTGCGCGAACAGCTTGCCGTCGGTCAGCACCCGGCCCGGCTCGTCGGGCGACAGGGTCTCGGCGAGCTTGCGGTCGATGCTCGTCTCGGTGGCGTCGTTGAGGCGCAGCTCGACACGGGTGCCGAAGTACGACTGGGTCGCGATGCGGACGTCGTTCCAGCGGAGCATGCCGGCGACGACGTGGATGCCGTACCCGCCGCCCCTCTTCAGGATGTCGACGACGGCGTCGTCCAGCTCGTCGAAGTCGTCGCGCAGCGCGCCGAAGCCGTCGATGACCAGGACGATCTCGGCGGACGCCAGCTGCGGGAGCCGGCCCGCCGCGTGCTGGGTGCGGAGCTGCTCGACGGAGTCGATGTTGTGCTCGCGGAAGAGGTCCTCGCGCAGCGCCAGCATGTTCCGCACCTCCTCGACCGTGCGGGAGGCCCGCTCGCGGTCGGCGCGGCTCGCGATGCCGCCGACGTGCGGCAGGCCGGACAGGGCCTGGAGGCCGCCGCCGACGAGGTCGAGGCCGTAGACGCCGACCTCCTGCGGGGTGTGCGTGAGGGCCAGCGACAGGACGAGCGTGCGCAGCAGGGTCGTCTTGCCGGACTGCGGGCCGCCGATGACGGCGGCGTGGCCGCCCGCCACCGTGAGGTCCAGGTACCACTCGCCCTGCCACTGCCTGGTCGGGTCGTCGAGCAGGCCCAGCGGCACCTGGAGCGGGCCGCGCCGCGCGGACAGCTGCATCCCGCGCGGGCCGGCCTGGAGGGGCCCGGCGACCCGGTCGAGGGCGACCGCGCCGGGCAGCGGGGGCAGCCAGATGCGGCGCACCGGGTCGGTGGGGGCGTTCTCCAACTGCTCGACCATGACGCCGAGCTCGGTCGGACCGGTCTCGCGGCGGCGCACCGGCGCCTCCTGCGGACCGGACTCCTCGGCCCGCCCCAGGGTGTTGTACGCCTCGTACTCCAGGGCCAGCGGACCGGTGTCCTCGTCCGCCGCGCGCCGCACCGGGCCGCGGTAGGCGCCGGAGACGTAACTCGCCTTGAACCGCTCGTAGTGGCTGGTGTCGACCTTCAGATAGCCGAAGCCGGGCAGCGGCGGCAGATGGAAGGCGTCGGTGGTGTCGAGGACCGTGCGGGACTCGTCGGCGGAGAAGGTCCGCAGGCCCAGCCGGTACGACAGGTAGGTGTCCAGGCCCTTGAGCCGGCCGCCCTCGATGCGCTGGCTGGACAGCAGCAGGTGCACGCCGATGGAGCGGCCGATACGGCCGATGGACAGGAACAGGTCGATGAAGTCCGGCTTGGCGGTGAGCAGTTCGCCGAACTCGTCGATGACGATGAACAGGTGCGGCAGCGGGTCCAGGTCGGGCCGCTTCTCGGCGCGCAGCGCCGCGTAGTCGCCGATGTCGGCGACGTTCCCCGCGTCCTTGAGGACCCGCTGGCGGCGTTTGACCTCGCCGGCGAGGGAGGCGTGGACGCGCTCGACCAGGCCGGCCTGGTTCTCCAGGTTGGTGATGACACCGGCGACGTGCGGCAGGTCGGCGAAGGGCGCGAAGGTGGCGCCGCCCTTGTAGTCGACGAGGACCAGGGCCAGGTCCTCCGGCGGGTGGGTGGCCACCAGGGCGAGCACCAGGGTGCGCAGCAGCTCCGACTTGCCGGAACCGGTGGCGCCGACGCACAGGCCGTGCGGGCCCATGCCCAGCTCGGAGGACTCCTTCAGGTCGAGCAGCACCGGCTCGTGGGCGTCGCTGATGCCGATCGGTACGCGCAGGAAGGCACGCTCCCCGCGCGGTGCCCACAGCGTGGCCAGGTCCAGCCGCGCCACGTCGTCGATGCCGAGCAGGTCGGCGAAGTCGACCGGCCCGGACAGCGGCGCGTCGCCGAGCGACTCGGCGGACAGCCGCAGCGGCGCCAGCATGCGGGCGAGGCCCTCGGCGAACGGCACGGACACCTCGTCGACGGTGCCGTGCGCGCCGACCGGCTCCTCCTCGCGGAGGTCCTCGATGGCGACCCGGTCGCCGTCGACGGTGATCCGCACGCCCACGTGCCCCGGCTCCTGGACGCGCTGCTCCAGCAGGTGCAGCACGGTCACGCCCATCTCGCGCAGGCCCACCGCGTCGTCGGGGCGCGGCAGGTCCACGGCGTCCTCCCCGTGCCCGTCGGCGACGACCAGCAGGCGGGACGACATGGACAGGGCGTCCTTGCCGGACAGGCCGCGGCGCACCTCGGCGGCGTAGGAGGCGCGGCGGCGCAGCTCGGGGCCGAGCTGCCGGGCGAGCTGCGGCACGGAGGGCGCGATGCGGCGGGCCGCGACGGGCCCGTCGAACTGGTCGCCGTCCAGCAGGTGGGGCATCCACTTGGCCCACTCCCAGTCGGCCAGCCGCTCCCCGGGCACCGCGAGCGCCACGCCCACGTCGTCCGGGGCGTGCAGGGCGGCGGCCTGCACGAGCAGGGCGCGGGCGACGCGCAGGCAGTCCTGGCGGGGGCCGACGACGCTGATGTTGCCGACGCGGTCGAGCGGGACGGTCAGCGGGAGTTCGGTGCCGGTGCGGAAGCGGTCCATCAGCGCCGACGCCTCGTTGAGCATGAACCGGTCGGGCGGGGTGAGGACGGAGGAGCCCTGGTCGCCGATGCGCAGGTCGCGCACCGGCATCTCGCCGGTGCCCACGCGCACGCGCAGGAAGTCGGCGTCGAGGCGGCGGCGCTCCCAGAGGCGCGCGGGGTCGCGGACGATGTCGTACAGCGCGTGCGGCGGCGGGTTGAGCACGTCGGCCCGCTCGCGGCGCTCCCGCTCCTCGGCGGACAGCTCCTCGCGCAGGTCCTCCAGGTACGCGAGGTAGGCCTCGCGCTGGGTGCGCCGGGTGCGCTGGGCCTTGCCGCGCTGCGAGAAGACCAGGACGAGCGAGCCGATGACGGTGATGACGAGGATCAGCGCGCCGAGGGCGGCGAACTGGCTGTTGCGGACGACGGTCATCATCACGACGGACGACATGACGCCGGCCACCGGCAGCAGCGACATCGCGACGTTGCCGCCCTTGCCCTCGGGCAGGTTGGGCGGGGCCTCGATGGTGCGCGCCTCGGAGGCGGCGGGCGGGCGGGTCGTCCGGGCGGGGCGGTGTATCAGTCGGGTGCTCATCGGTCCGCTCCCCCTCAGTGGCGCTTCTGGGACAGCTGGAAGACCTCGGCGGCGAGCCGGGTGGCGGCCTGCCGGGTGGGGTGGGCGAGCAGCTCGGTGCGGATCGGGCCGCCGGCCGCCAGGTGCCGGTCGTAGGGGAGGACCTGGACGCTCGCGCCGGTGGCGGCGAGCTTCCGGGTGGCCTCGTCGAGGTCCAGTCCGGTGTGCGGCACGAGTTCGGTGAGGACGACGACGGTGCCGGCGATGATGTGGCGGGGCAGGCCCTGCATCCACTGGAGCACCGCGTGGGTGCTGGCGATGCCCTCCAGGGTGGCGGGCGTCGTCAGGACGCGGGCCTGGGCCGCGGAGAGCGCGACGCGGGCGACCTCGGCGGGCAGGGTCTCGCAGTCGACGACGGTCACGCCGAAGTAGCGGCGCAGCGCGACCATGACCCGCTCGTACGCGCGGGTGTCCAGCATGGCGCCGATGCGGCCCTGGCTGCCGGGCAGCAGCCAGGCGTTGTCGGGGAGCTGGACGAGGTAGCCGGTGACGTCCAGCAGCGACATCTGCGGTTCGACGATGCCTGCGACGTCACCGGTGGTCCACCGCAGCGTCTCGGCGCCGAGCCGCAGCGGCAGCGACCCGAGCGCCGGGTCCGCCTCGACCAGCAGGACGGGGTCCTGCCGGTAGTGGGCGTAGGTGAGGCCCAGCAGCGCGGCGACGGTCGACTTGCCGGCGCCGCCGCGGATGGACGTGACGGCGATCTGCCGTCCGGTCGTCACCGGCTGCTGGAGCGTCTCGGCGGTCCGGGTCGTCTCGGCGACCTCCCGGGCGGCGGACGAGGAGACGGTACGGCGCACGGCGCGGAGGGCGCGGGTGGCGAGCGGCTCGCCCCGGCGGGGCTTGCGCCCGGCGGCGGCGAGGTCCTTGTCCACGACGGGGCGGGAGTCGGGCGTGGCGGGGCCCTGGGGGTACGGGGAGGGGGCCTGGGCGGCGGGGGCGTGGCCGGCCGCGTCGTGGGCCCGGGGGTGCGCGGGGGCCTGGGCGGCGGGGGCGTGGGCGGCGGGCGCGGGGGCCGGTGCCGGGGTCTGCCGGCCGGGGGCCTGCGGGGCCTGCGCCGCCTCGGCCGCCGGGGCGAGCCGTGCCTGCGCCTGCGGATCGGGTGCGGTGTGCGGCGGGTGGGCGTGCGGGGCGGCGGCGTGCGGGGCGGGCTGCCGGGGCACGTGACCGGCGGGCTGCGCCGGCGGTACGGGGGCGGGGCCCCCCCGGGGCCCCCGCTGCCCGCCCGCGGGCGGGGGGCCCGGCCTGGGCCTGGGCCGGGGCGTGCGGCGCCCGGGGCAGCGGGGTCTGGCCCGCCGGGGCGGGCCGGCGCGGCGGGGGGGGCCTGCGCGG
>NZ_LWBU01000010.1 GCF_001646665.1 Streptomyces noursei | reverse complement strand
CTAGCGCGTGTCTCTTTGATGGGTTGATCAGTTGATCGGATGTGTGTGTCCGATTAGTGATCACTGATGCCATGTGGGACCGGATCGAGCCGCTGATGCCGACCGATCCGGTCCGCGGCCGGCGATGGGCCGACCACCGGCGCACCCTTGAGGCCATCGCGTGGAAGTACCGCACCAACTCGCCCTGGCGGGACCTGCCCGACGAGCTCGGCCCGTTCCAGACCGCCCACAAACGCCTGATCAGATGGGCCGTCGACGGCACCTGGGAGAGGATCCTTGCCGCCGTCCTGTCGGCGGCGGATGCTGACGACGACATCGACTGGACGGTGTCCGTGGACTCCACCGTCGTGCGGGCTCACCAGCATGCCGCCGGAGCACGCAAAAAGGGGCGGCCCGTCCCGGCGAGCCCGCCGATCACGCTCTCGGACGCTCCCGCGGCGGACTGACCACCAAGGTCCACCTGGCCGCGGACGGCGGTGCACGGCCGCTGGCCTTCACCGTCACCGCAGGCCAGGCCGGTGACGCACCCGCTTTCGAAACGGTGATGTCCCGCATCCGCGTGCCCCGCAGCGGCCCGGGCCGGCCGCGAACGAGGCCCTTCGCCGTGCTGGCCGACCGTGCCTACTCGTCCCGCGCCATCCGCTGCCACCTGCGGCGGCGCGGAATCCGAGCGGTCATTCCACAGCCGTCCGACCAGATCGGCCACCGCCTGCGGCGGGGCAGCCGAGGCGGCCGCCCTCCAGGCTTCGACCGTGAGGCCTACAAACAGCGGAACACCGTCGAACGGTGCATCAACCGCCTCAAGCAGTGGCGCGGCCTGGCCACACGGGCAGACAAACTCGCCATCGCCTACCAGGCCGCACTCCACCTCGCAAGCATCCTCATCTGGACCCGACGCTGACCAAAGAGACAGAACCTAG
>NZ_LWBU01000009.1 GCF_001646665.1 Streptomyces noursei | reverse complement strand
GCTGCGGCGGGTGGGACGGGTGATCCAGGGGCTGATCGTGCTGGTGTGGTCCCTGGTGCTGCTCGACGTCGAGTGGACGCCGCTGAAGGCGGCGCTCGTGCCGGTGATGGTGATCGGCGGGGGGCTGATCTTCTCGGCGGGGGTGGGGGTGGGGGGGGGGGTTCCGGTTTTGGGGGCGGGCGGGTCCGGGGGCGCCCACGCGGTCACCTACGGGGGGGAACACCCCCTCCCCGTACCCCCCGGGGTGTTTTGCGCGGGGCCGGGGGGGGGGGGGGGGGTGCGGGGG
>NZ_LWBU01000008.1 GCF_001646665.1 Streptomyces noursei | reverse complement strand
CGCCCCCCCCCGGCCCCCCGCCGGCCCCCCCCCCCCCCCCCTCCCCCCCACGCCCCCCCCCCCCCCCCCCCCCCCCCCCCCGCCCCCCCCCCCCCCGCCCCCCCCCCCCCCCCCCCCCCCCCCCGCCCCCCCCCCCCCCCCCCCCCCCACCCCCCCCCCCCCCCCCCCCCTCCCCCCCCCCCCCCCCCCCCCCCCCCCCCCCCCCCCCGCCCCACCCGCCCCCC
>NZ_LWBU01000007.1 GCF_001646665.1 Streptomyces noursei | reverse complement strand
CGGAGGAGACCCTGGCGGCCGCGCGGGGCACGGCGGCGGAGGTCATGGCGGGCGCGCCCGCCGCGGGGGGGGGGGGGGGGGGGGGGGGGGGGGGGGGGGCGGGGGGGGGGGGGGGGGGGGCGGGGGGGGGGGGCGGGGCGGGGGGGGGGCCGGGGCCCCCGGGGGGGGGGGGGGGGGGGGGGGGGCGGGCGGCGGGGGGGGGGGGGGGGGGGGGGGGGCGCCCGCGCGGGGGGGGGGGGGGGGGGGG
>NZ_LWBU01000006.1:3173-5412 GCF_001646665.1 Streptomyces noursei | reverse complement strand
GGGGGGGGGGGCGGGGGCGTCGCCCGGGCCCCGGACCGCGGCGCGGGCGGCCGCCGGCCCCGCGCCCGGCGCGCCGGGCGGCACCTGGGCGTGGGCCTCGGGGCCGGGCACGTACCCCATGGCGGGGCCGGGGCCCGTCGCCTGGAAGGCGGCGCCCTGGACGACGGAACCCCGCTCGAGCCGGTCCAGCCGGGCCAGCAGCGACCGCTCGTCGGTGAACGCGGCGGGCAGCAGCACGCGCGCACAGATCAGCTCCAACTGGAGCCGGGGCGAGGTGGCGCCGCGCATCTCGGTCAGCCCGGTGTTCACGATGTCGGCGGCGCGGCTCAGCTCCGCCGCCCCGAGCACCGAGGCCTGGGCCTGCATGCGCTCGACCACGTCGGCGGGGGCGTCGATGAGGCCCTTCTCGGCCGCGTCGGGCACCGCGGCGAGGATCACCAGGTCGCGCAGCCGCTCCAGCAGGTCCGCCACGAACCGCCGGGGGTCGTTGCCGCCCTCGATGACCCGGTCGACCACCTCGAACGCCGCGGCCCCGTCCCCGGCGGCGAAGGCGTCCACCACCGAGTCCAGCAGCGAGCCGTCCGTGTAGCCGAGGAGCGACGTCGCCATGGCGTACGTCACACCGTCCTCGGCGGCGCCGGCGAGCAGCTGGTCCATGACGGACATGGAGTCACGCACCGACCCGGCGCCCGCGCGCACGACGAGCGGCAGCACCCCGTCCTCGACCGGGATCTGCTCCTTGCCGCACACCTCGCCCAGGTACTCCCGGAGGGTGCCGGGCGGAACCAGCCGGAACGGGTAGTGGTGCGTGCGCGACCGGATGGTGCCGATGACCTTCTCGGGCTCGGTCGTCGCGAAGATGAACTTCAGGTGCTCCGGCGGCTCCTCGACCACCTTCAGCAGGGCGTTGAAGCCCGCCGAGGTGACCATGTGCGCCTCGTCGATGATGTAGATCTTGTAGCGGCTGCTCGCCGGCCCGAAGAAGGCCTTCTCCCGCAGGTCACGGGCGTCGTCCACGCCTCCGTGGGAAGCGGCGTCGATCTCGATGACGTCGATCGACCCCGGCCCGTTCCTGGCCAGGTCCCGGCAGGACTGGCAGTCCCCGCAGGGGGTCGGCGTGGGACCTTGCTCACAGTTCAGGCAGCGGGCCAGGATCCTCGCACTGGTCGTCTTGCCGCACCCGCGCGGTCCGCTGAACAGGTACGCGTGATTGACCCGGTTGTTCCGCAGGGCCTGCTGCAGCGGGTCGGTGACATGCTCCTGCCCGATGACCTCGGCGAAGGACTCGGGGCGATAGCGGCGGTACAGCGCAAGGGACGACACCCTTACGACGATATCGGGCCCCACCGACAATCGGCCCTGCCCACCGGACACCCCGGGAAACGCAAGCGCCCCTCACGCACCCGCCAGAGCCGACCTACCCTTGCTGCCTTCCGGCCCTGGGGGAGTTCAGTCAGATAGCGCCACGTGAGGGGCTGCGCCCAGCCTACCCGATGCCCCGGCCCCCCGGTGCACCCCCCGGGGCTCCGGAGACCATCGGCCGGCGACCGGGGGGAACGGGTTCGCGAGCACTCCTCAACGTCTTGTATTGTTTGCGGCGGAGGATTCGCCTAGAGGCCTAGGGCGCACGCTTGGAAAGCGTGTTGGGGGCAACCCCTCACGAGTTCGAATCTCGTATCCTCCGCCAGCTCAGAGGGCCGGACCGCGGAAGCGGTCCGGCCCTCTGGCGTTCATCCGGCGAGCGCCCCGCCCGTGGCGTCGAGGTTTTCGGCGTACAGGGCGATGGCGCGACGGTACTGCTGGACCGAGGGGTCCTGGCTCGTGGTGGCGAGGAGGTCCAGCAGGATGCCCATCGCCTCGCGGTGGTCGCCCGTGTTGTGGAGCGCCATGGCCAGGAAGGTCCGCAGGCCGCCGTCGTCCGGGTACTCGGCCACACCCCGGCGCAGGGTCTCCACGGCGCGGGCGTGCCGGCCGAGGACGCGGTAGGTGCTGCCGAGGCCCAGGAGAGCGCCGCGGCGGTCCTCGTCGGAGAGGCCGGTGCCGGCGAGGCAGCGCTCGTAGAAGGGGACCGCCTCGGCCTCCAGCCCCAGCCGGTCGTGGACGCAGGCCGCGCGGTACTGCACGCGCGCGTCGTCCGGGTCGCGGGCGGCAAGGTCCAGCAGTTCGCGGCGGGTCTCTTCCAGCTTCTCGTCGTCCGTTGCGCTCATCCGCCCATCGTTCCAGCGCCGGCTTCCCGCGG
>NZ_LWBU01000006.1:2045-3101 GCF_001646665.1 Streptomyces noursei | reverse complement strand
CACGCCTCGGTGTCCGGCCTCCGCCGGCGTACGGCGAGGATCAGGCCCGCGCCGAGGGCGACGGCCGTGGCGGCGGCGCCGGCGACCTGCGGAACGGTGGAGGAGGAGCCCGTGTCGGCGAGGCTGCCCGCGGCGGGGGTGGTGAGCGGGCGGGTGGCGGCCGCGCCCTGTGGCTGGCGGGCCGGGGAGGCGGGCCGGGCGGCGGGCGGGCCCGGCAGGGGGGCCGCGGCCACGACACCGAAGCCGTACTCGTGGAACTCGGGCGTCCCGCCGCACGACTCGTCGTCATTGAGGTAGTCGGCGGCGACGGTCGCCACGCCGTCGCCGGCCGGCGCCGAGGCGGCGACGCGGAGGCGTACCTTCACCTCCGCGTGCGCTCCGGCCGCCAGCTTCTCGACCGCGCCCGCGTAGTGGTCGGCGTCGGCGTCCTGCCAGGCGGGGGAACCGGCGGTGGACCACAGCACGTCCAGCAGGTCGTCGGAGCCCTCCACCTTCACGTACGGCCAGACCTCGTCGAGGGTGCGGTCGGTGCCGTTGCCGACCCGGACGGTGAAGTCGACCGTCGTACCGGCCGTGATCGTCGCCGGCAGTCCGGTGACCTCGACCGTGAGCCGGTCCTCGGGGACGCAGGCGCCCCGCTCGGCCTCCTTCCGGGCGTCGGCGAGCGCCTTGTCGGCGGCTTCGCGGGCGGCGAGGGCCTTCGCCTTGTCCTCCCCGGCCCGGTGCACGAGCGCGGACGCCGCCGCCCGCGCGTCGTCCCTCGCCCGGGTGGCCTCCTTCGCCCTGGTGCCGGCCGCCTCCTGCGCCTCGGCCGCGTCCTCGGCGGCGGCCAGCGCGTCGGCGACGTCCTGCTCCGCCCGCGCCTTCTCCGCCTCCGTCGCGCCCTCCGGCAGGTCCTTCAGGGCCGCCTCGGCGTCGGCGAGCCGGTCAGCGTCGGCCTGTCGGGCGGCGGCGGCCGCCTCGGCGTCCCGGACGGCCCCGGCGGCGGCGACCGCCAGCGGAGCGGTGTCCGACAACTCGTCCGCGAGCGCCCGCACGGCGGCGGCCTCGGCGGCG
>NZ_LWBU01000006.1:1838-1992 GCF_001646665.1 Streptomyces noursei | reverse complement strand
CAGCTCCATGAGGGAGGGCCGGGCGGCGTCGTCCGCCGCGTTCGGGGCACCGGACGACCGGCCCAGGGGCGGGACCTGCGGCCGGGGCGCCGCTGGACCGGTCGCGGCGGACGCCGGTGCGACGGGGGCGAGGGCGGCGGGCGCGGTCACGGCG
>NZ_LWBU01000006.1:0-1781 GCF_001646665.1 Streptomyces noursei | reverse complement strand
TCTTCACAGGGGCCCTTCGGTCGGAAGGTCGGGAAGCCGGCGATGATCGTATGACCGGTTCCACGGGCGGTGAAGGCGGTCGTCCCCCGATCGGGCGCGCCCCGGCTCCCGGCGGGGGGACGGACACGGCCAACGGGCCCAGTCGCCCCGCGCGCGGTCCTCGCGGATCTGTGAGGCTGGCCGCATCGAGAGGAGCGGCATCATGAAGTACCTGATGATGGTGCAGGGCACACAGGCGGACTACGACGCCATGACCGGCAACCCCTCCCCGGGCAGTCCCGCCTGGACCGAGCAGGACATGCGGACGATGTTCGCGTTCATGGAGGAGATCAACGACGAACTCGCCGCGAACGGTGAACTCGTCGACGGCCAGGGGCTCGCCGAGCCGCGCCGCACCCGTTTCGTCAGCCTCGGCGAGGACGGCCGGCCGGTCGTGAAGGACGACCCGTACGGACGGACCGAGCAACTGCTGGCCGGCTACTGGGTGCTCGACTGCGCGAGCCTGGACCGCGTCACCGAGATCGCGGCGCGCGTCGCCCGCTGCCCCCAGCCGGAGGGCGCGCCCGAGTACCCGGTCGTCATCCGGCCCATCATGGAGGACGGGGCGGAGCTCTCCACCCCGTGAGCGAGGAGGGCCGCCGAGGACCCGGCGGGCGCCCGGGGCCGGNNGGGCCGCGGGGGCCCGGGGGGGCGCCGGGGCCGGGTAAGGGAACGGCCCCGGGGGAGACCGGCCGCGTGGCCGTCGCCTTGAAGAACGCGTAGTGGAAGGGGGCCGCCCGGGCCCGCCGTACGGCGCAGGTCGGCGATCCCCCGCTCCCAGTCGGCGGATGTGACCAGCCCCGCCGCGAGCGCGTCGTCCCGGACGGCCTCGATCATGGCGACGAACGTGTCGCGGGTGAACCCCTCGGCCAGCGCGGGCCGCGTCCGGTCGGCGTACACCGTGCGCGGCCGGACGACGACGTCGCCGTACCCGGCGGCGGACAGCAGCGGTTGCAGCCTGCGGCCGATCAGTGCGTCGCCGCCCGCCGCCGCCTGGAGGCGGACCTGGGCGTCGATGGCCACGCGCGCGTGGCGGCTGTCGGGGTGGAAGAACGCCGAGCCGTGGTCGCCCTCGATCACGGTGAGGGTGCCGCCCGGGCGCAGCACCCGCCGCAGGGCTGTCAGGGCCCCCTCCGGGTCGGGCAGGTGCTCCAGCACGAAGCACACGAAGACGTGGTCGAAGGTGGCGTCGGGGAAGGGCAGGGCGTGCAGGTCGGCGCGGTGCCACTCCACCCGGGCGTCCGGGACCTGCGCCGCCACACGCGTGCGCGCCCGGTCGAGGGAGGCGGCGGAGACGTCGACGGAGACGAGCCGGGCACCGGGGCTCGACCGTGCCAGGTGCACCGTCTGGGCCCCGACCCCGCACCCCGCCTCCAGGACCCGGCTGCCCGGCGGGTACGCGGTGCCGGAGTGGAGCAGCGCGGCGAGGGTGTCGGCCTGTGCTCCCAGACGGCGTGACTCGTCCGGGGAGTAGCCGTGGACGTAGGCGGGTGACGGGGATGCGGTGCTCATGATCAAAGCCTCGGCGGCACGATGGTCCGGTGAACAGGTCCAAAGCGGGTTCGGGGAAGGGGTCCAAAACGGGGCCCGGGGAAGGCCGCCACGGACCCCCGGGGGCGGGGGCCGGGGCTGGGGCGGGAGCTGATGTGGGGTCCGGGGGTGGGGGCGGGTCCGGGGTGAGAGTCGGGGCTGGGGCGGATGACGGAGCAGCCGTCAGCCGGCGGGCCGGGGCCGGGGCGGGG
>NZ_LWBU01000005.1 GCF_001646665.1 Streptomyces noursei | reverse complement strand
GGCGGGGGGGGCCGCGGGCTGGGCGGTGGGGGGGGCGGGGGGGGCGGGGGGCGCGGCGCCGGCGGGCGCCGCCGGGCGGGGCCCGGCCCGGCGGCGCGGTCGCCCGCCCGCGGGGCGGCGGGGGGTGCGGGCGGGGGGCGGCGCGGTGGGGCGGGGCGGGGGGGGGGGGGGGGGGGGGGGCGCGGGAGGGGGGGGGGGGGGGTGG
>NZ_LWBU01000004.1 GCF_001646665.1 Streptomyces noursei | reverse complement strand
GGGGGCCACCCCCCACCCCCGCCCGCCCGCCCCCGCCCCCCCCGCCCCACGCCCCCCCCCCCGCCGCGCCCCCCCCCCCCCCCCCCCCCCCCCCGCCCCCCCCCCCGCCCCCCCCCCGGCCCCCCACCCCCCCCCCCCCCCCCGCCGAAGCCCCGTCCCCCCCCCCGCCCCCCCCGATCCCCCCCCCCCCCCCCCCCCGCCCCCCCCGCCCCCCGCCGCGCCCGCCGGCGTCGGGCCGGCCGCGCGCCCCCCCCCCCCCGGCCCGT
>NZ_LWBU01000003.1 GCF_001646665.1 Streptomyces noursei | reverse complement strand
TCTGCTGCTGGAGCCACCGCCCGATGTCATCGCCTTCGAACAGCACCCCCGGTTCGATGGCCGGCAGGACGCCGTCGGCGTCGACCAAGTCCGCCAGGACGCGGTAGGGCCGCTGCCAGTTGAGTGGCCAGGGGCAGTTCCAGTCGGGGTCGACCGCGGCCAGCTGCTGCGCGCGAACGGCGGCCCGCTCCGGATCCTTGCCCAGACCGCCTTTGCGGCGGAGGTTGGCCATGTGCTGTCCGATCGGCACGGGGCCGCCGCCGGCCGGGTCGTCCCAGACGGCGTCTTGTCGGGGTGCGAGGTGTCCCGTGGCCCGCTGGTAGGACCTGAGTGTGGCGAGTTTGGTCTCCCAGGCTTCCTCGCCGGGCTCCCACACCATCCCGGCCTCCGGGGCGTCGAGCAGGGTCTTGCGCCGCTCCTCCAGCTCCCCGGCCCGCAAGGCCTTTCGCTGCTGATGCACCCACCGCCCAAGCGGAAACGCCTTCGTCGCCCCGACCTCGACCTCGACGTCATACGGAACGGCGTAGAGACCAGTGATCTCGTTCTCCCTGCGCCACCGGATGAGGGCTTGGTAGCCCTCGAGCCAGACCAGGGACTCGGGCCGGTAGACCCGGGTGCGCAGGAAGGCCGCGATGGTCGCCGGGTCGCGCGGGCTGGAGAAGTGGAGCAGGGCGGCTTCGGTAGCTGCGCCGGTGCCACCCTCCTGGTGCTCCCCGTCCCCTTCGCCGCCGGCACCGACGATCCGCCCCTCTTCGTCCCGCCGAACGTGAATCTTGCGCTTGCCGCTCGTCAGCGCCCGCGAGGCCAGTTGTTCGACGAGTCGTTCATCGTGCGAGCGCAGGCCCTGGAGGACGGCTACGAGGGGGCGGAACGAGGCGCTGGCGACCATGTCGGTGGGGTCCTCGCCGGGCTCCAGGAACACCGGCACGATGATCCGTGCGATCTTCGTGCTGCCGTCCTCGTGGAGCCTCAGCGCCCGGCCGATGTTCTGGACGATCTCCACCTGGGAGCTGCGGGTGTCGGCGAAACAGATCGAGTCGACTCCCCGCTCGCCGGTGATGTCGACGCCTTCCCCGAGCACACGAACGGATGCCAGAAAGGCGCGGTGGACCCGGCGCCCGGCCGCGTCGATCCCGTTCGCGAACTGGCGCAGGACCTCGCGCCGCTCGGCGACGAGGTGGTCGCCGCACAGCCACGCCGACCACACCCGGCCGGGGGGTACGTGGCGGCCGGCCTCCAGCTCGTAGAACTCCGCGTCGATCGACGACTTCGGGAGATTGTCCGCCTGCGCCAGGTCCTCGCCCGAGACCTCGCCGGCATGCAGCTCGGCCGCCGTCTCGGGCAGCTTCTCCGCGAACGCGGCTGCCTCCTCCACCTTCTGGTGGAACGTCATGACGGTGCGTAGATTCCGTGCGGCGGCGTGCTCCAGGAGTGCGGTCTGCAGCAGCGCCAAGCGTCGGCCGCGCCGCGCTTCCTCCGTTTCTCCGAGGATGGGGGAGGGGTCGCGGATCTCCAGGACGTCGATCTCGAATCCGGCGAGGATCTCGCGCTCGATCGCCTCGCTCAGGCCGAGTTCGGCGATCCACGCGCCGTAGGTGCCGTTCGGGTCGTCGGCCATGGTCGCGAGCTCCACCTCCTGGCCCTCCGCGCCCCTTCGCGGCTGGGGAGCCGCCAGGATGCGCGGGGTCGCGGTCAGGTAGAGCCGGAAGTCGGCGGGGATCCGCTGGTTGTCGTGGATCGCCGCCCACGGACGACCAAGATCACCAGCGGTTCCGTGGGCCTCATCAATGATGGCGAGGTCGAAGCCGTCCATGCGTTGGCCGTAGAGCCGCTCTCCGCCCGCCAGAGCGGCCTCCAGCGGCCCGCGCACCTTCCGCTGACCCGTCGGGTCCTGCGGGTCCTCGCGATCCACCAGGGAGGCGTACGTGGCGAACACGACGACCGGCCCCTTCCCGGCCCACAGGGCGAGTTGGATGGGGTTGGTGGTGGTGCGCACCCCGAGCGAGCCCAGGACCGGGTCGTTCTCGAGCGAGCACACCGCGACCATGGGGGCCCGGTGGCCGACCTGGCGCCAGGCCTGGGCGGTCTGTACGAGCAGGTCCAGGGTCGGCACGGTCACGAGGATCCGGCCGTCCGGGAAGGACTCGAGCGCGCACGCGGCGGCGGTGATCGTTTTGCCCGAGCCGGTCGCGGACACGATCGTGGCGCGGACACCACGCGGGAGCACGGATGATCTTGCAGGAAATCCCACCCATCTACGAAACGCGGACCGCTGATCGAGCTGGTGTTTCCTGAGCTGAATTGTCGACACTCGTGGCCTTTCTGATGCTCATGCGGATTGCAGGCCGTAGCAAAGGTCCGCCAAGCCGCCGGGCTCCGCACTCTTGAAGGCTCGTCCGGGGCCGGAGTGCCCGGCCTCCCGCGTGCCGGCTCCCCGCGCTGGGCATATCCACGGTCAGCCGTACCCAGACCGCCGGTCTCACTGAGCGCCTCCAGCACCCCGGGGCTGCTCCGCGGCCACCCGGGGCTGCTCTGCGGTGTCCGTGGGCGGCCAGGGATGTCTCCCGGACGTACGCCTCCGGACCGCACGGGGTCGGTCTGCTCGTGCGGTCGTATGTACGCGGTATGTACGCCATGCTCAGCAGCCCCGGCCGGCCGCCCCGCGGGCCGCCCCCGCCGGGCGCCCGGTGGCCGGGGGTCTGCGATGCCCACGCGGGGTTTTCATAGCCGTCCACCGCACCGCCCCCCGGGGCGCGCCCCGCGCCGGCACGCCCCGCGCCGTCAGGGAGCCCGAGCACCTCCAACGGGGCATTCACGCCTGCTGCCTGGTGCTGCGTTACCCAGGCGCACCTACCCCGCGCCCGGCATGGGGTAGGCCTTCAGGAAACCGGCTGCTGCTGGGCGATCCACAGCTCACACCGTTCGATGCGACGAGCCCATACCTCCGAGAGCCAGGCCCAGTCCCCCTTCCCGGACGTGGTGATGTGCGCTGCTGTCCTCGCAGCGTCCCCCTGCCGACGGCGGCACTCGACAAGCGAGAACCCATCAGGACCAAGCTGCTCCTCAAGCGGTTTGTGCATACCACTCACCTTCGCCTCCGAGAACTGGGACTCACACGTTTTCGCCAACACTACATGCTGCATCAACCTGAGTCACGCGCTACACCAATCCTGACACGAACGAGCGACCAACACCCTTCCAGCCAGCCTGGCCCGCGTCAGCGGGCCATAGCGGTCCTGGAGGCGCAGCCGAAAGGGCCCTTGAGGCGGGGGAGCGCAGCGGACCCGCCGGCCCTGGGCAGAGCGAAGCGAAGCCCAGGGCCGGCGGGGCAACGCCCCGCCCGGTCCGGAAGCGCAGCGAACGGACCGTCACCCCGGCTGCGCAGCAGCCGGGGTGAGCGGGTGGCGCAGCCACCCGTCAGCGCTCCCGCGGAGCGGGAG
>NZ_LWBU01000002.1:17961-65051 GCF_001646665.1 Streptomyces noursei | reverse complement strand
GGCCGGGGACGCCGGTGCCGGAGGCGTCGCTGCCGGAGGCCGTCGTGCCGCCCGTGCCGGGGCCGCCCGTGCCGGGGACGCCGGGCCGGGCCTCCCCGGCGGTGGACCGGCGCCGGGACGCGCGCCACCGGAGGCGGATCACGGGGCCGGCTCCGGGGCCGGGGGCCGGGCGGCCGCGCGCCGGGTGGTGTCGGCGCCCAGGTCGACGGCGTGCAGCCGGCAGTCGGTGCCGACGACGAAGAGGAGGCCGTACCCCGTCCTGAGCCCCGCCTCGACGGGCGCCCCGGCGTCGTACCAGGGATGTGCGGGGCCGCCGTCGCGGCGCAGCCGGTGCACCCGGCCGTCGGACGTTCCGGCGTAGACGCTGTGCCGGTCGACGGCCGCCTCGGAGTGGACGGCCGCGCCGAGCGCGAGACGGCGGACGGCGGTGCCGTGGCCGGCGCCCAGTCCGTACAGGCCGCCGCGCAGGCAGCCGACCCAGATCTCGCCCCCGTACGCGACGGGGCGGGCGCGTACCGGGCCGTAAGTGGGCACCTGGCTCTCCTGCCGTCCGTCGGAGGCGCGGAAGGCGCACACGACCCGGGCGCGGCTGCCGACGTGGACGCTGCCCCCGGACACGACCGGCCCGCCGTGCAGTTCGCCGCCGGTGGGGGCCTCCCACAGGCGGGTGCCGTCGCGCGCGTCGAGGGCGTAGACACTGCCGTCCCAGGAGGTGACGAAGACACGGCCGTCGTGGACGGCGGGAGCGCCGTGGACGGCACGGTCGCCCGTGCGCGCGGTCCACAGGAGGTCCCCCGCCTCGGCGTCGAGGGCGCGCACCAGCCCCTCCCGGTCGCCGAGGAGGACCCGGTCGCCGGCGACGACGGGGGTGGAGGGCGCGGTGTTGCCGGTGGGGCGGCGCCATAGTTCCTTGCCCGTGGAGGTGTGCAGGGCGCACACCCAGCGGTCGGCGCGGGAGACGATCAGGGTGTCGCCGCCCGTCGCGGGCGGGCACTCCACCCGGCCGTCCAGCTTCCGCGACCAGGCGACCTCGCCGGTGCGGGCGTCGAAGGCGCGGACGGTGCCGTCGAGCGCCGCGACCACGGCGAGGCCCCGGTGGAGCACGGGCGCTGCGTAGTAGGTGCGGCCCGGCAGCCGGGCGCTCCAGCGGGCGCCGGCGAGGGGCGGGGGCGCCGGCCGCCGGGGGGATGCGTGCGGGGGCGGGGGCGGAGCCGGCGACGGGCGGGGGGGCGCCGGGCGGCCGGCGGGCGTCGACGAGGCTCGGGGCTCCATGACCTTCGTCGGGGCGGGGGGCTCGGGGCGGGGAAGCGGGACGGTCGCGGCGGCGGGCCTGTGGGTGGCGGGCCGGGCCTCCGGCAGGCGGATCTCCTCGTAGGCGCGGAGCACGTCCTGGGCGGCGGGCGGCAGCCAGGTGAAGGCTCCCGGCCGGGCGACACCCGGCGTCGCGGCCCGGGACAGCGCGTCGGCGCGGGCCACCACCGTCGCGGGGGGCGGGCGGTCCGCCGGGTCGAGCGCCATGCAGTCGGCGACCAGTTCGTACGCCTCGGCGGACAGCCCGGTGATGTCGGGGCGCCCGTCGCGCCGCCGCCGGACCGCCGGGCCGTCCACCGGCAGGGCGCCGCGCAGGACGAACGCCAGGATCGCGCCCAGGGCGTAGACGTCGGCCGCCTCGCTCACGGGCCGGCGGAAGCAGTGTTCCGGCGCTGCGTAGCCCGGGGTGCCCCGGCGGTCGGTGTCGAGCGGGTCGGTGGGGCTGGCCAGGTCGAGCAGGAGCCCGAAGTCGATGATGACCGGGCCCTGCCTCGCCACCAGGACGTTGCCCGGTTTGAGGTCGCGGTGGACCAGGCCGAGCCGGTGGACGCGGGGCAGGATGCGTGCCAGTTCCCGCACGAGCGACATGGCGCCCGGCGGGGGTAAGGGGCCGGCCTCGCGGACGAGGACGCTCAGTGGCGGGGCGTGGATGTAGTCGACGGCCAGCCAGGGTGGCCGGCCGTCCGGGTCGGCGCCCCGGTAGCGCGGTGTCCCCGCCCCGGACAGGCGCTCGCACGCCCGGGCCTCGCGGGCGAACCGCATGCGGAATTCCGGGTCGTCCTGGAGTCCCGGCCGCACGGTCTTGATCGCCACGGGCGGCGCCCCGGCGGCCTTCTCCCCCAGATAGACGCGGCCCATGCCGTCCTGTCCGATGACGGCCAGTACGGTGTAGCCGCCCAGGCTGCGCGGGTCGTCCTCGCCGAGCCGGGCGAGCATCATGTTCACGTGGGCGTCCCCCTCCCAAGTGGTCCCCGGGCGACGGAGCCCGGGCGGGGGCAGGAGGGCGGCACGGGGACGCTGACGCGCCGTGCCCCGGCCCCCCGATCCACCCCCGCGCACGCCCAGTCAAGATCCCTTTTCGCCGAAGATTGTCACATCGTACAGATAAATGACGAAGCTTCGGGCATAACCGCGGATTCCCCGCCTCCGCCTCGCCGAAGGTCCCTGACGAGCCGCAACAGGCGTACCAGCGATGGCTGTTCACCCCGCACGGAACCAGTCCCTCCGGGCCGTTCGGCCCGTACGGAACGAAACATTCCGGGTCGTTGGGCCCGCACGGAACGGAGCCCTCCCCGTGCGGCAGGATGCCCTCCGGGCCGCCCGGCCCGGTGGTTTCACGCCTCGCGCCGTACCGTCACCAGGCCCGTCTCGTACGCGGCGATGACCGCTTGGGCGCGGTCGCGGACCCGGAGCTTGGCGAAGAGGCCGGTGATGTGGTTCTTCACGGTGGAGGCGCTCACCCCGAGCTGGTCGGCTATCTCCGTGTTGTCCAGACCGCCGGCGATCAGCCGCCACACCTCCCGCTCGCGCGGGGTGAGCCCTTCGGCCGCGGGGGGCACCGGGTGCGGCGAGGCGGCGGCCGGGGCCGTGACGTGCGTGGAGATGAGCCGGGTCAGGAGCCGCGGGGCGAGGATCGCCTCGCCGTCGTGGACCACACGCAGGGCGGCCACGAGGTCCTCGGGCGAGATGTCCTTGGGCAGGAAGCCGCACGCCCCCGCCCGCAGGGCGGCCACGACGTGCTCGTCCATGTCGAAGGTGCTCAGGGCCAGGACCCGGCAGCCGGGCAGTTCGGCGGTGAGCCGCTCGGTGGCGGCGATCCCGTCCAGGACCGGCATGCGGATGTCCATGATGACGACGTCGGGCCGGCGGTCATGGGCGAGACGGACCGCCTCGGCGCCGTCCGCCGCCTCGGCCACCACCTCGAAACCGGGCTCGGGGGCGAGCATCAGGGCCAGGCCGCGCCGGACGAGGGGCTGGTCGTCGGCGATGAGGACCTTGACGACCGCGCTCACGCGTACGCCTCCTGACGGTCGGCGGGCAGGGGGAGACGGGCCCGGACGGCGAACCCCGCGCCCTCCGGTCCGGCCCGCAGGGTGCCGCCGTGGAGGGCGACGCGCTCCCGCATCCCCATGAGACCGTGGCCCGGTCCGCGTGCGACGGGACGGCCGGTACGCGGACCGTCGTCCGTGATGTCGACCCGGACCTCGCGGGCCCCGCAGGTGAGCCGTACGTCGACGTGCGCGCCGTCGCCCGCGTGCTTGCGGGCGTTGGTGAGGGCCTCCTGGACGATACGGAAGACGGTGAGCGCGACACCGGGCGGGAGCGACCGCGGGTCTCCCTCGGTGGTGAGGCTGGTGGGGAGGCCGGCGCGCCGGCTGTCGCCGACGATGCGGTCGAGGTCGCCGATGCCGGGCTGCGGTGCGGTCGTCCCGCCCTCGTCGCCCTCGTCGCCCTCCTCGTCGATCTCGTCGCCGGCCCGCAGCACGTCGAGCAGGTGACGCATCTCGCGCAGGGCGGTGCGGCCGGAGCCCTCCAGGGCGACGAGTGCCTCGCGGGCCGCCTCCGGGGACCGGTCGATGTTCGCCCGGGCACCTCCGGCGAGCAGCTGCATGGTGGTCAGGTGGTGCGCGACGATGTCGTGCAACTCGCGGGCGATGCGCCGCCGTTCGTCGGACACGGCCCGCTCGGCGAGCAGCCGCCGCTGGGCCTCGGCGTTGCGCTGCCAGCGGCCGACGGCGACGGCGGCACCGGCCACGAACAGCGCGGAAGCGGCGTTGGGGGCGAGCTCGATCAGGGACGGCGCGGGCATCCCCGGGTGGACGAACTGGAGCACCGCGACGCAGCCGGCGACGGCCGCCGCGCCGATTGCGGCCCGGTGGTGACGTACGACGGTGTAGAGGGCGACGACGGTGGCCGCCCCGTAGTGCTGGCCGACGGAACTGAACCAGTTGAGCGACAGGTTCGCCACGAGGACGCACACGAGGACCGCCAGGGGTGAGCGGCGGCGCGCCAGCAGGAACAGCGAGGCGACCACCACGACCAGGCAGCCGGCCACCGGGACGTGACCCTGGTCCATCTGGCTGGTGACGGTGAAGCCCACGAGATCGACGGCCGCGGCGCCGACGGCGACCAGCCCGTCGGCTTGTGTCCACAGCCCCGGTCCGCCGGGGCGGCTCCCCGGGCCGGCCCCACCGGGACGCGGCCCGGCCGGGAGGTCCGACGGTCCGTCGCCGGGCGCGCCCGCGCCGCCCCGTGCCCGGCCGGGGCGCCCTGCGTCCGCGATCCGTCCCATCTCCGCCCCCTGTGCGCGTCCATGTTCGCCCGGGCCGCCGGGGCGGCCCGGTGACCTGCGGTTCGTCCGCCGAGTGTCCCATGGTGCCGGTGCGCCGGGGCCAGGGCGTCGGGACCGGGAGGGAGCGGCGACCAGGAGCAGGCTCCCAGTGGCGCGGCGGTCCGGGGCCGTGCTCCCAGAGGGTTTCTCGTCCCCGGCTCCGAGGTTCGGGCCGCGCGGCGCTGATGTGCTGGAGGAGTGCCGGAACCACCCGGCAGGGGGCGCCGCCCCGGACGTCACGGTCCCGCGGCACCCGCCCCCGTCCCCCCGTACCCCGCACCCTTCCGGAGGCTTTCCGTGATCCGTTCCCTGACCGGATACTCGACCCGCAGACCCTGGCGGGTCATCGTCGTATGGGCGGTGCTCGGCGTCTTCGTCGCGATCATGGGTCAGGCGCTCGTCTTCCGTGTGACGGACACCGACAGCGCCGGCTTCCTGCCACCGGAGTACGACGCGGCCGCGGCGCTGCGGATCGCCCGGGAGGAGTTCGGCGCGGAGCCGGACGCCGACGCGGTGACGGTGCTGGTGGCGCGGCGCGACGGCAAGCCGCTCGAGGACGCGGACGAGCGGCGCGTGCGGGACGTGGCGCGTGAACTGAGCGCCACGCGCGTGGAGATGCCGTGGACGGACGAGCAGGTACGGGGGCTCTCCGAGGACTACTCCCAGGTCCCGCGCGTGGCACCGGTGGCGACCGCCCCCGACGGGTCGTTCGCGCTGCTCGGCGCGCGGCTGCGGGGCAACTCCACCGACCCCGGCATGCAGTCCCTGTACCGGGTCTTCCACGACCGCGCCGAGCGGGAGTTCGGTGAGGCCGGGCTGCGCACGGGGTTCACCGGGGGGCTCGCGGACGTCGTGGACCGCGCCGAGGCGGAGGAGACCACGCAGACGGTGGTCGGCCTGGTGATGGTCGGGCTGATCGTCCTGATCAACGTGCTGGTGTTCCGCAGCGTCCTGGCCGCGTTCGTCCCGCTGTTCGCGGTGTCCGTGGTGGGGGGCGCCGCCGCCGGCACGGTCGTGGGAGCGGCCCTCCTGACCGGTTTCCGGCTCGACCCGGGCACCCCGAGCATGATCGGCACCGTGCTGATCGGCATCGGCGTCGACTACTTCCTCTTCCTGCTGTTCCGCTTCCGCGAGGAGCTGCGCCGGCGGCCGGACGAGCACCACCGCCTGGTGGCCGCGGACGTGGCCGGGCGGGTGGGCACGGCGGTGACCTCGGCGGCGCTGACCATCGTGGCGGCCTTCGCGACGCTCGGGGTGGCGACGTTCGGTCAGTTCCGGGTGCTCGGCCCGTCGGTGGCGGTGTCGGTGCTGGTGATGCTGGTGGCGAGCCTGACGCTGATGCCGGCGCTGCTGGCGGTGGCCGGGCGGAAGATGTTCTGGCCGTCGCGGATCCTCTCGGAGAAGGCCGGGCGGGCCGGCGCGGCGGGCCGCACCGGCGAGACGGTGGCGCGCCGCCCGCTGCTGGTCGCCGTGGCGTCGGTGGCGCTCCTCGGCGCGCTCGCGGCCGGAGCGGCGGGCGTCCGCATGGACTTCGGCACCGGCGGCACCCCGCGCGACACGCCGGCCGCCGCGACGGCACGGGAGATCGCGAGCGCGCTGCCGCCGGGCGTGTCCGACCCGACGACGGTGTACGTCACCGCCGACGACGGCCGGGTCCTGGACCCCGCCGGGCTGGGCGCCCTGCACCGGGCGCTGTCGGCGGTGGCCGGGGTCGGCGAGGTGGCCGCCCCCGTGTTCGACGCCGACCGCACCGCCGCCCGGCTGGACGCGTACCTGACGGTGGACGCCCAGTCGCAGCGCGCGCGGGATCTCGTGGCGGGCCCGGTGCGCGAGGCCGTCCGGGAGGCGACACCCGCGGGGCTCACCGCGCACGTGGGCGGCACCGCGGCCGTGTTCGCGGACGTGGCGACGGCGGTCGACCGGGACCTGCGGACGGTGTTCCCGGTGGCGGCGGCACTGATCGCGCTGATCCTGGTGGTGCTGTTGCGCAGCCTGGCCGCCCCGGTGGTGCTGATGCTCGCGATCGGGCTGTGCTTCGCGGCGACGTTCGGCGCCTCCGCGCTGGTCTTCCAGCACATCGGCGGGCAGGCGGGCGTGACCTTCGTCCTGCCGCTGGTGCTGTTCCTGTTCGTGGTCGCGCTGGGCACCGACTACAACATCCTGATCAGCGACCGCCTGCGTGAGGAGATGTCCCACGGAGGCCCGGCCCGCGCCGCCGTCGCCCGCGCCGTACGGCACACGGCGCCGGCCATCGCCACGGCCGGTGTGGTCCTCGCCGCCTCCTTCGGCAGCCTCGCGGTGAACGCCGACCCCTCCACCCGGCAGCTCGGCTTCGCCACGGCCCTGGGCATCCTCCTGTCCGCCTTCGTCGTGTCGCTCCTTCTGGTCCCGGCGGCCGCGGCACTGCTCGGCCGGGGCATGTGGTGGCCGGTGCGCGGAGCCCGCGGCCGGCGGGACGCGGCCACCCCCCGCAGCGCCCCGGAACCGCGGGGACGCCAGGAGGAGACGACACTGGTGTGACGCGGGAGGGGCTGCGGCCGGCGGCCGCCGCGCGCGGCCCCCGGTCGCGGCCACCCCCCTCGCGGCCGCCCCCCCCTCGCGGCCGACCCGTCGCGGCGGCCCCTCGCGAACGTCCCCTCGCGGCCCGCCGAGTCGAGGCCGCCGCGCAGGGGACGTACTGGTACAGTCCCGCGCCCACGGGCCGGCCGGCGACCACGTGCGGACGCGCGAACCGGTGGCGCGTACCCAGCCGATGTGCCGTTACGGACCGGAGGACCCCCGCGATGCGTGTCGCCCTCTTCCTCACCTGTGTCAACGACACGCTGTACCCGGACACCGGCCGTGCCGTGGTGCGGCTGCTGAGCCGGCTCGGTGTCGACGTCGACTTCCCGATGGGCCAGACCTGCTGCGGTCAGCCCCACTACAACACCGGCCACCGGCGGCAGGCCGAACCGCTCGCCCGCCGGTTCGCCGACGTCTTCGCCGGCTACGACGCCGTCGTGACGCCTTCGGGATCCTGCGGTGCGATGGTGCGCGAGCTGTACCCGCGCATGGGCAGAAGGGCCGAGGAGGAAGGGCGAGGGTCCTCCCTTGCCCTTGCGGTGGCCGAGGTCGTGCCCAGGACGTACGAACTGACGGAGTTCCTCGTCGACGTCCTCGGAGTGACCGACGTCGGAGCGTTCTACCCTCACCGGGTGACGTACCACCCGACCTGCCACGGACTGCGCGCGCTCGGTCTGGGCGAACGCCCCCGGCGGCTCCTGCGAGCGGTGCGGGGCCTCGAACTGGTGGAGCTGCCGGGGGCGGAGGAGTGCTGCGGCTTCGGCGGCACGTTCGCCGTGAGGAATCCCGACGTTTCCGCGGCGATGGGGCGTGACAAGGTCGACGCCGCGGTCTCCACCGGAGCGGCCGTGCTGTGCGCCGCGGACAACTCCTGCCTGATGCACCTCGGCGGCCTCATCCGCCGGTCGGGTGCGGACGTCCGCCCCCTGCACATCGCCGAGATCCTCGCCTCCACGGAAGGAGACCCCCTGACATGACCGGGACCCACCTGGGCATGCCCGCGTTCCCCGAGGCCGCACGCGAAGCAGTGGGCAACAGCACGCTGAGGGCGAACCTGCGCCACGCCACCCGCACGATCCGCGAGAAACGAGCCCTGGCGGTCACCGAACTGGACGACTGGGCAGCGCTCCGCGAGGCCGGCAAGCAGATCAAGGACCACACGCTCAGGCACCTGGACACGTACCTGCTCCAGTTGGAGGAGGCGGTGACGGCGGCGGGCGGCACCGTGCACTGGGCGCAGGACGCCGCGGAGGCCAACCGCATCGTCACCGACCTCGTACGGGCCACCGGCGAGACCGAGGTCGTCAAGGTCAAGTCGATGGCCACGCAGGAGATCGGCCTCAACGAGCACCTGGCGGCCGAAGGGATCACCGCGTACGAGACGGACCTCGCGGAGCTGATCGTGCAGCTCGCCGACGACCGTCCCTCGCACATCCTGGTCCCCGCGATCCACCGCAACCGCGGCGAGATCCGCGACATCTTCCGCGAGCGGATGGGCGATTGGGGGCGCCCGGCACCGGAAGGGCTGAGCGACATCCCGGCCGAACTCGCCGAGGCGGCCCGGCTGCACCTGCGGGAGAAGTTCCTGCGCGCCAAGGTCGGCGTCTCGGGCGCGAACTTCATGGTGGCCGAGACCGGCACCCTCGTCGTCGTGGAGTCGGAGGGCAACGGCCGCATGTGCCTCACCCTCCCCGAGACCCTGATCTCGGTCGTCGGCATCGAGAAGGTGGTGCCGACCTGGCAGGACTTGGAGGTCTTCCTCCAGACGCTGCCCCGCTCCTCGACGGCCGAGCGGATGAACCCGTACACGTCGATGTGGACCGGCACCACGGACGGCGACGGCCCCCGGGACTTCCACCTCGTCCTCCTCGACAACGGACGCACCGCCGTGCTCGCCGACGAGGTGGGGCGCCAGGCGCTGCGCTGCATCCGCTGCTCGGCCTGCCTGAACGTCTGCCCGGTGTACGAGCGGGCCGGCGGGCACGCGTACGGCTCGGTCTACCCCGGTCCCATCGGCGCGATCCTCACCCCGCAGCTGCGGGGAACGGCCAGCGAGGTCGACGCCTCCCTGCCCTACGCCTCCACTCTCTGCGGCGCCTGCTACGACGTGTGCCCGGTCGCCATCGACATCCCCGAGGTCCTGGTCCACCTCCGGGAGCAGGTGGCCGACCAGGGCGGACACCGCGTGGAGAAGGCGGTACTGGGCGCCGCCGCCTGGGCGTTCGACCACCCTGCCGTCCTGGCCACCGCCCAGCGGGCCGCATCGCTGACGCGCGCGCTCCACCCCTCCCGGCTCCCCGGCCCGGGGCGCGCCTGGACCGACAGCCGCGACCTCCCCCAGCTGCCGGACAAGCCCTTCCGCGACTGGTGGAAGCGTCACCACGAGGGAAAGGAGGACGCGCAGTGAGCAGCCGCCGGCAGATGCTCGACCGCATTCGCCGAGCCCTGGACGGCGGCGCGGGGCCCGGGGGCGCATCCCCTGCGGCCGCCGTCTCCCGCGCCTACGCGCACGAGCACGGCGACCGGACGCCCGCGGAGACCACCGACCTCCTGGTGGAGACGCTGGAGCAGTACAAGGCCGCCGTGCATCGCGCGGCGCCCGGCAAGGTCCCCCACGTCGTCGCACGTCTGGTGGCGGAGGCGGGATCCGGCCGGGTGGTCGTACCGACGGGCCTGCCGGAGCACGTTCTCGGGCTGGTCGGGTGCGAGGTCGAACACGAGCGGCCCGGCCTCACGGCCGGCGACCTCGACACCTGCGGGAGCGTGATCACGAGCTGCGCACTCGCCATCGCCGAGACCGGCACGATCGTGCTGGACGCGGGACCGGGCCAGGGAAGCCGGAAGCTCACGCTCGTACCCGATCACCACATCTGCATCGTCCGCGCGGAGCAGATCGTGGGCTCCGTTCCCCAGGCTCTCGCACGCCTCTCCCCCGCCCGGCCGCTCACCTGGATCTCGGGCCCCTCGGCCAGCAGCGACATCGAACTGAACCGCGTCGAGGGCGTCCACGGCCCGCGCCGCCTCGACGTCGTCGTCGTGGACCGCGGATGACGTCGCGGGCGACCGCGCCCGCAGCCCTACGGCCGCACCTGGATGAGCGCGTGCGTGCCGCTCGTACGCCAGGCGGTTGCGGACCGTTCGAGGGCGTCCAGCATTGCCGGCTGCAGGCCGACGATGACGTCGGACTTCAGGGTCCGGAGCGCCCCGACGGCCCCGGGGAAGTACGCCGTGCGCTCGGCGAAGGGCACGGTCGGGCTCCACAGTCTGTCCCCCACGAGGCGGCGGTAGTTGAGATCGCCCTTGAGGATCGTGAGCACGGCACCCGTGAACTCCTCCCGCAGGTCCTCGGGCATGTCCTCGTACGGCAGCGGGGCGCAGAAGAACGGGTGGGTGCGGACCTCCAGGCTTCCCTTCGCCATGGCCTTCCAGAGCCGGCCACCGATCCGGCCGGCGTCGCCGGGAGCCCCGGTGAGGCGGCGGAGGCAGTCGACCACGTCCGCGGTCATCGCGTCGGAGACGAAGTACGGGCACGGCTTGACGTGAAGTGCGACCCGCGCGGCGTGCCCGTGTTCGAGGAGGTGGTCGATGAGCACGAGGTCGGGAATCAGCTCACGTCCGGCGTTGTCGGCCACCACGGCCACGGTGGCCGACGTGCCGGGCGGCAGGCGCCGCCACAGCGTGGTGCTGTCGTCGGCGACCAGGCCCGCGCTCACCGCGCCGCCCGGTTCCGGCTCCCTCGCCGAGACGCGGAAGCCGAGGTCCGCGCGGTTGCCCCAGAGGGAGGCGTGCAGGAGGGCCGTGGCCCGCTCCTCCGCCGGAGCCTCCGCGAGCGTGTCGAGGGCCCGCAGCTCGTCTTCCACCGCGTCGCCCCGCAGCTCGGCCCGCTTGAACGGCGCGAAAGGATCGACGCCCCGCCACGGGCCCGCCCGGAAGTACCCGACCGCGCCGAGGAGCCTGCGGTAGAAGTAGCTCTCCGCCCACAGGAACGGGGCGTCGTACCACGAGCGCCCGAAGTGCTCCCGCCCCCAGGCCGCCCAGCTCGCGTGGTCGTGTTCCTCGGGGGCGAGCGGCTGGACGACGCCGCTGGTGATCTCGTGCAACAGGGCGTCCAGGCCCTCGTGCTGACGCCGGCCGTACGGGAAGGCGTCCCGCACCTGCCGGATGAGGGCAGGGTGGCGCTCGGCCAGCACACCCCGCGCGAACGACCCGGGCTCGTTGCCCACGACGACCGGAGCACCCACCGAACCGGCGTCGCCGACAGCCGCTGCGCCCGAGGCGCGGGAGATCTTCTCCGTCATGGTGTCCAGGCCCCTCGCACGTCGCTCACGTGACCATGATCCCCGAGGGGCGCGCCCGCTGTCAGTCCAGCCCGCCGGAGGCTTCGAGACGAGCGAGGAAGCCGGCCACGAGGCGCGGGTTGCCGACATGGGTGCTGAGCGCGTCGAGCAGGTCGGCTTCCAGCCCCCAGTTGAGCGTGATGTCGTTGCGGTCGGGGACGACGTTGCCCTGCAACCGCCGGCGGCGTGACCGCCCGAGTGGGTCGATAGGCTCCCGCCATGACCAGCGATGCCCGATACACCTGCTCGTGCTGTGGCAGGCACCACGGCGAGTTGCCGATGAACTACTCCGCCGCCGCCCCCTACGTCTGGGATCCGGGTTTCGCCGATGCCGCCGACTGCCTGCTCTCCTCGGACCAGTGCGTCATCAAGGCGCAGCACTATTTCGTGAAGGGTCTGATCGAGATACCGGTCATCGACAGCGACGAGATGTTCTCCTGGGGGGTCTGGGTCTCGCTCAGCCGTGGGAACTTCTCCCGGGCGGCCGACCTGTGGGACACACCGGGGCGCGAGTCGGAGAAGCCGTACTTCGGCTGGCTCTCCACCGAGCTGCCGCTCTACTCCCCCAGCACCATCAACCTGAAGACCCACGTCCACACCCGCCCGATCGGCGAACGGCCGTTGGTGGAGCTCGAACCCACCGACCATCCGCTCGCCGTCGAACAGCGCACCGGCATGACCCTGGACCGTGTGCACGACATCGCCGAAGCGCTGCTGCACGGCACCGGCCCCGAATACGGGTGAAGGCCGCCCGTTTCCAGCGGTGCGGCCGCCGGCTCCCGGACGTACGGCCGGGCCTGCGGGCCGGGGCGGCTCGGTCAGCCCAGGAAGCTCAGCCGCACCTGACGCTCCGGGTTGTCCTTGTTCGTGTCGACCAGGCACACCGACTGCCAGGTGCCGAGCGCCATTTCGCCGCTCACGACCGGGATCGTGGCGTGCGGGGGGACGAGGGCGGGGAGGACGTGGTCGCGGCCGTGGCCCGGGCTGCCGTGGCGGTGCTGCCAGCGGTCGTCGGCCGGGAGCAGGGTGTGGAGCGCGGCCAGCAGGTCGTCGTCGCTTCCGGCGCCGGTCTCCAGGATGGCCACGCCGGTCGTGGCGTGCGGGGTGAAGACGTTCAGCAGGCCGTCGCGGCCGGTCGCCACCTCCCGGAGGAAGGAGGCACAGGCGCCGGTGAGGTCGTGGACGGTCTCCCTGTTGCCGGTGGTGATGCGCAGCGTACGGGTGGTGAATGCGTCGCTCATGTCCTCCATGGTGTCATCGGGTGGGGCGCGCGCCCGGGAGCGGCCGGGAAGATCCGCCGATGGACCGTGGTTGGTGGAATCATGAACTACTTTCCGGGTGGGTCCACCGCCGTGGACGTGGTCGTCGTCGGTGCGGGTCAGGCGGGGCTGTCCGCCGCGTACCACCTGCGGCGTGCCGGGCTGGAGCCGGACCGGGACTTCGTCGTCCTGGACCACGCCCCGCGGCCCGGCGGGGCCTGGCAGTTCCGGTGGCCGTCGCTGACGTACGGCAAGGTGCACGGGATGCACGCGCTGCCCGGTATGGAGCTGACCGGTGCCGACGGGAGCCGGCCGTCGTCGGAGGTGATCGGCGGCTACTTCGCGCGGTACGAGGAGCGGTTCGGGCTGCGGGTGCACCGGCCCGTGGACGTGGGCGCGGTCCGGGAGGGGGAGGCGGGGCGCCTGCTGGTGGAGACCTCGGAGGGGACGTACGCGACGCGGGCCCTGGTCAACGCGACGGGCACGTGGGACCGGCCGTTCTGGCCGCGCTACCCGGGCCAGGAGACCTTCCGCGGGTGGCAGCTGCACACGGCGGACTATCCGGGACCGGCGGCGTTCGCCGGCCGCCGGGTGGTCGTGGTGGGCGGCGGGGCGTCGGGCACGCAGCACCTGATGGAGATCGCGGAGGTGGCGGCGGAGACCACGTGGGTGACGCGCCGGGAGCCGGTCTGGCGCGAGGGCGCCTTCGGGGAGGCCGAGGGGCGGGCGGCGGTGGCCCTGGTGGAGGAACGGGTCCGGCGCGGACTGCCCCCGCTGAGCGTGGTCAGCGTGACGGGACTGCCGCTGAACGAGGCGACCCGGCGGGCCCGGGAGCGCGGGGTCCTGGACCGGTTCCCGATGTTCGACCGGATCACCCCGACGGGCGTGGTGTGGGGGGACGGTTCCCCGCCGGAGGGGCGGACGGTGGACGCCGACGTCATCCTGTGGGCGACCGGCTTCCGTGCGGCCGTCGACCACCTGGCCCCGCTCCGGCTGCGCGAGCCGGGCGGCGGCATCCGGCTGGACGGTACGCGCGCCGTGCGCGACGCGCGTGTCCATCTGGTGGGGTACGGCCCCTCCGCCTCCACCATCGGCGCGAACCGCGCCGGCCGCTCGGCGGCCCGTGACATCACCCGCCTGCTGGAGCGCGCCGGCGGCCCGGCCGAGGAGCCGGGCGGCGGCGAGGACCGGGGCCGGGAGCGGGAGACGGTGGCCGTCTGACGCACCCCGGGCGGCAGGCGGTCAGTTCGGGGCGGACGCGCGGAGGGCGTTGAACTCCTCGACATTGCGCTGGTGCTCCCCGTAGTCGGCGGTGAAGCGGGTGTCCCCGGGCCGTACGGTGACGAAGTAGAGCCAGTCGCCGGGCGGCGGGTCGATCGCCGCGTGCATCGCCTGCTCACCGGGGTTGTCGATCGGTGTGGGCGGCAGCCCCTGGCGGTTGTAGGTGTTGTACGGGTTGTCCATCCGGGTGTCCGCGTGCGACGTGTCGAGCGTGGAGCGGCCGAGCCCGTAGTTGAGGGTCGAGTCCATCTGGAGCGTCATGCCCTGGGCGAGGCGGTTGTGGATGACCCGGGCGACCTTGCCCATGTCCTCCGGGGTGTCGGCCTCGGCCTGCACGATGCTGGCGATGGTCACCGTCTGGTAGAGGTTCACCCCGGTGCGCTGGGCCCCGGAGCTGATGCGTTCCGCGCCGAACCGCTCGTGCGCGGTCCTGACCATGTAGTCCAGCAGTCCGCGGGGCGTGGTCTTCCGGTAGACCGGGTACGTGGCGGGGAACAGGAACCCCTCCGGGTTGCCCAGCGCGTCCGCCGGCAGCTTGAGGGTGCCGCCCTCGGCGACCTTGCGGGTGGTGCCGGGCGCCACCCGGAGCGCCTTGTCGGCCGCCTCGTACACCTGGCTCGCCCGCCACCCCTCCGGGACGAGCAGCATCCTCGGCTTCTCCGGGGGCGGCACGACCGGCGGTTCCTCGGACAGCAGCAGCGGCACCAGCACCGCGGCGGCCGTCACGACGAGCAGACCGGCACCGAGGGCCAGCCGGCCGCGACGGGTCATGCGGGGACGCCCGCGCCGGGGCGTGTCCTGCGGGGACTCGTTCACCATGCGGGCACGCTAACCCGAGATCAGCACATAATCCGGTAAATCGGGCGCAGGCCCTCGCCCGATCCGCCGAGCAGAACAGGGGAACAGGCGAACACGGGCTCGGCTGTTCGCCCGAACGCATGATCGCCACCGGTTTCCCTGGCCGCGGCGCGTGCGGCGGATGATGCTTACGGTGCGCAAGCGACGGGCTGCAGACCGCGACTGCGCAGTCCCACACGAATTCGCACGGCACAAGGAGAACACCCCACATGAACGTCATCACCGACCTGCTCGCCGGCGTCGTCCACTTCATCGGCTGGCTCGTCTGACGGTCGTCCCCCGGCGCCGTCGCTCCCCCGTCCCACGGGAGCGGCGGCGCCGTCGTCGTACGCGCCACCGCGCCACCCCGGGACTCGCGCCCGCGCCCTCACCGGGGCCGGCGCCGGGTCAGGACGCGGACGCGGCCGGCTCCAGCTCCGCGTCACCGCGCACCAGCGCGGCGTAGCGGCCGTCGAGCGCCATCAGCTTCTCGTGCGTGCCGCGCTCGGCGATGCGGCCCGCGTCGAGGACCACGATCTCGTCGGCGTCCCGGACGGTGGAGAGCCGGTGGGCGATGGTGATGGTGGTACGGCCCGCGGAGAGCGCGTCGATGGCCTGCTGCACGGCCTGTTCCGTACGCGTGTCGAGGGCGCTGGTGGCCTCGTCGAGGATCAGCACGGGCGGGTCCCGAAGGATGGTCCTGGCGATCGCCAGGCGCTGTTTCTCCCCACCGGAGAAGCGGTAGCCGCGCTCGCCGACCAGGGTGTCGTAGCCGTCCGGCAGGGAGGCGATGTGGTCGTGGATCTGGGCCGCCCTGGCGGCCGCCTCGATCTCCTCGTCCGTCGCCTCGGGCCGGGCGAAGCGGAGGTTGTCGGCGACCGACGCATGGAAGAGGTAGGTCTCCTGGGAGACGACCCCCACCCCGCGGGCGAGGCTGTCGAAGTCCAGGTCCCGGACGTCGACGCCGTCGAGCGTGACACGGCCGGCGGTGACGTCGTACAGCCTGGGCACCAGGTAGCTGAGCGTGGACTTGCCGGAGCCGGTGGGGCCGACGACGGCGAGGCTGCCGCCGGCCGGCACGGTGAGGTCGATGCCGGTGAGCGTCTCGCCGCCCCTGGTGTCGTACCGGAAGCCGACCTCCTCGAAGCGGACCTCGCCGCGGATGGTGTCCAGCCGGACCGGGGTGTCGGGCTCGGTGATGTCGACGCGCAGGTCCAGGTACTCGAAGATCCGCTGGAACAGGGCCATCGAGGTCTGGATGTCGACGCCGGTGGAGAGCAGGCTCACGGCCGGCCGGAAGAGGCCCTGCTGGAGCGAGACGAACGCGACGAGGGTGCCGATGGAGATGGCGGGGCCGCCCGCCTGGAGCGCCAGCCCGGCCGCCCAGTAGAGCATCGCCGGCATGGCGGCCATGACGATGCCTATGGTCGACATCCGCCAGCGGCCGGCCATCGAGGAGCGGACCTCCAGGTCGACGAGGCGCTCGGACTCGGCGGCGAAGGCCTTGGTGAGGGAGTCGGCCCGGCCCATGGTGCGGCCCAGCAGGATCCCGCTGACGGAGAGCGACTCGGTGACGGTCGCGGCCATGGCCGCCATCTGCCCCTGGCGCTGGGTGGTGATCCGCTTGCGCTCACGGCCGACCCGGCGGCTGATCCACACGAACACCGGCAGCAGGAGCAGCGAGACGACCGTCAGCCGCCAGTCCAGCGCCAGCATCGCCACGACGGTGGCCACCACGGCGGTCAGGTTGGAGACGAGGGAGGTCGCGGTGGAGGTGACGGTCGCCTGCATCCCGCCGATGTCGTTGGCGATGCGGGACTGGACCTCACCGGTGCGCGTCCGGGTGAAGAAGGCGAGCGGCATGCGCTGGAGCCGGCCGTAGACGGCGGTGCGCAGGTCGTGCATGACGCGCTGGCCGACCGTCGTGGAGATCAGGGTCTGCAGCACGCCGAAGACACCGGTCACCACGGCGGTGAGGATCATGCCGAGGGCGAGGAGGGTGAGCAGACCCGTGCGCCCCTGCGGGATGGCGGTGTCGAGGATCTCGCGGAGCAGGAAGGGCGAGGCGACCGACACCAGGGACGAGGCGCCGACGAGCAGGCCCACCACGGCCAGCCGGCCGCGATAGGGACGGAAGAGCCGCAGGATGCGCCGGATCTGGGCCGGCGGCTGGTCCTGATCGGGGGGCGGGGGCGTCCAGGTGGACTCTGCGTGGATGCGCATGGGCTCCTTCGAACGTACAGGGGACGGTGCGGGCCGTCCTTCCGGAGCGGCCCGGAGGAACGACTCCGAGAGCTTAGCTCATTGTTACCTAACCTCACAATGAACATGGTCCTGATAGCATGCCGCCATGTACTCCCCCGACGCCGACGGCCTCCTCGCCGAGCAGCTGCTCCGGCTGACCAGGCGCCTCCACCGCAGCCAGAAACGGCAGCTGGAGTCGGCCGACATAGCGATCACCCCGGCCCAGTCGCGGCTGCTGCGCACGGTCGCGCACTACGACGCACCGCCGCGGATGGCCGACCTCGCCGCCCGTCTGGAGGTCGTCCCGCGTGCCGTGACGAGCCTGGTCGACGGGCTGGAGGCGAGCGGGCGGGTCCGCCGCGTCCCGGATCCGGCCAACCGCCGGGTGGTGCGGATCGAGCTGACCGACGCGGGCCGGGACACGCTGCGGCAGCTGCGTACCGCGCGCCGGGCCGCCGCAGAGGACATCCTGGCTCCATTGACCGCCGAACAGCGCGAGGTGCTCGGCGGGCTGCTGTCCGCTCTGGTCGACGCACGCCCGGAGCGCCACTGCTGACGCCCGTGCCGTGACACCCGCGCCCGGACCCGCCGGTGCCGCGAGGCGGCGCCGCCCGTCGAGGGGACCGCGAGATGCCGCAGCCGGAGCCGAAACCCGACGCCCTTCGCCCCGGCGCGCACCACGGGCCCTCCCCCGACCGGGTGCCCGACCTGCTGGCCCACGGCTCACCCGGACGGCTGCGGGAGGAACTGTCGGCGCTCGTGGGCGCGGAGAAGGTGCTGTGGCAGGTCTCCGACCTGGTCCGGTACGCGTCGGACGCCAGCCCCTACCGGTTCGTGCCGCAGGTCGTCGTGGTCGCGGAGGACGTCGACGACATCTCGGCCGTCCTGTCGTACGCCCACGGCCGGGGCCGGGAGGTCGTCTTCCGGGCCGCCGGGACGAGCCTCAACGGCCAGGCGCAGGGGGAGGACATCCTGGTGGACGTGCGCCGCCACTGGGTGGGCGTCGAGGTCCTCGACGGCGGGGCCCGCGCCCGTGTCCGGCCCGGCACCACCGTCGCCCGGGCCAACGCGACGCTCGCCCGCCACGGCCGCGTCCTCGGCCCGGACCCGGCGAGCGGGGTGGCCTGCACGATCGGCGGGGTCGTCGCCAACAACGCGTCCGGGATGACGGCCGGCACGTCGCGCAACTCGTACCGCACGGTCGCCTCCCTCACCGTCGTCCTGCCGTCCGGCACCGTCGTCGACACCGGCGACCCGGCGGCCGACGACGTCCTGGCGCACGCGGAGCCCGGCCTGTGCGCGGAGCTGCTGGCCATCAAGGCGGAGATCGAGGCCGACCCGGAGCTGACGGCCCGGATCCGCGCCAAGCACCAGCTCAAGAACACCAACGGCTACCGGCTCGACGCCTTCCTGGACGGGGCGACGCCCGCCGCGATCCTGCGCGGGCTGATGGTGGGCTCGCAGGGCACCCTCGGGTTCATCTCCGAGGTGGTCTTCGACACCCTGCCGCTGGACCGCGAGGTCGCCGCGGCGCTGCTGTTCTTCCCGTCCCTGCCCGCCGCCGCGGCCGCGGTGCCGCTGTTCACCGAGGCGGGCGCGGTCGCCGTGGAGCTGATGGACGGCAACACGCTGCGGGCGTCCGTGCGGGTGGACGGGGTGCCCGCCGACTGGGCCCGGCTGCCCGGGCCGACCACGGCCCTGCTGGTGGAGTTCCGCGCGCCCGGCACCAAGGCCCTGGAGGAGTACGAGCGGGCGGCGGCGCGCGTCCTCGACGGCGTCGAACCGGTCGCGCCCGTGCCGTCGGTGACCAACACCTTCACCCGGGACGCCGCGACGATCGGCGGCTACTGGAAGGCGCGCAAGGCGTTCGTCGCCGCGGCGGGCGGCGGACGGCCCTCCGGTACGACCCTGATCACCGAGGACTTCGCGGTGCCGCCGTCCCGGCTCGCCGAGGCGTGCGAGGCGCTGCTCGCCCTCCAGGCGGAGCACGGCTTCGACGCCGCCGTCGCCGGCCACGCCGCCCACGGCAACCTGCACTTCCTGCTCGCCTTCGACCCGTCCGACCCGGACGACGTCGACCGGTACGCCGCCTTCATGGACGAGTTCTGCAAGCTGACCGTCGAGCGGTTCGACGGCTCCCTGAAGGCCGAGCACGCCACCGGCCGGAACATCGCGCCGTTCCTGGAGCTCGAGTGGGGGCCCAGGGCGACGGAGCTGATGTGGCGCACCAAGCAGGCCCTGGACCCGGAGGGGGTGCTCGCCCCGCGCGTCGTCCTCGACCGGGACCCGCGCGGCCACCTGCGCGGCCTGAAGACGGTGCCGCGGGTGGAGCCGCTGACCGACGCGTGCATCGAGTGCGGCTTCTGCGAACCGGCCTGTCCCAGCCGGGACCTGACCACCACACCCCGCCAGCGGATCGTGCTGCGCCGCGAGATGATGCGGCAGAACCCCGGTTCGCCCGTCGAGACGGGCCTCCTCGCGGCGTACGGGTACGCGGCGGTGGACACCTGCGCGGGCGACTCGGTGTGTCGGCTCGACTGCCCGGTGGGCATCGACACCGGCGCGCTGATGAAGCGGCTGCGGCACGCCCGGCACTCGGCGCGCGAGGAGCGGGCGGCGGCGCTGGCCGCACGGCGGTTCGCGACGGTCGAGGCCTCGGCGCGGCTGGCGGTGGCCACCGGGCGGCGGCTCGGCGACCGGCTGCCCGCCTCCGTCACGGGGCTGGCCCGCCGGCTGGTGGGGCCCGAGCTGGTCCCAGGGTGGCTGCCGGAGGTCCCCGGTGCCGCCGCCGCGCGGCTGCCCGCGACGGCGCGACAGCGGGCGGTCGCCGTGTACTACCCGGCGTGCGTGAACCGGATCTTCGGCGAACCGGCCGGGTTCGACGGGCCGTCCCTGCCCGAGGCGGTGGTGGCCCTGGCGGAGCGGGCCGGGAAGCCGGTGTGGATCCCGGACGACGTGACGGGCACCTGCTGCGCCACGATCTGGCACTCCAAGGGGTACGACGAGGGCGCCCGGGTGATGGCGAACCGGATCGTCGAGGCCGCCTGGGGCTGGACCGCGGGCGGCAGACTGCCGCTCGTCGTGGACGCCTCCTCCTGCGCGCTGGGCCTGACCCGCGAGGTCGTGCCGTACCTCGACGCCCGCAACCGCGAGCTGCACGAGCAGCTGACGGTCCTCGACTCCGTCGTGTGGGCCGCCGACGAGCTGCTGCCGCACCTGGCGGTACGGCGGAAGGCCGCCTCGGCGGTGGTGCACCCCACCTGCGCGATGCGGCACCTCGGCGACGAGGACCGGCTGCCGGCGCTCGCGGCGGCGTGCGCCGAGGAGGTCGTCGTCCCGGACGACGCCGGCTGCTGCGCCTTCGCGGGCGACCGCGGGATGCTGCACCCGGAACTGACGGAGTCGGCGACGGCCCGGGAGGCGGCCGGGGTGACGGCGCGGACGTTCGACGCGTACCTCTCCGCGAACCGGATGTGCGAGCTGGGCATGGAGCACGCCACGGGCCGCCCCTACCACTCCGCGCTGCTCCAGCTGGAGCGGGCGACCCGGCCCTGACGCTCACGTCGGCAGGTCGAGCAGGGCCGCGCCGTCGTCCGTGAGGCACAGGCGGACCTCCCGGCCGTGGCGCAGCCGCCGCAGCAGGCCGGAGCGGGCGAGCCGGTCGCAGTGGTGGGTGGCGGTGCTGACGGTGACATGGGCGCGGCCCGCCGCCTCCGACACGGACGGCCGCCGGCGGGCGTGGCGCAGGAGCGCGGCGCGGACCGGTCCGAGGACGAGGTCGAGCCGGTCCTGCGCGGGCGGGGCGTGCGGTCCGGTGGACCGGTGCGCGAGCCGGCCCAGCCCCGGCAGCGGGTAGCCGACCCGGAGCAGGTCCGGGTCCTCCGCGCGGGTCGTCGACGGACGTGGCCGCCCCGGTGCCCGGGCCGTCCGGTGCGAACCGCCCATGGCCCCGCCCCACGAGAAGAAGTCTCGGCCGCCGGCCGCCGCGGCCGACAGCCTTTCGAGCGCTCTCGAAACGTCCGCGGACGACGCGTCCCCGCCCCCGCCGGACCACCCCGGCCACGGGCACCGGACGCCCGCCGGACCGTCCGCTTCGGTGAGTCCATGGGCCCGTGACAGGAGTCCAACCGGGCCCCTTGCGCACCAACGGCCCCGACGGCCAGGGTCCTTGCCGGGATTCATGGACCAGCCGCGCACACGACGCACTGGAGGTTCGATGAACGACGCAGCACCCGGGAACCGGGGCCGGGCGCAGGACCCGCCCAGCCGCCGGTCCGTCCTGCGGACGACGGCCGGTGCGGCGGGCGCCGCGGGTCTGGGGCTCGGCGCGCTGGGCGGTACCGCCGCCGCCGCGGAGACCGGGGCGCCGGAGACCACCGCCGCTCCCCCGCGCCAGGGCCGCACCATGGCCGGCGTGCCCTTCGAGGGGCGCTCCACCGTCCGCGTCGCGATGGTGGGACTGGGCAACCGCGGCGACGGGATGATCGACCTGTTCCTGGCCCTCCCCGGCGTACGGGTGGTCGCGGTCTGCGATCCGGTACGGGCCAAGACCGAGCGCGCCGCGGCCAAGGTCGTACGGGCCGGGCAGCCGTCGCCCGCCGTCTACGCCAACGGGGAGCACGACTACGAGAGGCTCTGCGAACGCGGCGACGTCGACCTCGTCTACGTGGCCACGCCCTGGGACACGCACTTCGCCATGGCCCGGACGGCGATGCTGAACGGCAAGCACGTCGGCGTCGAGTGCCCCCTGGCGATGCGCCTGGACGAGCTGTGGGAGCTGGTCGACCTCTCCGAGCGCACCCGCCGCCACTGCATGCAGCTGGAGAACTGCTGCTACGGCAGGAACGAGATGCGGGTCCTGCGTATGGCCCACGCCGGCAAGTTCGGCGAACTGCTGCACGGGGCCGGGGCGTACAACCACGACCTGCGGGGCCTGATGTTCTCGCCGACGTACTACGAGGGCCCCTGGCGCCGTCTGTGGCACACCCGGCTGCGGGGCGACCTCTACCCCAACCACGGCTTCGGGCCGGTCGCCGGCTACATGGACGTCAACCGGGGCGACCGGGCGGTCAGCATCAGCAGTTTCGGCACACCGGCGCTGGGCCTGGCCGAGTACCGCGAGGCCAACGTGCCGCCCGGTGACCCCAGTTGGAAGGAGACGTACGTCGGGAGCGACCGGACCGTCAGCATGGTGCAGACGGCGAAGGGCCGGGTGATCCGGCTGGAGCACGACGTGTCGACGCCGCACCCGTACAGCAGGATCAACAGCCTGGGCGGGACGAAGGGCGTCTTCGAGGACTACCCGGCCCGGATATACCTGGAGCCCGACCACAGCGACGACCGGTGGGCCGACTTCTCCGCGTACGCGGACGAGTTCGACCACTGGCTGTGGAAGGAGCACGCCGATCCGCCCGGCGGGCACGGCGGGATGGACTACCTCATGGTCTTCCGCCTGACGCAGTGCATGAGGCTCGGCCTGGTCCCGGACTTCGACGTGTACGACGGCGCCACCTGGACGGCCCCCGTGCCGCTCAGCCACGCCTCGATCAGGGCGAAGGGCGCGCCGCAGCCGATACCCGACTTCACGCGCGGCGAGTGGCGCCGGGCACGGCCGGGCGTGGACTCGGTCCGGCCCGCGTGAGGGGTGCGGGGCCCGGCCCGAGGACGCCGGCCGGGCCCCGCACCGCGACAGCGGTGGATCAGCAGCGGCGGCGGTCCTCGGTGAGGGTTCCCTGGACCGTCCGCAGCGTACGGTCCCAGCAGCCGTCCGGGCCGTACAGCCGGTAGCGCTCGGAGCTGGTCCCGACGGCGTGCCGCTGGTCGCGCGGGACGCCGGTGGTGTACGTCGCGTCACCGGTGTACGTGTCGTCGAGCCGGGTCCACCGCGGGCGCTGACCGGCGCGCATGACGAGGGAGCGGGCGCGGTCGCCGAGGGTGAGGACGGTCCGCAGCCGGTCGCCGGCGCCCAGTGTCGTCACCCCGTCCATGGTGTACGTGCGGTGGGTGCGGGTGCTGGTGGCCCCGTGCTCCACCGTTTCGTCGTCCCGCCAGGTCGCGGTCAGCGCGTCCCGGCTCTCGTCCCCGGTCCAGCGGTGTACGGAGGTGTGGGCCACCGACCGGGTGACGGTGGTCGTGACCCGGCCGTGCGAGGTGTCCAGGTGGCCGGCGACGGTGAGCCGGTGGGCGGCCGCGGTGTCGAGCCGGTGCTCGGTGCCGGGGGTGTGGACCGAGGAGACGGTGGGGGTGCTCTCCTCGTGGCGGGTGAGGGCGCCGGTGACGACCGCGCGGTTCTCGTCCTGCCAGAGCAGCACGTTGGTGGGGGTGGACCAGCCGGGCCGTCCGGCCGGCACGCCCGCGACCGAGACCTCCACGCGGTGCGGGCGGCCGTCGTTGAGCAGCGCGGCGAACGGGGTGAGGTCGTAGAGGACCGGTGCGACGTCGAAGGCGCGGGGGCCGGGGATCACGTACCAGAGGAAGGGGTTGGACCAGCCGCCGGTCCAGACGGTGGGGAAGGGGGCGGCGATGCCGGCGAGCCGTCCGTCGACGGTGATCCGCACCTCGCGGTGCGGTCCGCCGGCCGCCCTGCACGAGTAGGGCGCGGTGTCCGGGACGGTCAGGTACCAGTACTCCTCGCAGCCGCCGCCCGAGCCGGTGGCGTACACCTCGGCGAGGATCCGCTCGGTGTTGCGGGGGGTGGTGAGGGACGGCGTGGTGAGCGGCAGGACGCGGTCGGGGACGGCGGAGGAGGGAGCGGGCCGCCCGGCGTGGAAGGTCAGCGTCACCCGGACGTCGAGGACACCGGTGTGGGTGTCGTCCACGACGTTGCCGATGAGCATCTCGACGGGCCCGGGGCGGCGCAGGACGTCGCTGTACCGGGTGATGTCCTTCTCGACCGACCAGGTGATGCCGTCGGGGGACGGCTGGGGTGTGGAGGTGCGGAACACCTCGACGCCGCCGACGGACACATGGCCGAGCCGGTCGTACTGGCGTCCCTTCACGCTGCCGTCGAGGCGCAGCACCACCGCGCTCCACCGGTCGCCGCACCCCTCGGGGGGCGTGTAGAGGCCCTTGTACGGCGTGAAGTCGCGGAACTGGGCCTCGGCGAGCTTCACTTCGCAGGTGGGCGCGCCGTCCGGGCGGGGAACGGGCGGGGCGGCGGTGACCGGATCGCGCCAATCGGTGCCGAACTCGGGCGGTGGGTCGTGGGGCGCGGCGGACACCGGGGCCGCACCGAGCAGTCCGGTGAGGGCGAGAACTCCGCACATGAGCATGCTCATGACTCGTCGTGGTCTCATGGGCCGGGAGTGAAGCGCGGGACACACTGCCCGCGCCAGGGGCGGGGTCCGGACCGTGGCGCGAAGCGCGCGGTCGCCGCCGAAAATCGATTGCCCGTCACCGGTCCGGAAGGCGAACCTTGCACGGTTTCCGGCGGCCGCTCCGCGCTGCCGCCCGCCGACGGAACCCCTGGGACGTCATGCAGATCCACCACCTTCCGTACGCCGATCCGGGTGAACCCGACGTCAGGTCGGGCACCCGCTTCCTGCTCTGGCTGGGGCGCAACCAGCTGGGCGGTCAGGTCAAGTCCCTGCTGTGGGGCCTGCTGCTGCACCTGGGCATCGCCGGCTCGCCGCTGGGTGTGGGCCTCGCGGTCCAGGCCGTGATCGACCGCTCGGGCGGGGACCTGGCCCGCGCGGGCGCCCTGCTCGCCGTACTGGGCGCGGCCATCGCCGTGGGCGACACGATGATGCACCGCACGGCCGTCACCAACTGGATCACCGCCGCCGCCCGCGTCCAGCAGCTGCTGGCCCGCAAGAGCGCCGAGCTGGGCTCGCTGCTGAACCGCCGGGTCGCGGCGGGCGAGGTCGTCGCCGTCTCCACCGGTGACGTCGAGAAGATCGGCTGGTTCGTGGAGACGCTGTCGCGGTTCGCCGCCGCGGCCACCACCCTGGTCCTGGTCTGCGTGGGGCTGGTGGTCTACCAGCCGGCCCTCGGCGTCGTCGTCGCCGCCGGCGTGCCCGTGCTGGCCCTCGCCGCCCTGCCGCTGCTCCCCCGCGCCACCCGCCGGGCCGACGTCCAGCGCGAGAAGGCGGGCCGCGCCACCGAGCTGGCCTCGGACACGGTCGCCGGACTGCGGGTGCTGCGCGGCATCGGCGGCGAGGACCTCTTCCTCGGCCGCTACCGCGAGGCGTCGCAGCAGGTCCGTGAGGCCGCCGTGCACAGCGCCCGCATGTGGGCCCTGATCGCCGCGGTCCAGGTGCTGCTGCCGGGGCTGCTGCTGGTCGTGGTGGTGGTGTACGGGGCGGGGCTCGCCCTGGAGGGGCGCGTCACGGTCGGCGAACTGGTCACCGTGTACGGCGCGGTCGCCCTCGCCCATCACCCCTTGCGCAACTTCGAGGAGATCGCCATGGCGTACTCCTTCTCGCGCCCCTCCGCGAAGCGCGCCGCCGGGGTGCTCGCCCTGACGCGCACCACGGCCACCGGGCCGGCGGCGGCCGGCGAACCACCGGTCGGCGAAACCCCGGCCGGTGACCTCCCGGCCGGTCCGCTCCCGGCCGGCGAAGCCCCGGCCGGCGGCCCTCCGGGCGGGGACCTGTACGACCCGGTGACCGGACTGCTCGCCCCCGCCGGTCTGTTCACCGCCGTGGTGTGCGGCGACCCGGACGCCGCCGGGAGGCTGGCCGACCGGCTCGGCGGGCACCCGCCCGGGGAGCCGGAGGCACACGTCTCCGTCCTCCTCGGCGGCACCCCCCTGGACGAGCTGCCCCTCGGCACGGCCCGCACGGCCGTCCTCGTCCAGGACAAGGACCCGGTGCTGCTGTCCGGCACCCTGCGCGAGCTGCTGGACGTGCCGTCGTCCGGGCGCGTCACGCCCGGGGACGCCCTGGCGGCGGCCCGCTGCGGTGACGTGCTGGACGCGCTCGCGCAGGCGTCGGCGGACCCGGGCGGCGACCCGATGAACACCCGGATCACCGAACGCGGCCGGTCCCTCTCCGGCGGCCAGCGCCAGCGCCTGGCACTGGCCCGGTCCCTGGTCACCGACCCCGAGGTGCTGGTGCTCGACGAGCCGACGTCGGCGGTGGACTCGCACACCGAGGCACGGGTCGCGGCGGGCGTCCGGGAGCTGCGCACCGGCCGGACGACCGTCGTGCTGGCCTCGTCGCCCCTGCTGCTCGACCTCGCGGACCGGGTGGTGTTCGTCCGTGACGGACGGGCGGTGGCGGTGGGCACCCACCGCGAACTGCTGGCCGCCGAGGAGCGCTACCGCGCGGTGGTCACCCGCGAGACCGAGGAGGACACCCTGGTGGACATCGGGGAGCCCGCATGACCCCCGTCATCGGCATGGCGCCGCCCGCGTACGACCCGGCGGCCCCCGAGTCGGCAACCACCCTGCCGGTCGGCACCGCCGCGACCGTCCGGGCGTACGTGACCCGGCTGCTGCGCCGCCACCGCACGGCGTTCGCCGTGCTCGTCGCCGTCAACGCGGTGGCGGTCCTCGCGTCGATGGTGGGTCCGTACCTGCTCGGCTCGCTGGTCGACCGGCTCGCCGAGGGGGCGCGGGAGCTGCACCTGCCCGTCACCGTCGGGGCGTTCGCCGTCGCGCTGGCGGTGCAGGCGGTGTTCGTCCGGATGGTGCGGTTGCGCGGTGCGATGCTCGGCGAGGAGATGCTGGCCGACCTGCGCGAGGACTTCCTCGTGCGGGCGGTCGCGCTGCCGCCGGGCGTGCTGGAGCGGGCGGGCACCGGTGACCTGCTCTCCCGGATCACCACCGACGTCGACCGGCTGGCCAACGCCATGCGCGAGGCGGTGCCGCAGCTGGCCGTCGGCGTGGTGTGGGCGGGGCTGCTGGTCGGCGGCATCACGGTGACCGCGCCCCCGCTGGCGCTCGCCGTGCTGGTCGCCGCGCCGCTGCTGGTCACCGGCTGCCGCTGGTACTTCCGGCGGGCGCCGTCGGCGTACCGGTCGGAGGCCGCCGGGTACGCGGCGGTCGCCGCCGCGCTTGCGGAGACGGTGGACGCGGGGCGGACGGTGGAGGCGCACCGGCTGGGCGCGCGGCGGACCGCGCTGTCGGACCGGCGGATCAAGGAGTGGACGGCGTGGGAGCGTTACACGCTCTTCCTGCGCTCGGTCCTCTTCCCGGTGGTCAACCTCACGCACACCGCGGTCCTCGCCGCCGTCCTGATGATCGGCGGCGTGTTCGTCCTGAACGGCTGGATGGACGTGGGGCAGCTGACGACCGGCGCGCTGCTGGCGCAGATGCTGGTGGACCCGGTGGGGATCATCCTGCGCTGGTACGACGAGCTCCAGGTGGCGCAGGTGTCGCTGGCCCGGCTCGTCGGCGTGCGGGACATCGAGCCGGAGAGCGGCGACGCGTCCGTGCGGCCCGACGGGCGCGACGTGCGGGCGGAGGAGGTGCGGTTCGGCTACCGCGAGGGCGTGGACGTGCTGCACGGGGTGGCGCTGGACGTGCCGCCGGGCACGCGGGTGGCGCTGGTGGGTCCGTCGGGGGCGGGCAAGTCGACGCTGGGCCGGCTGCTCGCCGGGATCTACGCGCCGCGCGCCGGCCGGGTCACCCTGGGCGGGGCGGAACTGTCGCGGATGCCCGCCGAGCGGGTCCGGGAGCACGTCGCGCTGGTCAACCAGGAGCACCACGTCTTCGTCGGCACGCTCCGCGACAACCTGCTGCTGGCCCGGGCCGGCGCCGGGGACGCCGAGCTGTGGGCGGCCCTCGGGGCGGTCGACGCCGACGGCTGGGCCCGGGCGCTGGACGACGGGCTGGACACCGAGGTCGGTTCGGGCGGCCTGGCGCTGACCCCGGCGCAGGCCCAGCAGGTCGCGCTGGCCCGCCTGGTGCTGGCCGACCCGCACACCCTGGTGCTGGACGAGGCGACGTCCCTGCTGGACCCGCGCGCCGCCCGCCACCTGGAGCGGTCGCTGGCCCGGGTGCTGGACGGCCGTACGGTGGTGGCGATCGCGCACCGGCTGCACACGGCCCATGACGCGGACGTGATCGCGGTCGTCGAGGACGGCCGGATCAGCGAGCTGGGCAGCCACGCCGAGCTGGTGGCCGCGGACGGCGCCTACGCGGCCCTGTGGCGGTCCTGGCACGGGTAGGAGCGGCGGCGCGGGCGGGGCCCGAGCACGGCGGGCGTGGCACGGGTGAGGACCGGGGAGGCCGCTCCGCGCGCCCCAAGGCCCGAGCACGGTGGGAGCGGGCCCCGGGGACGGTTCGCCGTCACACCCCCGGGGCCCGCCGTTCAGCGACCGCCGTGGACCTCCAGGGCGGCGCGGACCGCCGATTCGAGGGCGCCCTCGATCCAGGCGGGCTTGACCGAGGTGTGGCAGCCCGCGAAGTGCAGCGGGCCCTCGGGCGTGCGCATGTCCAGCAGGATCTCGGTGTGCTGGCCCGGCAGCAGGACGGAGGCCTCGCCGTACGCGTACGGGTCGCGCTGCCAGCTCTGGGTGCGGCCGACCCCCGTGAAGAAGACCTCCAGCCGCCGCCCGTACACCTCCTGCATGCCGCGCAGGGCGAGCGCGTACCGGGCCTCGTCGTCGTAGGCGTCCCAGCGCCTGGCGTCGTCCGCCCAGCTGTAGGAGGCCAGGACCACGCCGCCGTCGCTGCCGGGGACGGGGTGGGAGGGGTTGAACATGAAGCGGTTGGGGTTGTCGGTGACCGACCCCCCGCCGATGACCTCGGCGGCCTCGGGCTGGTCGCGGGAGAGGTGGGCGTTGGCCGCGTAGTGGGTGCGCTGGTCCTCGGAGAGGTGCCCCCGGGGTACGGAGGGGTGCGCGCCGAGCAGCCGTCCGTCCGCCGGGACCCGGCCCTTGCGGTACTTGTCGTAGAGGCCCGGTTCCATGGCGTCGAGTTCGCGCCGCCAGTCGTCCTCGCCGAACTCCCACCAACGGCGGCTGAATTCGAGGAGCACCTTGGTGGCGCTGTCGTAGTGGACCTCGGTGATGGCGCGGCGCTTGCGGTACGAGAGCCGGGGGGTGATCTCGACGTGCCGGAGCCCGGAGAAGGGGATGGTCACGATCGCCGCGTCGCCGGTGAACCGCTCGCGCACCACGGGCCCGCCGCGGCCCTCGGAGACCGTCTCGACGACGACCCGCTCGCCCTTCTCCCGGGTCTCGATCCGGGTGACGCGCCGGTCGAAGCGGACGTTGTCGCGGATCCGGCCGAGGAGCGCGTCGGCGAGGACGGCGGTGCCGCCGTCCAGCTCCCAGAAGGCGGTGCCGGGGCTGATGAGCGCCTGGCTGATGAAGCTGTGCAGGAAGGAGAGCGGCAGCCGGGAGGTCATGTTCTCCAGGGTCCCGATCAGGTCGATCGTGCGCTCGTCGAGCCCGGCGTGCTCGGTGAGGAACCGGTGCATGGACCAGTCGCCGAACCGCTGGACGACGCGGACCCAGCCCTCCAGCAGTTCGGGCATCGGCTTGTCGGCCCGGGTGCCGTCGGGGCGCAGCACGCTGTACTCGTCGCGTACGGGGTCGAGGGCGCGGCGCACGATGTCGGCGGCCGGGACGTTCTCGTACTTCTTCGGCACGCCGAAGGAGCGGTTGATCGCCCGCGGGTCCTTGGCGTAGTCGGCGCGGCGGGCCCGGATGCCGTTGACGCGGATCCAGGTGCGGTACCGCGGCGTGCCGTCGGGGTCGGTGTCGACGTAGCGGAACGGTCTGCGCTCGATGCCGAGCGCGTCGATGAGGCCGATGACGAGCGGGTGGCTGCCGGGGATGCGCATGGCGCCGGCCTCGGCGTACTGCTTGGGGTCGGCGAACGCCTGCGGGGCGTTCTCGTGGCCGCCGGTGCGGAACGTCTTGATGCGGCCGCCGGCCCGGTTGCCGTTGGCCTCGATGACGGTGACCCGGTGGCCGGCGTGCCCGAGGAGGGCGGCGGCGACCATGCCGGCGGGTCCGGCGCCGAGGACCAGGACGTGCTTGGGGGCTGCGGTGGACTTGGGCAGTCCGCCGCCGAGGAGGACCTTCCGGTAGCGCGGGACCAGCGGTTGGTCGTCGTCGTCGAGGACGAGCAGGGCGCGGGCGACGGCGAGGCAGCTGCGCCGGTCGGCGGTGGGCCGGGGTGCGGGGGCCGCGGCGGCGGAGCCGGGTGCGGGGGCGGCGGTGGCGGGTGCGGCGAGCGCCGCCGGGGCCACGGCGGCAGCGGCGGCCACGGCCCCCGCGCGGGCGGTGAGTTGACGGCGGGTCAGATCGGTGGAGTCAGCGGGATCCATGATCAGAAGAAAGCGGATCTTCCGCTTCCGCGGAGGGGCTTCGCCTCCCGGTTCACCCGAACGAGAGGGATCAGATGAAGTTGAGCGCGGCCGCCCCGCCCACGCCGCCCAGCAGCATGAAGGCCGGCATCAGCACCTTGAGCTCCACCCAGCTGCCCGCGCGGAAGCGCATCCCCTTCGGGGGCCCCACCGGGTACCAGCGCTTGCCGGCGACGGGGATCGGCCACAGGACCGGGCAGCCGGAGACGGTCAGGGCGTCACCGATGTCGTGGACGAGCGCCCCCAGCACGATCGGCAGCCCGAGCCACAGGTACTCCTGCCCCGGCGCGGTGAACAGCCAGTCCGCGCCGTTGCCGGGCTTGTCCAGGACGCCCGCGAGGATCCACGCGCTGGTGGCGCCCAGCAGCCACACCAGGACGTCGCTGGACATCCGGGCCGCCCGCCACAGCAGACCCTCCACCGCCAGCACCAGGTGGACGAAGAGGATGCCCAGCACCGCCCACCGGCCCCCGGTGATCGCGAGCGCGGACGCCCCCGCGCCGCACAGCACGGCCCACACCCAGGTGTGCGTGAGCGTGCGGTGACCGCCGCTGCGGCGGGCGTCGGCCCGCGTCTTCGTCGCCTTGTAGACGGCGTACGAGAGCTTGTCGACGATCTCGCAGAGGGTCTTCGAGACGGGGCCGAAGGCGCGCGAGATGGTCGCCGACTTGTGGTCGAGGTCGGGTGCGAGCGCCGCTCCGGCGCAGATCAGGGCGCCGACGACGAGCACCGGCCACGGCATCGGATGCCCCGCCGCCGCGGTCGCGGCCCCCACCCCCAGCCACGCGGCCGCCCCGGAGAGAGAGTGCGCCGGTCCCATCATGTGCGTTCCCCGCCCCGTTTGCTCTTGTCCTGCACCGCGATCGACGGGACAGCCTACCGTTCGTGATCTTCATCCGGACGGCCGGTTGCCGCTTCCGGACGCGAGCCAGGCAAGATGGGGGCGTGACCCTTATCGATCAGCTGCCGCCGGACGCCGACCCCGATGCCCTCTTCGAGGCCTTCTCGTCATGGGCCGAGGAGCGGGGCATCACCCTGTACCCGGCCCAGGAGGAGGCGCTGATCGAGGTGGTCTCGGGGGCCAACGTGATCCTCTCCACGCCCACCGGGTCCGGGAAGTCGCTCGTCGCGGCCGGTGCGCACTTCTCCGCGCTCGCACGCGACCAGGTGACCTTCTACACCGCGCCGATCAAGGCGCTGGTGTCGGAGAAGTTCTTCGACCTGTGCAAGCTGTTCGGCACCGAGAACGTCGGCATGCTCACCGGCGACGCGTCCGTGAACGCCGACGCGCCGGTGATCTGCTGCACGGCGGAGGTGCTGGCGTCGATCGCGCTGCGGGACGGCAGGGCCGCGGACGTCGGCCAGGTCGTGATGGACGAGTTCCACTTCTACGCCGAGCCGGACCGCGGCTGGGCCTGGCAGATCCCGCTGCTGGAGCTGCCGCAGGCACAGTTCGTCCTGATGTCGGCGACGCTCGGCGACGTGTCGATGTTCGAGAAGGACCTCACGCGCCGCACCGGCCGCCCCACCGCGGTGGTGCGCTCCGCGACCCGGCCGGTGCCGCTGTCGTACGAGTACCGGCTGACCCCCATCACCGAGACGCTGACCGAGCTGCTGGAGACCAAGCAGGCACCGGTCTACATCGTCCACTTCACCCAGGCGCAGGCGGTGGAGCGGGCGCAGTCGCTGATGAGCATCAACATGTGCTCGCGCGAGGAGAAGGACAGGATCGCCGAGCTGATCGGCAACTTCCGCTTCACCACCACGTTCGGCAAGAACCTCTCGCGGTACGTGCGGCACGGCATCGGTGTGCACCACGCGGGCATGCTGCCCAAGTACCGGCGGCTGGTCGAGAAGCTGGCCCAGGCGGGTCTGCTGAAGGTCATCTGCGGGACGGACACCCTCGGCGTCGGCGTCAACGTCCCGATCCGCACGGTGCTGTTCACCGCGCTCACCAAGTACGACGGCAGCCGGGTGCGGACGCTGCGCGCCCGTGAGTTCCACCAGATCGCGGGCCGCGCGGGGCGCGCCGGCTTCGACACGGCCGGGCTCGTGGTCGCGCAGGCGCCCGAGCACGTCATCGAGAACGAGAAGGCGCTCGCGAAGGCCGGCGACGACCCGAAGAAGCGCCGCAAGGTGGTGCGGAAGAAGGCGCCGGAGGGTTTCGTCGGCTGGACCGAGAACACCTTCGAGAAGCTGATCGCCGCCGATCCGGAGCCGCTGACCTCCCGCTTCCGCGTCACCCACACCATGCTGCTGTCGGTGATCGCCCGGCCCGGCGACGCCTTCGAGGCGATGCGGCGGCTGCTGGAGGACAACCACGAGCCGCGCAGGAACCAGCTGCGGCACATCCGGCGGGCCATCGCGATCTACCGCTCGCTGCTGGACGGCGGGGTGGTCGAGCAGCTCGACGAGCCCGACGCCGAGGGCCGCACGATCCGGCTCACCGTGGACCTCCAGCAGGACTTCGCGCTCAACCAGCCGCTGTCGACGTTCGCGCTCGCCGCGTTCGACCTGCTGGACCCGGAGTCCCCCTCGTACGCCCTGGACATGGTGTCGGTCGTCGAGTCCACGCTGGACGACCCGCGGCAGATCCTCGCCGCCCAGCAGAACAAGGCGCGCGGCGAGGCGGTCGGCGCGATGAAGGCGGACGGGGTCGAGTACGAGGAGCGGATGGAACGGCTCCAGGACATCTCGTACCCCAAGCCGCTCGAAGAGCTGCTGTGGCACGGGTACAACACCTACAAGAAGTCGCACCCGTGGGTCGGCGACCACCCCGTCTCGCCGAAGTCCGTCATCCGGGACATGTACGAGCGGGCCCTGACCTTCACGGAGTTCACGTCCTTCTACGAGCTGGCGCGTACCGAGGGCATCGTGCTGCGGTACCTGGCGTCCGCCTACAAGGCGCTGGACCACACCATCCCCGACGACCTCAAGACCGAGGACCTGTCGGACCTGATCGCCTGGCTCGGCGAGATGGTGCGGCAGGTCGACTCCTCGCTGCTGGACGAGTGGGAGCAGCTGGCCAACCCCGAGGTCGAGACGGCCGAGGAGGCCCAGGAGAAGGCCGACCAGGTCAAGCCGGTCACCGCCAACGCCCGCGCCTTCCGGGTGCTGGTGCGCAACGCGATGTTCCGCCGGGTCGAGCTGGCCGCGCTGGACCAGCTGGCGGAGCTCGGCGAGATGGACGCGGAGTCCGGCTGGGACGAGGAGCGGTGGGCGGAGGCGATGGACGCCTACTGGGACGAGTACGACGACCTCGGCACCGGCCCGGACGCGCGCGGTCCGAAGCTCCTGGCCATCGAGGAGGAGCCGGAGCACGGCCTGTGGCGCGTCCGGCAGACCTTCGCCGACCCGAACGGCGACCACGACTGGGGCATCAGCGCGGAGGTGGACCTGGCGGCCTCGGACGAGGAGGGCCGCGCGATCGTCCGCGTCACCGACGTCGGCCAGCTCTGATCAGAAAGGAACGTGGATGACCAACCCCGCCGAGAGACTCGTCGACCTGCTCGACCTGGAGCAGATCGAGGTCGACATCTTCCGCGGCGCCAGCCCCGAGGAGTCCCTGCAACGGGTCTTCGGCGGGCAGGTCGCCGGCCAGGCGCTGGTGGCCGCCGGCCGCACCACCGGGGGCGACCGCCCGGTCCACTCGCTGCACGCGTACTTCCTCCGGCCCGGGATCCCCGGCCTGCCGATCGTGTACCAGGTGGAGCGGGTGCGGGACGGGCGGTCGTTCACCACCCGCAGGGTGACCGCGATCCAGCGCGGGAAGACGATCTTCAACCTCACGGCGTCCTTCCACCAGCCGGAGGAGGCGGGCTTCGAGCACCAGCTGCCGCCGCGCCTGGACTTCCCGCCGCCGGAGGACCTGCCGTCGGTGACCGACGAGATCCGCGAGCACCTGGGCGCGCTCCCGGAGGCGCTGGAGCGGATGGCGCGGCGCCAGCCGTTCGACATCCGCTACGTCGACCGGCTGCGCTGGACGGCCGAGGAGGTCAAGGAGGCGGACCCGCGCAGCGCGGTGTGGATGCGCGCGGTCGGCCCGCTGGGCGACGACCCGCTGGTGCACACCTGCGCGCTGACGTACGCCTCCGACATGACCCTGCTCGACGCGGTCCGCATCCCGGTCGAGCCGCTGTGGGGCCCGCGCGGGTTCGACATGGCGTCGCTGGACCACGCGATGTGGTTCCACCGGCCGTTCCGCACCGACGAGTGGTTCCTGTACGACCAGGAGTCCCCGATCGCGACGGGCGGCCGGGGACTGGCGCGCGGCCGGATCTACGACCGTGAGGGTCGGCTGCTGGTGTCGGTGGTGCAGGAGGGCCTGTTCCGCCGTCTCTGAGGCCCGGTGCGCGCCGGTGCGCCCGGCCTAGAGGCCCGGCAGCGCGTCCTGCTCCACCTCGTGGCGCCGCGTCCTGATGTCGGGACCGGCCGGGTGGAGCTTGGCGTCGCAGGCGGGCCCCAGGCCGCTGCGCCGGGAGGCGGCGCCGGTCAGCGGCCGCCCGCACAGCCGGCACCGCACCGGTCGCGGGCCGGCGGCGACGGGTTCGGTCTCCAGCGGAGGCTGTTCCTGGTGCACACCCGCCTGTCTACCAGGCGGAGCATGTTTTGATCGACCCTGTTGTCAGTGGCCGTCGGCCGCGCCCTTCGAGGAGGAGTTCCCGCATGTCCCTGTACGACATCCCGCTGCGCACCCTGTCCGGTGACCCGACGACCCTGGCCGCGTACGGGGACAAGGTCGTCCTGGTGGTCAACGTCGCCTCGAAGTGCGGGCTCACGCCGCAGTACGAGGGGCTGGAGCGGCTCCAGAAGACGTACGGCGACCGGGGCTTCACCGTGCTCGGAGTGCCGTGCAACCAGTTCGGCGGCCAGGAGCCGGGCACGGCCGAGGAGATCGGCACGTTCTGCTCGGCCACGTACGGCGTGACGTTCCCGATGCTGGAGAAGACGGACGTCAACGGCCCTGACCGGCACCCGCTGTACGTGGAGCTGACGAGGACCGAGGACGTGGACGGCGAGTCCGGGGACGTCCAGTGGAACTTCGAGAAGTTCCTGATCGCCCCCGGTGGCGGGGTCACCCGCTTCCGCCCGGGGACGGAGCCGGAGGCGGCCGAGCTGGTCGCGGCGATCGAGGCGCGGCTGCCCGCCTGACGCGTACCGCCCGCCGTCGGCGCCGGTCCCCCGCGGGGGGCCGGCGCCTTTCTGCTGCCGGGGCACGGCGGAGTGAATTCCTTTCGGCTCCGAATAACGCTACGGAATGGAGCGGAATTGATGGCGCAACGATTCGGCACTTTCGTGTGCACGGGCATTGACTTCCCCCGTCTACCCGTCAGTAACCTCCTCTCGCGCCCCCCACGCGCCCCTTCACCGAGGTAGGTCATGAGAAAGCACCTGCTCGTCGTCGCCATGGTGAGCGCCCTGCTCGGGCCGGTCACCACCGCCCCGGCAGACGCCGCCACCCAGGCGTCCGCATTCCGTCCGGGCAGTAATCCCATCCTTTTCGTCCACGGATACAGTTCCAACGGCTCGTACTGGAACACCATGGCCGACAGATTCCGCGCCGACGGCTGGCCGTCGACGCACCTGCGCCAGTGGAGTTACGACTGGCGCCAGTCCAATGCCACCACGGCACAGGGAGTCGCCGCGGAGGTCGACCGGCTCCTCGCGGAGACCGGCGCCGCCCGGGTCGACATCGTCACCCACTCCATGGGCGGCCTGTCCAGCCGCCACTACACCAAGACCCTCGGCGGCAGCGGGAGGACCGACGCCTGGGTCTCCCTGGGCGGCCCCAACCACGGCACCGACGCCGCCGAAGCCTGCTACGACACCTCGTGCACGGAGATGCGGATCGGCTCGGCCTTCCTCACCGCGCTCAACTCCGGCGACGAGACCCCCGAGGGCACCCGCCACGCCACGTGGTGGTCGCCCTGCGACACCTTCATCAACCCGGACAGCACCGTCGCCCTGACCGGCGCGGCCAACACCCGCACCGCCTGCCTCGGCCACAGCGCCCTGGGCTCCGACCCGGTGGTGTACGGACAGGTCCGCGACTTCGTCAACGGCTGACGCCCTCCCCGCCCGCGCGGCTACCGCGCCGCGCGGGCGGCCGGGCGGGTGCGCCCGGTGGGCCCGCCGGTCGGACGCGCCGGCGGGGACGGCCGGAGCGGGTCGCCGGTCAGGCCACCGCGCTGAGGGTGTCCGCGAGGCGGTGGCGGGTGGCGCGGGCGGCCGGGAGGGCGGCGAGGGCGACCGCACCGGCGACGGCCGCGGCGGCGAGGGCCAGCAGCTGGAGCGGGGGCGGGGCGTGGGCGATGCCCGCGCCGATGCCGGTGGCGTGGGCCTCGTGGTCGATCAGCCAGTGGGCGAACGGGACACCGAGGGCCGTGCCGAGGAGCGCGGCGGCCAGGGCGGTGCAGCCGACCGCGGTGAGCGTGACGGTGGTGATCTGGCGCGGTGTCAGGCCGATCGCCTTCCAGGCGAGCAGGTCGCGTTCGCCGTCGCGGATGGTGCCGCCGATGGCGGTGGACAGTTCGGTGAGGCCGATGAGGGCGAGGACGGCGATCAGTCCGGCGACGACACCGCGCAGCGCGGAGAGGCGGTCGGCGGGGCTGGTGACCTCACGGACGTCCAGCCGCCCGGAGGAGGCCTCGGCGAGGTCTGCGCTCACCGCGCGGGGGTCCGCGCCGGGGCGCAGCTGGAGCCGGTAGAGGCTCGGGCGCAGCCCGGGGTCGTTCTCGCGGAGGGTGTCGAGCGAGGTGGAGACGACCCGGCCGCCGTTCTCCGGTTCGATGCTCCGGCCGACGATGTGCAGCACCTGCGGGTGGCCGGCCACGGTCAGCCGCACCCAGTCGCCGACGCGGGCGTCGAGCAGGTCGAGCAGGCCCTGCCCCGCGACGGCCTCGTCGGGCCCGTGGGCGGGGCGGCCCTCGGCGATGGAGTACGGGTAGGGCCGCTCGCGGGTGCCGACGCCGCGCAGCGCGATGGTGCCGGTCTGGCCGGGCACCAGGGCCGCGACCTCCAGGCCCGGGTGGGCGGCGGTGACCTGCCGGTTGGCGCGGAGCAGCGCGGCGGCGCCGGCGTCGGTGAGGGTGCCGTCGGGTCGGGCGGTGAGCGCGGCGGCGAGGCCGACCTGCTCGGGGCGGCTGTCGAACCGCTCGATGGTCGTCCACGCGCCGAGCGCCACGGTGATCAGCAGCAGGGGCAGGGCGAGGCGCACGATGGTGGCCGGGGCGCGCCGCCCGCGCCCGAAGGCCCGGTGCCAGCCGAGGACCAGCGCGGGCGGCACCCGCAGCCCGAGCGCCCCGCGCGCCGCGCCGGACAGTCCGGCGCCCGGGGCCGCGCCGGCGGGCAGCACCGGCACCGGGGGGACGCGCCCCGCCCGCCAGGCGGCCAGACAGGTCGCCGCGCCGATGAACAGGACGGCGCCGGCCGGGACGAGCAGGAGCGCCGGGAGGTGGCCCGGGAGCCCCTGCCACACCTGGACGGCGTCGCCGAGCCGGCCCGGCAGGCGGGCGCCGAGGATCCGTACCAGCGAGGCGGCCAGGGCGGCGCCGAGGACGGCGAACGCCAGGTGCTGGACGAGGAAGATCCGTACCACCTGGCCGGGCGTGAAGCCGACGGCCTTGAGGACGGAGATGTCCCGGAGGTGGCCGCGCACCCGGGTGGCGATGGCGCCGAAGACCGCGAGGGCGGCGGCGATGAGCGCGCCGAGGCCGAAGAGGCCGAGGACCTGGCCGAGCAGCCGGGTGTCGTCCTGCGCCTCGGCACGGGCCTGCTGCCAGGTGGAGACGTCGCTGACGGCGCCCGCGCCGAGCGTGGTGACCGCGCGCTGGACCGTGTAGTCGGTGTCGTCGGGGTCGGCGAGCCGCAGTCCGACGACCTGGCCGGCGGTGCGGTCCGCGGGCACGGCCCGGGGCAGGGCCCAGATGGTGCCGGGCCGTTCCCCGGGCCGGTAGCGGCGCTCCGCGGTCTCGGCGACGCCCAGGACGGTCAGGGTGCGGCCCGCGAGGGTGAGCCGGTCGCCGGGCTCGGCCCACAGGGCGCGGGCGAGTCCCGCTTCGAGGACGACCCCGTCGGGCGCGGCCGGGTCGAGCCAGCGGCCGGACGTGATCAGCGGGCGGCCGGTCGGGGGCGGGCCGCCGTCAGTGGCGCGTACCTCCACGCCCGCGCGGGCGCCGCGCGAGGCGACGGTGGTGGTGGCGGTGCGGTAGGGGCCGGACACGGCGTCGACGCCGTCGAGGGCGGCGAGCCGGCCGGTGTCGGCGGCGGGGCCGGTGTGGATCCACACGTGGGCGCCCCGGGACTGGGTGAACACCCGCTGCCAGGGGTTGGTGGCGTATCCGAAGAGCGCGCTGGCGAGCAGCAGCGACGCGACGATCCCGGCGGTGGCGGCGACGAGGAACAGCGCCTCGCCCCGGTGGGTCCGCAGATCGGCGTGCGCCCAGCGCAGCATGGCCCGCACAGCCGGTCAGTCCCTCAGGTCGTTCAGGGCGATGACACCGGCCGGGCCGGTGCGGCGCGGCGGTGCGGCGGCGAGGTCGGCGTCGTCGGCGATCCGGCCGTCGTAGAAGCTGATCACCCGGTCCGCGGCGCTGGCGAGGCGGGCGTCGTGGGTGACGAGGACGATGGTCTGCCCGCGCTGGTGGAAGCGGCCGAGCAGCCGCATGACCTCGCGGGTGCCCTTGCTGTCCAGGCTGCCGGCCGGTTCGTCGGCGAGGAGCAGGCGGGGCTGGTTGACCAGGGCGCGGGCGAGGGCGACGCGCTGCTGCTCGCCGCCGGAGAGCTCGCCGGGCATGCTGCGGGCCTTGCCCTCCAGGCCCAGCTCGGCGAGGAGCTTCTCGCGCTCGGCGCGGGCCTGGCGGGCGGAGGTGCCGGCGAGGAGGGCGGGCAGTTCGACGTTGTCGGCGACGGTGAGGTTGGAGACGAGGTTGAAGAACTGGAAGACGATGCCGATGCGGCGGCGCCGTTCCACGGCCCACCGCGCCTCGCTGTAGCCGTCGGTGCGCTCGCCGTCGAGCCAGAGGGAGCCGCTGTCGGGGCGCTGGAGCCCGCCGAGCAGGTGCAGCAGGGTGGACTTCCCGGCGCCGGAGGGGCCGGTGACGGCGACGAACTCGCCGTGCCGCACGGACAGGTCGACCCCGCGGACGGCGTGGGCGGGGGCGCCTTCGCCGTGGTGGGTCTTGACCAGTCCCTCGGCGCGCAGCAGCGGTGCGGCGGATATCGCGGAGGTGTCCGTCATCGCAGGTCCTCCAGTTCCTCCTGGCAGCGCTCCAGCCAGTCGAGGTCGGCCTGGAGGTGGAGCATGGCGCCCTCGATCAGCAGGTGCGATATGCGGTTGTCCCGGTCTTCGGTCGCGGCCAGCTTGGAGAGGTTGCGCATGGTGTTGAGGTACTCGCGTCGCTGTCTGTTGATGAGGGCGATCTGGTCGGCGAGCCCGGTTCGGGGGGCGAGGGCGAGTTTCATGAAGAACTCGTCCCGGACCCTCGGTTCGTCGGCCGTCTCCTCGAACCAGGCGCGCAGTGCTTCCTGCCCGGCGTCGGTGAGGCGGTAGATCTTCTTGTTGGGCCGGCTCTCCTGGGCGATCTCCTCGCCCTCGATGAGTCCGGACTTCTCCAGCCGGCCGAGCGTCACGTAGATCTGGCCGACGTTGGTGGGAGGGTACGCGGCGCCCAGCAGTTGCTCAAGGTCCTGCTTGAGTTCGTAGCCGTGGGCGGGGCCCCGGGCCAGGAGGGCGAGGAGGGGAAGGCGCACCCGTGCTGTCCTCCTCCGCGTGCTCCCGGTGTGATGTGGGCTCTAGTATCGCCCATGCCTAACGGGTATACATGCCCGAGACGCGGACGCCGACGTCCTGCGCCGGGTGCTCAGGGAGGAAACCTATGCGGTGGATACGTGCCGCGGGTAGGGGTCTCCTCGTCCTCATGGTCATTTTGACCGGGTACGCGGCTTCCGGCGCCGCCCCGCAGGGCCGGGCGCCCGACGCCGGGGGGCGGGGCCCGATGACCCTGGCCACGGCCGGGGACCTCACCGGATACCTGGGCCGGGTGCTGGAGGGCTGGAACCGGTCGCACCCCGACGAGCGCGTGACGCTGGTCGAACTGCCGGACTCGGCGGACGAGACCCGGTCCCAGATGATCACTGACCTGCGGTCGGGGGCCGGCCGGTTCGACGTCCTCAACATCGACGTGGCGTGGACGTCGGAGTTCGCCGCCGCGGGGTGGATCGCGCCCGTGGACCGCGGGCGGTTCCCGCTGAAGAGCTTCCTGCCCCCGGTCGTGGACACGGCGACCTACGACGGGCGGCTGTACGCCGTTCCCTACGTCACCAACGCCGGGATGCTCTTCTACCGCAAGGACGTCCTCGACCGCGCGGGCGAGCGTCCGCCCCGGACGTGGGCGGAGCTGGAGCGGCAGGCGCGGACCCTGGCGCCGGCGAACGGCCTCGACGGGTACGCGGGGCAGTTCCTGCCGTACGAGGGGCTGACGGTGAACGCCGCGGAGGCGGTGTACTCGGCGGGCGGCACCATCCTCGGCGACGAGGGCGAGCGGGTCACGGTGGACTCCGCGGGCGCGCGGGAGGGGATCGCGTTCCTGGCGCGCGGTGTGCGGGACGGCTGGATCCCCCGGGAGGCCCTGACGTACACGGAGGAGGAGTCCCGGCGGGCGTTCCAGGAGGGCAGGCTGCTGTTCCTGCGCAACTGGCCGTACGCCTGGGCCGGCGCGTCCGGCTCCGGTTCGCGGGTGGCGGGCAGGTTCGGCGCGGTGCCGCTGCCGGGGCCCGACGGGCCGGGCACGAGCGTGCTGGGCGGGTCGAACCTGGCGGTGAGCAGCCATGCGCGGCACCCGGAGTCGGCGCGCGACCTCATCGCGTACCTCACGAGTGAACGGGTGCAGCGCCGCGTGCTGACCGAGGGCGCCCTGCCGCCGGTGCGCGCCGCCCTGTACGGGGACGCGTCGCTGGTGCGGCGGTTCCCCTACCTCCCCGCGCTCCGGGCCAGCGTGCTGGCGGCCGCCCCGCGCCCCAAGAGCCCGCATTACGAGCAGGTCAGCCTGGCCGTGCAGGCCGTGGTCCACGACGCGATGGCGCAGCGGCAGACGCCCGAGGCGGCCGTGCGCCGGCTGGCGGACGAGCTCGCGGCCATCGCCCGCCGCCGCTGACCGCGACACTTCCGCACCCCCTCGCCTAGTTACCTGTTAGGTAACCGCAGGCTAACGACTCCCTGGGCATAACGGGACATTCACCCCCACCTTGCGCTGACTTCGTGCAGCAGCGTTGACACCCTCTCGTCACGCCTACTTAACATGCATGCATAACCGCTACCCGCTCTGGATGGCGCGCACCCCTTCACGAAGAAACAGGTCAACGGGTGATGCTCACAGCTCCGGCCGACGACGGCCTCTCGCAGCACCTCACGCACCGGTCCGCCCACCCCTGGTGGCGCGACGCGGTGATCTACCAGGTGTACGTCCGCAGCTTCCTGGACAGCACCGGTGACGGCATCGGCGACCTCGCCGGAGTCCGCGCCGGGCTTCCGTACCTCAAGAAGCTGGGCGTCGACGGGATCTGGCTGAGCCCGTTCTACCCGTCGCCGCAGGCCGACCACGGGTACGACGTCGCCGACTACTGCGACGTGGACCCCGTCTTCGGCGACCTCGACGAGTTCGGCCGGCTGGTGGCCGACGCACACCGGCTCGGCGTCAAGGTGCTGCTGGACATCGTCCCCAACCACTGCTCCAGCGAGCACGCCTGGTTCCGCGAGGCACTCACCTCCGCCCCCGGCAGCGAGGCCCGCGCCCGGTTCCACTTCGCCGAGGGCCGGGGCCCCGGCGGGGACGTGCCGCCCAACAACTGGCACGCGATGTTCGGCGGCCCCGCCTGGAGCCGGGTCACCGAGCCGGACGGCACTCCCGGCCAGTGGTACCTGCACATGTTCACGCCCGAGCAGCCGGACCTGAACTGGCGCAACCCCGAGGTGGCCGCCCACTTCGACCACGTGCTGCGCTTCTGGCTGGACCGGGGGGTGGACGGCTTCCGCATCGACGTGGCCGCCGGCCTGTACAAGCACCCCGACCTGCCGGACTCCCCCGACCCCGAGGCCGACGCCCGCACCCGCGACTCGGTCAACCCGCTCGCCTGGAACCAGCCCGAGGTGCACGACGTGTGGCGCCACTGGCGCGCGGTGTGCGAGGAGTACACGGCCCGCGACGGCCGCGAGCGGCTGCTCGTCGGCGAGGTCTCCGTACCGACCGCCCGCGAGCACGCCAAGTACGTCCGCCCCGACGAACTGCACCAGGCGTTCTTCTTCGACCTGCTGAGCGCCCCCTGGAACGCCGACACCTTCCGCACGGTGATCGACGAGGCGATCCGGGACATCGCCGGCACCGGCTCCACCGTCACCTGGGTGCTCAACAACCACGACCAGGTGCGCACGGTGACCCGCTACGGCGAGTCCGGCACCGAGGGCAGCGGCCTCGGCGCCGCGCGGGCCCGGGCCGCGGCGCTGCTGATGCTGGCCCTGCCCGGCGCCGCCTACATCTACCAGGGCGAGGAGCTGGGCCTGCCGGAGGTCGTGGACCTGCCGGACGAGGTGCTCACCGACCCGATCTTCCGGCGCACCGGCAGCCGGGCCCGGATCCGTGACGGCTGCCGCGTGCCGCTGCCGTGGTCGGGGCACGCCTCGCCGTTCGGCTTCAGCACCGGCGCCGAGAGCGCCAAGCCGTGGCTGCCGCAGCCCGGCTGGTTCGCCGAGCACGCCACCGACCGGGCGCTCGCCGACACGCGCTCGTTCTGGCACCTGTACCGCGACGGTCTTCAGCTGCGGCACGGACTGCCGCAGCTGGGCGAGGGCACCCTGCGCTGGCTGGAGTCACCGCCCGGTGTCCTGGCCTTCGAGCGCGGCGAGGGCCTCGTCTGCGCCGTCAACTTCACCGCCGACCCGGTGCCCGCACCGGTCTCCGGCGCTCCCCTGCTGTCCAGCGGCCCTTGCCCGGCCGGCGTACTGCCCGGATCCACCGCCGCCTGGTGGACCGGTGACCACACCACCTCGGAGGTATCACGATGATGACGCGACGACGGATGGCGATGGCGTGCTGTTCGGCGCTGACCCTGGCGCTGGGGGCGACCGCCTGCGGCGGCGGCCCGGTGAGCGCGGGCGGCGGAGCGAAGGAACTCAGCGGCCAGACGCTCGACGTGGCCGGTGTGTGGTCCGGTGCCGAGCAGAAGAACTTCCAGAAGGTGCTGGACGCCTTCACCGAGAAGACCGGCGCCAAGACCCGCTTCACCTCGACCGGGGACAACGTCTCCACGGTCGTCGGCAGCAAGATCGAGGGCGGCAACGCCCCCGACGTGGTGATGGTCCCCCAGGTCGGCGTGCTCCAGCAGTTCGCGAAGAAGGGCTGGCTCAGCCCGCTCTCCGGCAAGACCGTGAGCGCCGTCGACGCCAACTACGCGCCGGTGTGGAAGGACTACGGCTCGGTCGACGGCAAGCTGTACGGCCTGTACTTCAAGGCCGCCCACAAGTCGACCGTCTGGTACAGCCCCGAGGCGTTCGAGCAGGCGGGCGTCAAGCCGCCGAAGACGTACGAGGAGATGCTCAAGAGCGGCCAGGCCGTGTCCGACTCGGGCCTGCCGGCCTTCGCCGTCGCAGGTGAGGACGGCTGGACGCTCACCGACTGGTTCGAGAACATCTACCTCTCCCAGGCCGGTCCCGAGAAGTACGACCAGCTCGCCAAGCACGAGATCGCGTGGACCGACCCCACCGTGGTGAAGGCCCTGACCACCCTCGGCACGCTGTTCTCCGACAAGAAGCTGATCGCGGGCGGCCAGAAGGGCGCGCTGAGCACCGACTTCCCGGGCTCCGTGGAGAAGGTGTTCGGCCCCGAGCCGGAGGCCGGAATGGTGTACGAGGGCGACTTCGTCGCCGGCATCGCCAAGGACCAGTTCGGCAAGAAGATCGGCCAGGACGCCACCTTCTTCCCCTTCCCCGCCGTCACCGGCGGCAAGGCACCGGTGGTCAGCGGCGGTGACGCGGCCGTCGTCCTGAAGGACGGCAAGAACAGCAAGGCCGCGACGGCGTTCCTGGAGTACCTGGCCACCCCCGAGGCGGCGGCCGTGTGGGCGGAGGCGGGCGGGTTCCTCTCCCCCAACAAGAAGCTGGACCTCGCCTCGTACGGTGACGACACCGCACGCGAGACGGCCAAGTCGCTGATCGACGCCGGGGACACCGTGCGCTTCGACATGTCGGACCAGGCACCGGCCTCCTTCGGCGGCACCAAGGGCGTGGGCGAGTGGAAGCTGCTCCAGGACTTCCTGCGCGACCCGTCGGACCCGGCGGCGACCGCGGCGGCGCTCGAAGCCGCGGCGGCCAAGGCGTACAAGGGCTGACGACATGACCACCCTCACCACCTCCGTGGGGGCCGCGGGTCCCCGGCGGCGCGCCCAGCGCCGCCGGCGGGCCATCGCCGTCGCCTTCGTCCTGCCGGCGCTGCTGCTCCTCGGCGCGCTGGTCGTCTACCCGGTCCTGTTCTCGGTCGGCCGGAGCTTCTTCGACGCGGCCGGGACGCGGTTCGTCGGCGGGGAGAACTACGCGGAGATGTTCCGCGACCCCGCCACCCTGACCGCCATCCGCAACAGCGCCATCTGGGTGGTGGTCGCCCCGACGCTGCTCACCGGGCTCGGGCTGATCCTCGCGGTGCTGGTGGAGAAGGTCCGCTGGGCCACCGCGTTCAAGCTGCTGCTCTTCATGCCGATGGCCGTCTCCTTCCTCGCCGCGGGCATCATCTTCCGGCTCGCCTACGAGGAGGACCCCGACAAGGGCGTGCTCAACGCGGCGGTGGTCGGCGTGCACGACGTCTTCGAGGACGGCTCCTCGTACCCGACCGCCCGCCCCCGGGAGGACCAGGGGCTGCGGAAGGCCCCGGACGGGTCGTACGGCACGGCCGAGGCCGTTTCGCCGGGCAGTGCCGTGACCCTCGGCCTGGTGGGCGTACCGCCCAAGGAGATGCCCGCGGAGGCGAAGCCGGCGTCGTCGGCCAAGGCCGCCGCGGACGAGGTGCGCGGTGTCGTCTACCTGGACTTCACCCCCGGCGGCGGGGGGCGGCCGGGCGTGATCGACGCGGCCGAGCGCGGCCTGCCGGGCATGGCGGTCGAGGCGGTACGGGACGGCGGGACGGTCGCCACGGCGACGACGGCGGCGGACGGCTCGTTCCGCTTCGCGGGTCTCGCCGACGGCACGTACACGGTGAAACTGCCCGCGGCGAACTTCGCGCCGCCCTACGAGGGCGTCTCCTGGCTGGGGCCCGCGCTCGTCACTCCGGCGATCATCGGCGCCTACCTGTGGATCTGGACCGGCTTCGCCATGGTGCTGATCGGTGCCGGCCTGTCGTCGCTGCCGCGTGACGCCCTGGAGGCGGCCCGGATGGACGGGGCGAGCGAGTGGCAGGTGTTCCGCCGGATCACCGTGCCGCTGCTGGCGCCCGTGCTGACGGTCGTCTTCGTCACGCTGGTGATCAACGTGATGAAGGTCTTCGACCTGATCTACATCATCGCGCCGGGCCCGGTGCAGGAGGACGCCACGGTCCTCGCCACCCAGATGTGGCTCGTGTCCTTCGGCGGCGGCAACAACCAGGGGCTGGGCAGCGCGCTCGGTGTGCTGCTCCTGCTGCTGGTGATCCCCGCCATGGTCTTCAACGTCCGCCGCTTCCGCAGGAGCCAGTCATGAGCGCGACCGTCACCGCTCCTCCCCCGTCGCAGCCGTCCGCCCCGCCCCCGCCCGCCCGGCCCGTTCCCACCCGGCCGCGGGGCGGCAGGCTCCGCCGCTGGCTGGGCAACGGCCTGGTCCAGGCGTTCCTGGCGGTGGTCGGCCTCGTCTGGATCACCCCGGTGGCGGGACTGCTGCTGTCCTCGCTGCGCTCGGCCAACGACAACGCGGCGAGCGGCTGGTGGACCGCGCTGACCGGCCCCGGCCAGTTGTCCCTCGACAACTACACGGCACTGCTGGGCAACGCGGGCATCACCCGGGCGTTCTGGAACACCGTGCTGATCTCGGTGCCGACGACCGTGCTCGTCGTGGTGCTCGCGGCACTCGCCGGATACGCCTTCGCCTGGCTGGAGTTCCCCGGCCGGGACTGGATCTTCCTGGCGGTGGTGGCGCTGCTGGTGGTGCCGGTGCAGGTGGGTCTGCTGCCGGTGGCCAAGCTCTTCGGGCAGCTGGGCCTGTTCGGCACGATCCCGGGCGTGGTGCTGTTCCACGTCGCGTACGGGCTGCCGTTCGCCGTGTTCCTGCTCCGCAACTACTTCGCGGACATCCCGCGCGAGATGCTGGAGGCGGCACGCATGGACGGGGGCGGCGAATGGCGGATCTTCACCCGGCTGGTGCTGCCGGTGGGCCGGCCGGCGATCGCGAGCCTGGCGATCTTCCAGTTCCTGTGGGTGTGGAACGACATGCTGGTGGCGCTGCTCTTCGCCGACAGCTCCTCGCAGCCCCTGACGGTGGAACTCCAGTCGCAGGTGCGGCAGTTCGGCAGCAACATCGACGTCCTGGCGCCGGGCGCCTTCCTCTCCCTGATCGTGCCGGTGGTGGTGTTCTTCGCCTTCCAGCGGCACTTCGTGCAGGGCGTGATGGCGGGTTCCGTGAAGTGACGTCACCCATACCGGCGGGGGGCCTCCCCCC
>NZ_LWBU01000002.1:0-17933 GCF_001646665.1 Streptomyces noursei | reverse complement strand
CCCCGCCGCCGGATCAGCGGATCGGCATGCCCGAGAGGGTGCGGGCGATGACGAGGCGCTGGACCTCGCTCGTCCCTTCGAAGATGGTGTAGATCGCGCTGTCGCGGTGCATCCGCTCGACCGGGTACTCGCGGGTGAAGCCGTTGCCGCCGAGGATCTGGACGGCCTGGGCCGTGACCTTCTTGGCGACCTCGCTCGCGTACAGCTTGGACATGGAGCCCTCGGCCGAGGTGAACGGCTTGCCGGCGGTCGCCATCCAGGAGGCGCGCCAGACCAGGAGCCGGGCGGCGTCGATCTGGGTGCGCATGTCCGCCAGCTGGAAGGCGACGCCCTGGTTGTCGATGATGGGGCGGCCGAACTGGACGCGGGTCCGCGCGTAGTCGAGGGCCACCTCGTACGCGGCGCGGGCGGTGCCCACGGCCATGGCGCCGACGGCGGGGCGGGAGGCCTCGAAGGTGGCCATGGCGGCGTTCTTCACCCGCTCCCCGCCGGCCCTGGCCTTCTCCCGGGCGCGGGCGAGCCGCTCGTCGAGCTTCTCCTTGCCGCCGAGCAGGCAGGAGCCGGGGACGCGGACGTCCTCCAGGACGACCTCGGCGGTGTGGGAGGCGCGGATGCCGTGCTTCTTGAACTTCTGGCCCTGGGAGAGGCCGGGGGTGCCCGGCGGGACGATGAAGGAGGCGTGGCCCTTGGAGCCGAGCTCGGGGTCGACGACGGCGACGACGACGTGGACGTTGGCGATGCCGCCGTTGGTCGCCCAGGTCTTGGTGCCGTTGAGGACCCACTCGTCCTTGGCCTGGTCGTAGACCGCGCGGGTGCGCATGGCGGCGACATCGGAGCCGGCGTCGGGCTCGGAGGAGCAGAAGGCCGCGACCTTGACGTCGCCCGGGTCGCCGTACATCTGCGGGATCCAGGTGCCGATCTGCTCCTCGGTGCCATTGGCGAGGACGCCGACGGCAGCCAGGCCAGTACCGACGATGGACAGGGCGATGCCCGCGTCGCCCCAGAACAGTTCCTCCATGGTCATCGGGATGCCGAGACCGGTGGGGTCGAAGAACTGCTGGGCGTAGAAGTCGAGGGAGTAGATGCCGACCTTGGCGGCTTCCTGGATGATGGGCCAGGGGGTCTCCTCGCGCTCGTCCCACTCGGAGGCGGCCGGTCGTATCACGTCCTTGGCGAAGCCGTGCAGCCAGTCACGGACCTGCTTCTGGTCGTCGTTGAGTTCAAACGTGAACTCGGCCATGTTCCCTCCCGGCGTGTTACTAGCGGTAACAGCAGTCTGTTACCGGTAAGTAGCCGCTGTCAACCGACAGTGTCGACGGGGCGGGTGTTACGTTGCGCGGGTCTTGAGGACATCGCACGGGCGGGGAGACACGCAATGGAGACCACACATCGGAACGAGCAGCAGCGGTCGGCCGACCAGCGGCGACGCGAGCTGCTCGAGGCCGCCGACCGCGTGGTCCTCCGCGACGGACCACAGGCGTCCATGAACGCCATCGCGGCCGAGGCGGGCATCACCAAGCCGATCCTGTACCGGCACTTCGGCGACAAGAGCGGCCTGTACCGGGCGCTCGCCAAGCGCCACACGGACGCCCTGCTGGCCGCCCTCCAGTCGGCGCTCGACGCGCCCGCCGACCGGCGCCGGCGGGTGGAGGCGACGCTCGACACGTATCTGGCCGCCATCGAGGCGCGCCCCCAGGTGTACCGGTTCCTGATGCACCCCTCGGAGGACACCGGCGGCGGGCAGCAGCCGGAGCAGGGCTTCGACACCGGGCGCCACTCCGCGCCCGTGCTGCGCCGCATGGGCGAGGAACTGGCCCGGGTGATAGCCCAGCGGGTCGACCTGGGGCCGAACAGCGAGGTGCTGGCGCGGGTGTGGGGCCACGGCATCGTCGGGATGATGCACGCCGCCGGGGACTGGTGGCTGGGTGAACGCCCCTGCTCCCGGGAGGACTTGGTACGGGCCCTGGCGGACCTGCTCTGGGGCCGCCTGGAGCAGGTCGACGACAAGGTGGACGGCCCCGGGTTCTGAACGCCCGCGGTTCCGGCCGGGCCTCCGGAGGCCCGTGAGGCCCCCGCCCGGGGCGCTGGGGCGATCACGGACCGGACGCCGGGACGGGCGTCAGGCGCCGGTGGCCCACTTCGCCCGGCGCGCCGCGCGCAGCGCCCTGGCGCGGCGCCAGCCGGTGAGGCGGTCGGTGTAGACCGTGCCCGCCAGGTGGTCGCACTCGTGCTGGAGGCAGCGGGCGAAGAAGCCGGTGCCCTCCACGCGCACCGGCGCGCCCAGCCGGTCGACGCCCTCGACCACCGCGCGGTCGAAGCGTTCCGTGCCGGCTTCGAGGCCCGGCAGGGACAGGCAGCCCTCCGGGCCGCGCACCGTCACCCCGTCCGCCTCCACCAGGCGCGGGTTGACGATGTGGCCGAGGTGGCGCACGTCCTCGTCGTCGGGGCAGTCGTAGACGAAGACCCGCGAGGCCACGCCGACCTGGTTGGCCGCGAGGCCGACGCCCTGCGCCGCGTACATCGTGGCGAACATGTCCTCGATGAGCCGGGACAGGGACGGACCGAAGTCGGTGACGGGCTCGCAGGGGGTGTGCAGGACCGGGTCGCCGAGCAGGGTCATGGCTCGTACATGGCCGGAACTGCCGGGGATCGGCCGGTTTCGCATGGCGTCCAGCCTACGTTCCCGCCCTCTCCGGGGGTTTCAGCAGGTGGCGCGGTTCGGGCGTGCGGCCGGACCTCGATAGGCTGAGCCCGGACCCACGCTAGGAGGAACAAGGACGATGGCAGGCAACACGGAGCCGCTGTCGCCGCGCGCCAAGCTGGCCGTGACGGCAGGAAAGGCCGCTGCGGCGGTGTCACGCGCCGCGGGACGCGGCAGCGGATCGGTGATCGGCGGCCGGGTGGCGCTCAAGCTGGACCCCGAACTGCTCGGGCGGCTGGCGCAGCACCTGGACGTCGTCCTGGTGTCGGCGACCAACGGCAAGACCACCACCACCCGGCTGATCGCCGAGGCACTGCGGGCCAGCGGCCCGGTCGTCTCGAACGCGCTCGGCGCGAACATGCCCGCGGGCATCACGTCCGCCCTCGCGGGCGGCTCGGACGCCAAGTACGGCGTGATCGAGGTCGACGAGAAGTATCTGGCCGGCGTCGCGCGCGACGTGGCGCCGAAGGCGATCGCGCTGCTCAACCTCTCGCGCGACCAGCTCGACCGCGCCGCCGAGACGCGGATGCTCGCCGAGAAGTGGCGCGAGGGACTGTCCGGGACGAAGGCGGTCGTGATCGCCAACGCCGACGACCCGCTCGTCGTCTGGGCCGCGTCCTCCTCCCCCAACGTCGTGTGGGTGGCGGCCGGTCAGGAGTGGAAGGACGACGCCTGGTCCTGCCCCGCCTGCGGCGGTGTGATGCAGCGCCCCGGCGACGACTGGTTCTGCGGCGAGTGCGGTTTCCGCCGCCCCGCCCCCAGCTGGGCGCTCAACGGCGAGCACGTCCTGGACCCGCACGGTTCGGCCTGGCCGATCCACCTCCAGCTGCCGGGCCGCGCCAACCGGGCCAACGCCGCCACGTCGGCCGCCGTCGCGGCCGTGTTCGGCGTGCCGCCGCAGGTGGCGCTGGAGCGGATGTACCAGGTGCAGGCCGTGGCCGGCCGGTACGACGTGGTCTCCTTCCAGGGCCGTGACCTGCGGCTGCTGCTGGCGAAGAACCCGGCGGGCTGGCTGGAGACGTTCTCGCTGATCGACCCGCCGCCGACGCCGGTCATCCTGTCCGTCAACGCCCGCGGCGCGGACGGCACGGACACGTCCTGGCTCTGGGACGTCGACTACACGCGGCTCGCCGGGCACCCCATCGTGGTGATCGGCGACCGGCGGCTGGACCTGGCGGTCCGGCTGGAGGTCGCGGGCCTGGACTTCCGGGTGTGCGAGACGGTCGACGAGGCGGTGCAGCTGTCCCCGCCCGGGCGGATCGAGCTGATCGCCAACTACACCGCGTTCCAGGACGTCCGCCGCCGCGTCGGCAACTGACCCCCAGAAGGACATGAGCATGAGCGACAGCAGTCTGCGTCTCGTGTGGGTCTACCCGGACCTGCTCAGTACGTACGGAGACCAGGGCAACGCCCTCGTGGTGGAGCGGCGCGCCCGCCAGCGCGGCCTGGACGTGCAGCGGGTGGACGTGCGCAGCGACCAGCCCATCCCGACGTCGGGCGACATCTACCTGATCGGCGGCGGCGAGGACCGGCCGCAGCGGCTGGCGGCCGAGCGGCTGCGCCGTGACGGCGGCCTGAACCGGGCGGCGGAGAACGGCGCGATCATCTTCTCGGTGTGCGCCGGCTACCAGATCCTGGGCCACGAGTTCATCAACGACCTCGGGGAGCGGGAGCCGGGCCTCGGGCTGATCGACGTGATCTCGACGCGCGGCGAGGGTGCCCGCTGCGTCGGTGACGTGCTGGCGGACATCGACCCGCGCCTGGGTCTGCCGCAGCTGACCGGTTTCGAGAACCACCAGGGCGTGACCCACCTGGGTCCGACGGCCCGGCCGTTCGCGCGGACGGTGTTCGGCAACGGCAACGGCACCGGGGACGGGACGGAGGGTGCGTACAATGACACCGTTTTCGGGACATACATGCATGGTCCGGTCATGGCGCGCAATCCGCAGATCGCGGACCTTCTGCTGAAGCTGGCCCTTGACGTGAACGCGCTGCCCCCCACCGACGACCGGTGGTACGAGGCACTGCGCGCGGAGCGCATCGCGGCGGCCTCGCAACCCGCCTGACGGACCGTCGATCCACCGGATTCGTCGGTTCGCACGACTACCGTCCAGTAGTCGGACGCTCGTTTCGGCCCCGTCACCCAACGCCGGTAGGGTGGCGGGGATCCAACCGGACGACGTGGTCCGGGAGTCGGCCCACGTTGCAAAGGTATCTCGGGCTATGCGCATTGGTGTGCTCACCTCCGGCGGCGACTGCCCCGGTCTGAACGCCGTCATCCGTTCCGTCGTGCACCGCGCCGTCGTCGATCACGGCGACGAGGTCATCGGCTTCCACGACGGTTGGAAGGGCCTCCTGGAGTGCGACTACCGCAAGCTCGACCTGGACGCGGTGGCCGGCATCCTCGCCCGCGGCGGTACGATCCTCGGCTCCTCCCGTGTCCAGCCGGCGCACCTCGTCGACGGTGTCGAGCGCGCCAGGGGGCACGTCTCGGACCTCGGCCTCGACGCGATCATCCCGATCGGCGGCGAGGGCACCCTCAAGGCGGCCAATCTCCTCTCCCAGGCGGGGCTGCCTATCGTCGGCGTACCGAAGACGATCGACAACGACATCGCGTCGACCGACGTCACCTTCGGTTTCGACACCGCGGTCGGGGTCGCCACCGAGGCGCTCGACCGGCTGAAGACGACCGCCGAGTCGCACCAGCGCGTGCTGATCGTCGAGGTCATGGGCCGCCACACCGGATGGATCGCGCTGCACTCCGGCATGGCCGCCGGCGCGCACGCCATCGTGGTGCCCGAGCGGCCCTTCGACATCGACGAGCTGACCGCCCGGGTCGGGGCGCGGTTCGAGGCGGGCAAGAAGTTCGCGATCGTCGTGGTGGCGGAGGGCGCGAAGCCGCGCGCGGGCTCGATGGAGTTCAACGAGGGCGGCAAGGACATCTACGGGCACGAGCGGTTCGCCGGCGTGGCCCAGCAGCTGGCCGGCGAGCTGGAGCACCGGCTCGGCAAGGAGGCCCGCGCGGTGATCCTCGGCCACGTCCAGCGGGGCGGGACGCCGACCGCGTACGACCGGGTCCTGGCGACCCGGTTCGGCTGGCACGCGGTGGAGGCCGCGCACCGGGGCGAATTCGGCATGCTGACCGCGCTGCGCGGCACCGACATCGTCATGGTGCCCCTCGCCCAGGCCGTGGAGACGCTGAAGACCGTGCCGTCCGAGCGGTACGACGAGGCCGAGACGGTCCTCTGACCCCCGTTCCGCACAGAACCCCCGCCCCCGGTCGCAGCCGCGACCGGGGGCGGTTCTAGTCTGGACCCCGCAAGCGGACAACCCAGCACGAAACGAATCAGGAGCCGGCGGATGGATCACAGCGGGCACGGCACGCATGACATGCCCATGGATCTGCCGCCGTTCACCCTCGGCCGGGCGCTCGAGTTCTCGCCGGACGTGTTCTTCCTCGTCGGCTGCCTCGCGGCCCTCGGCCTGTACGGGTGGGGCGTGGCGCGGCTGCGCGGGCGCGGTGACGCCTGGCCGGTCGGCCGGACCGTGTTCTTCACGGTCGGCGTGCTGAGCGTCGCGCTGGTGATGTGCACCCGGCTGAACGACTACGGCATGGTCATGTTCAGCGTGCACATGGTGCAGCACATGGTGATCAGCATGCTCTCGCCGATCCTGCTGCTGCTGGGCGCGCCGGTGACGCTGGCGCTGCGCGCCCTGCCGGTCGCCTCCCGGCGGGGCTCCAAGGGGCCGCGCGAGCTGCTGCTGATGCTGCTGCACAGCCGTTACATGCGGATCATCACGCATCCGGTGTTCACGATCCCGCTGTTCATCGCGAGCCTGTACGCCCTGTACTTCACGCCGCTGTTCGACTTCCTCATGGGCTCCCGGCCGGGGCACATCGCGATGATGGTGCACTTCCTCGCGGTCGGCCTGGTGTTCTTCTGGCCGATCATGGGCGTGGACCCCGGGCCGCACCGGCCCGGCTACGTGATGCGGATGCTGGAGCTGTTCGCGGGCATGCCGTTCCACGCCTTCTTCGGCATCGCCCTGATGATGGCGACGGAGCCGATGGTCAAGGCGTACGCGAACCCGCCGGCCTCGCTCGGCATCGACGCCCTCGCCGACCAGAACGCGGCCGGCGGCATCGCCTGGGCGTTCAGCGAGATCCCGTCCGTGCTGGTGCTGATCGCGCTGGTGTACCAGTGGTACCGGTCCGAGCAGCGCCAGGCGGTGCGCACCGACCGGGCGGCCGACCGGGACGGCGACAAGGAGCTGGAGGCGTACAACGCCTACCTCGCCTCGTTGCAGGCACGCGGCCGGTAGTGCCGGGGCAGTAGCGCCCGGGGCGCCTCGCGGGGGACCATGGCGGTACGGCCGCCATGAGGAGGACGCGCATGTCCGGTTCGACGAAGACGATGAGCGGGCTCACCATCGGGGCGCTGGTGGTGACGACGGCGTACACGGTGGCGCTCGGCAGCAACGGCTGGCTGTGGTTCGGCTGGGTGGTGCTCGGGCTGGTCACGATCGGGATGGCGGCCACCCGGGACACCTGACGGGCCGGCCCGCCCGCCGTTGTGGCATCGGAGCGGGTGTCGCGGGGCCCGCTGCGGGCGGGTACGGCCCGGGACGGGTACGGCCCGGGGCGGGTACGGGCGGCGTCGCGCGGGTGCGTCAGAAGCGGAAGAGCGGTCCCGCCGCGGTGTCCAGGACGCACGCGTTCGGGTAGGTCCTGCGCCACTCCAGCCGGAGCCCGCGCCACTCGCCGACCGCACGGGCGGTGACCGGGTCGAACCTCTTGGTGCACGGGTGCTGGTCGCCGGGGAGCCGGTCGAGGTTCCCGCGCGCCGTGTCCAGGGCCGCGCACGCCCCCTCTGCGTCGGGGTGCGGACCGCTGGGGCGGGGCGAGCAGCGCAGTCGCACGCCCCGGATCCAGCTCTCGTCGCCGCCCGACACCGTGAGGAACAGCCCGCCGTCCCCGCCGGGAACGGGAACGGGAACGGGAACGGCACCCGGTGCGGGGTCGTGGGTGTCGGCGTGGACGGGGACGGCCGCGGCGAGCGCGAGGAGGACGGCTGCGGCGGCGGTGGCGCGGAGGGACATCTGGTACTCCCGGGGCCTCAGGTGTGGGCACACGCAGGGCCAGGGCACCCCCGCCCGGGGCCGCCCGCCAAGCCGCCGCGCCGCGCGGTACCGCGGACGGCCCACGCCCCGGGGCGTCAGGCGGGGGTGCGCTCCCTCTCCCGCCGGGCGGCGGCCACCGCGGCGAGCACCAGGCCGGCGCCCAGCACGATCAGGCCGCGCAGCCAGACCTCGGGCTCCACCCGGGTGGCGAGCAGCACGCAGGAGGCGGCGCCCAGCACCGGGAGCACGGTCGGGGCCCGGAAGTGGCCGGGGACGCCCGGGTCGCGGCGCAGGACGAGCACCGCGGTGTTGACCATGAAGAAGACCACCAGGAGCAGCAGCACCAGGGTGGAGGCGAGGGTGGCGACGCTACCGGTGAGGGCCAGCAGCATCGACAGGGCGGTCGTGAGGGCGATGGCGGCCCACGGGGTGCGGCGTTCGGGCAGCACCTTCGTCAGGACGGCGGGCAGCAGACCGTCCCGCGCCATGCCGTAGGCGAGCCGGGAGGACATGATGCCGGTCAGCAGGGCGCCGTTGGCGACGGCGACCAGCGCGATCGCGCTGAACAGCCAGACCGGAACGCCTCCCGCCGCCTTCACCACCTCCAGCAGCGGGCCGCTGGACGCGGCGAGGGTGCCGGTCGGCACGGCGGCGGAGGCCGCCAGGCCGACGAGGACGTACACCGCGCCGGCCGTGAGGAGCGCCCCGAAGAGGGCGCGCGGGTAGGAGCGCCGTGGGTCGCGGGTCTCCTCGGCGACGTTGACGGAGGTCTCGAAGCCCACGAAGGAGTAGTACGCGAGGACGGCGCCGCTCAGCACGGCGGCGGCCGCGCCGTGCTCGGGGGTGCCGAGGCGGGTGAGCCGGCCGGGGTCGCCGTCGCCGCGCAGCAGCAGCCAGGCGCCCAGCACGACAATGATCGCCAGACCGCCCAGTTCGACGACCGTGGCCACCACGTTGGCGCGGGTGGACTCCTGGATGCCGCGCGCGTTGAGCAGGGCGAGGGCCGCCAGGAACACCACCGCGACCAGGGCGACGGGCAGGGTGACGAACGCCGTCAGGTAGTCGCCGGCGAAGCCCCGGGCGAGCGCGCCGACGGAGACGATGCCGGCGGCGAGCATGCAGAAGCCCGCGAGGAACCCGGCGAAGGGACCGTAGGCGCGGGTCGCGTAGTGGGAGGCGCCTCCGGCGCGGGGGTACTTGGTGGCCAGCTCCGCGTAGGAGGCGGCGGTGAGCAGGGCGAGCGCGAGGGCGGCGGCGAGCGGTACCCAGACGGCACCCCCGGCGTCGGCGGCGACCTGGCCGATGAGGACGTACACACCGGCGCCCAGGACGTCGCCGAGGATGAAGAAGTAGAGCAGGGGGGTGGTGAGCGCGCGCTTGAGCGGCTGATCGTTCGCTGTCGGCATGAGGCCCCTGTGCCCCGTATGCCGCCCGGCAGACGGGGACGCAGGCCCCTGGTCAGCGGCGCATGGGGCCCCACGGGCGGCGCTGGCGGGCGACCTCGGCCTCCGCCTCCTCGATGACGGCGAGGTCGATCCAGCTCACGGGTTCGATGTCGCACACCAACGGCTCGTTGTCCGGGCCGCGGCCCACCTCGCGGCCGCGGAGCGTCCAGGGGCGTACGTCGCCGTCCCGGTCGCGGCGCAGGTGGCAGTAGTCGTACAGCCGGCGCGCGACCCACAGCCGCAGGGAGCGGTCGCCCCACCACGTCTCGACCTGGAGCGGGTTCGCGCTGAGCCCGGGCATGGGGATGCCCGTCAGCTCGTCGACGCTGCGGGTGGCGCCCAGGTCGCGGGCGGGCCCGCGGGACCAGCGGACGTAGAGCGGTCCGCGGCGCTCCACCAGCTCGCCGAGTTCCGCGAGGGAACGCACGGTCGGCAGGTCGGTCTCCTCCTCGGGAGTCACGGGCCGGTCGGTCGTGTGGGTCATCGGGTCCACCCTCCTCGTCGTACGGAGGACCACCGCATACCCAGCCATTTTCGGGCGACGCGCCGTTTCCCACCACGCGACCGGCGTCCCTGACGCCTCCCGGGCCGCGCGGCGCCGGACTCCGTCGGGCCGTGTCGGGCCGTGTCGAGCCGTGTGGGTCTCCGTCGGGGCGCATATCCGTGCGCACGGAAGCGCAGGGGGCGCTCGCCCGTGGGGGGCGCGCGCCCCGCGCGTACCTCGGGGGGCATGTTCCAGCCCCGCTGCCCGGGGAAGCCGCATGGGTGGCCGTACGGCAGTCCGGCGGTGATCGGCCGCCCGGGCGGACGACAGGGAGGGGATGGACGTGACGAAGGTGCTTGTCCTGCACAGCGTCAGTCTGCTGAGGTCGGCGCTGGTGGCGCTGCTGAGATCGGAGGGGGCGTTCGACGTGTCCTCGGCGGGCTGGCGGTCCGCGAACCGGCACGCCGGGGCGTTAAGCCCGGACGTCTGCGTGGTGGACCTGGACTGTCCGGGTGCGGCGGCCCTGCTGGACGGCGGGGCGGACGCGGACCGGGAACTGCTGGGTGACCGGACGGCGCTGCTGGTGCTGGCATCGGCGGGCCGGCCGGGGGCACTGCGCCGGGCGTTCGAGGCACGGGCGCTGGGCTACGTGGACAAGCACGGTTCACCGCACCGGCTGGTGCGGGGCATCCGCAAGGTCGCGGAGGGCGAGCGGTTCGTGGACGAATCGCTCGCCTTCGGCTTTCTGGAGGCGTCCAGAATGCCGCTGACCGCGCGGGAGCTGAGCGTGCTGGCGCGGGCCGCGGAGGGCGAGTCCATCGCCGAGATAGCCCGCGGCCTGCACCTGTCGAACGGGACGGTGCGCAACTACATGGCGTCGGCCACCCGGAAGGTGGGCGCACGCAACCGGATCGACGCGATCCGTATATCGCAGGGGGCCGGCTGGGTGTAGATGCCGGCGGGTCAGGCCGCGTCGGGCTGCCACAGCCCGACGAGGTCCCGGTAGAGCCCGGACCGGGTGAGCAGTTCGTCGTGCGGGGCGCACTGGGCGCGGTCGCCGTCCAGGACCAGGACCCGGTCCGCCCGCACGGCGGACGAGATGCGGTGGGCGACCACCACCAGTGCGCCGGGCCGGGCGGCGAGCGCCCGCTCGGCGTGCTCCTCGGTGTCGGGGTCCAGATGGCACGTCGCCTCGTCCAGCAGCAGGAGCGGGGCGGGCGAGAGGTAGGCGCGGCCGAGCGCGAGGCGCTGGCGCTCGCCCTGCGACAGCCGGGCCGGGTCGATCACCGCGTCGGGGCCGCCCAGCCGCCGGACGAGCGGCCCGAGCCCCAGGGCGTCCACCGCGCGCCGCACCTCGTCGGGCGTGGCGCCGGGGTGCAGGTAGCGGAGGTTGTCCAGGACGGTGCCGGTGAAGACGTACGCCTGCTGCGGCAGGAGGGCGGGCGCGCCGGAGACGGAGACCGTGCCGCCGGTCGGGGCGAGCAGTCCGGCGAGGAGGGCGGTCAGCGTGGACTTGCCGATGCCGCTCGGGCCCACGACGGCGAGGTGCTCCCCGGGCCCCACCACCAGGTCGAGCCCGTCCAGCACCGGTCGCGCCCCGGGACCGTAGGCGAAGGTGACGCCCCGCATCTCGGCGGCGGGCGGGGTGGTGCCGGGCGGCACGGGGAGCCGCCGCACCGGAGGCCGGGGCGCGGGCGGGTCGGCGGGCGGGCCGGTGAAGCGTTCCAGGACCACCAGCAGCCGGGTGCCGGCCGCCCCCAGCGCGGTCATCAGCGCGTCCAGCGCCGGCAGCAGCGCCTGTACGAGGTAGGTGAGGGCGCCGAGCAGGGCGCCCGCGGTCACCCCGCCGCGCAGCAGCCACGGGGTGGCCAGCAGCAGGGCGACGACCGGCAGCCGGCCCGCCGCGCCGAGGGCGAGCGTCCGGACGGCCGCCCAGCGGGCCAGCCGGTGGGAGAGCCGGGCCTCGGCGTCCACGAGCCGCCCGGTCTCCTCGACGACGTACCGCTCGCCGCCGCACGCCCGCACGTCCCGCAGCCCGGCGCCGACCGCGCCCACCCGGGCCGACAGGGCCTCGTCGGCGTCGAGGAAGGCGCGCTGGACGGCGGCCATGGGCCCGAGGGTGGCGAGGAACATGCCCAGACCGAGCAGGAGCGGCGGCACGACGACGAGCGTGAGCGCGGGCTCCAGGGACGCCATGCCGATCACCGCCCCGAGGGCGGTGAAGACGAAGGAGCGGGCGGTCAGGACGACGCCGGCGAAGCTGTCGCGGGCGATCTCGGTCTGGTGGGTGAGCCGGGAGACGGCCGTGCCTCCGGCCGCGCTCTCGGCGCGGGCGGGGTCCGCCACCGCCGCGGTGAGGGCCTGGGCCACGGCGCGGCGGACCAGGCCGTCGCGCAGCGGCTCCACGAGACCGGCCAGCCCGGTGAAGACCCCGCGCACGGCGAGGCCGCCGAGAAGCGCCCCCGCCGCGGCCACGGCCAGCCACATCAGGCCCACGCCGGTGCGCCCGGCGAGGAAGCCGTCGTCCAGCGCGCGGGCGACGCCGTAGCCCCCGAGGAACGTGTGGGCCGACTCCAGCAGGGACCAGGCGGCGAGGCGCAGCACGTCCCGCCTGCGCCGCAGCAGGAACCGGCGCCCCTCGGGGAGGACCCGGCCGGCCATCACGCACGCTCCGTGCCGGTGCGTGCCGCCGCGCCGCCGGTGCGGGCCGCCGGTGTGTCCTCCGCCCTGGCGGGACAGGCCGCCGGCGTGCCGGTGCCGTCGTCCGCCGTGCCGGTGCCGGCGTCCGCCGCGCCCTTGAGGGCCTCCGCAGTGCCGGTCGGTGCGGCCTCCGCCGCGTGGGCCTCGGCCGTGCCGGTGCGTGCCGCCGCAGCGCCGGTACCTACATCCGCCGGGCCGGTGCCGGCGTCCGTCGAGCCCTTGAGGGCCTCGGCCGTGCCGGTGCGTGCCGCCGCCGAGCAGGTGCGTGCCGCCGCAGTGCCGGTACCTGCGTCCGCCGGGCCGGTGCCAGCGTCCGCCGTGCCCGTGCGGGCCTCCACAGTGCCGGTCGGTGCGGCCTCCGCAGTGCCGGTGCATGCCGCCGCCGAGCAGGTGCGTGCCGCCGCCGAGCAGGTGCGTGCCGCCGCCGAGCAGGTGCGTGCCGCCGCAGTGCCGGTACCTGCGTCCGCCATGCCGGTGCCTGCATCCGCCGTGCCCGGGTGGGCCTCCGCCGTGTCCGCCGGTGCGGGCTCCGCGCCCGTGGGGGCTTCCGGGGCGGCGAAGACGGCGCGGTACGCCGGGTTCCGCCAGAGCGTCCGGTGCGGCCCGACGGCACGTACCCGGCCGCCGTCCAGCCAGACCACGAGGTCCGCCCGCACGGCCGAGGAGAGCCGGTGGGCGACGACCAGCCGGGTGCCCGGCCGGACGTCGTGGGCCAGCGCCCGCTCCACCTGCCGCTGGGTGACCGTGTCCAGTCCGGACATGGCGTCGTCGAGCACCAGCAGCCGTCCGGCGTGGGCGAACGCCCGGGCCAGGCCCAGGCGTTGCAGCTCGCCGCCCGACAGCGGCGCGTCGGCGAGGGGCGTGTCGTAGCCGTCCGGCAGCCGTACGACGAAGGCGTCCGCACCGGCCGCGCGGGCGGCCGACCGCACCGCGTCCGCCGGCGCCCGGTCGGCGCCGAACGCGATGGCCGCGCCGACCGTGGTCCCGAACAGGGCGGGTCGGCTGAAGGCGTACCCGACTTCCCGCCGCAGCTCCCCCGGCCCGACGCGGTCGAGGCGCACCCCGTCGAGCAGGACGTGCCCCTCGTCGGGGTCGAGGAGCCGTCCCGCGACGGCGGCGAGCAGGGACTTGCCCGCGCCGGACCGGCCGACCACGGCGACGATCGCCCCGCCGGGCACGCGCAGGTCGACGCCGTCGAGCACGGCGGCCCCGTCGCGTACCACGGTGACGCCCCGCAGTTCGAGCGCCCCCGTACCACCGGCGGGCAGCGCCTCCGGGCCGTGCGGCACCGCCGGAAGGGCGAGCAGTTCCCCCGTGCGGCGGGCCGCGGCGCGGCCGCGTACCAGTCCGCCGAGCGCGGCGGCCACCGACCCGACGCCCGCCGCGAGGGCCGCGTACCGCGACGCCGCGACCAGGTCGCCGACGCCCATCGCGCCGGCCGCCAGCCGGACGCCGCCGACGGCGAGGACGACGCTCACCAGGAGGGGCATCAGGACACCGCTGCGGGCGACGGCACGGCCGTACACGAGCCACATCGTCCGTCCCTCCGCGGCGAGTTGGGGCAGTGCGGCGAGGACGCGCCGCTGCTCGCGCGCGGCGGTGCCGGCGGCGGCGACGGTACGGGCGCCGGCCAGTGCCTCGACGAGGCGGTCCGCCATGCCGGACTGCACGCGCTGGTAGCGCGACACGGTGCCGGACGAGGTGCGGGCGAAGGCCCGCAGCAGCAGGACGAGCAGCGGTGCGCCGGCCAGGAACGCGGTGGCCGTCCACACGTCGATGAGGAGCAGCGCGACCAGCCCCCCGAGGGGCGGCAGGACGGTGGCGAGCGCACCGGCGGCGGTCGCGGGGACGGTACCGGCCTCGGTGGCGTTGGCGGTCAGCCGGGTGGCGAGGTCCCCGGGGGCGAAGCGGGCCGCCGCGTGGTGCGGAGAGGCGGCGAGCACGCGGCCGAGGGCGCGGTGGCGGAGCCAGGCAGTGGACCGGGCGTTCGTGGTGCCGGTCAGCAGCGCCACGAGCGCGTCGAGGGCCACTTCGGCGGCGATCAGCGCGGCGCAGAGCGCGACCCAGCGCGGTGCCTCGGCGGAACCGGCGAGCAGCAGGTCGAGGCTGCGTCCGAGGACGGCCGGCTCGGCGAGGGCCGCCAGCGCGGCGGCCACGGAGCAGAGCGTGATGGCGGCGGCCCGGCCCCCGCTGTGCCGCACGGCTCCCCACAGCGTCCGCTCCCCCCGGTCGGCCGCGCCGCCCCGGGACGGCGCCTCGCGCCCGGGCGGCCCTGCCCGGCCGGGTTCGGCACGGCCGGATTCCGCACGGTCGGGCTTCTCGTGGCCGGATTCCTCACGGCCGGGTGCCCCGTCGGCCGGGGCCCGGCCGGGGAGCGGGTGCGGGGGCGGCGGCGGGGAGGTCATGGGCGGCGGCGTCCTCCTGGGGGCGCGACGGGGAGGGTTCCGGGCGGAACAAGACGGAACGGTCCGGAACGGGACGGTCCCGGGCGGGGTGAGCCGCCCGGGACCGGGTGATCCGTACGGCCGCGCGCATTCGGCACCGCGCGACCGGGCGGGTCAGTTACAGGTGGTGACGCTCAGGCTGCTGTCGCCGCAGAGCAGCAGGCTCGCGCGGCTGCCGGTGGCGACGTCGCCCGTGGCCTCTTCCTTGGGGGTCTCCATCGACTGCAGGTCGAGAAGCGTCATGATCGATTCCTTTCCTTCATGGGGACGGTGTGCTCTGTCTCGGCCCCTGGCTGGGGCCGGCTCGTGGGCCGCCGGAGCGGCGGGAGGAACGGCAGGTGCGCGCGTCCGCCGGACGCGGCGCTGCCGAGGGCGAGGAGGCAGCCGGCGGTACCCGTTGCCAGGTCCATGGACAGCCGCATCATCTGCTCGCCGGGGAAGGCCAGATGTCCCTGGTACGGCACGGCGTGCCGGGCGAGGGCGTCGATCTGGCGCCGTATGTCGGAGGGGGCGGTGCCGGGGCCGGGCGCGGTGGTGCGGCTGAGGTACAGCACCATGCCGGCCGCGCCGCGGAACAGCCCGGGCTGGGCGTAGAACGTGGCCTGGGCGGCCCGGACGATGTCGCGGCGCGCCCGATCGAAGTCGTCGTCGGCGCGGTGGGCCGCGTAGTCGTCGAGCACCATGCCGATGCCCACGCTCCCGGCGCCCAGGTAGGGCATGGTCCGCCACCCCTCGTCGACCTGGAGGGTGCCGCCCGCGCTGGTGACGCAGCGGGCGAGGTCGCGGCGGAGCGCGTCGGCGGCCAGGTCCAGCAGGCCGGTGTCACCGGTGCGTTCGTACAGGCGGAGGAAGAGGAGCGCGGGGCCGGACGCGCCGTACAACAGCCCGGCCCGGGAGATGCCGGGGAGGGCGCGCGCGACGAGGTCGGCGCAGCGCAGCGCGGCGTCCTTCAGGCCGAGCGCGTCCAGGGCCAGGCCCATGCCCGCGAGGCCGCCGTGCAGGTCGGGGGCGATGTCCTCCCAGGGCCGCCGGAGGGTCAGTTCCGCCAGACGCAGGGCCCGTTCGCGGTGCCCGAGGCGGTCCAGGGTCCAGGCGACTCCGGCGAGTCCGTCGTAGAAGCCGGCGGGCGTGCCGGACTCCGGCTCCTCGGTGCGGCGCAGCAGCCACTCCTCGGCCTCCGGGCAGGGCCCGGCGTCCGTCTCGGCGAGGGCGTACAGGACGCCGGCCGCGCCGTACCCGAAGGTCAGCCCGCCGCCCGCGGCGGTGAACTGGGCGATGTCCCCGGGGAAGAAGCGGTCCTCGCGGCCGGGGGTGGCGGAGGCCAGCACGGCACGCGCCATGGAGTCGCGGCTGCGCGGCCAGTCACCCGGCTCGACGGGCAGGTACGGCCCGTCGGCGGTGTGCCCGGCGATCTCCTCGACCGCCTCGTCGAGGAAGGCGCGCGGCACGGGGAACTGCGCGGCCGCGATGTCGGCGAGGTGCCGCGCCTTGCCGGGGTCCAGCGGGAAGAGGCTGGTCAGCGGCAGGAACAGGGCGATCCGCAGGCAGGCGAGGGCGTAGCGGTCGACGGCGAAGCCGCGCCGGTCGGGCGGTGCGACGAACGCGGGGTTGGCGACGGTCTGGCGCCGTCCCTCGTCGATGTGGGCGGCGGCCTCGAAGTCGAGGAGCGCCACGGAGGTCTCGTCCTCGGACACCATGATGTTGAACAGGTGGAGGTCGTTGAAGACGACTCCGCGGGCGTGCACCGCGTCGACGGCCTCCTCCACCAGGCGGTGGATCCGCAGCGCCCATGCCGTGTAGTCGGCGAGGGACTCGGGCGTGGGGTCGGCCTCGATCAGCGGGTGCCGCCGGGCGAAGAAGGTGTTGAGGGGCTTGCCCTCCAGGAACTCCATGGCGAGGAAGTGGTGGTCGCCGAGGACGAAGGTCCCCTTCACCTCGGGGGTGTACGGCAGCCCGGCGAGCCGCTCCAGCGCGGTCTGTTCGCGCCGGAGCCGGGTGACCGCGTCGGCGCCGTCGGCGGCGAGGCCGGCGTGCGGCCGGGCCTCCTTGAGGACGACCTTCTCGCCGGTGCGGCGGTCGTGGCCGACGTACACCCCGCCGCCGTTGGAGAAGTGCAGGGCGCTGTCGACGGTGTACGGGATGTCGGTGACCGTCACGGCGGCCCGCGCGTCGAGGTGGGGCCGGAGGAAGGCGGGCGGCTCCGCCCAGTCGGGTATCTGGAAGACCGGGCCCCGCAGGTCGGGGACGAGCCGTCCGTCGGGGTGCTCGACGGCCGGGCACAGCTCGCCGTTCTCGCCGTAGCAGTGCCGCCGGGTGAAGCTCCCGTACCGCACGTACACCGGTCCGTCGCCCCAGCGGAGGTCGCTGAGGATGTACGGGCCGGGCTCGCCGGCCAGCAGCGCCGCCAGGTCGTCGGCGATCCGCCGGCACTGCTCGTCGTCCGCCGGGTAGACGGTGATGAACTTGCCGCTGGCGGCGCGGTCGGCGTACTTGGCGTTGCGGGTGTGCAGCAGGTAGCGGCTCGGGACGAACTTGAAGGCGATGCGCCGGGGCAGGCAGTAGTCCGTCACCCGGGAGAGGATCGTTTCGGCATTGTCGAGGCACGCCGAGACGTGGATCTTCCAGCCCTGCGCCGGCAGCGTGAGGTCGACGGGGCGGAGGGCCAGCCAGTCACCGCTGCGGTGCCGGCGCCAGCCTTCGGGAACCGGCGCGAGCGCCGCCTCGTACGGCGCGCCACGGCGGTCGGTGCCCTCGGTGGACAGCCGGTACGGCGCGTCGTAGAAGTGGCGGTCCGCGTCGCAGAAGGCGGCGTAGCCCTTGATCACTCCTGCTCCCTCCATCGGCGACGGTGACGACGGGGAAGACGTTGTCATCCGGGGAAGGGGCGGCAACAGTCACAGGCGTCAGCAACCGGCCGTGCGGAACGCATGAGTAACCTGCCGCGCCCGGCCTCTCCCGGCGGGTTGTGCCTAGGTCGTGTCCGCAAAGTCTCGCCTGGCCCGCGGCGCCCTGCACGCGCGCTCGCGGCGTTGTCGTCG
>NZ_LWBU01000001.1:60649-107595 GCF_001646665.1 Streptomyces noursei | reverse complement strand
CGCTGGAGCGGGCTGCCGGGCCGTTCTGCGTTTTCGCGCTTTCCCTTTCCGGCGGCTCCGACTCTATCAGCCTTTTTCCGACCCCCTGACCACACTCGTGGGCACACAGAGGTGTAGACCAGTGGTGTAGACCAGTTAGGATCCGGCTTGTGAGAGTCGCTGCCGACCTCCGACTCAGAGTTGCGTCGTGGTCAAGCAGGGGTACGACCCTACCGCCCGTGGGTAGTTGAGGCAAATCGCTTCCGGTGGCCGCTAGGCCGTCGAACCGGACTACTCGGGCGGAACCCGGACTTCTCATGACATACGCTTCTGATCAGTACGCCGTCCAGGACAGGCAGTGACGGCGACACAGAATCTCCACCCCTGGGAGGCTCCCCATGACCACCGTGACGTCGCCGCTCGAGGGCCGCGCCATCGGACTCGCCGCCGTGCCCGACCCGGTCTTCTCCGGGGCCATGGTCGGCCCGGGTACCGCCATCGATCCCGTGCGTGAGGCCTCGGCGGCCGTGGCGCCCGTGGACGGCATCGTCGTGTCCCTGCACCCGCACGCCTTCGTGGTCGTGGACGGCGAAGGGCACGGGGTGCTCACGCACCTCGGCATCGACACCGTGCAGCTGAACGGCGAGGGCTTCGAGCTTCTCGTGAAGAAGGGGGACACCGTGACGCGCGGCCAGGCCGTCGTGCGCTGGGACCCCGCCGCCGTCGAAGCGGCCGGCAAGTCGCCGATCTGCCCCGTCGTGGCCCTGGAGGCCACCGCCGACTCCCTGAACGACGTCGTCGAGGACGGCGACGTGAAGGCCGGCGACTCCCTCTTCTCCTGGCGGTGACGTCAGTGCCGCCGTCGGCGGCTGCAGCGGGTCGGGACATACAACGTGGCGGTCCGGCCGCCACTCGATCGGAGACAGGTGTAATGGAGACAACGCTGCGGGGCGTCGGCGTGAGCCACGGTGTGGCGATCGGCGAGGTCCGCCACATGGGCACGGCCGTCCTCGAACCGCCGGCGAAGCAGATCCCGGCCGAGGAGGCGGAGCGCGAACAGGGGCGCGCCCGCCAGGCCGTCGAGGCGGTGGCGGCCGACCTCATCGCGCGCGGCAACCTGGCCGGCGGCGAGGCGCAGGCGGTGCTCGAGGCGCAGGCCATGATGGCCCAGGACCCCGAGCTGATGGCCGACGTCGAGCGTCGTATCGCCGTGGGGAGCACGGCCGAGCGGGCCGTGTACGACGCGTTCGCCGCCTACCGGGCGCTGCTCGCCGGTGCCGGGGAGTACCTGGCGGGGCGGGTCGCGGACCTGGACGACGTGCGGAACCGGATCGTGGCGCGGCTGCTGGGTGTACCGATGCCGGGTGTGCCGGACAGCGACGAGCCGTACGTGCTCATCGCGCGGGATCTGGCTCCGGCGGACACGGCGCTGCTGGACCCGGCCCTGGTGCTGGGGTTCGTGACGGAGGAGGGCGGGCCGACCAGCCACAGCGCCATCCTGGCGCGGGCGCTGGGTGTGCCCGCCGTGGTCGCGCTGCCCGGGGCCGGGGAGCTGGCCGAGGGCACCGTGATCGCGGTGGACGGCAGCACGGGTGAGATCTTCGTGGAGCCGAGCGACCTGAAGCGGGCGGAGCTCGAGCAGGCGGCTGCCGCGCGCAAGGCGGCGCTGTCGGCGGCCACCGGTCCGGGTGCGACGTCGGACGGGCACAAGGTGCCGCTGCTGGCGAACGTCGGCGGGCCGGCCGATGTGCCGGCGGCCGTGGAGGCCGGGGCCGAGGGTGTGGGGCTGTTCCGCACCGAGTTCCTCTTCCTGGACGACAGCGAGAAGGCGCCGTCGGAGGCCAAGCAGGTCGAGGCGTACCGCAAGGTGCTGGAGGCCTTCCCCGAGGGCCGGGTGGTCGTGCGGGTGCTGGACGCGGGTGCGGACAAGCCGCTGGACTTCCTGACGCCCGCCGACGAGCCCAACCCGGCGCTGGGTGTGCGGGGGCTGCGAACGCTGCTGGACCACCCGGAGGTGCTGCGGACGCAGCTGTCGGCGCTGTCGAAGGCGGCCGAGGGGCTGCCGGTGTACCTCGAGGTCATGGCGCCGATGGTGGCGGACCGTACGGATGCCAGGGCCTTCGCGGAGGCGTGCCGTCAGGCGGGGCTGCGGGCGAAGTTCGGTGCCATGGTGGAGATCCCGTCGGCGGCGCTGCGGGCGCGTTCCCTTCTGCAGGAGGTGGAGTTCCTGTCGCTGGGGACGAACGACCTGGCGCAGTACACGTTCGCCGCCGACCGGCAGGTGGGTGCGGTGTCGCGGTTGCAGGACCCGTGGCAGCCGGCGCTCCTCGACCTGGTGGCGCTCGCCGCGGAGGCGGCGAGGGCCGAGGGCAAGAGCTGCGGTGTGTGCGGTGAGGCGGCCGCGGATCCGCTGCTGGCGTGTGTGCTGACGGGCCTGGGGGTCACCTCGCTGTCGATGGGTTCCGCGTCGATTCCGTATGTGCGGGCGACCCTGGCCAAGTACACGCTGGCGCAGTGCGAGCGGGCGGCGGCGGCCGCGCGTGCCACGGACACCGCCGAGGAGGCGCGGCTGGCCGCGCAGGCGGTGCTGTCGGGGGAATAGTCCCCGGGCGCGGGTCGTGGAGGGGCTTTCCCGCCGGTGGGCGGGGAAGCCCCTTTTCGCTGTCCGGGATCAGTGGTGGGTGGGCCACTGGTCGTCGGGGGTGAGGGGGAAGCCGGCGCGGTAGTCGACGCCTGGTTCCGGTGGGAGGGGCTCCCCGGTGTCGGCGTCGGTGCAGTACGCGTTGAAGACCTCGGCCTCGGTGAGGGGGGTGAGGCGGCCGCGGTCGAGGCGCCAGCCGTGGACGCGGTCGGGAGCGGCCGGGGTGGTGGTGCGCAGGACGAGGCCCCCGGGGCTTTCGAGGGCGATGCCGGCCGCGAGGACGGTGACGAATTCGGCTGCTTCGGTGGGGTCGAGCACGGCGGGGCCGGTGGGGGGCCGTTCGGCGTGGAGGACGGCGAGGAGCTGTTCGTCGGCGGGGACGCTGCAGACGAGGTGGTGGGTGCCGGGGCCGGCTTCTTCGAGCAGCCGGGCCAGTGTGTGGGATGCCTGGTCGAACGCGGAGCGGCCGATGTCCTGGCCGCAGTCGGCGCATTCGCCGATGTCGGTGAGGAGCATGGTGGCGTACTCCCAGGTGGCCTGTCGGACGGCGCGGTGGACGAGGAGCGGGACGAGGCTGTCGATGGGCTGGCCGGTGTAGGCGACGGAGGCGCCGGTGGCGGCGACCTCGGCGGTGAAGCGGCTGCGGCTGGCGGGGCTGTCGGGGTCGAGTCCTGTGCGCGTGCAGTAGTCGGCGTAGTCCTCGGGGTCGAAGAGGGCGACGGTGGTGTGCCCGCCTTCGGTGGCGAGGGTTTCGAGGAGCTCCTCGACGCGGGCGAGGTACGTCTCGTGGTCGTCGAACGTGAAGGTGCGGTAGCGGCGGCGCATCGCGGTGAAGTCCTCGTCGTCGGCGAGGAGGCCGACGGTGCTCGGTACTTCCCTGCGCAGTGCGCGTCGCATGGTCGTGGCGTCCGTGCTGCGTGCCATGTCTCCCCCTTGTTCATCGGTGCTCACTCACCGTAATCGGCGGCACTGACAGTGGGGTGTCGGGCAGTCGGCGGCGGACGAGGCGGTGCTGGGCGAGGCAGGTGAGGGTGAAGGCGGCGCCGAGGACGGGCCAGGCGAGGGGGCCGGCGGTGATGGCCGCGGTGACGAGGAGGGGTCCGGCGCTGCGCTGGGCGGAGGCGGCGAGTCCGTGGACGCCGAGGTAGGCGCCCTGGGCGTCGGCGGGGGCGAGGGCCACGGAGAGTTCCCAGGAGGCGGTGGCGTGGATCATTTCGGCGAAGGTGAGGGCGACGGCGGCGGTGGTGAGGGCGGCGACGGCGGTCCAGCGGTCGCCGGCGGCCGAGGCCGCCAAGGCCAGGCAGCCGGTGGTGAAGAGGCAGGCGAGCGGGGTCAGCAGGGTGCGGGCCGCGGCGGGGGTGGTGCCGAAGCGGGCGAGGGGGACCTGGAAGAGGACGACGAGTACGGAGTTGAGGACGAGCAGGAGGGGGGCGAGGCCGACGGGGGCGTCGGTGGCGTGGACGATCCACAGCGGCATGCCGACCTGGAGGATCGCGTCGTCGAGGAAGAGGGCGGCTTCGGTGGCGGTGTAGAGGAGGAAGGTGCGGTCGCGCCACGGGTTGGACGGTTTGGCGGGAACGATCGGGGCGGGGGTGGTGCAGGTGGCGGCGATGCGGACCGGTGACGGGGGTTCGGCGCAGCGGAGGGTGAGGGCGGCGGCGCCGACGTACGAGAGCGCGTTGCCGATGAGGAGGGTCTGGTAGGCGGTGGTGGTGGCGACGGCGAGGGCCGCGGCGGCGCCGAGGCCGCCGATGGCCCAGCCGATGTTGGCGACGGTGCGGTTGACGGCTTGGTAGCGGGCCCGTCGGGGGCCCGCGAGGCGGGCGGCGTAGAGCTTGGTGAGGACGCCGGAGGCGCGGTCGGGAAGGGCGCCGATGGCGGAGTAGGCGAGGAGGAGCGCGTGGTCGTGGGTGGTGAGGAGGGCGAGGAGGGCGGCGGCGCGGAGCAGTTGGGCGGAGATGAGGACCCGGGTGACGGGGAAGCGGTCCGCGAGGCGTCCGGCGAGGGGTGCGCCGGCGACGCCGATGCCGCCGGAGATGCCGACGAGGAGGCCGACGTGGGCGACCGTCATGGCGGTGACCTGGGTGAAGTAGAGCGGGAGGGCGGTCGCCCAGAGGCCGGTGCCGATCTTGTCGATGAGGGAGACGAGCAGCATGCGGCGGCCGTCGCGTCCTCCCGGTATGCGCTGTGCGAGTGCCGGCCGGTCCTTGGTCCTGGTCACCGTTCCCCCTTGACGACGCTTTTGTATTGATACATAGTTCGGTACGTGACAGCACAATATGGTTTCTCGGGGTCGACGGCGAGGGACATCTCGGCCTCGGTGGAACGCGCCGTGGCCGGCGGGAGGCTGGTGCCGGGGGCCGCGCTGCCTCCCGTGCGGCGGCTCGCGGACGAACTGGGGGTCAGCCCCGGCACGGTGGCGACCGCCTACAAGGAGCTGCGGCAGCGCGGGATCGTGGTGACCAGGGGGCGCGGCGGCACCGTGGTGGCGCAGGCCCCGGCGGTGGGGTCGCGGCGGCCGCCGAGGGTGCCCGACGGGGTACGGAACCTGGGGGGCGGGTATCCCGACCCGGCGTTCCTGCCGGAGCTCGCGCCACCGTCGAGGGTGCCGCCGGTGCCCGGTTCGCACCGGGCCTCCCCGCGGCTGGCGTCCCTGGAGGCGCTCACCCGGGACTGGTTCGCCCGGGACGGGGTGCCCGCGCAGTGCGTGACGTTCGCGCACGGGGCGCTCGACTGCGTGGGGCGGCTGCTGTCGACGGAACTGAAGCCGGGCGACTCCGTGGCGGTGGAGGACCCGGGCTTCCACCACCTGCTGGACCTGGTGCCGGCGTTGGGCCTGCGCATGGTGCCGGTGGCGGTGGACGACCGGGGCATGGTCCCCGAGGCGCTGCGGACGGCGCTGCGGGCGGGGGCGCGGGCGATGGTGTGCAGTCCGCGCGGGCAGAACCCGACGGGGGCGTGCTTCTCGCGGGAGCGGCGGGACGCGCTGGCGGACGTCCTGAGCGCGTTTCCCGAGGTGCTGGTGATCGAGGACGACCACAACGCGGACATGTCGGGCGCGCCGTCGTACTCGCTCGCCGCGGCCGGGCTGCCGCGGTGGGCGCAGGTGCGGACGGTGTCCAAGCACCTGGGCATCGACCTGCGGTGGGCGGGGCTGGCGTGCGACGCCACGACGCTGGCCCGGCACGACGGGCGGCTGCTGCTGACGTCCGGCTGGATCAGTCACGTACTGCAGGAGACCGCGGCGTGGCTGATGGCGGACGAGGCGGTGCGGCGGCTGGTGGGCAGGGCCGAGGAGGTGTACGCGGAGCGGCGCGGGGCGCTCGTCGGGGAACTGGCGCGGTACGGCGTCCGGGCGCACGGGGCGAGCGGGCTGAACGTGTGGGTTCCGGTGCGCGACGAGTCGGCCGTGGTCAACGGGTTGCGGTCGTGCGGCTGGTGGGTGGCGGCCGGGGCGCGGTTCCGGATCGCCTCGCCGACGGGCGTCCGGGTCACGACGGCGGAGCTGGAGCCCGCCGACGCGGCGCGGCTGGCCTCGGACCTCGCCGGGGTGCTGGGCGAGTCCGAGGCCACGTACGGCGGTTGAGTCAGAGCTTCCCGAAGGGGTGCCGCGCCGCGAACTCCGGGGCGGTCATGCCCATCAGCACCAGGTCGTGGTGGCGTCCGGCGAAGAACTCGTGGTCGCGCAGCCTGCCCTCCTCGACGAAACCGAGCCGGCGGTGCAGGGCGAGCGAGGCGTCGTTGAAGGCGTGGATGCCCGCCTCGCACTTGTGGTAGCGCCGCTCGCCGAACATGTAGCGCAGCAGCAGCACCACGGCGTCCGAGGCGTAGCCGCGCCGCTGGTGCTCGCCGACGATGCCGACGCCGTACCGGAAACGGCCGCTGTGGGGGTCGGCCCCGTTGGTGGCGAGGCTGCCCACGACGTCGCCGGTGTCCAGGGCTTCGACGGCCAGCCGGAAGTCGTCCCCGTCCGGTGCGGCGACGGACTGTTCGGCCGCCCACGCGTGGTAGCGCTCGGCGGAGCGCGGCGGGTGGAGGACGTCCACGGAGCGCTGGTGCCCGGTGTGGGCGTCGAACTCCATGAACGCCTGCCAGTCCTCCGGTTCGATGCCCCGCAGCCGTACCCGCTCGCCGGTCCAGAAGGAGGCGTCGGCCGTCATCGGATGCTCTTGGACCGCTCGCGGGCGAGGTCCTCGTAGAAGCGGAGCAGGTCGAGGTTGTCGACGGAGCCGGGGTTGACCGCCTTGGACAGGTCGGTGCCCTGGAGGAGGCGCTTGACCGGGACCTCGATGCGCTTGCCGGTGAGGGTGTGCGGCACGCCGGGGACCTGGATGATCTCGTCCGGCACGTGGCGCGGGGACAGCTCCGCGCGGATGGTCGCCTTGATGCGGGCGATCAGGTCGTCGTCCAGGGCGGCGCCCTCGGCGAGGTGGACGAAGAGCGGCATCCAGTAGCCGCCGTCGGGCTCCTCCAGGCCGATGACGAGGGACTCGCGGATCTCCGGGAGGCGTTCGACGGCCTCGTAGATGTCGGCGCTGCCCATGCGGACGCCCTGCCGGTTGAGGGTGGAGTCGGAGCGGCCGTGGATGACGACCGAGCCGCGGTCGGTGATGGTGATCCAGTCGCCGTGGCGCCACACGCCCGGGTACATGTCGAAGTAGCTGTCGTGGTAGCGGCTGCCGTCCGGGTCGTTCCAGAAGCGGATCGGCATGGAGGGCATGGGGTTGGTGACGACCAGCTCGCCGACCTCCTCGACGACCGGTTCGCCCTGCGGGTCCCAGGCCTGGAGGTCGGTGCCCAGGCACGCGGCCTGCAGCTCGCCGATGTGGACGGGGAGGGTGGGGACCGCGCCGGCGAAGCAGCTGCACACGTCCGTGCCGCCGCTGACGGAGGCGATCCACAGGTCGTCCCGCACCTCGTCGTGGAGCCAGCGGAAGCCGTCCGGGGGGAGCGGCGAGCCGGTGGTGGCGACGCAGGTGACCCGGGAGAGGTCGTGGTCGCGGGACGGGTGGACGCCGGCCTTGCGGCAGGCCATGACGTAGGCGGCGGACGTGCCGTACAGGGTGGCGCCGGTGATCTCGGCGACGCGCCACTGGGCGCCGGTGTCCGGGAAACCGGGGCTGCCGTCGTACACCACCACCGTGGTGCCGGTGAGCAGGCCGGAGACGAGGAAGTTCCACATCATCCAGCCGGTGGAGGTGTACCAGAAGAACCGGTCCTCCGGACCCAGGTCGCAGTGGAGGCCGAGCTGCTTGAAGTGCTCCAGGAGGATGCCGCCCTGGGACTGGACGATCGCCTTGGGCAGGCCGGTGGTGCCGGAGGAGTACAGCACCCACAGGGGGTGGTCGAAGGGGACCTGCTCGAAGACCGGCTCCCGCTCGCCCGCCGTGAGGGCGGACCATTCGAGGGCGCCTTCGGGTGCTTCCGTGCCGAGGAGCGGGATGTGCACGACCGCGCGCAGGGAGGGCAGCTCGCGGCGGAGCTCGGCGACCGTGTCGCGGCGGTCGTGTTCCTTGCCGCCGTAGCGGTAGCCGTCGACGGTGAACAGGACCACCGGCTCGACCTGCTGGAAGCGGTCGAGGACGCTGCGGGCGCCGAAGTCGGGCGCGCAGGAGGTCCACACGGCGCCCACGGCGGCGGTGGCGAGGAGGGCGGTGACGGCCTGCGGGACGTTCGGCAGGTAGCCGCTGACGCGGTCGCCGGGGCGTACGCCGAGGGCTCGCAGCTCGGCGGCGAGGGCGCCCACCTGGCGGCGCAGCTCGGCCCAGCTGATGGGCGTCACTTCCTGCGTCTCGTCCACGTGGAGCAGGGCGGGCGCGTCGGGCCGGTCGGCGGCGGTGCGCAGCGCGTGCTCGGCGTAGTTGAGGGTGGCGCCGGGGAACCACTGCGCGCCGGGCATGGAGCGGTCGCCGAGGACGCGCTCGTAGGGCGTGGAGAACCGGATGTCGAACCACTCGGCGACCGCCTGCCAGAAAGCGTCGAGGTCCTCGACCGACCAGCGGTGCAGGGCGGCGTAGCCGCCGCCGGCCGGTGCCCCGTGCCGCTCGGCGGCCCAGGCCTGGAAGCGGGTGACCGCCGCCGAGGCGACGCGGTCCTGGTCGGGCTGCCAGAGCGGCTCGGAGTGGGCGTGCTCTGTGGTCATGGGGCTGCTCCCTGGCTGTGCGTCCCTGTACGCGGGTCTGCGTGGGTCGCGCGCACGTGCGGGGGTGTGCGCGTGACGCGGCTGACAGGACGATGCCATGTGATCGTTGTTCGCACCAGGGTCCGCCACCCATGGTCGGCGTGATGAATATGTGCTCCCACCACGGGTGAACGCCAGTTGAACGGCCCCTGATGGCCTCGTCGCGGGTGGCAGGGTGATCGGCATGGACGGTCGTGATCTGGTGCGCTCGGTGAGGATCTTCAGCACGGTGCGGGGGCTGCGGGCGATGCGGTCGGCATGGCGGCAGCGGCGGGCGGACGCCGTCGGGCTGCGGCCCCGGGGAGCGGAGCGGGCCCGGGTTCCGGGGCCCGTGGAGGGCGTGGAGCCGTTGCCGGGCGGGGGGATCGTGCGGTTCGCCCGGGCGCGGGTGCGGGTCTGCGTGGCGAGCGGCGGCACGGTGTTCTGGGGCTGGGACGGGGCGGAGCCGCTGCCCTCGTACGCGCTGGCGGGCCGGCCCCCGGAGCCGGACCCGCGCGCGGTGCTGGAGCCCGACAAGGGCGGCGGCTGGCGGGTGGTCTCGGAGCGGGTGACGGTCGCCGTGTCGCGCAACGGCGCGGTGGAGGTGCGTACGCCCGGTGGGGTGGTGCTGCGGCGGGACCTGCCGCCCCGGTGGTGGGAGCCGGTCGCCGGGGGGCCCGCGCGGTGGGTGCAGCGGACGGAGGTGCCGGCCGACGCGCGGTTCTTCGGGCTGGGCGGTCGGGCGGCCGGGCCACGGCTGCGCAGCGGGACGTACCGGCTGTGGAACACCGACCCGCGCGGCAGTTTCGCCCCGGGCGACGACCCGCTCTACATCACCATGCCGGTGCAGCTGGTGGTGTCGGACGCGGGGACCCATCTGGCCTTCCACGACAACTCCTGGGACGGGCTGGTGACGCTGCGGGAGGGCGAGGAGGGCGCGGGTTCCGGGCACGACCGGCCGGGCGTGAGCGAGGTGCGGATGGGTGGCGGGCCGCTGCGCTGCTGGGTCGTCGTCGGGACCCCCGCGCGCGTGCTCCACGGCTGGACGGTGCTGACGGGCGCGCCGGCGCTGCCGCCGTCGTGGGCCCTCGGGCCGCAGCACGCGCGGTGGGGGTTCGGCAGCGAGGCGGAGGTGCGGCGGGTGGTGGCCGGGTACCGGGAGCGTGACCTGCCGCTCTCGGTGCTGCATCTGGACATCGACCACTACGACCGGCACCAGGTGTTCACGGTGGACCGGGAGCGGTTCCCCGACCTGCCCGGGCTCGCGCGGGAGCTGCGCGAGGAGGGGGTGCGGCTGGTGTCGATCGTCGATCCGGGGGTGCGGGCGGAGCGGGGGAACCGGGTCTACGAGAGCGGTCGCGCCGTCGGGGCCTCGGGGGCGTACGTGCGGGACGCGAGGGGCGGCGAGGTGCGGGGCGTGGTGTGGCCCGGCGAGTGCGTGTACCCGGACTTCACGGACCCGGCGGCACGGGAGTGGTGGGGCGGGCTGTACGAGGAGCGGCTCGCGCAGGGGTTCTCCGGGGTGTGGCACGACATGAACGAGCCGGTGTCCTTCACGCCGTTCGGTGACATGACGCTGCCGCGTTCGGCGCGGCACGCCCTGGAGGGCCGGGGCGGTGACCACCGGGAGGCCCACAACGTGTACGGGCTGGCCATGGCGCGGGCGGGGTACGAGGGGCTGCGGCGGCTCCGGCCGGACGAGCGGCCGTTCCTGTTCTCGCGCTCCGGGTGGGCGGGGATGCAGCGGTACGGGGGCACGTGGTCGGGCGACGTGTCGACGGGGTGGCCGGGGCTGCGGGCCTCGCTGTCCCTGGTGCTGGGGCTCGGACTGTGCGGGGTGCCCTATTCCGGCCCGGACGTGGGCGGCTTCGACGGGAGCCCGTCGCCGGAGCTGTTCCTGCGGTGGTTCCAGCTCGGTGCGTGGCTCCCGCTGTTCCGGACGCACGCGGCGATCGACGCGGGGCGGCGCGAGCCGTGGGAGTTCGGCCCGGAGGTGCTGGAGCACGCCCGGGCGGCGCTGGCGGAACGGGAGCGGCTGCGGCCGTACTTCGTGACGCTGGCGCAGCTGGCGCGGCTGACCGGCGCCCCGTATGTGCGGCCGCTGTGGTGGGGCTCCCCGGAGGACCGGGCGCTGCGCGACTGCGACGACGCCTTCCTGCTGGGGGACGCGTTGCTGGTGGCCCCCGTGTTCGAACGCGGTACGGACCGGCGGGCGGTGCGGCTGCCGCGCGGACGCTGGTACGACACGGCGACGGGCCGGGCGTACGAGGGGCCCGGGCAGGTGCTGGTGGACGCGCCCCTGTCGCGGATCCCGGTGTTCGCCCGGGCGGGTGCGGTGCTTCCGGTGCGGGGCGGGGACGGGGCCGACGAGCTGGAGGTGTGGGCGCCGGCCGTGGGGCGGACCGGTGGCGGGCTGGTGGTCCGGGACGCCGGGGACGGATGGGCGGAGGCGGAGATCGAGCGGTACACGTCGCGGAGGGTGGACGGGCGGGTCGTGGTGGAGCGGGTCACGGACGACGGGACGGTGGAGGTCGTGGGGAGGGTGCGGGTGCGGGGGGTGGAGTGAGGCGGTGGGAGGCCCGGGGAGGTCGGTCCGGGGCCAGGGGGACGGGGGCCGGGGGGACGGGGGCCGGGGAGACGGGGGCCGGCTTCGGCTGGGTGCGGCGGGCGGGGGGGGGCGGGGGGCCGGCTTCGGGCCGGGTGCGGCGGGGGGGTGGGGCGGTGCGCGGGCGTCAGGTGTAACGGCCCGCGAACCAGTTCGCGACCGCCGCCGTGTGGAGGGGGAAGGCGAGTTCGGCCGGCGCGTGCAGGAGGTGGTGGCCGGCCGTCTCGTCGGTGACGGCGGAGGGCGGGAGGCTCGCGGCCGGGCGCTCCGGCAGCAGGCCGAACAGCAGGAGGTGTCCGGCGGGCGAGCTCATCGCGTCGGCCAGGGTCACGTCGCCGGCGGGAGCCTCGATGCCGGTCTCCTCCCTCAGCTCGCGCACCACCGCGTCCCGCCAGTCCTCGGCGTGGTCGATGAACCCGCCGGGCAGCGCGATCCCGCCGCTGTACGGCTCGATGGTGCGGGTGATGACGACGAGGCCCGTGCCCCGCGCGTCGGTGGCGGGGAGCAGCGCCACGGCGACGGGCAGCGGGTTGCGGTAGGCGACGGCCCCGCAGGACGCGCAGGCGCGGGGCCAGCCGCGGCCGGCCGGGTAGGGGGCGCCGCAGCTCGTGCAGTGGGAGTCCTTCACGGAGTGGGACTGTACCGACCCGCCCGGCGCCTGGTAGACGGTCCGCATGACAGGACGAGCCTCCGTGGTCCCCCTGGCCCCCGTTTCCCGCGCCCTGGTGACGGTCGCGGCCGTGCTCCTCGCCGTGCCGGCGTCCCCGGCGCCCGCCGCGCTGGCCACGGCCGAGCCGAAGGCGCCGGAGGACTTCGTGACCCTCCGCTCCGTCGACCCGACCATCATCCAGGAGATGCGCTACACGACCGCCCACAACTTCGTGGGCGAGCCCGTGGACGGCTACCGGCAACCCGTGTGCATCCTGACCCGGCCCGCCGCGCGGGCCCTGCACCGGGCGCAGGCGACCCTGCTGCGGCAGGGCCATTCGCTCAAGGTGTACGACTGCTACCGGCCGCAGCGGGCCGTGGACCACTTCGTACGGTGGGCGAAGGACCTTCGGGACGTGCGGATGAAGGCGGAGTTCCATCCGCTGGTCGACAAGTCGCGGCTCTTCGCGGACGGGTACATCGCCGTGAGGTCGGGGCACAGCCGGGGTTCCACGGTGGACCTGACCGTCGTACGCCTTCCCGCGGCACCGACCCGCCCCTACGAGCCGGGGGAAGCGCTGGTGCCGTGCTACGCCCCGCAAGGGGAGCGGTTTCCCGACAACTCCCTCGACATGGGCACGGGTTACGACTGCTTCGACACGCTCTCCCGCACCGACGACCCGCGCGTACGGGGTGAGCAGCGGGCGAACCGGAACCTGCTGAGGGACACGCTCGGTGCGGAGGGGTTCGTCAACCTGCCCGAGGAGTGGTGGCACTTCACGTACGAGCCGGAGCCGTTCCCCGACACGTACTTCGACTTTCCCGTCTCCAGGCGGTCGGTGGCGGGGCACTGAGCCACGGGCCACACAGGGTCCTCCACTCCCCTGCGGACCGGCGGTGCCGACGGCCTTGACGCACCGTCACGGCGGGAGAACACTGCCTCTTCGTCGACATCGCCGCTCACGCCCGCGCACCAGCACCCCCATGCCCGTCCGGCACGCCAGGGAGCCATGGAGCCTAGGAGCCGCCATGAGCAATGGAGACATCTTCGCCGGTGAGGTCATCGGCACCGCGATCCTCATCCTCTTCGGGGCGGGCGTCTGCGCCGCCGTCACGCTCGACTTCTCCAAGGCCAAAGGCGCCGGGTGGGTCGTCATCGCCTTGGGCTGGGGCTTCGGGGTACTGGCGGGGGCGTACACCGCCGCGCCGCTCTCGGGGGGACACCTCAACCCCGCCGTGACGGTCGGCGTCGCCGTCGACACGGGCGAGTGGGGCAAGGTGCCGCTGTACGTCCTCGCGCAGCTGGCCGGCGCGGTCCTCGGAGCCGTACTCGCCTGGCTGGTCTACTACGCGCAGTTCCGGGCGAACGCCGACACGGCGACCTCCCGGCCCACGCTCGGGATCTTCTCGACCGGACCCGAGGTCCGCAACCCGGCCGCCAACCTGACGACCGAGGTCGTCGCGACGGTCGCGCTGGTCCTCCCGATCCTGGCGTTCGGGAAGAACGACGGCATCGGCGTCGGCCCGATCCCCGGTGAGGCGGCGGGCATCTACGGCTCCGGCATCTCCATCCTGCTGGTGTCCCTGCTGGTCGCCGGCATCGGCATGTCACTCGGCGGGCCGACCGGTTACGCCATCAACCCCGCCCGGGACCTGGGGCCGCGCATCGTGCACGCCCTGCTGCCGATCCCCAACAAGGGCACCTCCGACTGGGGCTACGCGTGGATCCCGGTGGCCGGGCCGCTCCTGGGAGGGCTGCTCGCAGGGGTCCTCTGCAACGCCGCCTACTGAGACGGCCCACCCGCGCCACCCTCCCCACCCGTTCGTGCGTCCCGCCCATCCGCCGTCCCGGCACGGCCGCCCGGCCCGGCTCCCACTCGCGACAAGGGGTTTCATCACATGACGGACAGCTTCGTCGCCGCGATCGACCAGGGCACCACCTCCAGCCGCTGCATCGTCTTCGACCGGCACGGTGCCGTCGTCGCCGTCGACCGGCGTGAGCACCGTCAGATCTTCCCCAAGCCGGGCTGGGTCGAGCACGACGCCACCGAGATCTGGTGCAAGGTCCAGGCGGTGGTGGCGGGAGCCCTCGCCAAGGCGGGGCTGGAGCCGGACCGGCTGAGCGCGCTCGGCATCACCAACCAGCGGGAGACGACGGTCCTGTGGGACCGGGCCACCGGGAAACCGGTGCACAACGCGATCGTGTGGCAGGACACCCGCACGTCGGCCCTGTGCGCCCGGCTCGGCGGCACCGACGGCCAGGACCGGTTCCGGGACACCACGGGACTGCCCCTCGCCTCCTACTTCTCCGGCCCCAAGGCGGCCTGGCTGCTCGACAACGTCCCCGGGCTGCGTGCGCGCGCCGAGCGCGGGGAGATCGCCTTCGGCACCATCGACTCCTGGCTCGTCTGGAACCTCACCGGGGGTGTCGAGGGCGGCGTCCACGTCACCGACGTCACCAACGCGTCCCGCACCCTGCTGATGGACCTGGAGACGCTGGACTGGGACCGGTCCATCCTCGAGGCCATGGACCTGCCCGCCGTCATGCTGCCCCGGATACGGCCGTCGTCGGAGGTGTACGGCACCGCCGTCGGACCGCTGCGGGGCGTGCCCGTCGCGTCGGCCCTCGGCGATCAGCAGGCGGCCCTCTTCGGCCAGGCCTGTTACGACCCGGGAACCGCCAAGAACACGTACGGCACGGGGAGTTTCCTGCTGCTCAACACCGGGGAGCGCCCGGTGCCGTCGAAGAACGGCCTGATCACGACGGTCGGGTACAGGATCGGTGAGCAGGCACCGGTGTACTGCCTGGAGGGCTCGATCGCCATCACGGGCGCCCTGGTGCAGTGGTTCCGGGACCAGCTCGGCATCATCCGCAGCGCCGATGAGATCGAGACGCTGGCGGCGAGCGTGGAGGACAACGGCGGCGCGTACATCGTGCCCGCCTTCTCCGGGCTGTTCGCGCCGTACTGGCGCTCGGACGCGCGCGGTGTCGTCACGGGCCTCACCCGGTACGTCACCAAGGCGCATCTGGCGCGTGCCGTCCTGGAGGCCACCAGCTGGCAGACCCGCGAGGTCGTGGACGCCATGCACCAGGACTCGGGGGTGCGGATCTCGTCCCTGAAGGTGGACGGCGGAATGACCGTCAACGGCCTGCTGATGCAGCACCAGGCGGACGTGCTGGGTGTCCCGGTGATCCGGCCCGAGGTGGCGGAGACCACCTGCCTGGGCGCCGCCTACGCGGCGGGGCTGGCCACCGGGGTGTGGTCGGGACCGGACGAGCTGAAGGCCCACTGGCGGCGTGACGCGGAGTGGCGGCCCCGGATGGCGGCGGCTGCCCGGGAGCGGGAGTACGGCAAGTGGCGCCGGGCGGTGGAGCGGAGCCTGGGCTGGGAGGACGGGCACGAGGAGGGGAGCGCCGGGGCGGGGGCGGGCGCCGGGGCGGGGTGAGGCCGGAGGGCCGGCCGGATCACTCGGTGCACGCGGCCCGTGCCTCCCGTCGGTGGGGGACGGGCCGCGGCCGTCTTCTCGACGGTGGCGGACCAGCGGGCGCGGGCGCCTCAGGTCACGGCGGGCTCACGGGTGCGGGCCGCGAGGGTCAGGGCGTGCTCGACCACGGCGACGAGCACCGCCTTGACCGACTCCCGGTCCCGCGCGTCGCACATCATCAACGGCACGTCCGGGTCGAGGTCGAGCGCCGTCCGCACCGTCCCGGCGGGGAAGCGCGCCGCCCCCTCGAAGCAGTTGACGGCCACCGCGAAGGGGATGCCGCGCCGCTCGAAGTAGTCGATCGCGGCGAAGCTGTCCTCCAGGCGGCGGGTGTCGCACAGCACCACCGCTCCCAGGGCCCCTTGGGCCAGCTCGTCCCAGAGGAACCAGAAGCGGTCCTGTCCCGGCGTCCCGAACAGGTACAGCACCAGGTCCTCGCGGACGGTGATGCGCCCGAAGTCCATGGCGACCGTGGTGGTCGACTTGGTCTCGACGCCCCGCAGGTCGTCGACCGGCCGCCCGGCCTCCGTGAGGGTCTCCTCGGTGCGCAGCGGCCGGATCTCGCTGACCGCGCCCACCAGGGTGGTCTTGCCCACCCCGAATCCGCCGGCGACCAGGAGCTTCAGCGTCACCGGCTCGACCGGTCGCTTCCTGCGGCCGGTGCTAGAGCGCCCGAAGGCCATTGATCACCTCACGGAGGATGCTGACGTCCGGCAGTTCGGCCGGCGGTACGGGACGGGTGACGTGGACGAGTTCGTCCTCGACGAGGTCGCCCACCAGGACGCGGACCACCCCCACGGGCAGGTCCAGGCCGGAGGCCAGCTCGGCGATCGAGCGGGGCAGGTCGCTGCACCGCTCGACGATCTCCACGTGCTCCGGGGACAGCGTCTGGTCGCGGCCGGGGTCGTCGGCCGCGGGTTCGGGGACGACCATCGCGATCAGGTCGAGGCGGTGGCGGGTGGCGCTGCTGGTACGGCCGCGTGTCATCGCGTACGGGCGGACCACCGGGCCCGCGTCGTCGTCGAACCAGTGGTGCGGCTCATGGCGGCCCCGGCGTCTGTGCCGGTTGTGCGGCCCTGCTGCGTCACTCATCGCATCCCCCTCACCCTCCGGCGTGCAGTCCGGTCCGAGGTGCCGTCGCGAGGTGTGCCCCGACCCGCTTGACCATCAGCGTCATCTCGTACGCGACGAGCCCGACGTCCGAGTCGGCGTCGGCGAGCACGGCGAGGCAGCTGCCGTCGCCGGCGGCCGTGACGAAGAGGAATGCCTCCTCCAGCTCGACCACGGTCTGGCGGACGCTGCCGGCGTCGAAGTGGCGGCCGACGCCCTTGGCGAGGCTGTGGAACCCGGAGGCCACGGCCGCCATGTGCTCGGCGTCCTCACGGCTGAGGTCCTTGGAGGCTCCGGTGGCCAGTCCGTCGCTGGAGAGCACCAGGGCCTTGCGGATGGAGCCGACCCTGTCGACCAGCTCGTCCAGGAGCCAGTTCAGCTCACCGGTCGAGCCGGTCGAGTCGGGTGCTGCTGCGGCGTTCGGTGCGGTCATCGACCGTCCCCCTCGGGTGTCGTTCCTCGTGCTGTTACGCCGGGGTCGGCGGGCGGGGTGCCTTCGGCGTTCTGCCTGCGCCCCCGCTGCCAGCCCCGTTGCATGGCTGCCATTCGGCTGCGTACTTGTTCCGCTTCGCGCTCGGTGTCGCCGTCCGCGTCGCGAGCGGTGTCCCGGTCCTCCTCGGCGGCGCGGCGGGCCGCCTCCCTGAGCTGGGGGGCGAGACTCGCCTGGCGTACGCGCCTGGGAAGGCCGCGCAGCAGGAGGGTGGCGTCGTCGTCGGGGGCCGGGGTCTCCCCCGCGGCCCCGGCACCGGATGGCGTGGTGGGCGCGGCCGGTGCGGCGGGTGCGGCGTCGGACCGGGCGCCGGGTGCCGGGTGCGTGCGGCCGCCTTCGTCCAGCCGCCGGCCGCGGTGCGCGACGAGCGTGGGAGGCTTGCGGCGCGGGAGCGGGACAAGACCGCCCGCCGTCGCATCGGGAGCCTGGTCGGTGGCCTGCTGGTGCTGCTCCTGGTCGCCGGGCCGGCCGGTGACGGGGCGCAGCGGCGGACGGGCGCGGAACAGCCCGCTGCCCTCGCTCCGCGACCCTTCCAGGTCGCCGAGCCGGTCGTCGAGGTCGGTGAGGCCGGCGAGCCGGTCGTCGAGGCCGAGCGCACCGACCGGCGCCTCCAGTTCGACCGGTCCGTCGAGGACGGACGGGCCGGAGGCCGGGGAACGGCCGGAGGGGACCTTGGAGAGTGCCGCGCGCCGGTGCGGGGCGTCCTTGCCGCCCTTGCGGTCGAGCCGGAAACCGGCGCCCTCGGTCTCCGGTGCGTCGGTGAGCAGCGCTGCCGGGATGAACACGACCGCGGTGGTCCCTCCGTACGGGGAGGGCTGGAGGGAGACCCGCACGTTCTGGCGCTGGGCGAGGCGGCTGATGACGAACAGGCCGAGCCGGTCCGTGTCGGAGAGCTCGAACTCGGGGGTCTCGGCGAGCCGCAGGTTGGCGTCGAGCAGGGCCTCGGGCGCCATCCCGAGTCCGCGGTCGTCGATCTCCAGGGTGAAGCCGTTGGCGACCCGCTCGCCGTGGACGTGGACGGCGGTGTGCGGCGGGGAGAACACCGTGGCGTTCTCCAGCAGTTCGGCGATGAGGTGGGTGAGGTCCGCGACCGCGGGGCCGCCGACGCCGATGCGCGGCAGGCGCCGGACCTCGATGCGCTCGTAGTCCTCGACCTCGGCGACGGCCGCCCGTACGACGTCCATCAGCTGCACCGGCTTGCGCCACTGCCGGGAGGGTGCGGCGCCGGAGAGGATGACCAGGCCCTCGGCGTGGCGGCGCATGCGGGTGGTGAGGTGGTCCAGGCGGAACAGGTCGGCGAGTTCCTCGGTGTCCTCGGTGCGCCGCTCCATGGTGTCGAGGAGGGTGAGCTGGCGGTGGAGGAGCACCTGGTTGCGGCGGGCGAGGTTGACGAAGACGTCGGAGACGCCGCGGCGCATGTCGGCCTGCTTGACGGCGGCCTCCACGGCGGCCCGCTGGAGGGTGTTGAGGGCCTGGCCGACCTGGCCGACCTCGTCCTTCTCGTACTCCAGGTGCGGCACCTCGGTCTCGACGTCGACGTGCTCGCCGGCGGCGAGGCGGCGCATCACGCTGGGCAGCCGTACGCCGGACACCTCCTGGGCCTCCTTGCGCAGCCGGCGCAGGTCGCGCACGAGGCCCCGTCCGATCCGTACGGACACGACGACCGATACGAGCAGGGCGAGGAAGCCCAGCACACCGGCGACGCCCGCCTTCAGCAGGACGCTGTGGGCGGCGGGCTCGACGCGGTCCTGATAGCGGTTGCCGGCCTCGGTGTTCTCGCGGGCAAGTTCGTCGAGGACGGGGGTCGCCAGCTCCTCCCAGCGCACCGCGTCGATCGAGCGGGGCTCGTCGGTGGCCCCCTCGGCGAGCAGGGCGTCCTCGGCGTCGCGCAGCGTCTCGGTCTCGGGGCCGCGCCAGTAGGCCTGGAAGATGTCGCGTTCGGAGGCGGGCATCAGCTCCAGGTTGACCTCGTAGAGCAGTTCGCGGTGGGCGGCGAGGTCGGACATGGCGCGTACTTCCTGGGCGGTGATCCTCCTGCTGATGAGGGAGGAGACCGTCAGGGCGTCCTGCCGGGAGAGCATCTCGCGGGCCCGTACGACACCGGTGAGGGCCCGTCCCTGCTTGTCCAGCTCCACGTTCTCCAGGGCGTGGAGGTTGGTGAGGAAGCTGTAGCAGGGGTCCACGAGCCGGTTGTAGAAGTCCAGGGCCTGGAGGCGGCCCACGGCACGGGTCTCGACGGAGCGGCGCAGGGAGGTGAGGTCGTCGAGCGCTTCGAGGAGGGAGGTGAGCCTGGCGGACGCCTGGCCGCTGAGCGCGTCGACGACACCGGGGTCCTTGGCGCTGGCGCGGATCCGGGCGATGGCCCGGTCGGTCGCCGTACGGTCACGGCGCAGGACGGGCAGGGCCTCGGCGGAACGCGGGTCCGCGAGGTAGATCAGCGACTGGCGGCGCTCGCGCTGGATGACGTTGATGGTCTCCTCGAGGGGGTGCGCGACCCTGTCGACTATGTGGCCGACGTCGAGGAGCTGGCCGGCCTCGCGGCCGGTGATGTAGGTCGCGAATCCCCACAGGCCGGTGAGGGAGAGGAGCGGCACGAGGAGCAACGCCACGATCTTCCTGCGGATCGACTTCCCGCGAAAGCGCATGGCCTCCCCCACTCGCACCCGCCTGTCGTCCGGCGTGGGTGTACACATCAACACGGCAATAAACGGCGCGAGCCTACTACTGCATCACGGACAACTCGAAGGGACGCCCGGGCGATTTTCAGCCTCACACCGTCGCGCAGATCATGAGTTTTCCTGCTATTCGGCGAGTTGACGATCGCCGCTGTGGCGTACGGCACCTGGTGGGGCGTCATTTCTGGTTGGTGGGCGGATGGCTGGAATTGCACGATCCGGGGGAATCTTCCCCGGCCGTCGATCGTCCTTTCCGTACGGGGAGGCAAGAACGGTCCGCGTAAAGCGGCTCAAGGCGGGCAGCCACCCTTGTGACGGTCGGCGTGGGGAGTGGCGGTTCGGATGGAGACGGCAGAGCGGCGCGAGTTGTGGGTGGAAGAGCCGGTGGGGCGGCGGAGGCTCCCGGATCCGGTGCGTACGGCGGCTGTTCGCGCGGTGCTCATCACGGCACTGACACTCATCCAGGCGATGGTCGCGTTCTTCTGTACGGTCACGGCGTCCTGGCTGGCCTTCCCGATGGTGCTCACCAGCGTCGGGAGCACGGTGGTCGCGACCTGGTCCGTGCTGGACGTGTGGGTGACCCGGCAGGTGTGGAACCAGCGCCACGGCGTGGTGTCCACGCCCAGCAGTACGGCGCGCCGGCTCCGCCGGGAGCGGCGCAGGGCCCAGCGCGCGGCGCGCGCCGAGGCGCGGGCGGCGGCCCGCTCGGAGGCGCGCGGGACGGCGCGGGAGGCGGCGCGCGGAACGACGCGCGGTTCGGCGCGCATACCCGGGCGGCAGAGCGCGGGCGACAACCGGCTGTCGCGGGCCTGATCCCCGTACGGCTCGCGCGCGGTGCCGCCGCCGGGCGGGACGGAGACGGTGGCCCGTGACGTGGGAGGCGCACCGACCGATGTGGCCGTCCGCGCGGTGGGCGCGGTGAGCACGCGGGTGCGTCGCGCCCGCCCCGCGTAACCTTCTCCCGTGCCAGCAGCCCGCCCGCGTCGCGTCGCCGTCCTCGTGCTCGAAGGGGCGAAACCGCTCGACGTCGGCATCCCCGCACAGGTCTTCACGACCCGCGCGAGCATGCCGTACGAGGTGCGGGTGTGCGGGGCGGCGCCCGGCCTGGTGACCGGTGGCGACGGCCTCGCCTACCACGTCGCCGACGGCCTCGACGCGCTGGCGTGGGCCGACCTCGTGTTCGTCCCCGGCTACCGCTTCCCGGACCGCGACGATCCGCCGCGGGCCGTCGTCGAGGCCCTGGTCGCCGCCCACGACCGGGGCGCGCGCCTCGCCGCCATCTCGACCGGTGCCTTCGCACTCGCCGCCACGGGTCTGCTCGACGGCAGGCGCGCCACCACGCACTGGCACTACACCCGGGCGCTCGCCGCCAGGCACCCGCTCGTCCGGGTCGACGGGAACGTGCTGTTCGTCGACGAGGGCAGCGTGCTCACCTCCGCCGGCGCCGCCTCCGGCATCGACCTGTGCCTGCACATCCTGCGCGGCGACGTCGGGGTGGCCGCGTCCAACCACGCGGCCCGGCGGCTGGTCGCCGCCCCCTACCGCAGCGGCGGCCAGGCACAGTACGTGCCGCGCAGCGTCCCCGAGCCGCTGGGCGAACGGTTCGCCGCCACCCGCGAATGGGCGCTGCACCGGCTCGGCGAGCCCCTCACGCTCGACACCCTGGCGCGGCAGGCGGGGGTCTCGCCGCGCACGTTCTCACGGCGCTTCGTCGAGGAGACCGGCTGCACGCCGATGCAGTGGGTGATGCGGGCCCGCATCGATCTGGCCCGGGAACTGCTCGAACTCTCGCAGCGCAGCGTCGAGCAGATCGCCGCGGACGTCGGGCTGGGGACCGGCGCCAACCTGCGCCTGCACTTCCAGCGCATCCTCGGCACCACGCCGAGCGAGTACCGGCGCACCTTCACCCGGGGCGAGTGAACGGCGGCGACGTGCCCCGGCCCGGGTGAGCCGTACCGAGTGAGCCGCGCCGCGTGCCCCGGACCGGGTGGCGGAGGTCGGGCGACCGACCGGGCGTGACCAGGAGCGGGGTGACGCGGGCGAGTGGCCGGGGCCGGTGATTTGGGGCGAGCGACCTGTGGGGAGGAGCACGGCGGAGGACCGGGGCGAGGTGCGCCAGGGGAAGGTCGGGGACTGCCCAGGGCGCATGACCGGGGGCGGGTGATCCGGGGCGAACGGCCAGGGGCGTGATCGGGGGCGCGGTCCAGGCGCGTGACCGGGGGCGAAGGGCCGGGACGCATGACCGGGCCTGTCCGGTCGGCGCCGCCCGCGTGGCGGGATCCTTGTGAACCGTGGCGATCGCGCCACTGTCAGCGGTGGTTGCCGCGGGCGACTCTGGTGGCGAAGGGAAGGGACCTCACTCATGACTCGCATCGCCATCAACGGATTCGGCCGCATCGGACGCAATGTGCTGCGCGCGCTGCTGGAGCGCGACAGTGCCCTGGAGATCGTGGCCGTCAACGACCTGACGGAGCCCGCCGCCCTCGCCCGGCTGCTCGCCTTCGACAGCACGGCCGGCCGGCTCGGGCGCCCGGTGGTCGCCGACGGGAACACCCTCGTCGTGGACGGCCGCCGGATCGCGGTGCATGCCGAACGCGAACCGGCGCGGCTGCCGTGGGCGGACCTCGGCGTCGACATCGTCCTGGAGGCCACCGGCCGGTTCACCTCGGCCGGGGCCGCCGGCGCCCACCTCGACGCGGGCGCGAAGAAGGTGCTCGTCAGCGCGCCGTCGGACGGCGCCGACGTCACGCTGGCGTACGGGGTCAACACCGACGCGTACGACCCGGCCCTGCACACGATCGTCTCGAACGCCTCCTGCACCACCAACGCGCTGGCGCCGCTGGCGAAGGTTCTCGATGAACTCGCCGGCATCGAGCACGGGTTCATGACGACGGTGCACGCCTACACGCAGGAGCAGAACCTGCAGGACGGTCCGCACCGCGACGCCCGTCGCGCCCGGGCCGCCGGCGTCAACATCGTGCCGACCACGACCGGCGCCGCCAAGGCGATCGGCCTGGTGCTGCCGAACCTCGACGGCCGCCTGTCGGGCGACTCGATCCGCGTACCGGTGCCGGTGGGCTCGATCGTCGAGCTCAACACGACCGTCGCCCGCGACGTGACGCGCGACGACGTGCTGGCGGCGTACCGCGCCGCGGCGGACGGGCCGCTCGCCGGCGTCCTCGAGTACTCCGACGACCCGCTCGTCTCGTCCGACATCGTCGGCAACCCCGCCTCGTCGATCTTCGACTCGGCCCTCACCCGCGTCGACGGCCGCCGCGTCAAGGTGGTCGCGTGGTACGACAACGAGTGGGGCTTCTCGAACCGCGTGATCGACACGCTGGAGCTGCTCGCCGGCCGCTGACCGCCGGGCCCAGCCGCCCCCGCCGGCCACGACGGGGGCGGCGCGCACGCCTCCGCCGGGGCCGACTGGCGACTGCCGACGGCCGTTGAGGGTGCCGGCCTGCCCGGACCTCCGTCGGCGCGTGCCGGGCACGGGCTATTCGGCGACCGCCGGTTCCTGGGCCGGGGCGCGCTTGAACATGCGGGTGGCGGTGATCTCCCCGTGCACCACCGTCTCCCCCTCGGCCGGCGGCTGCGGCAGGCCGGGCCTCAGGTGTTCCTCGACGCTGATGTACTTCAGGCCCGCCCGCAGGTCCGCGTCGTTGCGCAGCCGGATGACCAGCGGGAACTCGGCGAGCGCCGTCGTGTCGAACAGGCCCGTGGTGTAGAGCAGCTGGACGCCGAGCGCGTCCGACACCGCACGCTGGAGCTCCAGCAGATACGTGGCGTTGGCGCGGCCGATCGGGTTGTCGAGGAACAGCGTGCCGGCGTGCCGGTGCTTGTCGCGGCCCCGGTCGTTGCTCCGCAGGGCGGCCATCGTGCAGTACAGGGCGATGGCGGCGGTGAGCAGCTGCCCGCCCGAGAAGACGTCGCCCATCTGCCCGACCGGCACCCGCTCGGCGCGCAGCACCGCGTCGGGCTTGAGGATCTCCACCGCGACGCCCTTGGGTTCGAGGGCGGCCTGGACGCCGCGGAGCAGCAGCGACATGCCGTCGCGGCGCATGTCGGAGTTCTTCCTGACGGCGGCGCGGGTCGCCTCGTCGACGACCTCGCCGAGCCGCTCGACGAGCGTGGCCTGGTCGGGCTCCTCGAACCGGATGCGCAGGAACTCCTGGCCGGACCACTCGCCCAGGCCCTCGGGGAGCCGGGACAACCGCTGCGCCGAGCGGAGCGTGGCCAGAGCGGACTCCACCAGTCCGCGCAGCCGGTCGACGATCGAGTCGCGGTTGCGCTCCAGCTGGGCCAGCTCGTCGGTGAGGACGCGCAGCCGGGGCGCGAAGGCCTCGGCCCACTTGGCGGCGTGCTCGGGCAGCGCCGACGCGGGCAGTTCGCGGATCTGCTGCCGGGCGGGGGTGCGGACCTGTTCGTAGCGGGTGGAGTTGGCGTGGCGTACGAGGATGTCGCATGCCTCGCGGACGGCGGCCTCGGCGGCCGACAGGTCGGCGGAACAGCCGCGCAGGGAGCGCCGGGTCTCGGCGGCGGACCGGCGCGCCTCCTCCAGGCTGCCCGGGTACGGGTCGGGGCTCTCCCCGTCCTCGTCGGTGTGCTCCCGCAGCAGGTCGCGCAGGAGGGCGGCGGTCTCGTCGAAGCCGCTCGCGGCGTCCTCGGCGGCGCGGTGGTCCCGCAGGAGCCGGGCGTGGGTGGCGCGGGCGGTCTCCAGCGCGTCGGTGCGGACGGCCAGTTCGGTGGTGGCGGTGCGCAGGAGCGACTGGGCGTGCTCGGCGTCGGCGGGCACCAGCTCCTCGGGCAGCTCGGTGTGCGCCTCGCCGTCCACGGGGGCCAGCCGCTCCGCCTCACCGCGCAGCCGGCCGAGCTTCTCGCTGGCCTCCGACGCCCGGGACTCCAGCATCTGGACCAGGGACTCGGCGCGGGCGGCCGCGGCCTGGCGCGACGGGCCGTCGGCGCCGTCGGGGCTCTCCAGCAGCTGGGCGGCCCGGGTGCGGACCTTGTTGGTGAGGCGGTCCAGCTCGGCGAGGGCGGCGCTCTCGTCGCTCTCGGCGCGGGCCTGCTCGGCGCGCAGGTCCGCGCCGACGCCGACCTTCTCGTACAGCTGGGAGGCCGCTCGGTAGGCCTCGCGGAGGGCGGCCAGCGGTACGCGGGGGGCGTCGGCGTCCGCCTCCGGCAGGTTCTCCGGGGCGCCGGCGATCTCGGCGCGTTCGGCGCGCAGGGCGCGGGCGGTGCGGTGGGCGTCGTCGGCGGCGCGCTGGGCCGCGCGGCGGTCCTCGTCGGCGGCGCGGGCCCGCTCCAGGCAGGTCTGCGCGCGGGCCTCGTACTCGGCGGCCTCGTCGGCCAGTTCGCGGAGCCTGCTCTGCCAGCCGGCCCGCTCGCGCAGCCGGAAGGCCAGGCCCGCGAGGGCGTCGGCGACGCGGCGCGCCCGCTGTGCGGCCTCCTGCCGCTCGTCGCGGACGCGGGCGGTGTCCGCCGCGGCCTCGTCGGCCTCCGCCCGTACGGTGCGGGCCTCGGCGAGCGCGGCCTCGGCGGCCTCGGCGGCCTCGCGCGCGGCGGTGGCGGCCTCCGCCAGTTCGGTGAGCATGCCGGGCGGGCAGTCGGCGCGCCAGGAGCCGATGCGGGCGGCGAGCGAGCGGTCGCCGGTGAGGCGGGCCGCGAGGGTGCGGATCTCCTCGTCGCGGGCGGCGGCACGGGCGCGCAGTGCCTGGCGCTCCTCGTCGGCGGCGTGCTCGTCGTGCATGGCCGGGTTCGGCGGGACGAGGAAGACGTCCGTGTCCGCGTCCTGCCCGGTGGTCGCCGGTACGGGCGCGAGCAGCGCGGCGGCGGTGCCCACGGCCACGGCGGAGCGCGGCAGCAGGGCGGCGCCGGCGAGGGCCTCGCGTGCCCGGGCGTACGAGACGGGGTCGGTGATCACGACGCCGTCGACCAGCTCGGGGCGGGCGGCCAGCACCGCGGCGTGGTCGGCGGGGGCGACGGCCTGGGCGAGGTAGCGCCAGCCGGGGAGGGCGGGGATGCCCTGCTCGCCGAGGTACTCGACGGTGGCGAGGACGTCGGGGCCGGGCGGCAGCAGTCCGCCGTCGCCGAGGGCGCCGAGGATGCGGGAGTCGTCGGCGGCGGCGGTGCGCAGTTCGAAGAGCTTGCGTTCGGCGGAGGCGATGCCCTGGTCGAGGAGGTCGCGCAGTTCGTCGGCGTACCGGTCGAACTCCTCGACGGTGAGGGGCCCGTCGGCCGCCCGCAGGGGCGCGGTGGCTTCACCGGTGCCGGTACCGGAGCCGGAGCCGGTGTCCGCGCCCTGGCGGGGGCCCGGGACGGCCGGCCGGGAGGCGGACGGCTCGGCGGTGGACGCGCCGGTGCCGGACGCCCCGCCGGTGGCCGCGCCGGCCGTGGACGGGAGGCTCAGCAGCTCGGCGAGGCGCTCCTCGGCGGCGATCGACTCGGCGGCGCGGCGCTCGGCCTGGTAGGCGTTCTCGGCGGCCCGGGCGGCGTCGGCGGCGCGGGCGGCGGCCAGTTCGGCACGGGACTCGGTGGCGGCGGCCTCACGGGCGCGGTCGGCCGCGGCGCGGGCGGCGTCGCGGGCCGTGTCCCAGGCGGCGACGGTGGTCTTCTCCGCGTCGCTGGCGGCCAGTGCCGCACGGGCGGGGTCGGCGTCCGGGGCCGTGTCGTCGAGCCAGCCGGCCCGTACGGCTTCGGCGGTCTCCTGCTCCACCTCGGCGAGGCGCTGACGGAGGTGGCCGGCCTCGGAGCGGGCGCGCTGGGCCTCGGTGGCGGCGGCGGTGGCGTCGCGGTGCGCGGTCTCCCCCGCCTCCTGGAGCGCGGCCGAGCGCTCCTCCTCCTCGCCCGCGTGCCGCTCGCCCTCCTCGGCGGCGGCGTGCAGCGCCCGTACGAGGTCGGCGGCGGCCTTCGCGCGGGCGGCGAGCGCGGGCGCGGCGTCCCGCTCGGCCTCGCGGATGGCGGCGGCCACGCGCGCGGAGCGGTCGGCGGCGGCGCGGTGCCTCAGGACGGCTTCGGCGGCCTGCCATGCGGCGTGCAGGGTGCGGGCGTCGGTCAGTTCGCGGCGCTGGGCGGCGGCGCCCTTCTCGGCGGCGGCGAGGGCCAGCGACGCGTGGCGGTAGGCCAGTTCGGCGGCGATGTGGGAGGCGCGGGCGCGGGCCCGCTCGGCCCCGGTGACCGTGTCGGCGGCCCCGGTGACCAGCTCGGCCAGTTCGGCGGCACGGCCCCGCTCCTCGGCGGCCCGGGCGGAGAGGCGGGTGGCCAGCGTGCGGGTGCGGCGCTCGGCGCCCGCGTGGACGTCCCGGGCACGCGCGCGTGTGCCGGCCGCGTCGACGATCCGCCCGAGGAGGTCGACCGAGCCGGCGGTGAAGTCCCGCTCGGCGGTGAGTTCGGCGCGGCGGCCCAGCTTGTTGCCGAAGCCGCTGACCAGGTCGGCGAGGCCGTCCGTGTCGCGGGTGTCGGTGACCGCGCGCAGCAGCAGGTCGGTGAAGTCGGAGTCCTTCTTCACCGCGAAGAGGCCGGCCGCCTCGCCCTCGTCGGCGTTCATCTCCCGCTGGTAGCGGAAGAGTTCGGGGTCCAGGCCCAGGTCGCCGAGGTGCTCGTTCCAGCGGTCGTGGATCTCCTCCCAGTACACCTCCAGGTGCGGGTACGCCTTGCCCGCCTCCGTGAGGGCGTCCCGGAAGCCCTTCATGGTGCGCCGTCGGCCCTGGGCTCCGGAGATCCCCTCGGCGGGCGGGCGAACGGAGGTGGCTTCGGCGACGGGGAGGGAGTCGAGGCTGAGGCCGGGCCCGGGGCGGAAGGAGTACCAGGCCTCGGCGAACTTGCGCGGGTCGTTGGAGACCTGCCGGCCGCGCCACTCGCTGACCTTGCCGACCACCACCAGTTCGCCGGTGAGCGTGTGCTGCCACTCCAGGGCCACGTGGCCGCAGTCGTCGGCGAGCAGGAACTTGCGCAGCACGCCGGAGCTGGCGCCGCCGAGGGTGTTGCGGTGGCCCGGCAGCATCACCGAGAAGATCAGCTTGAGCAGGACGGACTTGCCGCCGCCGTTCTCCAGGAAGAGCACGCCCGCGGGCGCGGGACGGCGCGGCGGACCGACCGGCTCCTCCTCGAAGAACTCCGCCTGCATGGGGGCGGGGTTGGGCACGGGCGCGCCCACTCCGCGCAGGTCCAGCACGGTGTCGGCGTAGCGCGCACCGGCCGGCCCGATGGAGTAGAGGCGGACCCGGGACAACTCGTACATGTCGGCGGACTCTCAGTCGTGTGCTGTCGTGTTGCGCGTGTCAGGCGTGGAAGGGCAGGCCGGCGTCGGCGGCGAGCTCGAGGTCGTCGCCCTCGGGCGGTGGCAGGAGGGTGGCGGAGCCGTCCGTGACCGGGACGACGCCCAGGTCCAGCAGTTCGGCCATGGCGGCGCTGCCGGCCAGGTCGCGGACCTGGAGCTGGTAGCGGGCGGTGGTGCGGTAGGAGCCGCCGCCCTCGTCCCCGGTGCGCTGGAGGAACCCGGAGTCGGTGAGGAAGGCGACGGCCTTGCCGATGATGCCGGTGGTGGAACCGGCGAGGCGGCGGGCGTCCTTGGTGGCGCCGGTCGAGCTGCGCCGCGCGTAGATGCGCCAGGCGGCCTCCAGGCCGGGGGCGTCGGTGGCGGGGTCGGTGTTCTCGCCCTGCTCCTCGGCGCGCTCCTCCAGGCGGCGGCAGGCCTGGCGTACGAAGGCGTCGACGCCGTTGACGGTGATGCGGCCGATGTACCCGTCGTCGGCGAGGTCATCGGGGCGCGGGAACGCCATGGCGGCGACGGCGAGGTGGGCCAGGCCGTGGAGGAAGCGGTCGCCGGAGTCGGTGGAGGCGCGGCGGGCGTAGTCGCCCATGCGGACGGCGAAGACCGAGTCCTCGGCGGCGGTGACGGCCATGCCGGCGCGCGGGGACACCTCCAGGACGATGAGGCCCAGGCCGGTGGCGACCGCGTCGGCGATCCGCGCGAAGGCGGGCTCCTCGCGGTAGCGGCGGAGCAGGTCGGCGTACTCGGCGTCGCGGGCGGGGAGCAGCTTGGGCTGGAGCCCGAAGGAGACCAGGCGGGCGGCGTCGGCCGCGTCGGCGGGCGTGACGGCCGGGCCGCCGGTGGGGGTCGCGGTGCCGGGCTGGGCCGTCTCGTGGACGTCCGGCTCGCTCCACGCGTCGGCGTGCTCGGCGTGGTGGTCGCTCACGGCTGGGGCTCCTCGGTGCGGGTGGATCGTGGTGGGGGCGGGGCGGTACGGGCGGCCCGGGTCACGCGCGGCGGCCGGCGTCGGTGACGGCGGCGGTGCCCGTCATGCCGTGTCCTTGCGGTCGGCGGCCATGCCCACCGCGTCCAGCAGGGCGGTGCCGACGATCAGGTCGGCGCCGCCGAACTCCGGGTCGTCGAGTTCGGTGCCGTCGTCGACGGCGAACAGCAGGCGCTCCTCGCCCTGCCGGTACGCCGTGCCGACCGGGGGGCTCGCCGCGTGCACGGCCAGCAGGGCCACCAGGTAGGGCAGTTCGGGGTCGAGACGGCGGGCCTCGGCGAGCAGCCCGGAGAGGCGGCGCGGCGCGTCGTGCTCCAGGTCGAGCAGGTCCATGGCGGTCGCCAGCTGCGCTTCGCTGAACCGGCTGTCGTCGGGCGTCGCGATCAGGTCGGGTTCGGGCATCTCGGCGCCCAGGTGCTCGCGCTCCACCGGCGGGGTCAGCAGCAGTTCGACCAGGTCGCCCATCCGGACCGCGCCGGGGGCGCGCAGCCCCGTGCCGTGGGCGAAGTACGCGTCGGTGACCTTGATGGCCTCTTCCACGGGGAGCGGCAGGACGGGTGCGACCAGCTGGCCGTAGAGGTCGAGTCCCGAGCGGGCGGTGGGCCGGGCGAAGGCCTGCCGGTCCTGTTCGGCCCGGAACAGCGGCCCGGCCTCCAGGAGGCGTGACTGGAGCTGGGTGTGGCGGCGGATGCAGTCCTTGACGATGTCGACCAGCTCGGCCGCGCGCCGCTTGTGCTCCTGGTCCTCGGCCTCGTCGCGCGCCTTGCGGATGTTGGTGAGGATGGCGTTCTCGTGGCGGTAGCGGTCGGCGACGTGGTCGAGCGCCTCGTCGATCATGTCCGGTACGGCGCCGAGCCAGTCGACGGCCCGGACGTTGCGCCGGGTGGCCTCCAGGGTCCTGCGCAGCGTCTCGGCGTACTGCACGGTGCGGTACCTGGCCTGCTCGGCGGCGAGCTGGGCGTCGGCCAGCCGGCCGCGGCTGATCAGCACCTCCAGCTTGACCTCGGCCGCGATCTGGGCGCTGGTGACGTCGGTGTCGAGGGCGCCGACGAGGACGTTGACCGCCTCGTCGGTGGTCCGCAGGTAAACGGCGCCGCCGTAGCCGGGGACCTCCTCGATGAGCTTGAAGTCGTAGTCGCGGCGCACGTAGACACCGTCGGTGCCGAACGTGCCGTACACGGCGCGGAAGCCCCGGTCGACGCTGCCGACGTTGATCAGGTTCTCCAGCACCCAGCGGGCCACCCGCTCGTGCTCGGCGGCGGGGCGCTGCGGGGCCTGGGCGGCGATGCGGGGCAGCAGCCGGGCGACGATCTGCTCGTGGTCGGCGCCGGTGTCGAAGTCCATGTTGAGCGTGACGAGGTCGATCGCCGCGAGGGCGACCTCCGCCATGGCGTACGTCGAGTACTCCCCCGCCAGGTTCGCCTTGCGCGCGTCCAGGTCGTGCAGGGGCGCGGTGCACGCGAGCGCGCGCAGCCGCCGCGCGAGCCCTTCGTCGGCGGCCGGGCCCTGCGCGGGCCGCGGCCCCGCGCTGAGCTGGGGCGGAACGAATTCCGTCGAGGCAGGCGAAGTCACGCTGCACAGATTAGGTCCTCGCAGTGACAACGGTCGAAACGGCGCAGATGGCCCCCGCCCTCCCACGGGCGGGCCGGTGCGCGGACACCCCCCACGCCTGTGCGCGCAAGCCCCGCACGCCGGTGCGCGCGGGCCGCGCCGGCCGGCTCGCGGAGGCGGTGGCGAGCCCCGCGCGCGAGCCCCCGCCCGGCCCCTGGGACCGAGCCGTGGGCCCCGGGCGGGGCGGCCGGCTCCCGCTCGGCCGGGTGCACGGGTGCACGGGTGCACGGGTGTCCCGGGTGTCCGGGCGCCCGCGGACCGTCAGCCGGTGGGCGTTCCCGAGCCGTGCTCCCGCACACGGGTGTAAACCCGGACCAACTGGTCACGCGAATCGTCGAGGTACTCCACGAGCAGCCGCTCCGCCTTCGCCCGCTCCCCCGCCTCCAGAGCGTCCAGAATCTCCCGGTTTCGCATGAGATAGGGCTCGTGCAGCGCACGCGGATCGTCCACCAGGTGGAAGACGAGCCGGAGTTCGGCGAGGACGCCCCGCATCAGCTCGTCCATGCGGGCGCTGCCCGCGAGGGCGACCAGTTCGCGGTGGAAGTGGATGTTGGCGGTGGAGACGCCCGCCCAGTTCCCCTCCCGCGCGTCGTGCTCACCCCCGGTCACCGCCCGGACCAGCCCGTCGAGGCGGAACGGGGGCTCTCCCAGGTCGTGCACGACAGCCCGCTCGACGAGCCGCCGCGTGCGGTAGATGTCCACGACGTCCTCGACGGCGAGGACGCGCACGAACACCCCCCGGTTCAGCTCGTGGACCAGCAGACGCTCGTGTGTGAGCAGCCGGAACGCCTCGCGCAGGGTGTTGCGGGACACCCCGAGCGCGCCGCCGATGCTGTCCTCCGACAGCCGCGTGCCCGGCGGGAAGAACCCCTCGGCGATACGGGTGCGCAGGATGTCCGCGACCCGCTCCGCGGTGCTCGTGCGGCCGAGCAGCGCCCGGTCGTCCGCCAGCCCGCCGCTCCCCGAGCCCGTCGTCCCCACAGCGCCCTCATCTCGTCCGTCCACGGCTTCCGCTCCCCTGTGCTCATCGTAGAAGGAAGCGAGGCTCCGAGAACAAGGGGACGAACCTCTTGTCGGATCGTTCAACAATCCCTACTTTGGGGACACCGCACGGCTCGGATCCGCTCCTCCCCCCACGCCCACTCAGGCCCGCCTCCCCCTCTGCGAGGTGCAGATGAGTACGACCCAGACCCCTCGGCCGACCCAGGGCGAAGTGCCCGGCGACAAGGGCGCGTTCGCCTGGCTGCGCGCCCTCGGACCGCGCGGCCGGCGCGCCTTCGGCGGCGCGTTCGGCGGCTACGCCCTCGACTCCTACGACTTCTTCACGCTGCCCCTGAGCATGGTGGCGATCTCCGCCTACTTCAGCCTGAGCAGCGGCCAGACCGGCCTGCTCACCACCGTCACGCTCGTCGTCTCGGCCCTGGGCGGCATCCTCGCGGGCATCCTCGCCGACCGGATCGGCCGGGTGAAGGCGCTGATGATCACCGTCATCACCTACGCCCTCTTCACAGTCCTGTGCGGCTTCGCCCCCAACTACGAGACGCTGCTGGTCTTCCGTGCCCTGCAGGGCGTCGGGTTCGGCGGCGAATGGGCGGTCGGTGCGATCCTTGTCGCCGAGTACGCCTCCGCCAAGCACCGCGGCCGCACGCTCGGCGGCGTTCAGAGCGCCTGGGCGGCCGGCTGGGCCCTCGCCGTCATCGTCTACACGCTGGTGTTCCACTTCCTCGACCCGGACACCGCATGGCGCGTGATGTTCTGGACGGGCGCCCTGCCGGCCCTGCTGGTCATCTGGGTCCGGCGGAACGTCGAGGACGCCCCGCACGCCGCCGAGGTGCGCAGGTCGAGCAGCGAACGCGGCTCCCTCACGGCCGTCTTCCGCCCGGGCCTGCTGCGGACGACCGTCTTCGCGACACTGCTGTCCACCGGGGTCCAGGGCGGCTACTACACACTGGCCACCTGGGTGCCGACGTACCTCAAGGGTGACCGCGGGCTGACCGTCGTCGGCACGGGCGGCTACCTCGCCTTCCTGATCTCCGGCGCCTTCATCGGCTACCTGACGGGCGGCTACCTCACCGACCGGCTCGGCCGCAAACGCAACATCGTCGTCTTCGCCGTGCTGTCGGCGGTGTGCATCCTGGCGTACACCAACATCCCCGCCGGGGCGAACGGACTGGTCCTCGTCCTCGGCTTCCCCCTCGGGTTCTGCATGTCGGCCATCTTCAGCGGGTTCGGCTCGTTCCTCTCCGAGCTGTACCCGACGGCGGTACGCGGTACGGGGCAGGGATTCACGTACAACACCGGCCGCGCGGTGGGGGCCTTCTTCCCCACCCTCGTGGGCTTCCTCGCCGACAGCTGGGGCGTGGGCGGGGCGCTCGTCTTCGGCGCGGTGGGCTACGGCATCGCCGTACTGGCCCTCCTGGGCCTGCCCGAGACGCGCGGCCGTGAACTGACCTGACGCACCACTGGGAGACACCACCATGACCTGGGCCTCGATCGACCTCAACGCCGACCTCGGAGAGGGCTTCGGGCGCTGGCTCCTGACCGACGACGAACAGCTCCTGTCCGTCGTCACCAGCGCCAATGTGGCCTGCGGCTTCCACGCCGGGGACGCGGTCACCATGCGGCGCGTCTGCGAGCTGGCGGCCGGACGCGGCGTACGGATCGGTGCCCAGGTCTCCTACCGGGACCTGGCCGGCTTCGGCCGGCGTTCCATGGACGTGCCGCACGACGAGCTGGCCGCCGAGGTGGCGTACCAGATCGGCGCCCTGCAGGTGTTCGCCAGGGCGGCCGGCGCACGGGTGTCGTACGTCAAACCGCACGGCGCCCTCTACAACCGCGTCGTGCACGACGAGGGGCAGGCCCAGGCGGTCGTCGACGGCGTACTGCTCACCGGTGAGCGGCTCCCCCTCCTCGGGCTTCCCGGCTCCCGGCTGCACGAGACGGCCGAGAAGGCCGGACTCCCGGTCGTCACCGAGGCGTTCGCGGACCGGGCCTACACGGCGGGCGGCACGCTCGTGCCGCGCGGCGAGGAAGGCGCCGTCATCACGGACGCGGCGGCCGTCGTGGAACGGTCGGTGTCCATGGCACGGTTCGGGGTGGTCACCTCGCTGTGCGGCCGCTCGGTCCCCGTCCGGGCCCGGTCGCTGTGCCTGCACGGCGACACCCCGGGCGCGGTGGGACTGGCCCGCCGTGTCCGGGCGCAGCTGGAGGCCTCCGGGGTGCGGGTGGAGGCGTTCGTATGAGGGCCGTCGTCGTCGGCGAGCGGGCCCTGCTCGTCGAGCTCGGCAGCGGCGGGGAGACCGAGGCCCTCCACGCGGAGCTGCTGCGCCGCCGGGCGGCCGGTGCGCTGTCCTCCGTGACCGAGATCGTTCCGGCGGCGCGGACGGTGCTGCTGGACGGCGTGGAGGAGCCCGCGCGGCTCGCCTCGCTCATCACCGGGTGGGAGATCGAGCCGCTGCACGCGCGCGTGGAGCCGGCCCTCGACATCCCGGTCCGGTACGACGGGCCCGACCTGCCCGAGGTCGCCGCTCTGTGGGGCGTGAGCCCCGAGGAGGCGGCGGAGATCCACGCGGGGGCCGAGTTCAGGGTCGCGTTCTGCGGGTTCGCGCCCGGGTTCGGCTACCTGACCGGACTTCCCGCCGGGTACGAGGTGCCACGGCGGGCCACTCCGCGCACCGCCGTGCCGGCCGGTGCCGTGGCGGTGGCGGGCCCCTACACGGGCGTGTACCCCCGCACGTCACCGGGCGGCTGGCAGCTCATCGGGACGACGGACGCGGTGCTGTGGGACCCGCGGCGTGAGCCCGCGGCACTGCTGTCGCCGGGCACCCGGGTGCGGTTCGTCCCGCAGGACCCGCAGGAGGCGGCGCGTGACGTGCCGCGGGGCGTGGGGGGCCGATGACCGACCGGGCCTTCGCCGTCGTACGGGCCGGGGCGCTGACCACCGTGCAGGACCGGGGGCGCCCCGGCCACGCGCACCTCGGCGTACCCCGCTCGGGCGCCCTCGACCCGTACGCGAGCGCACTGGCCAACCGCCTGGTCGGCAACCCGGCGGACGCGGCCGTGCTGGAGACCACCGTCGACGGCTGCGCCGTCCGGCCGCGCTGCGCGGTGACCGTCGCGGTCGGCGGCGCCCCCTGCGCCGTCCGCGTGGACGGGCGGCCCGCGGCGTGGGGCGCCCCCGTGCGCGTCCCGGCGGGCGCCGTGCTGGAGGTGGGCCGCGCGGTGCGGGGTCTGCGGTCGTACGTGGCGTTCGCCGGGGGCGTGGCCGCCGAGGCGGTGCTCGGCAGCCGGTCCACGGACCTGCTCTCGGGGCTGGGCCCGGCCCCGCTCCGCGACGGGACCGTGCTCCCGCTGGGCCCGCGGCCCGCGGGCGCGGCCGGGTCCGACGCCGTGCCCTGGCCGGCGGCGCCCGGGGAGCTGGTGCTGCGGGCCCGGCTCGGTCCGCGCGACGACTGGTTCACGGCCGCGGCCCTCCGGCTGTTCACCACGCGCGCGTACCGGGTGTCGCCGGCGAGCAACCGCATCGGGCTGCGGACCGAGGGCCCGCCCCTGGAGCGTGCCGTGACCGGGGAGCTGCCCAGTGAGGGCATGGTCCTGGGAGCGGTCCAGGTCCCGCCGGACGGGCGCCCGGTGGTGTTCCTCGCGGACCACCCGACGACCGGTGGCTATCCGGTGGTGGCCGTGGTCCGCGAGCGGGACCTGGCGGCGGCGGCCCAGGCGGTGCCGGGGACCACCGTCCGGTTCATCCCGGTCCGTTGAGGCGCGCCGCGCCGTCGGACGGGGTTCCGTAGCCGCCGCCCCCGGGGGTCGTGACCACCAGGACGTCCCCCGGGGCGACGTCCACCACGTCGACCCCCTCCAGCCGGCGGACGGTGCCGTCGGCACGCTCCACCAGGTTCTCGCCGAGGGCCCCCGGAGCGCCGCCCGCCATCCCGTACGGAGGGACCCTGCGGTGCCCGGTGAGGAGCGCCACCGTCATGGGTTCGAGGAACCGGATGCGCCGTACGACGCCGTCGCCGCCCTTCCACCGGCCGCGCCCGCCGCTGCCGCCGCGTACCGAGAACGCGTCCACCCGGACCGGGTAACGCCATTCCAGGACCTCGGGGTCGGTGAGGCGGGAGTTGGTCATGTGGGTCTGCACCGCGTCGGCGCCGTCGAAGCCGTCCCCGGCACCCGAGCCGCTCGCCACCGTCTCGTAGTACTGGACGCGGTCGTTGCCGAACGTCACGTTGTTCATGGTGCCCGAGCCCTCCGCCTGGACGCCCAGCGCGGCGTACAGGGCGCCGGTCACGGCCTGCGAGGTCTCGACGTTGCCCGCGACGGTGGCCGCGGGGTGGACCGGTGCGAGCATCGAGCCCTCCGGCACCCGGACGTCCAGCGGTGCGAGACAGCCGCTGTTGAGGGGGATGTCGTCGTCGACGAGGGTCCGGAACACGTACAGCACGGCCGCCATGACCACCGACGTGGGCGCGTTGACGTTCCCCGGCTGCTGCGGTGACGTCCCGGCGAAGTCCAGGACGACGCCGCGCCGCTCGTGGTCGACGCGGACGGCCACCTGGACGACGGCGCCGCCGTCCGTCTCGTAGCGGTAGGAGCCGTCCCGGAGGCCGGCCACGATGCGGCGGACGGACTCCTCGGCGTTGTCCCGCACGTGCCGCATGTACGCGTGGACGACGTCGAGGCCGAACCGGTCGACCATCCGGCGCAGTTCGTCGATGCCCTTCTCGTTGGCGGCGATCTGGGCCCGCAGGTCGGCGAGGTTGGTGCCAGGGTCCCGGGACGGGTACGGCGCCTCGGTGAGGAGCCGCACGGTCTCGGCCTCGCGCAGCCGGCCGTCGCGCACGAGCAGCCAGTTGTCGAAGAGGACGCCCTCCTCGTGGATGCTGCGGCTGAAGGCCGGCATGGAGCCGGGAGTGATGCCGCCGATCTCGGCGTGGTGGCCGCGCGAGGCGACCAGGAAGCGGAGCTCTCCGGCCCGGTCGCCTGCCCGGGGGTCGCCGGCCGGGGAGTCACCGGCCGGGAGGTCGCCGGCCGAGGGGTCGCCTGCCGGGAAGTCGGCTGCCGGGAGGTCGCCTGCCGGGCCGAAGACCGGTGTCACGACCGTCACGTCGGGCAGGTGGGTGCCTCCGTGGTAGGGATCGTTGATCGCGTACACGTCTCCGGGCCGCATGGTGTCCGCGTTGCGGCGCAGCACCTCCTTGATGGACTCCCCCATGGATCCCAGGTGGACGGGGATGTGGGGAGCATTGGCGATCAGGTTGCCGTCCGCGTCGAACAGGGCGCAGGAGAAGTCGAGGCGTTCCTTGATGTTGACCGAATGGGCCGTGTTCTCCAGCCGTACGCCCATCTGTTCGGCGATCGCCATGAAGAGGTTGTTGAACACCTCCAGCAGGACGGGGTCGACGTCCGTGCCGACGGCGGTGCGGCCCGGCCGGGGGCGGGCCCGTGTCAGGCGCAGGTGGCCGGTGCCGGTCACGAGGGCCCGCCATCCGTCGTCGACGACCGTGGTGGCGTCGGCCTCCGCGACGACGGCGGGGCCGGTCACCGTATCGGCGGGACGGAGGTCCTCCCTGCGGTACAGCGGGGTGTCCCGCCACTCACCGCCCGCGTACATGGCCGTGGTGGCGTGCGGACGCAGCGGGCCCTTTCGGGGCGGCGGTGCGACGCCCGCGGCACCATGGGGGCCGCCGGCCCGGCCGACCGCCTCCACGGACACGGCCTCCACGACCAGGGGCTTGTCCATGGTGAAGGCGTACCGCGCGCGGTGGGCGGCGGTGAACGCCTCGCTCATGGCCTCGGCCGAGTCCAGGGGGACGGGCAGGCTCGCGTCGGTGCCCGCGTAGCGGATCAGCACGCGCGCGTGGGTGGCGATGGCGTCGTCGGGCACGCCGTCGGCGCGCAGTTCGTCGCGGGTGCGCTCGGCGAGCCTCGCGCAGAGCTCCGCCACGCGCGCGTGGGCGGCGGTGTCCAGTTCCGCCTCGACGGACTGCTCGCGCATGGCGGTGGCGTCGGCGAGTCCGATGCCGTACGCGGAGAGGACACCGGCCAGCGGCGGCACGAGGACCGTGCCGACCCCGAGCGCGTCGGCGACGGCGCACACGTGCTGGCCGCCGGCGCCGCCGAAGCCGGTCAGCGCGTAGCGCGTGATGTCGTGGCCGCGCTGCACGGAGATCTTCTTGACGGCGTTCGCCATGGCGAGGACGGCGATCTCCAGGAATCCGGCGGCGACCTCCTCCGGGGCGGGGGCGGCCGCGGTGTGCCGCCGTACCTCCTCCGCGAGGGCGGTGAAGCCGGCGCGGACCACCTCGGTGTCGAGCGGCTGGTCCCCGTCCGGTCCGAAGACGGCGGGGAAGTGCTCCGGCCGTACGCGTCCGAGCATCACGTTGGCGTCGGTCACCGTGAGCGGGCCGCCGCGCCGGTAGCAGGCGGGGCCGGGGTGGGCGCCGGCCGAGTCGGGGCCGACCCGGTAGCGGCTGCCGTCGAAGTGGAGGACCGATCCGCCGCCCGCCGCGACCGTGTGGATGCTCATCATGGGGGCGCGCATCCGCACGCCCGCCACCTGGGTGCCCAGCTCCCGCTCGAACTCGCCCGCGTAGTGCGACACGTCGGTGGACGTGCCGCCCATGTCGAAGCCGATCACCCGCGTGAAGCCCGCCTGCTCGGACGTGCGCGCCATCCCCACCACCCCGCCCGCCGGGCCCGACAGGACGGCGTCCTTGCCGCGGAAGTGGGCGGCCTCGCGCAGCCCGCCGTTGGACTGCATGAACAGCAGCCGGACCCCGGCGAGCTCGGCCGCGACCTCGTCGACGTACCGCCGCAGGATCGGTGAGAGGTAGGCGTCGACGACCGTGGTGTCCCCGCGCGGCACCAGTTTGATCAGCGGGCTCACCTCGTGCGAACAGCTGACCTGCGTGAACCCGGCCTCCCTGGCCGTCTCGGCGACCCGCAGTTCGTGGTCGGGACGGCGGTGGCCGTGCATGAGGACGACCGCGGCGCTCCGGAATCCGTCGCCATGGGCGGCCTTCAGGCGTTCGCGGACCGCGGGCGCGTCGAGCGGCCGGACCACGGTGCCGCGGGCGTCGACGCGCTCGGGGACCTCGATGACCCGGTCGTACACCGCTTCGGGGAGCAGGATCCGGCGGTCGAAGATACGGGGCCGGTTCTGGTAGGCGATGCGCAGCGCGTCGCGGAAGCCCTCGGTGATGAGCAGGACGGTGGGCTCGCCGCGCCGTTCCAGGAGGGCGTTGGTGGCGACGGTGGTGCCCATCCTGACGGCGGCGATCCGGTCGGCCGGTACGGGTTCGCCCGGTGCGAGCCCGAGGAGGAGCCGGACGCCCGCCACGGCCGCGTCCCGGTACCGGCCGGGAGCGTGGGAGAGCAGCTTGCGGGTGACCAGGTGGCCGTCGGGCCGGCGGGCCACGACGTCGGTGAACGTACCGCCGCGGTCGATCCAGAACTCCCAGCGCCCGGTCATTCCCCCATTGTGGCAAGGGGGACCGCGGTGGGCACCGGGACCGGGACGGGCCGCGCGGAGGCCGCAGGACTCCCGACGCCGGCCGGACCCGCAAGGACCGCCGGCGGCCCGGAGGCCGGGGCAGGACCGGCGAACTGGGCCGGACCGGAGACCGAGGCCGGACCGGAGACCGCCGCCAGCGCGGCCGCCAGGGACCGTTCGGCACGCAGGTCGAGCAGCGTGCCGGTGCCGCGCGCCCGGTGCCGCACCTCCGCCCCGGCGAGCCGGAGCAGGTCGGGCAGCAGGTCGTGGCAGCGCCGCAGCAGCCAGCCCGTCCCGGCGGTCGCCAGCCACCGCAGGGCGTCCGCGCGGGAGGGCGGCGGCTGCCGCGGTTCACGCCCCGGCGCGGCCGCGTGCGCGAGGCCGCGCTCGGCGAGCAGGGCGTGGAACCGCGCGGCGATCGTCCGGTGCCCGCGCTCCCCCGGGTGCAGCCGGTCGGCGCTCCACAGGGTGCGGTCGGCCACCCAGGCGGCGTCCGCCAGGTGCAGGTGGACGGCGCCGTACCGGGCGGACAGGGTGTGCACGACGGCGTCGACCTGCCGCTGGCGGCGTGCGAGGGGGCGGGCGAGGGGCCCGGGCAGGCCCAGCACGGCGCCGGGATCGGGCAGGCACGCGGTCAGCAGCACGGCGCCCCGGGCGGACAGCGCGGCGCAGGTGCGATCCAGGGCGAGGGCCACCTCGGTGATGTCGAAGGTGCGGCGCAGGGTGTCGTTCATGCCGACGACGACGGAGACGACGTCCGGCCGGTACGCGAGTGCCCGCGGCAGCTGGAACGCGGCGACGTCCCGGGCCCGGGCGCCGGCGACGGCGAAGTTGCGGAACCGGACCGCTCCCCCGGCCGCCTCCCCGCTCCCGTCGTCGGCGTCGTCGGCGTCGGCGTTGTCGGCGTCATCGGCGACGAGCCCGCCCGCGAGCAGCGCGGCCCACCCGCGCAGCCCGTCGCCCACCGGGTCGCCGACCCCGGCGGTCAGCGAGTCCCCGAGCGCGGCGAACCGCACCACCGCCCGCCGCCCGGCCGCCCTTCCCGCCGCGCCCGCGGTTCCTTCCGCCGCGGCTCTTCCCGACGCCGTCCCCGTCGCCGTCACGCCGGGACCCGGGGGGCGGAGGCGGGCACCGGGGGCGCGGGGGCGTCGTGGGCCGCGAGGAACGCCCGTACGGCCCGGTCCCAGCCGAACAGCTCGGCACGCGCGCGTGCCGCCGCGCGGCGCTCCTCCTCCGGGCGGGCCAGCAGCCGGATCACGGCGTCGGCGAACGCGGCGGGGTCGTCCTGGGCGGCCGCCCCGGCGTCGCCCACCACCTCGGGCAGCGCGGAGCCGGCGCCGACGACGACCGGGGTGCCGCAGGCGAGCGCCTCCAGGGCCGACAGCCCGAACGTCTCCGCCGGCCCCGGCGCGAGGCACACGTCCGCCGAGGCCTGGAGGCCCGCCACCTCGTCGCGGTCGGGCACGTGCCCCAGGAACCGGACGCCGAGCCCTCGGGCCCGCCGCTCCAGCCAGGGGCGCAGCGGCCCGTCCCCGGCGACCACCAGGGCCGCCCGGACACCGCGTGCGCGCAGCTCCGCGACGGTGTCCAGGGCCGTGCCGGGCCGTTTCTCCACCGAGAGCCGGGAGCAGAGCAGGAGCAGCACGTCGGCGCCGGGCGGCGCGTGGCGGGCCCGCAGGGCGGCTCTGCGCAGGCCGGGCCGGCAGCGCCGCAGGTCGACACCGAGCGGCGCGCGCACGACGTTGCGCGCCCCGACGCGTACGAACTCGCGCTCCGCCCACTCGGTGGTGCACACGATCCGGGCGTAGGCCCACGCGCTGCGGCGGTTGAGCCGGTCGGCGGTGCGCCCGGCGACCGGGCCCGGCACCCCCCAGGCGCGCAGGACGCCGTCGGCGGTCTCGTGGGAGACCATCACCGCGGGCACCCTGGCGCGCCGGGCCCACTCGCCCGTCCAGCGCAGGGTGGTGCGGTCGGAGACCTCCAGGCGGTCGGGGCCGAGTTCGCCGAGCAGCCGCCGCAGCCGCGGGCGGTCGGTCAGGACGCGGTAGCCGCCCGTGCCGGGCACTACCGGTCCGGGCAGGGTGATCACCCTGCCCTGCGGGGTGATCCGGTCGCTCATGGTCTCGCCGGGCACCACGAGGACCGGCTCGTGACCGGCGGCGAGGTATCCGCGGCCGAGTTCGTCGAGGGCGGTGCGCAGGCCCCCGGAGGCGGGGGTGACGAAGTTCGCCAGCCGTACGATGCGCAGGCTCATGCCGCCACCACCGTCCGCTCGCGCAGCACGTCGCCGTAGTGGCCGATGAGCCGGTCGCCGACGGCCGCCCAGGTCCTGTCCTCGACCGCCGCCCGTCCCGCGCGTCCGTGGGCGGCGCGCAGGGCGGGGTCGGCGGCCAGCGCCGCCACGGCGGCCCGCAGGGCATCCGGGTCGTGCGGGGGGACGAGGAGGCCGGTCCGGCCGTGGTCGACCAGGTCGAGGGGCCCGCCCGCGGCGGGGGCGATCACCGGGACGCCGGCGGCCATGGCCTCCTGCACGGTCTGGCAGAACGTCTCATGGGGGCCGGTGTGCGCGAACACGTCCAGGGAGGCGAAGATCCGGGCGAGCCCGGGACCGGTCCGGCGCCCCAGGAACGCGGCGCCGGGCAGCGCCCGGCGCAGGGCCCCTTCGCTCGGCCCGTCGCCGACGACGACCACCCGTACGCCGGGCAGGCCGCACACCCCGGCGAGCAGCTCCACCCGCTTCTCGGGCGCGAGCCGCCCCACGTACCCGACGAGCAGTTCCCCGCCGGGCGCCAGCTCCCGGCGCAGGCCCGCGTCCCGCAGTCCGGGACGGAACCGCACGGTGTCGACGCCGCGCGGCCAGAGCCGTACCCGCGCCACCCCGTGCCGCTCCAGGTCGCGGACCGCGGCGGTGGAGGGGGCGAGGGTCCGGTCGGCGGCGCCGTGCACGGCGCGCAGCCGCCGCCAGGCCGCCGCTTCGCCGGCGCCGACGTAGGTGCGGGCGTAGCCGGCGAGGTCGGTCTGGTAGACCGCGACGGTGGGCAGGCCGAGCCGGGCGGCGGCCGCCATGCCCCGTACGCCGAGCACGAAGGGGCTCGCCAGATGGACGAGGTCGGGCCGGTGCCCGGCGATGGCGGCGGCCACCCGCCGGCTGGGCAGCGCCACCCGGACCTGCGGGTATCCGGGCAGCGGCAGGGAGGGGACGCGGACGACCCGGCAGGGTGCGTCGGCGTCCGGGTGTCCGTCCGCCGGGCCGCCGCCCGCGGGGACGGCCCGCGCCGGGGCGGGGCCGTACGCGTCCCCGGCGCCGCCCGGGGCGTCCGGGGCGGCGCCGGGGGCGGCCGGCGCGATGACGAGCGGGTCGTGGCCGCGTCCGGCGAGGTGCCGGGCGGTCTGCAGGGCGCAGTGCGCCACACCGTTGACGTCGGGAGGGAAGGACTCGGTGACGATGACGACACGCATAAGGGTGTTGTCGTCCCGCCCGGCGTGGCCCCACCGACTTGGATCTGTCCGTGCGGGGAACGTCCCATGAGCGTTTGCCCGCACGGCCCCGCGTCCCTGCGCCGATCGGGGCGACTCGGCGCACTTCGGTCAGACCGTCAGACCTTGGGCAGGTCCGGGCCGATCCTGCTCCGTACGGCGGTCTGCACCTCGTCCTCCTCGGCGGGGTCGGCGGCGAGACGGCGCAGTCGCTCGGCCACGCGGACGTCGCCGGTCTCGGCGTGCAGGGCGGCGATCTCCCGGGTGGTCTCCTCGCAGTCCCACAGGCATTCGACGGCGAACCCGTTCGGGAAGGAGGGGTCGGTGGCGGCGAGGGCGCGGGCGGTGCGGCCGCGCAGATGGGAGGAGGCGGTCTCGCGGTAGATGTGGCGCAGTACGGGCGCGGCGCAGGCCACGCCCAGCCGGCCCGCCCCGTCGACGAGCGCGTGCAGCGCCTGCGCGTCGGGGCCGTCGGACCGTACGGCCTCGCGCAGCGCGCCGAGGACGAGCGGGGCGTCGCGGGCATCGCCCCGGCAGGCGAGCACGCCGGCCGCCGAGACGCCCAGCGGGTCGGGGCGGTGCACCCAGCCGCGGGCGCGGTCGACGGCCTCGTCGCCGCACATCCGCTCGAAGGCGGCGACGGCGGCTTCCGCGACGACCCGGGAGTCGTCGGCCGCCGCGGCCTCGATGAGGTCGAGCACGACGGGGTCCCGCGCCTCGGCCAGGTAGTGCAGGGCGGCGCAGCGCGCGCCGTCCGGGCCTCCGCGGGCCGCCTCGACGATCAGCGGGCGGTCGTCGGGGCCGGCGACGGCGGTCAGGCAGCGGGCGGCCGGCACGTGGAGCGCGGAACCGCGCTCCAGGCCCTCCTGGGCCCACTCGAAGACGGCCCGGACGCTCCAGCCCGGCCGGGGGCCGGTGGGGCGCAGCTGTCGCTGCCACCGGTCGAAGGAGCCCTGTTCCCCGGCGGCGCGCACCCGGCTGCCGATCGCTTCCCGCCGGTCGTCGGCCCACAGCCGCCACGGGCGGGGCTCGAAGGCGTCCCGTACGGCGGCGGCCAGCTCGGCGTCGCCCTCGGGGGTGGCGGGGAACCTGGCGAGGATCGGGGCGGCGAGTGCGCGCAGCCCGGAGTCGTCGTCGCGCAGGGCCAGCTCGTCGAGGGCCCACGACCAATTGGTGCCGGTGGCGGCGTACCGGCGCAGCAGGGCGAGGGCGTCCTCGCGGCCGTACGCGGCGAGGTGGCCGAGGACGGCGAGCGCGAGACCGGTCCGTGACTCCTCGGTGTCGAGGTGGTCCTCGACACCGAAGAGGTGGGCCTCGATCTCCCCGAGCCCGCCGTGCAGATCCAGGTAGAGGCGTGCGTAGTAGAGGGAGCGGTTCTCGACCTGCCAGTCCTGGCGGGGGTCGTGGAGGACGCAGTGGTTGAGGGCCGCGAGGGCTTCCGCCCGTGGCGCGGCCAGCGCGTGCAGCGTGCCGTCGCCGCGACCCCTCTGCAGCAGGCCGAGCAGCGTGCCGCTCGGCGCTATGACTGGATCGAACATGGAAAATGCCTCACATCAAGCTGTCGACGCACCCGGAGGTGACCGGGGACCCCGGGGTGACCGGGGATCGGTGATGACCTAGGCCGCGCAGCAACATGTGGAGCCGCCCGTCGTCTTCCGCTTGGTGATGACCATCTTCCTCTGCCTCTCGTCGGTGGCCCCGTTCGGGCCCGACGCCATGATGACCCAGCCATTTCGCCACCGCGACCACATTTACGGCACCGCTCTCACCTGGCGTTCAGCACTCGTTCACCGGGACTCGAACAGCTCCAGCAGGTGTGTCTTCCCAAACATCCTGGCGGTATCCACGGCGGACGGAGTTCCTGCTTCCGGATCGGCCCCGGCCGCGAGGAGGGCGCGGACGATGCCGTCCTCGCCCTTGAAGACGGCTCCCGCGATCGGGGTCTGGCCCCGGTCGTTGATGCGGTCGGGGTCGGCGCCGCGCTCCAGGAGGGCCGCCACCGCCTCCTCCTGGCCGTGGTAGGCGGCGAGCATCACCAGGCAGTCGCCCTTGTCGTTGGTGAGGTTCGCGGGCACACCGGCGTCGACGTAGGCGGCGAGCGCCTCGGCGTCACCCTGCCGTGCAAGATCGAAGACCTTGGACGCCAGCTCGATCACCTCGGGGTCCGGGGTTTCACTCATCGGACGTACCGCCTCTCACCTCGTTGACGCGTCATGGCGACCATGGACGCGCGCGGCCGCGACAGCCGCGTTGACCTGCATGTACCCGGTTGAACCGGTGCGCACGGCGGGAGAGCCGTACGAGTGAACCGACAGGGTACTGCCCGGCCGTTCACGCGGCCCGGCCCGCCGGTGGCAAAGGATGGCCCGGGGCACGGGGACCGTGTCGGCGCGGTCCCCCGTCCGCCGATGAAGTGAAAACCGGATAATTTCACCCATTTGCATCTTTAATCACATAGATACTTGCTGTGAGGCTGGAAGTACTCAAGGTGACTGTCCCCTCACCCAGGAGATCCCCTCATGATCCTGTCCATCTCAGGCGTGGTACTGCTCGGCATCATCGTCTTCCTCTTCTTCAAGAAGGACGGGCTCAAGGCCTCCCACGCCCTCGTCTGCGCACTCTTCGGCTTCTACCTCGCGGGCACCGCGATCGCACCCAGCATCACCGCGGGCGGCGCGAGCCTGGCCAGCCTGCTGGGCGGGATCAAGTTCTGACCCGCAGCGGCCCCCTCCACGACCCCAGGATCAGGAGTACGACGTGGCCCGGCGCCCTCTTCCGCGCATCCCGAACCTCCCGGGCATCACGAGCCTTCCGAGCAGCGCCACTGCCCGGATCGCCCGCGGCCGGGAGATCGCACGAACGGCCGCCGACGGCGCCACGGACGTCCTCCATCCGCTGATCACGATCACGCGTGGCCTGCGGAAGCTGGGCGGGGCCGCACGCGCCAGATGGGCCGCGACCCCCAGGGAGCGGCGCGGTCCCGCGCTGTTCGTGGTCGCGGCCTGCGTCATGGCCGTCGCACTCGTCCCGTACGGGCCCCTGCTGGCCCTGGTCACGGTGATGGGCGCGGCGGCCTGGCAGGGGCGCGAACGCCCGGTCGTGAAGACCGGGCCCGACGAGGCGGAGACCGAACGGCTCCGGGCGCTGTACGAGGCGCTGGTGCCGTACTTCTCCGTGCCCGAGGACCCGAGCCCGCTGTTCGCCCACGGCGGTGACTGGACCAAGGCGTTCAGCGACTTCGCGTTCGACGGCGACGGCCGGCCGGCCCGGCTGCGCATCACCTACCCCGCGTACTTCACGGACGGCGAGGCCGCGTCCCGGGCGAGGATCGAGCAACTCCTGCACGCCAAGTCCGGGCGGGGCAGGGAGTACCTCTTCGACTGGGACGAGGAGGGGAACCAGCTCCTCATGCGGGTGCTTCCGGCGCTGCCCACCACCGTGGCCGCCCAGCGCTTCGTCACGGCACCGGGCGAGACGGTGCTGGGGTTCACCGATCCCGAGGCGGTCCAGCGGACCGTACCGGTGCTGGACGGTGACGAGCCGCGGGACGCCCCGCCGGTGGTGTGGCGCACCGGACCGCGCTCGACGGAACCGCATCTGCTGGCCGTCGGGCAGCCCGGCAGCGGCACCACCACCCTCCTGCGCTCCATCGCCCTGCAGGCCCTCCAGCACGGCGACGTCGTCGTCGTGGAGGGCAGCGGCACCGGCGAGTACGCCTGCCTCGTCGGGCGCGCCGGGGTCCTGGCGGTCGAATGCGGGCTGGGCGGCGCGCTGGCGACCCTGGAATGGGCGGCGCACGAGACGGAACGGCGGCTGATCGCCGCCAACCGGGCGCGGCAGGCCGGGCACCCGGCGCCGGAGGACACCAGGCGGCCCCTGTGGATCCTGGTGGACCGGCCGAGCGTGTTCGGCCACCTGGCCGCGGCCGACGGGCGGCCGGACCCGCAGTCGCTGCTCCAGATCCCCCTGCGGCACGGCCGGGCCGCCCACGTGACGGTGGTCGTCGCCGAGCAGTTCGACAGCCTCGACGCGCTGGGCGAGTCCGTGCTCTCCCACACCCGCGCCAGGGTCGTCCTCGGGCCCGCCGGCCCCGAGCAGGTGCGGTACGTCCTGGACGCCGCCCCGCCCACCACGCCCGTCCCGTACGTCCCGCCCGGGCGGGGGTACGCCCGGCTCGGCACCGGGCCGGTGCTCAGGCTCCAGGTCCCGGCGACGCCCGACCCGTACGACGAGGCGACGACGGAGGCGCACCGGCAGGCCGTCCTGGCCCTGCTCCCGGAGCGCCACCCCGCCCCTGAGCCCCCCGCCCCGGTCGC
>NZ_LWBU01000001.1:29625-60246 GCF_001646665.1 Streptomyces noursei | reverse complement strand
CCCGCCACAACCGCCCCGGCCCCGAGCCCCGCGCCCGCACCGGCCGCTCCCCCGCGCCCGCCCGCGCCCCCCGCGGCGGCCGGTGGGGCCGGTGCCGCCCCCGCGCCCACCGGGTGACACCGGCCGGCCCCGCGACAGCCGCGTCGCGCGGGCCGGCATCCCGCCGTTACGCCACGAACGTCCGCAGCGACTCGCCCGAACCGGCGCTCGCGCCCGCCTTCACCAGCCGCGCCGCCGCGGCGAGGCGTACCGCCGCCTCGTCGGCGACCGGACCGGCGACGGTGAACGGCAGCCGGACGTACCCCTCGAAGGCGCCGTCCACGCCGAAGCGGGGCCCCGAGGGCACCCGGACGCCGACCCGCTCGCCCACCTCGGCCAGCCGGGAGCCGGAGAGGCCACCGGTGCGCACCCACAGCGTCAGTCCGCCGCGCGGCACCTCGAACTCCCAGTCGGGCAGCTCCCGCCGCACCGCCGCCACCAGGGCGTCCCGGTTCTCCCGCGCCTGGGTGCGCCGCAGGGCGACCGCCTCCTCCCAGCCGCCGGTGCGCATCAGCCAGTTGACGCCGAGCTGCTCCAGGACGGGGGTGCCGAGGTCGGCGTACGCGCGGGCGGCCACCAGCGAGCGGATCACGTCGGGCGCCGCGCGCACCCAGCCGATGCGCATGCCCGCCCAGAAGGCCTTGCTCGCCGACCCCACGGTGAGGACGGTGCTTCCGGCCGGATCGAAGGCGCAGACGGGCCGGGGCATGTCGAGCCCCTCCTCCAGGTACAGCTCCGTCATCGTCTCGTCGACGACGAGGACGGTCCCCGCCGAGCGCGACGCGTCGACCAGCGCCCGCCGCTGGTCCTCGCCCGCGAGCGCGCCGGTCGGGTTGTGGAAGTCCGCCACGACGTAGGCGAGCCTCGGGGCGGCGTCCCTGAGCACCTGGCGCCAGCGCGGCAGGTCCCAGCCCTCCAGTCCCTCCGACATCGCGACGGGCACCAGACGGGCGCCGGCCTCCCGCATCAGCTGGAGGATGTTGGCGTACGACGGCGACTCCACGGCGATGCGCTCGCCCCGGCCGGCGAACAGGTGGCAGATGGCGTCGATCGCGCCCATGGCCCCGGTGGTCACCATGATCTGCTCGGGCATCGTGGGGATGCCGCGTTCCGTGTAACGGTCGGCGAGCATCTGGCGCAGCGCGGGCAGGCCCGCCGGGTAGTCCCCGTGCGTGTGGGCGTACGGCGGCAGCTCCTCCAGGGCGCCCTGGAAACCGCGGGTGAGCCACGGTTCGGGCGCGGGCAGGGAGGCGCAGCCCAGGTCGATCATGGAGCCGAGCGACTCGGGGGGCAGGGGTTCCAGGCCCCGCGCGGGCAGCGGATTGCCCGCGGGCACGGCCGTCCAGCTCCCGGCGCCCCGCCGGGACTCCAGGAACCCCTCGGCGCGCAGCGCCTCGTAGGCGGCTGCGACCGTCGTACGGCTCACCGACAGCGCCATGGCCAGCTCCCGCTCGGCGGGCAGCCGGGCGGCGACCGGGACCCTCCCCTCCAGCACCAGCAGGCGGATGCCGTCGGCGAGCGCCCGGTAGGCGGGCGGCTTGCGGGTGCCGGGGCCGGCCGGCCGCGGCTGCTGCGCATTGAGCTGTCGGGCCAGCTGGGCGGGGCCCACCGCCGAAGTCCACTCCGCCATGGAATTCAGTCCACCTTCCTCGAATTGGACCTGGTTGGCATCCAAAGCCCTGCCACAGGGTGACATGAATCAGTCCACCACCATCACCTCGGGGGGCACAACACATGTCGACCGCATCCGGCACACCGGATCCCGGACCCGATCCCGGCACGGCGGATCCCGGCACACCGCACCCGGCGCTCGATCGCGGCGCGTCGCGGCACCTCGTCCGCCGGCTGGTCCAGCTGTACGCGGGCCTGACCCTGTACGGGGTGAGTTCGGCCCTGCTGGTCCGCAGCGGTCTGGGGCTGGAGCCGTGGAACGTCCTGCACCAGGGGCTGGCCGAACGGACCGGTCTGACCATGGGCGTGGTCCTGACCCTCGTCGGGGCGGCGGTGCTCCTGCTGTGGATCCCGCTGCGGCAGAAGCCCGGCCTGGGCACCGTCTCCAACGTCCTGGTCATCGGGTTCGCGATGGACGCCGCCCTCCGGCTCGTCCCCGACGCCCACGACCCGTTCGTGCAGATCACGCTGATGGTGGGAGGCGTCGTACTGAACGGGGTGGCCACCGGCCTCTACATCGCCGCCCGGTTCGGCCCCGGCCCGCGCGACGGGCTCATGACGGGACTGCACCGGGTCACCGGCCGCTCCCTGCGCCTGATCCGCACGACGATCGAGGTCACCGTCGTGGTCACCGGGTTCCTCCTGGGCGGTTCCCTGGGGATCGGGACGGTGCTCTACGCCCTGGCGATCGGCCCGCTGGCCCAGTTCTTCCTGCGTGTCTTCACCGTCCCGGGCCGGGACGGCGTCCCCGGCCGGGCCGGCGGGAGCACCGTGATCGCCTCCGGGCGGCCCCGGCAGGTCATACTGCGGCGGTGACTCGCGTACGCCATCCCTATCTGGACCACCCCTCCCTCCCCATACCCTTCGCCCACCGCGGCGGTGCGGCGGACGGCCTGGAGAACACGGCGGCGGCCTTCCGGCGGGCCGCCGCTGCCGGGTACCGCTACTTCGAGACGGACGTGCACACCACCGCTGACGGGCGGCTGGTCGCGTTCCACGACGCGACTCTGGACCGGGTGACGGACACCCGCGGCCGGATCCGCGACCTCCCCTGGAGCGCGGTGCGCCACGCGCGCGTGGCGGGCAAGGAGCCGCTGCCCCTCTTCGAGGAGCTGCTGGAGGAGTTCCCGGACGCCCGGTGGAACGTGGACGTCAAGGCGGAATCCGCCCTGGAGCCGCTGATCGGGGCCGTCCGCCGGGCGGACGCCTGGGACCGGGTGTGCGTCGGCTCGTTCAACGAGGGCCGGGTGGCCCGGGCCCTCCGGCTCGCGGGTCCGCGCCTGGCGACCTCCTACGGCGTGCGGGGCGTGGTGGGCCTGCGGCTGCGCTCGTACGGCATCCCCGCCGCCCTGCGGGCCGGCGCGGTGGCCGCGCAGGTGCCGGAGAGCCAGGGCGGCGTCAGGGTCGTGGACCGGCGGTTCGTGCGGGCGGCGCACGAGCGGGGCCTCCAGGTGCACGTGTGGACGGTGAACGATCCCGATCGGATGGCCGCGCTGCTCGATCTCGGGGTGGATGGCATCATGACCGATCATCTGGAGACGCTGCGCACGGTGCTGACCGACCGGGGGGTCTGGGTCTGAGCGTGCCTCCCGTCTCCCGCCCAGGGGACGAAGCGAGGGGGACGGGCGTGAGCGACGCCGAAACCGCCGACCGGGCCGCCGGTGCGGCAGAACCGCCCGACCGCAAACGCGAGCAACGCGGCTGGTACTTCTACGACTTCGCGTGCTCCGTCTACTCGACGAGCGTGCTGACGGTCTTCATCGGACCGTACTTGACGTCGGTCGCCAAGGCCGCCGCCGACGCGGAGGGTTTCGTCCACCCGCTGGGCGTCCCGATCCGCGCGGGTTCGGTCTTCGCGTACGCGGTGTCCGCCTCCGTCGTCCTGGCGGTGCTGGTGATGCCGCTGACGGGCGCGGCCGCGGACCGTACGGGCCGCAAGAAACCGCTGCTGGCGGCGGCCGCGTATCTGGGGGCCGCCGCCACGGCGGGCATGTTCTTCCTGGACGGGGACCGGTACCTGCTGGGCGCCTTCCTCCTGATCGTGGCGAACGCCTCGCTCACGGTGTCGATGGCGCTGTACAACGCCTACCTGCCGCAGATCGCCGCACCGGAGGAACGCGACGCGGTCTCCTCACGCGGCTGGGCGTTCGGCTACACGTCGGGGGCCCTCGTCCTGGTGCTGGACCTGGTCCTCTACACGGGCCACGAGTCGTTCGGGCTCACGGAGTCGGAGGCCGTGCGGATCTGCCTGGCCTCGGCCGGCCTGTGGTGGGGCGCCTTCACCCTGGTGCCCCTGCGGCGGCTGCGCGACCGGAGGGCGGCGCCGGGCGGTGAGGGCGCCGTCGGTTCGGGCTGGCGGCAGTTGACGGCGACGCTGCGCGACATGCGCCGGCACCCGCTGACGCTCTCCTTCCTGCTGGCGTACCTGGTCTACAACGACGGTGTCCAGACGGTCATTTCACAGGCGTCGGTGTACGGCTCCGAGGAACTGGGCCTGGACCAGACCACGCTGATCACGGCCGTGCTCCTGGTGCAGGTCCTGGCCGTCGCCGGGGCCCTGGGCATGGGGCGGCTGGCGCGCGTCCACGGCGCGAAGCGCACCATCCTCGGGTCGCTCGCCGTGTGGACGCTGATCCTGGGGGCCGGGTACTTCCTGCCGGCCGGAGAACCGGTCTGGTTCTTCGCGCTGGCCGCGGCCATCGGGCTCGTCCTCGGCGGCAGCCAGGCGCTGTCCCGTTCGCTCTTCTCGCACCTGGTGCCGCGCGGCAAGGAGGCGGAGTACTTCTCGGCGTACGAGATGAGCGACCGCGGCCTCAGCTGGCTGGGGCCCCTGGTCTTCGGCCTCGCCTACCAGCTGACCGGCAGCTACCGGGATGCGATCATCTCCTTGGTGATCTTCTTCGCGCTGGGATTCGTCCTGCTCGCGCGGGTACCCGTCCGGAAGGCGGTGGCCGCGGCGGGAAACCCCGTACCGGACCGGATTTAGACGCGGCAGTGAAAGGCCGGTAGTGTACGCCTTTGGCCTGCCAGGCGGACCGTTACTGCGTGCTCTTACAGCAAAGACGCTGGGTGACATCTGCTGCCAGATGTGACAAACCGGGCACTGGTGGGTACAACAAGGGGCGGCACGACGGGCGACGCATGACCCGCAACGGGAATCTTTACCGCCGACCGGACGTTGACCGGATGACGACGACAGCGACACCTGTCCTGTGGGCGACAAGCCCGGGAGGCACGATTCATGAGTGAGCGAGCTCTTCGCGGCACGCGCCTCGTGGTGACCAGCTACGAGACCGACCGCGGCATCGATCTGGCCCCGCGCCAGGCGGTGGAGTACGCATGCGAGAAGGGGCATCGTTTCGAGATGCCGTTCTCGGTCGAGGCGGAGATTCCGCCGGAGTGGGAGTGCAAGGTCTGCGGAAGCCAGGCACTCCTCGTTGACGGGGACGGCCCCGAGGAGAAGAAGGGCAAGCCGGCGCGTACGCACTGGGACATGCTCATGGAGCGGCGCACCCGCGAGGAGCTCGAGGAGGTGCTGGCCGAGAGGCTGGCGGTCCTGCGCTCCGGCGCCATGAACATCGCGGTGCATCCGCGCGACAGCCGCAAGTCCGCGTAGGCGCACAACAGCGACCTCGCGCACAGCGAGCGCCATAGAGCAGCACGAGCCGCGGGGCGGCGGTACATCAGGTGTACCGCCGCCCCGCGGCTCTCCGTGCTGCCGCGCGCCTGCCCCGGGGCGGGCGCGCGGCGGGTCGGTCAGCGGGTCAGCGGCGGCCGGGGGCCCTCGCCGTCGTACGCCCCGGGCTGCCGGGGCGTGTCGTCGCGGATGACCTCACCCTGCACGACCTTGCCGTCGGGACGGTGAATGCGGGCCTGCTGGAAGACGTCCCCCAGGGAACCGTGGCCCGCCACGGCCTCCCGCATACGGCGCTCCAGGCTCCGCTCCGCGTACCGCCCGGCCGCCGTGCGCACCGCGGGGATCAGCAGCAGCAGTCCCGCCACGTCGGAGATCAGGCCGGGGAGCATCAGCAGCAGCCCGCCGAGCATCAGGAAGCCGTTGCCGGTGCTCGACCGGTCCTGGCCGCCGGGCGACGCCGGTGCGGCCCCTGGCTGCTGCTGGAGCGTCTCGGTCAGCGTGCGGAAGGCCCGCCGTCCCGCCCGCTTGACCACCGCGGCGCCGAGCACACCGGCGCCGACGAGCAGGGCGAGCACGCCGAGCCCGCCGGCCGCGTCCGCCACCAGGGTCAGCAGCCAGATCTCCAGCACCAGCCAGGCGGCGACGCCGAGCGGGGCGAGGGTACGGGCGCGGGAGCGCGGTGCGCGGGCGCGCGGGGGCGGTGAGCCGGTCATCATGCCCCCAGTGTGCCTGGGGCCGTGCCAGGACGGCGTAAAGGGCCCGTCGTACGAGCGGGCGGGAGACCCCGCCCGCTCCGGACACGCCGCGCGGCAGGCCGGCGCGGGGCGGGTGCCCGGTGCCGCCCAGGGCGACGGCGGCCTCGCCGGTGCACGTCCTCGGGCGTGACGCGGAGGATCCGGGCCTCGCAGTCGGCCGGCTCGCCGACGCGGACGATCGTCGGGCCGTGGCGGCCGGCGACCCGGCGGGCCGGCTCGTGGACGCCGGAGTGCGCCCATGTCCCATGGCCGTACAGCCGCCGCCCCGCCGCGCCCGGAGGGCTCAGGACCGGGCCCGCCAAGGGCCCGGCGGGCTCAGGACGGGACGGGGCCGGGATCGGCCGCCGGGCCCGGCTTCTCGTCGCCGGACTTCCCGTCTGCGGACTTCCCGTCTGCGGGCGTCTCGTCCGCGGGCGTCTCGTCCGCGGGCGTCCCGGCGCCGGACTTCTCGCTTCCGGACCTGCCGACCCGGCCGGGCTCGCCGGACGACGACGTGCTGCGGGTGTCGCCGCTCGCGCCGGCGGCCGCGCCGGAGACCTCCGCGCCGGACTCGCCGGGCGCGCCCGACGGACCGGTCCCGGGGGCCCGGGTTCCGGACGGCGCCGCGGTGGAGGGCTTGCGGCCGAGGAGGCGGTCGGCGCGGGAGCCGAGGCCCCAGGCGGTGACCCGCCACAGCGCCTCGACCACGATGTCCCGGCTCATCTTGGAGTCGCCGAGCTCCCGCTCGACGAAGGTGATCGGCACCTCGACCACGTGATAGCCGGCGGCGACCGCCCGGCGGGCGAGGTCGACCTGGAAGCAGTACCCCTGGGACGCGACCTCGTCGAGGCCGAGGCCCTCCAGGGTCTCCTTGCGGAAGGCCCGGAAACCGCCGGTGACGTCCCGGATGGGGACGTCGAGCAGGAGGCGCGAGTAGGTGCTGCCGCCGCGGGAGAGGAACTCACGCGACTTCGGCCAGTTCACCACACGGCCGCCCGGCACCCAGCGGGATCCCAGGACGAGGTCGGCGCCCTTGAGGGCGGTCAGCAGCCGGGGCAGCTCCTCGGGCTGGTGGGAGCCGTCGGCGTCCATCTCCACGAGGACGCCGTAGTCGCGCTCGATGCCCCAGCGGAAACCGGCCAGGTAGGCGGCTCCGAGCCCCTCCTTGCCCTTGCGGTGCAGGACGTGGACGTGCTCGTCCCCGGCGGCCAGCTCGTCGGCCAGCTTGCCGGTGCCGTCCGGGCTGTTGTCGTCGGCGACCAGGACGTCGACGTCGGGCACGGCGGCGCGCACCCGGGACACGATCGGCTTGATGTTCTCGGCCTCGTTGTAGGTCGGGATGATCACCAAGGCTCTGCCGAGCGGGCCGTACCGCCTCTGGCCACCGTCGTTCACTGCTGCCCCTCACGTCCGTACACGGATCACCACCATAGCGAGCCCCCGGCGGGACCCGTCGCGGCGGCGGTGCGAAAGCGGCGGATCGGGCCCGCGCGGCGGGCGGCGCGGGCCCTCCGGCACACGGCGGCACGGGCACGAGTCGGGGCCCGACGTCCTTCGGGCCGACCTCAGGCCCGCTGGCTGCGGATCGACCGAGAGCCGTTGTCTACTGAACGTCCGGGCCCCACCCGGGTCGCACCTCTCCCGGGCTCCTGGGGAGCGGGAGGGACCTCCGGCCGGGCAAAAACCTTCCCTCGCCCCCGAGGACGCGGGCGCTGAACCTGGCTCCCAGTGGTGGTGCGCCGGTGCGGCACACCGCCCCATGACCCAGCGGCGTTCGACGACTGCGTGAAGGTCGGCCGGTCGGACGTCCTGTGGTGGACCCGCCGAACCTACCGGCCGCCGACCGCTCGCTGTCAACAGTCGCCCGACCTGCGGCGATCGACGGAAACAGCAGGTCAGAGGGGAAGATCCGCAGGTCGCGGGCGACCCCCGGAAGAGGCGCCGGAAACCCGGGAATTCCTTACGTCACTCGTTCGGTCGTACGAAGACCGTGCGTCCGGAGACGACGGTCCGCAGACATACGGGCAGGTCCGCGCCGGGCGTGAGATCGGGCAGGCCGGGCGTGCCGGAGCGCGGATCGGTGGACCAGCGGGCGACGCGGTCGTCGGGCGCCTGGACGACGAGTTCGTCGGCGCGCCAGACCGCGTAGTCGGCGGGGGCGCCGGGTACGAGGACGCCGGCGTCGTCCCGGCCGGTGGCGCGCCAGCCGCCCCGCGTGTGCGCGGTGAAGCCCGCCCGCACGGAGATGCGGTGCTCCGGCGTGCGGTGGAACGCTGCGGCCCGGACGGTGCCCCAGGGGTCGAGCGGCGTGACGGGGCTGTCGGAACCGAAGGCCAGGGGCACGCCGGCGCGCAGCATCGCCGCGTAGGGGTTGAGGGTGCGCGCCCGCTCGGCGCCCAGGCGCTCGGCGTACATGCCGTCCTCGCCGCCCCACGCCGCGTCGAAGGCGGGCTGCACGGAGGCGGTGAGGCCCAGTTCGGCGAAGGCGGCGATGGTCTCGGGGGTGAGCATCTCGGCGTGCTCGACGCGGTGGCGGGCTGCACGCACGCGTGCCGGGCCGACCTTCTCGGCGGCGGCCCGTACGCCGTCGACGACCGCGCCGACGGCGGCGTCCCCGATGGCGTGGAAGCCGGCCTGGAGCCCGGCCTCGGTGCAGGCGGCGACGTGGGCGGCGACGGCGGCCGCGTCGAGGTGGGCGGTGCCGGTGTGGGCGGCGTCGGCGTAGGGCTCGTGGAGGCAGGCGGTGTGGGACCCCAGGGAGCCGTCGACGAACAGGTCGCCGGCCGCGCCGATCGCGCCGAGCTCGCGGATCCGCCGGGCGTCCTCCTCGCCGGACACGGCCTCGGCCCAGTAGCCGACGACCCGGGGTCCCGGCTCCTCGGCGGCCAGCGCCAGCAGGGCGGTGAAGTCGTCCTCGTCGGAGATCTCGGGGCCCGCGCACTCGTGGACGGTGCCGATGCCGAGGGAGGCCGCGCGGCGCAGGGCGGCCCGCTGCGCCTCGGCGCGCTGGCCGGGCGTGACGGCGGCGTGGGCGGCGGCGCGGACGGCGTGGTGCGCGGCCCCGGTGAGCGGCTGGTCCGGGTGGTGTCCGGACAGCCCGGTCACGCCGGGGACGAGGTCCAGCAGCGCGGTGGTCACGACGGCGGAGTGGACGTCGACGCGGGGCAGGTAGAGCGGGCGCCCGCCGGTGGCCTCGTCGAGTTCGGTACGGGACGGGGGGCGGCGTTCGGGCCAGCGGGCGGCGTCCCAGCCGTGGCCGAGGAGGACCTTGTCCGCGGGGCGGGCGGCGCTGTGCGCCCGTACCCGCTCCAGGGCCTCCGCGAGGGTGCGGGCGCCCGAGAGGTCGAGGCCGGTGAGGGCGAGGCCGGTGGCCGTGGTGTGGACGTGCGCGTCGGTGAAGGCGGGGGTCACGAGGGCGCCTTCGAGGTCGACCACCTCGTCCACGCCGGAGGCGAAGGCGTCGGCCGCGCCCTCGGAACCCACCCAGGCGACATGGCCGCGTTCGACGACCATCGCGGTGGCGAAGGGGTCGGCGGGGCTGTGGACGTCTCCACCGCGCAGGAGCACGGTGCGGTGTTCGCTCTCGGTCATGGTGACCAGCCTAAGGACGTGGTCACACGCGTGGCGGCCGGGCCTCGTACGGGGTCGACAGGACGACGGTCGTGCGGGTGGACACGCCGGACTGGGAACGGATCCGGGTGAGCAGGTGCTCCAGTTCCAGGGGGGTCGCCACCCGGACCTTGAGGATGTAGTTCTCGTCGCCGGCGACGCTGTGGCAGGCCTCGATCTCGGAGATGTCGGCGAGCCGGTCCGCGATGTCGTCGGGGGCGCTGGGGTCGAAGGGTTTCACCGAGATGAACGCGGTCAGCGGCAGGCCCACCGCCTCGGGGTCGACGACGGCGGCGTAGCCGCGGATGACTCCGCGCTGCTCGAGGCGTCGGACGCGCTGATGCACAGCCGAGGTGGACAGGCCGGTGGCCTTGCCCAGGTCGGTGTAGCTCATGCGCCCGTCCTTGACGAGCAACTCGACGATCTGACGATCCAGCTCCTCCATGCGGTCAACCTATTGCCCCGGGTGCCCCGCGGCACAGCCGGGGCGACCGTGGAAGGCCACCTGCGGGCGGCATGTGACGAAGACCACAGGGGCGGGGCCGTGTCCTTTCGTGACCGGATGGTTATTCGCGCGGGTGGATGGGAATTGCTTGCTGTGGTCGAGACCGCAAGAGCCCGGTCGGCCCACCCGAGGGGGAGATTCTCCATGCAGGAGCCTGTTGATTCGGTCGTATCCCACGAGGACGACGAACTCGACGCGTACGACACTTTCGAGATGGTCCGGGTCATCTGCCCGGACTGTTCCCAGCCCATCGCGCTGCTGGCGGACGAGGACGTGCTGCCGGAGCACGCCCTGTGCCCCACGCCGTGGAACCCGTTCGTGCTGACGGTGTGCAGCGGCACGGGCCGGGCGGCGACGGACGCGCGCCCCGCCGACGAGTCGCTGGAGCTCCAGGAGCAGGACACCGCCCTGCTGCTGACGCTTCCGCAGGGACTCGACTGGCGCACCCAGCCGTTCTCCCACGTGGGCGGCCCCGGTTCCCGTCCCATCAAGATGCCGAGCCCGGCGCAGCGGCGGATGCCGCGGATGGGCCGCGCGGCCTGAGCCCGCCGCCACCGGCGGCCGGTACGCACGTCACCGTCCCGCACCCCGCCCCTCGACGCGGCGGGGTGCGGGACGGCCCGTTCGGGGCCCGGCCGTGCGGGCGCCGGACCGCACCGGTGGCCGCGGCCCGGCGCGGAGCCACCCCGGCGGACCCGGCCGGGCACGGCCCGCCGTACCCGAGTACCCCGCACGGCACGGTCCTGGCGTGGCGAGAGGGCCGGCCAAGCGGCCGGACCCGACCGCGCGGCCGTGCCACGGGCCCGCGCGACCGGACGGACCGGGCGCCCACGGCGGAACCGCGGCGGGGCGCCCCTCGGCGGTCAGCGGCTCTCGGGGCCCACGACGTGCCGGGCGATGACCATCCGCTGGATCTGGTTGGTGCCCTCGACGATCTGCAGCACCTTCGCCTCGCGCATGTAGCGCTCGACCGGGAAGTCCGCGGTGTAGCCGTAGCCGCCGAGCACCTGGACCGCGTCGGTGGTGACCTTCATCGCCGCGTCCGTGCAGAAGAGCTTGGCCATGGCCGCCTCCCGCGAGAAGGGCAGACCGGCGTCGCGCAGCCGCGCGGCGGCCAGGTACAGCGAGCGGCCCGCCTCGATCTGGGTGGCCATGTCGGCCAGCATGAACCGCAGTCCCTGGAAGTCCGCGACGGGACGGCCGAACTGCTGCCGTCCGGTGGCGTAGGTGACCGCCTCGTCGAGGGCGGCCTGGGCGACGCCGATGGCACAGGCGGCGATGCCGAGGCGGCCGGAGTCGAGGGCGGAGAGGGCGATGGCGAAGCCCTGGCCCTCGTCGCCGATGCGGCGGGTGTCGGGGACGCGGACGCCGTCGAAGTGGAGCTGCGCGGTGGGCGAGCCCTTCATGCCCATCTTCTTCTCGGGCGTGGCGGCCGACAGCCCCTCGGCGTCGCCGGGGACCAGGAAGGCCGTGATGCCGCGCGGCCCCTCGACGCCCGTGCGGGCCAGCACCGTGCAGAAGTCGGCGACGCCGCCGTGGGTGATCCAGGCCTTGGTGCCGGTGATGATCCAGTCGTCGCCGTCCCGGACGGCCTTCGTGCGCAGCGAGGCCGCGTCGGAGCCGGACGAGGGCTCCGACAGGCAGTACGCCCCGAGGAGTCCGCCGCCCAGCATGGCCGGCAGGTGCTCGGTCTGCTGCTCCTTGGTGCCGTAGCCGGCCAGGGCGTGGCAGGCGAGGGAGTGGACGCTGACGCCCAGGCCCACGGTGAGGCGGGCGGCGGCCAGCTCCTCGAGCACCTGGAGGTAGACCTCGTAGGGCTGGTCGCCGCCGCCGAAGTCGGAGTCGTACGGCAGGCCGAGCAGGCCGGAGTCGGAGAGGAGGGTGAAGACCTCCCGCGGGAAGTGTCCGGCGTCCTCCTCCTCCGCCGCGCGCGGAGCGATCTCCCGCTGGACGATGTCACGCACCAGGGCGATCAGATCCCTGGCTTCCTCGGTGGGCAGCTGTCGTTCCACCGGCTGCGGGGCGCGGTCGGGCATGGGGGCGCTCTCCTCCCTGTCGGGCGCTGCGGCGGGCGCGCGCGAAGGGTTGGGCGGCGCCGCCGGGTCTCACTGCTTCGCCGATGCTGCCTTCCCGGATCACGGAACCGGCTGACCAGCGGCTGTGGCGGGTTGAGTATGCCCGATCGAGGGGCTTCCGTCACTGGGTGGCCGGTGATCGTTCCGTCGTACCGGCCGGGGGCCCGCGTTGGTCCGCACCATTGACCGCAATGGTCTAGTCCTTCTACGGTGCGAGCGGTGTCATGCCGCGTTCATGTCATCGAGGTGCCGACCCGCTCCCCCTCCCCGTACGAGGAGACCCGCATGCTCGGACAGACCTCCCGCCGCACCCGCGTGCGGACCCTGATCGCCGCCGCGTGCAGCGCCGTCCTCGGGGCCGGCCTGCTCGCCACCGCGGGCGCCCCCGGGGCCGCCGCGGACCCCGCCGCCGTCGAGCGGCCGGCCCCCGCCGCCCACCCGCACGCCGCGCCCAAGGTCGTCGGCTACTTCACCAACTGGGGCGTCTACGGGCGCGACTACCACGTCAAGAACATCCGCACCTCCGGCTCGGCCGCCCGGCTCACGCACATCAACTACGCCTTCGGCAACGTCCAGGACGGCAAGTGCACCATCGGTGACGCGTTCGCGGACCACGACAGGACCTACCCGGCCGACCAGTCCGTCGACGGCCGGGCCGACTCCGCCGAGCAGCCGCTGCGCGGCAACTTCAACCAGCTGCGCAAGCTGAAGAAGCTCCACCCGGACATCAGGATCCTGTGGTCCTTCGGCGGCTGGAGCTGGTCCGGCGGCTTCACCGAGGCGGCGAAGGACCCGGCCGCCTTCGCCGCGTCCTGCTACCGGCTGGTCGAGGACCCCCGGTGGGCGGACGTCTTCGACGGCATCGACATCGACTGGGAGTACCCGAACGCCTGCGGCCTGACCTGCGACACCAGCGGCCGGGACGCCTTCACCGGCCTGATGTCGCACGTCCGCGCCGCGTTCGGCCCCCGCAACCTGGTCACGGCCGCGATCACCGCCGACGCCACGCCCGGCGGGAAGATCGACGCCACCGACTACGCGGGCGCGGCGCGGTACGTCGACTGGTACAACCCGATGACGTACGACTACTTCGGCGCCTGGGCCGCCCAGGGCCCCACCGCGCCCCACTCGGCGCTCACCGGCTACCCCGGCATCCCGCAGGCCGGCCACCACACCGACGCCACGATCACGAAGCTCAAGCGCCTCGGCATCCCCGCGCGCAAGCTGCTGCTCGGCATCGGCTTCTACGGGCGGGGCTGGGCCGGCGTCACACAGAAAGCGCCCGGCGGCACCGCCACCGGCCCCGCCCCGGGAACGTACGAGCAGGGCTTCGAGGACTACAAGGTGCTCAAGGACAGGTGCCCGGCCGGCGGCAGGGTCGGGGGCACCGCGTACGCGCACTGCGGCGACGAGTGGTGGAGCTACGACACCCCCGCCACCATCGCCGGGAAGATGGCCTACAAGAACCGGCAGGGCCTCGGCGGGACGTTCTTCTGGGAACTCAGCGGCGACACCGCGAACGGCGAGCTGATCCGGGCGATCAGGTAGCCGTCCGTCCGCGGGGCGGCCGCGTCACAGCAGGCCGACCTTGGTGACCAGCATGGCGAAGACGACGACGAGCACCCAGCCCAGGACGTGCTCCAGCAGCTGGGGGCCGTCGTCGTCCGGGCCTCCGGTGCGGGCGCGGACGGCGGCGACGGCGGCGTTGGTGGTCATGGTCTCTCGCTCTTTCGGCCTGTGGGGGACGTCCCCACAGTGCCAGCGCGGACGGCCTTCGGGGTAGAGACGTTCATCACGGCCCCGGTGGCCGTCCGCGCCCGCGGCCCGCCGCTCAGCGGACCCCGACCGCCGCCAGGGCCCGGCGCTGCGCGGTCGTGGGGTGGGCGGGCCAGTACAGGTAGCAGACGCCGCCCGTGCCCGAGACCACCTTGCCGGTGGCGTTGTAGCGCTTCGTCCGCAGCCAGATGTTCTCCCACTCACGGCGGCGGTAGACCCGGCGCACGGCCTCGTTGCTCGGGGACGCCGGGTCGTTGGCGATCACGTCGCCCTCGGCCGTGAACCCGATGACGGTCATCAGGTGGCCCGCCGTGCCGTAGCCCGCCCCCGTCAGCTCCTCCGCCCGGAAGGACTGCGACGTGATGGCCGGGATCCCCGCGCGGACCAGCGTCTCCAGCTCGGTCAGCGAGCGCAGCCGGGTGACGACCGCGCTCATGTCGTCGTACGTGGCGGCGTAGGCGGCGTTGAAGGGCCAGTTCCCGCAGCCGTCGTACTGGTGATCGAAGGTGAAACGGGCGGCGTGGCAGACCTGGGGGTCGGCGTAGTCGGGGTTCACCCAGGCAAGGTCCTGCGCGGTCGGCCCGCGGCCCCAGTACTCGATGATCATCTGGGAGGAGGTGGGGCTGCACCAGGCCTCGCCGCCGTTGTCGTACTCCGGGTACTGGCCGATGTGGATGTTCTGCGAGTAGCGCGGGACCACCAGCTCGCGGGCGAGGCCGGGCACCGAGGCGGGCACGGTGAAGCGGTCGGGGACGTCCGAGGCCATGGCGCCGGCCCGCCACACGGTCGGGGTGAGCCGGGTGCCGGGCCTGCGGTGGAGCGTGAGGCGCAGCCGGTAGGACACCAGGCGCAGCCCGCTCGCCGTGTCGTCGAGTGCGAGGGTGTCGGTCCAGACGGTGCTCCTGCCGTCCTTCTGGTCGTCGACCGAGGTGCGCCGGATGTCCCCGTCGCCGGCCGCCCAGCGGCCCATGACGTACCAGGGCGTCTCCGCGCCGTCCGAGTAGCGCCCCTTCAGTTCGACCGTGATCCAGGTGCCGGCCGGGGTGTCGGCGTTCCAGGAGGGGATCACCTCGGTGGCGGGCACGGTGGAGCGGTGCTCGGGCGAGGTCCAGGCGGCGTACTCCCAGGTGGACGTCGTGCCGGTGTGCGGGTCGGTGTAGTCGGCGCGCCCGGCGGGGGTTCCGATCACCAGTCCGGGGCGGTGGGAGAGGACGGGGCGGGTGCCGGCGCGGGTGCCGGAGCGCCAGTCGGTGTACGACGTCCAGAACCGGTTGTCGACGAGGCCGGCCGACGCCCGCGGGTCGTGGCCGGCGCGCGGTGTCGCGGTGCGGGTGCCGGCGGAGGCGCCGGCGGAGGTGGTCAGGGCGGTGGCGGGTGCCGAGGAGGCCGCGGCGGTGCCCATGGCGGCGAGCGCGGCCGCCAGGACGGTTCTGCGGGCGGCGGACGACGCTCCGGGCGGCGGGGAACTGGTCATGGCGAGACCCCCGGTCGGTCGGGATGCACGGGAGGCGTGCACGACGTGGGTACGACAGGTGGGCCCACTATCCCGGTCCGGGCGGCTCGCGGGCCAGCCATCCGGCGCGCGTCGCCCCACCAATATTGGTCTCCACCTGTGGCTTTGTAGGGTGGGCGGCATGGACGACCTCGACCGGCCCGCCGCCGCGCTGCGCGCGCTGCCGCCCTCGTGCGGCCCCGTCCGGCTGGTCGCGGTCGACGGCCACGCCGGCTCGGGCAAGTCCACGTTCGCGGGCCGGCTGGCGGCCGCGCTCGGCGGCGCGCCCGTGCTCCACCTCGACGACATCGCCACGCACGACGAGCTGTTCGCGTGGACCGACCGCCTCCGGGCCCAGGTGCTGGAACCGCTGGCCCGGGGCGAGGTCGCGCACGTTCACCCGTACGACTGGAATCTCCGCCACTTCGGCGCCCCGGTGCCGCTGCCCCCCGCTCCGGTCGTCCTCGTGGAGGGTGTGGGCGCCGGCCGCCGCGCCCTCCGGCCCCACCTCGCCCGGCTGGTCTGGATGGAGCGGGGCGCCGAGGAGTCATGGAAAAGGGGCCGTGACCGGGACGGACCGGCGCAGGACGCCTTCTGGGCCGGGTGGACGGCGGCGGAGACGCGGCACTTCGCCGCGGACCCCTCGCGCCCCTTCGCCGATGTCCTGGTACGGGAGTGCACAGAGGGGTACGAGTGGCTGCCCGGACCTGCTGTGACAGCAGGCGCGGACCAGATCGTCACGGTGCGTGACCGGCTTTCGCCCCCCTCCCGAGGGCCGTACTGAGCAGTCGGAAATCAGCCGGGAGAGTGCCCCAACTTCGCTTGACCGACGAGGCGTACAGGTCTTACGTTTCCCATGTGCGGCTTTCCGGAGCCGTCGCAGACGCGAAGCCCCCGGTTGTTCCCCCGTGATCGGGGGCTTCGTTCTGCCCTCGTCTCCCCCCTTCCCGCGCCGCTGGAGCACCCGGCGCTCACCGTCGGTGACCGTCGCGGAAGGCTCGCGCCGCCTCTTCGCGCCCTTAAGCACACACCCTCCGTACAGGTACGATGCCTCTCGGTGCGGTCAATTCCCGTTCTTGAGAGGGCGATTGGGAACGCCTCCGCCGGGCGGCCGCCCGGTGGAGAGGTACGGGGACACGGTTTTGTGGGGGACCCGATGGACATCGGCACGCAGCGGACGCACGCCCCGGCCGACCTCGCCTGGCTGCGTGGGGTGGACGCCTACACCATGGGGGCGTACCCGCAGGCGGAGGAGGAGTTCCGGGCGGCGGTGCGGCTGGATCCCGGCATGGCCGACGGCTGGCTGGGGCTGCACGCCCTGCGCGTCGACACGACGACCGCGCTGCTGCGGATGTACCGCCACCGGGACCGCTTCGGCGAGCAGCGCACCCGCTACCGGCGCACGCTCAACTCCTGGTACTGGCTGGGCTGGTGGGTCCAGCCCGTGCTGGAGTCACCGCGCGACCTGCTGCTGGCGCACGCCTCGCACTGGCTGGACGGCCGCCACGTCCCGGAGCTCGACCGGGCGCTGGCGGGTCTGCCGCCCGTGGACGCCGACCCGCAGGTGCGCTTCCTGCACGCCTGCCGGGCCTACCTGGTCAAGGACTGGGACCAGCTCGTCCGCCACACCGAACCGCTCGTGAACGATCCGCTGCTCGGCATCGAGGCCGGGCTGTTCGGGGGCATGGCGCGGGTCCGTCTGGAGATGTACGGGCAGGCGGAGCCGCTGCTGTCCGCCGCCCTGATGCGCTGCCGCAGCGAGCAGCCGCAGCGCAAGGAGCTGCGCTACTGGCTGGCCCGCGCCCACGAGGGCACCGGCCGCAGCGCCGCCGCGCTCCCGCTGTACCGGGCGGTGCACCGGATCGACCCCGCCTTCATGGACACCGCCGCCCGGCTCGCCGCGATCACCGAGTACGACGGGTTCGACGGCCCCGACGACCCGGTGGCCGACCTGGCGGCCGTGTCGCTCACCGGGCTGGGCCAGGACGCCGCGGACGCGCCCGACGCCTCGGACGTCCCGCCCGGCGAGGCGCTGCGGCGCGGCGGCGACCCGCAGCAGCCGCAGCCCCCGGCCGCCCAGCCCTCCGGCCCGGTGCCGGGCCGGCCGCCTGCCGCCCAGCCGCCGGCGGCCGCCCACGGCGTCCGGGAGCAGGCGCCCGGGCCCGGCCGGTCGCGTCCGCCGGCGTTCCCGGCGAGCCCCACCGACCCGGCGCTGCTGGCGGAGGCGCTGGCGGAGCTGGAGCGGATGGTGGGCCTGGAGCCGGTCAAGCGGCAGGTCAAAGCGCTCTCGGCGCAGCTGGAGATGGCGCGGCTGCGGGCCGAGCAGGGTCTTCCCGTACAGCCGCCGAAACGTCACTTTGTCTTCTCCGGGCCGTCCGGGACCGGGAAGACCACCGTCGCCAGGATCCTCGGCCGGGTCTTCTACGCCCTCGGCCTGCTCGGCGGCGACCACCTCGTGGAGGCCCAGCGGTCCGACCTGGTGGGCGAGTTCCTGGGGCAGACCGCCGTGAAGGCCAACGAGCTGATCGACTCGGCCCTCGGCGGGGTGCTGTTCGTCGACGAGGCGTACTCCCTGTCCAACTCCGGGTACAGCAAGGGCGACGCGTACGGCGACGAGGCGCTGCAGGTGCTGCTCAAGCGCGCCGAGGACAACCGCGACCACCTGGTGGTCATCCTCGCCGGCTACCCGGAGGGCATGGACCGGCTGCTGGCCACCAACCCCGGTCTGGGCTCCCGCTTCACCACCCGGGTGGACTTCCCGTCGTACCGGCCCTCGGAGCTCACGGCCATCGGCGGGGTGCTGGCGGCGGCGAACGGCGACGTCTGGGACGACGACGCCCTCGACGAGCTGCGCTCCATCAGCGGCCACGTCGTCGAGCAGGGCTGGATCGACGAGCTGGGCAACGGCCGGTTCCTGCGCACGCTGTACGAGAAGTCGTGCGCGTACCGGGACCTGCGGCTCTCCGGCTACACCACCACCCCCTCCCGTGACGACCTCGCCACCCTCCGCCTGCCGGACCTGATGCAGGCGTACGGGGAGGTCCTCTCGGGCCGCGGCCCCGCGAGCCGCGGCCCCCAGGACCCGGGCGGACCCGGCTCCCCGGGGGCCATGGGCTACTGACGGGCCGACGCGGCCGGGGCCGGCCGACGGCGACCGGCCGGCCCCGCCCGGCCGCGGGGGCGGCCGGGGGAGGGCGTCCGGCGGGGCCGCCGCCGGGCCGTCGTCAGGCCGTCAGGACGCCCTGGGCGGCTCCGGCGCCGGAGGCCGTGCCGGGTGCCGGTGCTCCCGCGGGAGGACCGGCGGGCCCGCGTCCCGGCCCGTCGTCCGGCCCTTCGACCGCCTCCGGGTCCTGGCCGGCGGGCGCGGCCGCCGGGGCGGGCGGGGTCTCCCGGGTGACGACCGGCACCAGGGGGGTCGCCGAGCGGTGTGCCGGGTCGCGGACCTCGCCGACCAGCATCTCCAGCACGTCCTCCAGCGCGACCAGGCCCAGGATGCGGCCCGACGCGTCGGCGACCTGCGCCAGGTGCGTCGCGGCGCGGCGCATCACCGTCAGCGCGTCGTCGAGCGGCAGCTCCGCCCGCAGGGTGGCCATCGGGCGCCACACGTGCTGCGGGACGGCCCGGTCGGCGTCCTCCAGGTCCAGCACGTCCTTCACGTGCACGAAGCCCATGAAGACTCCCCCGCCCTCGGCGCACACCGGGAACCGGGAGTACCCGGTGCGGACGGTGAGCTCCTCGACCTCGGCGGGGGTGACGGACGGCGTGACGGTCACCAGGGACGCGCGCGGGATGAGGACGTCGGACACCGGGCGGCTGCCCAGTTCCAGGGCGTCCTCCAGCCGTTCCTGCTCCGCGGGGTCGAGCAGCCCGGCCTGGCCGGCGTCCTCGACGAGCCGGCCGAGCTGGGCGCTGGTGAAGACCGCCTCCACCTCGTCCTTCATCTCGACCCGGAACGCCTTCAGCACCAGCCGGGAGCAGGCGCCGAGCGCCGCGGTGACGGGGCGGCACAGCCGGGCGAAGCCGACCAGGCCGGGGCTGAGCCACAGCGCCGTCCTCTCGGGCGCCGCCATGGCGAGGTTCTTCGGGAGCATCTCGCCGACGACCAGGTGCAGGAAGACCACCACGGCCAGCGCGATCACGTAGCCCAGCGGATGGACCAGCGGCTCGGGCAGGCGGACGGCGTGGAAGACGGGCTCCAGCAGGTGCGCCACGGTCGGTTCGGCGACCGCGCCGAGGGTCAGCGAGCAGACGGTGATGCCGAACTGCGCGGCGGCCATCATCTGCGGCAGGTTCTCCAGGCCGTACAGCACCTGGCGGGCCCGCTTGGAGCCGGGGCCGAGCGGTTCGATCTGGCTGCGGCGTACGGAGACGAGGGCGAACTCGGCGCCGACGAAGAACCCGTTCGCGAGCACGAGCAGGCCCGCGAAGAGGAGTTGGAGCACGCTCATCGCACGGCCTCCGCCAGGACGCCGGCGTCGGCGGTGCGGACCAGCCGGACGCGTTCGGCGCGGTACCGGTCCACCTGGCGCACGGAGAGGTGCCAGCCGGGCAGTTCGGCCCGGTCGCCGGGGGCCGGGATGCGGCCGAGCAGGTCGGCGACGAGCCCGGCGACGGTCTCGTACGGCCCGTCGGGGACGTCGAGGCCTATCCGCTTCAGGGTGTGGACGCGGCAGCTGCCGTCGGCCTCCCACGCGGGGTTGCCGTCCTCGGCGGGGACGGCGGCCAGTTCGGGCAGGTCGTCGCCCTCGGCGTCGTGCTCGTCGCGGACCTCGCCGACGAGTTCCTCGACGATGTCCTCCAGGGTGACGACGCCGGCGGTGCCGCCGTACTCGTCCACGACGACGGCTATCGGCTGCTCGCTGCGCAGCCGCTCCAGGAGGGCCTGGGCGGGCAGCGTCTCGGGGACGAGCAGCGGCGGGACGGCGACCCTGCCCACGGGGGTCCGCAGCCGCTCCCGCGCGGGTACGGCGAGCGCGTCCTTCAGGTGGACCATGCCGACGATCTCGTCGATGCGCTCCCGGTAGACCGGGAAGCGGGAGAGGCCGGTGGCGCGGGTCAGGTTGACGACGTCCGCCGCGGTGGCGTCGGTGCGCAGGGCGTTGACCTTCACGCGGGGCGTCATCACGTGCTGCGCGGTGAGGCCGCCCAGCGACAGGGTCCGTACGAAGAGGTCCGCCGTGTCCTGTTCGAGGGCACCGGCCCGCGCCGAGTGGCGGGCGAGCGAGACCAGCTCGCCGGGTGTCCGGGCGGAGGCCAGCTCCTCGGTGGGCTCGGCGCCCAGGAGCCGCACGAGCCGGTTGGCGGCGGCGTTGAGCGTGGTGATGACCGGCCGGAGGGCGGACGAGAACAGGGTCTGCGGCCCGGCGACGAACCGCGCGACCTGGAGGGGCCGGGAGACGGCCCAGTTCTTCGGGACCAGCTCGCCGATCACCATCTGGACGGCGGACGCGCCCAGCATGCCGATGGCCACCGCGACACCGGGGACGGCCCCTTCGGGCAGTCCGGTCGCGCCGAGCGGGCCGTCGAGGAGCCGCGCGAGCGCCGGTTCGGCGAGCATGCCGACGACGAGCGAGGTGATGGTGATGCCCAGCTGGGTGCCCGACAGCTGGAACGACAGCTGCCGCAGGGCCTTGACGACGGTGCGGGCCCGCCGGTCGCCCTGGGCGGCGGCGCGCTCGGCGTCCGCCCGCTCCACGGTGACGAGGCCGAACTCGGCGGCCACGAAGAAGCCGTTGGCGAGGATCAGCAGGAAAGCCGCGGCGAGCAGCAGGAGGGGGATGGTCATGCCGCCGCCTCCTCGGAGGGGGCGGCGCAGGTACTACCGGACGATCCGTCCATTGCTGGAGGGAATCACTCCTCGGGTTGCAGGGGCCTCGCCGGCCCGTTGGTGCGTGGTGCTGCCGTGTGTGCGAGGCGGTGGCGCGCTCGGCGCCACCGCCACAAGAGTAATCACGCCCGCCCCCGGTGGGGCAGAGGGTCGGCGCCCATCCGGGCGACACGCCGGGCCCGGAGGGCCGCCGGCTAGCCGGCGTCGGGGCCGGTGCCGCGGGCCTCGGCGAGCACGCGCAGGGCCCGTGCGTCCCGGATGGCCTGCTGCTTGCCGATGCCGGGCTGGATGCCCAGGGCGGGCATGCTCGTGCCGTCGCTGAGGTCGAGGAAGACCCACGGGTCGCCCTCGCGCAGGTTGACCTGGAGGATCTCCGCCCAGGCCAGTCGGCGTGTCCGGGTGAGGTTGACCACGGTGACGCCCTCGTCGTCGGCGACGACCTTGGGGCGGCTGAGGAGCGCCAGGACGCCGAAGAAGAGCGCCGCGGTGAAGACGAAGCTGGCGCGCTCCCCCGGGCCGAGCTTCTCCAGCATCAGGGCGACGGCCGTGATGGTCACGAACATCACCGTGCCCACGGTCAGCAGGACGGCCCGGGTCCGGGTCGGCCGGAAGGTGACCGGGAGGGAGGGGGCGTGGAGGTCGGACATGTGGCGTACCGGTTCTGGCTCGGGCCTCGGGCCGGGAGTGGGGGCGGGAGTGCGGGGCGTGGAGGCGCGGGGCCTCAGAGGCGGCAGGCGTGGATCTCGGTGGTGAGGATCGCGCGGGCGCCCAGCGCGTACAGGTCGTCCATGATCCGCTGCGCCTCCCTGGCGGGGACCATGGCCCGGACGGCGACCCAGCCCTCGTTGTGCAGCGGGGAGACCGTCGGGGACTCCAGACCGGGCGTGAGGGCGACGGCCTGCTCCAGGTGCTCGGCGCGGCAGTCGTAGTCCATCATCACGTACGAGCGGGCCACCAGGACGCCCTGGAGGCGGCGGAGGAACTGCTGCACCTTGGGGTCGTCGCCGGGGGCGCCGGTGCGGCGGATGACGACCGCCTCGGACTTGAGGATCGGCTCGCCCACCACCTCCAGGCCGGCGTTGCGCAGCGAGGTCCCGGTCTCCACGACGTCGGCGATGATCTGGGCGACGCCGAGTTCGATGGCCGTCTCGACCGCGCCGTCGAGGTGGACGACGGAGGCGTCGATGCCCTGGTCGGCGAGGTGCTTGGCGACGATGCCCTCGTAGGAGGTGGCGATCGTCATGCCGCCGAAGTCGGCGGGGCCGCTCGCGGTGCCGGGCTTGGTGGCGTACCGGAACGTGGAGCGGGCGAAGCCGAGCTGGAGGATCTCCTCGGCGTTGGCGCCGGAGTCCAGCAGCAGGTCGCGGCCGGTGATGCCGATGTCGAGCTTGCCGGAGCTGACGTAGATGGCGATGTCGCGGGGGCGGAGGTAGAAGAACTCGACCTCGTTCTCCGGGTCGACCAGCACCAGCTCCTTGGACTCCTTGCGCTGCTGGTAGCCGGCCTCATGGAGCATCGCCGACGCAGGTCCGGACAGTGAACCCTTGTTGGGGACGGCGATGCGCAGCATGGGGTGGGCTTCCTATCTGTGAAAAGGAGGTTCTGTGGGAGCGGTGGTGCTCAGAGGTGGGCGTAGACGTCGTCGAGCGAGATCCCGCGGGCGACCATCATCACCTGGACGTGGTACAGCAGCTGCGAGATCTCCTCGGCGGCGGCTTCCTTGCCCTCGTACTCGGCGGCCATCCAGACCTCGGCGGCCTCTTCGACGACCTTCTTGCCGATGGCATGGACGCCCTTGTCCACCAGCTCGGCGGTGCGGGAGGTGGCGGGGTCGCCGGTCTTTGCCTTGAGCTCCAGCTCGGCGAAGAGCTCTTCGAAGGTTTTGTTCGCCATGATGGTCCTAAGAGTACGGGGTGGGGCGTGCCCACTCAGCGCCAGGGTTCGCTGACCGTGCGCAGTGTGGTCGCGGTGGAGACGGCGGCGGTGACCGCCTCGTGCCCCTTGTCCTCGTTCGATCCCTCCAGGCCGGCGCGGTCCAGGGCCTGCTCCTCGGTGTCGCAGGTGAGGACGCCGAAGCCGACGGGGACGCCGGTGTCGACGGAGACCTGGACGAGGCCCTGGGTGACTCCCTGGCACACGTACTCGAAGTGGGGGGTGCCGCCCCGGATGACGACGCCGAGCGCGACGATCGCGTCGTAGCCGCGGCCGGCGAGGACCTTGGCGACGACCGGGAGCTCGAAGCTGCCGGGGACCCGCAGCAGGGTCGGCTCGTCGATGCCCAGCTCGTGCAGGGCGCGCAGGGCGCCGTTCACCAGACCGTCCATGATCTTCTCGTGCCACTGCGCCGCGATCACGGCGACCCGGAGGTCTCCGCAGTTCTTCACGCTCAGTTCGGGTGCGCCCTTGCCGCTCACGTACGTACTCTCCTCGGTGCTGTCGTTCGCTCGGTCTTCGCTCGGTCTTACTGGTTGTTGCAGGGCGACGCGCCGGCGGCGGCGTCGAGCCACGGCAGGTCGTGGCCCATCCGGTCGCGCTTGGTGCGCAGGTACCGGAGATTGTGCTCGCCGGCCTGGACGGGCATGGGCTCGCGGCCCTCGACCGTCAGTCCGTACCGGACCAGGGCGTCGACCTTGTCCGGGTTGTTGGTCATCAGCCGCAGGCTGCGCACGCCGAGGTCGGCGAGCATCTGGGCGCCCGCGGCGTAGTCGCGGGCGTCGGCGGGCAGGCCGAGTTCCAGGTTGGCGTCGAGGGTGTCGTGGCCGCGTTCCTGGAGTTCGTAGGCGCGCAGCTTGGACAGCAGGCCGATGCCGCGTCCCTCGTGGCCGCGCAGGTAGACCACGACGCCGCGGCCGGCCTCGGTGATGCGCTCCATGGATGCCTGGAGCTGGGGGCCGCAGTCGCAGCGCAGCGAGTGGAAGATGTCGCCGGTCAGGCACTCGGAGTGGACCCGGACGAGGACGTCCTCGCCGTCGCCGATGTCTCCGTGGACGAGCGCGATGTGCTCGACGCCGTCGACGGTGGAGCGGTAGCCGTACGCCGTGTACTCGCCGTGCGCGGTGGGGAGCCGGACCTCGGCCTCCCGGCGGACGGTGGGCTCGTTGCTGCGGCGGTAGGCGATGAGGTCCTCGATCGAGATGATCGTCAGGCCGTGCTTGCGGGCGAAGGGGACCAGTTCGGGCAGGCGGAGCATGACGCCGTCCTCGCCGGCGATCTCGACGATCGCGCCGGCCGGGCGGAGTCCGGCGAGCCGGGCCAGGTCGACGGCGGCCTCGGTGTGGCCGTTGCGCACGAGGACACCGCCGGGCTGGGCGCGGAGCGGGAAGACGTGGCCGGGGCGGACGAAGTCGGCCGGGGCCGCGGCGCCGCTCGCGAGGAGCTGGAGGGTGGTGGCGCGGTCGGCGGCGGAGATGCCGGTGGTGACGCCGTGGACGGGCGCGGCGTCGACGGAGACGGTGAACGCCGTCTTCATGGACTCGGTGTTGTCGCCGACCATCTGCGGGAGCTGGAGGCGGTCCAGCTCGTCGCCCTCCATGGGGGCGCAGATCAGGCCGCGGCACTCGCTCATCATGAAGGCGACGATCTCGGGGGTGGCCTTCTCGGCGGCGATGACGAGGTCGCCCTCGTTCTCGCGGTCCTCGTCGTCGACGACCACGACGGGCCGGCCGGCGGCGATGTCGCGGACGGCCTGCTCGACGGGGTCGAGGGCGAGGTCGGTGGCGTCCCAGAGGGGGAGGCTGCTCATGCGGGTGCTCCTTCCAGGGCGGACTCGCTCGCACGGGAGCGCAGCCACCAGTCGCGCAGGCCCCACAGGACGAGCGCACCGTAGATGACGTAGACGAAACCGGAGAAGGCGTAGCCGTTGACGAAGTTCAGCGGTACGCCGACGAGGTCGACCAGCAGCCAGGCGAACCAGAACTCGACCATGCCGCGGGCCTGGGCGTACATGGCGACGAGCGTGCCGACGAAGATGTACGCGTCGGGCCACGGGTCCCAGGACAGCGACGGGTAGGCGGTGAACAGGCCGCCGACGGCGAGGGTGCCGAGGAGGGCGCCGCCCGCCATGAGGCCGCGTTCGCGCCAGGTGGCGAAGCGCACGGCGATGCCGCCGTCCTGGCCGCGCTGCCGGCCGCGCGTCCACTGCCACCAGCCCCAGGCGGCGACCACCATGACGACGACCTGTTTGCCGGCGCTGCCGGTGAGGTGGCCGGCGAAGGCGGCGAAGAGGATGGCGCCGGAGAGGAACTGGGCGGGCCAGGTCAGCACGGAGCGGCGCCAGCCGAGGGCGAGGGCGATCAGGCCGATCGTGTTGCCGATCATGTCGGACCAGAGGATGTGCTGGCCGAAGGCGGTGAAGGCCTCGGTGTTGAGCCAGTTCACTGCGCGGTCCCCCCGGTCGTCGTGTCGCCGAGCAGCCGCTCGACGTACTTGGCGATGACGTCGACCTCCAGGTTGACCGGGTCGCCGGGCTCCTTGATGCCGAGCGTGGTCAGGGCGAGGGTGGTCGGGATGAGGCTGATGGTGAAGTGGTCGGCGGCGGCGTCGACGACGGTGAGGCTGACGCCGTCCACCGTGATGGAGCCCTTCTCGACGACGTAGCGGCGCAGGGCGGCCGGGAGGGAGATCTTGACGATCTCCCAGTTCTCGGAGGGGGTGCGCGCGAGGATGGTGCCGGTGCCGTCGACGTGGCCCTGGACGATGTGGCCGCCGAGCCGGTCGCCGACCGCCATGGGGCGCTCCAGGTTGACGCGGGAGCCGGTGGTCAGGGCGCCGAGGCTGGAGCGGTTCAGGGTCTCGGCCATCACGTCGGCGGTGAACTCGCCGCCGCCGGTCTCCACGACGGTGAGGCACACGCCGTTGACGGCGATCGAGTCGCCGTGCTTGGCGTCCTCGGTGACGAGGGGGCCGCGCAGGCGGAAGCGGGAGGAGTCACCGAGGTTCTCCACGGCGGTGACCTCGCCCAGCTCTTCGACGATTCCGGTGAACACGGTCAGCGCTCCTTGGGTGCGGCGGTGGGTGCGGCGGGGGATGCGGCAGCGGGTGCGGCGGTGGCGGTGATACGAAGATCGGTGCCGATGCGCGCGGTCTCGGTGACGTCGAGCCGCAACGCCTCGGTGAGGGTGGTGATTCCGGCGCCGTCGAGGGCGGCGGGGCCGGCGCCGAGGAGGACGGGGGCGAGGTAGCCGACCACCCGGTCGACGGCTCCGGCGGCGACGAAGGACCCGGCGAGGGTGGGGCCGCCTTCGAGGAGCACGGAGCGGACGCCGCGCTCGTGGAGGGCGGCCAGCAGGGCGGGCACGGACAGGCCGCGGCCGTCCCTTGGGAGGCGTACGACGTCGGTGCCGGGCAGCCGGTCCGCGGGGGCGTCCTCCGCGACGGCGATCAGGGTGGGCGCGGCGCCGTCCAGGACGCGGGCGCCGGGCCGGACGGCGCGGGCCTCGGTGTCGACGACGACGCGCAGCGGCTGGACGACGCCCTCGATGCCGCGGACGGCGAGGTGGGGGTCGTCCGCGCGGGCGGTGCCGGAGCCGACGACCACGGCGTCGGCCTCGGCGCGCAGCCGGTGGACGTCGGCGCGGGACTCGGGCGAGCTGATCCACCGGCTGGTGCCGTCCTGGGCGGCGACGCGGCCGTCGAGGGTGGCGGCGTACTTCCACAGGACGAAGGGGCGGCCGAGGCGGACGGAGGTGAGCCAGGCGGCGTTGCCGGCCTCGGCCTCGGCCGCCAGGAGTCCGGCGACGACCTCGACGCCGGCGGCGCGCAGGGTCTCGGCGCCCCCGGTGGCGCGCTGGTCCGGGTCCCCGACCGCGTACACGACGCGGGCGATGCCCGCCTCGACGAGGGCCTGGGCGCAGGGGCCGGTGCGACCGGTGTGGTTGCAGGGTTCGAGGGTGACGTACGCAGTACCGCCGCGGGCGAGGACGCCGGCCTGGCGCAGGGCGTGGATCTCGGCGTGCGGGCCGCCGGCGCGCTCGTGCCAGCCGGCGCCGACCTCGTGCCCGGAGGCGTCGCGGATGACGCACCCGACGACCGGGTTGGGGCTGGTGGAGCCGAGTCCGCGGGCGGCGAGCGCGACGGCGCGGCGCATGGCGGCGACGTCGGCCGCGTCCGCCGTGCCGGTCGTGTCCACTGCGGTGGCCACCGGGTCCTCCTGCCTCTTCGGGCGCGGACTCCGGGGCCTGTCGATGACGACAGGGAGCGGGAACGACACCACCGCACAGGGGGGGGACGCGAGGCCGGGTCGCACGGGTCGCCGGACGTCGGCGACCAGCGGACGTACGGCCGGTCGCCCCATGGAGTGGGGTCACCCGCCGCGCACTGCCTCCCATCCGGACTTTCACCGTCGGTCCAGGAATTTCACCTGGTCAACCGGCCACTGGATGCGGCCGGGTCGCGGACTGTAACCGCCGGTTCGGAATTGCACCGACCCCGGAGTGCGCTGCTGCTGATACAGGGCCAGTGTGCCACGCCCGGTCGTCACCCATGCGGGCGAAGGCTGTGGCCTGCCTCACAGGATCACCGGAGCATCGAAGTGGTCCAGACCTATTGACCGTCTGGTCTAGTCCTTTTAATGTCTGCGTCACCTCCACGGAGACGGCCCGCCGGGCGTGCGCACGCCAGGGCTGAACACGACCCATCCCCTTGTCAGTTGTGTGCCCACCAGCCTCCCCAGGAGGAACCGACCGTGCTGTCCCCCACGCACAGACGAGCCACCCTGCTCGCGTCCGGCGCCGCCGCCGCCGGTCTGCTGCTCGGCTCGCTCACCGGTGGCGTCTCCCACGCCGCCACCGACCATGAAAGCTGTCGCCCCGACGGCCTGTACAAGACCTCCGGCGTCGACGTGCCCTACTGCTCGGTCTACGACACCGAGGGCCGGGAGAAGATGGGCGCCGACCACCAGCGCCGCGTCATCGGCTACTTCACCGGCTGGCGCACCGGCAAGGACGGCACACCCGCCTACCTCGCCTCGAACATCCCGTGGGACAAGGTCACCCACATCAACTACGCCTTCGGCCACATCGACTCCGGCAACAAGCTGTCCGTCGGCGCCGACGGCCCGAACAACGCCGCGACCGGTATGACCTGGCCGGGCGTCGCGGGCGCCGAGATGGACCCCTCGTACGGCTACAAGGGGCACTTCAACCTGCTGAACAAGTTCAAGAAGCAGCACCCGGACGTGAAGACGCTGATCTCGGTGGGCGGCTGGGCCGAGACCGGCGGGTACTTCGACGACAGCGGCAAGCGCGTCAACTCCGGCGGCTTCTACTCGATGGCCACCAACGCGGACGGCTCGGTCAACCAGGCGGGGATCGACACCTTCTCCGACTCGGCGGTCGCCTTCATCAAGAAGTACGGGTTCAACGGGGTCGACATCGACTACGAGTACCCGACCTCCATGAAGGACGCGGGCAACCCCCTCGACTACCCGGTCTCCAACGCCCGCCGCGCGGGGCTCGTCAAGGGCTACGCGGCGCTGATGAAGACCCTGCGCGAGAAGCTGGACCGGGCGGGCGCGGCCGACGGCAAGCACTACATGCTGACCGTCGCGGCCCCCTCCTCCGGCTACCTGCTGCGCGGCATGGAGACCTTCCAGGTCCAGAAGTACCTGGACTACGTCAACATCATGTCCTACGACCTGCACGGCGCCTGGAACGAGTACGTCGGCCCCAACGCCTCGCTCTTCGACGACGGCAAGGACGCGGAGCTGGCGGCGGCGAACGTCTACGGCAGCCAGCAGTACGGCGGCATCGGCTACCTCAACACCGACTGGGCGTACCACTACTTCCGCGGCTCCATGCCGGCCGGCCGCATCAACATCGGCCTGCCTTACTACACCCGCGGGCACAAGAACGTGCAGGGCGGCACGGACGGCCTGTGGGGCAAGGCGGCCGCCACCACCTGCCCGGCCGGGTCCGGTCTGACCAAGTGCGGTGACGGCGCGGTCGGCATCGACAACCTGTGGCACGACAAGGACGACAACGGCAAGGAGTCGCCGGCCGGCTCCAACCCGATGTGGCACGCCAAGAACCTGGAGAAGGGCGTCCTCGGCGACTACCTGCCGAAGTACGGCTTCGGCGCAGAGACCCGGCTGACCGGCACCTACGCCCGCCGGTACGACTCCACGCTGGTCGCGCCGTGGCTGTGGAACGCCGAGAAGAAGGTCTTCCTGTCGACCGAGGACGAGCAGTCGGTGGCCCGCAAGGCCGACTACGTGGTCGACAAGGGCATCGGCGGCACGATGGTCTGGGAGCTGGCCGGTGACTACGGCTGGAACGCGGCCAAGGGGCAGTACGAGCCCGGCACCACGCTGACCTCGCTGATGTACGACAAGTTCAAGGCGGCCACGCCGTACGGCGCGAAGGTCTCGAACAAGGCGCTGCCCACCAAGGCGGTGAACATCGGGGTCGAGTTCGGCGAGTTCAAGCTCGGCGACTCCAACTACCCGATCACCCCCAAGGTGAAGATCACGAACAACACGAGGACCACCCTGCCGGGCGGTACGGAGTTCCAGTTCGACTACTCGACGGCGGCCCCCGGGAACGCCTCGGACCAGTCCGGTTTCGGCACCAAGGTGATCAGCAGCGATCACACCGGCAGCAACGTCGGCGGGCTGAAGGGCGACTTCCACCGCGTCTCGCTGAAGCTGCCCGCGTGGCAGACGCTGGCCCCCGGCGCGTCGGTGGAGCTGTCGTTCAACTACTACCTGCCGGTGTCCACCCCGTGGAACTGGACGGTCGACATCGCCGGCACGAAGTACGCGCTCGCCGGTGACCTGGCACGGGGTACGACGGTGGTGGAGCCGGGCACGGACCCGTCCCCGTCGCCGGACCCGACGAACCCGACACCCACGCCCACCCCCGGCGCGTGCACCGCGCCCGCGTGGAGCTCGGCCACCGAGTACGGCTCCGGCACGACGGTGTCCCACAAGTCCCGCACCTGGAAGGCGAAGTGGTGGACCAAGGGCGAGGAGCCCGGCACCACCGGCCAATGGGGTGTCTGGCAGGACCTCGGGGCCTGCTGACCCGGTGACGGGACGGGCCCCGGCGGCGGAGATACGGCCCTTGCCGCCGCCGGGGCCCATCGACGAGGCCGGCGACCCGCGGGATCCCTCCCGCGGGTCGCCGGCCTTCGGCACGTGAGGGAGAGGGGGCGGGAGGGCGGTGCGGCGGTGCCGTCGGACGTCGGTACGTCCGGGTGTCGGCCGCCCGTGACGGTGGCGAGTCCTAGGGAGTGTCCTCAAAGTATCGGCGTCCGCCCG
>NZ_LWBU01000001.1:19732-29582 GCF_001646665.1 Streptomyces noursei | reverse complement strand
TTGCGGACACGACCTAGGGGGCGGCCGGGGCGAAGAGGTCGTCCTGGGCCGCGTCGCGGACCGTCAGCAGGGCGCCGCGCAGGACCGCGGCGCCGCCCAGGGCGCTCGCCCGCACCTCCGTGCGCAGCGGGGACAGGGTGGCCAGCCGGGCCTCGACGCGGGCCGCGAGACCGGCGCCGCCCGCGTGGCCGACCTCGCCCCCGAGCACCACGCACCCGGGGTCGAGCACCGCGCCGACGGCGGCCGCCCCGAGGGCGACGCGGTCGGCGAGGGCGTCCAGGAAGTCGTCCGCGCCCGCCTCCAGGGCCATGCGCACGGCCACCGCGCCCGCCGCCTCCTCGCCCAGGTCGTCGCCGGTCTCGATGCCGTACCGCGCCGCGAGCGTGCGGATCGCCGACGAGCCGGCCAGCGCGTGGAACCCGCCGTCGCAGCCGGTCGCGGACGGCAGGCCGCCCGTCCCCGGCACGGGCAGGAAGCCGATCTCGCCCGCACCGCCCGACGCGCCGCGCCGCAGCCTGCCGTCCAGCAGGACGGCCGCGCCGACGCCGTGGCCGAGCCAGAGCAGGACGAAGGTGTCACGGTCGCGCCCGGCGCCCTCCCGCTGCTCCGCGACGGCCGCGAGGTTCGTCTCGTTCTCGACGAGCACGGTCGCGGGCAGCCGCTCCTGGAGGACGGCGACGAGCCGCCGGTGCCAGGCGGGGAGGCCCGTCGAATCGCGCAGTTCGCCGGTGGCCGGGTCGATCAGGCCGGGCGCCCCGATCCCGACGGTGTGCAGCCGCCGTACGCCCGCCTCGGCCACGGTCCGCTCCAGCAGCGCCACCGCGCGCTCGACGGCGGGCCCGTCGCTGTGGCCCTCCATGGGCAGCGACGCCTCGGCGAGCGTGCCGCCGAGCAGGTCGGTGACGACCACGGAGAGGCTGGTGGTCCGGACGTCGAGGGCCGCGAGGTGCGCGCGGTCGGCGACGATCCCGTACAGCCGGGCGTTGGGGCCGCGCCGCTCGGCGCCCGCCTCGCCGACCACCCGGACGAGTCCGGAGTCCTGGAGCCGTTCGACGAGGTCGGCGACGGTGGGCCGGGACAGTCCGGTCAGGGTCTTGAGCTGACCTGCCGTCAACGGTCCCTGCTCCTGGAGGAGTCGGAGGGCGAGCCGGTCGTTGATGGCCCGGGCGGTGCTGGGCGATGCGGGCATGCCGTGATCCTCTCAGAACTCGTCGTACCACCTTACTATCAGGCAGGCTTCCTGATAATTTACGTCCGCCGCACAAGGACGCGACCGGGGAGGGCCCGTGGCACAGGACATGGTGTTCGACAGAGAACGGCTGAGGCGGGCCCGGTACGCCGTGGCCGCCGTCTTCTGCGTGCACGGCGCCGTGACCGGCAGCTTCGCCACCCGCGTCCCGTGGATCGCGGACCACGCCGGCATCGGGGCGGGCCAACTGGGCCTGGCGCTCGCCTTCCCGGCGCTCGGCGCGTCGGCGGCGATGCCGCTCGCGGGCGCGATCAGCCATCGCTTCGGCGCCCGCACCGCACTGCGCGGCCTGCTCGCGCTGTGGACCCTGTCGCTGATGCTGCCCGCCCTGGCCCCGAACATCTACACCCTCTGCGGCGCGCTCTTCGTCTACGGTGCCACCGCCGGCATGTCCGACGTGGCCATGAACGCGCTGGGCGTCGAGGTGGAGAACCGGCTCGACAAGTCGATCATGTCCAGCCTCCACGGCATGTGGAGCGCCGGGGCGCTGATCGGCTCGGCCGCCGGCACGCTCGCCGCGCACCTGGGCACCGACGCCCGGCTGCACCACCTGATCGCCGCGCTCGTGCTCACGGCCCTGGGCATGCTCTTCTGCCAGGGCGTCCTGGACCTGCGCAGCGCCCCGGACGAGGAGCCGCCGCCGCGGTTCGCGCTGCCGCCGAGGTCCGCCCTGGTGATCGGGGCGATCGGCTTCTGCGGGGTCTTCGCGGAGGGCGCGAGCCTCGACTGGTCGGCCGTCTACCTCCGCGACGAGCTGGGGACGTCGGCGGGCCTCGCGGCCGCGTCGACCACCGCGTTCGCCCTGACCATGGCGGTGGCGAGGCTCGTGGGCGACCGGGTCGTGGACCGGTTCGGCGCCGTGCGGACCGTACGCGTCGGGGGCGTCGCGGCAACCGCGGGCGGCGTCCTGGTGGTCGTCGCACCGCACCCGGCGGCCGCGCTTGCGGGCTTCGCGCTGCTCGGGCTCGGCGTCGCCGTCGTCGTACCGCTGGCCTTCGCCGCGGCCGGCCGCAGCGGGCCGAACCCGAGCCAGGCCATCGCGGGCGTCGCCACGATCACGTACACCTCGGGCCTCATCGCCCCGTCGGCGATCGGCGGCGTGGCCGACGCGACCTCGCTGACCGTGTCGTTCGGGCTCGTCACCCTGCTGGCCTTCGGCCTGGTCCTGGGCGCGGGCGTCCTGCGCACCGGCGACCGTACGACCCGTACGGCCACGAACGCGGTGACGGCCGGCAAGAGCCCCCGCTGAGCCGGGCGGGCCGGCGACTGCGTCGGGGCGCGGCGGCCCACCGGCGGACCGCGCACAGCGCGCCGGCAGGTACGACTGGCCGATTACCATGGCGCCTGGTCTTTTTCGGCCGCTTCCCCGGCCGGGACCCGGCCGCGCGGCCGCCCCGAACCGGAGAAGTGGAGCCACCACCATGAACCTCGGCGTGCGCTGGACCCTGCACGGCGACGGACGGACACCCGCTCCCGGAGCCGTCGTGCGCCCCGACGAGCGGCTGTCCTGGCCCCGTACGTTCGGACTCGGCGCCCAGCACGTCGTCGCCATGTTCGGCGCCTCGTTCGTGGCGCCGGTCCTGATGGGGCTCGACCCCAATCTGGCGATCATGATGTCCGGCGTCGCCACGGTGATCTTCCTCCTCGCCACGCGCGGCAAGGTCCCCAGCTACCTGGGCTGTTCACTGTCCTTCGTGGGTGTGGCCGCGACCATCCGGGCGAGCGGCGGCGACAGCGCCACCGTCACCGGGGCGGTCCTGGTGGTCGGCGCCGTGCTGTTCCTCGCGGGGCTCGCGGTGCGGCGGTTCGGCGCGCGGATCATCCACGCGGCCATGCCGCCGATCGTGACGGGCGCCGTCGTCATGCTGATCGGCTTCAACCTGGCGCCGGTGACGGCGTCGACGTACTGGCCGCAGGACCAGTGGACCGCGCTGCTGGTGATGCTCTTCACCGGGCTCGCCGTCGTCTGCCTGCGCGGCTTCTGGTCACGGGTGGCGATCTTCCTCGGGCTGGTCTTCGGGTACGCCCTCTCCTGGGTGCTCGACCTGGCCTTCGGCAGGATCCACTCCCCGCTCGGCGGCGCCGAGGCCGTCGACCACTGGCGCCTGGACCTCTCCGGTGTCGCGAAGGCCGACTGGATCGGGCTGCCTGCCTTCCACGCCCCGGCCTTCGAGTGGTCCGCGATCCTCGTCGCGCTGCCCGTCGTCATCGCACTGGTCGCGGAGAACGCCGGACACGTCAAGGCCGTCGGCGAGATGACGGGCGACCCGGTCGACGACAAGCTCGGCACCGCCATCGCCGCCGACGGCGCCGCGTCGGTCCTGTCCACCGCCCTGGGCGGCCCGCCGAACACCACGTACTCCGAGAACATCGGCGTCATGGCCGCGACCCGCGTGTACTCGACGGCGGCCTACTGGGCGGCGGCCGGCTTCGCGCTGCTCTTCGGCCTGTGCCCCAAGTTCGGCGCGGTCGTCGCCGCCATCCCCGGCGGTGTGCTCGGCGGCATCACCGTCATCCTGTACGGCATGATCGGCCTGCTGGGCGCGCAGATCTGGATCAACGCCAAGGTCGACCTGCGCAACCCCCTGAACCTCGTCCCGGCCGCCGCGGGCATCATCATCGGCGTCGGCGGGGTCAGCCTGAAGATCACCGACAACTTCGAGCTGGGCGGCATCGCGCTGGGCACGATCGTCGTCATCACCGGCTACCACGTGCTGCGCGCCTTCGCCCCGGCGCACCTCAAGGAGCAGGAGCCGCTGCTGGACGCGGGCACCAGCTCGTACGAGAGCGGCGAAGGCGACGACGCTCAGCCGGTCGCCAAGTCGTAGGCGTAGTCGGCGGAGAACTCCCCCGCCGCGCCCGAGCAGCCGTCCGACTCGCCCGGGAGCTTGATCCACAGATAGGCGTCGATCCGGGCCTCACCGGTCCGGGTCGTCGGCGTCCGGCCGAGCGCCCGGCCCGCCGGGTCGCACCACTCGCCGGGCGCCGGGGCGCCATTGCCGTTGCGGCTGGTGTCGACGACGGCGCCCAGGTGGGACGGGCCTCCGAGCGCGGCGAGCACGCGCCGGGCGTAGGAGGCCTCGTCGGCGGTGGTGTGGAAGTTCGACACGTTGGTGAAGATGCCGTCGCTGCTGGTCGCGGCGCCCGCCTCGCGCAGGGCGGCGGCCATCTTCGCCGCGGAGTGCCAGCCGGAGTGGCCCGCGTCGAAGTACACCTTGGCCTGCGGATTGGCGGCCCTGAGCGCCTTGCCCGCCCTGGCCAGCGAGGCGTACCGGGCGGCCCGCTGACCGGAGGAGAGGCAGTCGGCGAGGGCGATGGAGTCGGGCTCCAGGACGACGATGACCGGCCCGCTGCCGAGCCCGGCGGCGAAGTTCCGTATCCACCCGTCGTACGCGGCCAGGTCCGGGGCCCCGCCCTGCGAGGCGCCACCGCAGTCCCGGTCCGGGACGGCGTACGGCACGAGGACGGGAACCCGGCCCGCGGCGGCCGCCCCGGAGGTCACCGCGCGCACCCTGCCGGTGATGGCGCCCGGGTCGTACTGCGCGAACCAGACGGCGGCCGGCTGGTCGGCGATCCGTGACTCGATGACCGCCCGGCGCGGGTCCCCGGGGTTGGCCCGCACCCAGTCGAGCACCTGGGACTGCGGGTGGCGGTAGAGGGAGGCCGACACGGTCCGGGGCGCGGGCGCCTTCGGAGCCTTCCGCTTCTGCACCGAGGGCTTCGGGGCGGGCGGGGCGGACGGCTTCGCCGTGGTGCGCGACGGCGACGGCGACGGGGAGGCCGGGGCGGTGGTGGTGACCGTGGGGCTGGGGCGGGCCGGCAGCGGCGGCACGTACAGCGCGCTCCCGGAGACCTCGGGCCGCGGCCCGGCCGTGTCCTCGTCCCCGCCGCCCGCGGTCAGCAGACCACTGACCGTCCCGACGGCGACGACCACCGACGCGGCGGCCGCCATCGCGTGGCGGCGTGCCGTACGCCGCCGCTCGGCCCGCCGGCCGCGTTCCGTCCGGCGCTGTGCGCGCACGCCTGACACCGTGTTGTTCCCCTCCCCCAGGGTGCTCGCGCGGGAGATCGTTCCCCCGTTCCGGGGAAGCCCGGCGCGATGACACCACCGAGAGCCTACCTACTGGGACGCTGCCCCCATGGCGCAGATCGAACAGTTCCCGGCGGCACCCTCGATGATCGGCCCGGTCGTGACGCGGATGCGCGCGTTCGCTGAGCTGTGGCCGGCGACGGACGGGGTGGCGGTCTTCAACCGGGTCTACCTCACGGTCACGGAGGAGATCGAGCGGCGCGTCGACGCGGGCGGGTTCGCCGACCGGCGGGCCGCCGGCACGCTCGACGTCCGCTTCGCGGAGCGCTACCTGGTGGCCGTCGACGCGGTGGCGGCGGGCGGGCGGCCGCCGGCGTGCTGGCGGCCGCTGTTCCAGTACCGGCGCCATCCCGGGGTGCGTCCGTTGCAGTTCGCCGTGGCCGGGATCAACGCCCACATCGGCCACGACCTGGCGCTGGCCGTGGTGGACACCTGCCGGACGCTCGGCTGCGAACCGGCAGACCTGGAGCGGGACTTCGAGCGGGTGGGCGATGTGCTCGCCGTGCTGGAGGAGCGGGTGCGCGAGGAGCTGATGCCGGGGCCGGACGTGCTGGAGATCGCCGACCCGCTGACGCACCTGCTGGGCTGCTGGAGCCTGGAGCGCGCCCGGGACGGGGCGTGGCTCGCCGCCCGCTCGCTGTGGCAGCTGGAGCGGCTGGGCGAGCTGGGCGGGCCGCCGGAGCTGGCCGAGGAGTTCACCGAACGCCTCGACCGCTCCGTGGGGCTCGCGGGGCGGATGCTGCTGACCCCGCTCGCGCCGTGCGGCGGGTGACCGCCGGCGGGACGCGGACGCCCGCCGGGGGCACGCGGGCACGCACCCCCGGGCGCCCCGGGTCCACCCGCTCCCGCCATGCCGGCCGTCAGTCCTCCGGCAGTTCCACCGGGGCGATCTCGTCGTAGACGTCGCCCGGACCGGGGTTGGTGGCGTCGGTCTCCCCGCCGAAGTGGTGCATGACGCCCCAGACGGCGTTCAGCGCGGTCTGCACGGCGCCCTCGGCCCAGCCGGCCGTCCAGGAGATGTCGTCGCCCGCGAGGAAGATGCCCCTCTTGTCCTCGGGCAGCCGGTCCTGCATGAAGTGGGTGAACAGCCGCCGCTGGTAGCGGTAGTGGCCCGGCAGGTTGGCCTTGAACGCGCCCATGAAGTAGGGCTCGTTCTCCCACGACACGGTCACCGGGTTGCCGATGATGTGCTTGCGGATGTCGACCTTCGGGTAGATCTCGCCGAGCGACTTGAGCATGACCTCCATGCGCTCGTTGGCGGAGAGCGGGAGCCACTTCAGGCTGTCGTCGCACCACGTGTACGACAGGCAGATGACGGCCGGCTTGTCCGGGCCGTCGTCCAGCAGGTAGGTGCCGCGGGTCATCCGGTCGGTGAGCGTCATCGACATGACGTCACGGCCGGTCTCCTCGTCCTTGTCCAGCCAGAAGGGCCGGTCGACCGGGACGAACAGCTTGGACGACTCCATGTAGTGGGTGCGCTCCATCGCCGTCCAGTGGTCGATGGGGAACAGCGAGTCGTCACAGGCGATCTTGGACAGCAGCATCCAGGACTGGGCGGTGAAGATCGCCGCCTGGTAGGTGCGGATGTCGCCGTTCGCGTCGGTGACCGTGATGCGGTTGCCGGCGGTGCGGTGCAGGCGCGTGACGGCGGGCTTGGGGTCGCCCTCGTGCAGCGACTTCAGCGACGTGCCGAGCGGCCAGTGGACGATCTTCTCCGGCTCGCGCTCCCACAGGCGCAGCGGCAGCTGCTGGGAGCCGCCGACGATGCCGCGGTGGTGGTCGTCGGCCTCGGTGTAGACGACGCGGAGGATCTCCAGGATGGAGTTGGGGAAGTCGGTGTCCCAGCCGCCGGTGCCGAAGCCGACCTGGCCGAAGATCTCGCGGTGGCGGAAGGACTTGAACGCCTCGGACTCGCAGAGGAAGCCGTAGAAGGTCTGGTTGTCCAGCTTCTCGACGAGCTTGCCCCAGATCTCGCGGATGCGGGGGACGTCGCGCTCGCGCATGGCGCGGTTCATGTCGGAGAAGTCCGCACCCTCCTCCAGGCAGTCGTTCCACGCCTTGGCGACGTCGCGGTAGACCTGCGGCAGGTCGTCGATGGTCTCCGCGTAGTGCGACTCGCCCTTGAGGTCGACGACGGTCGACGGGGTCGACTCGGCGAGCGGGTTGGGGAACGGGCGGGTCTCCAGGCCGACGAGGTCGATGTAGTGCTGGAGCGCGGTCGAGGACGGCGGGAACCGCATGGCGCCCATCTCGGCGGTCAGGCCGTCGGTGCCGGTGCCCTCGAAGCCGACGGTGCGCAGCCGGCCGCCGATCTGGTCGGCCTCGTACACGACGGGCTTGAGGCCCATCTTCATCAGCTCGTACGCGGCGACGATGCCGGACAGTCCACCGCCGATCACGGCGACCTCGGTGCCGTGCTCGGTCGCGGGTATCTGGCCGAGCCCGGCCGGGTGGGCCAGGAAGTCGTCGTACGCGTACGGGAAGTCCGGACCGAACATGGTGATCGGCGGCTGCGCGTCGGTGTGCTGGACGGCGGTGGGCACCGTGGACGTCATGGGGTACGGGCTCCTTGCGGGAAAGCTGGGGCGGGGCGGGGCGGGAGGCTCAGCGGGCGAGCGAGGTGTAGAGGCCGGGGCGGCGGTCGCGCAGGTAGGGGTTCGCCTCGCGGGAGGAGGCCAGGAACTCCGGGTCGACGTCGCCGACGACGAGCTCCTCGCCGCGTCCGGCGCGGGCGCGCGCGGTGCCGTCGGGGCCGGCGAGCGCGGACAGGCCGACGAACTCGAACTCGCCCTCGGGGCCGGTCCGGTTGGCGTACGCGATGTAGATCTGGTTCTCGAAGGCGCGCACGGGTACGACGGACTCGGCGACGATCTCGGCGGGGTGCATCAGCGCGGTGGGCACCAGCAGCAGCTGGGTGCCGGCCAGCGCGTGCGCGCGGACGTTCTCGGGGAACTCGACGTCGTAGCAGACCATCAGGCCGACGCGCAGCCCGCCGAGCTCCGCCTGGACGACCGGCTGGTCGCCGGGCGTGAACGAGTCGGTCTCGAAGCCGCCGTAGAGGTGGGTCTTGCGGTAGCCGAGCAGCCGGGCGCCGTCGGCGCCGATCAGCTGGGCCGCGTTGTGGACGCGGTCGCCGTCGCGCTCGGGGTAGCCGTAGGCGATCGCGAGCCGGTGGCGCTCCGCGATGTCGGCGACGGCGTCGGCCCAGTCCCCGTCGGCGGGCTCGGCGAGCCGTGCGACGTCGTCACCGATCGCGTACCCGGTGATGAACATCTCGGGCGCGACCAGCAGGCCGGCGCCGGTGGCGGCGGCGCGGGCGGCGGCCTCGTCGAGGACCTTGAGGTTGGCGGCGACGTCACCGGGCTGTCCGGAGCTCTGGAGCAGGGCGGTGCGCAGCGGCGGCATCGGCAGACCTCTGTCGGGGTGCGTGGCGGGGAGGGAAGGCGTCGAGCAGACGCTCAAAACGGTACGGTCCGGTCTTCTTCCGGGACAAGGCGTGACCGTTGCGGACCGACGACCGATCCGTTGCGCGGATGGGGGGCTCCGCGGTGATTCGTTGCGCGGCCCTCCTCCTGGGGTCGGACGGGGTCCCCGCCGCCCGGCGGAGGACGGTGACGACCGGCGCGCGATGCGGCGGGGCGCGGCGGGGCGGAACAGTGGTGGGCGTCCGGGAAACGCCGCTCCACCAGCCGAAAGGGCTCCCTCATGAACCGTCGTACGAAGATCATCGCTGTGGGCGTGGCCGTGCTGCTCGCCGCGGGGGCCACGGCACCCGCCATGGCCACGGACGACGGGCCGGCTCGGTCGGGCACCGTCCGGGAGGCGGCCGCCCTGACGGGTACCGCGAAGCTGTACCGGCCGGCGGGCGACGACATCACCTTCACCTTCGACGCGCATCTGGCCGCCGCGGACAACGGGGACCCGGAGGCGGCGACCGGGACGTTCACCTTCCGGCACGTCTTCCCGGACGGCACCTCGGCCTCGGCGAAGGCCCGGGTGGACTGCCTGGTGACGGGCGGCCCGGTGGCGGTCGTGACGGGCGTCGTCACCGAGTCCGACACCCCCTTCACGGGCAAGCGCGTGGGGGTCTCCGTCCACGACCTGGGCCGGCACGACCGGCTGGGGTACAGCTGGATCGGCAGCGAGCCGGAGGAGACCAAGAAGCTGCCGAAGTGCATGAGCGCCGCGCCGTTCGAGAAGGTCAGGAACGGTACGGGGGACTTCCGGGTGCTGCCGTGGCAGCCGGCGTACCCGGAGAGCTGACCGGGGCCGCCCCGTCCGGTCGGTCCCGGCGCGGCCGGCGGGACGCCGGGGCGTGTCGGCCGGGGAATGTCCGCCCGTAGCGGCGTCCGCCCGGACAGCGGGGCGGGGGCGGGGTGCCGGGTACGTCCCGTCCGGAGAGCCGGGGGTACCGGGTGCGTCCGGACCACAGGGGGCCGTGCGCCCCTGGCCGGGCGGGCCCGGGCGCCCCGGGCCGGGCTCCGGCTCGCCGCCCTAGGGAGTGTCCGCAA
>NZ_LWBU01000001.1:0-19591 GCF_001646665.1 Streptomyces noursei | reverse complement strand
GGGGGAGCACGTGCAGGGCGCCGCGGGCCAGGCGAGACTTTGCGGACACGACCTAGGCCGGCGAGCCGGAGGAGAAGCGCCGCAGCAGCGGCGAGAGCACCAGCACCGACTTGGTGCGCTCGACGAACGGCTCGCCCGCGATGCGCTCCAGCACGCGCTCGAAGTGGCGCATGTCGGAGGCGAAGACCTGGACGATCGCGTCCGCGTCACCGGTGACGGTGGACGCGGCCGCGACCTCCGGGTACCGCTCGAGACCGCGCTGGATGGTCTCGGGCGAGGTGTTGCCCCGTGCGTAGATCTCGATGAAGCCCTCGGTCTCCCAGCCGAGCGCCGCCGGGTCCACCCGGACGGTGAACCCGGTGATGGCTCCCTCCGCCCGGAGCCGGTCCACGCGCCGCTTCACGGCGGGCGCGGACAGGCCCACGAGCGAGCCGATGTCGGCGTAGGAGCGCCGGGCATCCTCGGCGAGGGCGTGGACGATGCGTTCGTCGAGATCGTTCAGTCGCACTACGGGTGGGTCACTTCTCTGCGGTGGCCAATCGGGAGCGGCGCATGCCGTAGAGGAAGTAGAACACGAGACCCACGGCCATCCAGATTCCGAAGACCGCCCAGGTGATCATGTCGAGGCTGTACATGCTGTAGCCGCAGAAGGCGAAGCCCAGGACCGGGAAGACCGGGCCGAACGGCACCTTGAAGCTGCGCTGCAGCTCCGGCTTGGTGTAGCGGAGGACGACGACCGCGATGTTGACCAGCGCGAAGGCGAACAGCGTGCCGATGCTGGTCGCGTTGACCAGCTCGCCCAGCGGGACGGCGGCGGCGAGGACGCCGCAGAACAGCGAGACGATCACGGTGTTCGTGCGGGGGGTGCCGGTCTTGGGGTTGACCTTGCCGAAGACCTTGGGCACCAGGCCGTCGCGGGACATCGCGAACAGGATGCGGGTCTGGCCGTACAGGACGGTGAGGACGACGCTGGCGATCGAGATGACCGCGCCGGCGGCGAGCAGGGTGCCCCAGAAGCTCTGACCGGTGACGTCGTTCATGATGGCGGCGAGCGACGCCTCCGAGCCCTCGAACTTCTTCCAGTCCCAGGCGCCGACGGCGACCGCCGCGACCAGCACGTAGAGCGCGGTGACGATGACCAGCGAGAGCATGATCGCGCGCGGCAGGTCCTTCTTCGGGTCCTTCGCCTCCTCACCGGCGGTGGAGGCGGCGTCGAAGCCGATGTACGAGAAGAACAGGATGGCGCCCGCCGCGCCGACGCTGCCCGCGCCGAGCGGCATGAAGTCGGAGTAGTTGCCGGACTTGAAGCCCATGAAGCCGATCGCGCAGAACAGGACCAGCGCGGCGATCTTGACGACCACCATGATCGTGTTGGCGCGCGCCGACTCCTTGGCACCGCCGAGCAGGAACAGCATCGCCAGCACGACGACGATCAGGGCCGGCAGGTTGAAGATGCCGCCGTCACCGGGCGGCGAGGAGAGCGCCGCCGGCAGGGTCACGCCGATGGTGCCGTCGAGGAGCTCGTTGAGGTAGTCGCCCCAGCCGACCGCCACGGCGGCGACGGACACGCCGTACTCCAGGAGCAGGCACCAGCCGCACACCCAGGCGACGAGTTCGCCCATCGTTGCGTACGCGTACGAGTACGAGGAGCCGGCGACGGGGATGGTGCCGGCCAGCTCGGCGTACGAGAGGGCCGAGAACAGTGCCGTGAGCCCCGCGAAGACGAAGGCGAGCGTGACGGCCGGTCCGGCCAGCGGGACGGCTTCGCCGAGGACGACGAAGATGCCGGTGCCGAGCGTGGCACCGATGCTGATCATGGTCAGCTGCCACATGGAGAGCGAGCGGCGGAGCGAACCGCCCTCACCCTGGCCACCCTCTGCGACCAGCACGTCCACCGGCTTGCGCCGGACGAGGGCGGAGAGCCCGGACGCCTTGGGCGCGGACGGCTCGGTGGCGGGAGGGGCTGTGCCTTGATCCAGCACTGCGGGGGCTCCTTCATCGCTGCGGGTCGGGACGGAGGGCGACCTGCGGCGGCTCACGGGCGTGTCGGAACGACCCGCGGGGAAGGGAGACCGCCGAGCAGGCGGTCACCGCCACTCCTGGTACGGGGCACGAGCCTAAAGGTCGGGCTTCGCGCTTGTAATGCATCGTTGTTGCGCATCGACGCATGATCATTGCGCACTTGGGGCACAGACGGGGAAACATTGCGCCCCGCCGCACGAATCGACACATTGGGGGCCCGAACAGGTGGTTCCACCGACCGGAGGAGATCCGTATGACCTGGCAGGATCCGGTGCCGTTCCTCCGCGGTACGGCCTGGGTGGACGAGGACGGCCGCGCGGTGCGCGCCGACCCGGCCCAGCTGGCGCGGCTGCCGTGGGAGACCGCCCAGCGAGCGGAGCTGCCCATCGGCGTGCGGCTGGAGTTCACGGCGTCGCCGGGCACCCGCGCGGTCGAGATCCGCTACCGGGCCGCCGTGCCGGAGGAGGGGCCGCGGGAGCTGCGTGAGCTGGCGCACTGCTTCGCGCTGTGGGAGGGCGGCACCTGTCTGCACGAGGCGTTCACCGAGCCAGCGGAGGAGGCGACCGTCACGGTGCCGCTGCCGGGCGGCAGGGGCCCGTTCACCGTGCATCCGCCCGAGAGCCAGGCCCCGGCCGTGCTCGGGCTGCGCGCCGTCGGCGGCGCCGTGTCCCCCGCTCCCCCGCGGCCCCGCTGGCTGGTCCACGGCGACTCGATCACCGAGGGCTGGTGGTCCACCCGCCCCGCCCACGCCTGGCCGGCCGTCGCGGGCCGGGCCCTCGGGCTGGACCCGGTCAACCTCGGCTACGCGGGCTCCGCGCGCGGGGAGCTCGCCAGCGCCCAGCAGCTCGCCGCCCTCCCCGCCGACCTCGTCACCCTGGCGTTCGGCACCAACTGCTGGTCCGGGGTGCCGTACTCCGCGCCGCTGCTGTACGAGACGACCCGGGCGTTCGTCGCCCTGGTGCGCCGGGGCCACCCGGACACACCGCTGCTGCTGCTCTCGCCGCTGCTGCGCCCGGAGGCGGAGGCCACGGCCAACGCCCTGGGCGCGACCCTCGCCGACCTGCGCGCCGCGATGGAGGAGGCCGCCCGGGACCTGGTCGCGGCCGGCGACGAGCACCTCGCGCTGCTGCCCGGCCGCGACCTGCTGGGGCCCGGGCATCTGGCGGACGGGCTGCACCCGGACGACGCCGGCCACGCGCGCGTGGCGGCCGCGGTCGCCGCGGCCGTCCGGAGCGATCCGGCGCTCGCGGGCCGGGCGCTGTCGCGGGCGTGAGCGATGTCACGGCGGGCGCCCGGCGCCGCCGCGCCGGGCGGGCGGGGCGGGGCGGTGTGAGGGAGCCGTCGCGGAGTTCGGGGGAATGACCGCGAAAAGGCGGGGTAGGGGCGCCTTCGGTCGGTGACGTCGCGCGCCGGCCCCCGACTCACGTCCGGGTCCCGTCCAGAAGGAGGTTCTGTCGTGCTGATGGCGCACCCGTCGATGCTGCGCAAACTCGTGGCCAGGTATGAGGAACTGGCCGCACCCGGTGCGGACTCGGGGGACCCGAGGGTCAAGCGTCAACGGGAGGACACCGCTTACACCCTGTGCGTGTCCACCGGTACGCGTGACATACGTGACGCGCTCCGGGTGGCCAGACAGACCATCGCGGCGGCCGGCGAACCGGTGGCCGTCTCGACGACGTCGGCCTCGCGCTGAGCGGACGGGGAGGGCGGCGACCGGCACTCTCCGGTCGCCGCCCTCGGCGTCGGCACGCGGAGTCACGTTTCTTCGCGGCGTCGCCCGGCGACTACCATCCAACCGCCGTTGAACACGAGAAGCAGGACGGGCGGCCGCCTCGTCGATGTTTCCGGCACCTTGCCCGGGAAACCCGCCCGTCCTGTTTCCGACTGCGAGAGGTGCTTGTGAACACCAGCGAATCGAGCGTGCGGGACCGCCTCTGCGAGGCCCTGCGGGAGCGCGAGGAGGAGATCGCGGACCGGTGGGTCCGCCTCCAGCTGGAGCAGGCGGTGCTCAGCACGGACATGAGCGAGCACGAAGTCCGCGAGGAAGCCGACCTGTTGATCTCCGCCCTCGCCGCGGGCCTGGCGAGCGACGTCCCCGTCGAGCGCCTGGTGACGTCGCGCAACGAGCTTCGCCAGACGGTGATAGAGCTGTCGCTGCGCCGCGCGCGGGCAGGCGCCTCGCCGACCGCCACGTCGATGGCCGTGCTCTCGCTGAAGGAAGCGCTGCTGTCCGCCGTCCAGCACACCACCCGCGACTCGGCCGAGCTGTTCTCCGCCGCCATCCTGGTCAACCGGCTGCTCGACGCCGCCGGGGTCCTCTCCTTCGAGACGTACGTCGAGGGCCGCGAGGAGATCATCCAGCGGCAGAGCCGGCAGCTGCTGGAGGTCTCCACCCCGGTGGTCCGCCTGTGGCGGCACGTCCTCGCCGTCCCGCTGATCGGCACGCTGGACACCGCCCGTACGCAGGTCGTGATGGAGAGCCTGCTGCAGGCGATCCAGGACAACGAGGCCCAGGTCGCCATCATCGACATCACCGGTGTACCGGCCGTGGACACGGCGGTCGCCCAGCATCTGATGCACACCGTGAACGCGGTGCGGCTGATGGGCGCCGACTGCGTGATCAGCGGTATCCGGCCGCCCATCGCCCAGACCATCGCCCAGCTCGGCATCGACCTGTCGACCATCCTCACCCGTGCGACGCTCGCGGACGCCCTGGCCGCCGCCATCCAGCTGACCGACCAGCCCGCCGTCGGCCAGGACGCCGGCACGGCCCGGTCGGTGACCGCGTGACCGCCCCCCGAGCCACCGGCGTACCGATCCTGCGGCTCGGCGACGTGCTCGTCACCGGCCTGCTCAACGAACTGGACGACCAGTCGGCGGTGGCGTTCACCGACGAGCTGACCGAGCGGATCGCCGGCGACGGCGCCCGCGGCGTCCTGATCGACATCTCGCGGCTGGAGATCATCGACTCGTTCGTGGCGCGCACGCTGATGGAGCTGACCACGATGGCCCGTCTCCTCGGCGCCCGGGTGATCGTGGCGGGGATGCGGCCCGCCGTCGCGATCACCCTGGTCGAGCTGGGGCTCCAGCTGACCGGCGTGGAAACCGCTCTCAACGCGGAGCAGGGGCTGACCGCGCTCGGCTGGCACCGCATGCCCCGACCCCCGGGGGAGGCCCGACGTGACGCTCCACGGTGAATGGCTGGCGGGCTCCGAACTGATCGCCCAGCGGTCCGCTCCGACCGGCGCCCCGGCCACCTCCGGCCGGACCGGCGGCCGCACCGGCACGACCGGCGCCGCGGAACCGGCGGCCCCGGCCGGCGGCCCGGGCGGCACCTCGCGCTTCAACGTCGCCTCCGAGGAGGACCTGCTGACGGTGCGTCACGCCGTGCGGGCCGCCACCGTGGAGGCGGGATTCGGCCTGGTCGACCAGACCAGGATCGTCACCGCCGCCAGCGAACTGGCCCGCAACGCGTACGTCCACGGGGGCGGCGGCTCCCTGGAGATCGAGATGCTCACACGGGGCGGACGCAGGGGCCTGCGGCTGACGGTCCGCGACGACGGCCCCGGCATCCGCGACCTCGACGAGGCGCTCACCGACGGGTTCACCACCGGATCGGGTCTCGGGCACGGCCTGGGCGGCGCACGCCGGCTGATGCACGAGTTCCAGGTCCACAGCGTGCCCGGCGAGGGCACCACGGTGGTCGTCGCGCGCTGGAACGACCGCTGATGGGCGCACCCGTGTCGGTCACCGCCCACATCCGGGTGGACCACTACAGCGCCGTCCAGCTGGCGGCCACCACCGCCCGCCGGACGGCGCTGGACCAGGGGCTCTCGGGCGCCCTGCCGGACCAGGCGGCCGTGCTCGCCAGCGAGCTGGCCGGCAACATCGCCAAGCACGCCCACAACGGCTCGCTGTACATCCAGCCGCTGCCCCTGCGCACCGGCGTGGAGATCCTGGCCGTCGACCGCGGCCCCGGCATGGCCGACCTGGAGCAGTGCCTGACCGACGGGTACACCACCAGCCGCACGCTCGGCTCCGGTCTCGGCGCGGTGCGCAGGATCGCGGACGAGTTCACCGTGCGTACGCGCGAGGGCGTCGGCACCGTCGTCTCCGCCCGCCTGGGCGAGCCCGGTGACGCCCCGGCCGGGGCGACGTCCGGCGTCGGTGCCGTGCGGGTCCCCGCCGACGGGGAGCGCCTGTGCGGCGACTCCTGGGGCGTCGCGGTGACCGGGGAGGTGCGCACCGCTCTGGTGGTGGACGGACTCGGGCACGGCGGGCCCGCCGCCGAGGCGGCCGACCTGGCCGTACGGGTCTTCCACCGCGACCCCGGCCTGCCGCTCCCCCGGCTGCTGCACGCCATGCACCGCGCGCTGCGGCGCAGCAGGGGCGCGGCGGTCGGGCTGCTGCGGCTGTCCCCCGAGGGCGTCGACCAGTGCTCGGTGGGGAACGTGCGGACCCTTCTGCTGGGCCACGACGGGGTCCGCCGGCGCTTCGGCGGCCAGCCGGGTGTGGTCGGCTGGAACATGCCCGAGCCGCGGGTGCAGCGGGTGCCCGCCGAGCCGGACGCCGTCGCCGTGCTGCACAGCGACGGCGTCGACGCCCGCTGGACGCACACCCTGACCCCCTTCGTCAGCGGGCTGCCGGCACCGCTGCTGCCCGGGGCCCTGGTCCACGAACACCGGCGCAGCCGGGACGACGCGACCGTCCTGACCCTCGGCCCGGCGCGGAGAGAGCCATGAAACCGCAGATCACCACCGTCCACTCGCTGGCCGGGCTGCGCAGCACCCTGCGCCGCCTGGCCCACCGGATGGGCCTGCCCGTCGAGCTGCGCTACCGGCTCGCGCTGTCGGCCGTCCGGGTGGCCGGCGCCGAGCTGGCGGCCGGCCGGCCCGTGCTCCTGGAGACGGTGCCCCCGCAGCCCTGCGGGGAGGGCGCGGGCGAGCGCCCGGCGGGCTCCCGCCCGTTCGGCGGCCGTTCGGCGGGCACGCGCCCGGACAGCACCCGCCCGGACGGCGCGCGCCCGGACGGCACGCGTCCGCACGGCGACCGGGCGGAGGGTCAGGACACCGGCCGGCTCGTCGTCCGGCTGCACCTGCCGCACGCGCCGCGCCGGCCGTCGCTGGAGGGGCTGCCGCTGCCGGCGGAGCGGCTGCCGGGGACGACCGCGGTGTGGCGGGTGCCCGTACCGCTGCCGGCCGGCGGCGGGGACGCGGGCAAGGACGATCCGCCGGGCCTGGTCGACCTGCTGGAGGAGGAGCTGAGCGCGGCGGTCGACCGGGCGGACACGCTCGCCGAGGACCACCAGCGGCTGAAGCACGAGCTGGCGGAGACGAACAGCGGCGTGCTCGCCCTGTACGTCCAGCTGGAGGAGCGCGACGAGCAGCTGCGCCAGGCGCACGGGCGGATACTGCGCCAGTTGGAGGACGCCCTGCGCCCGCCGCCGGTCCAGGTGCCAGGCCTGGAGATGGCGGTCCACTACGAGCCGGCGGAGAAGCACGCTCCCACCGGCGGCGACCTGTACGACTGGTTCGTCCTGCCGGACGGCACGGTGCACATCACGGTGGTGGACGCCCTGGGCCACGGACTGACCAGTACGCGCAGCGCGCTCAACGTCACCCACGCCGTACGCACGCTGGCCCTGGAGGGCCATCCCCTGGACTCCATCGTCGCCAGGACCGACGAGGTGCTCGCCACCTTCGACCACGAGCTGATGGCCACCGTCCAGCTGGTCCGGCTCGACCCGGTCACCGGTGAGCTGGTGCTGGCGAACGGCAGCCACCCGCCGGCCCTCCTCGTCAGGGCGGACGGGGAATCGTCGCTGCTGGAGGTGCGCGGCCGGGGCATCGGCTTCCCGCTGCCCGGCTCCGAGCGGCTGCTGCGCGACCGCCTCGACCCGGGCGATCTGCTGGTGCTCTACACGGACGGGCTGACCGAGAGCCGCCGGGACCCCCGGGAGGGCGAGCAGCGCCTGGCCCTGGCGGCCGGCCGGCACCGGCACCGTCCGATAGAGGACATCCCGGCGGCCATCGCGGCGGAGATGCACACGGTGATCCTGCATCCCGACGACACCGTGGCCCTGACCGTGCGGCGCACGTCCGGCTGACCCCCGCCGGGTCCGTGGTGAACGCACGAGGTCTGGGTATGCGAGCGGTGAGGAACGAAGGAGCCGCTCGTGGTTGTCATGATTTCGCCCTACGTCGACTGTGCGTCGGCCCGTGACTCGGCCGCGCGCTTCGTGACCCAGCACTGCCCGTGGGCGGACCTGGACGCGGTTCAGTTGGTCGTCACCGAGCTGACGGCCAACGCCCTGCGCCACACCGACGGCTGGTGGCGGCTGCGGCTGTCCGCCGAGCCCGATGTGTTCTCCGTGGAGCTGGACGACTCCAGCCCGGTGTTCCCCGAGGCGCGCACGCCGGACTTCACCGGCGGTGGCGGCGGCTTCGGCTGGCCCATGGTGCTGAGCCTGGCGGGCCGCGTGGAGGTCCGGCCGACCCCGGCGGGCAAGTCGGTCCGCGCGATCTGGTCGCACGAGCCGGAAGCCGCCTGACCGCCCGGGGCCGCGAGGGTCGCGCCGCGCCCCGCAGAAGCGCGCCGGCCATTGCGGAGAGGGCCGACGCGGAGAGCCCACGAGAAACCGTAGAGGGACCGGACGAACGGGATCCGCCGACGCCCGGGGCGCAATGCCCCGGGCGTCGGTGCCGGCCGGCGGACCGGCGGGGTCACTCCACGGCCAGCAGGCCCTCCCTGAGCCGCGCGGTGATCCGCGAGAGCAGCCGTGAGACGTGCATCTGGGACACGCCCAGCACGGCACCGATCTCCGACTGCGTCATCTCGTCCACGTACCGCATCTGCAGGATCCGCCGGTCGCGCTCGTCGAACTGCTCGATGAGCGGCTTGAGCGCCTGTACGTTCTCGACGATCTCCAGCTCGCGGTCGGGCTCGCCGAGCCGGTCGCCGAGGGTCTCGGAGGAGTTGTCGCCGCTGTCGTCGAGGGGCAGGTCGATGGAGCCGGCGGTGTATCCGTTGGCGGCGACGAGTCCTTCGAGGATCTCCTCCTCCTCCATCCCCAGGTGCTCGGCCAGTTCGGCCGGGGTCGGGGAGCGGTCGAGGCGCTGGAAGAGCTCGTCGGTCGCGCGGGCGATGTCGATGCGCAGCTCCTGGAGGCGCCTCGGCACGTGCACCGACCAGCTGGTGTCGCGGAAGAAGCGCTTGATCTCGCCGACGACGCACGGCATCGCGAAAGTCGTGAACTCCACTTCGCGGCTGAGGTCGAAGCGGTCGATGGCCTTGATGAGCCCGATGGTGCCGACCTGGATGATGTCCTCCATCTGGTCGGCGCGGTTGCGGAACCGCGTCGCCGCGTACTTGACCAGGGAGAGGTTGAGTTCGATCAGCGTGTTGCGGACGTACTGATACTCCTCGGTGCCCTCCTCCAGCACGGCGAGCCGGTCGAAGAAGGCCTTGGAGAGCTCCTTCGCGTCCTTCGGAGCCACCTCGCCGGGGTTGCGGACCTCCGGCAGATCGGTGATCGTCTGCGGGCCGGTACCGGTCGAGATCGTGGTCGCCATGGACACTGCACCCTCCCTATTCATCTTCGTACGTTCGCAAGGCGCGTGTACCCGCCTTGCGGCGGAGCACGCGTACGGATTCGGCCCGGGGCGAAAAAAGCGGAACGGCCGCCTCTCGCACGGGGTGAGGGGCGGCCGCCCGGGCCGGGCTTCCGACGGTGTGTCAGCTCCAGCTGGCGTGCAGCGGCTTGCCCTCGGCGTAGCCGGCGGCGCTCTGGACGCCCACGATGGCCTTCTCGGCGAACTCCTCGAGGGAGCCGGCGCCGGCGTAGGTGCACGAGGAGCGCACACCCGCGATGATCGAGTCGATCAGGTCCTCGACGCCCGGACGGGCCGGGTCCAGGAACATCCGCGAGTGCGAAATGCCCTCCTCGAAGATCGCCTTGCGGGCCCGGTCGTACGCGGACTCCTCGCTCGTGCGGTTGCGCACGGCGCGCTTGGAGGCCATGCCGAACGACTCCTTGTACAGGCGCCCGCTGGCGTCCTGCTGGAGGTCGCCGGGGGACTCGTAGGTGCCCGCGAACCAGGAGCCGATCATCACGTTGGACGCGCCGGCGGCGAGCGCCATGGCGACGTCGCGCGGGTGGCGGACACCGCCGTCGGCCCACACGTGCTTGCCGAACTTCTTGGCCTCCGCGGCGCATTCGAGGACGGCGGAGAACTGCGGACGGCCCACGCCGGTCATCATGCGGGTGGTGCACATGGCGCCGGGGCCCACACCGACCTTGATGATGTCCGCGCCGGCCTCGATGAGGTCGCGCACGCCCTCGGCGGCGACGATGTTGCCCGCGACGATCGGCACGTGCGGGTCGAGGCCGCGGACGGCCTTGACCGCGGCGATCATCGACTCCTGGTGGCCGTGGGCGGTGTCCACGACCAGGGTGTCGACGCCCGCGTCGAGGAGCTGCTTGGCCTTGCCCGCCACGTCGCCGTTGATGCCGACCGCGGCGGCGATGCGGAGCTTGCCGTCGGCGTCGACGGCCGGCGAGTACAGGGTGGCGCGCAGCGCGCCCTTGCGGGTCAGGATGCCGGCGAGGCGGCCGTCCTTGTCCACGGCGGGGGCGTAGCGGCGGTTGTGGTGGTCGAGGGTGTTGAACGCCTCGCGCGGGTCGATGTCCGCGTCGAGCAGCAGCAGCTCGTCCTTGGACATGACCTCGGACAGCTGGGTGAAGCGGTCGACCCCGGACAGGTCCTCGTCGGTGACGACCCCGATGGGGCGCTGGTCGGCGTCCACGACGACGCCCGCGTTGTGCGCGCGCTTGGGCAGCAGCGACAGCGCGTCGGCGACGGTCTGGTGGGGGTCGAGCACGATCGGGGTGTCGAGCACGTGGTGACGGCTCTTGACCCAGGAGATGACGTCGGTGACGACCTCGATCGGAATGTCCTGGGGGATGACGACGAGGCCGCCGCGCCGGGCGACGGTCTCGGCCATCCGCCGGCCCGCGATGGCGGTCATGTTGGCCACGACCAGGGGGATGGTGGTCCCGGTGCCGTCGGGGGAGGACAGGTCGACACCCTGGCGGGAGCCCACGGCCGAGCGGCTAGGCACCATGAATACGTCGTCGTACGTGAGGTCGTACGGCGGCTTCAGGTCATTGAGGAAACGCACGTGCTGAACATCCCAGTCGTTCGGAGTTGGCCCCCGGGCATTTCAGCCGGGGGGAAAACGCACGTACTTCATTGTCCCATGGCCGCACCGGCGTAGGCCCCGGGCGAAAGCCACAGCGCCGCGGAGGGCGCCTGGTGGCTTCCTCCAAGCCGGGTCCGGCGCGGTGCGTCACGCAAAGGCGGCGGGCGGGGCCGGCCAGGACCGTCCGTCCCGTCCGCCCCGCCCGCCCTTCGTCCTATTCGTCCGGGTCCGTGCGGTCCAGCGCCGGGCGCGGGCCGGGGGTGAACTCCGTCAGGAGGTAGTCCGCCGCCATGGTGTCCGTGACCAGGCTGGTCACCAGCCCGGAGCGGAGCACCGCGCCGATCGCCGCCGCCTTGCGCCGGCCGCCCGCGATGGCCACGACCTCCGGGATGCGCCGCAGCCGGTCGGCCTCGACGGTGATGCAGCGCTCCCCCAGGTCGCGCCCGACCCGGCGGCCGGCCGAGTCGAACAGGTGGGCCGACATCTCGGCCGCGACGCCCAGCGAGGCGTAGTGCGCCCGCTCCTCGTCCGTGAGCATGTCGTGGACCGTGGAGATGCCCGGCTCCCAGGAGCCGATGGACACCGCCGCGACGGTGACCTTGTCGAAGTACTCGAAGGCGCGGGCGATGCCGGTCTGGTTGCGCAGCGCCGCGGCGGTCGCCGGGTCGGGCAGCAGCATCGGCGCGTAGATGGGGTGCGCCTCGCCCCCGGAGACCTGGGCGGCGCGGCGCACCGCCTCCACCGAGCCGCGCTCGGCGGTGCCCGCGTCGTACACGCCGGTCAGCTGGACGACCGTGCAGGGCGGCAGCCGGTCGAGGGCGGCAGCCATGTGGATGGTGGACCGGCCCCAGGCGAGGCCCAGGACGTCGCCCTCCGCCACGAGCTCGCCGAGCAGGTCGGCCGCGACCTCGCCCAGGTTCTCGGGGTCCGGCGAGGCGTCCTCGCCCTCCGGCGGGGACTCGACGACCACGGCATGACGCAGCCCGTATCTGGCGCGGAGCGCGTCGGAGCGCTCGGCGTCGAGCTCGGCCGGTACGCGGATCTCGATGCGTACGAGGTCACGCTCGAGGGCGGTCTCCAGGACCCGGGCCACCTTGAAGCGGCTGACGCCGAACTCCTCCGCGATCTGGATCTTGGACTTGCCCTCGAGATAGAAGCGACGGGCCATGGCCGCCGCCTGCACGAGCTCCGCGGGTCCCATCCGCAGGGCTGGCCGTCCCGCCGACATAGCAGACACCGCGCTCTCCTCACTGCTGTTCACACTTCGGATCGCCATCCTTGCAGATCCGGCGGTCCGTGATCGGTCCTGTTGGGCTGCGTTCATCTGCCCGTGGTTCACCCGTGGCTCAGTGGCCGCACGCCCACGCGGCCGTGGCGGTCGCCGCGGTGGCCTGTTCGCGCAGGGCCCGCACCGCGGCGGCCGGGTCCTCCGCTCCGTACACGGCGGAACCGGCGACGAACACGTCGGCACCGGCCTCCGCGCAGCGCTCGATGGTGGAGGCCGAGACCCCGCCGTCGACCTGGAGCCACAGCTGCAGGCCGTGCTTGGAGATCAGCTCCCGGGTACGGCGGATCTTCGGCAGCATGATGTCCAGGAACGCCTGGCCGCCGAAGCCGGGCTCCACGGTCATGATCAGCAGCATGTCCAGCTCGGGGAGCAGGTCCTCGAACGGCTCGATGGGGGTGGCGGGCTTGAGCGCCATCGACGCCCGCGCCCCCTTGGCCCTGATCTCGCGCGCCAGCCGGACCGGTGCCGCGGCCGCCTCCACGTGGAAGGTCACCGACCCGGCCCCCGCCTCGACGTACTGCGGGGCCCAGCGGTCGGGGTCCTCGATCATGAGGTGGCAGTCCAGCGGGGTGTCCGTCGCGCGGCTGAGCGACTCCACGACGGGGACGCCCAGCGTGAGGTTGGGCACGAAGTGGTTGTCCATGACATCGACGTGGAGCCAGTCGGCACCTTCGACGGCTTTCGCCTCCTCGGCGAGGCGGGCGAAATCGGCGGACAGGATGCTGGGGTTGATCTGGGCCATGAGCCAAGCGTGCCATGTCCCATGGGGTTTCTTTTACCCGATGCCCGTGCGGTCCTCCCCGGACGCGGCACACTTGCCGCATTACCGGCGAAACAGCGCCCCCGCCGGGTGCGCCGGAGCGCGTTCGGGCGGTACGCCGGGCGGTCTCACGCGGTGCGCCGCAGCAGCGCCAGGTACATCGCGTCGGTGCCGTGCAGGTGCGGCCAGAGCTGTACGTCCGGGCCGTCGCCGAGCGCGGGGACGCCGGGCATCAGCGGCCTGGCGTCGATCAGCTCGGCGCCGCCGTGCCTCTTGAGGACGCCGTCGACGACCACGCGGGTCTCCGCCAGGTGCGGCGAGCAGGTCGCGTAGCCGACCACCCCGCCGACCCGGACGGCCCGCAACGCCTCGGTGAGCAGGGCGCGTTGCAGCGGCCCGAAGCTCTCCAGGTCCTCCGGGCGGCGGCGCCAGCGGGCCTCGGGCCGGCGGCGCAGGGCGCCGAGGCCGGAGCACGGCACGTCGACCAGGGCCCGGTCGAAGGAGCCGGGGCGCCACGGCGGGCGGGTGCCGTCGGCGGTGATCACCTGGTACGGGCCGGGGTTGCCGGCCAGGGCCCGGTCGACCAGCCGGGCGCGGTGCGGCTGCTTCTCGGAGGCGAGGAGCGTGGCTCCCCGCCCGGCGGCCAGGGCGCCCAGGAGCGCCGCCTTGCCGCCGGGGCCCGCGCAGCCGTCGAGCCAGCGGGCGTCGGGGCCGTCGAGCGGGGCGTTCGCGAGGGCGAGGGCCACGAGCTGGCTGCCCTCGTCCTGGACGCCCGCCCTACCCTCGCGCACCGCGTCGATCGCACCGGGCTCGCCGCCCTCGGCGAGCCGTACGGCGTACGGCGACCAGCGGCCGGGCAGGCCGGACTCCTCGCCCAGGACGTCCAGCAGCTCGGCGGGGGTGGAGCGGCCGGGGCGGGCCACCAGGGTGACCTCCGGCCGCTCGTTGTCGGCCTCCAGCAGGTCCTCGATGCCGGCGCGTCCGCCGCCGAGCGCGTCCCACAGGGCGGAGACGATCCAGCGCGGGTGCGAGTGCACGACCGCCAGGTGGTCCTCGGCGTCCTCGTCGTACGGCGGGGCGACCTGTTCCAGCCATCCGTCGAGGTCCTGCTGCGCGATCTTGCGGAGCACCGCGTTGACGAACTTGGCCCGCCCGTCGCCGAGCACCACCCGCGCCAGCTCCACGCTCGCCGAGACCGCCGCGTGCGTGGGGATCCGGGTCCCGAGCAGCTGGTGCGCGCCCAGCGCGAGCACGTCCAGCACCGGCGGGTCGACCTCGCGCAGCGGGCGGTCGATGCACGCGGCGATGATCGCGTCGTACGTGCCCTGGCGGCGCAGCGTGCCGTACACCAGCTCGGTGGCGAGCGCGGCGTCGCGGCCGTCGAAGCCCTCCTTCTCGCGCGCCTTCCGCAGCAGCGGCGGCAGGACGAGGTTGGCGTACGCGTCCCGCTCGTCGACGGCGCGCAGCGCCTCGAAGGCCAGGATCCGTACCGGGTCCTTCTTGGGGCGGCGGTACGGCTTGGGGGGACGGCGACGGGACTGCTCGCTCAAAAGGTGCTCCGCTTCCGGTGTGGCTCGAACCCTTTCAGCCTACGTCGGCCCCGCCCGCCGGTCGTCCACCCCCACCCGGTCGCGCCGGCAGTCCTCAGACGCCGGCCCTCTCCCCCGGCGCGATCCGCACGCCCCGGGCCCAGTCCGCGCCGCGCATCGGCTTCTTGCCCTGGGGCTGCACCCACAGCAGTTCCACCGCGTGGGAGCCGGTCCCCACGTACACGTTGTTCTTGGCGGCCGACAGCTCGCCGGGGGCGAGGTCGGCACGGTCCTGGACGAGGGCCGCCTGGACGATCTTGAGCCGCTCGCCCCGGAAGAGGGTCCAGGCACCGGGGGCGGGGGTGCAGCCGCGGACGACCCGGTCGACCCGGAGCGCGGGCGCCGTCCAGTCGACGTGCGCGTCCTCGACGGTGAGCTTGGGGGCGAGGGTGACGCCCTCGGCGGGCTGCGGGACGGCCTTCAGGGTGCCGTCCTCGATGCCGTCCATCGTCGCGGCGAGCAGCCCGCTGCCGGCGAAGGCGAGCCGGGTCAGCAGGTCACCGCTGGTGTCGGTGGGGCGCACCTCCTCGGTGACGACGCCGTACACCGGGCCGGAGTCCAGGCCCTCCTCGATCAGGAAGGTCGACGCGCCGGTCACCTCGTCCCCGGCCATGATCGCGTGCTGTACGGGGGCGGCGCCGCGCCATGCGGGCAGCAGCGAGAAGTGCAGGTTGACCCAGCCGTGGGCGGGCACGTCGAGGGCGACGCGCGGCAGCAGCGCGCCGTAGGCGACCACCGGACAGCAGTCGGGGCCGATCTCCCGCAGCCGCGCCAGGAAGTCCTCGTCCCGCGGCCTGGCCGGCTTGAGGACCTCGATCCCGGCCTCCTCGGCGCGCTGGGCGACGGGGCTGGCGACGAGCCGGCGGCCGCGCCCCGCGGGGGCGTCGGGCCGGGTGACGACGGCGGCCACCTCGTGCCGGTCCGAGGCGATCAGGGCGTCCAGGGCGGGTACGGCGACCTCGGGGGTGCCTGCGAAGACGAGCTTCATCAGTGGCTGACTGCCTGTCTGTCCGGTGGCGGTGGTGGGCGGCGCACCAGTTTAGGCGCCGGTGCGGCGGGGGGCGTACGTCGCCTTGCGCGCCCTGGGCATATGCGGATACGCCCCCGCAGCGTGACCCCGACCACGGGTGGCGCGTTGGTCAAGGCAGATTGACCGAAACGGGCCGCCGCCACGGAGCGGCCCACCCCTTTTCAACGCCGGTTCGAGAGGCTTGTCAATGGCCGACCACGCAACCCACGACGCCCAAGCCCGGGCGAGCCTGCACCTGTTGGTGCGGGACATCGAGCGGGTCCGCCGGCAGGTGGACGCGCTGCGCACGCTCACCGCCCAGCTCGGCAATGTGTACCGCCCGCGGCGATCCGGCCCGTCCACGGGCTTCGTCGTCTACGGCAGGGCCCCGGCCCCCACCGTGCGGCTCGCCCAGGAACTGCGGGACAGCGTCGAGACGCTGGTGACCGCCGCGGTGGACTTCGACCGTTCGCTGGGCTTCTCGTGGGACGCGGTGGGCTCGGCGCTCGGTGTCACCAAGCAGGCGGTCCACCGCCGGTACGGCACGCGGCGGGCCACGGCCCCGCAGCCGGGCCCGGCCGAGACCGACCACACCGTCGAGCCGGGGGGCACGCGCACGATGCCCTCGGTGCCGGCCGCGCGCTCGATGCCGCCCCAGCCGACGTCCGGCTCCCAGACCCTCCGCGAGGAGGTCCGCCCGAGCGCCTTCCCCGGCCCGCGCAACGGCTGACCCCACCCGGCCGCCCGGCCCTCACCCCCCGGGGCCGGGCGGCCACCCATGTCCGGCGACACCGGTACGCCGCGCACTCCGCCCCCGTACCGCCGCCGCCCCTGCCGCCTCGCACCGCGCCGCCGCCCCTGCCGCCTCGCCTCGCACCGCCCGCCGCCCGGGCCGGGCACCGGGCGGGCTCCTCCGGAGCCGGGGGCCGTCAGCCGATGTCGGGCGGGTCGACCCTGATGCGCACCGGTTCGGGGCCGCCCCGGGCCAGCCGCGCCGCCTGCGCGGCCTTCAGCGCGGCCGCCAGCGCCGCTCCGCTGCCCGGTGGGACCCGCAGCAGGGCCCGCTCCCAGACCTCGCCCGGCGGCGGGTCACCGGGCCGCCGCGGCGCACCGGGCGGCGGGGGCGGCAGCGGCACCGGGCCGAGCACCTCGGCCTCGGCGGGCAGCTCGGCGGCCGTGAGGAACGCCGCCACCGCCTCCGCCCGGCCGGTCACGGCGGCCATCCGGGAGACCGGCGGGAAGCCCAGCTCGGCCCGCTCGGCCAGCTCCCGCTGCGCGTGCCCGACCGGGTCCCACCGCACCAGCGCCTGCACGGGCCGCAGGGTCGGCTCGGCCACGATCACGACGGTGCCGCCCTCGGCCTGGCCCCGCACCAGCGAGGCGGCGTCCATCCAGCGCCGCAGCGCCTCCTCGCCGGCCCGCAGGTCGGCCCGGCCCAGCATGGCCCAGCCGTCCAGGAGCAGCGCCGCCGCGTAACCGCCCTCGGCGACCGGCTCGGCGCCCGGGGTGCTCACCACCAGCGCGGGCCGGGCGGGCACGGTGTCCAGGACGTGGTCGCGCCCCGAGGTCCGTACGGGCACGGCCGGGAAGGCCCGCCCCAGCTCCTCCGCCGTCCGGCGGGCGCCCACCACCTGGGCGCGCAGCCGGACCGCGCCGCACTCCGCGCAGTGCCAGTCCGGCGCGCCCCTGCCGCACCAGCCGCACCGCAGCTCGCGCTGTTCGGGCGCCTCCAGGGGCCCCGCGCAGTGCCGGCACCGCGCGGGCGTCCGGCACCGCTCGCACGCCAGCCGGGGGACGTACCCCCGCCGGGGCACCTGCACCAGCACCGGACCGGACTTGAGTCCCTCCCGCGCCGCCTGCCAGGCGAGCGACGGGAGCCGGGCCGCCCGCGCCGCCTCGTCGCGCGCCAGCTCCCCGTCGCCCACCGTCCGTACGAGGGGCGCGGCGGCCCTGACCTGGTCCCGGGGCGCCACCAGGGGCCGGGCCCAGCCGCTCTCGACGAGCTGGGCCGCCTCGACCGTGCAACTGGTGCCGCCCAGCAGGAAGCCGCACCCGTCGTGCGCGGCGCGCAGCAGCAGCACCTCGCGCGCGTGCGGCAGCGGCGCGTGCTGCTCGCTGTGGCTGGAGTCCCCGTCGTCCCAGATGGCCACCAGGCCCAGGTCCCGCACCGGGGCGAACATCGCCGCCCGCGTACCCACGACCGCGCGGACCGCCCCGCGCCGGACGGCGAGCCACTGCCCGTACCGCTTCTCGGGCCCGGCCTCGGCGGTCAGCACCGCGTGCCGCCCCTCCCCCACGACGGCGGTCAGCGCCGCGTCCACCCGGCCGGCCGCCCGCCCGTCGGGCACCACGACCAGCGCGCCGCGCCCGGAGGCGAGGGTCGCGCCCACCGCCCTGGCCAGCTCGTCCGCCCAGTGCGGACCGGGCAGCGCGTTCCACACCGCCCGCGGCGAGCGGCCCCCTGCGAGCGCCGCCAGGAAGGCCGGGCCCTGCGCGTACCGCTCCCAGGTGCCCGGTTCCGGTGCGGCGGGTGGCGGCAGCGGCTGCGGCGACGGCTTCCGCTCGGCCTTCACATGGCGCGGCGGGACCGCCAGCTGGAGCACGTCCGCGAGGCTCCCGGCGTACCGGTCGGCCACCGCCCGCGCCAGCCCGAGCAGCTCGGCGTCGAGCACCGGCTCGGGCGACACCACGTCGGCGAGGGCGGCCAGCGGGCCGGGGTAGTCCGACTCGGCGCGGCGCTCGACGAGGAACCCGTCGATGAGCCGCCCGCCCTCCCGGCGTCCGTCGCGCACCTGGTGGGCGCCCGCCCCGAAGCGGACGCGCACCCGGACGCCGGGCCGGGCGACGGCGTCGAGCTCCTCGGGCACGGCGTAGTCGAAGAACTGGTCCAGGTGCAGGACGCCCTTGTTCACGACGACCCGGGCGACCGGCAGCTCCTTGGCCAGCGCGGCCCCCCGCCAGGTGCGCGGCTTGGCCCGGGGCACCTTCGCCTTGCGCACCGTCTCCCGTATGAGCGCGAGCTGCTCGGGCGGCTCGGCCCCCCGGCCCCCGCCTTCCCGCTTCCCGTCGTCGCTGCTCACAGCCACATTCCTACCAGAGCCCACTGACATCGCCCCTGCCGTCACCGGCACGGGCCCGGGGCCCGCGAGCACGACCCCCTCCAGGCTCCCGCCGCCACCCGAGCGCCCCGCGAGCGCGGCCCCCTCCAGCCTCCCGCCGCCACCCGAGCGCCCCGCGAGCCGCGGCCCCCTCCAGCCTCCCGCCGCCACCTCGAGCGGCCCCGCGACAGCCTGCCGGAACGCCCGCGCGGGCGACCCCGGAACACCCGCACGCCGGATGACCGGGCCACCGCATCGCCGGATCGCCGGATCACCCGAACACCCGATCGCCGGTGCGGCAGACGCCGGGAACCAGCGGCGGGTACGCCGAAACGCCGGAGTCCGGCGCCCCCGCGGGGGTGCCGGACTCCGGACGGTGTGGGCGGCGGACCCTAGGCCGTGTCCGCAAAGTCTCGCCTGGCCCGCGGCGCCCTGCACGCGCTCCCCCAGAGGGGGGCCCCCCAGCGGCGTTGTTGTCGGTCACCATGGCTCCCTCCTCCGCCTTGCGATCGCACGCACCGGCCACCGCGACCCCCGCCCTCCGGGCGGACGCCGATACTTTGCGGACACTCCCTCGCCGCCCAGGACCGCGGCGACGCGGTCGCGCACCCCCCGCGGGTCGAG